>UBQW01000014.1:0-73747 GCA_900467745.1 Hyphomicrobiales bacterium
ATGGCTTCCGGAAAGCCGGCTTGCCGGAGAGGTGAACGCGGGGGGGGGGCCACGCCCCCACCCTCAATATTCCTTCTCGTACACCACGCCCGCCTCGCCGGCACCATTGGCGCCGGCTGCCCCGCGCAGCTTCACGCCGCGCCCGACATCGAGGTTGATGATCGCCTTGGCGCCGTCCTTGGTGTTCTGCTGCAGCTCGATATAGGTGCGCTCGTTGAGATAGCGGCCGACGCCGACATTGGTCTGGCCGTTGGCATCGGTGCTGATATCGAAATCGTCGACGCCGAGCTGGTTGCGCAATCCCTGGAACAGCGAGGTCGAGCGGCCGCCCGCAAGCTGGCTGACGGCATCGGCGAGCTGGGCGATCTGGATTGCCGAGAGCTTCGACATCGACTGCCCGAAGATGAGCTGTGCTAGCACTTCGTCCTGCGGCAGCGCCGGCGAGGAGGAGAAGGTGATGGCCGGGTCGGTCGCCAGTCCCGCCACATCGACGGTCAGCGTTGTCGTCCCCGACGTCGAGGTCGCCGCCATCTGCAGCGCCGGCGTCAGATCGCCGGCAAAGGTGATCCGGCTCTTGTCGGAGAAATCGAGACGGCGGTTGAGGATGGTGAGACGCCCGCGCCGCATGGTGAAGCCGCCGGAAACGACAGGTACGGACGCCGTACCCCGGATCGTCACGCTACCGCCGAGCTCGGCGTCGATCCCGCGTCCGCGCACGAAGATCTGCGAGGGTGCATCGACCTGGATATCGAGATTGAGCGTGCTCGATTTGCCCCTGGCACCTTCCTGCGTCGTGTCGCGCATCTGGGCGAGAACGGCCTTCGGCGCGTTCTTGTGGCGGATGTCGATCTCGCGCAGCGAAGTCGGAAGCTTCTCCGGAACCGTGATCGACGCCTTCTCAAGCGTAAGCTTGCCGTTCAGCGTCGGATTGGCAAGAAGCGGCCCGCGCAGCCCGATCGTGCCGTCAACGGTGGCGACGACGAGCGTGCCGTCGACATAAACGGCCTTGTTGAGCCTGACGTCGATATTGGCAGGGAAATTCGCCGCCGGCTGGATACCGACATCGCCGGTCACCGCGATGTTGCCGCCGCTCGCAAGCTGCCCGGTCAGGCGCGAGATCACCGCGCGCTGCCCGTCGAAGCGGATATCGGCCGTCAGGCTGTTGATCTCCAGATTGCGCCGGACGTCGATGACCTTGGCGCCGCTGGTGGCGACCGTTCCGTTAATCACGGGTGCAGCGGCCGTGCCGCCGACCTGCAGATTGAAGTTGGCGTTGCCTTCCGCGACGAACCCTTGCGCCGCGAGCTGCGCGCCGAAAACGGCGAACGGCAGGTTGCCGGAGAAACGCATGTCGAGCGCCCGGTTCCCTGAAATGGCCAGGTTACCGCCGCCCCGCAACGACAGGCCGGCATCGCCGGTAACTGTCGTGTCGATGGTGAGTCGACCCGAGGCGAGCTTGCCGTTCGCGCCGATCGCAAGCGGCGAGACACCGGCGCCACGCGTCTGGCTGGTCGCGGCATTGCGCCAATCGAGCTTGAAGTCGACATCCGGCATCGGCAGCTTGCCTGAAGCAGAAACGGTGCCCGAGATATTGCCCTCGGCTGCCAGCCCCGGAACGAAGGCGTTGGCGAGGCCCGCCGGCAGGTTCGATATGTCGGCCTTCACGGCAAGAGATTGCGCATTGGCGCCGGCGACGACGAAGTTGCCCGCCGCCTTCAGTGCCACGTTGTTGCCGGTCAGATTGGTGGTGAAGTCGAGCTTGTTGTCGGCGAGCTTGCCGTTGGCATTGGCCGACAGCGAACCGACGCCCGCGGCCCGCGTCTGCGTCGTCGCCGCGTTCTTCCAATCGAGGTTGAAATCGATGACGGGATTGGCAGGCGTTCCCGATGTCTTCGCCCGACCCGAAATCGTGCCCTCGGCGCCAAGGCCCGGCACGAAGCCATTGGCAAGGCTCGCCGGCAGGTCGGTGATATCGGCGTCGACGGAAAGCCCCTGGATATTGGCGCCAACAAGCGCCGCCGTCCCCTTGGCCTTAAGCAATGTCTTGCTGTTGCTGGCCAGATTGGCATCGAAATTGATCTTGTTGTCGGCGAACTTGCCCGTCGCATCGAGGCTGAGCGCCGACAGGTTGGCGCTCTTGGTCTGCCGCGTCGTCGCATTCGCCCAGTTGAGCTTGAAATCGACGGATGGCAGTGGCAGCGCGCCGGAAACCTTGGCCGTGCCGGAGATCATGCCGCCGGCATCGAGATCGGGTACAAAGCTGCTGACAAGCGCTGCCGGCAGGTTGTTGAGCGTCGCATTGGCCTCGATCGTCGTCGGCTTGGTCCCCTCGATCCCGACCTTGCCCGCCGCCTCGAGCGCCGCACCGTCCTGACCGTCGAGCTTCGTCGTGAAATCGAGCGCCTTGTCCTGCAACGTTCCCTTCAGCGCCAGCGCCATGGCGGGCAGCTTCGCCGCCTTCGTCTGGCTGGTCGCGACATCGGCCCAAGCGAGATCGAAGCTGGCCCTCGGCTGCTGCAGCGTGCCGGATGCCGAAGCGGTGCCCGAAATCGTGCCGCTGGCGCCGAGCCCATCGACGAAACCATTGGCGAGCCCGGCCGGAACCGCGCTCAGCGTCGCATCGACCTTGAGATCGCCGATCGCCGAACCTTGAAGCTTCAGATTGCCCGCCGCCTTCACCGACATGCCGCCGGTGGCCGAGACGTTGCTGTCGAAAGTGAGCGTATTGTCCGCGAACGTCCCGTTGACCGAAGCGCCGACGCCCGAAAGGCCGGCCGCCTTGATCTGGCTGGTCGAGGCGTTCTTCCAATCCAGCCGGAACTGCGCGGCCGGCATCGGCAGCTTGCCGGATGCGCCGAAGCTTCCCGATATCATGCCCTGTGCTGCAAGATCGGGCATGAAGGCGTTGGCGAGTGCCGCCGGAATGTTTGCAAGCGTGCCTTCCACCTTCAGCGTCTGCGCGTCATTGCCGGTGACGACGAAGCTGCCATCGGCCTTGATCGCAAACCCGCCGCTGCCGCCGGCGTTCGCATTGAAATTGAGGATGTTGTTTTCGAGCTTGCCGCTCGCCGTCAGCCCGAGCGAGGAGAGCTTGGCGACCTTCGTCTGGCTGGTGGCCGCGTTCTTCCAGTTCAGCTTGAAGTCGAGCGCCGGCGCCGGCAGCTTGCCTGAAGCGGTGACGCTGCCGGTGATGGCGCCTTCGGCATTCAGCCCAGGCACGAACGCATTGGCCAATCCCGCCGGAATGTTGACGATATCGGCATCGACCTGCAGCGACTGCGCATTCGGCCCCGCGGTGACGAAATTGCCGGCCGCCTTCATCGAAACGCCGCCCTTGCCGCTCAGATCCGTTTTGAAATCGAGCTTGTTATCCGCGAACTTGCCATCCGCGCCGATCGCAAGCGCCGAAAGCCCGGCGCCCTTCGTCTGGCTGGTCGCGGCGTTCTTCCAATCGAGCGTGAAATCGGCCACGGGTGCTGCCGGCGTACCCGACACCGCGACCTTGCCCGAGATCGCGCCCGCGGCATCGAGATCGGGCACGAAGCTGTTGGCAAGGCTCGCCGGCAATTGCTTGACCACGGCATTGATATCAAGCGCTTGGCCGGACGAGCCGGTCACGTTGATCGCGCCGTCACCCGTCTTGATCTCGAGACCATCGAGCGTGACGGTGCCATTCGTGATCGAAAGCTGCGACGGCGCGGCCAGATCCACCGCAATGTCGTGCGGCTTGGCCGAGAAGCGGTCGAGCTGAACGAGCGTCGTGCCGGCATTGGTTTCGACGCCGCCGCCCGCCACCAGCGGATGGTTGTCGTAATAGCCGTCGAGGCTGAAATTCGTCCGGTTACCGAGCTGCGTGAAATTCACCGCCAGGCTGTCGATCTTGTTGGTGCCGGATGCGACCTCGTCGGCCTTGATCGCCCCCGTTGCCGCGAATGCCGAGAGATCGGTGACGGTGACATCGACATTGGGGCTGACGATCGCGAAATTGCCCTGCTTCAGGCCACTGCCCGTCGCCGCCACCTTCAGGCCGATCTTGCCGGCATCATCGCTGATGTCGACCGATCCCTTGAGATCGCCCTCCGCCTTCTGGCCGGCCAGCGCCGCGATGAGGCTGAGATCGGGCAGGTCGAATGTCAGCGCGCCTGTCGGCGCGAAGCTTTCGGACAGCGCGACGTGACCGGTGAGGCTGTTGTTGCCGACATTGGCCTTGATCGACGGCAGCGTCGTCTGCCCGCCCTCGGACAATACGTCGGTGCTGATATCGATCGCCTGGCCATCGATCTTGCCGGTCGCCTTGACCTGCGCCTTGGGCGCCTTCGGATCAGCGGTCGCGGTCAATGCCACAGCGAGATCGCTCAGCCCACGGCCGGCCATGTCGATCGCCGGAGCGTTGAGATTGGCCGAAAGCGCCAGCGCCGAAAGATCGCCGCCGGCCTTCAGGCTGTAGGTCACGGCGCCCGAGGCCGTGTCGAGCAGCGGCTTGATGTCAGGCACGCGGCCGGCAAGCGTCGCATCGAGCGTCGTGCCGTCGAGGACGATATTGCCCGTGGCGACCGTGAGGTCCGACTTGATGCTGAGGTTCGACAGATTGATCTTGTCGGGAATGGTGCCGGCCACTTGGCCTTCGATCGTGACAGGCGTCTTGAACCGCGCAGCGATGGCCGGGGGCATTGCCGGCGGCTCGACGGTCAGCTTGGCATTACCGGTCAGCGAATTGTCGGTGAGCTGATACGCACCATTGAGGCTGGCATTCGCCGACGCGCTTTCGATCGTCGCGCCATTGAAGCCGATCGCGGCCGGCGAAATCTGCAGCGGCAGCACGATCGTCACAGGCCCCTGAACCGCCCGGTTGATATCGGGGTTGGCGAAGGTCATGTCGCCGGCCACAAGGCGGATTTGCACCGCGCCGGAGCGGCCGCTGAGATTGAAGTTGTCGCTCTTGGCGGTCAGCTTCACATTACCGATCGTCGCCTGCGGCAGCACGGCGGTATCGAGCGAGGCGCTGGCATTCAGCCGCGACGCCTTGGCATCCCCCGTCAGCGCCAAGTTGACGCCCGTGATCATGAAGCGTGCTTCGCCTTCCGCCAGCGGCCAGCGGAAATCGACCGGCCCGGATGTGCCGAGCAGATTGGCGTTGAGGCTGTTCTTGCCCTTCGGATCCAGCGTGCCGGAGGCGGCGATCACGACGGCGCCCGTCGCCACGTTGCCGGTCTGGATATCGATCTTGCCGGCATTGTCGAAATTGGCGGCCAGGTCGATGTTCGTCTGCCCCGCGAAAAGCGGCCGGAACGCCGCCGGCATCAGCGAGCTCAGATCGCCGCCGCCCTTGATCTCGACATGATGCAGAGCTTGGTCCGGCGTCAGCGTGTGATGCGCTTCGATCGCGGCGCGCTGCTGGCCATCGAGCGAGGCCTGCAATTTGGCTTTCCAGTCGGAGATCGGGCCATCGCCATTGAGGCTGATCTCGACGGCCGGATTGTTCGGCAAGGCGAGCACGCCGGCAAGCAACCCGCCCTTGGGTTCGTTGAGCTTGGCCTTGACCGTCAGCTGGCTGTTTTCAGGCAGAAAGGCGACGTCGGCCGTCAGCTTGGCATCCGGCACGTCGTGGCGGTGAACCGTGATATTTGCATCGCCACCCTTTGAATCGGCGCGTACGCTGCCATCGGCCGAGAGCGTGAAGGCGCGCCCGATCAGGGGCTGCGACAGGCTGATCTTCGGCAGCGAGATTTGATCGATATCGATCTTGATCGGAAGCGAGAACCCGCCGCCGGCTTCCCCTTCCGCGGCCGGCCGCGACGGCAATGTGCGGACAGGCTTACGCAGAACGCGGATGGCATCAGCCTCGAGCCGCGTCGCGTGGAAGCGCCCGGTAAACAGCGCCAGCGGATTCCAGTTGATCGACAGGCCGTCGACATCGGCAAATGTGCCGCGCGTATCCGAAAGCACGATGCGGGTCGCGCCGAGGCCGCCGGTCAGCAACCCCTGCGGGTCCATCACCCGGATGGTCATGTCGCGATTGGAGATGGTCGACGTCACCTTGTCGACGAGAATGCGGGCGCCGAAGCCGGTGAAGCCGAAGATGCCGATGGCCACGGCAAGCAGGATGGCGAGAACGCCGGCTCCGTAACCGAGCAGTCGTGCAATCCACTTGAAGATGTTCGTCAGCGTAAGCATGGACCCGGAGCTATCCCGTTTTCTGCGCGGCTATCGCAATCTCGTTGCGAGCCTGAACCTGGTTAGAACGACTGGCCGATGCCAGCGTAAATGCCGTAATCCGTCCCACCCTCGAACTTGTTGAGGGGAACGGCGAAATCAAGCCGGATCGGCCCGAATGGGGTGGCGTAGCGCAGGCCAATACCGGCACCGGCCCTGATATCCGAAAAATCGGGCGCAACATCGGCGGAGACCACCCCGACATCGATAAACGGCACGATCCCGATCGTATCGGTGATCTTCAAGCGCGTCTCGAACGATGCGGTCATGAAGGAAGCCCCGCCCGTCGCCTCATTGGCGGCGTTATAGGGAGAGATCTCCTGATAGCCGTAACCGCGCACCGACCCACCACCGCCGGCAAAGAAGCGGCGGGTGGCGGGAATGTTCACGAGATCGTCGGCCCCAAGCAGGAAGCCTGCCGACAGCTTGCCGGCCAGCACGATCCGGTCTTCGGCGCCAAGGCCGTAATAACCGGACACCGACCCCTCGAAGGCGGAGAAGAACGTGCCGTTATAGGCCTCATAGCTCGGCGTCACCTTGCCCATCAGCCGGTAGCCCGATGTCGGGTCGAGCTTGTTGTCGCGCGCGTCGCGATCGAACTGGAGGGGGGCAGCGAAGGTGAGGTAGGTATTGTTCCCGAACGCGTCGTCATCCTTTTCCCAGCTGACTTCGCCCGCACCGGTAAACGTGTCGGTATCGTTGAGTTCGTAGGAATAGCCGAGCGATGCCGTCACCAGCTTGGCGCTATAGGCATCGGGATTTTCAGTCTTGGCGAGAATGCTGGCGATCAACGTACCCGATGGAACGAAGGCCCCGGGCTTGGTGAAGGTGATGCCCGCCGAGAAATCGAGATCGCCCAGAGCCGTCGCATCCCCGAGACGGCCGACCGCACCCTCGACGCGCAACCCTTCCGCGCCTCCGAACAGATTGCGATGGCCCCAGTAGCCGTTGACCCCGAAACCGTCGATCGTCGAATACTGCGCGCCGACGCCGAAATAGCGCTGCTTGCCCTCCGACACCTCGATGATCATCGGCAGGCTGCCGTCGCCGGCCAGCTGGTCGCCCGCATGAATGGTGACGCTTGAGAACACGCCGAGCGCCCGCAACCGCTCGCCGGCCTTCTTCAGCGCCTCCGGAGAATAGCGATCGCCCTTGTTGATCCGCGAATAGCGCTCGATGAAATCGGACCGCACGGCCTTGGCGCCGGTGACGCCGACCGTTCCGATCGGCGCGACCGGCCCGCCCTCGGCGGCAAGCACGACGTCGACGGTATCGGTCTTGTGGTCGGCCACCACCTTGCGCGTGGTCAGCTTCGCCAGCGGCCGCCCCTCGCTCTTCAACTGCTCGACGATCTTGTCGCCGGCCTTGATGATCGTCAGCGACCCGGCCGAAGCACCGGACCCGAGATCGTAATCGGCGGGATTGCGGTTTGCCGCATCGCCGCCGAATTGCACTTCGCGCACATGAAACACCGGCCCGGCCGCAACGCTGACATTGACGGGAACCGGGCGCGAGCGATTGAAAGTGGGGTTAGGCGGCAGGTCGTCGATATTGCGTCCATCGACAGTGATGGTCACGACGCCGCCATAGCGCGCCTTTTCATAGAGAGCCGCGATCAGCCGTTCGCGATCGTCGCGCGCCTTGACGACGACACCGAGATCGCCCGAAACCGGCTGCTCCTTGTCTCCGACCAAGCGCGAGCTGTTCTCGAGCGCCTCCTTGAGGTCGGGATCATCGGCGTCCGATGTCAGCGTTACCTCATAGCGAACAGGGTCGGGCACCTGGTTGGCGTCCGTATCGTCCTTACCGAAGAAGTTGATCCCGAAAAGCTTGAAGGCGTAAGCATTCGACACGAGTGCCGGTGACAACGCAGTCGCCACCGCGACCATTGTCACGATGCTTGCTCGCCGATACGCAATACCCGGTTTCGGTGCCTTCCGTCTAATCTGCATCCGCCGCTTTTTGGTTACACTGGATTTAAGCTCTGCGCCCCCCGGCCTGATGCGACCTTAGCGGCAAAATTCATTTTGTTGTACCGTTTTAAACCGCATGATTGCTGATTTAGCGGAAAAAAACGAAAATCCCGGGCCAGAGACCCGGGATTTGAAAGGTTTTGACGAAGGATCAGCCGCGGCAATCGTCGATATAGCGGCGACCATATTCGTCGCGGTAGTAGCACTGGCCGGGCTGTTCGGACACGCGGCCGATCAGCGCGCCGGACACGCCGCCGACGGCAGCACCCACAGCCGCACCGCGAACATTGCCCGTAACCGCGCCGCCGATGACGGCGCCGGATGCCGCACCGATGCCGGCACCCTGTTGCGTAGGCGTGCAGCTTGCAATCGATAGACCGATGAAGGCGAGCGCAATAATCTTTTTCATCAATAACTCCTGATTGGTCGCCCGAGCGGGCGGTGGCCGTCCCTGATTCCTGTCTTTTTTGTAACCTAGACTGCAAACTATGGCGCAAAAAGGGGCAAGCAACCGCTCCAATCGATTTCAATTGGTAAGCAGCCACGAAAATCGACTGGCAAATCGGTCACTAAGAACCATGCGAAGCACCGCGCGCAGAGCTGCAATGCGCGATTGATCTGGCCAAGGACGCCAATTTCAAATTAAAGTAATTCGAAACTAGGGGCCAATTGACGCACATGGTGCTAAATCGGACCAAATGGGTTGACGTGCAGGCGTCATTGGGCGGAGAACGCCTGCACGATACTGGAGCATGAGATGGATTTCGAAGCATTCTTCAAGAACGAGCTGGAAGGCCTTCACAACGAAGGTCGTTACCGCGTGTTCGCCGATCTTGAGCGTCACCGCGGCAATTTCCCGCGTGCCACGCGCCACACCCCCGAGGGGCCGAAGGATGTGACCGTCTGGTGTTCCAACGACTATCTCGGCATGGGCCAGAACCCCAAGGTGATCGAGGCGATGAAGAACGCCATTGATCACTGTGGCGCGGGTGCGGGAGGCACCCGGAATATTTCTGGCACCACGCACTACCACGTTCTGCTCGAGCGCGAGCTCGCGGATCTGCACGGCAAGGAATCGGCCCTGGTATTCACCTCGGGCTACGTCTCCAACTGGGCGGCGCTGGGCACGCTCGGCGCCAAGATTCCCGGCATGATCATTTTCTCGGATGCGCTGAACCACGCATCGATGATCGAGGGCATTCGCTACGCAAAGTGCGACCGCGTCATCTGGAAGCACAACGACCTGCAGGATCTGGAAGCCAAGCTCGCCGCCGCCGATCCGAAGGCGCCGAAGATGATCGCCTTCGAGAGCGTCTACTCGATGGATGGCGATATCGCGCCGATCAAGGAAATCTGCGACCTCGCCGACAAGTACGGCGCCATGACCTATCTCGACGAAGTCCACGCTGTCGGCATGTACGGCCCGCGCGGCGGCGGCATCGCCGAACGCGAAGGCCTGATGGACCGTCTGACAGTTATCGAAGGCACGCTCGGCAAGGCCTTCGGCGTCATGGGCGGCTATATCGCGGCATCCACAGCACTCTGCGATTTCATCCGCTCCTTCGCATCCGGCTTCATCTTCACCACGGCGCTGCCCCCGACGCTCGCCGCCGGCGCGGTCGCCTCGATCCAGCACCTGAAGGTCAGCCCCTTCGAGCGCGCCCGTCACCAGGACCGCGTTCGCCTGCTCCGCGCCCAGCTCGACAAGGCCGGCATCCCGCACATGCCGAACCCGAGCCACATCGTGCCGGTCATGGTCGGCGACGCCGCCAAGTGCAAGTGGATCTCGGATCTTCTGCTCGACAACTGCAACGTCTACGTCCAGCCGATCAATTACCCGACGGTCCCGGTAAAGACCGAACGCCTGCGCATCACGCCCACGCCGCTGCACACCGATGCCGACATCGAGCACCTGGTGGAAGCGCTGCATTCGCTTTGGTCGCGCTGCGCACTGGCCCGGCACGTCGCCTGACCAAAATCAAAAATATCTCTGCTTAGTTGATAAGCCCGGCAGCCCGCTGCCGGGCTTCTTTGTCGACGGAAAACACATCGTCCATCGTCGTGGCCTCGGGCAGATGCGCCAGCTGGTCCATCACCGTCTCTGTCACATCGGCCATGGCGAGGAATGACAGGCGACCGGCGATGAAGGCTTCCAGCGCCACTTCCTTGGCGGCATTCAAAACAGCGCCCTGGACGCCGCCGCGCGTCATCGCAAGACGAGCGAGTCGCAGCGCCGGGAAGCGCGTCTCGTCGGGCGCTTCGAAATCCAGCCGTGCCAGCTTGGCGAAATCGAGCCGCTCGATCGGCAGGTTCGGCCGGCGCGGATGCGCCAGCGCGTACCCGATCGCAGTGCGCATATCGGGAGCGCCGAGCTGCGCCAGGACCGAACCGTCGGTATAGCCCACCATCGAATGGATCACCGATTGCGGATGCACGATGACCTCGATCTGCTCCGGCGTTAGCCCGAACAGATGCTTGGCCTCGATCATCTCGAGCGCCTTGTTGAACATCGACGCGCTGTCGATCGAAATCTTCAGCCCCATCGACCAGTTCGGATGCGCGCGCGCCGTCTCCACGGTCACACCGGCCATCTCCTCGAGCGAGGCATTGCGGAACGGTCCGCCAGACGCCGTCAGGATGATGCGTTCCACGGCGTGGCGCTGGTTTTCCTCCAGCACCTGGAAGATCGCATTGTGCTCGCTGTCGACGGGCAAAAGCTTGCCGCCGCCGCGACGCACGGACTGCACGAAGAGATCGCCGGCGGAAACCAGGCATTCCTTGTTGGCAAGCGCGATATCGGCGCCCTTGCGGGCCGCGGCCAGCGTCGGCGCAAGGCCTGCCGTCCCGACGATAGCCGCCATCACCCATTCGGCTTCGAGGTCGGCGGCTTCCATTAGCCCGGATTGACCGGCGGCAACCGCGATCCCGCTTCCATCAAGCGCGCTCTTCAGCGCCTCGTAATGGCTGTCACTCGCCGTCACCGCGAGTTTGGCGCCGGCCGCGCGCGCCTGCTGCGCCAAAAGATCGACGTTCTCGTTGCCCGTCAGCACGGAGATTTCGAAGTTTTCCAGACCGCCCAGATGTTTCACCACGTCGAGCGTGTTCTGCCCGATCGAGCCGGTCGAACCGAAGATGGAGAGGCGCCGAGGCCCGTTTCTGCCCGTGATCATGCGCGATTTTGCCTGCGTTCCGTCATTTCCCTCGGCTCTACAGGGGATTGGAATGAGCGGCAAGTGTGCAGTGCAGCAGATTTTTGGGCCCGAGGGGTTTACATCCCCGCCGGTCGATGTGATCCTGACAACAATCCTGAGGGATAGGAGCATTGGCAATCGTATCGGTTGCAATTTTCAAGCTCCGGCGGCGCAAATTTCGCGCCCGCTTTCGTATCCGCGCCAAAGGCCGGACGCGATAAAAACCAGAACGAGATGTCGGGTTTGCAAGGCGAAATCCTGCGCGCTTCCGTGCGTTTCCGCTTCAAGCCCGCATCGACCAGAAGACCCTCATCGTTACGAAGGGACAAATGGCCATGAAAGCGACAAGCAGTTTATTGCTTCTGCCCGCCGCGCTCATTTCATTCGCACCGCGCGTCCACGCAGAAAACCTCGTCATCTGGACACCCGTGAAAGTGTCCGAACGATCCTACAAGGCGACGATGGGCTTTCGCCTGCCCGCCGAATGGGAAACCAGCGCCGGCGCCGATATCGGCCTTGCGGCATCGAAGGGCGGCGTGCTGCTCGGCGGCTCCGAACAGGCCTCGCTCTGGGGCAAGATCACCAAGGTCAGCGTCACGCCCGCGGCCCGCGCCGAGCGCTCGGCCAGCGTGCGCGTCGATACGTTGCGGGGCAGCGGTGCGCTGATGCTCAGCCGTTCCCGCAGCTGGATCTTCTCCGACTCGCTGGACATGGTCTCGACCCGCTTCGTGCAGGTCCGTTATGACGCCGTCGACACGCGCCAGACATTCGTCGATACCTCGCAAGCACTGAAGTTGATCCAGCCCTGGACCGGCACCTCGCTCTCAGCGGCCGCCACCGTGTCGGGCTTCAATGGCGATGTGACGAGTTCGCTGGCGCTGAACCAGTTAATCCTCCCCGACCTTAATTTGAGCGCAACAATCAGCAATCCTGGATCTTCCACCCGCTCGGGAAGCATCAACCTGAACTACCGGGTCAGCTGGTGACCGCGCAAGCGGCATCGGATTTCGCAATCGAATGGGAGGAAGGAAGGCATGACATGGCAAGTTACGAAACATCACCGTCCTCAAGAAAGACGGACCTGAAGGAAGAGGCAGCGCTGACGGCGGATGTCTCCACCGCGCTGGCCGTCGCCAGCGGCTTCGACGCCTCGCACATTGCGGTGACGGTAGAGCAAGACGAGATCATTCTCACCGGACTGGTCGCCACCAAGGCGGATCTCGCCAGCGCCATCATCGTCGCCGAGACTACGGCGAGCGACCACACGGTTCGCAATCGCATTGTCGTCGCGCAATCCGTGCTCGACAACCTCGGCGAAGCCGTCTGAGCATCAACCGGCGAAGCGTTCCATCAGGAAGCCGGAGGCGACGCGGTCCGTCTTCTGCGTCGTGACGGGGCCGCTCGGCTGGTAGCTTACGGCGATAAGAAGGCCGCCAATCAAGAGATAGGCAACCGCGAGCATCGAGAGTTTCATGGTCATGAGCTTGGTCTCCTTTGACCAGAACAACGCAACGGCTGGCCGTAGGTTCCCTTCCCGAAATGGGCCACCCACACGGCACCCATGAAACGAAAAAGCCGCCCCTGACGGACGGCTTTTCCATTGAAATCATATGATAAAATCAGCCGGCCGGCGTCAGCGTGACCGAGGTGCCGGTTGCAGCAACGTTGAGGCCGAGCTGGCCGGTGACGCTGATGGTCTGCAGCTGGATCGAGCCGGCGGTGCCGCCGAACAGCACGTTGGCGCCGACGCCACCTGCAAGCGTGGCTTCAGCGGTGATGCCCTGGTAGAGGCCGCCGAGCGAACCGCGATGATAGCCGGCAGTCGGAGCGAAGACGGCCCAGACGAGACGGCCGCGCGTGGTGAAGCCAAGGTCGACGCCCATCTTGCGGATGGTGCCGCTGTAGTGATCGACGGAGCCGCGCGTACCGTTGAAGACGCAATCGACGGACTTCGCCGAACCCAAGACGTAGCCGACACCGCCGCCGACGTCGCAGGTCAGAACGCCGATCTTGACGCCATCGCGCTGATCCGGCTCTTCATAAGTCGTCACAAGATCCGCTGCCGCTACCGAAGTAGCGAAGACTTGAGCCAGCGAGGCTGCTGCGACGATCGATGCGATTGTCTTGTTCATTGTGGTCTCCTTAGTATCCTGACGAAAAACATAGTGCCTTGTTATAACTTACCAACCCCGGCTGTATGAACAAAATTAACAAATGCTCAAAAGCAAATGTGTGGGGTTTGATTCGCTACATGCATCCCGATTTCTGGCTGATTTCGGGCGTCAATCAGGCGGCGCCTGAATAAATCCCAGTCATCGCCTGTTGTTCCACCGTCATCACGCGTTCTTGTCTTTTGAAGCACGACAAATTGGTGGTTTCCGCGCACAAAAAAGGACCCCGGGCTGCGCCGGGATCCTTGATCGCAATGCGATGATTACTTGAAGTCAGGGCATGCCTCGCTCTCGGACGCGCCACTATTGCCGCCCTGGGCGGCTGTCGCACCCGGCATCGGCTGCGCCGGGCAGCGCGTGCGGTCGACGGTTCCTGTCGTGTTGGTGTTCGGCCCCGTGCTCATCGTGCCGGGGGTGGTGCTGTAGGTGGCGTTTGGATCGACCACCGTTGGCGATGTTCCAGTCGTGTTCGGAGCATCCGCGTTCGCGCCACCGCCGCTATCGACCGTGCTGCTGCCGATCGTCGATCCAGCCGGGCTCGGGTTTGACTGGGCCATTGCCCCGCCTGTTGCCAGACCAAGTGCCAGGATCGATGCCGCGATCAGTTTCGCTTTCATGATGCTTCTCCTTCTTTCGTATCGACATGGGGTCAACGACAGAGGGCTTTCATCGTTCCCAAAAAATACGGGCAAAAAAATACGGGCGCATCTTAAGCGCCCGTATCCGAAAGCTTCTGACAGCACCGCGTCAGGTCTGCCAGTCATCCGTCGCCGCATGCGCGGTTGAAGCAACCGGGCTGTCGGCCAGCGAATAAGCGTGGATATAGTCGATCTTCATTTCCGAACCGTTGGGCAGGCCATTTGTCGGCGAACCGGCAATCCCGCCGACAGCAAGATTGACGATCATGTACATAGGATCGTGCATGTCGTCAGGCGTATCCGCATGGGCGATCGCCACATCGTCGAAGTACCAGACGATCTGGTCCTGGTCCCAGAGCACCCCATAGGTATGGAAGCCCTCGGTGCTTGCGACGCTGACGGCCGTCTGGTCCATCGTATGGCTGCCGCTCGCTGCCGAATGCGCCGTCACGTGAACGGTGTTGGGATCCTGCCCGCGCATTTCCACCACGTCGAGTTCCGGCGGCCAGGAGCCGTCCTCCGGCAGCAACCAGAAGGCCGGCCACACACCCTGATCCGTCGGCATGTCGGCACGGATCTCGAAGTACCCGTAGGTCTGGGCGAAGGTGGAGTGGGTGTTGAGCATCCCCGACGTATAGTCAAAACCTTCGAGCTGGCCTGCCAGCGCAGCCGGCGTTTGCGCCGCCGTGATCGTCAGCACCCCGTCATGCACAGAGAACGGATTGACCGACGCCGTACCGGCATAAGACGGGTTGATGTACCACTGCTCCTCGGCATTATCGGGCAGCGTGCTACCCTTCTCGGACGCCCACCAGAACTTGGCATCCCAGGTTCCCTGGCCGCCACTATGGAGCGACAGGCTGTCGAACTCGTCGGCGAAGGTCATCGTCAGCGCCGAGCGATCGAGCGTCAGCTGGAACTGATCGGCATGCAGCGCCGAAGCCGTCGTATTGGCCAGCACGAGGCTTTCACCACCACCGAGATCGATCCGGAGATTGTCGCCCTCCTGTGTCGAGTGGCTGACGACCTGATCGAAACTCGTCAGCGAATAGCCGTTGAAGCGGATCGTGTCGTCGCTGCTGAAATCGACAATGAGGTCGCTGCCATTGCCGCGGGTGAAGAGGAAGGTATCGGCCCCGCCGCCGCCGATCAGCACATCGTTGCCCGCGCCGCCATCGATCGTCTGACTGCCCGCGGCACCGGAGATGATGTTGTCAGCGCTGTTGCCGAAGGCGTAACGCCCGGCGCCCGTCACCGTCAGGTTCTCGAAATTTTCGGGCAGCGTATAGCTCATCCAGGTGTTGATCGTATCGATCCCGCCACCCGGCTCTTCGGCCGCGCGGTTGATGGCGGAGTAGAGATAATAAATATCGTCACCCGTACCGCCCTGCATGGTCACGTTGACCGAGCTGTCACCCCATATGCTGTCATTGCCGGCTGTGCCGTTGAGCACGGGTCCGGATCCTGTCGCCGACAGCCAGGCGGTTGAAGCGCCGCTATAGAACAGGCTTGTGCCGACTGCGTTCTGAATCGACTGTGGCATGGTTCATCTCCTAGGGTTTTCGTGATTGAAACATTGCCAAGGGCATCCATACGATGCCCTGATGGCCGAACGCTCCTCCCTTGCCCGACGCGTTTCCTCCCAGACGCCACAGGCACGGGCCCCTTATTCCTCCCTGAAAGCCCTTATTCCTCCCTGAAAGCGCGGGCTGCCTGATCGGTGAATGGCTTGGCGAGATAGGCCAGCGCCGTCCGTTCCCCCGTTTCGATGAAAGCCTCCACCGGCATGCCGGCCACCGGCGTCAGCTTTCCGAGCCTTCGCCATTCGCCGTCCTCGATATGAACGCGCACGCCGTAGTAGCTCTGGCCGGTTTTCTGATCGGTGGTGAGGTCGGCCGCGATACGCTCCACCCGGCCGTTGAGTTCCATGGTGGTGCGCTGGTTGAAGGCCGACAGCCGCAACACCACCGCCTGCCCCACCGCGACCTGATCGATATCCTGAGGTGAAAGCCTGAGATCCGGCGTCAGCGCGTCGCCATCGGGCACGATCTCCATGATCGCCGCTCCCGCCTGCACAACGGCACCGGATGCATGCACCGAAAGCTGATGAACGATGCCCGCCTGCGGCGCGCGGATGTCGATATGCTTGAGATCGTCCTCGACCGCAACCAGCCTCTCGGCATATTCGCCGGTGTCGCTTTGCGCCTGCCGCAGCTGGTCGGAGACCTCGCTCCGCCTGTCGTCGCCAAGCTGGATGATCTGCAACTCCGTCTCCGCGACCTTGCCCTTCACCTCGGCCGCCGATGCCACGAGGTTGCCGAGCTCGCCGGTCAAATCAGCCGCGTCGCGCTGCAGCGCATAGACCCGCGTTGCCGGAATGATGCCCTGCTTCAGCAGCGGCTCAAGGCTCGCCAGCTCCTTGCCGATGATCTCGATCGCCTGCCGCTTCCCATCCTGCTGTGCCACCAGCCCACCCGCCTGCTGGCCGAGCTGGCGGATGCGCTCGCGCAGCTGCGCCACCTGTCCGCTAAGCGAAGCCCGCCGGTCCTCGAACAGCCGCTGCTCGCCCTGCATCAGCGTCTCCCGCTCCTCCGGGGGCGCTTGTTTCACAAGATCGGGAAACGCAAACGCCTCCCGCCCGTCCCGCTCAGCCGAAAGCCGTGCCGTTCGCGCAGCCAGCTGCCGTAAGCGCCGCGACACGATCGAAACCGTTGCCCGCGCCTGCGTATCGTCGAGCCGCAGCAACACCTGCCCCGCCCCCACCTTGTCGCCATTGCGAACGAGGATCTCGCCGACGGTCCCGCCCTTCAGATGCTGGATCGGCTTCACATAGCTGTCGACGACGAGCGTGCCCGAGGCGATCACCGCACCGTTGAGATGGATGGTCGCCGCGAGGCTGCCGAGCACGCCGACGAGAACGAGAACCGCCGCCAGCGCCACAAGCGCCAGCCTTCGGATGGCCCGTTCGGCGATCGGCGCGCCCGCACCATTTGCAAGAGGCTTCATCGCGCCGCCCTCCCCTCGCTCACCCGCCCGAAACGCACCGGCGAGAATGCCGCCGACACGGCCGCCACCGGCCTCCCAAGCACCTCCTCCTTCGGCCCGAAGCCGCGCACCTGGCCGTCCGCCAGCACCAGCACCTTGTCGATACCCGCAAGCGCACTCGGCCGGTGCGCGATGACGATCGCGACCCCGCCGCGCTCACGCACGCCCTCGATGGCGCGGGTCAGCGCCGCATCGCCTTCGGCGTCGAGATTGGCATTCGGTTCGTCGAGCACGACCAAGAAGGGATCGCCGTAAAGAGCACGTGCTAGCGCCAATCTCTGCCGCTGCCCTGCGGACAGGACAGCCCCTTCTTCACCGATCTCGGTATCGAAACCCTCGGGCATCCGCACGATCATTTCATAGATGCCGGCGGCCCTTGCAGCCGCGATCACAGCATCCGACGACGCCGTCGGATCGAAGCGGGCGATGTTGTCGGCAATCGTTCCATCGAACAGCCCGACCTCCTGCGGCAGATAGCCGATGTGCCGCCCCAGCGCCTCCGGCTCCCATTGCGACAGCGACGCGTCGTCGAGCCGCACCGCCCCCATGCGCGCCGCCCAGATCCCGACCAGCCCGCGCGCCAGCGACGACTTGCCTGAAGCACTCGGCCCGACGATCCCGATCGCCTCACCGGCCTTAGCTTCAAACGAGATGCCGCGCAGCAGCGGCACGGCCGAGCCGGGTGCCGAAAGATGCAGGTTCTCCACCTTCAGCCCTTTGACCGGCGCAGGCAGCCGCACATCCGGGCCGCTGACTTCATCCGCCTCGCTCAACCGGAGAAGCCGCGCCCAGCTCTGACGCGCCGCGGCAAAGCCCCGCCATTGCCCGATCGCCAGCTCGACCGGTGCCAGCGCCCGGCTGATCAGGATCGAGCTCGCGATCATGATCCCGCCCGTCGCCTCCTGGCGAATGACGAGAACGGCCCCGACAGCTAGCACGCCTGACTGCAGCACCAGCCGCACGACGCGCGAGAATGTCGACAGCGACACGGTGATCCCGGTCGCCTTAAACTGCGTGTCGCGATAGCGCAGATTGATCGCCGACCAGCGCTCCTCCAGCCGCCGCGCGAAACCCATCGACGCCACCGTCTCGGCATTGCGGCGCGTGGCTTCGGCAAGCGCCGTTCGCTCCAGCCCGATCCTGGCCGCGGTCTGCGTCGGCGCCCGCGTGCGGATTTCGGCTATGATGGTCAGGCCAACCAGAACAAGCGCGCCCGCCAGCGCCACCGCCCCGATCCAGACATGAAACAGGAAGCAAAGCCCGAGATAGAACGGCATCCACGGAAGATCGAACAGCGCCGTCGGCCCCGGCCCGGAGAGAAAGCCGCGCACCATGTCGATATCGCGCATCGGCTGCAGCCCGTTCTCCTCGACGCTGCGCCGCGACGGCGCGGTGGCGAAGGAGCGGAAGACGATCGGCCCGAAACGCTCGTCGACCGACTGCCCCAGCCGCGCCAGCACCAGCGAGCGCAAAAGTTCGAGCAGCCCCAGAAAGGCGAAGAGCGTCAGCGTGATGATGCCGAGCCCGACCAGCGTCGGAAGGCTGCGGGCGGGAATGACGCGGTCATAGACCTGCAGCATGAAGAACGAGCCTGTCAGCGCCAGGATATTGATGAAGCAGCTCGTCATTCCGATCCCGATCAACGTGCCCCGCACGGACGAGACGGCGGAAATCAGGAACGGCGCGGATGTTTTCGCCTTGAATTGGGACAAATGACCTCGCGATCGCATGAAACTGGGGCAGTGATGTCCCGAACATGGATCACAACGGTGACGAGAGCTTGCTCTTTCTATGGTTGTGCAAAACTAATAAATCTCACTGTTAACGCGAGTTTTGCATCGCAACATGACCCTGTCCCGCCATGACGCAACAGCGTGCCCCTATGAGACAACTGCCCAAAATTTGCGTTTGCCTGAGATCGCTCGTGTCGATGACACCGAACGCACCAGCGCAGGATTGAACAGGTGGGTCATGGCGAAGAGGAGAATGTCGTCAAAAGCTTGTTGATCGACACGGGCAGTCAAGCTATGCAGGGGACGTTGTCCACGTAGCTCAGCAGGATAGAGCACAGGATTCCTAATCCTGGGGTCGGAGGTTCGAATCCTCTCGTGGACACCATTTTCGTGCACATTCGATCGTCTGCCACGGCCTTGGCCGGGCTCCGCCGCATCATGCGCGATGCAGGGAAGACCCGGCAGCCCGGGTCTTCGATATCAGCCGATCATTCGCCCAGCCGTTGCTCGGCCAGACGCACCCAGTAGGAGATGCCGTGGCTGATGACGTCGTCGTTGAAGTCGTAGGCCGGATTGTGCAGGCCGGCGGTATCGCCATTGCCGATGAAGATGAAGGCGCCCGGGCGGGCGTTCAGCATGTAGGAGAAATCCTCGCCGCCCATCATCGGATCGATATCGACATCGACGTTGCCAACACCCGCGATATCCGTCGCCACCGCCGTCGCATGCTCCGTCTCACTCGCATGATTGGATGTGACGGGATAGTTGCGCTGAAAATGGATATCGGCCACCGCATCATGCGCCTCGGCCACGCCGGAAACGATCTGCCGGAAGCGCTTCTCCGCGAGATCGCGCACCGCCTCGTCGAGCGTGCGCACGGTGCCGGCGAACGTCGCCTCGTTGGGGATGACGTTATGCGCGAAGCCGGCGTTGAACTTGGTGACCGACACCACGACCGAGCGCAGCGGATCGACATTGCGGGATGCGATCATCTGCAGGTTGGTGATGATTTGGGTGCCGATCGCGATCGGGTCGATCGTGCGGTTCGGCTGCGCCGCATGCCCGCCACGCCCCTTGACCGTGACGGTGAACTCGTCGGTCGCGGCCATGATCGGCCCCTTGCAGATGGCGAAATGCCCGACGGGCAGGCCGGGCATGTTGTGCATGCCATAGACCTCCTGGATGCCGAAGCGCTCCATCATGCCGTCCTTGACCATCAGGTCGCCGCCGGCGCCGCCTTCTTCGGCCGGCTGGAAGATCACCGCGACGTTGCCGTTGAAATTGCGGGTCTCAGCGAGATACTTCGCGGCCCCGAGCAGCATCGCCGTGTGGCCATCATGGCCGCAGGCGTGCATCTTGCCCTCTATCTTGGATGCCCATGGCTTGCCCGAGATCTCGGTGAGCGGCAGCGCGTCCATGTCGGCGCGCAGGCCGATCGTGCGCGATCCCGCGCCATTGCCCTTGATCAGGCCGACGACGCCGGTGCGGCCGATGCCGGTGACGATCTCGTCGACGCCGAATTCCTTGAGCTTCTCGGCCACGAAGGCGGCCGTCTCTTCCACCGCGTAGAGCAGGCCCGGCCGCTCATGAATGTGCCGGCGCCACTCGGTCACTTCGTCCTGAAGTTCGGCGGCTCTGTTCAAAATCGGCATGCTTGCTTCCCTGCTGAAAATCGAAAACGGCGGCAATAACGGGATTGATACCACGGCTCGCAAATAAGTTAGACAATGACCTTTGCCATGTCATGGCCATATACGTTAAATAGGGGAAACTTTCGAGACATCAGGACATCTTTAAGGACAAACCGTGTCGACGCGCCAGAAACGCCTGCTTGCCGCCTTGCGGCCGATCACCATCGCCGCTTCCGCAGCCGCCATCGCCTTCTCCGCGACGACGCAGGCCTATGCCAATCCGCATATCCTGGTCGATGTGCAGAGCGGCCGCGTGCTCGAGCATGAGGATGCCTTCCGCAAGTGGTACCCGGCCTCGCTGACCAAGCTGATGACCATCTACACCACCTTCGACGCGATCCGCTCCGGCCAGATCAGCGTCGATACGCCGATCGTCATGAGCAAGACGGCCGCCGCGCAGCCACCGGCCAAGATGTATTTCAAGCCGGGCCAGAAGCTGACGCTTGACAGCGCGCTGAAGATCCTGATCGTCAAGTCCGCCAACGATATCGCGGTTGCCGTCGCCGAAGCAGTCGGCGGCACGCAGGACGCCTTCGTTCTTAGAATGAACGCCGAGGCCGCCAAGCTCGGCATGAGCGACACGCACTTCGTCAATCCGAACGGCCTGCCCGGCAAGGGCCAGTACACGACGGCGCGCGATCTCGCGATCCTGTCGGTCGCGCTGCGCCGCGATTTCCCGCAATATGCGAGCTACTTCTCGCTGGAGGGGATCACGACGGGCAAGCAGAACATCCCCGCCATCAACATGCTGATCGGCCGCTTCGCCGGCGCCGATGGCATGAAGACCGGCTTCATCTGCGCATCGGGCTTCAATCAGATCAGCTCGGCGACGCGCAACGGCCGCACGCTGGTTTCGGTCGTGCTCGGCACCGACAGCCTTGCCGCCCGTGCCGACGCCTCCGCCGACATGCTGCAGCGCGGCTTCACCACGCAGCCGACAGGCACCGATACGCTGGGCTCGCTGAAGCCCTATGGCGAAACGCAGGAAGTCGCCGACCTCACCGCCGAGATCTGCAGCGCCAAGGGCGCCAAGATCCGCAGCGAAACGCGCGACGAGGTCGGCCGCATGAAGATCCACTCGCCCTATATCCAGGAAATGGATCATGAGCCGAACTTCGTCTATGCCGGCCTGATCCCCGGCCAGAACGACCCGCAGCCCGACAAGCTGGCGACGGCCGATGGCGTCGGCGACATCGCAAACGTGCCGATCCCGACACCGCGCCCCACCTCCGGCTTCTAAGGCTTGCAGACCTCTAAGGCATCGACACATCCAAGGCATACAGGCATGAGCGCAGTTGCGGATCGCATTCCGGTCACCATCCTCACCGGCTTTCTCGGCGCGGGCAAATCGACCCTCCTTAACCGCATCCTCAAGGATCCGGCCATGAAGGACGCCGCCGTGATCATCAACGAATTCGGCGATGTCGGCATCGACCATCTCCTGGTCGAAAGCTCCGGCGACGCGATCATCGAGCTGTCGGATGGCTGCCTGTGCTGCACCGTGCGCGGTGAACTGGTGGATACGCTCGCCAACCTGATGGACGCCATCCAGACCAGCCGCGTCAAGCCGGTGAAGCGCGTCGTCGTCGAGACCACGGGCCTTGCCGATCCGGCGCCGGTCATGCAGGCGATCATGGGCAATCCGATCATAGCGGAAAGCTTCTCGCTCGATGGCGTCGTCACCGTCGTCGATGCCGCCAACGGCCTGCAGACGCTCGACAACCACGTGGAAGCCGTCAAGCAGGCCGCCGTGGCCGATCGCCTGATCATCTCGAAGAAGACGCTGGCCTCCCCAGCCGTTTTGGAAAAGCTTGAAGCCCGCCTGCGCGCGCTCAACCCGCGCGCCGCCCTGATGGACGCCGACGATACCGAAACCGGCACCGCCGCCACCCTCGTGAACGGCATTTATGATCCCGCCACCAAGAGCGCCGATGTCGGCCGCTGGCTGCGTGATGAAGACGCCCACGATCACGGGCATCATCATGACCACCATGGGCACGATCACGGCCATCATCATCACGGACATGACGGCCACGGTCACCACGATCATGGACATCACCACCATCACCACGACCACCAGCACGCGCACGACGTGAACCGTCACGACGCCTCGATCCGCTCATTCTCGATCGTCGAGGACAAGCCGATCGATCCGATGGCGCTCGACATGTTCGTCGATCTCCTGCGCTCGGCCCATGGCGAAAAGCTTTTGCGAATGAAGGCGATCGTTGCGATGTCGGATCGTCCCAACCGGCCGCTGGTGCTGCATGGCGTGCAGAGCATTTTCCACCCGCCGATCCGCCTGCCGGCATGGCCGGATCCTCAGGACCAGCGCACCCGCATGGTGCTGATCACCAAGGATCTGCCGGAAGGCTTCGTCAAGGACCTGTTCGACGCCTTCCTCGGCAAGCCGCGCATCGACACCGCCGACCGCACGGCCCTCAACGACAACCCGCTGGCGATTCCCGGAATGCGTTTTTAGAGCTATCGCTTGCGGATCAGGAAACGGTGACCGCTCTCGGTCTTCTCGGTCTCGATCAGCTCGTGACCATCCTCATGGCAGAAATGCGGAATATCGATCCCCGCCAAGGGATCGGTCGTCTCGACACGGATCGTCGCGCCTGATGGCAGCGACGACATCTTCTTGCGTGTCTTGATGACGGGCAGCGGGCATTTCAGCCCGCGCAGATCATAGGAGATGGCGCTCACGCGCGATTAGTCCCGGCCCCAGAACTTCCAGAAAGGCTTCTTGGAGGCGACCTCGACCGATTCAGGCTGTTCGACAGGCGCGAAAGCCGTCGCGGTGGTCGGAGCTGTTTCCATCGGGTTCGGCGTCGGCACCGGCACGGATGCCGGGTTGACGATCGCGGCATCGGCCGTCTTCACGCCAGCGGTGGCATCTGAAGGTGTCGAGCCGGTCACCGTATTGGCCGCAACCGTGGTCGCGGTCTTGGCGGCGGCCATGCCTTCGAGGTCGGCGACCTTCATCATCTTGCCGGCTTCCAGCGAAGTGCCGGTCGGCGCATAGGCGAGCTCGCGGCCCTTGCGCTGCTTGGCAACGACGGCCTTGCGCTCGGCTTCCGAAGGATCGTACCACGCCATGCCGTCGAATTCCTTCGACGCCTTGGTGTAGGCCAGCTCATAGGTCTTGTCGTAGGAGGCGAGCGCTGCCGTCAGCGCCGGCGGCGTCGACATCTCGGGGCACTTGCCGCCGGGATTGAACGCGCCCGAAGACTGCTGGTTGAAGACGTATTTCTTCTCGCAGAAATTCACTTCCGGCGGACGCTTGGTGACTTCGAAATTGTCGTAGCCGACCTTCAGCATCTTCCAGAAATCGAAGTTCTCGTTCATCCGGTGCTTGAACATGTTCTCGGCCGTCATCCGGAACGGGAAGGCCTGCAGCTGCACGCCCGTCTGGCCGCCCTTGAAGGCGTCGCGCGCGAATGCGTAGATCTCAAGCACCTGCTCGTCCGTCATCGAATAGCAGCCCGACGACGAGCATGCGCCGTGGATCATCAGATCCGTGCCGGTGCGGCCGTTGACGGCGTCATAGCGGTTCGGGAAGCCGGTATTGATGGCGAGATAATATTTCGAGTTCGGGTTCAGGTTCGCCTTGGTCAGGTTGTAGAAACCTTCCGGCGCCTGTCGGTCACCCTGTTTCACCTTGGGACCGAGACGGCCCGACCAGGCACAGATCTTGTAGCTGGCGATTTTGTCGTAGCGGTTGTCCGTCTTCGCCTTCCAGATCTCGAGCTGACCTTCTTCCTTGAAGATGCGGATCAGGATCGGCGAATTGCGATCCATGCTCTTCGCGGCCATTTCGTTGAGGATGCGTGGCGGAAGCGGCTGTTCGACCTTGTTCTTGACCTTGGACAGGTCGATCTGCGTGGTTTCCAACGCGTCGTTGCAGCCGGCCAAAGCCAGCGCCATCAGGGAAACATAGGCAAAATGACGAAAGCGCATTCAATCTAGCCCAATTACGAGATGCGACCCAATCCGTTGAACGGGTTCGAAGTGAAGCGAATCATTGGCCCAATCTGGTTTATAAAACCTTAACGACCATGCCGCGCACCCACGACCCCCGCAAGCACAAAAGCTATTGATAACACTAATGTGGCCAAGGTTTGGCCGCAATCCGCGGCCTCCCCCAAGCCTGCTTCGCAGCCCCCTTAGAGGTTGCGGCCCATATTCAGGAACTTCTGGCGGCGATCGTTGCGGATCTGCTCGCCGGTACGGCTGGCCATTTCGCCGAGCGCATTGGCGATGACATCGCCGGTCGACGCGATCACGCTATCAGGATCGCGATGAGCGCCGCCGAGCGGTTCACCGATGATGCCGTCGATGATACCGAGCGCCTTCAGGTCGTCCGAGGTGATCTTCATGTTGGTGGCCGCTTCCTTGGCGCGCGCGGAATCGCGCCACAGGATCGAGGCAGCCCCTTCAGGCGAGATCACGCTGTAGATCGCATGCTCGAGCATGTAGACCCGGTTGCCGGTGGCGATCGCGATCGCGCCGCCCGAACCGCCTTCGCCGATGACGACGGAGATGATCGGAACCTTGAGGCCGAGGCACATTTCCGTCGAGCGGGCGATGGCTTCCGCCTGGCCGCGCTCTTCGGCGCCGACGCCGGGATAGGCACCAGCCGTATCGACCAGCGTGATGACGGGCAGACCGAAGCGGTCGGCCATCTCGAGCACGCGGATAGCCTTGCGGTAACCCTCTGGGCGCGCGCTGCCGAAATTGTGCTTCAGGCGGCTCTTTGTGTCGTTGCCCTTTTCCTGGCCGATGACGGCAACAGGCTGGCCGCGGAAGCGCGCGAGACCCGCCTGGATCGCGGCATCCTCGGAAAACTTGCGGTCGCCGGCGAGCGGCGTGAATTCCTGGAACAGCGTCTTGGCATAATCGACGAAGTGCGGCCGCTGCGGATGACGCGCGACCTGGGTCTTCTGCCAGGCGTTGAGCTTCGAATAGATTTCGACCGTCGCTTCGCGAACACGAACTTCGAGCCTGCCGATTTCATCGGATGTGTCGATGCTCTCGTCTTCCGAGGCAATCTTCTTCAATTCGATGATCTTGCCTTCGAGGTCGGAGATCGGCTTTTCGAAGTCGAGATAATTGTGCATGAGGTGCGTTTCCGTTCCTTGTGCCCGGGGCATTTGTCTTTTGGCTGCCCTTGTCGCCGGTCCTAATCCTGCTTTTTCGCCTGTTTGGCAAGGGGGTGATGCGTTTGGACCAGTTGCTGGAGCCTTTCTTCCAGCACATGCGTGTAGATTTGCGTGGTGGAAATGTCCGAATGGCCAAGCAGTTCCTGCACCACGCGCAGATCGGCGCCGTTGGCCAGCAGATGGCTGGCAAAGGCGTGCCGCATCACGTGCGGCGAGATCATCGATGGGGTAAGCCCCGCCCGGATCGCCAGGTTCTTGAGGTCGCGGGCAAAGACCTGCCGGGCGAGATACCCCTCTTTCGAGGCCGCCGGAAACAGCCACGGGCTTTCCTGTGGATTTTCGGCTGTTGCCGCCTCCTCAGCCAGCATCCGGCCATAAAGCTTCAGCGCAGCGATCGCCGATTGCGACAGCGGCACCAGCCGCTCCTTGTTGCCCTTGCCGCGAATGATCAGGAAGCGCCCTTCCTGGTCGAGCACGCGGGCCGGAAGCGATACGAGCTCGCTGACGCGCATGCCGGTGGCATAGAGCAGCTCCAGGAGCGCCAGCATGCGCAGCCGCTGCAATTGCCCGGGGGCCCCGTCCTGAGCCTCCTCCTCGGCCTTCTCCAAGAGCCGCCCCACTTCGTCGACGCCCATCGTCTTCGGCAGCGCCCGCCCCTTCTTCGGCGCGTCGAGGATGCCGGTCGGATCGTCGGTGCGTAGCCCCTCGGCATAGAGGAACTTGTAGAACTGTCGCATCGCCGCCAGCCGCCTCGCCTGCGACGAGGGCTTGAACCCCTGCGCGGCAAGAGACGCCAGATAGGCGGAGAGATCGGCGGAGGCGGCCTCGGTCAGCCGCACGCTTCTGCCGTTCAGGAAGGAATGCAGATCGTCGAGATCGCGCTCATAGGAGGAAAGCGTATTGGCCGCGGCACCCCGCTCGGCGCTCATCATTTCGAGAAAGGACTCGACCTGAACGCGGCTGAGATCCCTCATCGCGTCACTTCTTCGCCGGGCTGATCGCGCCGGTGGCGGGCGGGTTGATCCGCTCGGATGGAATGCGGATCGTCACGTCGCGCTCCTTCGGCTCGACGAAAGTCACGAGCGCCCACATCGTTCCGTATATCGCTCCGGCGATGACCGCCAATATGGCGAGAAATCGGAACAGGCTCGGCATTCAACAACTCCATGGCTTTGCTTCTTTATGAAGAAGCGCGTTTGCAAGTGCAAGAAGCAGCTTTTGAACCATGATTCCCTTACCTCTGACTTGACGCTACACCTGCATTTGTTGATACCGTTCGCAAACAAAGTGTGAATGGACCAATGAACGACCCAGTTCTGATCGTTGCCGATAGCCTGAGGGACAGAGCTCGTGCTGCGCTCGGCTCGCGCAATCTGATCCTCGTTGGTCTGATGGGCGCCGGCAAGTCGTCGGTGGGCCGCATCGTCGCCACCCAGCTGGGCATCCCCTTCATCGATAGCGATGCCGAAATCGAGCGCGTGTCGCGCATGTCGATCAGCGAGCTTTTCGCAGCCTACGGCGAGGACGAATTCCGCGCGCTCGAGGGACGGGTGATGAAGCGGCTGCTGAAGGGCGGCCCGCGCCTCGTCTCCACCGGCGGCGGCGCCTTCATAAACGACCGCACCCGCAAGCATATCAAGAGAGGCGGCCTGTCCGTCTGGCTGAAGGCAGATCTCGACGTACTCTGGGAGCGCGTCAACAAGCGCGACACCCGCCCGTTGCTGAAGACCGAAAATCCCAAGCAGACGCTCGAAAACCTGATGAACGCAAGATACCCGATCTACGAGCAGGCCGACCTCACCGTATTGTCGCGCGATGTGCGCAAGGAAGTGATGGCCGACGAAGTGCTGAAAGCCGTGATCGACAGTAGAACCGAAAGTGCAGCCTGATGAATGCGATTGCCGCCTCTGCCGAATGCAAGGTTCACGTGCCGCTGGGCGACCGCGCCTACGACATCCTGATCGGCCCCGGCCTGATCGCGCGCGCCGGCGCCGAGATCGCCGCCCGCCTCAAGGGCCGCAAGGCCGCCATCATCACCGACGAGAACGTCGCGCCGCTTTATCTGAGCGCCCTCGTCGAAAGCCTGACGGCATCGGGCATCGCCTCGTCTTCGCTGGTCTTGCCGGCCGGCGAAAAGACCAAGAGCTTCGAGCATCTGATCACCGCCTGCGACAAGGTTCTGGAAGCCCGCGTCGAGCGTAACGATTACGTGATCGCGCTCGGCGGCGGCGTCATCGGCGACCTCTCCGGCTTCGTGGCCGGCATTATCAGGCGTGGCGTGCGCTTCGTGCAGATCCCGACATCGCTGCTGTCGCAGGTCGACAGTTCCGTCGGCGGCAAGACCGGCATCAACAGCCGCCACGGCAAGAACCTGATCGGCGTCTTCCACCAGCCCGACCTCGTGCTGGCCGATAGCGATGTGCTCAACACGCTCTCCGAACGCGAATTCCGCGCCGGTTACGCCGAGGTCGCCAAATACGGCCTGATCGACAAGCCCGATTTCTTCGCCTGGCTGGAAAAAAACTGGCAGTCCGTCTTCTCCGGCGGTTCAGCCCGCATCGAGGCGATTGCCGCAAGCTGTCAGGCGAAATCGGACGTGGTCGTCGCCGACGAGCATGAAAACGGCCAGCGCGCCTTGCTCAATCTCGGCCACACCTTCGGCCACGCGCTGGAAGCCGCCACCGCCTATGACAGCAGCCGCCTCGTCCATGGCGAAGGCGTCGCGATCGGCATGGTGCTCGCCCACGAATTCTCGGCCCGCATGAACCTCGCAAGCCCTGACGATGCAAAGCGCGTCGAGCATCACCTGAAGGAAGTCGGCCTCCCGACCCGCATGTCGCAGATTCCAGGCACGCTGCCGCCGGCCGAAGTGCTGATGGACGCGATTGCCCAGGACAAGAAGGTCAAGGGCGGCAAGCTCACCTTCATCCTCACCCGCGGCATCGGCCAGTCCTTCGTCGCAAACGACGTCCCGGCATCAGAAGTATTGAGCTTCCTCAAGGAAAAACACCCGCAATGACCCTCGAAGGCACGCTGGCATTTCTTTCCGCATATTGGCCGGAAATCGTTTCCATCGTGGCCCTCGTCCTCATGTCCGCCTTCTTCTCCGGCTCCGAGACGGCGCTGACCGCCGTATCGCGCAGCCGCATCCACACGCTTGAGGCCAACGGCGAAGAACGCGCCGGCATCGTGCGCGAGCTGATCGAACGCCGCGACCGGCTGATCGGCGCGCTCCTGATCGGCAACAACCTCGCCAACATTCTCTCGTCCTCAATCGCCACCAGCGTCTTTCTCGGCCTGTTCGGCAACTCCGGCGTGGCGCTCGCGACGCTCGCCATGACGGTCATTCTCGTCATCTTCGCCGAAGTGCTGCCGAAGAGCTGGGCGATCTCGATCCCCGAACGTTTCGCGCTCGCCGTCGCCAAAGCCGTCAAGGCTTTCGTCTTCATCGTCGGCCCGGTCTCTTCCTTCGTAAACCTCATCGTCCGCTGGATTCTCGCCCGCTTCGGCATCAACCTGTCGCGCGAAGTCTCCATGCTGTCGGCGCACGAGGAACTGCGCGGCGCCGTCGATCTCTTGCATCGCGAGGGATCGGTGGTGAAGGCCGACCGCGACCGCCTCGGCGGCGTGCTCGATCTCGGCGAACTCGAACTCTCCGACATCATGGTCCACCGCATGGCCATGCGCTGCATCAATGCCGACGACCCGCCCGAAGTGGTCGTCCGCACCATTCTCGACAGCCCGTTTACGCGCATGCCGCTCTGGCGCGGCACGACCGACAACATCATCGGCGTCGTGCACTCCAAGGATCTGCTGAGAGCGCTCGCCGAGCGCAACGCCGAGCCCGAACAGCTCGACATCATCAAGATCGCCCAGAAGCCCTGGTTCGTGCCCGACAGCACCAATCTCGAAGCCCAGCTCAACGCCTTCCTGCGCCGCAAGCAGCATTTCGCCGTCGTCGTCGACGAATATGGCGAGGTGCAAGGCATCGTCACGCTCGAAGACATCCTGGAGGAGATCGTCGGCGATATCTCCGACGAGCACGACATCGAGATGCAGGGCGTGCGCCAGGAGGCGGACGGCTCGGTGGTGGTTGATGGCAACGTGCCGATCCGCGACCTAAACCGCGCGCTCGACTGGCAGCTGCCCGACGAGGAGGCGACGACGATCGCCGGCCTCGTCATCCATGAATCCATGACCATTCCCGAGGAGCGCCAGGCCTTCACCTTCTACGGCAAGCGCTTCATCGTCATGAAACGCGACAAGAACCGCATCACCAGACTGCGTATCCGCCCGGCGGAGGAGAACGAAAACAACCCCGCCTGATCTCCCGTCATCCCCTTCTCACCCATTGCGCGCTGCGGGAGGAGCCCGGCGAGCAGCATCATTATGGATTTGATATGTTTGATCTTCTCTGGCGTTCGATCGCCATCGGCATCGGCGCCACAATTCTCATGGACATCTGGTCTATCGCGCTTGCCAAGGGCGCGATACCGAACTGGGGGCCGCCCGGCCGCTGGCTCTGGCATCTCTTCGCCAAGGGCACCGTCTTCCACGACGATATCGGCAAGGCCGAACCCTATAAGCATGAAGTCGCGCTCGGCTGGGTCTTCCACTACGCCGTCGGCATGATCTACGGCATCATGCTGGTGATCCTGACCGGCCCTTACTGGCTGATCGCGCCGACCTTTCTGCCCGCCTGGATCTGGGGCATCGTCACCATCGCCGGCGGTTGGTTCCTGCTGCAGCCGGGCCTCGGCATCGGCTGGGCGGCATCGAAGACGCCGAACCCCAACAAGGTCCGCTTCCTCGGCCTCGTCGCCCACACCGTCTTCGGTTTCGGCCTCTATGCGACGGCACTTCTGATTCGTTAGAAGCGAACCGCCATCCTTGCGAAATCGCCGCACCGCGCCCATATGACGCGGTGTCGGCTTACCAGCGCACCGGCTCTCCGGGCGCCGCCGGCTCCACTGCCAGCGCATGCAACCCCGCATCCAGTTCAGGTTTCAGAAGCTCCGTGATCGCCCGGTGACGCGCCAGCCGTGTCATGCCGGCAAACGATGCGGAGACGATCCTGACCCGCATATGGGTCTCGCCTTCCCCTGTAACGTCAGGGTGATGGCCGGCATGCAAGTGGCTTTCGTTGATGACATCAAGCCGCTCCGGCGCGAATGCCGCGGTGAGCTTCTCTTCGATGGAGGATTGAACTGTCATGAGCCGATCTTGCTGCCTTGAGAAAAAGGTTCCCACCAAGCCAGCAACATTCCCGTTTGTCAATTCTTGTCCTCACCCATTCTGAGCCCCATAATTAGCGCCGTCATGAGACTTGATTCCAAATATTTCGATCGCATCCGCACCCGCCGCAAACGCGAGCAGGAACCCGAACAGGCTCCCCCGTCCTGTCAGTGGGACGGCTGCGACAAGAAAGGCGTGCATCGCGCTCCCGTCGGACGCAATGCCGAGGGGCAGTTCTTTCTCTTCTGCTTCGAGCACGTCAAAGAGTACAACAAGGGCTACAACTATTTCTCCGGCCTCTCGGACGGCGAGATCGCGCGCTACCAGAAGGAAGCGATCACGGGCCACCGCCCGACCTGGACCGTCGGCGTCAACAAGTCGGCCAAGGATAGCCCGATCCAGTCGGACATCCGCTCCGGCGCCTATACGCGCGTTCGCGATCCCTTCGGCTTCGTCAAGGAAAACAAGAGCAGCGGCCCGCGCTTTCCCGAGCAGCGCAAGCTGAAGAGCCTGGAAGCCAAGGCCTTCGACACGATGAACCTGGCAGCCAACGCCACATCGTCCGAGATCAAGAGCCGCTACAAGGAACTGGTGAAGAAGCACCATCCCGACGCAAACGGCGGCGACCGTGGTTCCGAAGAGCGCTTCCGCGCCGTGATCCAGGCCTATCAATTATTGAAGCAGAACGGTTTTTGTTAATTCCCGTCCTTGCTCTTGGTCTTCAATCGGGTATGGTCCAAATCGGCTGAGGCCGCAGGCAACCGCGGCACCTTTTTCCGCGTTTGTCTCACAGGCGCCTCGGCCACTTCCGGACGCGGCGTTTCTTGTCCGGGACTATCGTCAAGAATGCTCGCAGGCGGTGATTTGATCGTCCCCGAGGTTTCGTTTCAGTCCCGGAGAAGCATCGCCGACGTTCAGACATGAGCGCGTGGGATACCACAACGCCATGATCGCGAAACGAGCTGAGACAGTATGGCAGGGTGTCGGCCACCCGCCTTGGAGACATGATGAGCAAGATTGACCTTGATATCTCGGAACTTCCGGACACCACCGTTTCGGTCAGGGAGGTCTTCGGCATCGATTCCGACATCCGCGTTCCGGCCTACAGCCAGGGCAGCGCCTATGTTCCGGATCTCGATTCCGACTATCTCTTCGATCGCGAAACCACGCTCGCCATCATTGCCGGCTTCGCTCATAACCGCCGCGTGATGATCTCCGGCTACCACGGCACCGGCAAGTCCTCGCATATCGAGCAGGTCGCCGCCCGCCTCAACTGGCCCTGCGTGCGTATCAACCTCGACAGCCACGTCAGCCGTATCGATCTCGTTGGCAAGGACGCCATCGTCGTCAAGGACGGCCTGCAGGTCACCGAATTCAAGGACGGCATCCTGCCCTGGGCCTACCAGCACAATGTCGCGCTCGTCTTCGACGAATACGATGCCGGCCGCCCTGACGTGATGTTCGTCATCCAGCGCGTTCTGGAATCCTCCGGTCGCCTGACGCTGCTCGACCAGAGCCGCGTTATCCGCCCGCACCCGGCCTTCCGCCTGTTCGCGACCGCCAACACGATCGGCCTCGGCGACACGACCGGCCTCTATCACGGCACGCAGCAGATCAACCAGGCGCAGATGGACCGCTGGTCGATCATCTCGACGCTGAACTACCTGCCGCACGAGCACGAAGTGAACATCGTCGCCGCCAAGGTGAAGAGCTTCGGCAAGGACAAGAACGGCCGCGATACCGTCTCCAAGATGGTCCGCGTCGCCGATCTCACCCGCGCCTCCTTCATGAACGGCGATCTCTCGACCGTCATGAGCCCGCGTACCGTCATCACCTGGGCCGAGAATGCCGAGATCTTCGGCGATCTCGCCTTCGCCTTCCGTGTCACCTTCCTCAACAAGTGCGACGAACTGGAGCGTCCGCTGGTTGCCGAGCACTATCAGCGCGCCTTCGGCGTCGAGCTGAAGGAAAGCGCCGCCAACATCGTCCTGGAGGCCTGAGGCTAACGGATCATGGCAGCGCGTGGTGACAATTCGAAAGCAAAGCCCGGTGCACCCGTCGACGTGGAGCCGCTGCGCCGGGCGATAACCGGCAGCGTGCGCGCGATCGCCGGCGACGGCGAGGTCGAGGTGACCTTCGCCAACGAGCGGCCGGGCATGACCGCCGAGCGCATCCGCCTGCCGGAACTCTCCAAGCGCCCGACGATGCACGAGCTTGCGGTGACCCGCGGGCTCGGCGATTCGATGGCGCTGCGTCTCGCCTGCCACGACGAGAAGGTGCACGCGACGATGGCGCCGCAGGGCTCCGACGCCCGTGCCATCTTCGATGCCGTCGAGCAGGCGCGCGTGGAATCGATCGGCGCGTTGCGCATGGAAGGCGTCGCCAGCAATCTGCGCTCGATGACGACGGAGAAATACGCCAAGGCCAATTTCTCCGGCATCGAACGCCAGGAAGACGCACCCGTCGGCGAAGCCGTCGCCATGATGGTGCGCGAAAAGCTGACCGGCGAAAAGCCGCCGGAATCGGCCGGCAAGGTGCTCGATCTCTGGCGCTCCTTCATCGAGGACAAGGCCGGCAAGGATCTCGAGAACCTGACCGGCGTCATCAACGACCAGCAGGCCTTCTCCAAGGTCATCCGCAACATGCTCACGGCCATGGAAATGGCCGAGGAGTATGGCGACGACGACAGCGATCCCGATTCTGACGACCAGCAGGACGAGGAAGACAAGCCGAGCGGCGAAGACCAGAACGACGACGATGTCGAGGACGATGCCGGTTCGGATGCCGCGCCGGTCGAAGACAGCGAAGTCGCCGACGAGCAGATGGAGGACGGCGAGACCGAAGGCGCCGAGATCTCTGACGACGACATGCAGGAAGAGGGCGAGGACGACTCGGAGACGCCGGGCGAAACCCGCCGTCCCAGCACGCCCTTCGACGATTTCAACGAGAAGGTCGACTACCACGTCTTCACCGAGGAGTTCGACGAAACGATCACCGCCGAGGAACTGTGCGACGCCGCCGAGCTGGAGCGCCTGCGCGCCTTCCTCGACAAGCAGCTCGCCCATCTCCAGGGCGCCGTCGGCCGCCTCGCCAACCGCCTGCAGCGCCGCCTGATGGCGCAGCAGAACCGCTCCTGGGATTTCGACCTGGAAGAAGGCTATCTCGATCCGGCTCGCCTGACGCGCCTGATCATCGACCCCACCCAGGCGCTCTCCTTCAAGAAGGAGCGCGACACGCAGTTCCGCGATACGGTCGTGACGCTGCTGATCGACAATTCCGGCTCCATGCGCGGCCGCCCGATCACCGTTGCCGCAACCTGCGCCGACATTCTGGCCCGCACGCTGGAGCGCTGCGGCGTCAAGGTCGAAATCCTCGGCTTCACCACCAAGGCCTGGAAGGGCGGGCAGGCGCGCGAACAGTGGCTCGCCAATGGCAAGCCGCAGACGCCGGGCCGCCTCAACGACCTGCGTCACATCATCTACAAGTCCGCCGACGCCCCATGGCGCCGCTCGCGCACCAATCTCGGCCTGATGATGCGCGAAGGCCTGCTCAAGGAAAACATCGACGGCGAAGCGCTGATGTGGGCGCACAACCGCCTGATCGCCCGGCGCGAGCAGCGCAAGATCCTGATGATGATCTCCGACGGCGCGCCGGTCGACGATTCGACGCTGTCGGTCAATCCGGGCAACTATCTGGAGCGCCACCTGCGCGCGGTCATCGAGCGTATCGAGACCCGCTCTCCGGTCGAGCTGCTCGCCATCGGTATCGGCCACGACGTCACGCGCTACTATCGCCGTGCCGTGACCATCGTCGATGCGGACGAACTGGCAGGCGCCATGACCGAACAGCTGGCCTCGCTCTTCGAGGACCAGGCGGCGCAACCGCGCGGCGGACGTACCCGCCGCGCCGGCTGATCGCCCATGAAGCGATTGACTCCGGCGTTCCGAACCCGTTTCGCTGGAGCCCTCCTGCTGGCCGCCTCACTTGCGGCCGGCACATCCGCCCTGGCCGAAACGCCGGCGGCGGAAGTGAGAAGCAGCATCATCTCGAACTTCAAGATCGGCTCCGACGAGAAGCGCTTCGGGCCATTCGAATTCGTCGGCGGCCTGGAAATGGTCTCCCCCAACCGCCTCTTCGGCTCGCTGTCCTCCATCCGTTTCCGCGATGACCAGAAGCATTTCGTCGGCGTACTCGATACCGGCCACTGGATGACCGGCCGCATCGAGCGCGGCGCGGACGGCAGCCTCAGCGGGCTTGCCGATGTCGAGATCACGCCGATGCGCGACCGCGTCGGCAAGATCCTCGAAGGCAAGGCACTGATGGACGCCGAGGGCGTCGCGCTGAAGGACGGCAAGGTGCTGGTCTCATATGAGCAATTCCACCGCGTCGATCTCTATCCCGATCCCGGTTTCGAGACCTCGCGCGCGCTCGACACGATGCCCATCCCCTTCGAGAAGAAGCAGCTGCGCGCCAACCGCGGCTTCGAAACGATCGCCGTCTCGCCGCCATCGAGCCCGCTCAAAGGCGGCACACTGATCGTCGCCGAGCGCAGCCTTGATGACGACGGCAACGCCTATGCCGCGATCCTGGACGGGCCGTTGAAGGGTAAGCTGGCGCTTGCCCATTACGGCGATTTCGACGTCACCGACGGCGCCTTCCTGCCGAACGGCGACCTACTCTTGCTGGAGCGCCGCTTCAGCATGGCCGAAGGCATCGGCATGCGCATCCGCCGCATCAAGTCGGCCGATATCAAGCCCGGCAGCGTCATGGATGGCGAAATATTGATCCAGGGCGATTTCGGCTACCAGATCGACAATATGGAAGGTCTCGACACCTTCACCGCCGCCGACGGCAGCACCCATGTTATTCTCGTCTCCGACGACAACCACTCGATCCTCCAGCGCAATCTGATGCTGGAGTTCAAGCTGGATCAGCGGCAGCCCGGCCCATCGGCCGACACCGCCGCCTCGCATTGACAGGGCGCATCAGCCCTCGAAGTAAGCATGTCGGTCGAGATCGGCGATCAGCCCCTGATGCTTGGGCTCCCAGCCAAGCGTTTCCCGCGTCCAGGCGCTGGACGCCCGGTTGTTGATCGACGCAAAATGCGTGAACCAGCCGAAATGCTCTGCCGCCTCTTCAGGCGACTTTGAGACGACAGGCAGGCCAAGCCGCTTGCCGATGACGCCGGCGATCTCGCGAAACGGGATCCCCTCCTCCGCCACGCCATGATAGCGCGCACCTGCCTGCGCCTTCTCCAGAGCGAGACGGTACAGGCTGCCGGTATCGAGACGATGCACCGCCGGCCAATGGTTCATGCCCTCGCCGATATGGGCCGAGGCGCCTTTCTCGCGCGCGAGACCGATGACGATAGGCACGAAGCCGTGGTCGCCATCACCATGCACCGAGGGCGGAAGGCGGACCACCGAGGCGCTGAGGCCATCCGGCACCATGGAAAGCGCGGCCTTCTCCGAGACGCGCGGAATGGCCGACGACGAGGGTGCCGCCATCTCTTCCGTGGCGACCGCGCCCGGCGCCAGCAGACCCGTGCCCGAGGTCACGACCATGTGTCGGCCGGAGCCGGAGAGCACCTTGCCCATCGCCTCGATGGCGCGCCCGTCGATCTCGCAATTCTCCTTGAACTTGGAGAAGTCGTGGATGAAACCCGTATGGATCACGCCATCGCAGGCATCAGCCCCCCGGCGCAGACCATCGAGATCCTTGAGATCGCCGCGATGAACCGCAGCACCCGCGGCCTCCAGCGACGCGGCCGAAGCATCCGAGCGGGCGAGACCGAGCACCTGATGGCCGGCCTGAATGAGATCCTGAACGACGGCCGAGCCGACAAAGCCGGTGGCACCGGTAACGAAAACGCGCATGGTCATCTCCTTGCTTGCTGCGACGCGCCCGTCGATGCGAACGTGTCGAGTGCGGGCGTGTCGAGGAAAAGCTAGGGCCTTGAGGCGATACGGTCTATGTTATATTGTCCGGAATATCTTCGCGATCGTCCGGAGTTTTCAATGGACCCTCTGTCAAACGTCCTCTCGCTGCTGAAACCGCAGAACTATCTCTCCGCCGGCATGGAGGCGGGCGGCGAGTGGGCGATCCAGTTTCCGGACCAGAATGGCGGCATCAAGTGCGGCGCCATCGTATCAGGCACCTGCTGGCTCAGTGTCGAGGGTATTGAGGATCCGGTACATCTACGCCCCGGCGACAGCTTTCTGCTCCCACGCGGCCGGCCGTTCAGGCTCGCCACCGATCTCGCGCTCGAACCGCTCCCGGCCGCCGCCATCTTCCTCGGCCCGCGCAAAGATGGCATCGTCTCGCTCAACGATGGCCGCGACTTCTCGATCGTCAGCTGCCGCTTCGGCCTTGCCGGTAGTCATGCCGATATCCTGCTGAAAATGCTGCCGCCCATCGTGCTGCTACGCGACGAGCAGAGCCAGGCGGCCTTGCGCTTTGCTGTGGAGCAGATGATGCAGGAGCTGCGCGCGCCGCAGCCGGGCGGCTTCCTGATCGTCGAGCACCTCGCCCACATGATCCTCGTGCAGGCCCTGCGGCTGCATCTGGCGGATCGCTCGAACACCGGCGTCGGCTGGCTCTTCGCGCTCGCCGACCGGCAGATGAGTGCTGCGATATCGGCGATCCACGACAGCCCGGCCGAACGCTGGACCCTGCAGGCGCTTGCCTCGCGCGCCGGCATGTCGCGCTCCACATTCGCGCAGAAATTCAGGGAAACGGTCGGCACCTCGCCGATGGAGTATCTGGCGCAATGGCGCATGCTGCTTGCCGGCAACCGGCTGGAGAACTCCCGCGACCCGATCTCGGTCATCGCGCCCTCGCTCGGCTATGAGTCCGAGGCCGCCTTCAGCACGGCCTTCAAGCGGATCATGGGCTGCTCGCCCCGGCAATATGTCCGCGACCGCCCCAAAATGGCGACGGCGCTTTCATGATGAAGCGCCGCCGTTAGACTTTATGAAAGATCAGCTGGCCGCGCGGGCGCCCTGCATCGGCCTGAGCACGCTCATCAGCGCGCCGTATGGCAGAAGCATCACCAGGCCGACCAGCAGCTTCACCCAGAAATCGCCGATCGCCCAGGAGATCCAGCGCGGCGCCTCGGCCGCAAAAACGCCGAGAACAGGCGACGCCTCGAGCGCGAACGGCTCGTTCGGGCCGAGGAAGACGAAGAAGGCGGCGAACGACAGCGAGAAGAAGATCACCGTGTCGAGCATGGAGCCGAGCAGCGAGCCGACCAGCGGCGCACGCCACCAGGCCTGCCGGCGCAGCCGGTTAAACAGCGCGATATCGAGCAGCTGGCCGGCGAGATAGGCCGTACCGGAAGCGATCGCGATGCGCGGCACCGATGTGAAGAAGGAGAGCGCCACGCCGACGAGGAAGCCGGCAAACACCACCTTACGCGCCGCCTGCGGCCCGAACTGACGGTTGGTGAGATCAGTGATCAGAAAGGCGACCGGATAGGTGAAGGCACCCCAGGTCAAGAGATCAGCGAGATTGACGCCTGCGAACGTGACGTTCAGCGGGAACTGCACGAGGAAGTTCGACGAGACGACGACAAGCGTCATCAGGGCGACGTAGATAAGGGTATAGCGCGTCTGAAGCATTTTTTTATCCTGGGGTATGCCACCAGTTGGAGGGATATCAGGCAAAGCAAAAGGCTTGAACGGAATTACCGTGCAAGCCTTTTGAAGCCGTATAGCTTGAAGTCGGTTATTGCTTAAGCAGCAACAGCCGTTTCAGCGGTCTTCTTGACGATCTGGCGGCGCAGCAGACGAGCGCGCATCGACAGTTCGTTTTCGCTTGCCTTGATCAGGAAAGCATCGAGACCACCGCGATGCTCGACGGTACGCAGAGCAGCAGCCGAAACGCGAAGACGGTAACGCTGGCCGAGCGCGTCGGAGATCAGCGTAACCTGGCACAGGTTCGGGAGGAACCGGCGCTTGGTCTTGTTGTTGGCATGGCTGACATTGTTGCCAACGAGGACTGCCTTGCCGGTCAATTCGCACATGCGGGACATGGGACACCTATTCTTGTTTTTCTCGGCCATCAATTGCCGACCCGCGCAAAGTCGAGCTTGCAATCCATCAGGCCATGATTGGAAAGTTGCGGTTCTATAATCAGACAGACCGTGCACGTCAAGCCAAACCTTGGCCTTTCCGGCGATTCAGTCCAAAAGCCTCGCAATTCCGTCAAAAAGCTTTTGTTCTCTAAAGGCCACCACAGGCGTATAGACCGTATCTCGCGACCTGACCAGCGCACCGAACAAGGTTCAATTCATGGCTCATTGGGGCAAACGCATTTTCATTTCCGCCTTGGCGGGCCTGATGGCGATTCCGGCAGGCGCCGCCGAAGTCGTGCATCATACCGAATACAAGGTCGCGCTCGGCATCATCACCATCGCCCGCGCCGCCTTCATGACCCGCATCGAGGACGACAAGACCTATCGCGTCTCCGGCGACATCAGCTCGGCCGGCCTCGCCGATCTCGTCACCACCATCTCGGCCAAGACCAGCGTCGATGGCCGGCTGCGCGGCAACCGCATGCAGGCGGACCATTATCTGCTCTATTACAAGAGCGGCAAGCGCGCCCGCACCTATGATGTCCGCTACTCCAACGGCAACATCACCTCCACGACCGTGAAGCCGCCGCGTCAGCCGCCGAAGAACTGGGTCGATGTCCCGGCCTCGGACATGCGCGCCGTACTCGATCCCATTTCCGGCCTGATCTTCCCCGCCGACACCAATGTCTGCGCGCAGAAACTGCCGATCTACGACGGCGAGATGCGCATGGATCTCGTGTTGTCGCCGAGCGGATCGAAGGACTTTTCCACGCAGGGCTTCACCGGCAAGGCCACCGTCTGCAACGTGCGCTTTGTGCCGCGCTCGGGCTACAAGAAGGGCCGCAGCGACATCGAGTATCTGAGCAAGAGCAGCCGCATGGAAATCTGGTTTGCCAAGGCCGACGCGGCCAACGTCATAGCGCCCGTCTTCGTTCGCATCCCGACCCAATACGGGCCGGTGACCATCACGGCGGTCAAGTACAGCGCAAGCTGACGGAGCGGCTTGGACCGCGCCCCACAAATGAAAAGTGCGGCAATCATGCCGCACCCCTGTTTCTAACGCTGATCCTGACGATCCCGGGCTTCAAAAGCCCAGCAGGCGTATCGCGCACGCCTGCCTGTTGGTGATTAGGCGGCGCGATACTCGCTGCTTGGGAGACATCTAGCAACCGGATCGCCGGGCGAGCGCCGCTTAGCGCATCGCGATGACCATCTTGCAGAGCTTGACGAGGCTGCCGTCGAAGCCGCCGCCGCCACCGGCCAGGATATCCTTGCAGCGCACCTTCATCTTCGCCCGGTCACCGGATGACATGTCGTTGAAGGCCTGGAGCTGCCGGCTGTTCATGTTGTTGAGGCTGTTGCGCCCGTTGGTTCCATTGGTGCCGTTGGTACCATTGTTGCCGTTGGTCGGGTCGTTCGGGTTCTGCGGATCATCGGTTCCCGGCAGGCCGAGATTGAGGTTCAGCAGCGTGTTGGTGCCGAGCGCCACCTTCGCCTTCGCCCCCAGCAGGCTGGAGCCGCCGACATTGGCGTTTACGCCCGTGTTGAGCCCGCGCGATCCGCCGACGCTCGCGGTGTTGCTGACGCCGAGGCCGCCACCGCTACCACCACCTATAGAGGTGTTCGTGCCGACACCGCTGGAACCGCCGACCGACGCCGAGACGCCGAGGCCACCGCTTGAGTTGCTACCGACGTTTGCATTGACGCCGCTGGCGCCGCCGACCGACGCGGTTGCAACATTGCCGTTTCCGCCGACGTTTGCATTGACGCCATTTGCGCCGCCGAGCGATACGCTGAGCCCATTGGTGGTCCCGATGCTGAGACCATTGCTGCCGCCGACGTCAAAGGCGCTCGCGGGCAGCGGAGCCAGCAAAGCGGCGCAACTTACGGCCAGAACAGCGTATTTCGATGCATTAAAGTTCATTCCAACCTCCACGAGATGCTGCCGGGCCCAATGCCCAGGCAGTCGAAACCAATGAAGGGAAGCGCGCATTCCCGAAGCGGCGGTCTGTAACCAAGAGTGGAAGCCAGCCCGCCTCTACATGAAAACAAGAATATGCGTAAATTCTAACATTTCAATGTGTTTCGCGTATAGGTTTTGTAAGCCTCGCAAGACGGATAACATATTATGAATAGCTAATGCAAAATACATGCACAACCGGAGACATATGTCTCCGTAAATGGGACGGATTGCAGCAGGATGAGACGGCCAGGTGGAATGAGGCGAAACAGGGGCGTGCGATGTGTACCCGTTCTGGAATATAAGCGTCGATTTATACAATCAATGATACGCATTCCATCGTTTACCTCGCGCGCCAAAATGAAACGGCCGGCACCGCCTCTAAGCGATGCCGGCCGTTTCGATCATTCTGATATGACGATCAGAATTCTTCCCAACTGTCCGCCACTGGCGCCGCCATGCCGTGGGCTCTCGCCACGCGTGAGACCAGATGCAGAGCGGGCGAGCTCTGCGCTGCCCTGGACGGCGGCCTGATGGCATAGGCCTCGCTGAGCTTGAACTGTGCGATCAGCCCGCGCAGCGTCTCGGCCTCCGCCGCCAGCTTGTGGCTTGCCGCCGTGCTCTCCTCGACCATGGCCGCGTTCTGCTGCGTGGATTGGTCGAGCTGGTTGACCGCCTGATTGATCTCCTTCAGCCCCGTCGCCTGCTCCTTCGAGCCCTCGACGATCGCCACGACATTGACATTGATATCGTTGACCTGGCTGACGATGGTCTCGAGCGCCTTTCCAGTCTGCCCGACCAGATCGACCCCGTTGCGCACCAGCTCGCTGGACTTGGTGATCAGCGACTTGATCTCCTTGGCCGCACTTGCGGAGCGCTGCGCCAGTTCGCGCACCTCCTGCGCCACGACCGCAAAGCCCTTGCCCGCCTCCCCCGCCCGCGCCGCCTCGACACCGGCGTTGAGCGCGAGAAGATTGGTCTGGAATGCGATGTCGTCGATCACGCCGATGATATTGGTGATCTCGCGGGACGACTGCTCGATCTGGTCCATCGCCGCCACGGCGCTGCGAACGACCTGACCGGATTGCTCCGCGCCCTTCTTGGTCTGGGAAACCAGCTTGCCGGCCTCGTCGGCGCGGTGGCTGGAATCGTTGACCGTGGTGGTGATCTCCTCCAGCGCCGCCGCCGTCTCCTCGACGGAGGCCGCCTGCTGCTCCGTGCGCTTCGAGAAGGAATCGGCCGTCGAGCCGATCTCGCGGGAACCGGCGGCGATCGCATGCGCGTTCTCACCAACGGTCTTCATGGTCTCCGAGAGCCGGGCGATCGTCGCGTTGAAGTCATGCCGCAGCTGCTCCATCGACGGCACGAAAGCGGTCTCCACCGTCTTCGTGAGGTCGCCCTCGGAAAGCCCGCGCAGCGCCTGCCCAAGCAGGCTGATGGCGCTCATGCGCTGCGTCACGTCGGTGGCGAACTTCACCACCTTGTAGACCCGGCCATTGGCATCGGTGATCGGATTATAGGCCGCCTGGATCCAGATCTCCTTGCCGCCCTTGCCGTAGCGAACGAACTCGTTGGCAATGAACTCGCCCGCCGCCAGCCGGCGCCAGAAGTTGGCGTATTCCTCGGTGCGTGCGTAGGACGGCTCGCAGAACATGCTGTGATGCTTGCCGACGATCTCATTCAGCGAATAGCCGAGACCGTTGCAGAAATTTTCGTTGGCCGTGATGATCTCGCCTGTCGGCTTAAATTCGATGACCGCCTGCGAACGCGAGATCGCGTCCAGCTTGCCGGCATCCTCGACCGCCTTGTTCTTGGCATCCGTGATGTCGGAGGCGAGCTTCACGACCTTGAACGGCTTGCCGTGCTTGAAAACCGGGTTGTAGGAGGCCTGGATCCAGATCTCACGGCCACCCTTCGCCAGCCGCTTGTAGGCGCCCGCATCATATTCACCCCGGCCAAGCCGGGCCCAGAAATCGCGATACTCCTGCGATGCCGCCAGCGCCGGCTCGCAGAACATGCTGTGGTGCTTGCCGACGATGTCGGAAAGGCTGTAGCCGAGAGCATTGCAGAAATTCTCGTTCGCCTTCAGCACATTGCCTTTCAGATCGAACTCGATGATTGCTTGCGATTTTGAAATCGCACCGAGGATATATCCCGCATCAGATGCCAGACCGAACATTCCCATCCCCTTGCCTGCGACGCCATCCATTGGCGTTGCGCGTTGTTAGGAGAGGCATCGGGAACGCGTTCCTTCGAAGATCTATGGGGCAAATCCTGACAGCAAGTAACAACTATCTCAGATCGCATCCACCGAAGCTCTCACAACCGATGATCAAGCCGCGAGAGTTAACGTCAGGTATACAACCAATATCTAATTTAAGGTCGCAGCCCTGCGAAAACTCATAGTGGATTTCTTATATTTCACGGACCTTGAGACCGCCCAATGAAAAGGGCGCCCCGAGGGACGCCCTTTTAAACATGTCTTCTTTCAAGCCGTAACGGCTTATTCCGAAGCCGCATCGGCCAAAGCTGGCGCTTCGCCGGCATCGCCTTCGGCTGCCGCTTCACCTTCGGCGCGGCGCGGACGGCGCGGACGCGGGGTGGCAGCACGACGGCGCGGCTGACGGGTCGTTGCCGCACCGCTTTCCTCATCCATCGAAACCTCGGCCGGAATGCCTTCGATTTCCGGCTGCGGGCCGGTACCGTCGATCACTTCAGGCTGGGCAGCGGCTGCAACCGGTGCCGGACGCTCTTCGCGACGGCGCGGCTGGCGAGCCGGGCGCTCTTCGCGGGGCTGCTCCTCGGCGCGCGGCTGCGGCTGGGGCTGGGGCTGCTCTTCGCTGCGCGGCTGCTCGTCGTTCTGGCGGCGGGGCTGGTCTTCGTCGCGGCGCTGGCGTTGCTCGTTGTTGAAGCGGCGCTCGTCCGAACGGCGGCCCTGCTGCTCGTCATTCTGACGGCGCGGCTGCTCATCGTTGTTGCGGCGCTGCTGGTGTTCCTGCTGCTGGCGCGGAGGCTGAACGACCACGACGTCGTCATTGTCGCCGCCATCCATCTCGTCGCCATCGCGCTCACTGCCGTCGCGGTCGAATTCACCGCGGTCGTCGCGCTGGAAGCGTTCCTGCATCTGCGCCTGTGCGGCGGCAATGATGCGGTAGTAGTGTTCGGCGTGCTGCAGGTAGTTTTCAGCCATGACACGGTCGCCGGAGCTCTGCGCGTCGCGACCGAGCTGCGAGTACTTTTCAGCGATGTGCTGCGCGGTGCCGCGGATCTTCACGTCTGGGCCGGAGCTGTCGTAGGTCCGCGTCAGCGGATTGCCGCCCTTGCGGTTGAAATTGTTGTTATTGTTATTGTTATTTCCGCCGCCGCCGCCGTTATTGTTGGTACGCCCGCGACCGCGTTTGTTCTGCTGTCCTGGCCTCATCGATCGTTCACCTGAATTCTCTGTTTGTGTGGAGTGATGGCACCGTCAACCGTGGTCGTTCGTCCGACTCAGGGTATTCGTGCCGCAAGCATAATGCGCCTTTGCGCCAACCTGCCGCTTGTTCTCAAGTCAGTTTGACTGATTCACGCATTGGGTCGTCTTCAACCTTTGAAACTCTCGTTTAAGAGAGTGGACCCCCGAGGCCGAGCTAGCTTCGAACGAACAATCGTTCTGACCTATCTCTCCAATACGTGGGGGCAACCTATATTGCTTCCCGTTTAAATCCAAGCCTTTTCTTCGCAATGACACCAATGGACTAGTCTATTCAGCCGCTTGTTGCCAACAAGTTACGGGCGAACACGAGCACACGGTCGTTGTGGCCGTAATCCTTCACCGATTCCAAGCATTTGAAGCCTTCAGCCTCAAAAACTTCGGTCACTTCCGTTCGCTGATCGTAGCCTATCTCGAGCCCTATAACACCGTCTGGATGCATGAACCTTGCGGCATCCTTGGCAATGGAACGGTAGGCGTCAAGTCCATCCATGCCGCCATCCAGTGCGGCGGCCGGATCAAATTTTGTCACTTCGGGAGCAAGAGTGTCAACGACACTGGACGCTATATAGGGCGGATTTGAGACAATAGCGTGAAACGTCCCGTCTATGGCCTGAAACCAGCTGGATCGCACCGCCTTGAAGCGCTGCTGCAGCCCGTTTCTTTCCGCGTTGGATTGCGCCGTCTTCAGCGCGTCGACGGAGATATCGCTGCCGATGCCCGATGCCTGAGGACATTCCTTGAGCAGCGCGAGGCATATCGCCCCGGTTCCCGTTCCCATATCCAGTATATGGAGATCGCCATGCTTACCCGCAAGGTCTCTCATATAAGGAAGCATGGTATCGACGAGGATTTCCGTATCCGGCCTGGGCTCCAGCGTTTCCGCCGAAAGCGACAAAGGCAGGCCGTAGAACTCGCGCTCGCCCAGAATGCGATGCACCGGCTCATGCGCCAGCCTGCGGGTGATCGCGTCCTCGATGCGCACGGCAGCCGCGTGCTCGACCACATCGCCGCCCCGCGTCAGCATCTCGGTCGTCGTCAGCTTAAGCAGCCCCGAGATCAAAACGCGCGCGTCGGCGGCCGGATCGGCCACGCCGGCCTCGGTGAAGCGTCGCCGCGCGTCGGCCAGAAGCTGGGAAACCGTCGCGCCGACCTGTTTCCCTTGATCGCTCATGGCTGCTGCTCGCCGAGCTGCGACAGATGGCTCGCCTGGTAGTCGGCCATCAGCGCATCGACGATCTCGTCGATTTCGCCCACCATCATCCGGTCGAGCTTGTAGAGCGTCAGGTTGATGCGGTGGTCGGTCACGCGACCCTGCGGGAAATTATAGGTGCGGATGCGCTCGGAGCGGTCGCCGGAGCCGACCTGGCTCTTGCGATCGGCGGAGCGCTCGCTGTCGGCGCGCTGGCGCTCGGCGTCATAGAGACGCGACCGCAGAACCTGCATCGCCTTGGCGCGGTTCTGATGCTGCGATTTCTCCGAACTCGTGACGACGATACCCGTCGGCAAGTGGGTGATACGCACGGCCGAGTCGGTCGTGTTGACGTGCTGGCCACCGGCGCCCGACGAGCGCATCGTGTCGATGCGGATATCTTCGGCGCGGATCTCGATGTCGATCTCCTCGGCCTCCGGCAGCACGGCAACGGTCGCCGCCGACGTATGGATACGCCCGCCCGCTTCCGTCTCCGGCACGCGCTGAACGCGGTGTACGCCGGATTCGAACTTCAGCTTGGCGAACACGCCCTTGCCGGTGATCGTCGCGATGATTTCCTTGAAGCCGCCGGCTTCCCCCTCGCTGGACGAGAGAACCTCGACCTTCCAGCCGTGCGCCGCCGCATAGCGCTCGTACATGCGAAACAGGTCGCCCGCAAACAGCGCAGCCTCCGAGCCGCCGGTGCCGGCGCGGATTTCGAGGATGGCGCTCTTCTCGTCGGCGGCGTCCTTGGGCAGAAGCAGGATCTGAATTTCCTGTTCCAGCGCCTCGATCCGCTCCTTGACCTCGGGAAGCTCCATCTCGGCCATATCGCGCATTTCGCGGTCGACGGTTTTGTCGTCGAGCAGCGTCTCGAGATCGGCAAGCTCCGACAGCGCTTTTTCATAGGCGCGGATCTTGGTCACGACGGGCTGCAGCTCGGCATATTCGGAGGCAAGCTTGACGTAGACGTCGGCCGAAGGGCCGGCCGACATGCGCGCTTCGATCTCGCCGAAGCGGCGTTCCAGCTCGCGCATCTTTTCAACGGGAAGCTTCGCCACCCTCACTCCAATTCTGTTTGTCTCTGGCTACAGAGGGATGTTGTGTGTTTCGGCGAAATGGGCAAGCAGTTCGCGCATCGATGTCGGCGTCGTCGTATCGTCGAGCGCCTCATGCATCGCCTTGGACAGTGCGCCGACGTCGAGGCCGAGCAGCATCGCCTTGACCGGACCGATGGAAGCAGGCGACATCGACACCGAGCGGAAGCCGATGCCAAGCAGCGCCATGGCCGAAATCGGCTTGCCCGCCAGTTCGCCGCAAAGCGTCACCGGCGTGTTGTTGCGTTCCCCTGCCCGCACGATATCGCGCAGGATACGCAGGAACGGCTTGTCCAGCGTATCGAAACGGTCGGAGACCCGCGCATTGCCACGGTCGACCGCCATCGAGAACTGGAACAGATCGTTGGAACCGACCGACACGAAGTCGACCGCCGCCATCAGCTCGTCCAGCTGCCACAGCAGAGCCGGCACTTCCAGCATGGCGCCGAACTGCAGCTTGCGCGGCAACCCGTGGCCGAAGCGCGACAGGCGCTGCACTTCCTTCTGCAACAGTTCGCGCACCGCGGTGATCTCGGAGACCTCGGTCACCATCGGCACCATCAGCTTCAATTCCATGCCGGCGGCTGCCTTCAGCATGGCGCGCAGCTGCGTGCGCAGAAGACCGGGGCGGTCGAGCGACAGGCGGATCGCCCGCCAGCCAAGCGCCGGGTTCTCTTCCTCGTGGCCGCGGAAATAGGGGACGACCTTGTCGCCGCCGATATCGAGCGTGCGGAAGGTGACGGACCGGCCGGCGGCCTGCTTCAGGACGTTGCGGTAAAACTGCTCCTGCTCTTCCGCCTTGGGAAGCGTGGAGGCGATCATGAACTGCAGCTCGGTGCGGAAGAGCCCAATGCCCTCGGCGCCCGATTCAGACAGCTGCGGCAGGTCGACCAGCAGGCCGGCATTCATCTGCAGCGACACGCGCTGCCCGTCCTTGGAGAGCGGCTCGACCGCGCGCAAGGCTCTGAACTGCTCCTGCCGGCGGGCGCGGAAGCGCACCTTCTCCTCGTAGGAACGCTGATGCTCCGGCAGCGGTCGCAGATGCACATGGCCGCCATCGCTGTCGATGATGACGGCGTCGCCATTATCGGCCAGCGCCACGATCCCGGCCGCCTGGCCGATGACGGGAATGCCCATCGCGCGTGCCACGATGACGACATGGCTGGTCACGGCGCCCTCTTCGAGCACCAAGCCGCGCACATTGGCGCGCGGATAATCGAGCAGCTCGGCGGCACCCATGGCGCGCGCAAGAATAATCGCGTCCGCAGGGAAGCCATCGCCCGAAGTGCGGCCGGTATAGCCGGTCAGCTGGCGCAGCAGGCGGTTCGCCAGATCCTCGAAATCATGCATCCGCTCGCGCAGATAAGGGTCCGTCAGGCGCATCATCCGCGCCTTCGTGTCGCTCTGCACCTTCTCGACCGCGGCTTCCGCCGTCAGGCCGTTGCGGATCGCCTCTTCGAGCTTGCGCACCCATCCCTGGTCGTGCGCGAACATGCGGTAGGTCTCGAGCACCTCGCGATGCTCGCCCTCCATCGAGACGTCGCGCTGCGACAAGAGGTCGTCGATCGAGATCCGTAGCGAACCCAGCGCTTCGGCAAGCCGGCGGATTTCCTTGTCGGCATCGTCGTTGAGCAGATTGGTGACGACGATGCGCGGCTCGTGCAGCACGACATAGCCGAGGCCGATGCCTTCATTATAGGTGTCGCCGTCGATGGTGACCGAGCGGGTGAGATCGAGCTCGAGCCCCGGCTTGGTGAGCTTCTTCAGCTCGCCGGTGGCGATCATCTCGGCCAGCACCATCGCGGTCGTTTCGAGCGCTTCCAGCTCCTCGTCGCGATAGTTGCGGCTGGCCTTGTTCTGCACGACGAGAACGCCGAGCGAGCGGCCGGCGCGCAGGATCGGCACACCGAGGAAGGAATGATAGATCTCTTCACCCGTCTCCGGCAGGTAGCGGAAGGCCGGGTGCGATTGGGCGTCGGAGAGATTGAGGGGGGCGGCCGATGCGGCAATCGTGCCGACGAGGCCCTGCCCCATTTTCAGCTGCGCCAGGTGGACAGCTTCGCGGTTCAGACCTTCGGTTGCATAGAGTTCGAGCACGCCGTCGGAACGCAGAACGTAGACGGAGCAAACCTCCGCCACCATGTTGCTGGCGATCTGGCGAACGATCCGGTCAAGACGCTCTTGTGGCTCCAGCGGCTCCGCCATCAACTCGCGCAGCCGCTTGAGCAGCACGCGCGGACCGCCGGAAAGGTCTCTCATTGCGTCTCAAGCTCCAAAAACAGAAGGCAAAGTGGCCCGGCAGATCGCCGCGCCACTAATCAACTTGTACGCGCGGCGGCCCTGCTGGGAATCAATTCTTATCCAGACCGTAGCAGGAATGCAAAGTCCTGACAGCGAGTTCCGCATAAGGACCATCAATCAGGATGGAAATCTTGATTTCCGAGGTGGTGATCGCCTTGATGTTGATGCCTTTATCGGCAAGTGCCTTGAAAGCGGTCGCCGCGACGCCGGCGTGGCTGCGCATGCCGATGCCAATGACCGACACCTTCACCAGGCCCGATTCGTTCTGCACAACGTCGTAACCGATCGTATCCTTGTGCTCGCCGAGCACCTTGATAGCCTTGTCCACGTCGCCAGAAGGCACGGTGAAGGTCATGTCGGTCTTCGAGCCATCTTCCGAGATGTTCTGGACGATCATGTCGACATTGATGTGGTTCTCGGCCAGCGGTCCGAAGATCGCGGCGGAGACGCCCGGACGGTCGGCGAGACGGCGAAGCGAGATCTGCGCTTCATCCTTGGCATAGGCGATGCCGGTGACTACTTCCTGTTCCACGATTTCTTCCTCGTCACAAATCAGCGTTCCGGGCGGATTCAAGAAATCACCCATGCCCGGAGCATCGGGATCTTCAAAAGACGAACGCACGAAGGTGCGCACCTTGTGCACCATGGCAAGCTCGACGGAGCGAACCTGCAAGACCTTGGCGCCGAGCGATGCCATTTCGAGCATTTCCTCAAACGCGATCTTCTTCAGGCGGCGCGCCTGCGGCACGATGCGCGGATCGGTCGTGTAGACGCCGTCGACGTCGGTATAGATGTCGCAACGATCAGCCTTGACGGCGGCGGCGATTGCGACCGCCGACGTATCCGAACCACCACGGCCGAGCGTCGCGATGCGGTTATCGGGGCCGAGACCCTGGAAGCCGGCGATGACGGCCACCTGGCCCTCGCCCATGCGCTTGATCATTTCCGAACCGTCGATCTCGAGGATACGGGCGGCGCCATGTGCGTTGTCGGTGCGGATCGGGATCTGCCAGCCCTGCCAGGAGCGGGCGTTGACGTCCATGGCCTGCAGCGCGATCGCCAGAAGACCTGAGGTCACCTGCTCGCCGGAAGCGACGATGGCGTCATATTCGCGGGCATCATAGAAAGGCGAGCTTGCGCCGACGACCTTCGGCGTGTTCTGCACCCAGCCGACCAGCTCGTTTGTCTTGCCCGACATGGCGGAAACGACGACGGCCACTTCATGACCGGCATCGACCTCGCGTTTGACGTGGCGGGCAACGTTCTTGATACGGTCCAGGTCAGCGACGGATGTTCCGCCGAACTTCATTACGATGCGTGCCATAAGCCTCTACCACAGCAAACCGCCGGGAGAGACGAACGCCAGACCCGGCACGACGAAGCCTTGGAAGCCACGGGCCGAAGAGCCGGAATTGGGAGGTTCTGGAACCCTTCTAAAGCCCTGCGCCCAAGGGCCCAAGTTGCGGCGTCTCTTAACGAGTTTGTGAGGGGGTGGCAAGGTGGAGAAAGGAGAATGACGGCCTCAATTGCGCGTGTAATTTGCAGGCCGCGCGAGGCAGCGCCGAGCCACATGTGACATGAGTATGACAATCCCGCGAGGCGCCGGGCGATCAAAGCGCGCTGCCCCGTCCCCGCACATTTTTCGGCGTAAAGATTAGATTCAGCTTTTTTTGGTAATTTCCCGTTAGCAATACCCTTTGATGTTCCTGGCGCCACCTAAGTTCGGCGTCCGGCCTGTAATGAGTAACGGGTTCCCCATGCGTTTTTCGGCTGTGCCAGCAATCTTCCTTGCCTGTCTGACCCTTGCGGGTTGCACGTCGACGTCTGGCCCCGACGTCTTGGCTTCAGCCGCCCCCTCACGCGAGACGACAAGCTCTGTGGCCCCGCCCGCGGCCGTTCCATCCGCGCCGGTACCCTCCGCCGATATCGCCGCCGGCCAGCAAACCGCTCCGCATCAGGAAGTGCTGGCATGGGCCGGCCCGATCCCGGAATCGAAGGCTTTCGAGTCCGCCGACCGCGCCGTCGGCGCACCGCTTCCCGCCGAGCGCCCGATGGCAGCTACGGAGGTCGCGATGATGACACCGCCGGCCCGCCCGCCCGTTGTCACGCCGGTCGTCGCCCCGATCATGGAGCGCCCCGATCTTCCCGATATGGAGGAGACGGCCCAGCCGCGCACCCGGAGCCGGCTCTACAGCCGCCAGTTCCGCGACGCCAAGCCGATCAACTTCGGCCGTTCCTCGCCGCACAAACTCGCCGTTCACGGCGTCGACGTCTCTCGCTGGCAGGGCGACATCGACTGGCCGAGGCTGCGCACCCAGGGCGCCAACTTCGCCTATATCAAGGCCACCGACGGCGGCGACCACCTCGACCCGATGTTCCGCACCAACTGGCGCAAGGCCAAGGAAGCCGGCCTGAAGCGCGGCGCCTATCACTTCTTCTACTGGTGCCGCACCGCCGGCGAACAGGCAGACTGGTTCATTCGCAACGTGCCGCGCGATCCCGATGCGCTTCCGCCCGTCATCGACGTCGAGTGGAACGGCGAATCCGCCTGCAAGCGTCGCCCCTCGACCGAAAACGTGCTCGAGAAGATGCAGGTCTTCATGGACAAGCTCGAGCGCTACTACGGCAAGCGCCCGGTGATCTACACCGCGCCCGACTTCTATGCCGACAACTTGCAGGGCGCCTTCCAGAACTATCCCTTCTGGCTGCGCTCCGTCGCCGCCCATCCGTCCAAGCGCTATCCCGGCCGCAAGTGGCTCTTCTGGCAGTATTCCGGCTCGGGCCTGTCGCATGGCGTCGAAGGCAGGATCGACCTCAACGTCTTCAACGGCAGCCCCGATCAATGGGTGCGCTGGTCCTCGGGACGCCCCAGCAACCGGATGATGGCCGCCAACGACTGACGATCCGACAGCGATCAACCTGCACTGATATCAATTGGGCATAGGCACAACCGTGGCGCGGCACACCCGCTGCCACGGCGCAGCTATTTTGTCACACCACTAAAATTCGGGTGTCGCGTATATTTCCAAGCATAGGTAACTGTGATTCTTCTTCAATCGTAAGTATGCGGCGTAGATTGATTCGCGAATGTCTTTGATGCTGAATGATTTGGCGGAGATTCCGAATGGGAAATCTTGATATCGAAACCTGGGCACTGGCCCGCGCCCATCACATTGTGTTGAACGAGGGACTTAACCTTGCGAAGGCGGCGCAGGATCTGGACCGCAAGCGTTCCAGATCGCTGGTCTACGAACTGCGCAAGGTGATCGCGGCGGCAATACTCGAAGCCCATGCTGCCTCAAGCAAGAACGACGCGATGCCGCAGGGCTGAGCATCGCGTAATGATGGCGGCCTATTCCTCCCTCATGCCTGTGCTTGTCACAGGCATCCAGCCACGGCGCGTCTGCGCCGTGAATGAATTGCTCCAGGTATGTATTTCGCCGAAGAAAAGTCTCTCGCCGCGCGGACGCGCGTCGGCTGGATTCCCGCCACAAGGGCGAGAATGAGGGTGAGGATGAACTGCCTCGCAATACAATTAATTGTTGCGCAACTGTAAAATACAACTAATCTTCCCGCTCGCGGCTGCGCATCGTGGGGAGATGTCATCATGCCATTCACAATAACGAAATCCATACCGGCAAGAGAACGCTGGACGCGCGTCTGCGACATCAGGCAGGGCGCGACCTACGCCTTCACAGCATCGGGCCGATGGCAGGATTGGAAGATCGATGAGGACGCGAACGGCTATGACCGGACGTGGCTGAGACCGTTTGCCGGATTGAAGGTCATGCCCAAGGCGCAGTGGTTCGCCCTGATCGGATCAATCGATCAGGACACGGATACCGCGTTTCTGATCGGCGCGTCCCGCCCGTCGTGGATCGCCCCGAAAAACGGCGTCCTCTACTGCTGCGCCAACGATATTCCCATCATGTACTGGAACAACTCCGGCGCGGTCGAGCTGACATGCACTGAGCTCTAGCAACACCAAACGCCCGAAAGACGCAGTTGCGTCCCGCCCGGGAAACGGGCAGCCTAGAGCATGTCGCGCGAAAGTGTGAAGCGGTTGCAGGCGCGGGGGCCGGCCGATCATGACACGCATGCAGAAAATCGGCGTGGTTCTCGGCCTTGCGCTCGTCGCGAGCTTCACGCTGCTGCGCGCCACCGATCCGCCGCTCTTGCGCCAGATCCGCGACATCACCTTCGACGAATACCAGCGGATCACCCCGCGCAAGTTCGAAAACACACCGGTCCGGGTCATCGATATCGACGAGGCGTCGCTCAGAGAATTCGGCCAGTGGCCATGGCCGCGCGACCGGCTGGCGCTTCTGGTGCAGCGCTTGTCCGACATGGGAGCGGCGGCGATCGCCTTCGACGTGCTGTTCGCGGAGGCCGACCGTCTGTCGCCGCGCTCCATCATGCGCGATGTCGCCGGCATCGACCCGACGCTTCTTAGCCGACTACCAGACAACGACCAGATCTTCGCGCAAGCCATCGCCGACAAGCCCGTGGTCCTCGGCTTCGGCCTCTCCATGGACGGCAGCTACAAGCCGCCGGTGAAAGCGGGCTTCGCCTTCACCGGCGAGAGCCCGTTCAACGCCCCGCCGCGCATGACGGCGGCAACGCCGGTGCGCCCGCAATTGCAGATCAACGCCACCGGCCTCGGCCATATCAGCCTCAACCCCGGCACCTATTCCGCCACCGTCCGCCGCGTGCCGCTGCTGCTCAGCGATGGTGAGCAGCTCTATCCGAACCTCGCGCTGGAAGCGCTTCGCGTCGCCCAGGGCGCCTCGACCTATATCGTCGCGGCTGCCCCCGATATTCCCGACACGCTGACCTCGATCAAGGTCGGTGATTTCGTGGTGCCCGTCACCTCATCCGGCGAGCTCTGGCTCTACACCAGCCCCGATATCGCCGATCGCTACATCTCCGCCGGCAAGGTGCTGGCGCCCGATGGTCCCGCGCCGGATGTCGCCGCAGCCGTGCAGGGCAGCATCGTCTTCGTCGGCACCTCGTCTGCCGGCCTGCAGGATATCCGCACCACAGCACTCGGCGAAAACGTGCCCGGCGTCTCCATCCATGCGCAGACCGTCGAGCAGATCCTCTCCGGCCACTTCCTCTCGCGGCCGGACTGGGCCGATGGCATGGAGATCCTGCTGATCGCGGTGTTGGGCACATGCCTCGTCATCGTCACCACTTTCGTCAGCCCCGCCGTCGGCCTCGCCTGGGGCCTGATCGTCACCGCGCTCGCCTTCGCAAGCTCCTGGTTCGCCTTTTCGCGATGGGGACTGCTGTTTGATCCGCTGGCGCCGATCGTTGCCGCCTCGATCATCCACTTCGCCGCCACCTCCTTCCGCATCCTGGTCATCGACCGCGAGCGGCGCGAGGTGCGCAAGGCGTTCGGCCAATATCTCTCGCCCTCTCTGCTCCACCGCATCGAGCACAATCCGGACGCGCTGCGCCTCGGTGGCGACGATCGCGAGCTAACCGTCATGTTCGTCGACGTCAGGGGGTTCACGACGCTGAGCGAGCGCCTGCAGCCGGCCGAGGTCGTCCGCTTCCTCAACACGCTGCTCGATGCGCTGAGCCGCCATGTAGTGGCCAATGAAGGCACGCTCGACAAGTTCATCGGCGATTCCATCATGGCCTTCTGGAACGCGCCCGTCGATGTCGCCGACCACCCCGCCAAGGCCGTTCGCGCCGCCCTTGCCATGCGCGAGACGCTGGCAACGCTGAACGCGACCGACGCCTTCGGTTTCGGCGAGGAGTACAAGGTGGGTATCGGCATCGGCATCCACACGGGCCTTGCCTGCGTCGGCAACATGGGCGCCGAAAGCCGCTTCAACTATTCCGCCGTCGGCGACGCCGTGAACGTCTCGGCACGCATCGAAGGCTGCTGCAAGGAAGTCGGCTTCGATATCCTGGTCTCCGAGACGACCGCCGCTGCCCTGCCACACTTCGCCCTGCTCGACGCTGGCTCGCTCGGCCTCAAGGGCAAGAGCACGCGCACCCGCCTCTACGCCACGCTGGGCGACGAGACCGTCGGCCTCTCGGCGACCTTCGCCCTTCTTGAGACCGCGCACCAGGCCCTGGTCGAAGCCTTCGCCTCCCGCTCCGCCGACAGCCGCAAGCTATTGGCAAGGGTCCGGCAGCGGGCGCAGCCCTACCCGGCGACACTGCCGGAGTTCTACCGCCGCCTCGCCCGCCGCGGCGATCATTTCAGGGAAACACCGACCGAAGACCCCGCCCCGCTATCTGAACAGGCATCGTGAAGTTCGCATTTGCTGGAATGAAACCGGCTTAATCGCTGCTGTCGCCGCCACTACTACCACCATCGCCGCCGCCGCTGCGATCGCGCATATGGCGCCCACCTCCGCCCTGCCAGCCACCATTCTGGTCGCCATTGCCTCTATGCCAGCCGCCGCGATGCCCGCCGCTCCCGGCGCCATTGCCAGCCCCGGTCCCCGCACCCTCCTGGCCACCATCACCGGCAGCGGACCCTGCCGCGCCGGACTGCGGCTGACCATCATTCGCCGACGAAGCACCGCCCTGCGACCCGTCGTGATGCCCGCCATGCCCGTTGCGGCCACCATTGCCGCCCTCGGATCGCCCCCCACGATCCCGGCCGCCATTGTCCCGACTTCCGCGATCTCGATCGGCATGATCGCGACCTCCATCACGAGTGGCACTGCCGCGATCGGCGTGATCCCGCGCACCGTGGTTGTCGCCACCACGATCCCGCGACCCTTCATGCCGGTTGCCCCGACCGTCGCGCGGTCCATGCCTATTTTGGCCGTCGTGATTCCCGCTGCGCTGACCCCAGCCGCCACCGTCATCGTGGCCATGATGCCCGTCGCGATCTCCTCCGCGTCCGCCCCAGTGATCGTGATCCCTGTCGCGATCATGATGGTGACGGCCCGGATGATGGTCATCCCTGTCATGGTGATGCTTGTCGGGGCGGTGATGATGCGGCTTGTCCGGCTTTTGCGGTTTATCCGGCTTCTGTGGCCGGTCCGGTGTCTTTGGCGGCGCCTGCTCCCGGGGCGGAAACAGTGTCGGCACCGGTGTGCTCTCTTGCGGCCGGTCCTGACGCTCGGCGCGCATGCTGCGCAGGCCGCAGCTGGTGCGGATATTCCCAAGCGGCCCCGACAGTTGCTGGTTTCCCGAGAGGAACGGCAGCGCCTTGTTATTTCGCAGCGTCCGTAATGTCGTCTCGTCCACCTTGCGCGGGTCCGACACCCCGCCGCCGCGCGATGCGATCACGCAGTCGCACTGCTCGCGCAGCTGCTTGCACCCGCCGGCACCGCAGAACTGCGCCGAGCCGTTGAGAAGCACCATCGCCGTCGTACCGTTCGGCGCGACATAGACATCGAACGCCGTGCCGCGCACGCCGATCGTTCCTGCCGGCGTCACGATCGAATAGGCCGATGAGGAGGAATTGCCGCTGATCCAGCGAAACGTACCCTTCGCCGCCTTGATCGTCAGCTTCTTGACCGAGTTGGCATCGTCATAGACGTAGCTGTCGATCACCACCGACGACCCGGCACCGACGGCAAGCTTGGTGCCATCCCGGAAGACGAATTGACCAAGCCCGCCGATCGAAGTGCGGATGCGTTCGTCGCGATGAACAGGGTCCTTGACCACCAGAGGCCCGTTTTCCCCAGCCACCTCTGTCTTGATGAGAGTCGCCTCGCCGACCGCAACCTCCGCGTACGCCGGAAACGGGAAACACATGGACAGGCCGAGCATGGCGGCCAATGCATTACGCACACGCAACATCGCCCTTACCCTCAACAATATATTAAGTATATCACAATGTGTTGATGTATGTCGCCTTATCCACTTGTAGTAGCCAAGCGCGAAAGCCGGACACTACCGCGACCACGCGACACCGCCTCAGGCTCTTGACTTCGCGCACCGTTCGTCCGACTTCACTCCTGAGCAATCAAGGAGCATGACCATGACGGAAGCGGCGAAGAGCACCATCGACCAGAGCGAAGTGGACCGCTTTTCGGCCATGGCCGCCGAGTGGTGGAGCCCGACCGGCAAGTTCAAGCCGCTGCACAAGTTCAACCCCGTTCGCCTCGCCTATATCAGGGACAAGGCCGCCGAGAATTTCGGCCGCGATCCGCGCTCGGCCCGCCCGCTGGAAGGCCTGCGGGTGCTGGATATCGGCTGCGGCGGCGGCCTCTTGTCGGAGCCGGTCGCCCGCATGGGCGCGACCGTCATCGGCGCCGACCCGTCCGAAAAGAACATCGGCATCGCCTCGACCCATGCAAAGGCCTCGGGCGTGCCGGTCGATTACCGCGCGGTGACGGCCGAACAGCTGGCCGAGGCCGGCGAAACCTTCGATATCGTCCTCAACATGGAAGTGGTGGAACACGTCGCCGACGTCGACTTCTTCATGACCACCTGCGCGAAAATGGTCCGCCCCGGCGGCCTGATGTTCGTCGCCACCATCAACCGCACGATGAAGGCCGCGGCGCTCGCCATCTTCGCCGCCGAAAACGTCCTGCGCTGGCTGCCGCGCGGCACCCACCAGTATGAGAAGCTGGTGCGTCCAGAAGAGATCGAAAAGCCGGTCACTTCGGATGGCCTGACGATCATCGACCGCACCGGCGTGTTCTTCAATCCGCTGTCCAACCAGTGGAACCTGTCGCGCGATATGGACGTGAACTACATGCTGCTCGCCAAGCGCGAGGCGTAAGCACCCACCGGCATTTCGCCTAGACTTTCAAGGTCCTTACATGCGCAAGCAGATCGGCTTGCGTCTCGGCGTTGCGCGCCGCCAGTTCCTTGACGCGGGCGCGATCGATCTCGACCGCCGCCCCATCAGGCCCAAAGGGCATCTTGAAGGTGAAGGCCCGCGCGCTCGGCCCGTGATCCGCCAGATGCTCAAAGCGCTCGACAGCCTCGGCCCAATCAGGCCGATGATGCGGCCCGACCCACCACAGAACGAGCGGTGGCCATGATGGCTTGACGTTCCAGTTGCGCGCGTGCTTCAGCGCATCGGCATGCACGCCGTCATAGCTGAACGCCATCAGCGATTCGATATCGACCCAGAGCGACAGTGACGATGGCGCGCTATCGAAACCGCTACCCTCGATGAAACGCGGAAAGACCTGCGGCCCCCAGCTTCGCGCGCCGGGCTCGCCGGCATAGCCGGAGCGGCCGACAAAGCCGCAAGCGCGCCGTGCCGCCTCGAAATTGGCGGGTTCGCGCAGGCGAAAACCCTCGACGGCGTCGCTCTCGAAGGGCGCCACGTGCAAACCGAAGTTATACATCGCAAGGCGCGCTTCTATAGTCATTCTAGTGCACGTCGTCGGGAAGCACGGGAAGGGCTGCGATCTCGATGCCCTCGTCGATAAGCGCCTGCGCCTCGTCAGGCGTCGTCTGGCCGATGATCCCGCGCGCATCGGCCTCGCCGTAATGGATCTTGCGCGCCTCCTCGGGGAAGCGTTCGCCGACATCCTCGGAGTTGGCCTTGATCGCGGTCACCGCCTCTTTCAGCTTCTGGAATGCCTCGCGGCGCACCGCATCCATGGCGACCGTCTGCATCTGGTCCTTCTTGCGCGCGGTCGAGACCGACGGCGCCATCAGCACCTTGGAGACGGCGGCAGAATTGCAGGTGGGACAGGTGAGAAAACCGGACGCGACCTGGCGGTCGAAATCGGCGCTTTCGGAAAACCAGCCTTCGAACTCATGGGCATTGTCACAACGCAGCGAATAACGGATCAAGCGGCCACGCCTCCGGACACATCGCCGCCAACCGTCTCGATCGAGAACTCGCGGGCATTCTTCAAATTCGGGATCTTGTCGCGCGCAGCCTTCACGGCGGCAGGATCGATCTCGGCGATCACGATCGCCTCGCCGGTGCCGCCAGCGGACGCCAGGATCTTGCCCCAGGGATCGATGATCATCGAATGCCCGAAGGTCTCGCGCCCATCCTCATGCACGCCGGCCTGCGCGGCGGCGATCACGAACATGCCGTTTTCGATGGCACGCGCCCGCAGCAGGATTTCCCAATGTGCCTCGCCGGTCTGGCGGGTGAAGGCGGCGGGCACCGTCATCACCTGCGCTCCGGCGACCGCCTGGGCGCGGAACAGCGCCGGAAAGCGAACATCGTAGCAGATCGCAAAGCCCATCTCGGCAAACGGCAGCGATACGACCCGCGCCTCCTGCCCCGGCCGATAGGCTGCACTCTCGCGCCAGCTCTCGCCATTGTCGAGATCGACGTCGAACATGTGGATCTTGTCGTAGCGGTTCAGGATCTTGCCATCGGGACCGAAGAGATAGCCGCGATTGGCAAGCTTGCCGTCGTCGAGCGCGATCGCGGTGGAGCCGACATGCACGTAAATCTGCAGTTCGCCGGCGAGCTCTCGCGCGGTGCGAACGATGATGTCGTTGGCCTCGTCGCGCAGATGCAGCTTGCCGGCGGCGCGGTCGCGCTGCAGCATCCCGGTCATCTCGGGCGTCTGCACATAGGTGGCGCCCGAGGCAGCCGCCTCGCGCACCAGCCGCGCCATGGCGGCCGCGTTGCGCTGCGGATCGATACCCGAACACATCTGAATGGCGGCGGCCTTGAAGGTCATCGGCTTGTCCTAAGCGGCCAGCAGCGGGTCGAGCTTGCCCGCACGCTCCAGCGCATAGAGATCATCGCATCCGCCGACATGCTTGTCGCCTATGAAAATCTGCGGGAAAGTCGAGCCGCCATTGGCGCGCGCGATCATCTCGGCGCGGAAGGCCGGTGTAGAGGTCGCATTGTGCTCGACGAAATCGACACCCTTCTCGGAAAGAAGAGACTTGGCGCGAACGCAGAAACCGCAGCCATCGCGCGTATAGATCGTAACCGGTACCATCGTAACTCCAGACAAGGCAGTAATCTCCCTGTCATATAGTTTCGGATAGCGCCCTTGCAAAGGTCAAAACCGTGATATCGGCGGCACCCGCGCGGCGCAGCACCCTTGCCGCGGCCGCCACCGTCGCGCCGGTCGTATAGACGTCGTCCACCAGCACCAGCCGTTTTCCGAACACGTCGCCCTCGCGTCCTTTGGCGATCGCAAAGGCGCCGCGCACATTCTCCTGCCGCGCTTTAGCACCGAGGCCAACCTGCTGGCGCGTGCGGCGAACGCGCAGCAGCGTCGCGGACAGCAGCGGGCGCTCTGCCTGTTTTGCCATGTGGCGCGCCAGCTCCGCCGCCTGGTTGAACCGGCGCGACAGGATGCGTGTGCGATGCAGCGGCACCGGCAGGATCGCGTCGCAGCGCTCCACGGCGCCATCGGATGCCCGGAGCATCCACGCCGCCATCATCGGCGCCAGATCGGTGCGGTCGCGATATTTCAGCCCATGCACGAGATTGCGCACCGCCTCGTCGTGAAAGGCCGCCGTGCGCAGGCGATCGAAAGGCGGCGGGTTAGCGATGGCGGCGGCACTCAAAATACCCGGCCCGAGATCATGCGAGAAGGGAACGCCGAGAACCTCGCAATAGGGCCGCTCGATGAAGCGCAACGCCGACCAGCATTTTGGGCAGACGCCGCGATGCCGCCCCGTCGATACACCGCACACGGCGCAAGCGGGCGGGTAGATCAGGTCGACCATAGCCGACAGCGGACGCCTCAGCGCCCGGTCGATTCCCGCCAAACCTTGCCACCCGCTCAACCCCATGGCGAAACGATAGCGCATTTCGCGCAACAGGAAAATCGCCTTGCCGCCTTGGCCCGGCAGGATTATTGACGTCGGCATGGACATCATCTTCGACACGACAAGGATCGCGGCGAACCGTCACCGCGCGCTTCGCAACAACGATCCGAAGGCAAGCTTCCTGCTCGATATCGCAGCCGACGAACTGGGCGAACGCCTGGCCGTTGTCGAGCGCACCTTCGAGCATGCCGTCGAACTGCATGGCGCCACCGGTTCGGCCGCCCGCGCCGCCAAGGCCACCGGCAAGATCGGTAGCCTCACCCGCGTCGAAAGCGAACAGGCCTACGCCACCTCCGACGATGCCTTCATCGAGGCGCCGCTGGAGATGGTTCCGCTGGAGCCGCAATCGGCCAATCTGGTGATCGCGCCCTTGAGCCTGCACCTGACCAACGACACACCCGGCGTCTTCATCCAGATCCGCCGCGCGCTGCGCCCCGACGGTCTGTTCCTCGCTGCCATTCCCGGCTCCGGCACGCTGCAGGAACTGCGCGAGGTCCTGCTTGCCACCGAGATCGAGATGACCGGCGGCGCCAGCCCGCGCGTCATTCCCTTCGCCGATGTCCGCGATGTCGGCGGCCTGATGCAGCGCGCCGGTTTCGCGCTGCCCGTCATCGATGCCGAGACCTATACGGTCCGCTACGATTCCATCTTTCCGCTGATGCGCGACTTGCGCGCCATGGGCATGACCAATCCGCTTGCCGAGCGCAGCAGCAAGCCTTTGACGCGCGCCTTCTTCATGCGCGCCGCCGAGCTATACGCGGAACGCTATTCCGATCCGGATGGCCGCATCCGGGCCACCTTCTCGATCATCTATGTCTCGGGATGGGCGCCGCATGAGAGCCAGCAGAAACCGCTGCGGCCGGGATCGGCGAAGGTCAGGCTCGCCGACGCATTGAAGGTCGAGGAGCACAAGCTCAAGCAGTAGGGCTTTTTTCGAGCCTAGCGCTGCTCAGGTCAGCGACGGGATCTTGCTTGCGATGTAGGTAAAGACGTTGTTCAGCGATCCGCTGAGCGCGCCGACGCCGGTGATGATCGCAGTGGCAACCAAGGCGGCGATGAGGCCGTATTCGATGGCGGTGGCGCCGTTGCGATCGGCGACAAATGCTTTCAGAAGTCTCGTCATTCGTCCCTCGTCGCTCGACATCACAGTCGATTTCCTAGCGTTGCCCAGAGCCCCAGGCCCTCAGCAGCCAACACCGCTTCCATAGCCCTGCACCACGCAGACGGAGCCCGGCGTATCCTGCAGAATGCTGCGACGGATCGTGTAGCGCTTGCCGTTTTCGCTCTTCGGGCCGTTTTCGCTCTTCGGGATAGAACCCGTCGTAATGGAATCGAATTCAGACGGCGCGCTGGCGAAAACGCTCGACTTCGACTTGTCGGCGAGCATCGGTGTCAGGATCAGCGTCAGGGCCACGACGGCCGTGCCGAATAGCAAGGCGATGTTCAGCGCCCCCGTCTTGCGCGAGGAAACCGAAGCCTGCTCTTTCTCCCGAACTGCTTTCCAGAAATCGTCGTCCATGCGTCAAGCCTTCTACACACACGCCAGTTGCTTGATTGAGGCCGATCTTTGCCAGAATCTGTTAAACGATCGATTAATATCCACAGCCAGATTGGCACAGAAAAAGTTATAAAATAGAAATTTCTAAAGTAGGTCCTGCAGGATGGGGATCAGCGGCTCATCGGCCGGCGGCATGGGGTAATCGCGCAGCGCCTGCGGCTTGACCCACTTGATCGCCTGCCCTTCGCGGCCGACAGGAATACCCTCGAAACGACGGCAGACGTAAAGCGGCATCAGAAGATGGAATTTCTCATACGTGTGGCTGGCGAAGGTGAGCGGCGCCAGGCACGCGACCTTGGTGGTGATCCCGAGCTCTTCGTGAAGCTCGCGCACCAGCGTCTCTTCCGGCGTCTCGCCCGGCTCCATCTTGCCGCCGGGAAATTCCCAGAGACCCGCAAGCGACTTCCCCTCCGGCCGCTGCGCCAACAGGATGCGGCCATCCGCGTCGATCAACGCGCAGGCGACGACGAGAAGGATGCTGTGGCCAGTGTCGCTCATCGGCAAAGATCCCGCCGCCAGTAGGAATAGCGATAGGCCTCGACGAAGCCGAGGCGCTCGTAGAGCGTGATGGCAGGCACATTGCCGGTCTTGACCTGCAGCCAGGCCGAGCGGGCGCTGCGCATCCGCGCCCAGCGCAGAGCGGACGTCAGGATTTCGAGCCCGAGCCCCTCGCGCCGCCGCGACGGCGTGACCGAGAGCGACATGATGCCGGCCAGATCATTGTCCTGCACGCAGAGCACGGTCGCCAGCGGCCCCGTTTCTGGGTCTTCCACCATGAACAGGCCGGATGGCGGCTTGATCGCGTTGATGACTTCGGCGAGCGCCGGCTTCAGCTTCGTCGATACCTGGTCGGTCGCCAGATTGGCGTCCACGAAGCGGCTGATGTCATGCGTCGGCAAATGATCGAGCGTATCCGGCAGATCGGCATTGGCGAGATCGCAGGTCATGACGATGGTTTCGTCGAACGGCACCCAGCCCTCGGCCTTCACCAGATCGATCAGCACGGGCGAGGCCAGCGGCGTCTGCCGCAGCACTGCCGGGCGGCCATAGGCCTCGAACTTGCGGCTCGCCTTGGCAAGCCGGATCTCGACATCGCGATGGTCGGACGGATCGAGCGGCACGATCGAGTTCAGCCGGTTCGACGGATGTCCCGCCGTCAGCCGCACCTGCCAGCTGCCGTCATAGACAACGGACGAGGCAGGCCAGGCCCGGAAACCGACGGCTTCCAGCCTGCGCACGAGCGGCAGATTTGCCTTCTTTGGGAATGCTTCAGTCAATGAAAAATCAGCTCCGGTAGTCACCGTTGATGGCGACATACTCCTTTGTGAGGTCGCACGTCCAGACCGTTGCCGTACCGTTTCCGAGGCCGATTTCGACCTTCACCGGAATGTCCTGCTTTTTCATGACGTTGGAGGCGGCCTCTTCCGAGTAGCCGGCATCACGTTCGCCGTTGACGGCAACGCGCACGTCGCCGAACCAGATGGCGAGGCGGTCGCGGTCGGCCATTTCGCCTGATTTGCCGACGGCCATGACGATGCGGCCCCAGTTGGCGTCCTCGCCGGCGGCCGCGGTCTTGACCAGCGGCGAATTGGCGATGGAGAGCGCGATCGTCTTGGCGGCGGCATTGCTTTCTGCGCCCGTCACGGTGATCTCGAGCATCTTGGTGGCGCCTTCGCCGTCGCGCACGACCTGCAGCGCCAGATCCTTGAGGAGATCGTTGAGCGCGGCGCGGAACGATGAGAGGCGCGGATCGTCAGCCGTCTCGACGCGAACCTGGCCGTCTTCGGCGGCAGCACCGGTGGCAAACAGCATGAGCGTGTCCGAGGTCGAGGTATCGCTGTCGACGGTCATCGAGTTGAAGGTCGGATCGACACCGGCGGACAGCATGGCCTGAAGTGCTGCCGGCGCGATGTCGGCGTCGGTGACGACGAAGGAGAGCATCGTTGCCATGTCGGGCGCGATCATGCCAGCGCCCTTGGCGATACCGTTGATCGAGACCGTAACGCCGCCGATCTCGGCCGTGCGGGTCGCGACCTTCGGATAGGTGTCGGTGGTCATGATCGCCTTGGCGGCCTCGAACCAGAAATCGCCGGTGGCGTCGGAATAGAGCGTGTCGAGCACGCCGGAAAACTTGGTGGCGTCGAGCGGCTCGCCGATGACGCCGGTGGAGGCGAGGAAGATCTCGCTCTCGCTGCAGCCGACGGCAGCGGCCGCGGACTTGGCGGTGAGCGCGGTCGCGTCACGGCCCTTCACGCCGGTAAAGGCGTTGGCGTTGCCGGAATTGACGACCACGGCGCGCGCAACGCCGCCGGGCAGGTTTGCGCGGCAGAAATCGACAGGCGCCGACGGGCACTTGGAACGGGTGAAGACACCGGCAACGGCCGCCGGCTTGTCGAACACCATCATCAGGACGTCGGTGCGGTTCTTGTACTTGATCCCCGCCGAGGCGGTCGCCATGCGGACACCGCGTAGTGCTGGCATGGACACAAAGGTTTTGGGAGCGAGCGGGGAAACGGAACCGGACATGATCATCGACCTGGCATGAAAGGGGATACGGAAGGGCCCGGAAAAACCGGGCCCTCGATGGATGCTACTACTGCTGAGCCGGCGCTGCGGCGGGCGCGTCACCCGGCTGCGGCTGCTTGTTGGCGTCGTCATAGCCCTTGCGGAGCGCCTCGTCCGTGATGTCGATCTTGGACTTTTCCTTGGCGGAGGCGAGAAGCGCAAGATACTTGTCGCGCATGACGAGCTGACGAACCTGATCCTTGACCTGGTCGTAAGCCGGAGGAGCGGCGTCGCGCTTATCCTCGACGAGGATGACGTGGTAGCCGAAATCGGTCTTCACAGGGGTCTTGGTGTAGGCACCCTTGTCGAGCGCGAAAGCCGCGTCTTCGAATTCCTTGACCATGCGGCCCTTGGTGAAATAGCCGAGATCGCCGCCGTCAGCCTTGTTCGGGTCGGTGGACTTTTCCTTGGCGAGGTCGGCGAAGTTCTTGCCGGCGTCGAGCTGCTTGATAACGTCCTTGGCTTCGTCTTCGGTCTTCACCAGGATGTGGCGGGCGTGAACTTCTTCCTGCTTCGGAAGAGCTGCGACTTCCTTGTCGTAGCGTGCCTTGACTTCAGCGTCGGTCACGGTGTCGACGACGTGCTTCTTGAAGTAGGCGTTGTGCAGTTCGCGATCGGCGAGGTACTGCATGCGCTTCTTGAACTCAGCCGACTGGTCGAGCTTTTCAGCAGCCGCGTCCTTGGCGAGCAGCTTCACGTCGATAGCGGCGGAGAGCGCTGCGACCTTCTTCTGGTCGTCAGGCAGCTGCGCCAGCTGCGGATCGAGGTTGGCGATCGCCAGGTCGAGTTCCGACTGGTGGATCTCGACATCGCCGACCTTGGCAACGACGGCATCAGCGCCGTCCTGTGCCCGCACAGGCGCCTGGAAGGCGACGAACGTGGCGAGTGCCATCACGGCGATTCTGTTGTAGTTCAACATCAAACATTCCTTCACAGTTAACCCACCGGCTTCAACTTCTTGAATCCTGCCCTGAACAGGCATCAACACTGGAATGTGGCCTTTCTATATCAGCCAAATCCGTTGACATCATTCGACCCCCCTCTTATCTGTCACGCAACCTCGCGTCCAGAAAAGTTTCCTGGCGTTTCGATACGTGCGCCCGAAATTCGGCCGGGCCGCCCTTACGAGAAGCCCGGGATGAATATTCAGAAAGGACCAGTCGTATGGTCAGCTTTGGCGGCATCGCCCGCAAACTATTTGGCTCCGCCAATGATCGCCGCGTGCGGTCCTTCCAGCCGAACGTCGCCGCAATCAATGCGATTGAGGAAAAGACCAAGGCGCTGTCCGACGAACAGCTCGCCGCACAGACAGTGGAGTTCCGCAAGCTACTCGCCGAAGGCAAGACGCTCGACGACATCCTCGTCCCGGCCTTTGCCGTCGTGCGCGAAGCATCGCGCCGCGTGCTCGGCATGCGCCCCTTCGACGTCCAGCTGATCGGCGGCATGATCCTTCATTCCAACGCCATCGCGGAAATGAAGACGGGTGAAGGCAAGACCCTGGTCGGCACGCTTCCCGTCTATCTGAACGCGCTGTCGGGCAAGGGCGTCCACGTCGTTACCGTCAACGACTACCTCGCCCAGCGCGACGCGGCCACCATGTCGCGCCTTTACAGCTTCCTCGGCCTGACCACGGGCGTCATCGTCCACGGCCTGTCGGACGAGGAACGCGCGGCGGCCTATGGCTGCGACATCACATACGCGACCAACAACGAACTCGGCTTCGATTATCTGCGCGATAACATGAAGTACGAGAAGGGCCAGATGGTTCAGCGCGGCCACAACTACGCCATCGTCGACGAAGTGGACTCGATCCTCGTCGACGAAGCGCGCACGCCGCTGATCATCTCCGGCCCGCTCGACGACCGCTCCGATCTGTACAACACGATCGACACCTTCATTCCGCTGCTCGTCGAAAGCGACTACGAGATCGATGAAAAGCAGCGTTCGGCCAACTTCTCCGAAGAAGGCACCGAGAAGCTCGAAAACCTCCTGCGTGAAGCCGGCCTGCTCAAGGGCGCCAGCCTCTACGACATCGAGAACGTCGCGATCGTCCACCACGTCAACAACGCGCTGAAGGCCCACAAGCTCTTCACCCGCGACAAGGACTATATCGTCCGCAACGACGAGATCGTCATCATCGACGAATTCACCGGCCGCATGATGCCGGGCCGCCGTTATTCGGAAGGCCAGCACCAGGCACTGGAAGCCAAGGAACATGTGAAGATCCAGCCTGAAAACCAGACGCTGGCGCAGATCACCTTCCAGAACTACTTCCGCATGTACGACAAGCTCGGCGGCATGACCGGTACCGCGCAGACGGAAGCGGAAGAATTCGGCAACATCTACGGCCTCGACGTCGTCGAAGTACCGACAAACCTGCCAATCCAGCGTATCGACGAAGACGACGAGGTCTACCGGACCTTCGAGGAGAAGTACAAGGCGATCATCGCCGAGATTGCCGACGCTCAGAAGCGCGGCCAGCCGGTTCTCGTTGGTACCACCTCGATCGAAAAATCCGAACTGCTCGCCGAACTGATGCGCAAGCAGGGCTTCAACAACTTCCAGGTTCTGAACGCCCGCTATCACGAGCAGGAAGCCTATATCGTCGCCCAGGCCGGCGTTCCCGGCGCGGTCACCATCGCCACCAACATGGCGGGTCGCGGTACCGACATTCAGCTTGGCGGCAACCTTGACATGCGTGTCGAGCGTGAGCTCGGCGAAGTCGAGGAAGGTCCGGAGCGCGACACCAAGATCGAGGCGATCCGCGAAGAGATCAAGCAGCTCAAGGAAAAGGCGCTGGCCGCCGGCGGTCTCTACGTCATCGCGACGGAACGCCACGAAAGCCGCCGTATCGACAACCAGCTGCGAGGCCGTTCCGGCCGTCAGGGCGACCCGGGCCGCTCGAAGTTCTATCTCTCGCTTCAGGACGACCTGATGCGCATCTTCGGCTCGGACCGCATGGATTCGATGCTGACCAAGCTCGGTCTCAAGGAAGGCGAAGCGATCGTCCATCCCTGGATCAACAAGGCTCTGGAACGCGCGCAGAAGAAAGTCGAAGCCCGCAACTTCGACATTCGTAAAAATCTGCTCAAGTACGACGACGTTCTGAACGACCAGCGCAAGGTGGTCTTCGAACAGCGTCTCGAGCTGATGGAAGCAACCAACATTTCCGAGACCGTTTCCGACATGCGTCGCGAAGTGATCGAGGATCTGGTTCAGAAGCACATTCCCGAGCGCGCCTATGCCGAACAGTGGGATGCCGTCGGCCTCAAGGAGCAGGCCAACGCGCTCCTCAATCTCGACCTCCCTATCGAGGACTGGGTCAAGGAAGAGGGCATCGGCGAAGACGATATCCGCGAACGCCTGACGGAAGCGGCCAACGCCGTCTTCACCGAAAAGGCCGAGCGCTTTGGCGACGACATCATGCATTACGTCGAGCGTTCGATCGTCATGCAGACGCTGGACGCGCTGTGGCGCGAGCACATCGTCAATCTCGACCACCTGCGTTCCGTCGTCGGTTTCCGTGGCTACGCCCAGCGCGACCCGCTGCAGGAATACAAGTCGGAAGCCTTCGAGCTCTTCAACACGCTGCTTAACAGCCTCCGCCAGGCCGTCACCGCCCAGCTGATGCGTGTCGAACTGGTGCAGCAGGAGCAGCCGGAACCGCCGGCCATGCAGGCACACCACATCGACCCCAATACCGGTGAAGACGAGTTCGGCTCGGTCTACCAGGCATCGGAGGTCATCGTTGCGCCTGAAAACCGCAACCCCGACGACCCCGCAACCTGGGGCAAGGTCGGCCGCAACGAGGTCTGCCCCTGCGGTTCGGGCAAGAAGTACAAGCACTGCCACGGTGCCTTCGAGCAGGCCTGAGACCTGATCGAGACCTGAGATCGAAGCCCTCGCGACGGGGATGTCGCGAGGGCTTTTTCATGCGTGCCGATCACAACTTCCAATTTCATGATCCGCTCGAAATTCAGCCGCAAAACAGTCGCTTTGTTCGCCGAGCTTGCGCCGATATCGGAATTGATTTCAGGGACACGCGATGAACCGCACCACCTGCAAGGCCCCCTATTTCAGCCAGTGGGAAACGGCGTCGATGACGCTCTCCGTGCTGGAGCGCGGCGCTTCCGCCTTGCTCGATGATCCGCTCTGGCAGCGATCCGGCGCCGACACCGCCGAGGAATATGCGCGCTGGGCCGTCAACATCTGCGGCATGGCCTGCCTGAAGATGATCCTCGCCGCCAGGGGCGAAGACCACCGCATCATCGACCTCGCGCGCGGCTGCACCCGCTTCGGCGGCTATGTCGTCAACGAGGAAGACCAGTCGATCAAGGGGCTGATCTACGCGCCCTTCGTCACCTATGTCGGCGAAACCTTCGGCCTCGACGCGAAAACCATCACCAGCCTTCAGACACCAGATATCGCCGACATCCTGAAGGACAACGCCTTCTTCATCGCCTCGGTCAACAGCCAGATCCGCTGGCCGGACCGCCAGCCGCCCACAAAGGGCGGCCATCTCGTGCTGGTGACGGCGGCAAGCGCTGATACCATCCGCTTCCACAACCCATCCGGCCATGACGAGACCAGCCAGGCCGACGTCGAGTTGCCGATCGAGATCTTCGATCGCTTCTTCGCCAATCGCGGCGTCGCGATCCGGCTCGACCAATAACAATAATCCAAGGGGACCCATCCGCCATGCCGACACAGCCCGCCCGCCCTACATCGTCGCGCCCGCGCATCGCCATCCTCTTCGGTGGCCGCTCACCGGAGCACGACGTCTCCATCCTCTCGGCGACCAATGTCGTCGCAGCCCTCGACGCCGAGCGCTACGACGTCCTGCCGATCTTCGTGACCAGGGAAGGACAATGGCTTCTCCTGCCCAAGGGCACCACGCTGGCGGCCGCCGCCAAGGTCGAGGAAGCCGTCGAAGTCAGCCTTCTGCCCGGCGGCCAGGGCCGTATGCTCGCCATCCCGCAAGGCGCGCAGCCCTATGAAGTCCCCGCGATCGACGTCCTCTTTCCCGTTCTGCATGGAATGCATGGCGAGGACGGGTCGATCCAGGGCCTGGCATCCGTTGCCCGCGTGCCGCTCGCCGGCTGCGGCCTGCTCGGATCGGTGACCGCCATCGACAAGGACATCGCCAAGCGCTTGCTCCGGGAAGCTGAGCTATCCGTCGCGAAAGCCCTCTGTATCGAAGAAGACAGCATTCCCTCCTTCGAAACCGCCGCGCGCGAACTCGGCCTGCCGCTCTTCATCAAGCCCGCCCGCCAGGGCTCCTCGGTCGGCGTCAGCAAGGTCAGGACACCAGAGGACTTCGCCGCCGCGCTTGCGGAAGGCTTCAGGCACGACAGCAAGCTGCTCGCCGAGGAATTCATCGCCGGCCGCGAGATCGAGTTCAGCGTGCTCGAGCACGCAAACGGCGAAATCACCGTCTCCCTGCCGGGCGAAATCGCGCCGGCCGAAAGCCACGGTTTTTACAGCTACGAAGCGAAATATGTCGATGAAGCAGGTGCAGCACTCCGCGTGCCCGCGCAGCTGCCCAAGGAGGCCGAGAACGAACTGCGCAAGACCGCGCGCCAGGCCTTCAAGGCGCTCGGCTGCGACGGCATGGCCCGCGTCGATTTCTTCCTGATGCAGGACATGTCCTTCGTGGTCAACGAGCTCAACACCATCCCCGGCTTCACCAATATCAGCATGTACGCCAAGGCGATGGCGGCATCGGGCGTCAGCTACGCCGAGGTGCTGGATGTCCTGATAGACAGGGCGCTGGCGCGCGGTGGCGGCTGACGCTTTGAGTTGGGGACAGGTTAAGCCTGAGGGCCTCGTCACAACCGTTTCTTAACCGTGTCATGCCACTACTCTAGGCACGATTTGCCAGAGAGTTTTGCGTGTCCATTATGGCGGTCATCGAGACGGCGGAGAAGATGCTACCGGCGAGCCTGCGTCCTGCGGGCGGTCGCCTTCTTCGCATGCTCGGCGATATCATGACCAGGCGTGGCGAAAAGGCCACCGCACAGCGCATGGCGCTCACCGCATTTTTGATCCGCGTCATCAGCGCCGCCCTCGCCTTTCTCTCGCAGATCATCTTGGCGCGCCTCATGGGCGAATACGAATACGGCATCTTCGTCTTCGTCTGGGTGCTGATCGTTCTCTTCGGCGATCTCTCCTGCCTCGGCTTCCACACCGCCATCGTCCGCTTCCTGCCGCAGTACAAGGCATCGGGCGCGTTCGAGGAAATTCGCGGTCTCACGGGTACCGCCCGGATCTTCGGCCTGCTATCCGGCACCGCGGTGCTCGCCATCGGCATGATCGGCCTGCATCTCTTCGGCGATCGCATCCAGAGCTATTATGTCGTGCCGATCTTCCTCGGCCTGCTCGCCATGCCAATGATCGCGCTCGGCGACATACTGGAAGGCACCTCGCGCGCCAACCATTGGCCCGTCATGGCGCTGAGCCCCGTCTATATCATCCGCCCGATCCTGATCATCACCTGCATGCTGGTCGCGATCGGCCTCGGAGCGCCACACACGGCCGTCACCGCCATGCAGGCGGCGCTGGTCGCAACCTACCTCACCGCGCTCGGCCAGTATGTCGCGACCCTCATCCGCCTGCGCCGGCACTATCACCAGGGCCCGAGCAAGATCGATTTCCTGAGCTGGCTAAGCGTCGCCTTCCCGATTTTCCTGATTGAGGGCGTCAGCTTCCTGCTCACCAATTCCGATGTCGTCGTCGTCGGCATTTTCCTGGAGCCGCACGAGGTCGCCATCTACTTCGCCGCCGCCAAGACTATGGCGCTGGTCCACTTCATCAACTTCTCGGTCAAGGCCGCCTCCGGCCCGCGCTTTTCCAGCATCATCGCGGAGGGCACCCGCGCCGAACTCGCCGCTGCCGCCTTCGATGCCGCCAGATGGACCTTCTGGCCGGCGCTGGCCGTCGGTCTCGTGGTGCTCGCGGCCGGTCATCTGCTGCTGTCGCTCTTCGGCGGCGCCTTTACGGCGGGCTATGTGCTGATGGCGATCCTGCTCGCCGGCATTCTCGCCAAGGCGCTGGTGGGGCCTGCCGAAACGCTTTTGATGATGGCCGGCAAGCAGAACATCTGCGTCGCGCTCTATGCCGGCGCGCTGACGGCAAACGTCACCCTCAACATTCTCCTCATCCCCCATTTCGGCATCGAGGGCGCGGCGATCGCCACGGCCTCCGCCATGGGCGTCGAGGCCGTGCTCTTGCATCTCGCAGTCCGCCGCACGCTCGGCATCGCCCTCTTCGCCTTCGCCAGACCGGCCAGCGCCGGCAACGATATGGAAGCCTGACAGTATGGTGCGCAATCCTCCCGGAACCCAGACCACAGACTCGACCGCCAACCGCATGGTCCACGAGCTGGCATCGCTGGAATTCGATGCACCGCAGGCCGAAGCCCGCGTCGAGATCGGCCGCCTCGGCCGCGAGCTCTGCGTCTATTCCGGCAAGCTCGGCTACGATCTTCAGGACGAACTGGATTTCCTCTCCAACCGCGCGCTGGAGCCGAACGTCTTCTTCACCGGCCGCTTCCTGGCGCCTGCCATGCCGCGCCTCGATGACCGCGAGGTCAACTTCGCGCTGCTGCGCGACCAGAACGAGACCCGCAGCCGCCTGCGCGTGCTGATGCCGTTTTCGGTCGAAAAGCCAGGCTTTGCCGTTGGCCCCTCGATCATCCGCGTCTGGGCCAACAGCTTCGCGCCACTGGGCACGCCGCTGCTTGACGGCGAGGATGCCGCCGAAACGCTCGACAACTTCCTCGACGGTCTCACCGCCCGCGACCTGCGCATGCCCGGCATCCTGGTGCTGCCCGATCTCCGCTTGAACGGCATCTTCGCCCGCATGATCCGCGCCGTCGCCATCGGCCGCAACCTGCCGATTACGACCACCAACCCCTATCTGCGCCCGATGCTGCAGAGCGACGAGGACGCCGTCGCCTATCTGCGCCAGTCGGTCTCCTCCTCCCATATGCGCGAGATGCGCCGGCAATGGCGGCTGCTCGAGGAGAAGGGCACGGTCGTCTACAACGTCGCCCGTCAACCGCGCGATATCCATATGCGCTTCGAGGAATTCCTGGCGCTCGAAGCCGGCGGCTGGAAGGGCAAGAAGCGCAGCGCGCTCGTCACCGACCGCCTGCACATGGCCTTTGCCCGCGAGGCGATCTCCAACCTGGCCGCCGTCGACGCCGTGCGTATCCACTCGATCGACTTCAACGGCAAATCCATCGCCTCCACCGTCGTCCTGATGATGGGGGGCGAGGCCTACACCTGGAAGACCGCCTATGACGAGGCCTACGCCCGCTATTCGCCGGGCAAGCTCTTGATGGGCGAACTCACCGAATGGCACCTCGACGACGCCAACATCGTCCGCTCCGACAGCTGCGCCGTCCCCGACCATCCGATCATGAGCCGCTTCTGGCAGGAACGCGAAGAGATGGGCACCGTCATCATCGGCCTCAACCAAAACGCCGACCGCGACGTCCGCCAGGTCGCCACCCAGCTCCACCTCTACAGCAGCACCCGCAACGTCGCGAAGATGTTGCGGCAGAAGATCATGTCGCTGGCTGGGCGGGGGTGAGTGGGCGGGCCTAGAGAGCGGCCGCATCTGATGCCGACAGTAAGCCGTCGTTGACGTCGTGCCGTGGGGCACCCCCCTCTGTCCTGCCGGACATCCCCCCACAAGGGGGGGAGATCGACTCGCGGTCAGGTCTTCGCCAAACGTTGAGAGGAACGAGCGGATGCGCCCAGCCAATCTCCCC
>UBQW01000014.1:73754-90748 GCA_900467745.1 Hyphomicrobiales bacterium
GGCAGAGGGGGGTATCGCACGGTAAAACCTGAATGAAAGGCGACGGCAGCAGGCGGAGTGCCAACCACACACCACAAAACCCCGCGCCGGAGACCTCTCCGCGACGGCATGGCAGGCTGGGAATGGGCAGGCGACGGTCGGTGTAAAATGGGATTGCCAGGCAATATCGCCTGCCCGATCATATCAAGGCTTCCGGATATCCAGGCCGACAGGAGCGTCTCTCGGCCTTTCGCTTCCGGACGGATGTCAGATCCTGACGACCGCAACATCCACCTTTCAACAACCATCACCGGACGCCGGGCTTGCGCCCAGATGTGTCAGATCCGGTTCGCGACCCGGCTCCCTGTCCAATGACGACATCAGTATCGGCTGGATATTTTCAGCGGGGATGGATGGGGAAAATCGGATACGCAAGTGGCTGATATCAAAGCGATATCTCTCGCCGCGCAAGATTATTATCCCCGCTCCCCCTCGCCCACCGCCCGCTCCCGCAGCATCCGCCGGATCACCTTGCCCGATGTCGTCAGCGGCAGCGCGTCGACGAACGCCACCTCGCGCGGATATTCGTGCATCGACAGCCGCATCTTCACCCAGTCGCGGATCTCCGCCGCCAGCGCGTCGCTCGCCGCGAACCCCGGCGCCAGCACAACATAGGCCTTGACGATCTCGGTGCGCAGCGCATCGGGCTTGCCGACCGCCGCTGCCATCTGCACGGCCGGATGGCCGGTCAGGCAGTCCTCGATCTCGGCGGGGCCGATGCGGTAGCCGGAGGAGGTGATGACGTCGTCGTCGCGGCCGAGGAAGGTGATGTAGCCGTCTTCGTCCTGCCGGCCGAGATCGCCGGTCAGCAGCCAGTCGCCGGCGAATTTGCGCGCGGTCGCACCCTCATCGTTCCAATAGCCGAGAAACATCACCGGATCAGGCCGCGCGATGGCGATCTGTCCCACAGTGCCCGGCGGCAGCACCGCGCCGGCCTCATCGACGATCGCCACCTTATGCCCCGGCACCGCCTTGCCGATCGCCCCCGGCTTGCTCACGCCAAGCGCGGCGTTCGAGGACAGCACGAAATTGCACTCCGTCTGCCCGTAGAATTCGTTGACCTCGATGCCAAGCGTGCGGCTTGCCCAATCATGCGTCTCCGCCCCCAGCGCCTCGCCGGCAGCGCCGATGGTGCGCAGCTTGAGATCGTATCGCTGGCGCGGATCGGGCACGGATCTCATCAGCCGCAAGGCCGTCGGCGGAATGAAGCCGTTGCGGACCTTCATCTGGGACATGATCCTGTAGGCCATGTCGGCATCGAATTTTTGCGCCGGCGAGGAGACCACGGGCACGCCGAGCATCAGGCTCGGAAGCAGCGCGTTGAGCAGCCCGCCCGCCCATGCCCAATCCGACGGCGTCCACATCCGGTCGCCCTGTTGCGGAAAGCCCTCATGCGCGAACTGGATGCCCGGAATATGCCCGGCTAGCACCCTGTGCCCATGCAACGCCCCCTTCGGCGCACCCGTTGTGCCCGAGGTGAAGATCATCAGCGCCGGCTCGTCCGGCCCGGTCGGCGGCACGTCGAAACTGGGTGAATGGCGTTCGACAAGGCCGGCGAAGGGGACGACGCCATTGCTGTCGTCAGAAGCGTCGACGCTGATCACCGTCTTGAGATCCGGCAGCCGGTCGCGGATCTCGTGGATCCGCTCAAGGCCGAAGCCGTTGGTCACGACGGCTGCCGCGCCCGATGTCTTCAGCCGATATTCCAGCGCCTCGACGCCGAAAAGCAGCGCCAGCGGCACCGCGATCGCCCCCATCTTGTAGATCGCCATATGGGCGATCACCGTCTCGAAGGACTGCGGCAGAAGCAGCGCCACCCGATCGACTTTTGTGAGACCGAGCGCGACGAGCCCATTGGCAAGCGAGGCCGAGCGCGCCGCAAGCGCGCTATAGCTCATCGACAGGTGATCGCCGTCCGGGCTGAAGTGCTGAAGACAGATCCGCTCCGGCTCGCGCGCCGCCCAATCGTCCGAACACACCCGGCCGATGTTGAAATCCTCAGGGATCGTCCAGGCGAAATCGCGGTAGAGATCGTCATAGCGAGCGCGCGGCGGCAGCTTCATGGGCGCAGGATCATCGATGGGGTCTCGGGGCAAGAGTCCGTTTATGCTGCAGCAGCTAACACCGTGGGCGCGGCTCACGCAAGCGTGAAGCCCGGATCGCACTTCACACCCCGGGGAACGCATGGTTGTTTGCTGCGGCCGCTGCCAATCTGGCGGGTACCGCCCTAGATAGGGGTAGCGCCAAGGTTTCTTTTCTCATCACGGAGCGATTTCATGGAATACGTCAAATTCGGCGGCACCGGCCTCGAAGTCTCGAAGATCTGCCTGGGCTGCATGACCTTCGGCGAGCCCGGCCGCGGCAATCACAGCTGGACGCAGGCCGAGGAGCCGAGCCGCGCGCTGATCCGCCAGGCGCTCGAAGCCGGCATCAATTTCCTCGACACCGCCAACACCTATTCCGATGGCTCGTCCGAGGAAATCGTCGGCCGCGCCATAAGGGATTTTTCGCGCCGCGACGAGATCGTGCTCGCCACCAAGGTCTTCAACCGCATGCGCCCGGGCGCCAATGGCGCCGGCCTGTCGCGCAAGGCAATCTTCGACGAGATCGACAACAGCCTGAAGCGCCTCGGCACCGACTATGTCGATCTCTACCAGATCCACCGCTTCGACCCGACGACGCCGATCGAGGAGACGCTGGAAGCGCTGCATGATGTCGTGAAGGCGGGCAAGGCGCGCTATATCGGCGCGTCCTCCATGCATGCCTGGCAGTTCGCCAAGATGATATATACGTCAAGGGCCAACGGCTGGACGCCATTCGTCAGCATGCAGGACCATCTGAACCTGCTCTACCGCGAGGAAGAGCGCGAGATGCTGCCCTTCTGCCAGGACCAGAAGATCGCCGTCATCCCTTGGAGCCCGCTGGCGCGCGGCCGCCTGACCCGCGACTATGACGAAAAGACCGCCCGCAGCGAGACCGACGAGTTCGGCAAGACGCTCTACCAGCAGGCCGAGGACGCGGACCGCACCATCATCGGCGCCGTCGGCAATCTCGCCAAGAAGCACGGCGTCTCCCGCGCCCAGATCGCCACCGCCTGGATCCTGCAAAAGAGCGCCGTCACCGCCCCGATCATCGGCGCCTCGAAATCCGGTCATATCGACGATGCCGTCGGCGCTCTCTCGGTCAAGCTCTCGGCCGAGGATATCGCGGCGCTGGAAGAGCCCTACGTGCCGCACCGCGTCGAGGGCTTCAAGTAAGGCCGTAGGACACTGGCCTGCCGCACTCAGGCAGGCCGACCACCCTTCCCAAGATATCGCCCCTTGAGGATATCACCATGACCGTCATCCCCTTCGAGGCCCGCCGCTTCCGCTCGACGGCCGCCTATTACACCCGCTACCGCGTCCCCTATCCCGACGAACTGATCGCCCGCGTCGCAGAGCGCGCCGGCCTGCAGACAGGCGAGCGCCTGCTCGACCTCGGTTGCGGCCCCGGCCAACTCGGCATCGCCTTCGCCCGCATGACAGGCGCAAAGGTTACCGGCATTGACCCCGAACCGGAGATGCTGGAGACCGCCCGCGCCGATGCCGACAAGGCCGGCGTCACCGTCGATTTCGTCCACGGCTCGTCCTACGATCTCGGTCCGTCGCTCGCGCCGCTGAAGATGACGGTCATGGGCCGCTCCTTCCACTGGATGGACCGCCCGGCGACGCTCAAGGCACTCGACGCCATCACCGTCGACGACGGCTGCGTCGTGCTCTTCGGCGATCGCCACATCGCCTCCACGCAGGATTGGCGCGCCGCCGTCAACACGCTGTCGGAAACCTTCGCGCCGGAGCGCAACGCCGACCGCGAACGCCGCAAGGGTCCGGACTGGATCGCCCACGAAACGGTCCTGCTGCACTCGCCCTTCAACCGTCTCGAACGCGTCGGCATCGTGAACGAGCGCCAGCTGACCGCGGACGACATCATCGGCCGCGCCTTCTCGACCTCGGTCACCTCACCGGAAACGCTGGGAGACAAGGCGGAAGCCTTTGAGACTGAGTTGCGAACAGCACTGGCAACACTTTCGCCCGACGGCCGCTTTGCCGAGACGGTCGAGATCAGCGGCCTGATCGCCCGTCGCGGCTAGCTCTTAGCCGGCGAAAGAGCGTCACGCGTCGTGAACAGGAAATTGTCGGACAGCTCCCGGCTCTCCACCGCGCGCGCGAGGATGACCGCGCCCATCATCGCCGACAGCGTCGTGAAGCCCTTGGCGCGGCGCTCTTGCGCGCTGTCGCCGGGCACGATCTCGGAGAGTATATCGACCAGCGCCGACAGCCCGTCATTGAAGGTCGAGCGCACGGCACCTTGGCTGCGGCTCACCTCCTGAACCAGCGAGGCGAAGACGCAGCTGCCGCCGGGATCATCGACGCTGCAGCGCGAGAGATAATGATTGAGGAGCGCATCGAGCGGCGCACCCGGCGCGCCTGCTATGATCTCGTTCCAGCGGATCTTCACCCGCTCGATCAGCGCCCGGCTGACCTCGAGCGCCAGATCTTCCTTCGACTGGAAATGCCCGTAGAAGCCGCCATGGGTCAGCCCCGCGGCCTTCATGATCTCCGCCACGCCGGTCGATTCGAACCCTTTCTCGAGAAACAGCACGCCTGCGACACCGAGGATCTTCTCCCGGTTCTCCGCGAATTTCTCCCGGCTGACGCGCATTGAAAGGCTCCTAAAAAACACCGCTTGACAATTTATATGACGCACATCATCAATAATCAACAATGATGATGGCCATCATCTAAATATTTGTATTAGCCTTCCGGCAACCCCCGAACGGAATAGCCCCATGGTCTCCACTGCACTTGCCTCCACGCTGGCGCGGCGCAACATCCACTACGGATGGGTCGTCGTCGCCGCCACCTTTCTCACCATGCTGGTCACGGCAGGCGCCATGGGCGCGCCGGGCGTGCTGATCAAGCCGCTACAGGACGAGTTTGGCTGGGAGACCTCGCAGATCTCGTCGGCGCTCGCCGTCCGCCTGCTGCTCTTCGGCCTGATGGGCCCCTTCTCTGCTGCCTTCATGAACTATTTCGGCGTCCGCAAGGTCATCGTCTTCGCCATGATCCTGATTTCGAGCGGCTTCGTCGGCTCGCTGTTCATGACCGAAATCTGGCAGCTTCTGCTGCTCTGGGGCATCGTCGTCGGCCTCGGCACCGGGCTGACCGCCATGGTGCTCGCCGCCACCGTCTCGGCCCGCTGGTTCACCAAGCATCGCGGCCTCGTCGTCGGCATGCTGTCTGCGAGCTCCGCCACCGGCCAGCTGGTCTTCCTGCCCTTGATGGCGCAGCTGACGGAAAGCTACGGCTGGCGCGCCACCGTCTTCTTCGTCTGCGGCATGATCCTGTTCGCCGCGCTGGTCGTGCTCGCCTTCATGCGCGACCGCCCGTCGGATCTCAACCTCCCCTCCTTCGGCGAGGACCGCATCACCCCGCCGCCTGCGCAAACGGGCGGCCTGCTCACCATGCTCGCAGCCCCGATCGTCGTTCTCAAGGAGGTCTCGAAGACCTCGACCTTCTGGATTCTGTTCGCCACCTTCTTCATCTGCGGGCTGAGCACCAACGGCCTGATCCAGACCCATTTCGTCACGCTCTGCGGCGATTTCGGCATCCTGCCGGTGGCCGCCGCCAGCGTGCTCGCCGTCATGGGCATCTTCGATTTCTTCGGCACGATCGGCTCCGGCTGGCTGTCTGATCGTTTCGACAATCGCTGGCTGCTCTTCTGGTATTACGGCCTGCGCGGCCTGTCGCTGCTCTTCCTGCCCTTCAGCGATTTCTCCTTCTACGGCCTGTCGATCTTCGCCGTCTTCTACGGCCTCGACTGGATCGCCACCGTGCCGCCGACGGTGAAGCTCGCCGCCGAACGCTTCGGCAAGGAGAAGGTCGGCATCGTCTTCGGCTGGGTCTTCACCGGCCACCAGCTGGGCGCGGCCACGGCCGCTTATGGCGCCGGCCTGTCGCGCACCGAGCTGCAGAGCTATCTCCCCGCCTTCTTCATCGCCGGCGCCTTCTGCCTGCTCGCCTCCATCCTGGCGATCACGATCAAGAAATCCGGCCTAGCAACCCCGGCCGTCTCCGCCGCTCACTGAATACATCCTTCCGGCCGAACCCATTCGGCCGGAAGCCCCACGAAATCAGCCCGATACCCGCATCCCCGTCTTGCGCCATCAGTCAAACGCATGCTAGACACCCGCCTCGTCGGTATCCGTTGCCCCATTGGCGGAATTGGTAGACGCGCTCGACTCAAAATCGAGTTTCGAAAGAAGTGCTGGTTCGACTCCGGCATGGGGCACCACTGGACTGCTGCAGACCCGGCGTCTGCCTGAACCGCCATATTCTCTGTTGTGTTTTCAAGCCGCACGCTTGAAAGTTTCGATCGCGGCATCCAGCTGGATGATCTTCGCCGTCCGTCCAAGCAGCGGCAAATGCGGCGTGTTCTCGCTGTCGGTGATAACAGCAACGCGTACCGGCGATTGTTCGCCGAGATCCTTGATGTCGAGGAATTTCGACACTGCGGCGTGCACGGACGACGCATGAGGCACGACCAGATCGAACAACGACGTGTGTCCGCCGATCTCGATCATGGCATCGAAATTCCACGGCGAACTCGCACCTCGAACCATGACCTCGCGTTCGACATGCGCCTGAGGAAAGGCCGCCGTCAACCGCGACCAAAGCTCATATCGCTGGTCCATCGCACGCTTCTCGGATATCCGCGCCGCCGTGTGATCGACGGCTTCCTTCGACGCGTTGGCAACCGCGATTGCCGCGGAAACCAGCGCTTCGCGAGGAACCTCGATATCGAAGACCATATCGCTGTCGAATCTGACACCAAAGCGCTCTGCGGCCGCCTTGGCTATTCTTGTGAAAACAGTGCTTCCGTCCATCAGGTCGGCTTCGCGCCGTCCTGCACCTAGGTCGGAGACGAAATATCCATCTTCACTTTCCTGGAAACGCAGCACGACGCGCGCTCCGCCTGGATATAGCAGCGGCGTGACCACCATTGCCCCCTCGTTTCCGCCACGGGAATAGGAGAGCGCGCGGGACACCTCTTCGGCAATCGCGTTTATCGAGATTCTATCGATCATATCGCAGGCTCCCATTCCATTCAGGTGCAGGCAAATCATCAAGGCCGGAAATGTTGAAATGCGCTCCGATCACTGCCCAGATTTCCCGGAAAGACTGTGGTTCCTTATCCAGCGCCCGAGCATTTGGCAAATTGCTTGCGGGAAGGAATGCATCGGCTCCGATCCTGGCATTATCCTCGCATGTGTGGATATGAGAACCGTTAATTTCCGGCGATAGATGAAATCGCCGCCAGTGTCTGTTCGTATGCGGCGCGATCGGTGTAAAGTCGATCCGGCTGACGCACATCCACCGAACTGCGTCATATATCTCAAAAGTTGCCGTGACATCTTCCATAGGTCGATTACGCCACACGCCGATCCGAATGCGAACGCCTTCCAACGCGATATCATTGCTATCGGAAACCGTGATGATCATCTCGGATCGCGACGCCATATCGGAGATCAAAGGAAGCCGCCCGGCTTCAGAAGCTTGTTTCCGGCTTTCACGATACACGGCCCCATCAGACCATGCAGGCCAACCGAAGATGTTCTTTGGTTCGGCGACGATTGTCTGCCAAGCTTCCAATTTGGGCGAACGAGAAGAACTCACCAAACCTCCCGGACAGCAACGATTTACACGTCTTCGTTTAGAAGCAAATCTCCGTTACTCGCGATATTGGTGTCAAGAGTGCCGCTTCACGATATTTGGACCTTGGCATGGTGGTGGTAGCCATCACCACCGATATTGCCGTCTCAATTTAAATCAGCAGTTTAATTTCCCCCGCACATCGGTCAAAGTGCCGGCTCCCAAAAGGAGAACACATTAGCGTGCATCACGACGTCCCCCTCATTGCCACCATTGCCGTCAGTTTCGGGTTCGCGGCGATCCTTGGCTATCTTGCCGATCGCCTGCAGCTGCCGCCGCTGGTGGGCTATCTGCTGGCCGGGATTTTGATGGGGCCGATCACGCCGGGTTTCGTGGCCGATACCGGGCTTGCGAGCCAGCTGGCTGAGATCGGGGTGATCTTGCTGATGTTCGGCGTCGGGCTGCATTTCTCGGCGCGTGACCTGCTTGCCGTGCGTGGCGTCGCCATTCCGGGCGCGATCGCGCAGATCCTGGTCGCGACGCTGCTCGGCGTCGGGCTGGCGGAGTGGTGGGGGTGGAGCCTCGGCGCCGGCATCGTCTTCGGGCTCAGTCTCTCGGTCGCGAGCACCGTGGTGCTCCTGAAGGCGCTGGAGGAGCGAAATCTGGTCAATGCCGCCAGCGGCCGCGTCGCCGTCGGCTGGCTGATCGTCGAGGACCTGGCCATGGTGCTGGCGCTGGTGCTTTTGCCGGCCTTGGCCGAGCTGCTCGGCGGCCACGCGCCATCGGGCGCGCATGGCGCCGCCATGCCGCTGCCGCTCACCATCGCGCTGACGCTTCTGCAGGTCGGCGCTTTTGCCGCGATGGCGATCTTCCTCGGCCCCAAGGTCGTGCCCTGGCTGCTGATCCGCGTCGCCCGCACCGGCTCGCGCGAACTCTTCACGCTCACGGTCCTGGCGCTGGCGCTCGGCATCGCCTTCGGCTCGGCGCAGATTTTCGGCGTGTCCTTCGCGCTTGGCGCGTTCTTCGCCGGCGTGGTCATGAGCGAATCCAGCCTCAGCCATCGCGCCGCGGCCGATTCCCTGCCGCTGCAGAACGCATTTTCGGTGCTGTTCTTCGTGTCCGTCGGCATGCTGTTCGATCCGTCTATCATCGTGCGCCAGCCGCTCGGCGTTCTCTCTGCACTGCTCTTGATCATCGTCGGCAAGGGGGTGATCTCCTTCGTCGTCGTCACGCTGCTGCGCTATCCCATCGGCATGGGCCTGACGGTGGCGGGCGGGTTGGCGCAGATCGGCGAATTCTCGTTCATCCTGGCCGGCCTCGGCGTCACGCTCGGCCTGCTGCCGACCGACGGGCAGGACATCATTCTCGCCAGCGCCATCATCTCGATCACGCTCAATCCCATCGTCTGCGCCGGGGCCGAAGCGCTGCATGGCTATATCCAGCGCCGCTGGCCGCAAAGCGCCCGCCACGGCCACGCCAATTTCGACCTGCTGAACGACGAGCTCGACAAGATCCGCGCCATCACCGAAGCGCGCGAGCACCAGCACCAGCTGGAAATGCGCGAGCTCAGCGAGACCTTCCCGCTGTTTGCCAATGTCGACGAAAACTCGCAGGAAGAGCTGCTCCTGCTGTTCCGCCCGAAATCGGCTCTCCCAGGTGAGCGCGTCATGCGCAAGGGCGATCGCGGCGGCGGCATGTATTTCCTGTCGGCGGGCGCCGTCGAAGTGCAGCTGCCGGATGATGCGATAAGGCTCGAGCCCGGCGCCTTCTTCGGCGAGATGGCGCTCTTGAGCGGCGGACGCCGCAACGCCGATGTGGTCGCCGTCGATTTCTGCCACTTCTTCGTGCTGGAACGACGCGATTTCAACATGTTCACGGCCAAGCATCCGGCGCTCCGCCAGATGGTGAGCGAGATGGCGCGCGAGCGCACCGAGAGGAACGTCATGCGCCAGAAGCGCGTCCCCTCATCAGGTGTCGCGTCCTGATCCCGCGCGATCACGGCACGATCCCCTCGCACGATCACGAAGAGTTTTTCACCGCACTGCCGCATGACTGACACAGCAGCCATTTACAGGCCGATATCAGGCCCATAAAGCTCATGCACGCAACCTGAAAGGACCGGAATGCTTCGCAGATTGTACGACTGGACCATGTCGCTGGCATCCCGCAAATCGGCCGAAGTCTGGCTTGCCGTTATCGCCTTTGTCGAAAGCTCCGTCTTTCTCGTTCCGGCCGATGTCCTTTATCTCCCCATGGCGCTTGCCAAGCCCGAGCGCGCCTATCGCTACGCGCTGGTGGCGACCGTCGCTTCCGTTCTTGGCGGCATCGCCGGCTGGGCGCTCGGCTATTACGCCTATGACACGATCGCCCGCCCGGTGCTGGAGTTCTACGGCAAGCTCGACGCCTTCGAGCAGATGCGAACCTACATCCACGACGAATGGGAAATCCTGCTGCTGTTGCTGGTGACGTCGGGTCTCGCGCATCTGCCGCCGATCAAGATCGTCACCATTCTCGCCGGCGTCATCCACATGAACCTCGGCTTCTTCATCATTTCGGCGATCATCGCCCGTGGCGCGCGCTTCCTGTTTCTCGCCTGGCTGCTGCGCCGCTATGGCGAACCGATCCGCCATTTCATCGAAAAGCGCCTCGGCCAGATCACCGCGATCGTTGCCGGCGTGCTGATCGTGGCAGGTGTCGGCTACAAGCTGCTTGCCCACTGATTATCCATTAGTCCCCATGCGCCATTTGCCCGGAGCCCCCGCATGACCTTCTCTGTCCGCCGTCCCACCTTCATCTATTCCATCGTGCTGGCGATCGGCATGGCCGTGGTCATCGGCTCCGCGCTCGGCTTCCAGTATATCGGCGGCTATATTCCCTGCGAGCTCTGCCTGATGCAGCGCCAGCCTTATTATTACGGCATCCCGCTGGTCATCATCGGCGCCATCACATCGGCGCTCGGCCTGCCCAACTGGATCGGCCGCACCTTCCTGCTCGCAGGTGGTCTGCTGATGGTCGTTGGCGCCGGCATGGGCGTCTATCACGCCGGTGTCGAATGGCACTTCTGGGCCGGCCCCACCGCCTGCTCGACCAGCGCCAGCAGCATGACACAGAACGCCGGCGATCTGTTCACGGAACTCAACACCATCAAGGGTCCGTCCTGCACGGAAGCGGCACTGCGCGTCGCTGGCCTGTCCATGGCTGGCTGGAACGTGATCGCAAGCCTGATCCTCGCCGCCTTCGCCTTTATCGGCGTGCGCAAGTCGGCCTGATCAGAGAAGTCTGCCTGATCAAGTCGGGCTGATCCGTCGAAGCGTGAAGCAATCCTGCCCGGAAACGGGCCGGATTGGGGATCAGGGCTGCAGTTCGCTATCCCAGTAGAGATAGTCGAGCCAGCTATCGTGCAGATAGTTCGGCGGGAAAAGCCGGCCATTGTTGTGCAGGTCCTGCACGGTCGGCTGGTAGGGCTTCTGGTGCGGGAACATGCCTGCCTGCTTCGGCAGCTTGCTGCCCTTCCTGAGATTGCAGGGAGAGCATGCCGCCACGACATTCTGCCACGTTGTCTCGCCGCCATGGGCGCGCGGAATGACGTGATCGAAGGTCAGGTCGTTATGATCGCCGCAATACTGGCACTCGAACTTGTCGCGAAGGAACACGTTGAAGCGCGTGAAAGCCGGATTGCGCGAAGGCTGCACATAGGTTTTCAGGCACACGACGCTCGGAAGCCGCATCGAATAGCTCGGCGAGGAGACCGAATGTTCGTATTCCGCGATGATATTCACACGGTCAAGGAAGACCGCCTTGATCGCGTCCTGCCAGGACCAGAGCGACAAGGGATAATAACTCAGCGGCCGATAGTCAGCGTTCAGAACGAGCGCTGGCAGGGCCTGAGGTGAAACAGCAATCGTCAAGGCACTCTCCTGATCGATTCGGCATCTGCACTCTTATATTAGGCCGGTTGTGACGGCATTGTGAAGTCCAATAAATTCAAGCCACACAATGGCATTTCACGGTGGCATTTCTATGTGTTGCCGTTCAGCCGACCGGAACCAGGCCGCGGCCCAGTTTCGCTGCATAATACGCCCAGAAAAGCCGCGCCGCCACCGATCTCCACGGTGCCCAGTCCGCCGCCATTGTGGCCAGCTGTCGCGCGCCGGGCCGCGCATTCAGGCCGAAGGCCGCCGCCACCGCGTTCTGCAGCGCGACGTCGCCGGATGGAAAGACGTCGGCATGACCGCCGCAAAACATCAGATAAACCTCCGCCGTCCATGGCCCGACACCCTTCAGCGCCGTCAGCGCCGCCAAAGCTTCCTCTGGCGGCAGGCCCGAGAGCGCCTGCAGGTCGAGCCCACCGGACGCAACGGCCTCGGCGATCCTAGTCAGCGTCTCCGCCTTGGCCCGCGACAGGCCGACCTCGCGCCATGCCTCGGGGTGCAGGCCGGCATAGGCCTCGGCCGTCAGCACGACATCATCAGGCCGCATCCGCCGCCAGATCGCCTCGGCACTCGCCCGCGACACCATCTGCGACACGATGATATGTGCCAGCCCCTCGAAGCCGGGCTCCCGCAATCGCAGCGGCAGCGGACCGGCATCGGCGGCGATCGAGACAAGGCGCGGATCGATGATGATGAGTTCGGCCAGTCCCTGGGCCACGTCCCCGTCGTTGCGAATGATATGCACGCTTCCTCGCGATCTTCCAAAATCCGTGGCAGAAGAAAGCATGATCGCGATTCCCCGTCAAAAGCCCGTCTTCCGTTTTGCCCCGAGCCCCAATGGCCCGCTGCATCTCGGCCATGCGCTCTCGGCCTTCCTGAACCGCGACATGGCCGACGCCGCCGATGGCCGCTTCCTGCTGCGCATCGAAGACATAGATCTCACCCGCTGCACACCCGAATTCGAAGCGGGCATCTACACCGATCTCGAATGGCTCGGTATCGAATGGGAAGAGCCGGTGCGCCGGCAATCAGAGCACTTCGACGCCTATCAAGCGTCCCTGGCTGACCTGATCGACCGCGGCCTCGCCTACCCCGCTTTCCTCACCCGCGGCGAGGTCAAGGCCAAGGTCGCGGCATCCGAGGCGGCAGGCATCGCATGGCCGCGCGATCCCGATGGCTCGCCGCTCTACCCCACGGACGATCGCGACCGCCCGTTGGGCGAGCGGCAGGCGATGCTATCCTCCGGCCTCAAACACGCCTGGCGGTTGGACATGGCAAAGGCGCTCGAACAGATCGGCGAGTTGCTCTCATGGCAGGAGACCGGAGACGGCGACCGGGGCCTGATCGCCGCCGACCCTTCATCCTGGGGCGATGTCGTGCTGTCGCGCTCGGACGCGCCGTCGAGCTATCATCTTTCCGTGGTGGTCGATGATGCGCTGCAGGGCGTCACTCATGTCGTGCGCGGCCTCGATCTCTTCCACGCGACCTCGGTGCACCGCGTCCTGCAGACGCTGCTTGATCTTCCGGCACCCACCTATCACCACCATCGCCTCGTCACCGACGCGGCCGGCCGCAAGCTCTCGAAAAGCAGCGGCGATACCGGCCTCTCGGACCTACGAGCCCGAGGCGTCCCGGCGCACGATATTCGCCACCTCGTCGGACTTTGACGGCTTCTGTCCCTGGCCGCTTAGGAAATTGTGCGAGAAGATCGCCCGCACCCGGAATTTCAGAAGCGCCGCGTTAAGCTCGGCGCCGATGATGAAGATCACCCCGATCATGTAGAGAAAGATCAGCACGATCATCACCGATGCCAGACCGGCATAGGTAGCGGCGTAGTTGGCGAAGGTCGCGAGATAATAGGCGAAGATCAGCGCGCCGATGAACCACAGGATCAGCGTCAGAAGCACGCCCGGCACGACATCGAACACCCTGCGCCGCCCGGCCGGCAGCCACAGATGCACGACGAGCAGACCGACCGTCAGCACGAACAGCGTGCCGTAGATACGCCAGTTGAAGACGATGTCGAGCGTATCGGCAAACAGCGGAAACCACTGCCGGGCATAATCGAGCGCCAGCGGCACTGCCACGAGCAGGATGCTGATCGCCGCGAAGATTGTCACTGCGATCATCACGAAACCCAGGCTGGCGAGACGGGTGAAGTACCAAGGCCGCGTTTCCTGCACGCGGTAGGCGCGGTTGAGCGAGATGCGCAGCGCCTCGACGCCGTTGGAGGCGAAGTAGGCGGCCGCCAGCACCGAGATCGTCAGCAACCCGCCGCGCGGCACGGTGAGCACTAGGAGAACCTGATCGGCGAGCGGCTTGGCGATCGCCTCCGGCCACGTGTCGAAGACGAGATGCACGGCGGTCATCGAGAACTGGTCTGCGCCGAGGAAATTGGCGAGCGCGGTGCCGAAAATCAGGAATGGGAAGACGGCGAGAAGCGTGGAAAGTGCCACATGGCTTGCCATGGCGAAGCCGTCATCTTCAAGGAAATGCCAGATCGCATCGTAAAGCACATCATACAAGATGCGAAAAAGTTTCAGCATTCCGGCTCCCGGCATTCCTCATTGTGTCGCCCGATCGAATATGGGAAACGAGTCCTAGTTTGTACAGGAATCATTCCATGTCGGATCAACGCACTATCATCATTACCGGATGTTCGTCCGGGATCGGTGCTTATTGTGCCCGTGCGTTGAAGGCCGACGGCTGGCGCGTCTTCGCGACCGTCAGAAAGTTCGACGATCTGGCGCCGCTTGAGGCCGACGGCATCGAAGCCTTCCGCATGGATTACACCAGCAGCGATTCGATCGCCGACTTCGTCCGCGAGGTCACGGAGCTCAGCGGCGGCCGCATCGACGCCCTCTTCAACAACGGCGCCTATGGCCAGCCGGGCGCTGTCGAAGACCTGACGACCGACGTGCTTCGCGAGCAGTTCGAGACCAATTTCTTCGGCTGGCACGAATTGACGCGGCAGATCATTCCGCTGATGCGCAAGCGCGGCCGCGGTCGCATCGTCCAGTGCTCGTCCATTCTGGGCGTCGTGCCCTACCGCTATCGCGGCGCCTACACCGCCTCGAAATTCGCGCTCGAGGGGCTGAGCATCACGCTCCGCATGGAGCTCGAAGGCAGCGGCATTCACGTCAGCCTGATCGAGCCCGGCCCGATCGCCTCGCGCTTCGTCGCCAATTCGCTCGCGAAGATCAACGAGCACATCGATGTCAGGGGCTCGGCGCACGCCGTGGACTACCGCCGCCAGCTGGCAAGGCTCGATGGCTCCGGCCCGGCCAACCGCCACAAGCTCGGCCCCGAGGCCGTCTACGATGTCCTGAAGCACGCATTGAACGCCCCGCGCCCGCGACCACATTACCCAGTGACGCGGCCGGCCAAGCAGGGCATGTTCTTGAAAAAGCTCTTGCCCGCGGACCTCTTCTACCGGCTGCTGCGCAGGTTCGATTGAGGAGGAGGAAACCCAATGTCTACTGTCGTCTACGTTCTCGCCATCATCGTGATGGGCCTTGTCGCCATCGTTCTGATCCGTGGCCTGTTCAACATGATGAAGGGTGGCGACGCCAATCTGTCCAACAAGCTGATGCAGCTGCGTGTGCTGCTGCAGGCCGTGGCCGTGCTCCTGATCATGCTGACGCTCTGGCTGACCGGCGGCGGTCGCCCCAGCTGATCACCCCACAGAGGAGGAGATAAAGCATGGTCAAGCTCAACAATATCTACACCAAGACCGGCGACGACGGCACGACCGGGCTGGTCGCCGGCCCGCGCCGGCTGAAGGATGATCTGCGCGTCGAGGCCTTCGGCACCATCGACGAGGCCAATTCGGCGATCGGCATCGCGAGGCTTCACATGCAGGGCATGCCCGAACTCGATGCGATGCTGATGTCGATCCAGAACGACCTCTTCGATCTCGGCGCCGATCTCGCCACGCCCGACACCGGCACGCCGCCGGCATACGAGCCGCTGCGCATCGTCGAAAGCCAGGTGACGCGCATCGAAAACGACATCGACAAGCTGAACGCCGATCTGCAGCCGCTGAAATCCTTCGTGCTGCCGGGCGGCCACTCCGCCGCAGCCCACCTGCATCTGGCGCGCACCATCACCCGCCGCGCCGAACGGCTGATGGTGACGCTGTCGCGCAGCGAGGGCGAGATCGTCAGCGAAGCGGCACTGAAATATGTGAACCGCCTCTCCGATTTCCTCTTCGTCGCCGCTCGACATGCGAACGATCGCGGCCATGCGGATGTGCTTTGGGTTCCCGGAAAAAACCGCTAGGCTTGAGCTGATCGACATCAAGCAACTGGACCGTCGGCCCACATGTTCATACCGCTGCACGATGCCAACACGCTGAAGCATATCAAGCTGCAATGGGTGACGATGGGGCTGATCGCGGTCAACATCGTCGCCTGGTTGTTTACCGGCGTCATCGCCACGGAATCGGTAGCGCAGGCGGCCTTCGTCGGCCTCGGCTACATCCCGGCGGTCGCCTTCCACTACGCCCATCTCGAACCGGCGCTCGCGATCACGCCCGAGCCGCTGACCTATGTCAGCTATTCCTTCGTCCATTCCGGCTTCTGGCACCTTGCCTCCAACATGCTGTTCCTCTGGGTCTTCGGCGACAATGTCGAGGATGCGATGGGCCATCTGCGCTTCCTGGTCTTCTATCTCCTTTGCGCCATTTCGGGCGCGCTGGTGCATGGCCTGATCGGCATGACCTCGCAGGCGCCGCTAATCGGCGCGTCCGGCGCCATATCCGGTGTGGTCGCCGCCTATCTCATGCTGCATCCACGCGTGAAGGTCTGGGTGCTGGTCTTCATGCGCGTGCCGCTGCCGCTTCCCGCCTTCGTGCCGCTGATACTCTGGACCGGCCAGCAATTCGTCATGCTGGCGCTCGAGCCTGACGGTAACGTCTCCTGGGGCGCCCATGTCGGCGGCATCATAGCCGGCGCTCTGCTGGTGCTCGTCATGCGCCGACGCGGGGTGCCGCTCTTCGACAGCGAGGTGGTGACGCCCAAGGCCGTGCGCGACCGCCCGACACCCAATCCCGCCATGATCGCCGTCCCCGGCCAGCCACCGCGCCCGCGCTTGCCCTGGGACAAATGAAGTCGAAAATATTGACGTGAACGTAAAGGTAATATAATCCCCATGGAATTTGCCTGTCTGCGTCATGGAAGCGTTGTCTTTGGAGGAAAAACGCGTATCCATGTCGCCATTCGACAATCGGAGCAGCGCGGAAACGCGCATTTTCTTGGCGAAAGAGTTGAAGGAAGGACCACATGAAGATTCTCGTCCCAGTAAAGCGGGTGGTTGATTACAACGTGAAGAT
>UBQW01000020.1 GCA_900467745.1 Hyphomicrobiales bacterium
CTGCCCAATCGCACACTCTTCCTCGGTAAACCGCCGCCATCTGAGTTCAATTCCGTTGCAATCTGGACCGGGACAAACGCCGGAACCAAAGGCAACGGCCGCTCCGCTTTGGCCTTCTTTATCCACTTGTGAACAAGATTGGCATTCACGTCGTGTTCCCGCGCCAGTCGAGAGACCGAAACGCCAGGCTCTAAGCACGCTGCGATTAGTTGATCCCGAGAAGCCGCGTCATATCGACGGCGGCCGTCGCGACCAACAAGCCGCACTTGCAGTTAGGAGTATCGTCCATGATTAGGTGCCCACTGTTTTTTGGTGGACACTTCATGCATCAGAGCACCGCTCTTCAGAAGGTGTGCAGAATTTCGCGCTTACGATTAAGCGGGAGCGCCGTCTTGTATTTCACCTGCTTCAAGGCAAAGCTTGATCTAATGTTCGCGACACCAGGCGTTTTGTTGAACTTGTCGAGTATGAAATCCCGCAGCGCCACCGTGTCGCGGACAACCACGCGAAGCAGGTAGTCGGCGTCGCCGGACATCAGATAACATTCCATCCCTGTCTACGTAGATCGGAATGACGACTCTAAAAAATTCGGGTAGATGACCGGGAAGACGGCATCAGGCTGTCGTTGAGTTTGGACGGCAGTTGGCATTGGGCACGTTTCCGAACGAGCTTCTTCGCCTTGAAGAGATCTGAACCTACGCCCCCTTTTTTACTGCCTCGGCGTAACGTCATCAATGCCTTAGCGATCTAAGCACTGCAGTCCCTCCCCGTCCCCTAATCCTAGCGCAACCTCCTTTGCCAGCGTGACAAAGGCCTTGGACGCAGCACTCCGGTAGCCCTCTTTACGCTGCATCAGAACAGCAGTGCGCTTCAGGCGCTCCGGATCGAGGGAAATGGCGACCAGGTCCTGATGTGCGAACGCGATTGTCGCCGGCAGAAGTGTCGAAAGCTTCGTCCTTCGAACAATTTCGATCACCGCGCTGATGGAGTTGGCCTCTATCTGCACATGCGGCCGAATGCCGTGCTGTCGGCCGAAACTATCGATCTGATCGCGGGTAGCAAACTCCGCGCTCAGCAGTACCAATGACTCGGCGTTGAGGGCTTCCAGTCCGATCGATATTTCGCTCGCAAGGGGATGCCCCGTACTGACGACCAAGGCAAGTGTCTCCACCAGCAGCGGGTCCAGATCGAGGTCCGGCGTCAGTGTGCCGGAAAACGCGATCCCGACATCGATTTTGTCAGACAGAAGCATCTCCTCCATTTGCTCCTGCGAAATCTCCCGCACGCTGAGAGAGATGTTCGGGTAGCTACTGTGAAACGCCTCGATCAGAGGCCCGACGAGATAGGTCGTGAAGGTCGGCGTCACCGCCACCCGCAACGCACCACGACTGAGGTCGTTTACGTCGTTGATAGCGCGCTTGGCCTCTCCAAACTCCTGCGACGCACGGCGCACGTATTGCAGATAGACCTCCCCGGAATCCGTCAGTCGCGTCGTGCGCCCTGATCGGTCGAACAGCTGCACGCCGAGGCTTTCTTCCATCAACCTAACCTGCTGCGAAAGCGCGGGCTGCGAGACATACAGGGCCTCCGCGGCTCGCGTGAAGCTCTGATGCTCAGCCACTGCGAGAAAATAACGAACCTGTCGGGCGAGCATATCGAAACCTATAAGATTATCTAATGCGATGCATAATAAGCGAGACTTTTACATTATGCCACGCGTTCCGTAGCTTTCTCCTCAACAGATCGCGAAACGGAGATTGCAACGATGAAGAACATTATTGACGGCTTTCTGAAGTTCCAGAGGGAAGCCTTCCCCGAGCGGGTTAAACTGTTCAAGGATCTGGCAAATCAGCAGAACCCGCGGGCTCTGTTCATTTCCTGCTCGGATAGCCGCCTGGTGCCTGAGCTGGTGACCCAGCGCGAACCCGGCGATCTCTTCGTCATCCGAAACGCCGGCAACATCGTTCCCTCCTACGGCCCGGAGCCGGGTGGCGTTTCTGCCTCGGTTGAATATGCCGTCGCGGCATTGCAGGTTTCGGACATCGTCATCTGCGGCCATTCCGACTGCGGCGCGATGACCGCCATCGCAACGTGCAAGTGCCTTGATCACATGCCTGCCGTGGGCAGCTGGCTGCGTTACGCAGACTCTGCCCGTGTCGTGAACGAAGCCCGCCAGCACAAGGACGAAACCGCCAAGGTCACTTCGATGGTGCGCGAAAACGTCGTCGCCCAGCTCGCCAATATCCAGACCCACCCGTCGGTGCGGTTGGCCCTCGAAGAGGGGCGCGTCACTCTGCATGGCTGGATCTACGACATCGCAAGCGGGCTTATCGAAGCTTTCGATGGCACGAGGGGCGCCTTCGTCTCCCTCGCGGACAATCCCGAGGTCCAGGCCATCAAATATCGGGCCAGACGCGTTGCTTGAGCCCCATTCCCAACCAAGGAGAAAATACCAATGTTGCAGTCCCAAGCTACACAGGCCACTCGTCAGGACCTGACGGACGTCATCCTCGCATCGAAACTCAAAAAGGACCTGAGCTACGCCCAGATCACCGAGGGCACCGGCCTGTCGGAGGCCTTCGTCACCGCCGCCCTTCTCGGCCAGCATCCGCTCCCGGCGAATGCCGCCAAGACCGTTGGCAAGACACTCGATCTCGACGACGACGCCGTTGCCCTGCTTCAGACGATTCCGGTCCGCGGCAGTATCGGAAATGGCGTGCCGACCGACCCGACCATCTACCGCTTCTACGAAATCGTGCAGGTCTATGGGACCACGCTGAAGGCTCTGGTCCACGAAAAGTTCGGAGACGGCATCATCAGCGCCATCAACTTCAAGCTGAGCATCGAGAAGGTTGAAGATCCAGAAGGCGGCTCCCGAGCCGTTATCACGCTCGACGGCAAGTACCTTCCGACCAAGCCGTTTTGACAACGCTGATGGGCAGCGCGGCGCTTTGTGCGCTCGGGCTACCTCACTCCGGTCGCGAGGCAACGCCTCGCACCTGACATGGCCGCAACCACGGGCTCCGCCGTGAATTGCCCCCCGGGTTCTGATCCGAGCTGATGTGCAGACAGCTCGGATCCTCGGGTAGCTTCCGGTGGCGGTCGCTGTCGATCGCCCAAGCCGGGCGCGACATAGCCCACCCGTCGGTATTCATCGCGGAGCGATTTGGGCTTCTGACCACAAATTCCGTTCTGATCGATCGCGCCTTTGCCCGCCCACACCAGCGCGATTTTCCGTTGAAAGCGTTGAGCGTCCGGCGGGGCCTTCCAGATGGTGGTTCACGCTCCCTCATGGCGATGAACCGGGGTCGGCCGGGAGCAAGAGCACTGTCGATCACAAGATGCATTGCACAGACGAAGCGGACATGAGACCGGTCTCGCCGCCCACGTTTTGGTGGGCATCTCCGAAGTGATCAAATGCGCGCGTCGCCGCGATAGACGTTTGGCTTCGCGCCCGTCAACCGGCCAAACACCTTCCGAAACGCTGCCGGATCCGTATAGCCGACCGCCCAGGCAATGCTCTCGACCGAACCATTTGTCGTCTCGAGCAGCTGCCGCGCCTTCATGATGCGCACGTTCTGCAGATATTCGGTCAGCTTCAGCCGTGTCGCGCGGAAAAAGCGGCGCTGTAGCGTCCTTTCCGAAAGCCGCACGCTATCCGCCAGTTCACCGATCGATTTTTGCAGCTCCGGTGTCGCATGAAAGTGATGCTGCACCTGCAGCACCTCCTTGTCGCCGTGATCGAAGCGCGGAAGAAACGCCTTGTACTGGCTCTGGCTGCGACGCGGCGGATCGACGACGAGAAACCGCGCCGTCTCCAGCATCACAGCCTGCCCGAGCAGCTTTTCGACAAGCAGCAGGCCAAGATCGGCCCAGGCGAGAATGCCGCCGGCAGTGATGACGTCACCATCGTCGATGATCATATTGTCGGGCGAGACGTCGATATTGGGAAACTGTTCTGCAAGCCTTTCGGCAAAAGCCCAATGGGTCGTGGCACGCCGGCCGTCGATGAGCCCGGTCTCGGCAAGGACAAACGCTCCGGCACAGATCGAACAGACGGTCACACCACGCGCATGCTGGGACGCAAGCCATTGCGACGCGGGGCTCATGCTCTGCATTTTCTCCGGCATGATAATGCTTGGCGGCGCAATGATGTAGCTCAGCGAGTGCGGAAGCCCGGGAAGCGAATCCCATGTGCAGGATACATCCCCGTCCTCCATCTTCCAGTAGCTGACGCGGATGGTGCGAAGGCTTGTCGGCGTCTGCAGGTTCGTCGACCAGTCGCTGGCAACACGAAACAGATCGGTCAACCCATAGACGGCCGCCAACTGGCAGTCCGGGTAGACCAGCAACCCTACTTCTATGAAATCAGCCTCTTTGCGTTTTGCCACTTTTGCCTCTGATAAAGTCATTTACGCCACGTGTTTCTGCCAGAAGATGGCGATACCTTCTCCTTGTCAAATACGGAATTCGCAAACACAGCGCGACAGGAGAAATACAATGGCATCCGATACAGATCGGTTTTTCGTGTCGAGACGCAGCGTCCTGCTCGGGAGCCTCGCACTTGCCGGCGTGAGCATTCCGGCGCTCGCCTTCTCCCACACCTCTTCCACAAACAGTTCATCTCAAGGAGATATCGACATGGGCTTCGTTACAACAAAGGACGGCACTGAAATCTTTTACAAGGACTGGGGTCCGAAGGACGCACAGCCGATCGTCTTCCACCACGGCTGGCCGCTGTCGTCGGATGACTGGGATGCGCAGATGCTGTTCTTCCTCTCGAAAGGTTATCGCGTCGTCGCCCACGATCGGCGTGGCCATGGCCGGTCGGCACAGGTTGCCGACGGTCACGATATGGATCACTACGCAGCCGACGCCTTTGCGGTCGTCCAGGCACTCGACCTGAACAATGCCGTCCATATCGGCCACTCCACCGGCGGTGGGGAAGTCGCCCGTTACGTCGCAAAGCATGGCCAGAAGGCCGGTCGCGTTGCCAAGGCTGTTCTCGTCTCTGCCGTACCGCCGCTGATGGTCAAGACCGCGGCCAACCCTGAGGGTTTGCCGATCGAAGTCTTCGATGGTTTCCGCTCTGCACTTGCTGCTAACCGCGCCCAGTTCTTCCGCGACGTTCCGGCCGGCCCGTTCTACGGCTTCAACCGGGATGGCGCCAAGGTGCAAGAAGGCGTAATCCAGAATTGGTGGCGCCAAGGCATGATCGGTAGCGCCAAGGCCCATTATGACGGCATCAAGGCCTTCTCGGAAACCGACCAGACCGAAGACCTGAAGGCAATCACCGTCCCGACGCTTGTCCTGCACGGCGAAGACGACCAGATCGTTCCGATCGCCGATGCCGCAAGGAAGTCGATCAAGCTTCTGAAGAACGGCCAGATCAAGACCTATCCGGACTTCTCGCACGGCATGCTCACCGTCAATGCCGATGTCCTCAACCAGGATTTGCTGGCCTTCATCAAGGGGTAAACTTGATCAGGTGTGGATGACCCATGCCTTGCCCCTTCGGGCCGATCTAAACGCAGGAGGGGCGTCAGCGCCCTTCTTTGACGAGCGCCATCCGGCAGGTCGCGCCTGGCCACCCGCTCGATCGGTGCGACGGCGGCGACATCATCAATTCATTCCCAGAAAAGGAATAGGACCATGGACCATTCGGTCAAACCGCGTGTCGCCGCTGCGCTGAAAACGCCGACAGGACTAAGTAGCGACGCGGTCAAGGACATCTCCGCCAGCGCCACCGCGCTGCTGGCGGATGTGTTCGCGCTTTATCTCAAGACCAAGAATTTCCATTGGCACATGTCCGGATCGCATTTCCGCGATTACCATCTGCTGCTCGACGAGCATGGTGATGAGTTGTTTTCGATGACCGACCCACTGGCCGAACGGGTCCGCAAGATCGGTGGCAGCACGCTGCGGTCGATCGGAGACATCTCGCGCAAGCAGCGTATCGCCGACAATGATGCCGACGTCGTCCATCCCCATGAAATGCTCGCCGAATTGCGCGACGACAATGGTAGCATCGTCGCCAGCATGCGCTCGCTGCATGACGTCTGTGACGAATATAACGATGTCGCGACCGCCAGCCTGCTCGAAAACTGGATCGATGAAACCGAGAAGCGTATCTGGTTTCTGTTCGAGATCCTGCGCGATACCAACGGTTGATCATTTGATTGCCGGAGATGCGGTAATCCTGTCCCGGTAGGATTACCGGTTGCCGCTTCCCGCCCGATGAGTATTGCTTTGCTGATCGATCAACCGCGTACGGAGTGGATGTCGCGGGACATTCTGAAGCATGAGACGTTTTCTATACGAACAAACCCACCTTTCTAAGGCCACCACCATATGGGCTGTGGCCGGTTTGCTGTCGATTCTGGCTCTTGCGGCCCTTGAATACCGGTTCGGTCGGCAGGATCTCCTGGATGGAGCAGGTAACACCGAAACGCTCCTCGCCGAAAAACTGGCGCAGCACGATGCGCATTTGAGCGCGCTCGGTGCAATCGTTCGGATGTCGCCGGTAGACCCGTCGCCGAGCATCCAGGGCCTCTCGGAAAACATTCTGTCCCGGTACCCTGGTATCATCGAAATCGCCACGTTCCGTCTCGACGCCGGTTCGGCGCGGATTTTCCGTTATGGCAAGCCCGCCGGAGCCACAGAGGAAAATGGGCGCCCGCTCGCCGAAATACCAAAACTCTCCAATGTCGGCGATATCGTGGGCCGCGCCCTGCCCGGCGAGCAGGCCTACGATATCTTCAAGCTTGTCGAACCCGGCCGGGTCCTGCGTTTGCGTATTGATGCGGATGCGTTGCTGAACGGCGAAAACGCTTCGCAGGGCTACTCCACCAAGCTGACGTTGAACGACGAAACACTCACGGTACATGGCGCCACCGAGAAAGCACTCCTTGCCGCCACGACACGGATCGCGATGACGAGCCATACCCAGCCGCTCCAGTTGGAAATCAGCCGGAATTTTGGCCTCGGGGAACTCGTCCCGCTTCGGTTAGCGGTTCCGCTGATCGTCGGCTGGGCAGCAGTTATCTGGTTGCCGTGTTTTATAGGGAAACCCTGGCTGAACGCCGCCGTCATGAGACAAGGGCGGCGTTGCTGAAGCAGGAAGCGATGCTCGCGCATGCCGGGCGCGTGAACGCTCTTGGTGAGATGGCCTCCGGCATTGCCCATGAACTGGCTCAGCCGATCGCAGCGATGCTCAGCCAGAGTCAGGCCGCAAAACGCGCCTTGGCCATTGGCCGCCAAGATATCCTCGAAAAGGCACTCGACGCCAACATTCGCGAGGCCAAGCGCGCGGGGGACATCCTCGGACGCATGCGGGCCTATATCTCGGGCGCGCCGGCCGATATTAAGATGGTCCCCCTCGATGAAGCGATCACCGAGGCCATGCGCCTTGTCGAAGCAGATATCAAAGCACGGGCCATCAACCTCAATATGATCATTCCCGCTGATCTGCCCGCCGTGCCGATCGATGTGGTTTCCTTTCAGCAGGTTATTCATAACCTCGTTCGCAACGCTGCGGATGCGGTCGCCAGATGCCCGTCACCTCTCATTACACTGACAGCTGGGCGCGAAGGAGACGGAGTTGCCATCGAGGTCGCGGACAATGGGCCGGGCATCGAGACCGGCTCGCTCCATCGGATTTTTGATCCGTTCTTCACCACAAAGCCGGACGGAATGGGCCTTGGCCTGCCTCTGTCGTCGCGGCTGATCGAGCGCATGAATGGCAGTCTCGAAGCACATAATGACGGTGGCGCCACCTTCATCATCCGCTTGCCACTGGGAGAGGCCGCATGATCTACCTCGTCGATGACGATCTCGCGGTACGAGAGGCCATGACGCTTCTGCTCGCCACCTACGGCAAGAGGTCACGGCCTTCCCTGATGCGGCCCACCTGCTCGCCCATGTGGAAAAGGCGAAACCGGGTGTCATGCTCCTGGACCTCAGGATGCCTGCCATCAGCGGACTGCAGCTTCTGAAGAAGCTCGAGGATCTCGGCATCCGCTGGCCAGCCATCATGATCACAGGACACGGCGACGTGGAAGCATGCCGCCGCGCATTCAAGGCCGGCGTCGTCGACTTTCTTGCGAAGCCGGTCGATGAGCATCTTCTGATGGAAACGATCGCAACTTGCGAGGCCGCGCTCGATAATCTTCTCGTCTGCCGTGGGAATAGTCAGTTGCTAAAGCATCTCACCTCCCGGGAGCTGGAAGTGATTGAGCTCGTCCAAGGGATTTGGAAGCAAGGACATCGCGGCCGCGCTCGATGTGTCGGTGCGAACCGTCGACAGTCATCGGGCGAGCATCGCAACAAAACTCGGAACACCGGCAGTCGCAGAGCAAACCCGCATCTGGCTCATCGCGCACCGGTGATGCAAAGCACGCCAAATGCCATCGGAATTTGCTGCGAGCCCGCCGCGCGCGGATAGACCTAGCGCGCAAGGGGACCGGCGGTGGCAAATTGAAACCAGGCTTGGGTCGTCATGACGACGTTGGCGACAATGACGATCCGTGCCAGCCGGCTCGAAAATTATTCACGGCCCGACTAGGCGTCGTCGAACATGCCCGTGGGTAGGCCGTCCATACTGGATGTGTTCTTTTCCCGGCGATAGATCTCGATACCGTCGGGGCCTTTTGCATCAGTCCATTGGTCGAGGCTTGGCCGCTCGGCCTTATAGTCGAACAGCGGGACCCCAAAGCCGCAGGAGGTCTGCACCAAGTCGATGTCCAGCAGAATTACCTGCCGGGCTCCTGAAGGCTCCCGACCGTCGTAGTGATTGATCAGGATATTCTCGTATTCCGGACTGTCGCGGCGGATGACCCGCCCGCGACCGTAAAGGCGCAAGATCATCGGTGGCCCTTCGACCGCACAGAACATGATCGTCAGCCGACCATCCGCGCGCAAATGCGCGGCGGTCTCGTTTCCACTCCCGGTCCTGTCCAGATAGACCACCGTATTTGCATCAACCACCCGCAGACAGCCCGTCTCCCTCGGCGAAATATTCACCCGGGATTGGCCGGTCGCAGAGGCTGTGAAGAAGATATGCTGCCGACCGATAAAGTCCTTGAGACGAGCGTCAATGCTCTCGAATTGCTTTGCCACAGCCGATGCGTCCTCTTGGTTACAATTATGGAAGATAACCACCTAACGTGCAGGAGACCATGCCTCCGTAGTGGCTGCAATGGTGTCACGGCAGGTTCAGGTCCAATCCGAGCATTCGGCTCAAAGAGAACGCGAAAAGCCCGACGGCGGCTAGCGCGATCATAAACAAAGCGATCACCATGCCGCCGGTTTGCAGCAACGCTCGCGTCGTCCCCTTCTCTCCCTGGTCGTAATGCCATTTGACGGCGAAATGCATCGCCACCCCCAAAGCGATAACCTTGAACGTTGCAAAGACTATAGGAACCCAGTTCATACGGAAAACTCTCGTGCGAGAAGGCGGTCAGGGGGCGTCGGCCACTTCGTTCGACGCCCCCTGACATCCAGAGATTACTTGATGCGGGTGCTGAGCTTTTCGATCGCCTTGTTCGCGCATTCTTCGTCCAGATTGCCGCCCGGTGCGCCTGCAACGCCGATGGCACCAATCGTATCCTTGCCGACCTTGATCGGAACGCCGCCGGCCAGGACGAGGAAGCCCGGGATATCCGCCATCCCGGCCGCAACCGGGTTCTTGGACACGTTTTCGGCGATCGCGCTGGTGGGGTTGCGCGACGACGCCGAGGTGAAGGACTTTTGCATGGAGGCATTGGCGGTATGTGGGCCTGCATTCTGCGAGCGCACCAGGGCAAGAAGGACACCAGACCGGTCGGTCACGGCTGCAGACACGTTGTAACCATCGGCGGTGCATGCGGAGACGGCCGCCTGAGCGATATCGACCGCGAGCGTGGTCGCGATGCTGTTTTGCTGCACAGTGTCCTGGGCAAACGATGGAGCCGTCACAAATGCGCTGGCGGCGAGAGCGATCAGAAGAGTTTTCATCTTGGCAACTTTCTTTCGGTTGTTGATAGCTCCGAGCTTACAGGGAGCCACGGTGGGGTGAATTCGGGTGGTCACCGATTGGGATCGGTAGGATTACTGAGCCGCCTCGACGACCGGCAGCCTTTGTGCCAACTCGCGAACCAGCACGCGCTCGTTCTCGGAGTAGTCGATTGGAACTTCGACGAGATGCACGCCGCCCATCTCGAACGCACCGTTCAGGGTCGATTCCAGCTCCTCGATGCGCTCGACGCGCGTGCCCGTTGCACCATAGGCTTCGGCGTATTTTACGAAGTCGGGGTTACCGAAGGTCACTCCGAAGTCGGCGAACCGGTCGACAGCCTGCTTCCAGCGGATCATCCCGTAGGCATCGTCCTTGATCAGAAGGACAACGAGGTTGAGCCGCAAACGTACCGCGGTCTCAAGCTCCTGGCTGTTCATCATGAAACCGCCGTCACCACAGACAGCCAAAACGCGCCGGGTCGGGTGAAGCATGGAGGCCATCATTGCGGAAGGGAGCCCTGCCCCCATCGTCGCCAAGGCATTGTCGAGAAGCAGCGAATTGGCGACCTGGGTCCGGTAATTGCGAGCGAACCAGATTTTGTACATGCCGTTGTCGAGCGAAACGATCCCATCGGCCGGCATAACCGCCCGTACATCGTGGACGATCCGTTGCGGCGTGAAGCGCGCTTCAAGTTCCCGATCGGCAATGCGCGCGAGGATCCCTCGTCTAAGATAGATCAACGCTTTTGCATTCGGGAGCCGGCCCTCGAGCCGGTCCGCCAGCAGCTTGAGGGTAGGCCCGATGTCCCCGATCACCTCAGCCTGCGGGAAATAGACTTGCTCGACCGTGGCGGGCTGGTAGCCGACATGAACCACTTTTGCGCCGTGGCCATTCATGATGAAGGGAGGTTTTTCGATCGTGTCGTGTCCGATCGTGATAATGAGATCGGACCGCTCGATGGCCTCGTGAACATAGTCCCGTTCGGAAAGAGCGGCCGTGCCGAGATAGAGTTCCATGCCGCCGGGGACGGTCCCCTTTCCCATTTGGGTCGTAAAATAAGGTATTCCGGTGCGGATCACGAAATTTGCAAGGTCAGCGGTCGATCGCGGACGAGAGGCTGCCGCCCCGAGCATAATCAGCGGCCGTTCTGCATCAGCAATCATCGCCGCAGCCCGATCTATAGCCTGGGCGCTCGCGACCGGAAGATCGAGAGCATGCGGAGGAACCATAGCGATCTCCCCGCCCTCTGACGCGGCGACATCCTCGGGCAATTCGAGATGCACTGGGCCCGGGCGCTCTTCCTGTGCCACCCGAAAAGCCTCGCGAACCACGGTGGGAACCATCTTGGGGGAGATGATCTGACGCGTGAGCTTTGTCAGCGGCTTCATACTGGCGACCACGTCGACGACCTGAAAGCGCGCCTGCCGGGAAGACATGACGCCTTTTTGCCCTGTGATGAGGATCAACGGCATCCCGCCTAGAAGGGCGTACGCCGCTCCAGTGGAAAGGTTCAAGGCGCCCGGCCCAAGCGTGGTGATGCAGACGCCCGGCTTTCCTGTCAACCGGCCATAGGTCGCCGCCATGAAGGCCGCGGCCTGCTCATGACGAGTGACGATCAGCTGGATGGAGGACTTCCGCAGGGCTTCGACCACGAAGAGGTTTTCCTCCCCGGGGATGCCGAATATTTTCTCTACGCCCTCATTCTCAAGAGCCCGAACGAGCAGTTCCGCGCCATTCATAGCCAATCTCCAAGGTCACTCGGCCCATACACGCGGGCCTCACGAAGCATGTTGTTGCAGGGGCCTCAGTTGAGGCGGCTTTTGACTTCCTCGATTGCGATATTGGCGCAGTCTTCGTCCAAGCCGCCATTCGGCGCACCCGCAACGCCGACCGCGCCGATCGTCTCCTCGCCGACTTTGATAGGCACGCCACCGGCCAGGACGAGATAGTCCGGAAGGTCTGCGAGCCACGCAATACGCGGGTTGCCTGCGACGTTTTCGACTATCGCGCTTGTGGGACTACGCGACGACGCCGTGGTGAATGCCTTCTGCCTGGAAGCATCGGCCGTGTGCGCACCGGCCTTTTCGGATCGCACCAGGGCAAGCAGGACGCCAGATCGGTCGGTGACGGCCGCCGACACGCTGTAACCGTCCACGGCGCACTCCGCGACGGCCATTTCAGCGATGTTGACCGCCAGCCTGGCTTTCAGGCGGGTCTTCTGCACGGTGTCCTGGGCAAGCACACGACTGCCGGCAAGCACGCCGATTGCGGCTGCCAGTAAGGAGCTTTTCATTCAGGTGATCTCTCTTGATATCGACCGCTGAGCGGCCCCGTTGCAGCGAACTGCATCGTCGGAAAAAATCAGCGCGCTAGCGAAAGAACGATGAATGCCCGAATACGCTGCGTCCGCAGCCCGCGGGCCCGACACGGCGGCGAGCCCGCGGTATGAGGCTTCAGGTCATGACGCGAGGATCAAAGCGACCCGCTACCCGAGGCGTTGTTGTCGAGCATCTCTCCATTAAACGCCAATCGAGCATGGAGTTGATCGATTGCGCGTTGGAAGACGGCGGGATCGTCGAGTGCCCGGGAGAGGACGATCGCGCCCTGGATGGCGAGAACGGCGTCTTCCGAAAGCAGGCGCGCCTGCTCAGTGTCCCGGCCTTGCCGCACGAGCGCTGCTTGCAGGGCGTCCACCCAGGCGACGAAGTAACCCCGGATAGCCTGCGCGAAGAGGTCTCGGGTGTTGGCGACAGCCAGAGCACCGACGAGACAGACGCGCCTGCCCGATCGGAAGTATTTCGCAGTTTCATCGAGCATCGCCGTGATAGCGGCGTCGGCATCGTCCCCATCTCGCAGGGGAGAATAGACGGAATCCTCAAACCATTGCTCGATCTCGGCAAGCACAGCCCGGACCATCTCCTCCTTCCCGTTCGGGAAGAAGTGGTACAGGCTGCCCTTGCCTAGGCCAGTGGCCTTGCCGATCAAGGCAAGGCTCGCACCTTCGTATCCATGCTCGCGAAAAACTTCGGCCAGGGAGGCAATGGCATCGGATCTTTCAGCGACCATGCGGGCCATGATCAGAGACCCAGATCGCTGAGGCTGGCGTGGTCGTCCGGCCGGCGGCCAAGCGTCCAGAAGAACAGACGATCGCTTTCAGCAATCGGCATTTCGTTGATGCATGCGTGGCGGTGCGCCATCAGGCCGTCCTCTGCGAATTCCCAGTTCTCGTTACCATAGGCACGGAACCACTGGCCACCGTCATCATGATATTCGTAGGCGTAACGCACAGCAATGCGGTTGCCGGTGAACGCCCAGAGCTCCTTGATCAGGCGGTATTCATGCTCCTTGTTCCACTTGCGCTCCAGAAATGCCTGGGCTTCTTCGCGGTTGGTGGCGAATTCGACGCGGTTCCGCCAGCGGGTGTCAACGGTGTAGGCAAGCGCGACCTTGGCTGCGTCGCGGCTGTTCCAGCCGTCTTCGGCAAGGCGTACCTTTTCGACTGCAGTTTCGTATGTGAACGGGGGGAGAGGAGGACGCGACATGTTGATTTTCCTTTGTAAATCGTTGCGTTGTACTGCTTGGTAAACTCTTGACTGATTGGTACAGTAGCTGCGGTCATTTTGGGTGTCAACGAGTTTTTTCAGGGGAACGCCATTTTTCTCGAAAGCCCCTCCAGACAGAAATCCGGACAAGTCGGCGTTTGGCAGACTCATGGAAAATCGGGCGCCGCTGGCGGTCGCAAGCACGCGGTCATAACTGCCGCAAGCTAAGCACCCTCTCGGTAGCGGTCGGTCAGGAAAGCAGTCGAGGGGCAGGACGACAGCTTTTTGGTGGAAAACGGAACGTCGAGACCGGGGCCGGAGTCGCCAGTGCCGCGATGACTTTCCTACAGATATGGCACCCAAACGCGGCCCACCCATCGGAGTGGATCTCGAAGCTACGCGGAATCAAAATGATTCGATGTCGGTGCCGCTTCCGACACCTTAGTTTCCGACAAGCGCAACACTTGCGGTGAAAAGGCGGATTAAATAATGAGGCGAGGGCGTTAACGCGAATCCGATGCTACCCCTAAAAGTCCAGTTTACGAGATTGGCAAGTCAAAGCCATCTGGCATCCGCTGCCCAATGCCGGAACGCTTATTGTTATGCTGTCAACGCGTGGAGAATCAGATGGATGATGCAAACCCAGTGGTGAGCGTAACAACCGGCATGGACCACATCGGGCTAACCGTGGTGAGCCTCAGTGACTCCCTCGCCTTCTTCACGAATTGCCTTGGCTGGAGGTTAACCGGTGAGCGACCCGATTATCCAGCGGCATTCGTGACCGACGGCCACCTCAAAGTCACACTTTGGCAGGTCAAAGATCAAAATAATTACCAGGCATTCGACCGTCGTCAGAACGTCGGGCTCCATCATCTTGCAATGAAGGTGGGGACCCTCGAAGATCTTCATTTGCTTTACGACCGGGTCAGCAAGTGGCCAAATGTAACCACCGAGTTTAGTCCAGAACCGTCTGGCGCCGGACCAAAAATCCATTTCATGATCAACGAACCGGGCGGATGTCGGATCGAATTTTCTTGGGATCCACGATGAAGCGTGAGACGATGCGGGACGCCCTTCACTCCACATTCGGCGATCGGGTTGCCATCGATTCAGTATTAGACGCCTTGAAGGGATGCGAACCGGCGACCCGTCGTTCAGTGGCTATCCTTGGATAAAACTTCTCAATCGGGCCAGCTACTTGCTCTCGGGAACGTCTAGTCGGAGCGGGCTGCCGACAGGTAGCTTTCAGACTGGGTGAGGTGAAAAGCTAACCTCTGTTCAAGATGCGTCAAGAGCTAAATTAAGCCATGGCTGCTTCGCCGGAGCCGTTCCCGCCTGTTTCGCTCAGGTCATGTTACGCTATCGAATGGAGTTGGCACTCGCGGAATTTGACGTATGTCGAGACATTGCGCACCACTGCAAGCGAATGACGGCTAGCGCCTAGCACCGATCCGGTTGTAAAGCCTATTAGAATCTTGCCGTGCCCTCACTTCCCTCATATAAATTATTGCGCCGGTTGCAATGCCGAAGCAACCGGAGGGGGAAAAGATTGCCAAATTTATTTGCCTTAGCTCAGTTCACAGTCATGGTGTTGCAACAGAGCACGCGAGCGACAGCAGGGGTGCGCGTCGTTGGCTGATGCTTTGCTTGCCCAGGATATACTTGACGGTGCAGCTGTTCGCGACCGGCCTAACTTATTCGTGATCGGCAGTTTCGACCGGCGCATCACCTTCTATTCCCAACAGGTCCGGGCGCTGTCCCTGGTCCACGCGCTCAAAGAACTTGGCTATCTCCATGCCAATCCGAGGATAGCGGTCGTTGGCGGCGGGGCGGCAGGCGTCACTGCAGCCGCAGCTGCCGCGCTGGTCACCGGGTCACAGGTCGTGTTGTTCGAATCCGCCGATGCCCTCTTGCCCCTTCAGTCGACGACCGATCGGCGGCGGCTCGATCCGCATATTTACGATTGGCCGGCGCACTACACGACCGATCCTATAGCCGACCTGCCAATCCTTGACTGGGAATCTGGGACATGCCGCGCCGTCCGCGACGATGTACTGCTCGGGTTCGAGGACATCGTTGTCAGGCTCGCACCGCGGCTCGAGCGACGGCTGCGCCATCAGGTTACCGCGCTTACACGAACTGCGGACGGTTATCAGCTCCACTTCACTGATCTCAATGCACCGCCGCCAGGCGCGGAAATGCGTGAACAGTTTCACATGGTGTTTCTCGCCGTCGGGTTCGGGCTCGAGCCGGGCGAACCGGTGCCGTCGATACAGAGCGCCAGCTATTGGACCGATGCCGGCGTTCCCGTTGCCGAGTTTGCAGGTCGGCCCACCCCGCGGTTCTTTGTCAGTGGCGCGGGCGATGGCGGACTGATCGATTTCGTGGCCGCCGGCGCCCGCGATTTCGATCATGCCGGGATGATCCGGCTGATCTCCGAACACCCCGGCATCGCGGCGTTAAAGCCGGTTCTTGCCGCGATCGATGTGCGAGCTCGCGCTGAGGATGCCACGGGCTCCCGCTTCGATTTCATGGCGGCCTATGACGCTGAGCTTCTTCAATCGCTCACAGACATCGGCCTCGTCGCTGCGGTCGCGCAGCAACTCCGCCCCGGCGTGCAGTTAACGTTTCAGACCCAGCATGCCGAGCTGTTCGACGTCTCAACGGCAACGCTCAACCGGCTCGCCGCCTATCTAACTATCAAAGCCTGCGCTGGCGATGCCCAGCGCTCCTTCCGGCATCTGCAATGCGGCGTCGTCACCCGGATCGACGCGCCGGATTCGGCGCCGATCATCGCCCCCTTCTGGCTCGATTGCGCAGGGGAAACGGTCGCTGCGGATGCAGTGATCGTGCGGCGCGGTCCCCGCCGCGAAGTTGTGCGGGCTCCCTTTGCCCCACACTTGGCCAGTTTCGATGTGACGCACATGGAATGGCTTGCCCGCCATGGCGACGCGACGCTTGTCCCGAGGTTGTCAGGACCGGCACGTTCTCTATTCCGAGAGGCAGCGCGCAGCGCGAATATCCTCGCTCCGCGGCTGCAGCGACAGGCAGCCAACCAGCTCCCCATATCGGTGCAGCTACTACGCGAAGGCGCCAACATCCGCTGGTCAGGCGCGGTCCCGGCGGAGCAGCTTATCCGATCGTGGAGCGAGCAGCAGCCCTTTGAGATAATCTTGCCCGATGCTCCCGATGCTCTTGGCGCCATCGCAGGGGCAGTACTGCGGGTCGCCTGCCACAGCAACAATTGCCGGCTCCACGCCGCGCCCGGCCTGTGGAGCCGGCTGGTCCGCGAGCTCAGCCTAGAATCGCCGCACGCCGAAGGCATGGCGATGCCAGCGATCGTGGCCGGCAATCCCGGCGGGGCCGCCCAGAATCCGGTGGCGCTGCCGCTCGATATTCTAGCACGTCGGGTTCACCGGTCGCTCGATAGCTGGCTGCTTGAGCGCCTGGACGCACACCTCCAGCCATTTTTCGCGAGCAATGCTGATCCCGGCCGCCCGATCAACGTCAAGATCGCACAGGATCTTCGGGCGGCCATGGCCGCGACCTGGGCGATCTGGCATGCATCGTTTACCGATGACCCGGCACTGCTGAACCATTTCCTGCGCCTGATGATCTGTGCGGTCGACGAGGACGAACATCGCGACGCGGCACAGATTCTCGTCGGCCCCAGCAAATGGCCAGTGATCCTGCGCGGGACCGCTGTCGCGCTTGCCATCGCCGCGGCCTGGGACGGGACATCGCCCAAAAGCGCCAGGCCGGGTAATCTAGTTCGCCTACGCGACGGTGATAGCGAATGGGCCGGTCATGGATGTGCGGCTGACATGATCAACGGTGACGAGATGTCATTGTGTGCCGCCTCCTTCATGTGGCAGACTCAGTTCGTCATCCTCGTGGTCAAAAGTGCCATCGAGGTCACCCGAATCGCCGAACGGCCGTTCGCGCAGATCGACACCGATCAGCCGGGGCTCAGCGATACGGATGGCTCTGGTCCGGTGATCATGTCGATCAGTCGCGATTTCATCGACGCGGCGGCCGCGGGTCTGGCCGAGCTCCGCGCCCTACTGGCAACGGTTGAGGCGCGGCACTTTGAGGGGCTTGAAAAGACGATCATGAAGGGTGCGGCATGACGGATAGTGCGACTCTGTCACCTGGACTGGCCGATTTCGCTGACCGGCTGCGCAACGCGGCGCTGAAGCTCGAGCTCAAGGTTCAGGATCGGCCCGAACTAGCGAGCGCAACCTTCAACGGCGGATCGACCAAGTCGACGACGCTCAGTCCGACCGATCTGCCGTCGGAAAGCCATGCGATCCGGATTGATCGCTTCAATATCGTGCTGGGCATCCTCCCCGACGTTGCCGCCATGGAAGCGGTGCTCGAGACGCTGCGGCGCTACCGCAATCAATGTGTCGTCGCGCGCTCGTTCCTTGGGGCTAACGAGACACTGGACTTGCAGCTGATGCTACTGGGACCACGAGGGAGTGAGGGGCAGGAAGCCTGGCGCGCGATGGCGTTGATGGTCGAGCGCGACGACCGCGTCGCTCGCAAGCTGGCGTGGCTGCGCCCCGAAGATCCGCTGAATGACGAAGAGAGTTTCGCCGACTTCCTCAAGCGAACGGTCCTTGCCCGGCCATGGGTCCATGCCGAAGGTCAATTCGAGGATGTGGCGCTCGATGAGCTCAGCGGCACCGGTGCAACCACACCGGGTCTACCGCGGACGACGGCGGACGAATGGGAGCGGATAGCGCTCGACGAGAAGAAGACGCCGGATGATATCGTCGCAGCGTTGGTCAAATCCTGGGGTCGGAGGGGTCAGGCATGAGCGAGATTTTCCTTTCCCGCATCGCGATCCAGGATTTCCGGACCTTCGGCGACTTCGCGATCGACATTCCGGCGGCGCCCGGTCTTGTTCTGCTCACCGGCACCAACGGACTGGGAAAAAGCAGCTTCTTCGATGCGATCGAATGGGGACTGACCAATAAAATCCGCCGGTTCGAACCCTATATCAACAAAGGCCGCAAGAAACTTGTCGAGAAGGATTATCTCACGCGCCGGGGCGCTGAGCCGGGGTCACATAGCGTCGCGCTGACCTTCTCGGACGGCGACGCTGTCGAGCGCACCGCAACCGGCGGCACGGCGATGGCGGACATCGTCGCGCAACTTGCGCGGCCAGACCGCCGCACGATTAACGATCTTGGGACATATCTCGCCCTCACTCATTTCCTCGGCCAGGCAGCGCAGCAACGGTTCACCAGCCGCGACCCGCAGGATCAGTGGCAAGCGCTCAAGGGGCCGAGCGGCATCGATCGGCTCGAGCGTGTCCGCGCGGGCCTGCGCGGGCGGGCGACCATCGCTGCATTCACGCGCCGGCTCGACGCTGAACAGGGCGTCGTCGCCGCGCTCGATCGGGAGATCGCGGACTGGCAAGGATGGATGGGCCGCCTTGAGCGGCTTCGCGCTGCCGCCCGCGCCACCGGCGTGCTGACTGCCGACGAAGTTGCTGCGCGGATCGACCAGCTTGAGAATGACCTTCAGCAGCTCGCATCGAGCCAGCCGCTTTCCGTCACGAGCGAGGGCCTCGGACAGCGCCTCGCGGCGCTCGGCGATCGAATCGGCGAAGCCTTGCGGGTGACCGGCGAACGAAAGGCAACGCTGGAGGGACTCTCGGCGCTTCCAATGCAGTATCTAATTAGCCAGGCCGAAGGTCGGCTCGATCATCCAAGTCTCGTGCGGCTGCGCAGCGAGATTAGCGATGCGCGGGCGCGGCTCGATCTGGCGTCACCGCTGGTCGGATCGGCCGGCGCCGCAGTGACCGCGCAGACCGCAGCAATCGCCACGATCAACCAGAACATCGCCGTACTTGATGCCGCGCGTACTGATCTTGCCCGTCGTGCCCAGCTGGCCGAGCTGATCTTGACTGAGCAGCATGATCGGACGTCGCTGACTGAGGCGATCGCGGCGCACCGCATGACGATCGTGGACGCCGACGCGAAGATAAGCCAACATCGCAAGGCGAGTGCTGAAGTCGCGAGCCTGCGGAGTCTCGCCGCATCGGCGCGTGCGCTAAACGAGGCGATGGCGGATTGCCAAGAACTCGAACGCGAGTCCGGGGCTGCCGAGTCGGCACTGGCGCAGGGACGCGAGGCCGCCGTACGCGCCGCTTCCGAACTTGTCCCGCTTGAGACGCAGCTAGCCGATCTAGACAGCAAGATTTCAGATGCCGAACGAGAACGCGCCGAGGCCGATCGCCATGCGTCAGCGGTCAGTGCGGCCTTGTCGCAGCTTGCCAGCCATATCCATGAGGACGAAACCAACTGCCCGGTGTGTCAAACACCGTTTGAGCCGGGCGCGCTCAAGGCGCTTGCCGATGCTGCGGCGTCGGGAAGCGACCATCGCCTCGCGCAAGCCGATGACGCGTTGGAGGCCTTGCGGAGCACCCGACCCGCGCTCAGCGATGAAATACGTCGCCTTCGCGGGGTCGTGGCGGCGGTCGACGGGCTCGAACGGGTCGCCAGGGCAGCCGCTGATGCGGTGACAAATGCCCGTGTCAGCATTGCCCAAACCCTCGCTACCGCTCCGGAGAACGACCTTGCCGCACTTGCGGCAACCCGGGCACGCGATGCGGATGCTGCACTTGCAGCGGCAGAGGCAGCGTTGGAACCACTGTCGGCAAACGCGGCGGCGGCAACCGAACAGCGATCGAGCGTAGCGGCTGATCTCGACGAACTGATCGCGCGTGACAATCAGCTTGGCGCACGGGTGGAACAGTATCAGGCAGAGGATCGAGCCTGCGCCGATCGCATCGCCGCACGCAATCTATCGAACGCTACGATCGGTGACATTGAAGCGAGATTGACGGCTGAGCGGGAGCGCGGCGAAGACGCGCGGACTCGTCTAGCACAGTTGAATGAGGCGGCGACCAGCGCGTCTGCGGACGTCCAGCGCGAGCAGGCGGCGCTCGACCTCGCGCAGCGTGACCTTGCCGCGGCCGAGGCGGCCCGCACAACCTCGGAACAGGCGGCGCAGCAGATGCAGCAGCGCTGGACGCGTGTTGGTCTTAACGACATTCCGAGCCAGGCTGAATATGACCGCGGGCTCTCCACCATCGAGGCCGTGCTGGCGAGTCTGCGGTCACTGGCCGAACGCCAACTTGTCCTTGGCCGCGAAAATGAGGACGCGCTTCTCCAGAGCGAAATAGACGAGATCGCCGCTTCGATGCGGGCGACCGGAGGGGACGACGGTATTCGGGATCCGGCGGCCTATCTGGCTGCGCTAAAGACCAAGCTCGAGGCTGCGCGTGCGGCGGTCAAACTCACCACCACGGCACGCAGTGCAGTAAATCGCTACTCGGAAGACCTTCAGAAGCAGGCTGACGATTTCTCGGCGCGCGTGCTCGACCCGCTCAATACGGTGATCGACGATTTTAACGAGGCGATGCTGAGCACGCCTGGTGAAAGCATCCAGTTCAAGGCTGACACGAGGGTCGATGCTACCAGTTTCGGCATGGCGCTGCGCTACCGCGAGAAGGTCGCCAATGCGATCGAGACGAAGAAGGATTTGCCGCCTCAGATCGTTTTGAGCGAGGGTCAGCTTGCCGCGAATGGTTTCAGCATCCTGTGCGCGGCGAGTACCGCCTATCCCTGGTCCCGCTGGCGCGCCCTGCTGCTCGACGATCCACTGCAGCATAATGATATCATTCACACAGCCGCCTTTGTCGACGTCATGCGTAATATGGTGGAATTGAACGGCTATCAGCTGATCATGTCGAGCCATGACCGCGGCGAAAGTGAATTCATCGCACGCAAATTTGATGCAGCCGGTCTGCCTTGCTCTACGGTCCTTTTAACAGCGCCTTCGGACAAAGGCCTAGTTTGGAACGCGCCAGAACATAACAAGGCCGCGAGACGGATCTTGCGCAAGGATGAACAGCCTCCGAGCGCCAGTAGCGCCTGACGCGGCTAAATCAAAGGTTATATTCTGATGGTTAAGTGCGATCAGTTCGCCAAAGATGATCGGCAATCTGACGCAAGTCCCGCGTCAACCCCGGCAACAATACCGATCAAGCGGTCGCCGTTGCGCTGCGCGCGGATGAGAAGAATGTCGCTGATGACGGCCTAGCGCGGTGCCTGCCTCCTCAAATCGAAAGCGATATTGTCCTCCGCTTTCATGGCTTCCAAAAAGCGCTTGGCTGTCCGATATGGAGGCAAAGCAGGCATCGTCCGCACTTCGCCCCGATCTTTCTTTGAAACTGCAGACCACATTGTGCGAAATAAGATCTGTTGATGTGAAGGGATTTGAACCAGTGGTCTGATTGTACCAAGTTCGATACGCTTGAAATTCCTTAGAAGTTCTCGGAACTCCGCGTCACACGTATTGATCATTTCGGCTAGCGCAAATTACTCGTTCGCCCCACCTCTCCAGTCCGATTCAGACATGGACGGATGGGACCAAGACTCATCGGGCACTGCTTCTACGTCCGGCCTTGACGCTATCTTGGCTGACCACGCATTAATACGGCGATGCTTCTGCCTGCATTTTCTTAGATGACATCGCCCGGTGAGTTAGATTTGTTGCAAATCGTGGCGCCTCCTCCCTGCATCTGTATCGGAATATTTGTCGGCCCACGCGGCAGTTTTCCCGCCAGCTGATGGATTTTTCGCGGCGACATCGATTCGAGCTGCTCCTTTATCTGGTAAACAGATATCGTCAGGACTCGTCCTGATGGTCCCTGTCCAGACGATCCAGAGCCAGACGAAGGCCTTCACTGAATAGGGCAACGATTTAATCATTGAGAGCAAGAGCGGGTTGGCGTGTGATGGTGTCGGTTGCGTCATCAACCAGCGCCGTGTCACATCGGTACTTCGGGTCCGCGGCGGCTCGGACCACCAGCGCTGTGAGGACCGCGTGGATTCCCTTGACTCCCAAGTTCTTACTGGTCCATTCGACACTTGGAAGCACGTTGAATGCGAGACGAAGGCAAATGGAAGGCGGTGCACACATGTCCCTTTTTTGCTCTTGAGCGGTCCGAACCGAGCCATCCGTTCTTCCGACCGGCTTTGCATTCCTAGTGAGTGCTGCGGTGCGCTCTGACTCAGTCGGCGGGGGGCGATGGCTTCTTCGGTGGAAGCAGGCTCATATTGTCCCTGGACATTTCTATCTCGCGGAGGATGGGAACAACTCTGTTTCCAAGTTTGTGTGCGACGACTTCGGGCAAGGCCAAAGGACCGACGAAGGATTCTCCTGGCAGTGAGATAATGTAGATCTGCCCGTCCCTATAGACTGCGGCATCGATCACAGGGTAGCTGGATAGCTCCTCTGCGATCACGATCGAGAGCTTGGTGCCGCCAGGACTATGAATGTGCGCGGCAAGCCGATCGCCGTGGTTCCAAATGCAGATCGTCCAAGCGCCAGGCCATGTCAGGAATTCCCGTAACTCTTGAGCAACCGTGGCCTGCCCGTCCCCGAGCATACCCGTTCCACGAATCCGGAGCTCCCGCCTTTCGCGACTATGCCTGGCCCAAAGACCTCTGCGCAGCTCAGTACCATAGCCGCTCTCGCCATGACGTTTGCCGAAGATCCTATGTCCAATGCCAAGCGCAAGCTTGCATAGGAATCGGCCATCGAAATCAGCCTGAACAGGTATCCGGGTGTGAACGCTATTATTTGAGAGAGCGTGCGCCAGGACACGTTTGTCTCGCGCCTGCTGTGGATCCGCTGGATCTCCCTGAGGAAACAGAACCGGCAAAATCGGCGCGAACTTTGGGTCGTCAATCGCGACCTCGGTAAGTACACATCTTTTGGCCATCGCGAATTGTTGCTTGAAGCTGAGGGCCGCGGTCAGAGACCAATATTCGTTGGAGGACGTAAAGGCCAGATAAGCCCGTCCAGGATCCTTTTTCTTTCGGCGGATCGTGTCTCCCCGGCGAACGTATCCCAGCGTTCTTCGTCAGCCAGGTGAAAATGGTAGATGCGTTCGCCAGCAGGGCCCTGCCATCGTTCGCAGATCTCCCCTTCCTCTGTTGGTAAACTGGGCTCGACACCAAGATAGTGCAAAGGCACCGCGGTCGGCTTGGATGGATTCAAGAATCGGTAGCTTTGGTTTGCGATCTCCATTTGCACGAACCAGCTCTTGATGAACGCGCCGTCGACGAAGAGACCGCATACGTTATTGCACTTTTCGCAAACCTCTCTTGTCTTGAAAAAGTCACCACAGAGCGCTCCGCCCAGCGCATCGGGCCAAATGTGCTCCAAGGAGAACTCCTCAATCGGTTTTTCTCGGAAGCAATAAATGCAACGCCGCTTAGGCAATATTTCGGACAAAATGCACTCCTCGCTCCGTAGTCTGGAAGGACAATGCCAGCGCATCTATAAGATCGATGGACGCCAGCAGATCCTCGTTAGGAAATCAAATTGACGCCCTCGACGGGATAGAGGCTCTGAAACCTACAATACGCCCGGCACCAGTCGGCCGCGACCGGCGACAGCCAGCTTATCATCTGCAGGATATTGCCGTAGTGCTTCGGCAGATCCCAATAGAGGACCGTCTCATGATGGGCGAGGCGGTTGCGCAAGGTCCGGATCGGACCAAGCGGCCTGGTGAAGTCCTTGCGACGAAGACCTTTGCCATCCTCGCGCCTGGCGATGTCCTTCAGGGTCTGCTGCCACAGGTTCTCGTATTCCTTACCAAGCATGGCTGTCCAAAAGCCGAAGGTGAGCGCTGCAACGATCCGGGCAGGAGTGTCGTCCTTGCCCTTCTCGGCAAGATCTTGGCGGGCTCTGGCGAGCATGTCGGGCTGGATGGCGTTGAGCTGGTGCTTGGGCATGTCGAACCAGGTATCGCCATGCGCCTCGGCCATGACCTGGTGGATACGATTGCGCAATGCCACCTCCAGCATGTGGAGGGGGAGCTGAAGGCTCTCGCTTAACAGGGCATTGAGGGTATAGAGGGAGACAGCCCTGTTGCGGTCTCCGCCTGCCCATCCTAGATAGGTGCCGAACCTGTCTGCCGACAGGATGTCCTCTATGCCGGGGTAGGGTATGGTCTCGTCCATGCTCATGGTGCTCATCATAGGTCCCAGGGATTGATTTATCCCCCACCCCTGTATATATCTTGCTTCGTAAACCCCGGTACCGTCTCTGCCCTAGGCATGCGGCCGGGGTAATTTGTTTCTGGGCCTACCCTACTGCTCCTTGAGCCTCTTGCCCTTGGGGGTCTCCACACGCTTCCTCTCTGCCTGCCGCTTGGCCCTCTCTTGGGCGAATTCAGGCTCAAGGTCCTTGATACGCTGGATCAGGCCATCGAGGTGGTAGGTATTGGCGCCCCAGTCGCCCGATGAGGTTTTATGCTGCACTCTTTGGATGAGACCGGCCTTCTCCAGCGCTTTCATGTTGGGCTTGATACTGGACTGCTTGATGCCGATCCGGTCGGCCAGCTGCTGCTTAGTGGGGAAGGGGGGACGGTCCGGCGACCAAAAGAGGTCGAGCAGATGCATCAGCAGACAGAACTGCGTGCTGTTGATGCCGAGTCGATGCTGGGAGCGGATGAGGATCGTCGGGATGGCGGCATAGCCATGACTCTTGATCTTCTTGCCCCAGATCTTGTCGAAGCTACTGGGCGCTGGTTCGTCAGACTTCGTCGGAAAGGCGACGACGGTATTGTCTTGAGTGGTCATTGGAAGTCTCGCAAACGTTGAACGTAGCGAGAATGTGATGGAAGAACCCGCGCGCTTCAATAGGGCGGCCGGAGCAAGGTGGGATAGAATTCTACCGCACCCGCCTACCCGTGATTCGTCTACCTCGCCTTTAGGGCTGATTGACTGACGATGCTTAGTGGTGATGTTTTCATCCCCACCTGGGCCAGATAGATCCCCCACCGTAGGGTAGTAGTCTCCCCTACCCCTACGCATTGATTTTGAAAACCCGCCTGCGCGCCGGTGCTTGAGGCGGTCCCGCTGAATGGCCCCATCGTTCTTCGCGTTCCCAAAGCAAAAGCACAGGGGCGGATATCGCCCTTAGCCTGACGAGGCCTTCCGCATGCCCGCCTCGACGAGGAATTGATCCTCCAAATAATCGATCGCGGTACGAAGGCCGTTGCCCTGCAGTCCTTTGAGGTGATCTACGACAGGGGCGGGAAGAACCGCGCGAAGCAACTGATCACATCCGCTATCGCTGCGCCAATCTTTGTATCGCTCTTCCTTATAGGAATTTGTCAGCATCAATGATGCTCGTCCATAGATCGCGTGGATCACGAAATATATGGACCATAGTCGCTGGCTGACGAATGGTCGCTCCTTTGAAGCCTCGTCACCACCGGCTTTCGCCAACTTTGCGATCGCCGCTTGCAAATCCCGGAACTCGAGCACGCAATCCATTACGGGCATCTCGTCTGCGCCGCTGAAGTATGCATCCATCTCCTGCGGCAAGAGGATCGAATCGACGAAGAGAACCATGCCGAACTCGGTCGAGAAATTTCGGAGAATCTGCCACAGGTTCTCGACGGCCTGAATTTGGCGCTCGTTAAGCGGGGTGCTGCTTACCCCCGAAGCTTGCACCGTGATGCTTGCGGCATTAACGGTATGGGCGGAGAGGCCGCCTGTCTGCCCTACGGTCGAAACGTTCTGCTGAAGCGAAATCGCGATGCGGGCAACCTCATCGTCAGATACGGGCGACGCGCCTCCTTCATGGTCATACTTGATTTGGTGAAGGCGCTCGACCGTGTAGGAGGACTCGTCGTCGTCAATCACCCTATGATGAGTTGGACACATCAAAATCAGATTTTCGCGGAGGTGACGATCCGTCGGCGACTGAGCAGGATCGTGACGAGCGCTGCCCGGACGAGCGCCTTTGATGTGACAAACCTCACCGATCAGCGTATCGCCGAGGGCCATCGGAGCTTTGCACTTCGGAAATGCGCAACGATTACCGGATCTTGCAAATAGAAGCTTGATATCAGTGATACTTGGTCCGCTTGTCGGCATATCTCTCCTCCCACGATCGCAAATTTTATGACGAGTAAGCCTCGAGGGCGGCGTTTGCTTTAGCTAGTGGGCTTATGAGTGATGCCTCGAGGTCTTGGATCTGACGCAAGACAAAAAGCAGCTTCGAGGCTTCCACCTTGTCGCTAATTTCGAATGCGACCTCGGTCAGCCACTCACCACAAAAGGATGACCACTGGGCCAGGTCGGAGCGAGATGCTGCCGCAATCATCGCCACCCGAACTTCATCATTCGCGCTCGGTTTAAAGCGTTTCCGTCGGCGCAATATGCGAGTCAGGATACGAAGCGTATCGGCAAGTTCACCACTTCGACTGACTGCAGCAACAATTGCCAGCCCGCTTATAAGACTGAAGACGCGCGCGTCGTCGTCCAGGTTTTCTATCGAGAACTTCACACGCCTCAGGGCCGCTGCAGCTAGCGCGGAAAGTTCCGACGGTAGGACGTCTACGAGAGACACATTCACGAGACCTGCGAATGAGTTCGCGCTTAGGGTTTCCGCTTCGAGAGAGGCGCGGACTTGATCCAGAATATGTTCTGGCACTCTCCCTAGCGGCGTTGTCGAGCCCTCCAAAGGACTGGGAAGGCTCGCGAAGGGCCAGTCCACCGCCTTTGCGAGCGGTGAATCAGGTCCAACAAGGAGCGTGCGAAGACGGTCGCATGTAATTCTATCGTCGTTTGCTGCTACGGCATTCCTGATCCGACCGATAAAATCTGCCCGGATCTGCTCTGCACTTATGAAGTCAGGCAGCCAACGCGGTTCGAGCCGCAAATCGACGAGACCTTGAAGGTAGAAATCGTGGGACCATCCAAGCCCGTCCGCCCACCGGACGACCGCGGTGCGATCGACAGGTGTGCCGCTGAAAGCCCGTAAGATGACAGAGGCCTGAGCGAGAGACGCTTGCTTGCGATAATAGGGTTGGCTTCGAGGAAAGACTTTCTTCCTGGAAAGCTCGGATGCGGTGAGCACCGTCATCCATGACAGAAGCGCAAACTCGCTTTCGTCCCTGTGCGGATCGTCGGCGATGAAGTCCCCGACCACCGCCTCGATAAAGGATGCCAGTACGGGCTGCGTATCGCAGTGCGCGAGCGCAATTTCGACTGCCGCGACCTTCGAGAGTGGATCATCGTCTGACGCAATCCTGGAAAAGATCTCGGCGAGCATCTCTTCTCCGACATCGGGCAACTGAACTGCTTTGGAAAATGACCCAAGCGAGCACAATGAGAGCGCGAACCGGAAGCCCTGTTCCGGCTTCCAGGCTTGCCATCTGCCGATCATCCGGGAGGCTTCATCGATATATTCATCGAGGGTAGTGTGCTCGTTGATCTTGCCAATCAAGAATTCGTAGTACCGGGAATCGGACGGGGTGAGATTGGAGAGGTCCGCGGTCCCCTCCATAAGGCTAGCGTTCAAGCCCTGATACACCCCTGCGGGTATCAGCGCGAGTTCGCCAACGAGCTTGGCGAATTCGTCGTCACCAAGGGCATCTGGCCGGGCAAGCCTGTAATTCCAAAGTTCTGCTAGCTCACCGTGGATGTTCATTTCGGCGCAGGTGGCGCCGAACCATTTTAGTCGGACCTCAGGATCAGCGGCTAAGGCCGCATAAGACTTCAAGCGATACCTCGAGGTCGCACCGCTCAAAAAGAATCTGACCTCACCATCCACGGAATTTGCGACAACCGACCATGGCTCTCCGTTCGTATCGACGACTTTTTGTGCGACTTCGGGGCCGTCTACGCTTTTTCGGAGCCCACTGAGCAACTGGTCCCTCTCGAAAGTCGGACCGTTGTTGCCGATTGCAATTTTGGTTGTGATCGGGATCTGCCACTCATTGACGAATGCCGCATCGTCCAACAATTCACGAACGATGCTCGGAGGAATGTTACTGAGAGCAATCTCAGCCATCAGGTCTCGCCGGATGTCGTTCACGAGATAGCTCCAATTTTTGTTTCCAGATCAGAGGTCAATTGGGAGACCACCTCTTTGGCATGCTTGACCAAAAAGGCAAATGTCTCCGGGTCTTCGCGCTGGATCGTGTCCAGAAGTCCCTTCTGAAGCCAATTCCAGTACGCGGTTTTGATCTCTTCCGAACGTGAGGCTGACAGAAGCATGAGGCTGGCGATCCACCTTCGGTAACGATCGACGGTTTCGGTGCTGGATTCGCCGAGGCGATGGGACCACCCCTTCACATCGAGCACGTTCAAGAGCCAGTCCGAGCGCGCCTTTGCCGCCAATTCGTCCAGCGGATCCTGCCATAACAGGCTAAGGGTACGTACCAAGGCAGCATGCAGGTCCTCGAGCCAGGCCAACTCTCCAGGAACCTGCAAGACGTCTCTCATTCGCACGAGCAATATGCTTTCCCGCAACGCTCTTAGCTCAGCGCGTTCGATGACCTTTCCATCGATGATTTCGGTGACGCGGAGCAACGAACTCAACTCTTCCGCGGTGATCGGCATGAACAGGAATGCGGCTTGGCGAAGTTTGGTAAGTGCTTCGCTCAGTCGTTCGGGCGAAATGTTTCCCTGATCGCACGCGTGATTGAGAATATCCAGCGTTGTGGCGATAGCTAGCTTTTGGCTCCCATCATCATTATGCCATGCATGCTGATTGATAAAACGGTCGTCAACGACGGCTGCATCAACCTGCCCTGCGAAACGCAGGACCCCGACCGTTGGGTGGGCCATGGCGGCTCGTGGACCTTCTTCGTCCACCCGGACCGCTTTTCCGAGTTTGATTTTCCCTGAATCCAAAGCCTCCCGGATTGACGATCTGAGCTTTTCGACCACTGCAAGGAGCTCGTCGCCAAGGGCGTCATGACCAATGAGGGCATCAATTTCGTCAACCTCACTGGAGTGGACCATAGGAACAAGATCCGCCTTATGGAGCTGGTTCAACAATCCAAGAAACTGAAGATGGGCGACCGTTAAGTCATCAAGATAGACAACAGCGCCATCAGGGATCTGGCGCGGTGGCTCCCATGGCACCTCACGCAGGCTGAGGGCGGCGCGAGCACGTTCAACCTCTTGGACTCGAAGTAGGCCCTTCTGCGCTAGCTTTTCCACGATGTCGAGACAGCTGCATAACTGCTCGGTGTAATCTCGCAGATCAGCCTCTTCTTTCATGAACGTGCTGACCCTGTAGATCGGACCGCCTCGCACCACCAGCCTTTGGCGCCCATCGTCGTGATGAGGCGATGCAGCTTCTACAAGCAGCTCAGCGAGGCTATCTCCGACCTCGCGCGCGAGGGATTCGGGAGGAGGAGTCGTGCTTTCGAAGACACGAAGGTTTCCGTCTGAAATCAATCGACGAAGCTTTCGCGCCTCCGCCACACGGCTTGGCTGGTGAAACAGGATTTTGGACTTCTCCTCGAAAAGAAGAGACAGCGTGTTATGCGGTATAAAGACGGTCTCGACCGAAGACAGGACCTCGTTGACAGCGTCAAGAAATGCGGCTGTCAGAAGGGCCGTGATATCCATGGCCACGACGCGGAGTGGAAACCGCGTCGGCCGCCGCGCTCCACTGAAGCTGTAAATGCTCGACCTCTTTCTGGGATCCCTTTCGACAAGGTTGGCGACAGCAGGGAGAAGATGAAGGCTAAGCAACGAGCGCCCCAACAGGCGAGCCGCAGCGAATAGAGGTATCTTGCCTGCAACAAGATTATCCCATGTGTCCGAAGTTCGCTTGCCCCATTCCGGCTGTTCGTCGATAAGATCTTCTATCGACATTTTCAGGACGGGAGGGTCAGCCATTCCTTCCGAAAGTTGCGCGGCCCTCTGAAACCATCCGTGAACCTCGTCGGTGTTTTCCCAGCCAGAAGAAGTTGCGATATGGTATGCGCCCATCAAAACCTGCGCGTCGTCCGGGCTGCGCATTGCTGCTTCCCGCACGAATTCCTTCGCTCGCGCGGCTCCGACCTGTTGCGCGAGTTGACCCGTTCTCAGGAGTTCGAGAGCGGTTCGATGATCTCGCTCTGTCCACTCCGTTTCGACAAACCCTTGTAGGGCCTCCCAGTCACCCGAGACGACGGCAATCGTCACCGACAGATTGCGTGCCACTTCCGAGTCACTATGGGATCTGAGGGCGCTGACTGCCGTTCGCGCTTCGTCAAGATATCCAAGCTCCACAAGCACGCGAGCGTGTAGAAGCTTCAGCTTTGGGCTGGTGGCTAGAAGAGCTGGGTAGCGATCGAAGACCTTGAGGACTTCTTCTTGGCGTTCCAGGTTATAAAGAGCGCCGGCGTAACGCTGCGCATCGGTGAGGTCGTCTGTTCTATCGAGGAGCAGCTTGCCATATTCGGCGATTTTCTCCCAGTCCTCCGCTTGGTCGAGCTCGACCACCAGTGTTCTGAGATCGGAAGCAGCCCTGAAGCCTTAAAGGTGCTCATCAGATGGTTGATAGGATCGTCGTTAGCAGGCGCTTCAAGCAACCTCCGCAGTTGGGCGGTTTCCTGCTCAGTCAAACCGCGGCTAGTTGCCTCGGCAAACCGTTCCTCGGCGGTTGCGCGCTCTCCGGCTCTTGCGAGTGCCTCAATCTCGAAGAAGTAGACAGCCCTCCACTCGAGATGTCGAAGAAGCTGGGATCGATGCCGATTGAGATATGCGGCCGCTTCCGCGGCAGTGGATTTGGCATGTGCTAGCACATAACGAGCGAACGCGGCCTCCCCAGAGCTGCCCCCGGACAGCGCCGTCTGTCGGTCAACTTCCTGCTCAACTTGGTCGAGATCGACCGCGATACCAAAGCGGAGGGCGAAGTTCAGGCGCCGAAGGAGAACAGAAGGATCTTGAAGGCTTTTGCGCAGATCGTCGCGTGCTTCATTTCTGGTTTCGGGATCCATCAATCGAAGCCAGAGCGCCTTGTCGTCGGCGTTCGCAGCGACAGCGGACAGGCCCAGCTCCCGCATCCCATCTCTCAATTGTTCATAATACTGGACGGCACGTCGCCGCAAATCGAATGACGCTGGATCGCCACGAAGTGGGTAGGTGGAGAGGTCGAACGGCATGAACTGAAGGAGAAAAAGCCTGAGTTCCTCCGGAACGGCCAGCATCAGGGTGGCATCGGCGCGGACGGACAGCAATGCGGGGGTTCGCTTCAGATCCGGCTCCGACAGCTTCTGGCTCTCCTCGTAAGCCGTCTCCCAGTCCTCGCCTTCCAGTGCCGACTTGATATAGTAAAACCTGGCGTCGCTATCGAGCTTCGAGACCTCGAGGCCAGACGCATGAAGCCACTTCTCCGCACCTGGCCATCCCTTGTCACGAAGAACCAGGATGAAGGCTGAGCCAATGGCCTTTTCCGTATTCATCGATGTCAGACTGGCAAGTGCGTCATCCAGTTTGCCTTGGGCCGCGGTCACCAGGCCGCGCGCGATACCGACAAGTTCCGAATCGGGCACGTCAATCGACAAGAGGAGGCCGTCTGCCTCCTCGGGGTTGGTGAGCGCGAGAAGTCTTGCGCACCAGGCCAAAGCTGTTGATTTGACGGGAGCACTACATGCCGAAAGATTTCCGGTGCGCAAGTCAGCCGCAAGTTTGCGCGCCCCGGCTATCGGGTCCGCGCCGCCGAACATTCGCGTTTTCCTGAGTATCTGCAGCCGGCGCTCGACTTCACTGTCGACCAGTGCCGGGTTAAGGCGCTGCCAGGACAGGTTCTCAATGGATCGCTCGACATTACCCAGCTTTTCGATCTTCTCCCTATCACTCGAAATCAGCTCCTGGAGCGTCCTCGTGTTGGTCTCGACCGCTTCAACTAGCCGCGATCTGCCGCGCGCGGGCGCAGGCGGTCTTCGCAAGAAGTCGCGGACGTGGATGTACACCTCGCTGCCGCGACTTGCCGGGCTACAAATCGTCCGATGGCTTTCGTCAACGAAAATGGGAAGTTCGGGTAAACCGGCATCCGAGCTATTCGGCTGAACAATTGTACCTATCAAATCAGGAAGCCTGATCCCCATGATCGTCTCAGGACGACCTTCGGCGAGCTGCAGGTTTTCAACGCCGTTGTTGGCACTGAAGGTGCGATACCACAGGTTCAGGTCCCGGAGCTGAGGATTGTTCGTGATGAGATCTCGAGTGGATGCCGATGCACGGACGATCGACCCTATTTTTGCGAGAACGCTCGCCAGAAGCGCGCCTCGGTGGGGAGTACCGAGAAAGGCGACCTTCTTGACACGGGAAAGAAAGCTATGCGCCCGACGGTCGGTTTCGGCGTCCCGTTCGGCCGTTCGGAGGGTCTGCTCAACGACCAGCCCGCCGAGGCTATGAGTCACGAACGCAATATTTCCCTGAGCCAGCCGCGGTTCTGCCAACAACAATGCCAGAATGTTTCCCGCGCGGTCGGCGAGAGGCATACTATGGCCACCCCAGTTGGTCTTTGCTGCGGGGTAGCCCACAAGCCATAGACCGACCGCTGGAATGTCGCCCTCAAGCCATTTGGGCCACATTGGTTCCATGGGATCCGAATTTTGCCAAGTTGTGTTCGGATGCCCGGAAAGGCCATGGACAAGCACGACGTGGAGGTTCACGCGTTCGTAATTGTCAGAGATGGGGCGCAGTTCAGCCAGGGCAATCCCTCAACGTGTTTTTAGAGATTCAGCACGCTGGGCGCGAGTTTACAAGTATGGGGAAAGGGGAATCCCCAAGCCTGAATCGAACGGCTACGTCGCACTAGGGATTATATCCATCGAAGTTGAGTAACAACAGCTTGCTCGTATGTCCCAACTTCAACGAACAGTGCAAACTGATAGCCAAGCTGCTCCTTGTAACCTTGCAGCTTAGCGAGATCGATCTCTCGGTCAACGCGACTGGTGGACTTCTTAAATTCGATCACCAAGTAGTTCTCTCGACTACCCCGACGGTGGACGATAACGTCGGGAAACACTGTCTTGGCATCATCGTCCTCGCTGTCAGGATAGAGTCCGAGATGCCCAAGCTTCTTGGGTTCTACCCCGTCACGATTATATTCACAGTCTATCGTCCAATCGGGCAGATGCGCTTGGAGATAGAGAGCGAAGCGGAACGTAATGGAGCGCTCATTGGCGTCGATGCGGAGTAGATGTTCGTCTATCTCTATTAGCTCTGCCAGAGCTCGGGCGACGGCTTCGCCGGGCGGATTTCTTCCAAGTTCTTCAAGCTGATCCGGAAATAACATCGGTCCTCAAACCCCGTTTAGGTGAAGAAGCCACCAATTTACACGCGAAGCAAGCGGTGACCGGCGGCTGTTTTTCCTAACTCGTCCAAATTCAGCATCGGGCTGAGTCCTCCATTCATAGAGGTTAAACTACCCCCCACGCCCGAAACCTCCCCCTCCCCGTCATCTCGCGCAACCCGAGTTCCAAAACGATCCGCCGCGCCGCCTGCGGCGTCACCTCGAGGGTTTTTGCGACCATCCCGACCGACACGAGCGGCTTCGCCATCACCAGCTCGACCAGCTCCGGCAGCTTTGAAGACGTCCGGCGCCCGTCCAGCTTCCGCTCCATCATCGTTTTCGCGAGCGTCAGCCGGTCATGCTCTTTCATGCCGATCTCGGCCGCCGCCAAAAGACCTCGCGCGATGGCGAGCATTCGAGTTTCCCGGTCGCGATGGCGGCGCCGATCGACGGGAATGGTTTTGAGGCCGAGATTGATGGCGGCGAGATGCGCGCCTGACGTGACGCCGGCCTGGCGCAGGATCGCGGCGCAAAACAGCCGGCCGAGCCAGGGCGCGTGCTGGAGGACGGAAAGCTCGTTCCAGGCATCGAGGGCAACGATCGCCCGAAACACCACCGGCAGATGTTCGACCTGGCGCAGGACGCCGCGCCATTCGTCGAGCCGCGCGTCCTCGTCCCAATCGAGGTCATAAACGAGCGGGTCTTTTTCGGCCGCGGCGCTAGCGCCGGCACGGCCGGGCCGTCTGGCGCTCTCGATTGCCGCGTCCGACCGTGCCAGCACCGCATCGATGGCGGCATAGTCGACGCTGGGGAGATCTTTCACGTCGTCACCATCATCCCCCTCCCCTTCCCGCTCGACCATTTTCGCAGGTTCGACGCTGCTGTGGTCCGCCGTGTTTTCAGAACCGCCTGATGGTCCAGGCCATGCCTGGGTCTGTCGCAAGGTTCGGATACCCTCTGCGGACAAGGCCCAGTCCGGTGACTGGGCGGCGATGCGCCGGCGAGTTCGTAGAACGTCGCGGGCGACGGTGAGTTCGTGGGTCGGCGTGCGGATGTCACGGGTAGCGTCGTGGAGCACGAGGTCTTCGAGATGGACGAGCTCGCCGTCGATCCATAGCGAGGCACAGGCATCGGCGAAGTTTTGTCGTTCGATCCAACCCTGCCCGACCGGCGAACGGGCCATGCGCTCGTCCAGACGGGTCATGGCGACAGCCGCGTCAAAAGCGGGCCTTATCAAGTTTGAAATGCTGATTTTCGCGAAATCGTAAGCCATTGAAATCATGGTAAATGATTTGCTAAACGAACGCTATCGGATAATTACAGTTCCTCACATGGGATGATTGCCAGGTGGTGCGCTAACCATCGATAATGATCGGTTATCGATGGGATAAGTTGACCACCGAATCCCTCAAGGCCGCTTAGCGAAGCCGCTACAAAGCATTGATTCTCGAGTTCCAGAATCGCCATTCAGGCACCTGAGGTCAACCCTTTGGGCATTCTCCACGACCCCTCGACCTAACATCACCCGCGCCGCACCATCGACTTCGCGATCGCGACGATATCGTCTCGCGACGCCGTGGGATCCTCCTTCGACCAGGCAATGCCAAGCCCGATCTTGAAGTCGATCCCCCTCACCTTCTTGAGCACGAAGCTGCGGTTCGGGAGGTCGGTCGTCCACTCCGGTGCAAAGCCGATGCCGAGGCCGGCAGAGACGAGAGAGACCAGCGAATAGGTGTCATCACAGCTATAGGCGATGTTCTTCGTCAGGTCGTATTCCTCGAACTTCTCATTGAAGTAGCGTTCGGTGAAAGAGAGGTTCTGACGGTTGAAGGCAATGATCTTCTGATCGCGTAGGTCTTCGATGGAGATCTCGTTGAGCGAAGCCAGCGGATTGTTCTCCGCAACCGCCAGCAGATAGCGTTCATGGGCAACGGAGAAGAAGCGCAGCGATCCGATGTTTTCGACCGGCCTGATGAAGCCGAGGTTGAGCTGCCCGGTCTCCAGTCCGCGGATGATGTCTCCGGTGTTGCCTGAGGCGATATGGATGCGGACATCGGGAAACTTGCGAGCGATCTTGCCGAGGAACAGGGGCAGCATCCCCATGGTGGCTGGATAGACGGTACCGATCTTGATCTGGCGGATGCGACTGCCACCCGCGGCCCGCGTCAGCTCGGTCGTCAGCTCCATCTCGCTGAGGATGCGGACAGCACGATCGTAGAAGGTCTCCCCTGCCCTCGTCAGCTCAACCCGTCGTGTCGACCGGATGAACAACGGACAGCCAAGCTCCCTCTCCAGCGCCATGACATGATTGCTGAGCGCCGGCTGGGCGATGTTCATCTTGATCGCAGCCCGACCAAAGTGAAGCTCTTCGGCGACGGCGCGGAAAAGAGAGAGTTGGCGCAGTTCCATTTGAAAACCACATATTGTTCTTAATCTACAGCACGAATTGTACATGGACCCGTGCTGCCTGTCATGAACAAATTGTGGTATGGCTGACTTTGCAACGAATCTTCGTAAACGAGCTGAACAACTCGGTTTCTCCAACGCTGAAGTCGCCAGGCGTGCTGGCCTCAGCGAAAGGCGATACGGGAATTATGTGAGCGGTTCGCGAGAACCCGACCTGAGCACGCTAGTGCGTATTGCGGAAACGCTGGGTACTTCAATTGATAGTCTGCTTGGTCTAGACGACGTTAGCCTCAACAAGACATCAGAAGAGGTTTTCCAAGAGCGCATACAAGCGGCACTTCGAGCGCTCAGGGAAGATCAGCTCGCGTCGCTGGTGGTGATGATTGAAGCTCTGGCCACAGACCGGACACGTCGATCATCCTAGGTTTTCCTCTTCCGCAGCGATTGTCGATCGCTGGACGCCTCTGTCTCGTCGAATTCGGTTTACTTCCCATGAAAGATGTTTCCGCCATTCATTGGCGCTCCCAGCGCGGTTGGCGTTTGGCTCCAAGCCACCCGCGTGGAGATGGTTCTTAGTGATCAATTTTTCCGCCATGAAGCGCCGCCAGACGGCAACGCCGGCTCAATCCGAGGAACGGTCCATTCTCACGTAGAAATCGCGCTGAGTGACCCGCTATCGTCAGCATAATAGGCTCTTGCAAAACAACTGTTTCTACCACACTCTATTTCTGTACACTTAGTCTGACGCCAAGACAGGAACCTTCACCACGGTGCAAGAACCAACAGACAGTAAGACCCCTACCCGTGTCGTAGGATACGCCCGCCTCTCGTCCGCCGGTGATCAAGCTAACGATCGACAGGTCGATGATCTCCGGGCGGCCGGTTGTGATCGCATCTATCAGGAGCACGGATCCGGATTGTCACAAACGAGGCCGGTCTTGGTCCGCCTACTTGCAGAGCTGAACGCTGGAGATGCTTTGTTAGTCACCCGCCTGGATCGAGTGGCGCGCTCGGCCAGCGACCTCTTGGTGCTTCTTGAGAAACTTAACGATCGAGAGATCGGCTTCCGATCTCTCGATGATCCCATCGACACAACCGGGCCACTGGGCGCCTTCTCCATCCAGGTTCTTGGAGCAATCGTAGATCTTGAAAAAGCGCAAAGCGCCGAGCGCGCAAGAGAAAGTATCAAGGCAGCAAAAGCTCAAGGACGATTTCCTGGCAATCCCGGTCTTCGGGAAAGGCGACCGGAAGCGATTGAAGCTGCGTCAAAGGCACGCGAGAAGCTTTACATCGATGGTCTCAACGCCTCGTCGGAAACCTGGCTTCCAGTCGTCAGGCAACTGCGCCCAAAGCACAGCTGGGATAACGTCGTCGACGTTCTCAATCGACGCGGCCAAGATTGGACAGTAGAGCGTCTTCGTCGAGCAGTTCGTCGTCTAGTGCGCGAACAGCTTGCAGAGAAGGAACTCCTTGAGCGCTCACCTCGCCGCGCTCCCGAAGATCATCTTATGAAGAAGGTGGCGGCAATCACAATCGCTGATCCGAGCTTGTCGCTCCGCGGTATTGCGAGTGAGCTTGAGAAAATGGGAGAGCGACCTGCACGTGGCGGCAAGAAATTCCAGCCTTCATCCGTCCGAGATCTGCTGGATAAAGCCCACCGATTTGGTCTTATCCGCCGTTAGGATCCAGGACCCCAGTGCCTGGGTCTACCCCATTCCGTCGGACAGCAAGATTAAACGAGGGTCGTCACTCTTGATCCTCGCTCCTGTTTTCGAGCGTTTCATGTCTCCCGAGCGAACCGAAGAATTGACGCCCCTTGTAGACGCAGTCGACCTGATCAATCGTCACGCTCCCTCGGCTAGCATCTCTTGTAATTCGTCACATCGCGTCGCCTACGCAGAGCCGATGGCTTTTCCCAGGATGGTCGTGACCGGTGGTTGGCGACCCAACCCAAGTAATGTCTCGCAATGCTGACAGGCAACTTTTCTGCGCGCTGCCTCTGACAAGCGACCATGCTGATCGCAAGTCGAAAAGCGCGTAGCTCGTTGCGGCAGGCTCAAGCTCGCACAAGGCCACCGGATGAAGCGAAAGACTCCCGGCAGGCACGAGCCGTCCTTCGAATGATCCATCGCCGGGACTTCTACGCGTGCCGACACCGATCGGCAAACGCAGCGAACGCCAGCGAATGAGCACCATTGGCGAGCATTACCGTCCAAGGCGCGGCTCCTGATTAACACTGATCAGCACCGAGGCATCAGGGCCCGGCACTCGTGGCAAACACCAAGCTCTCAAACCATACGGTTCCATATTGGCTGCACCTTCAGGACTGAACACTGCAGATTTCCTGACGAAGATACGTCTGGTCTGGCTGCGAGGTTAAGGCGCCGATCACCTTCGGCGCTGTCGCACCTACAACGAAACACGGGGGTTTCTCGCGTCGCCTCATTGGTTGCATCGTCTGTGGAGGTAGTTTCGGTTGGCGTAGTCCATTAGCAGTCTACTAGCGCGATCAGCAGATACCATCGCCGCCACTTCTTCTGCCTGAAGCATCGTCCCGCCATGCATCGTTCTCGACAACGCAGGTTGCACCGAAATATCAAGTGTCATCCATCTTTCCTCTCATTCGAGAGGGGGCAGATCGTGATGGCGCCAGGGGGTTAGTTTCTCATGTCGCCCGACAGTCTGCGGGTTTCAGTAAGTCGCGGATAGGAATTTCAGTAAGTCGCGGACACCGATTCCACTAAGTAGGGGACAGTGATTTCACAAAGTCGCGGACAGTTCTCGCGGCGGATTTAGATCGGTTTTCGTGAGCGCCGATCTGACACTTTGCCCTCGTTTGAGCGAAGACATGATGCCCTGACGGAAGCAAGCGAGACATATTGACGTGAAGGATATCCGATAGACCCCGCGACTGACGTTCAAGCAGGAGTCGTCGATACGTGCCGTTTCTGAGCGGCTGAAGACAAGCAAGGCTCGAAGCCGGGTGTGCCCCTCGACCCGAACGGCAGACACCTGGGATGGCCGGGTCCTCAGGGCAGCAGCTAGTTCTCCAATGGTCACCTGCGGAGGAAAAAAGAGTAGGCGTTGTCACGCGACATGAAAAAAACGAGCTTGTGGCGACAGACAGAACCGCACCCGTCGCTAAGGCGAGCGCCTTGAGATTACAAATCATAACACATTCTACACCAGCACCGCGCGGAGCGAAGCAGTGCCAGACGGCCGATGTGATGCCCCCACACCGGTCCAGTCGTTTAAAGGTGTCGCGTGCACTTCTTGCAAAGACCCAAGGGCTAGCCACGGAACGACAAGCAATCATGCGAAGGGACCGTCAGGACGAGGCATTGGTCCGGCCGGGGCATCGCTCAATGCAGCGACATTCCCCCGGCAGCATGGAGTTTGAAACTGGCCAAAATCGGCGTGGGCCGCGGCCCACAGAACTAACCGACTGTTATTGCTACGAATTCCCGAAACATGAAATATTGCTCAAAATCTAACCCGTCTCCGTGGGCCGCGGCCCACGATCTCAACCCATTGAAATCACGTCATTATCAGAAACCGATCGCAGACCCGGCCGCGCCACGGCCAATGCTTTAGTCGCCCCAGTTGTCGTTATGTCTACGGAAGAAGGCGCCAAACCGAACGGGAACCTCCACTCACCTCGTAGTATCCGTAAAACCACCAACCGTGTGAAGATCCGCGGAAGCCGAACCTGCGCATCGAAGTTAGCCCGTCTGCGTTCTAGTCAAATGCGCGCTCCAATAAGCGACCGGCAAGGGGGAGGGGACGCAGAGCTGGCTTTAGAGCAAACCGCGACCAGCGTCGTTGAATATGAAATCGATGACGTCGCTAAGTCCAGCGCACAGTTGGACACCTTCCTCCGCCAGCCATCTCCGAGACCATTCGTCGCTGCGACACGTCGCGCGCGACCTGCGCGCATATGCATCGCGTGGAAGGCCGTATCTTGTAAGAAGAGCGTTTCGCGACGGGGGACGGGATAACTGACGTTTGACTGAGGTCACTCGATCTCTCAGCGATCAATTCATACCGAGACGATCGGATGAACTTTGACGTCGTCATCAAAAACCCGGGAATGACGTTTTTATTGGTCCATCGGCGGAAGCTCACGGGAGATAATCATGGAAGCGGGGCGGACGAAAAGCACAATCATCTGGGCAGCGGCAGGACTTATTGGACTAGGGCACGCCTCGGCCTCGGCGAACTGCGTGTCGATTATCCAAAACGAGAGCTGGCCAGCTATTGCACGCGCGATCTCCGATGTCCGACTCTGCGAACAACTGCCGGTCGGACCTAACAAGACAAGGAGTTTCGAGGTGGCGTCCGCTGAAGTCTGTTCACAGTCGGGCGGGCTGACAACCGTGCGGGCGCAGGCCTATCTCACATGTGAGGCTGACGGCAGTTCGTTGTTCCAAGTCGATGCCGTGGAGGGAAGAGTAAACGTTGACGTTACGTTGGAGCCGTCAACTTGCAAGATCACCGACGCTCACCTCAATATCGATGATGGTCTTGGAGGCCTCCTGTCTGGTTTAACCGATACCGAAGACCTCGCGCGTAGCTGGGCACAATCACAGGCCACGCGGTTATGCCGGTTGCAGTAAAAGGAGGAATAGGGGAGGGGACTCCTGACCTTCCAGCCCGTTCAAACGCGATCTCAGCAAAACAGACGGTCTCTGAACTCCGTGTCGGCAACGTGAGGAGCTTGTTCGTCTTCAAGACAGGGAGGAAAAAACACGGGGTCGGCCCTCGGTGTCGAACGAAATTTTGGAATTGGCAGAGGGGGGAGTAGTAGATTGAACCGGAAGCGACACATACTGTCGGCCCTCGTATCGTGGCCCCGCCACGCTGCGGCCCGATAACATTCCCCAAGAGGGGAACGAGCATTCGCGTTCCATGCGCGTAAGCATCTCACTCCGGTCGACTCTCCCAGAACTTGCTAAGCCGCCTCCTACATATCCAGACCGCCCAAATAGCGATGAACGTCATGCCCGAGGTAAACTCGATGTATCGATCCCAAACGAGTTGCGGAAGAAGGAAACACCGCGCGGCACTTTTCCATAGAAGCGCAGCTGCTACTTGGGCCGCTTGAAGCAAGGCAAAATAGCTCCCAGAGTCTTGGAAACATTGAGGCGAAGCCCGGTCTTACGGTTCCCCATCCTGCACCGTCGTATCATCTCGGTGGAATGTCGCCGTCATGTCACGTCACAACACACGAATCCTTTCCGCACTGCGGTCGGAGACCGCGACGGAAGCAGCGCGTCGACGCGCGCGCTCTTCTCACTGGTATCGGGGCCACAAGTCGAGCGAAGGTACTTGCGAAACGTCGGGCTCACCACGGGGGGCAGTTTCTCGCTTCGTCTGAAAGACATCGATCGCTAGGATCACCGCTGATGCCCCAGCCCAGAAATATGGTCCCTCCCGTCTCGAAGAATGACGGATATCGCGAATGTCTGCTCGAGATTGAATGCGATTGAGCGCAAGACGCAGTTCTCCCTGAACGAGGTCGTAAAGCAAAGCGTAACCGATGCGCGACAGGCGCGTTCCGGTCGACCGTCACCTCCCAGCGTGGACAAGGACCAAACGCGACACCCCAAACGATCGCTTGCAGATCGTTAGGTCGTTTTGCGGCAACGTCAGGCAAAGCTTCCCCGGAGCCCGTGCCGTCGAAAACATTGATCAGACCATTGCAACGCTCGTGCCAGCACCATTCGCCGGCTTAGTCAAGCAAATGGCCGCGAGGACGGCGATGGCATCCAGAACGCCCAGGACTGCGGGCCGGCGCTTACCATCCTCTTCTCCGAAATCCAGAATTATCTGAATGTTTCATACGCTTGGTGAATGATAAATCAGATGGATGGAACTCTGAATTTGAAGAACCCTGCATGGCAGGAGGGCGCAGGTTTTGGCGATCATGTGACATGACGACCCCGCCCGGACGACCTCGGGCCAGACCGATGAAACTCCCACGCTTGTATCCCCGATCGGACAGCGACCCCCAAAAAAGTCTGACGCGAGCCACCAGGCTCTTCCAAGGACGTATCTCGAACATTCTGCGGCAGGCGGAGCGCTCACACGTGCAGCGCAGTACCGTATTTTGCATCCAACTCGAACGTGAACCAGATAAATCCCAGGGCCCACAGGAATATCCCCCGCGACCATGTGTCTTGCTGCTCGTAAGGCCTCTTCGCTCGAACTCAAACCCTCCGCTCGGGATCGGCATTTGCCCTCAATAGAGCCATGAGCATTGGACCAAGAGAAAATGCACCTCTTTGTGCCCGGCCGGTCAGATCTCTCAGGTATCCACCCGGCGAATTGATCATGTTGGCTCGCTCGAGCATGCAGGCGACTGACACCGCTGCGTTCTCTTGCCCCATGACATCACAAGCTTGTTGATATGCCGAGGGCGTGATCCCCAACATCGATCGGACGACCACGCCGGCTGACATGAAGTCACGCCACGATGCGATGCTCCCGCCGGGCCCGTAGCCGACAATCTGCGGGCATGCTCTCAACACAGTACCCAGCGCGAAAACCTTGAGAGGTTCTCGTGATTGTTTCTTCGCCCGAGTATTTTCCACTGATTTCGCTTCCAGCTCCTTTTCAGAGCTTTGTTCAAATTCATTAGGAGATTCGGGATTCGAATTATGTATGTGCCGCTCAATATGAGCATCATTGGTGCCCGAAAAAACCGATTTATCGTGCTTTTCCAATCGATTGAGGATCTCTGTCCGCAAAACGAGCATTCCATCCAAAGCGCGGGTGACATCATCTAGTGATGCTACGCGCGGCAGGCGTCCAATGATGGCCGCATAGGCTGTTTCCATGGCATGCCAATCACTGCCTTCGACATCTTCTTCGACGGCAGCCGAGATCAACTTCCGCACATCACGTCTGCAGATGGTAAGATCTTCCTTAGACTTACGCAAGGCGGCGCGCGCGGTGATCACTTCCTGGGCCATCCCGGCGAGCTCTTCTGCTCGTGCGAGGAGCGGAGACAGGTCGAAACCGAACGCGCGTTCAACGTCGCCGGCACCGTCCTTGCGGGCGTAACGTTTGCCGTTGGCACTGTCCTTGCGCACGATCAAACCCGCCTCGACCAGGAGGGCGAGGTGACGTCGCAACGTAGAACAAGGCATGCCGTTGGCTCTGAGGGAGAGCTGGAGGTTGGAAGGATAGACAACCAACTGGCCATCCTGGCGCAGTTCATTTTCAGGATAAAAACTCAGCAGAGCATCGAGCACTGCAAGGCTGTTCGATTGAAGACCCAGCTGCTCCATGGCAGCAGAGGCGTCCCGTTTAACCTTCCACTTGTCACAGGTCTTCCCCGCCTTCAGCTCGGCAACCGATTGTTGCCGCCTGATCAAGGCAAGCGTCATCGGCCGCCGCCCAAACGGCGTCGCCACACTTTCCGTATGCATCGTCCTTTACCTTTCTTCAGGCAAAAGCAATTCGCTCATCAAAACGATGCCAAAGACTCTTGACGATGAATCCCGGAAATGCGATTCTACTGGTGCTTAGACAGATAGGGGCTTCCAGGACGGCGACGTTTTGGGGGCTCTTTTCTTTTGCGGGTTACGCTTCCTTTTTTGGCTGCTGTTTTGTGCGGTATTCTGCGTAGATCGAGGGCAACTGCTCCAATACGAAGGCGGCGAAGTCTGGCATTGCCTTCCTGTCGATCGTCAGCTCAACCTTGGTCTTGTTCTGTTTGACTTGGGCAAGACGTTGCCCGTCAGGCCCTGAAAGAACATCTGGAGCACCGCGTGTGATTCGACGCGGCTTCAGATGGGCAATCATGCTTTTGAAACGATCCTGCGACGGCAGGCTCTTGAGGGTCTGCGCATAGCGCGTGGCATCTTCCGGTGAAGACGCTTTCTCAAGGAGCTCGGTCAATTCGATCCAGCTGCGACGCCCAACGCCGGGTGCGCGGCCAATCGCATCGATCAGATCCGCAGGGAGCGCATCGACGATGTTGAACATCCGCGTCAGATCGCTCTTATCGACAGACATCGCCGCCGTGATCACGTCGCGGGCAAACCGTTCCTTAAGACGCGCTGCAAAGCGGGCTTTCTCGATGAACGTCAGGTCCTCACGCTCGTTGTTTTCCTGGCCCTGAGCAATGACCAGCTGTTCGTCGCTCAGTTCTCGAACGATTGCCTTGACCTGAAAGCCGAGCTCAATGAGCGCCCGCAGGCGTCGATGGCCGAAGGCGACCTGATAACGGCCCGATTGTTCAGGATGAGGGCGAACGAGGATCGGAACCTGTTGGCCTTGCTCTCGTATGGATGCGACGAGACCATCGAGGTCTCCTTCCATTCGATCCTGCACGAAGGAAGGTTCAATGGTGGCGGCATCGAGCTCGATGACAACCTGGCCTTCAGCCAGCTTCCGCTCGATTTCGTTGGCACGGCGACTGCGATCGTTGAGGTCGCCGAGCGACTTGCTGATCGCGGCCAGTGGCTTTGATCTCGGCGCGTCGAGGTGTGGTCGCGACGGCGGCGGCGGAGCAGCTTGCTGCCCGTCCTTGGCTTCGCTGTGAAGCATCGGGAGGAGGTTTTTCCGGCTCATGATCTACCCCATGTCGCTTTGATCAAGGATTCGATCTCGGCGTTGACGTTGTTCATTGATTCCAGTGCCCGGTCGTAGGTGGATCGGGTGAACTGGGCGCGTTCCACCTCGAATAGTGTCTGGTTGGTGATGCCTGCGTCGGATACGGCCGTGCTCTTCAGCATCGGATTGACCAACACGTTTTCGCCGAACATCGAGCGAAGGAAGGCAACCATCTGGTTCTGCGGACCGTCCGTCGGCTCAAACCTGGTAATGAGGTAACGCATCCAGTTGTTGCGGTCCTCGGCGCCAGCTTCGGCGATTTCATCCAAGAGGGCGCTTGTCATGGCGAGGAATTGGTTCATGGACATGACGTCAAGCATCTGCGGATGGATGGTGATCAGTACCGACGTTGCGGCCGTCAGTGCCGACAGCGTAAGGAAGCCCAACTGTGGAGGGCAGTCGATCACAACGACGTCGTAGGCGTCCTCGACATCCTTGATTGCAGCCTGTAGCCGGGCAAAAAACAGGATATCGTCGGGTTTGCGTTGCAGCAAAGCCTTCGGAGTGTCGTGTTCGAACTCCATGAGTTCCAGATTGCCTGGGATGACATGAAGATCAGGAATATAGGTTCCGCGAATGATTTCCTGGATAGGACGGCGTTCCTCGTCGTAGCGGATTGCGCCATAGACAGTTTCGTTTTCGCCCACGTCGAGCTCAGGCTGATTACCGAACAGGGCTGACAAACTGGCCTGCGGGTCGAGATCGATCGCAAGGACGCGATAGCCGCGCAGTGCCAGATACTGAGCCAGGTGAGCTGCGGTCGTCGTCTTTCCCGAGCCGCCCTTGAAATTCATCACCGAGATGACCTGCAGCTCCTCACCTTCGCGACGATGCGGCAGGTAACGGCCGTTCGAACGGGCCGGCTTGTCGAGATGGGCGCGCATGGCGGCGATATCTTGCACCGAATACATGCGCCTGCCACCGGCGAGCGCCGGACTGAAGTCGCGCTCCGAGCCGTCGGACGCTTTCTTTTCCAATTCGACCGCACTTGTGCGAAGATAACCTTCGGCCACTCCGAGCAACTTTGCGGCTTCCGAGGGAGAAAACGACCGAATGGTCTTGCGCGCATGCGGCGTGAAGATATTCGATTGGTGCTCTTGAAGCTTGGCCGAAAGAGACGCCGAATGACTCGCGATCTTCGATCGGAGTGGTGAAGAGCGGCTGTCGCCATTGTTTGTGGTCTTGGTCATCATTTCGTCCATCAGGGCACGTATGCGGAAAACGCCCGAAAAACGTGAAAAATACGCATCTGAGGAGTGCATCGATTCTCTGACCCTTGCAAGCCTTTTAAAGTTAACGAAATCTTGCTCCACCCATGGATTGCACAGCTTTCCATAGCGCGTACAAACATTTCCTCGAAAATTCAGTCCTTTATCGCGATCTCGGCGCCGTCCGTGCCCTCATTGCAAAGTCACCATCGAGAGACCGAAACAACTCCATTCTGCAAGCCGGCTATGCAGTGACAGGCCCGTCGAACACCTGTTTCGTGCGAATCGTCTGCTCGGCGCGCCTCGCATCCAAGCCCGACAGCTTGATTTTGTGTCTGATGGCAATGTCCCGACGTGCTTAATTCCGCGCAAGTCGCTGTGGGATCGACGACTCGCCCGCCCAACTGATGCTCATCAATTTCCTCACGATGCGGTCTTCCGCCTTGCGGATCGGGGATCTTCTGTCTGCTTCAGATGGAACAGGCCACGCTATATTCTCCGGCCGGATGGCAGAGACCACATGCCATTTACATGACACCCAAGGCTCGCCGCTGCCTACCCACAGATCTGCGAGTAGACGCTCGCAGCGTTGGCGAGCTACCAACCAGTCACCGCCAATTCAGAGCAACCTCATTGCGGGTGGATGGTGGACAGCCCGCAACCAGAAACCTGCGACGGGATACCTCTATGACCGACAGCAGCCGTCATTCAACGTTACGCCTGATCAGCAAGCTCGAACATGCCCTCGGCCCGGACCTCTGTCGTGTGATCGACGAGCCCGATGTCATCGAAGTCATGCTGAACCCCGACGGCAGGCTCTTCATCGAGCGTCTGGGTGGGTCGATCAATACGCTCGGCAACATGGCGGCTTCGGCGGCTGAAACGGTAATTGGCTGTGTAGCGCACGTCCTTGGCGTGGAAGTCGACACGAGCAGGCCGATTATTTCCGGAGAACTGCCGATTGGGGGCCATCGTTTCGAAGGATTGCTGCCTCCCGTCGTTACGGCACCGATTTTCTCGATCCGAAGACGAGCATCGCGGCTGGTTCCCCTCGACGAGTATGTTCGATCGCGCAACATCACCGTGTGGCAAGCGGAGGTTATCCGTGCTGCGGTCGCGAAGCGAGCGAACATCGTCATTGCAGGCGGTACCGGATCGGGAAAGACGACGCTGGCGAACGCCATTCTTGCGGAGATGGTCGCCTGCTCACCCGAAGATCGCCTGATCATTCTCGAAGACACCGCCGAGATCCGCTGCGAGGCCGACAACGCCGTCAGCCTGCATACAAGTGAGCTGGTCGACATGTCGCGGCTCCTCAAGACCACGATGCGGCTTCGTCCCGACCGCATCATCGTTGGCGAAGTGCGCGATGGTGCAGCGCTGACCCTCCTGAAAGCCTGGAACACCGGACATCCAGGCGGCATCGCGACGGTCCACGCAAACTCGGCCCGCATGGCGCTGCAACGCCTTGAGCAACTGACCGCGGAAGCAAGCCTGCAACCGATGCAAGCGGTCATCGGTGAGGCAGTTGATCTCATCATCGCCATCCAGAGAACGCCAAAGGGACGTCGCGTCAACGAAATTCTAAGCGTCGCCGGTTTCAGCGACGGCCATTATCACATCGAGGCTCTCGATAAGGAGACCCGTCATGCGGCTTAGATCAACGCTATGTATCCTCGCGGCAGCTCTGTTTGTCGCCCCACCCGTTTTCGCAAGCTCGGGCGGATCGCTTCCCTGGGAGGGGCCGCTGGAGAAGATCCAGCAGTCCATTACGGGACCGGTAGCCGGCTATATAGCGCTTGCCGCCGTGGCGATCGCCGGCGGCATGCTGATCTTCGGCGGCGAACTCAACGATTTCGCACGTCGGTTGGTTTATGTGGTGCTGGTCGCAGGGATCCTGCTTGGCGCGACGACGATCGTCGGCCTCTTCGGCTCGACCGGCGCTTCAATCGGCGGTTCGTTTGTCGTCAAGCAAACCGCTGTCACGAACTCCAATCTGGTCGGGCGAGGGGAGGGGCGTCATGGCTGACGCTGGCGCCGGGCTTCATCGTAATCGGATCCATCGCGCTTTGTCGCGACCGAACCTCTTGATGGGAGCGGATCGTGAGCTCGTGTTATTGACCGCGCTCGCGGCGATCATTCTGATCTTCGTCGTTTTGACCGTCTACTCGGCCCTTTTCGGCGTCGCGATCTGGATCGTGGTCGTCGGCGCGCTCCGCATGATGGCGAAATCCGATCCCATGATGCGCAAAGTCTATGTCCGCCATATGCGCTATCGGGCGCATTATCTTCCAACCTCCGCGCCCTGGCGCCGATACTGAGGGCCTGTCGATGGTCGCGTTACGCACATTTCGATCAACAGGTCCATCATTCGCTGACCTGGTTCCCTATGCGGGTCTTGTCGATAACGGCATCCTTCTGTTGAAGGATGGAAGCCTGATGGCCGGTTGGTATTTTGCCGGTCCGGATTCAGAAAGCGCAACTGATTTCGAGCGCAACGAGCTCTCCCGTCAGATCAACGCGATCCTCTCGCGCCTCGGGACAGGCTGGATGATTCAGGTCGAGGCCGTGCGGGTGCCGACGACGGAGTACCCGTCTGCAGAGCGCAGCTATTTCCCCGACACTGTCACGTCGCTGATCGATGACGAGCGTCGGCGGCATTTTGGACATGAGCGCGGACATTTCGAAAGCCGGCACGCGCTCATCCTGACGTATCGGCCGCCAGAACGACGCCGATCGGGCCTGACTCGCTACATTTATTCGGATACCGAAAGTCGCTCAGCAAAATATGCCGACACCGCTCTCGATGCGTTTCGGCGCTCAATACGTGAGATCGAGCAGTATCTCGGCAATGTTCTCTCGGTGCAGCGCATGCAGACGCGAGAGGTTTCCGAACGCGAAGGTAGTCGCGTCACGCGCTACGACGAGCTCTTCCAGTTCATTCGGTTTGCCATCACCGGCGAGAACCATCCTGTCCGCCTGCCAGAAGTTCCCATGTACTTGGACTGGTTGGCGACGGCAGAGCTCGAACACGGACTGACGCCGCGCGTCGAAGGGCGCTTTCTCGGTGTGATCGCCATCGATGGGCTTCCCGCCGAGAGTTGGCCTGGGATCCTGAACAGCCTCAACCTCATGCCGCTGACATATCGCTGGTCGTCGCGTTTCATCTTCCTCGATGCCGAGGAAGCCAAGCAGCGCCTGGAGCGGACCCGCAAGAAGTGGCAGCAGAAAGTGCGGCCGTTCTTCGACCAGCTGTTTCAGACGCAATCCCGATCGATCGACCAGGATGCCATGGCGATGGTCGCCGAAACCGAGGATGCGATCGCTGAAGCCTCATCGCAGTTGGTGGCTTACGGCTACTACACCCCCGTCATCATCCTTTTCGACGAAAGCCGGTCGGCGCTGCAAGAGAAGGCGGAGGCGGTTCGTCGCCTCATCCAGGCGGAAGGCTTCGGAGCTCGCATCGAGACGCTGAACGCGACCGATGCCTTTCTCGGCAGCCTGCCAGGCAACTGGTACTGCAACATCCGCGAACCGCTGATCAATACGCGCAATCTGGCAGATCTCGTTCCGCTGAACTCTGTCTGGTCAGGACAGCCGTCCGCCCCTTGCCCATTCTATCCACCCGATGCACCGCCGCTCATGCAGGTGGCATCCGGCTCGACGCCCTTTCGATTGAACCTGCACGTCGACGATGTTGGTCACACCTTGATCTTCGGTCCAACCGGGTCCGGCAAATCGACCCTTCTCGCGCTGATCGCTGCGCAATTTTGCCGATACGAGAAGGCGCAAGTCTTTGCCTTCGACAAAGGCAATTCGATGCTGCCGCTGACGCTCGGCGTTGGCGGTGACCACTATGAGATCGGTGGTGAAAGCGGGGCGGGGGCCACTCTTGCCTTCTGCCCATTGTCAGAGCTTTCGACTGACGCCGATCGGGCCTGGGCATCTGAGTGGATCGAGACCCTCGTTTCGCTTCAAGGGGTGGCGGTTGCGCCTGACCATCGAAACGCGATTTCGCGACAGATTGGATTGATGGCATCGGCGCCTGGCCGTTCGCTCTCTGACTTCGTTAGTGGCGTCCAGATGCGCGAGATCAAGGATGCCCTCCATCATTACACCGTCGATGGCCCTATGGGGCAGCTGCTCGATGCGGAAGAGGATGGCCTGACGCTCGGGCGCTTCCAGTGTTTCGAGATCGAGCAGCTGATGAATATGGGCGAGCGCAATCTCGTGCCCGTCCTGACCTATCTTTTTCGACGGATCGAGAGGCGGCTCGACGGCTCGCCGAGCCTCATCGTTCTGGACGAGGCATGGCTGATGCTCGGCCATCCTGTGTTCCGCGATAAGATCCGCGAATGGCTCAAGGTGCTGCGCAAGGCGAACTGCGCCGTTATCCTCGCGACGCAATCCATCTCCGATGCTGAGCGCTCGGGCATCATCGACGTGCTGAAGGAATCTTGCCCAACCAAGATTTGCCTTCCGAATGGTGCGGCCCGGGAAACCGGCACGCGCGAATTCTATGAGCGGATCGGCTTCAACGAGCGGCAAATTGAGATCGTCGCGAACGCCATCCCGAAATGCGAATACTACGTGACGTCGCCCGACGGCCGCAGGCTCTTCGACATGTCGCTGGGTCCGGTCATGCTTTCCTTCGTTGGCGCTTCCGGCAAGGCCGATCTAGCCCGCATCAGGGCGCTCTCACTGACCCACGGCCACGAATGGCCGGGTCAGTGGCTCATCGAAAGGGGGATCAACCACAATGAGTGAAATCCAGTTTTTAAAACTTGGTAAGTCTTTAATGACCGGGTTGGTCGCCGCCGGGCTGACCGCGACACCCACCCTCTCCTACGCAGGAGGCGCGGTCACCGGCGCGACCGAGATGACGCAGATGCTCAACAATGGTGAGCTCATCCATCTTGTCGGTCAGTCGACCGAGCAGATCAACAATCAGATCAAGCAGATTACCCAGCTTGCCGAGCAGATCCAGAACCAGCTCAACATCTACCAGAACATGCTGCAGAATACGGCCCAGCTTCCGAACCACATCTGGGGCCAGGTCGAAGGCGATCTGAACCAGCTCCGTGATGTCGTCAATCAGGGTCAAGGCATCGCTTTTTCCATGGGCAATGCCGACGATCTCTTGAAGCAACGTTTCAAGAGCTACTCGGACCTGAAAACAAACTTGCCAAACGCCGAAAGCTTTTCGTCCAGCTATCAGACGTGGTCGAACACGAACCGCGATACGATTTCCAGCACGCTCAAGGCGGCAAACCTCACCGCCGATCAATTCGACAGTGAAGAAGATACGATGGGCCAGCTGCGGTCGATGTCGCAGTCGGCGGACGGCCAGATGAAAGCGCTGCAGGTCGGCCACCAGATCGCCGCTCAGCAGGTCGCCCAGATGCAGAAGCTCCGCGGCATTGTCTCCCAGCAGACGACGATGATGGGGACCTGGCTGCAAAGCGAGCAAACGGACAAGGATCTCGCACAGGCGCGCCGCGAGAAATTCTTCAACGCCGACGTCCAATCCATACCCTCCGGTCAGAAAATGGAGCCCCGCTGGTGACCCGCCCCGCATTGATCGGCTCTGTATGCACGGTGATCGCGGGAATTGCTGCGATCACCACCGTCACATTGATGCGTGGAGAGAGCGCCGCCGGGCTGCCGGTGAGTGATGAACAACGAGCGACATACGAGAAGTGGTTCGACTTCTGGGAGACGAATCCGCGAAAAGGGCCAGGGGATGCGACCGAGAGGGTGAAGCGCGGTTGCGGAAGCACCATCCTGGCTGCCGCCATCGCCTTCATCGCTTTGGCGGTGCCGGCCGTCGCTCAACAAGGCCAAGTCCTGACGGAGTTGGAAAATCAGGTCTCAACGGCTGCCAGAGGGTGGGAAACCACCATCATGGACGCAGCGAAATCACTGTTCTGGATCCTTGCAGGCATCGAAGTTGGCATTGCAGCGGTGTGGCTCGCGATCCAGGCAGCGTCGCTGGACAGTTGGTTTGCCGAGCTCGTCCGGCGCATCATGTTTATCGGTTTCTTTGCGTTCGTGCTTACGCAGGGTCCGACGTTCGCGAAAGCGGTCGTCGACAGCCTTTTCCAAATCGGCGCCGGTGGCGGTGCAGCTTCGCCAGCAGACATTTTCGACGCCGGAATTCGCGTTGCGTCCCAGATGTCGCAACAGGCGAAGTTTGGTGTTTTTGAGGACAATGCCCTGGCGATCGCCGCGACCTTGGCCATGGGCATCGTTGTCATCTGTTTCTCGCTCGTCGCGGCGATCTTCGTCTCGGTGATGGTCGAGATGTATGTTGGCCTACTGGCGGGGATGATCATGCTCGGGCTAGGCGGCTCCTCCTTCACCAAAGACTTTGCGATCCGCTATCTGGTTTATGCCTTTGGAGTTGGGATGAAGCTGATGGCTTTGGTCATGATCGCCAAGATCGGATCCAACGTCCTACTCGGCCTCGCACAGGCACCCACAGCCGAGAGCGACCAGTTCATCACTACACTCGCGATTGCCGGCATCTCGGTCGTCGTCTTCATCATAGCGATGTATGTCCCGAACATCATCCAGGGCGTCGTACAGGGAGCTTCGGTCTCGGGCGGCATGGAGACAATCCGCCATGGCGGACAGACGGCCTCGTTCGCGGCGGGCGGTGCGTTTCTGGGCGCCGGCGCGGTTGGCGCCGGCTTTGCGGCCGCGCAGGCAGCGCGTGCCGGCGGGTCGTCGGTGTCGGGTTCGGTGCTTCGAGGTATGGGCGCAAGCTTCAGCTCCGGTGCCATGGCTGCCGGATCGGCTGCCAAAGAGAAGGCCATTGGATCTCCCGGCGCCTATGCCGGTTCCCTTCTTGGCCTTGCCAACGCGAAGCTCGATCAGGCTAGGGGCAATCCTTCTGCTCCGACCACACCTCCGGAAAGACCGGACAAACCATAATTCAAGGACAGGATCACACACATGGCAGGGCATCCGGCACCTGAGAACCCGTATCTTGCCGCAAGGCAGGAATGGTCAGAACGTTACGGCTCCTACGTAAAGGCTGCCTCCGCCTGGCGGGCCGTTGGCATCTTGAGCCTGGGATTGGCCGTTATCGGCGTCAGCTACGCGCTTTATCTCAGCACGCAGGTCAAGCTCGTTCCTTACATCGTCGAGGTCGACAAACTCGGCAACACGGTTTCCGGCGGCTTCCCGCAGCAGATCGAATACGCCGATACGCGGGTCGTTCGCGCGACGCTCGGCAATTTCGTGACCAGCTTCCGTTCGATCACGCCGGATGCCGTTGTCCAGAAGCAATATATCGACCGCACCTATGCCCTGCTGCGGACGAGCGATGCCTCGACGCAAAAGGTCAATGCATGGTTTCGCGGCAACTCGCCGTTCGAAAAGGCGGTCAACGCGACCGTTGCGATCGAGGTCAACAACATCGTCGCGCTTTCGAACCAGACCTATCAGATCGACTGGACCGAGTACGAGCGCGATCGGAAAGGCAAGGAGGTCGCAACCCGGCGCTTCCGAGGGATCGCGACCGTCTCGATCACCTCACCACAAGACGAAGCAACAATCAGGCTCAATCCGATCGGCGTCTATGTGACCGATTTCGACTGGACCGCGCAACTTTGAGGGCAGGATCTGAAATGAGGTTCAAACACAAACGCGTCGCGCTTCTCTGCATGCTGGCACTTGCCATATCGACCGAGGTCCCTTCCATGGCGATCGCGCAAAGCCTATCGAGCAATGAGGCAAAGGGGACGAACCTTTCTGGCAAATGGCGAGGGCAGGCTGGAATGGTAACACGTGGACCAGACGGCAAGGTGATCTTTCTCTTCGGTGAGACGCAGCCGTCTGTCGTCTGCTCACCCCTCCAGGTCTGCGATATTGAGCTGCAGGGCGGCGAAATTGTCCGCGACGTACTGGTCGGCGACACTGTGCGTTGGAAAGTCGAGCCCGCCACATCAGGTGCCGCCGGCGGCCAAGCCATCCACCTGATCGTCAAACCAGCCGAGCCGGGGCTTGTCACGTCCATGGTGGTGACGACCTCGCGTCGGACATATCATATCCAGCTGAAGTCACATCCGACGCAATACATGGCCCGCGTCGGGTTCGAATATCCCGAGGACGCCGCCATAAAGCTCTCCGACATCAAAGCCCGCATCCAGGCCATGACTGGGCCGGAGGGCGGTGTCGCTCCCGAACAGCTTGCTTTCTCCTATGCCTTGAGCGGAAGCGCTCCATGGCGGCCGAAGCGGGTCTATTCCGATGGGCAAAAGACCTACATCCAGTTTCCCCGCGCGATCTCCGGTCAGGACGCGCCGGTCCTGTTCGTCGTCTCGGGCGGCCAGAACCGTATCGTCAATTACCGGATGAAGAACGACATGATGATCGTCGACTACAATATCGACAAGGCGGTATTGATATCAGGGGTCGGCTGGAAACAGCAGAAGATCACGATCCGGCGGGGAGGGTGAATTATGCAGCTCCATCGCCTCATTCCGATTGCAATCGCCCTCGGCCTAGCGGGATGTCAGACGGCAACCGACGGGCTCACCGCCAGCGTTGCGCCCGGTGACGTCACAGGGCCAGCCGCGGGCTCTATTGCCGGCGACATGGCAGGTCGGTTCGCCGAGCAAGCCGGATCGACGACCACTCCTATCAAACTGCACAAGGACACGTCCGAATTCTCCGTCGCCCTCGAGGCGGCTTTGAAGGGTTGGGGCTTTGCAGTCGTTACCGATGACAAGAGCGTCGGCGCGAAAGATGCAAACAAGTCGGTAGATCTGGCCTACTCGATTGCTTCCGTAGACGGGCAGGTGCTCGCGCGCCTGTCTACGGACACCATGTCGCTCGGCCGAGCTTACTTGCTTAACAACGGTGTGGCGACGCCGGCAAGTCCACTGTCCCTCTTAAAGCGAAACTGACAGGCGGAGACGATCATGGTCCAATCGCTGCAACTGGGAACGTCAAATCAATCGGCTGACGAGAAGGGGATGAAGCGCCTCAATCGCGTGCCTCTCTTCGTCGGCATTGAGATCCTGGTTCTGTTCCTCGCCGTTCTCGTTTACGGCCTCTCCTCACGTGGATTGAGGTTTAGTCAGCACGATCCGAATGATGGCGGATTCGGAACACCAGCTTCGACCTTCGCCGACCAGCTTAAGCGGGGTGTTAAAGACGGCATTATCGGTGACAGGGAGGAACAGCAGCCGGTGTTTCAGCCAGCTCCCGTCCCTCAGCAACAGGAAGCCGCACGTCCGGTTGAGGCGGAACCAGAAATCGATCCACGGCAGCCCAGTAGATCCCGCATGGAATCGGACGAGGAGTGGAATGCCAGGATGCTTCGCGAACAGCGAGAACAGATCTTCCGCGAACAGCAGCGCCAGCGCATGGCAAGCCTGCAGGCGAGGGGGGCGGCCCTCGACTCGCCGCTCAAGGTCGACATGTCAGATGTCTCGGCAAAATCGCCGGTCGCTCAATCTGCTGGCGCGCGTCAATCGAACACCGCGTCGAGCGGCGCGCAAGATCTCTATGCCGCAGCGTTGAAAGCGGGCGCGGCCATTCAGGTCGATCAGAACGGACAAGCGTCCAAGGAAGATTTCTTCAACGCAGACATCAAGGATCTTGGCTACCTGCCCAAGCAAGTCGTGCCTCAGCAGTCACGTAACGAACTCAAGCGTGGATCGGTGATCCCCGCGACACTGATCACAGGCATCAATTCCGACCTCCCAGGCCGCATAACGGCCCAGATCAGCCAGAACGTCTACGATAGTGCGACCGGCCACTACACGCTCGTTCCACAGGGCACGAAGCTTCTTGGCCGTTACGACAGCAAGGTGTCGTTCGGCCAGAACCGGGTCCTCGTCGTCTGGACCGACATCATCTTCCCGAATGGTTCAACCCTTCAGATCGGCGGTATGGCCGGGACCGACGCGGAAGGCTACAGCGGTTTCAACGACAAGGTCGATAACCACTATTTCAGGACGTTCGGTTCGGCCGCACTTGTCGCCCTCATAGGGACAGGGATCGACATGTCGATGCCTGAGAGTTCAACGCTTGCAACGCAGGACACGGCTTCAGACGCGGCACGTCGAAGTTTTGCCGAAGCGTTTGGACGTGTCGCCGAGCTGACAATCTCGAAAAATCTCAACGTCCAGCCAACGATCAAAATCAGGCCGGGATATAGGTTCAATGTGCTCGTCGATCAGGACATTATTTTCCCAAGCAACTACGGGGGTTGAAGTCCGCCGCGACCGGGGTCGCAAGGAAAGGGATATCGTCGATGGTCGATTGAATGTCAGAGCAACTAAGGACGATCTCAGCCTTCAAATGATACCGGCCAAGAGGGACACGGCCGTGATGCCGTAACTTTCGGACAGCTTGGTACTTGCTTTGAAGAGCGCCGACAGCCAAGCGCAGGATCCTGAGACTAAACTGTGGTCACTATTCCCTCGGGAAGCTACCGTACATCTTGTACGCCGGTCTGAGCCTGAAAATCCTCCGAGCAATCTCTTGCTCGCTGGTGGCAGTCGCATTCCATGAGCACCTAGATCAGTCCGGACCACCCCCATCCTGGAAAAAGAATGCCTGCCGCGGAGGTTGAATGAGCCCAGCCGACGGTGCCAAAGGGTGGAACAGCCATGAGGATCATTGCAGTCGTGTATCGCAGGGCCTTCCGGCCGTCGGATCCGGTGTTTCCATGAACCCGCCCCTATTTATGGTCCAACTTGCTGTCCGGGAAGATCGACGCGCTTGAGCCGGAAGAAATAACGCTGCTTGCCGCCTTCGACGACCATCATGCCAGCAATCTCATCTTCTCCGATCCGCCGAAAGAAGTCGACGATCGGCTGCCGGTCGTAGACCATCGCCCCCGTCTCCTCTCCATCGACCGTCCTTAGCTTCACGGAGGCGGTCGTGTCGCGGGCGCGCACTAGCTTGTTCAAATGGGAAAACCAGTTTCGAGCGACGGACGTCTTGCCGAAGGCTGCGAAGCGGATCACGGTCCGGATCGGGAAGAAAGACGGCTCGATGGGTATGAGGCGTCCCGGCTGCCATTGAAACAGCAGCGCATCCGCCCTGAAGTCAGGGTGGAATCTCTTGCCGAACCACTGCAGGTTTTCCAGCACGCCATCCAATGGATGGCCCGATGGAATGCCTTCGCCCCGCCACACGCCGGTCAACTCGGCCGGGAGGACGGGTGGCAGCGACGCAAACCAGGCGATCTTCCTCGACTGCATATCGTCCGACATCCAAGCTCCTGCGAATGATGGGTGAGGGCGATGCCGGACAGGTGAGGCGCTCGTCGGCCGTTCCGTTGACCATCGCGAGAAAACGGAAAAACCGCGATGTTCACCACCCCTGTCGCGTCCGTTTGACACCGCACGCGCTCGGTAAGGAAATGTCGAATTACCGGGATTGTTCCTCCGACGAAAAGGAGCCGGACGCGCGCTTCGCGTTAGTGGTTATCAATAGGAGAACTGAATGAACAAGCCAAAGGACGGTGCCCCAGGCACTACCGACCACTCGCCGACATTGGAAGGCCCGCAGGAGAATAGGCCGTCGGGAATACTTGCCAGCGAAGGACGATTCCGACCGGGCGAGGGACGCCAACGGTGAAGCCAACAGCGATGCAGAAGTGAAGAAGGTCTCGGATGGATTTACGCAGAAGCGCGATTGAGATGTCCGACGTCGAAAAGGATGCCAAAAGACAACTCGCCAAGTCAGTGGCAGACCGGAAGTCGATCGGCGTCCACAGCGCAAAGCCCACGGTGATTACCGGATCAGAAGATGCGACCGAACACAAGACGCCACCGGGAACGAAGCCCGTGAAGGACTGCGACATCGACTTCCCCCCGACGAAAACGGCGGCGAGATGCAGTGGTCTAATTCAGACAGGCCGCACCATCACACGGCCTCGCATTAAATTCATAAGCTAGCGGTTTCCGGGGCAGCGTCTGGCAATGCGGGAGATCATGACATCACGCTGATGTCCGTCGGGATCACGTCGTCGACGACGTCGTGCGAAAGGTCGACCGCCAGATCGTATCCGCGAACGAGAGGTGAGGTCGCCTGTGGCTGTCGCGTGTAACGACCGATGCCGGCAGTCGCGTCAGCATGGAAGGCGTCGTCCTTTTCCGACACCACCTGCTGACTGGTAACGGTCGTCAAGCCTTCCTCTCGCCAGATGCCGGCACGCTCCTTCATGCCGATAGAGCCTTCGTCATCGAGATTGTCGTGCGCCATATTGTGAGTGGTCTGGTCGGCGGATGCGGCGACGTAGAAACCGCCGCGGCGAAGGCGTTCGGCGTAGACGTCGCCGTCCTCATCCGGGAAGAATCAGTCGGCCAGCAAGGCCCAGAAGCTGGCATCTTCCGAAGCCTTCCGCCACGGCTCCAGCGCTCTCGTCGTCTGCTTCGTATCCCGGCATGAGACGGACGTCGGTCACGCCCGCCCCGCCTTATTCCTACTCCGGGCGGCGGTTCTTTGACCCGTGTTCGATGAGGTGATGCAGCAGCGGGGCGAGGCGAACGGTCGGGCCGTAGTTGGTCATGCGGAATGCTCTCGTATGCCCAGGGGGCGGAACGGAGCGCGCTTCCTACCATTCCAGTTCCTGCAGAAGAGGGGATATGAGATCGCCTCGAAGTTACAGTGCAAACGGCCCAGTCCGTTGTTCTTTCCAACGAGAGGTGTGGAGAGCCAACCAGCGTTGAGGGACTTTAGGCTCTCCACGTGCCGAGCAAGACGTTGGGAGACTATCTCGGCGGGGTAGAATTCACGCTGCAACGAATTGTTCCCTTCGCCGATAGCAGGACGATCTATTTCGATCGCTCATCGCCGTCAGTTACGGTCCCGCGTGCTACTGCCAGCCTTGCCGGGTTTACCTCCCGAACCTCCCGCGCCGCCTTTTCCGCCGTGAGGGACAGCACCCGGCTTCCCTGGCTTCCCATCAGCTCCAGCTTTGCCATCCTTAGCGTTTTCCATGATGTTCCTCCGATCAAATTTTAGATCGCTGTCAAGACCTCATCGCTGCGTCATACCGGACCAAGTGTCTGGGCTTTGCTGAAGGTGCCCATAAAAGAGTCCGCCGGCAGCAATGATAAAACCAGTGATAAGCAAGCCACCGACGTAAATCGTAATGTGATTTCGACTGTTCGTAGCCATTTTTTGACCCTTCGACAGCGACGGCAAAATTTTCGGAAAGATAAGCGGCGAAGAGCCGATCGCTTTGAGGGGGCCAGCTCTTCACCTTATCGCCATGCAGCGCTTTTAACTCTACATGACGATATTAATAAACCTGGAATAAGCCGTTCTGTTCCTCGCGTCACCAGCAGCATTTAGAGAAACAAACAGTTCGTGACGTTCACTGCTGGAAGGTGGATGCAAGTGGTGACCCTGAGACGATACGGCATTTCAGAAAATGCCGATGGGACCTGGAGCGTTATTGATCTCCATGAAGACCGGGCGCAGAAATGAAGGGCAGTTTTTAATCCGGGTTTCGTTCGAGCTCGCGACGAGCCTGAAGGTGCTGCGCAATCTGAAGGTTGTCCGGCGCGCTAGTCACTATTCACCACGTCTCGCCGATCCTCTCGCGCGCGGTTGGAGCTGATGTTTGCATAGCGGTGGAGAAGCCCAGGAAGACATCCCTCCTTTCAACCGCGATAAAGCTAGCAAGCGCAGTCGAACGAAAAATGAGCCGGAAGGCTGCACGTTCCGAAGCAAAGGATGTGGAGAGCCGAGAGAGTTACAGGGGCCCCAGGCCCTCCACGTACCGAGGAAGCATAGGAGACTATCTCGGCGGGGAAGAACACGGTTGAGCGCGATTAGTTCCGAGTGCTTATTCACAACAGACCCGCTTCTGTTCTCTCGACGTTCTGCCTTGTCTCGAACAACCCCAAAAGAGGCCGGTCTCTGCGGACTTAGCTTCGTCCGAACGTGGTGATGAGAGCGCCACCGCTCCGCACAGCGGTGGAAGCGGCGGCGAACCATGGTGCTTTGACAGCAGCAATTGTGAACAAGGAAGCACGCGAAATCTGAGACATGCGGCCCCTGGAACATTCTCGTTCTGTAGTGCGTTCTTGGCGCACGAATTAACGGGGGTCATCATGGATACCAATCTCGCCATTGCCGCGTTTGCCGCTACAGCCTCTTTTATATTCATGGTTTGGGGCGTTGGCCGGAACCACTGAACCTAGTCTCGATCTCCTCTTCGGTGGAGAAGTTCGGCCCCAGTCAAACGGTTGGTAGAAAGATCCGGCCATCGGCGATCATCGGTTTGAACTTCGATCACTGGCATGGATTGGGCCTCTAGGATCGCAATAAGGTCAAAGTATTCAGCATCATCAAAAGATAGTCCGATTGGCGCTGTTGTCCGCGAGGGTTAAACGGTACATCATTTGAAGAACTCCCGTGGGAAGTTTGGTGAAAGACCCGTAAATACTGCTGCACAAGCTGACCCTGTCGAGGTCGATCCTAGCTCACTCCAGCGTCTAAGCCCGAGATGGAGACTGACCGAACTCGCGTTTTTGTACAGAGAAGAAAAACAATACGTTTTCGAATTTGCGAACGTCGATGACGGCGGAGGAAGCAAGTCGCCTATCGCAGGCGATTGGAGGAAATGCGCGATCGAATTCGCGGATGCATCGCTCCGCGGGCGACACTGCGGAGTTATCGTACTAGACGGACAAGCGCCAAGCTGGTGCCCCTCTCGATATCGTCGGATCGGTACCCGCAACGCTGTTCAAATCGATCAACTTCTACGCCACTCATAAGCGGCGGGGACGCCATAGATTTGTGGGTTTGGTAAATCCCGAAAGAAGAAGCTATAAGGTTATGCGCAATCCGGACTAGACACCAAAATAGCTGCGGGGTTGAGTCAAGGCGTACCACGGACGCGAACGGTATAGCAGTAGTCACGCGACCGGTCTCGTCAGTGACCTCGAATGTCTTGCCATCGATGCGTTCTCGCCCACGAACCATTTCAGAAACGATCTCTGGTGCTGCTTCACGTGCCTCCTCGTGAGCAGCGTCGATGGAAGGCAAGTCGGTGCCTTCTTCATCGATTTCAACATCAGTTCCTTCGCGGATGTGGAAATAGTATCGCATGCGCAGAGAACGCCGCCTTGATGTTTTGGTTCCTAGAAGCAGATACAGGCAGAGTTCGGTTTGTATCAATTCAAACGCAAAGCGACCGTCTGCCCTGAGATATGGAACCGAGCCAATGAGACAAGACCTGATTTCTAACAAGATGCTTTCCGCTTTGGCTCCCGAAGACTTCCAGCTCCTAGCGCCTCATCTGGAAGAGGTTGAACTAGAAACGCACTTTAATATCGCAAAGCCGGGTGAAAAGCTCGAATTCGTCTACTTTCCTGAAAGCGGTATCGGTACCGTAATGGCTGTTTCCCCGGACGGAAGAACTACCGAAGCTGGCATGTTCGGCCGCGAGGGGTTTGTGCCAAGCTCGACGATCATCGGTGACGACGTTGTTCCGTACTTCATTGAGATGAACGTCTCCGGTGCCGCCTACAGGCTTCCGATCACTGCGATGCGTGATGCTACTCTGGCGAGCCCTACACTGCAGATTCCGATGATCAAATATCTCCATATTTTTGCATGTCAGGTAGCATACACATCTTTGGCAAATTCCAAGTTTTCGGTCGAAGAGAGACTCGCGCGCTGGTTGTTAATGTGTCACGATCGGCTTCAAGCGAATGAGATGAACATCACCCACAATTACATCGCATTTCTCGTAGGAGTTCGCAGACCGGGCATCACAACTGCGCTCCATACGTTGGAAGGTGAGCACCTGATAAGGTCAACAAGAGGAATTGTGACAATACGTAACAGGAAAGGTCTCGAGGCGCTTGCCCGCGGATCATATGGCACGCCAGAGCGCGAGTACGAGCGGCTCATTGGTCTGTGATCGGCCCATCTATTTGCGCCGAACGGCTCGGCGGGAAGACGCTCTTTAGAATTGCATCCCGCGCTAGGACTCGACGTAGATTCAAGTTATCAAAATACATCCGTTTGTTGAGTGGTCTCTACCACTTAAAGTCGGTTTTCGGCTCGTGTGCTCAAACTGCCGAGGGATTATGATCTGTATGCGGCAGCTAATACGGGGTCAACAACCGGAGAGAGCGCATGCGTAGGGGAGGCATAATCAATCGCATCAAGTCCAAGGATTTAGCATACATGCTTGGACGGTTCAGGTTAGTCAGAATTGGATACAGCTCCGCAAGAGGAGCAGCCGAGCTATTCAAACGGAAACCGGTGGGCCGATGGAGCATGCCGACCCTGTTTCCTCATGCAAATGTGCCTGACATCGTGCAATCAATTCGCGATGAAGCGGTTTTTGTTGGGCTGAATTTGCCTGGGTACCTGGTCGATCAGATCAGGGAATTCGCCCTGTCCGAGCCATTACACGCCATTTACGATCCTACCGGGCCGACGTTCCGATACTCTGACGTCAAAGATGGCGTCGCAGCTGACGGGAGGCTCATGCCGATCGGTGGCATCACCAAGCCAGAGCGATGCTCCGCAGTCCAAAAGGTGATTGATGACCCAATTCTTCGGTCCATCGTACGGAAATATCTCGGGCACGAGCCCCGAAAGATCGTCACCATACTGGACTGGAGCTTTGCATCGGCCATGAACGATGAGGAGCGTCGGCGGCTCAAACATGGCGTTATTGATTATCACTACGATGTAGGCGGCTACAGCTTCGTGTACGCGAGCTTCTACATCACTGATACCGATCGCTTCTCCGGGGCTCATGTCATGATGAAGCGGTCGCACAAGTCTAAGCCTTTAAGAATGCTTCTCGGGTCGGCGAGAGCCTCGCCAGAAGCCGTATACAAACAGTTCGGAAGGGAGAACGAAATCACGATCGAAGGCCCGGCGGGAACAGGTTTCGTCCAGGATACTTCCTGCTATCATCGAGCCTCACCTCCAACCCGGGGTGATCGCCTAATGTTGGCGGTGCGCTTCATCAATTGATGCCCGGCTCGGAACACCGTGAGTTCTTCAACGTTGATTTCACTCGCGTTGATACGCAACAATGCGACTAGGGGAAAACTGCCTCGGCTCCGGCCGGGGCCTTTTTGTTGTTGCGCGGGCCCACAGCGACTTTAGATTAAATGTTGATTTGTCAAAACCCGCTCCCAAAAATCGCAATAAATGCGATTGCCGCAAGGTCAGCCGCTGGATCTCAAGATTGACGTTTGTCGCGCGAGCGCCGCCTACCATCGTTCTGAACATCTAACTTAGGGCGCATCTCGCCATTATTAGTTAGCGAGATAACTTGCTCTGTACCGCACGCTTACCGGTGAAACGCATCTTGCTGCAGTCTGTTGTCGTGAGCATCGAGCGTTTGCGAGTGTGAAATCGGGCATTGCCTTCGGCTTTAGCTGGGTTTGGTGCTCGTGAGAACCTGAGTGGTGCGGTCGGCCCGCCGAACGATCAATGCGAAACATTTCGACCTGCGGCTCTGACGAGCTGATCCCGGTTTAAGGACAAGCTGGCACGCCCGACGCGTTCTCCTGTCTGACAGCGAACCTGAGGGGGCTGGGGAAACTCCGGGGGACTTCGAACTTGTGCGGTTGCGGACCAAACATCTCGGCGTGGAACGCGCTCTCCGCACAGAGGTTAACCTCCCAAGCCTGCGGAAGGAGTCTCTCATGGCTATGGTTATAGATGTCGATTTCATGCTCCGATGGGCTATGCCAGTGCATGTGCGGATCATCAATGGGTGCCGTGTCCAGATAGACGGTCCAGAGGCCGCGTTGATGGCTATGCGCTACCGCTGGCCACTAAGCGAAAGCCCGAAACTCCGCTTAGCAAGGGACCGGTGCATCAAAGCCATTTCTCAAAACGGCAGCGTAGCCTTGGCCCGGGAAAGTTT
>UBQW01000047.1:0-149476 GCA_900467745.1 Hyphomicrobiales bacterium
CGCGACCGTGACTGGGAGACCCGTGCAGGTACGGTAGAGCTGCGTATCCCAAAGCTGCGTAAAGGGTCTTACTTCCCAACCTTCCTCGAGCCACGCCGCATGGCCGAGAAGGCGCTGACAGCTGTTATCCAGGAAGCTTACATTCAGGGCATCTCGACGCGTTCCGTAGATGATCTCGTCAAAGCCATGGGGATGAGCGGCATCTCAAAGAGCCAGGTTTCCCGCCTGTGCGAGGAGATCGATGACAAGGTCAAAGCCTTTCTCGATCGACCAATCGAGGGCGACTGGCCGTATTTGTGGGTTGATGGCACCTACCTCAAAGTGCGGCGCGGTGGTCGCATAATCTCTGTTGCCGCCATCATCGCGGTGGGCGTCAACACCGATGGTCGACGAGAAGTCCTCGGTATGGAGGTCGGGACCTCAGAAGCTGAGCCGATCTGGACAGAGTTCCTGCGCAAGCTGACGCGACGAGGCCTACGCGGCGTTAAGTTGGTCATCTCCGATGCCCACGAGGGCATCAAGGCTGCCGTCTCCAAGGTCCTGTGCGCTAGCTGGCAGCGGTGCCGGGTCCACTTCGCCCGCAATGTGCTGGCGCATGCAGGCAAGAGTGGCAGGCGGGTCGTTTCCGCCTTCATCGGAACAGCTTTCGCTCAGGAGACCCCGGAGGCCGCAAGCAGCCAATGGCGCAATGTCGCCGATCAGATCCGCCCTAAAGTGCCCAAGCTCGCTGCGATCATGGATGAGGCCGAGCACGATGTCCTGGCCTATATGAGTTTTCCGAAGCAACATTGGACCAAGCTTCACTCCACGAATCCAATCGAACGTCTCAATGGAGAAATCAAGAAGCGGACGGACGTCGTCGGCATCTTCCCGAACGAAGACGCCATTGTCAGGCTCGTCGGTGCAATGCTCCTCGAGCAGAACGATGAGTGGGCGGTGCAACGGTCGCGTTACATGACAGTAGAAACCATCGGCAAAATGAGCGATGATCCAATCATCAGCTTGCCAGCCGTGGCGCGTTGATCCTCCCGGCCTCGCCGGAGAGTACGGTGGCCTCGTCGGCACTTACACCATCTCATGGGACACGATCTGAGGTCGTTTGGGAAGGCAGGTGAGGCCTTGGTCTGGCTTGGGGACAAGCACGTTTTCTCGGCCCTTGCCCGCCGCGATCTGACGCGTGGGGAGAAGCTCCTTACGGGCAGAGACAGTGGATAGGCTTTTTCGGCGCGTCATGCTCAGATGCAACGATGTCGTGGTCCGCCGCTTCACATGTGGTCGGCCGGATGAACGGAACGGTGCGGACGTCGTCAGCGCTACGGTGCGACCATGCCGCTAGCAAGGCTACAGCGTCGGTTGTCGCTCGGGTTCGAACGTATGAACGGCTCGATGGAGTGGATCGACATGGGGGACCGATCACGGCTGCACTGCCCTTATCTTCTGCGACATCCGAATTGGAAAAAAGATTTTGGATTATTGAGTAAATTCCAAGCCGGTATGGTTGCGGACGTTTCAAGAAGATCGCATGGTTTCTGCCAGCAAAAAACAAGGGGGGCTAAAGTGGCATCTGGGACGGTGAAATTTTTCAACGCCGAAAAAGGTTTTGGATTTGTCTCACCTGACAATGGATCAGCGGATATCTTTGTCCATGTTTCCGCCCTTCAAGCATCGGGGATCCAGTCGCTCCGCGATGGCCAAAAGGTTTCATTCGACACAGAGACGGACCCTCGCGGCAAAGGGCCAAGGGCCGTCAATATCCGGCTAGCGACAGCGTAGTTCGAGCAGCCCCTCGAAAATTAAAAAAGTAGGGCTTTGCCGTCAACCGCACATTCGAACACCGCAGGCGCAGTGTGCGTACAGCACACTGCGCCCAACTGTTCAGAAGCTCTTGCGGAAACCGAAGGTGACGGCATTGCTGCGGAAATCAGTACTCGACGTCGTGCCCGCCTGCGATGTGAAGTCGAAGTTATCGGCCGCAGTAAACCGGTAGCCGATGTCGAGCGTGGTGTTGTCGAAGAGTGAGACGTTCGAGAACAGGCCGATTCCCTGCAGATTGATCCCGACACCCGCGTCCAAATGATAGGCGAACGCGGTGTCGCTATCGTCCATCAACGTAGCGATGCCTGCAACTCCCTGCTTGCGCAAGTCGAGGTTCATGAAGCCGACGCCGCCGCCAACATACGGGGTAACGGCACTCATCGCGCCATCTGCAGCCAGAGGAATATCCAGGTAGCCATTTACGTAGCCTTGGAATGTCCGGGCATCACCAAAGGAATTGATGCCGCCGAGACCCACGCCACCGACGCTGTGCTCATCGACCGATGCTGTGCCGTAGCCAAGTTCCAATTCCGCACGCGGCGAAACGAAACCGTAAGCGCCGAAGTCGTAACCAGCGCGCAGGGCACTGTAGAAGCCGACGTCGTAATCGGTCGAGACCGTGGTTCCACCCACACCGAAACTAGTATCGTCCAAGAAATTTACGGAAGAGAGCGACCCTATATAGAAACCGGATACCGGCTGCACGGGATTTGCCTGCTCTACCGGAGCAACCAAATCCGCTGCTAAAACGGATGATGTGGATGAAATAAGGGCGGCGACCAAGAGACCAGAGATTTTCAAAAACAACCTACGCGTCTGTGCCACCAGAGATTTGATGGCTTCTGACCGGGCAGATAGGTCGCCCTCGCCCTAGGACCACCTTATGATAGTGGCTTTCATGCGTTGGCGGGCAGACGTGACATTGAGGCAACACCTCAAGGCACAGCCATTGCTGTTTTGGCAGCTTACTATTTTCACTTGTACCCTGTCATTTCCAAGTACCCCACACCGGTGGTTGAGCCATGAAAGGAAATGGGGCCTTCCCAATATGGGGTGGACGTTGTCATCCAAGATTGATCGTTCACCGGTTGAGTTTGAACATCAAGCGATTTCAACGGGACCTCAATCCGCCAGGACACCGGTACCTGCTTTCCATCGACCCTCGCGGTCCGCAATGGCGTGAGACGAACCTGGTCACCGGTCAGCGGCATTGTGCGTCCATCAGGAGAGATCCAGTTTGCCGAGATAAATCCGTTCTTGTCATCGCGGAGACGAAATGCCATCAGCTTCTCGCCGCTCGCCAAGTGCAGGGAAAACCAATCCCACCCCGTCTGGTCCGAAGCCAGCGGTTGCGAGGACCACTCCCTGTCGAGCCAAGCTTTGCCACTGACCGTGATCGCCTTTCCCGCTAAATCGATAGTCCCGGAGACTTCGTAGAAGGGTTGGGAATAGTAGTAGCTTGCCTGCCCGCTCGCCGACTTCAGCGAGAACCCTTGATCACCTTGGAGGACGAGAGAGTCCGTTGCTTTGAGGTCCAGAGCGTACCTGAAGTCCAGCCCAGTGGCTCTCAACGAAAGGTTTGATAAAGAATCGGCGCTGGAATTGCCGACGCCTGACATTGTCCATTCGTCTATCCAGGCGCGGAACGGCGCAGCCTCAACCCCCGCTTGGCCCACGCCGCCCCGGCCGAGCCTCTCTGCAACGTATTGGTGGTCGGGCGTCGTGACAGCGGCATGTCCGATCCATATCTGAGGGTCAGCGAAGCCAGCCTTGCTTTCCGGGGCGAGTGCTGATCGGAAGAGTGTCCACTGCGCTCCGTATCGCTTGCCGTCATGCCCCTTGAGATTGGCAGTGACGTACCACCATTCGATGCGATACTCCGGATGCGCCCCATGATCTCTCGGAAACGAAAGTTCATGTCCGCGCTCTGGAATAGCGAAGCCCTGGGCGTCCGATCCTAATCCAGCGAACCCTTGTCCTAGCGTTTCTCCCGCTGAACCCATCATGGCGGCGACTACCAAAATCAAAGCAGCTGCTCTACCGCTCATTGGCAAAAATCCTAAGCAGATCGGCCGGATCGATCGTCGCAAGCCGACGGACAGGAAGAAAAACCGAAGCGACGGCCGCGAGAAAGGCGATTGCACCCAGCATCAGCCAGTCCATGGGAAACACGAACATTGGAAGCCGCCATCCAAAGGCTTCAACATTCACAATTGCCAGCAGCACCCACGCTAATACTAAACCGACGGGAATTGCCGCGATAAACGTAGCTAGCCACAGCGCCAGCGTTCGGGCGACCTCATATAAAGCCAGATGACGCCGAGGCACCCCCATCGCCCAGACAGGCGCAAGTTGGGGAAGCCGGATTGCGGAGAGGGTCAGGAGACTTGAGAACATGGCGAAACCGGCTACGGCCAAGGTGAGGACGTTTAGCGCGGCGGTAACCTTGAATGTCTGGTCGAAAATCGCTCGCGATTGCCTCTTCAACGCGGCTTGATCTACGACAGCAGTCTCCGGGAGGCCGAAGTCCTCGATCAATTGTCGCTTCAGATCACCCGATTTATTAGGAGAAACACGAACGCCATATCGGAGCTTGGCGACCTGCGGGTAATGAGCAGTCATAGCGTCAATCCCGATGATGACCTGCCCGTTTGGGTTTCCATAGTCAGAGAAGACTCCGACGACTTTCGCATTCCAGCCGCCGGGCATGGCTACTGCGTCACCTATTTTTGCCGCGCCGCGACGCCACATCTGCTCGTTGACGAGAGCACCCTCACCTTTTGCAATCGTGTCCCAAACGCCATCCTGTGATGCGATCAGTGGCCAATGCTCGCGGTAGGTTGGGTCGTCCGCGACCCCAAAGATCTGAATTTGCTCCCCTGCGACATCACCTTCGATGCTCCAGATTGGCAAGACGGAGATCGAGTGCGAGGGAAGCCAAGCTCGCAACCTCGCCGCCTCGGCTTCATCCTTGGCGGTGACGTAAAGCTCGGCGGCAAGCCGTTGATCGAGCCATCCGGTAAACGTCAGCCGGAAACTGGAAACCATCGTGCCAACGCCGATGTTAGCCGACAGCGCCAGCAAAAGTGCCATCAAAGCCAGCGACAACCCGGGAAGTTGAATACGCGTGTCAGCCCAAAACCATTCGGTTATGGCGCTGCGGGACAAACGTTGCATTCCATTCAACATGGCTGCCAAAACCGACGGAAGCAAAAGTGCTGCTCCTAGCAACAGGCATCCAAGCACCGCGAAACCAGCCACCAAGCCCGTCGCCGTCAGCGCTAAAGCGCCAGCAAGTGACAGGAACATTCCCCCAACGCCGGTCTGGATCATCAGTCCTCGCGCAGACGCCCGTGCCCAAGCTCGCGGTTGCGCGGCGGCGAGAATTGGGAGCTTCCAGACCCTGTATAGACTTTGAGCGGAAGAAATCGCCGTTCCGGCAAGCGCTATCCCCAGGCCAGCAAGCCACCACTCCGGGCGGATTGAGAGTGACCCGGAGACGTTGGCCCCGTAAAGTCCTCGAAGGGTTGCTGCGACACCTGGCATGAGGATCGACGCAATCACATATCCGAGTATGACTCCGATCACGCCGGATGCCAAAGCGAGTACCGAAAGCTCAACAACGAGCATCGCTGTCAGCTGACGGAGGGAGATCCCAAGAGATCGCAACGTTCGAAATGTGCCTCGTCGTTGTTCGAACGTAAGACCTGTTGCCGAGTAGACGATGAAGAGACCGACGACGAAGGAAAGGAAACCAAAGGCGGTTAGGTTCAGATGAAAACTGTCGGTCAGTCGCGCGACATCCGGTTGATCGGCCGGTCTGCGGACAACGAGTCCAGGCGGGAGCTGTTCCAAAGAACTGGCAGCTAAACTTTGCTCCGGGGCGACAACCATACGATCGATCTGACCGTGCTTGTCCAAGAGTCGATCTGCGACAGCGATGTCCAGGAAGGCTGCGCCCTCCGGCACACTCTCGTCAATCCGGACTTTCATATCCGTATTGCCACGAAGCTGTTCAGCTGTGGTGCTCGACACCAAAAGCTGCCCGCGTGGATCGAAGAAGCTCGTGAGAGCGCTTCCGCTCTCAATGGCGACCGTTTGGCTATCTCGGGGCATAGTCAAAGGGTCTATACCGATCAACCGGATGCGGGCTGTCCCAAGGCGCACTAGCCCTTCAACAACCGGCGAGACCCTGAGACCGGAGCGCCGAAGTTTCCCATAGATTTCGGGTGGGATGCCGGCGCCGTCGTCGGCTACGATTTGCGCTAGCGCCCCCTGCTCTAAAAGCGAAGCTGCCCGAGCATAACTTGCCCTTGCTTCGGAATTGATCGCTTGCACACCGGACCACAGTGCCGTCGCGAGCGCGATACCCATCACCAACGTCAACAGCTGCAGGGGTTTCCGACGCCAGTGCGAAAAAAGGGCGATGAATGCTTCAACGCTCATTCGGCGATCTTCCCACCGCGAAGGAGTACGGTACGATCCAGGCGAGCCGCTAGGCGGGCCGAGTGCGTGACGAGCAGCAGCGCCGATCCCGCGCTTCTCGCCAGATCAAGGATCAAGTCAAGTACGGCGTCACCGGTTTGTTCGTCGAGATTGCCGGTCGGTTCATCGGCAAGGATAAGCCGAGGCTTGGCAGCGAGGGTTCGACCTATCGCAACGCGCTGCTGTTGTCCTCCAGATAACTGTTCTGGGTAGCGAGCGATATACTGCTCCAACCCCAGAGCTTCGATCAGCCTTGTTTCCCAGGTGATGTCGTGTCGCTTCGCTAGTTTCGCATGGAAGGAGATATTGGCCGCGACGGTCAAGGAAGGAATGAGATTGAATTGTTGGAATACAAGACCGACCTTCGTTCTTCGATATTGGGCCCGCTGATCCTCGGAGAATTGGCTTAGATCGTCGCCGTCCACTATGACAGAACCACCGTCTGCCCGATCGAGACCGCCTGCCAGATGTAGGAGGGTACTTTTGCCGCTTCCAGATTCTCCTGTAAGCGCCACGCTCTCACGCGCTGCTACACTAAGGTTGATCCCTTTCAGAATGTCGATCGGCCCTTCATTTGATGCGTATGATTTGCGAACGGCGTCGAGGGTGAGGATCATTGTTCGCTCTGGCCACTTTAGAGAAAAATTCGATCTACTGACCTACGCAGGAAGCAGCCTTTCCACAAGACCGCGCTGCGTTGACCTGAAGAGCCCCGGCGCCGTGGCTGTGCGAGGGCTCCGGTCTGTGCGACCTTCCGCAACCAGCACCGAAGGCGGCCGGCGCGGACGTGGTCATGAATAACCTCTACAGCCGGTGTGAGTTCCACCCAATCGCCCTGGGGACGCCCACGCAGTGTTATCGGGACTTGATTGCAAGCAGCTGGAACTACACATTAGCAGTCAGAGAGAAATCAGCGGAGTTTACATGACCACGTACGGTTCCGTTTCAAAAGTTTCAATGGATACCCTGAGCGCTATCGCAAGGTTTCGCCATCAGCATCGGTCAAACCGGGGCTGGCTTGTCGGCGGCAAGCGGATTTCATCCGCGGTCATCACGCGCCTGGAACAGAAGTCTCTCGTGAAAGAGGTTGCGTTTGGCGGCGAACCGACCTTGATCCTTACGGAAGATGGTAAAAAGCTGCTCGGCGAACACCCGCCGCGTTGAACGATCCAGTCATTCCGATTCAAGGTGGAGAGCTGCCTGACCGCAAGCAGCACCGACATCAAATTATGCTTGTGCCTTTCAGGCGATTCTCAACGCGAGGCGGCTGCCCGCCAAAGTCGTGCTCGTAACAAGTCCTCATTCTTCATGATTTCGCAATGCGGCGCTAGGTCTCAATCAGATATGCCAAGCATATCAGGAACTGAGTTACACATCGAACCCTCAGCGAAGATGCGAAACGAGCTCGGCAGTTTCAGCGACCAGTCAACGTCTTGAGGACGCTACGGAGCTTTTGGTGTCTCGAAGACGAGCGCTTCAATCAATGTAGGACCGGTCCGACCGGGTAGTGCGGATGGCGGCAATGGAACGCAGTAAGGAGACCTAGCGCTCGAAGAACAACACTCCCCGCGAGATTAGTGTCCTGCTCGGCAAGTTCGTTTGCGGTTGACATCATCGCTGTGCTGACAGAATGCAGCACCATCCCGAGTGCATCATCACCCTCGTCCACCGCTAGCTTAGCGTTCCGCTGCAATGCCGTGGCTAACAACTCGATTGGTGCCTGCCGCTCGGATATCGTCATTCATCTAAAGTCTGCGGTTGACGCCGTCATAGGTGCCTCTGATTGTTCGCCCAAGGTGAACGCTCGAACACCGACAAAGGTGCAAAGTCGTCAACATGCGTACGCCGACGGACATTTTCCGACGGGAACGTCAGACGCGTCTTAAATTTGCATTCGAAAACGGTCCTGTTTTCATACTCTAACGGTCATGAGGCACCTCCAGGTCACTGATGATGTTGAAGCTGCTCGCCGGGTGTGCGATTAAAACGTTCAAACCCTAGAAGTTCAGAACAAAGGTGGCCCATTTGCAAAATGATCCCGAAATTATTTTTTCGCCATTCTGCGGCACGTTCGAGAAGGACGACCGAACAGTTGAGGTGAACATTTTTCGCGTGGAGCCGAACACCACCTGGCATCTTGAAGTCATCAACGAGATGAATACGTCGACCGTTTGGGATGATCCATTTGTGTCAGACGCAGATGCGTACGCTGAATTCATGGCCACCGTCGAAGAAGAAGGAATGGGCGCGTTCGAGGATGTGCCTAGGGTCATTCACTGAATGGGACGTGCGGCCATTACGGTAGGCCTACGACTTCTTCTTAAGGGCGCTAGGGTGATGAGCAGCCTTCCCTCCTGACTTTGAACTCTTGACGATGACCTGGGGATCTGATGGTGACGCCTTTACTGTGTGTCCTTTGATCTTCGTAGGGCTGGTCTGCTTCTTCACAACGGTCCCAGTCGTTTCACCTTGGCTGGTTTTCCAGGCGACATGGTCGCCCCTTTTCAGGTCTTCGCTCACAAGATCCTCCTAAATAATTGGCTTTGCGGTCATTTTGCGGTGACGCGGAGCGCCCCCAGATCGCCAAACGTCCGATGAAGCGCAGTGATCCTGTCCGCATTTATGTCCGCCGACACTTCGATCTCGCCGCTAAGCTTGGCGTCTTCTCGTCCGTCTTCATTTGCTGATGGAGCGTCACCACCACTGACTTCAACACCTGAAGTATTCAGACGACCGGCGGCTTGAACAAACACATCCGTCCGATCGATACCGATCTTCTGCACAAGATGCTCGACCGCTAGGTCCGCTGCCTCGCGCGTCTCAAAAGTTGCTGTGACGGTTTTGCTCTTGCTGTCTGACATTTGCAATCTCCTTTAACGGTGATTAATTGTCACCGGCGAAGTAAGTTCCCCCCTGCCCGGATTTCGCAACGACAACACCTTCGTGACACGACGATCTTTGGAATCAGCACATTGTGGTCATCTTTTACAGAAATCGGGCCCTTATGCCTGCGAACCAGCAGATGCAGCTCTCGCGACGGCTTATGCTTTCGCCTACGGGTAAGCTAATGGCGAAGAAGTCCGTCATTCGCCGACCCGTCGAAGCGCGACGTTCGCGACACCTCGCAGAAACTCGTTCAAACTCATCTTGGAGGCTTCAGCATCCGCAGAACTATTGATCGTATCGGTACAAAGCCCAAAAAGTCGGCTCCTGTGGAACGATCACGAGAGCTCTAGGTTAAGGGGATCTCTATTCGCCTAACAGGAGCACTCTACAATGAAAACCATTCTCGCCACTGCCGGCCTCGCAGTCATCCTCGCTTCGCCTGTTCTTGCCCAGTCCGCAGCTGAAAAGACCGGCGTCAACTCTGTGATGGGCGTAGCGCCCAAGACCGAAGACTTCGTTTCCGAGGCTGCGAGTTCTGACATGTTCGAGATTGAATCCAGCAAGCTTGCTGTCGAGCGCTCGCAGGATTCGGCCACCAAGAGTTTCGCTCAGCAGATGATCACCGATCATACGAAGACGTCGGATGAGTTGAAGGCGTTGGTAACAAGCGGCAAGGTTAAAGGCACCATCCCTTCTTCGATGAGCTCGGCGCAGCAGAGCATGCTCGACGACCTTAAGAAATTGAATGGCGACGACTTTGCAAAGCAGTATCACGCAGACCAGGAGGACGCCCACGAGGATGCCGTCGATTTGTTCAAGAGATATGGCGACGAAGGGGACAACGCTGATCTCAAGGCGTGGGCGGCTAAGACACGCCCCGCATTGGAGCATCACTTGATGATGGCGAAGGACCTGAACAAGTAAGCCGGGCATCAGCGGCTGGCTCTAATAATTGACCGGATAGGATGCTTTGAGGCGTCAGACACCTCAAAGCGTCTTTCGGCGTTGTCCGGCCGTTACACGCTGGATGAGTGCGCAAGCCGGTCTTGCATCATTAAAACCTCAACCACCACGCCTGCGAGACACGATCATGGACGAGAACAGGAACGATTGGACTGCCACTCGGGCATACGCTCTATGGGAGCAGGCCGGGCGCCCATTTGGTCAAGATGAAAAACACTGGGCACAAGCGGTCCTCGAGCGAAATCTGCTCGAGCGCACGCGTGCTTCGAGGGATGGCGCTGAGGTTATCACGCGCGTCCGCCAAACCGCGCGTGACGGTCTCGGCAAGAGCCGAAGCATCCTTATTGTCGAGGATGAACCTCAGCTCCGCTTTAACTTCGTCGATTTCTTTGATCAGGCCGGACACAAGACCTTTGAAGCTGGCAATGCCGACGAAGCGCTGGTCCATCTCAAGAACAGCGCAATTGATATCCTCTTCACCGACGTCGATATGCCTGGCAGCTTAGATGGCCTTGGCTTGGCGGCAACGGTTCGAACTCGCTGGCCAGAAATCAAGATAATCGTGACATCCGGGCTCATCACGCTTGCGCATCACGACGAAGAGCTTGGAATCTCGTTCCTCGCCAAGCCCGCATCTGGGTTCGAGCTGCTCGGGTTGATAGCTTCGGATCGGTAGCTGGGAGCCGCGGTGTCATTCATTGTGGACGGCGATTGACAGATCAATCGGACCCGAGCCTTCGGTTCGGTTCGGTTCGGTTCGGTGCGGTAGCGGACAGGAACCAAAGCATCGTACGCAGGTTTCTTTCCGTCCCCACCATGATTGCCTCACGTTCAACGAGCAGGGGCCGCATGGGACGAAAACACATCAACGGAGGATATGATGGCAACGACAAAGACACTTGACGATCTCTTTCTTGATACCCTCAAAGACATTTACTTTGCGGAGAAGCAGATCCTGAAGGCGCTACCGAAGATGGCCCGCGCCGCGCAGTCGGAAGAAGGCAAGGCGGGCTTCTTGCAGCACCGCGACGAAACCCAGGGTCAGATTGAACGCCTCGAACAGGTCTTCGAAATCCTTGGCAAGGCGGCCCGCGGCAAGACGTGCGAAGCGATCCAGGGCATCATCGCTGAAGGCGAGGAGATTATGGAAGAGTTCAAAGGCTCTCCCGCCCTCGATGCCGGTCTGATTTCCTCGGCGCAGGCTGTCGAGCACTATGAGATCGCCCGCTACGGGACGCTTGTCGCTTGGGCCAACCAGCTCGGTCTTACCGACGCCGTGCCACTGTTGCAAGCGAACCTTGACGAGGAAGAGGCGACCGACGCCAAGCTGACGCAGCTCGCCGAAGCTCAGGCGAACGCCAAGGGCAAAGGCTCCAAGGCAGCCTGACCTCTCCCATTTGCCAGGAAGGCCGTCTGCGAGACGGCCTTTTTGTTATTTGCCATTCCACAACAGGGGACATTTCAATGGCCAAGCGACCCGCTAAATCGACGGCTTCAGAACCTACCGGCAACACCGTCACCATTCATGACCAACAGCTCCACCGCGGTGCAGGGGGCGAGCTTCACCAGTATGCCGAGGACGGGCACGACGTCCTGACCACGTCGCAGGGCGGCCCAGTCGGCGACGATCAAAACTCTTTGCGCGTGGGTGCGCGCGGACCACTTCTCGTGGACGACTTCCATTTTCGTGAGAAGATCTTTCACTTCGACCACGAACGTATTCCCGAGCGTGTCGTACATGCGCGCGGCTACGGTGCGCACGGCTTCTTCGAGACCTACGAGTCCTTATCGGACATCACGCGTGCCGACGTTTTCCAGCGCGCCGGCGAAAAGACGCCGGTCTTCGTGCGGTTCTCCACGGTAGCCGGCAACAAGGGCTCCGCCGATCTGGCGCGTGACGTCCGCGGCTTCGCCGTGAAGATGTATACGAAGGAAGGCAACTGGGATCTTGTCGGAAACAACATTCCGGTCTTCTTTATCCAGGACGCCATCAAGTTTCCCGACATGGTCCATGCTGCGAAGCAGGAACCTGACCGGGCCTTCCCGCAAGCACAGACCGCGCACGACAATTTCTGGGACTTTATCAGTTTAACGCCGGAAAGCATGCACATGGTCATGTGGATCATGTCCGACCGGACGATCCCCCGGTCGTTTCGCTTCATGGAAGGCTTTGGCGTTCATACCTTCCGCTTCGTCAACGCCGAGGACAAATCGACCTTTGTGAAGTTTCACTGGAAGCCGAAGCTTGGCCTGCAATCCGTCGCGTGGAACGAGGCCGTCAAGATCAATGGTGCCGACCCGGACTTCCACCGCCGAGATCTCTGGCAGTCGATCCAGTCTGGCAACTTTCCTGAATGGGAGCTCTCTGTTCAGGTCTTCGATCAGGATTTCGCCAACAGCTTTGACTTCGACATTCTCGACCCGACGAAGATCATCCCCGAAGAGGTCCTGCCGGTGAAACCGATCGGCCGACTTGTACTTGACCGGATGCCCGACAACTTCTTCGCGGAGACCGAGCAGGTCGCATTCATGACGCAGAACGTTCCGCCGGGGATCGACTTCAGCAACGACCCGCTGCTGCAGGGTCGGAATTTCTCTTACCTCGACACACAGTTGAAGCGTCTCGGCGGACCAAATTTCACGCACCTGCCGATCAACGCGCCGAAGTGTCCCATGCACAACTTCCAGCAGGATGGGCACATGGCGATGCGCAATCCTGTCGGGCGGACAAACTACCAGCCCAATTCACGTGGCGAGGGCCCGCGGGAATCCCCCACTCAAGGCTACCGGCACTTTCCCGCGGAGGAGCAAGGCCAGAAGGTACGGCTGCGTCCTGAGAGCTTTGCGGACCACTACAGCCAGGCCCGGCAATTCTTCATCAGCCAGACCGGAGCTGAACAGCGCCACATCGCGATGGCCCTGACCTTCGAACTCAGCAAGGTCGAGAACGCGGCAATCCGTGAACGGATGGTCTCTCATCTATTGAACATCGACGAAACACTTGCCACCACGGTTGCGCAGAAACTCGGGTTCCAGTCGATGCCAAAACCAGCCGACGCTGCCATTCCCACTCGTCAGGATCTGGAGCCCTCGCCCGCGCTCAGTATCGTCGAGCGCGGACCCAAGCGGTTTGAGGGGCGAAAGCTCGGCATCCTCGTTGCGGATGGTGTCGACGCGAAGCTCCTAAAGGCAGTAACGAGGGCAGTTGTTGCCGAAAAGGCCGTCGTAGAGTTGATCGCTCCGAAGGTGGGCGGGGTTACTGCCGACGACGGCAACTTCATCGAAGCAGACCATATGATAGATGGCGGACCGTCTGTGCTGTTCGACGCGGTTGTCGTTCTGACGTCCCATCAGGCAATCGACGATCTGGTCAAGGAAGCCGCCGCCCGCGACTTTGTCGCCGACGCTTTTCAGCATTGCAAGTATATCGGGTACGATCAGTCTGCTATCCCACTCTTGGAAAAAGCTGGAATTGCCAGCGAGCTTGACGAGGGAACGGTGCAGTTGTCCGGTGGCAAGGACGTCGCGGCGTTTGTCGAGGAGCTCGGTAAGCTTCGTGTCTGGGGACGCGAGCCGTCCGTGAAGCTTGGGAAAGCTTCTCCACCAATCACCTGAAACTGAAACGGTTCGGGCGCGGAGTGATCCGCGCCCGTTGAACATTTCGATGGAGGTTCGAAGTCACTTCGAATTCTTGTGGCTCTGCTCACCAGCCTTCACATGCTGCTCATGTGAGCCGCCCTGTTTGCCAGACGAATTTGCACTCTTCGCCGTCGACGATGCGGTCTTGGTCGAGGCCTGCTTGGCGCCGCCTTTGGAATGCGACGTGTCCGTGCCTGTGGATGCCATAACATTCTCCTTCTTGAGAGATCCTAATGATCTCGTTAGGTGAACTTCCACAAAGCTATCGTGTTCCGGATGGTTTTGAAGAAACGCGACTGAGCATAGCTTCGTTGCAGTGTTCTCGTCACACGGGGCAGCCCTCTACCCGCTGTCGCGCGCTGCTCTCACCTTTCATAGGGCCCTCTTGTACTGCACGCCTGCGCGATAATCGGACGTGTCGTCCAACGTTCCGAGACAAGTGTGAGCTTCTATGTGCGACACCCGGCAACCGAATTGCAAGAAAGCATGATAGGTGGTCTTGTTCCGACCGAAAAGTCGCGCGCTCCACCGCTCAGCTACTTGATGCGATATCCGACGATCATGGACTTGCATGGATGGCCCGACCTGTTGGCCTAGCGTATCGCCATCCCGATCCTGGCCTTTGGGGCGGGATCCGGGAAGAGGAGCAATCTCCAAGCTGAAAGGCCAGCGAACCAAAAAGGCGGTAACCTTGTCTCGGCTGTTGTCAGCGCGAACTAGAGCGCGTCGCAGACACAAGGGCGCAATGGACTGTGGTATTACTTTGAACATGTCACCGACTGAAAAGGCAGTCGTTCAAGTGCAATGGAAACGAACCGAGGGTTCATGCGCCGAGCTTTGCGCGCAACGTTTTGTCGCCGATGTTTGGAAATGCGGCGGCCGGAGACCGCCGCACAATAAAGTCAGGCTGTTCGTCGAACCATTCGTGCAACGGCGATAAGTATGCATGCGCCGATGAAACCAGCAATCAGATAACCAAGCCAGCCGCCCAGCACGATGCCGAACAGGGAGAGAATGAAGTTGGCGACCACCGCCCCCACGATCCCGAGCAGGATGTTCATTAGGACACCCATGTTCGATTTCATAAACATTTCGGCGAGCCAACCTGCTATACCACCGATGATAATTGCCGCGATCCAGCCGATACCTGCATCTTCCATGACGAATTTCCCCTAAGTGATTGATTTTAACAAACCCTAGAACGTGCGCTAAAACCAATTTGTTCCAGGGATGGCCCAAAGCGCCGAAAATGCCCGCTTCGATCGGAAAATCTCTCATGCCTTTACTTGCTGGCGATTAATCTCGGAAACCGGTGAGTTCCGAAAAATCTCAAGGTCTTTGTCAGATGGCGAACTGAGCGACACCGACATTGCTCCTTGTCGAACCGGTAAAAGGCGATGGAACGCTTTTATGACTTACTTCCTCGGTAGACAGTGCGAAATCCAACAGGTGCGCGAGCAAACCGTTTAGTGGGATCTTGCAGGACGTTCCGTGTCATCCCAACCGCGTTCTCGGCAATATTTCTCCCCCGCGCGAACGGCAGCCTTCTGGTTCTCGAAGGGGCCAAGCATTTTTACAGTATTGCGGAAGCTAACAACCAACGTGCGGTCAACCAGGTCGAACACAAGCTGCATTCCATCTTCATAAGGCATTTCCGACCCCTTTGTACTGCTCACGCTCAACGGTCGTAAGGCCGCCGGGTTCCAAAAAGATACAAGAGCTTCGCGCCGACGATTGTCGCGTAGCCCTTGGTGAGGGGGTTTCAACAATTTCGACCGGAAAGCCGCTGCCGCTTCATCCCGGACGGAAGAGTTGCAATCTTTCAGAGGAAGCGGACGATCAGAACCTCGGTGCCGACTTAGTATTGATGGCTACGAATACAGGAGAGCGATTTCCTATTCTTAAATTGTGAGCCGGTCGTCCGCCGAACGATTTCGTCGTGCGGGCTTTGGACGTCCTAAGCACGTCGCCCAGCGAACTGGGTAATTAGGCGCTTCACACATCTTAGATGCAATATTCCAGCGAGATTCCGCAATGGGAGGACGGAACAGCTAGCGCCCGATCTCGTTGTCCGTCAAACCGGAGGATCGCAATGAGATACTTTTTCCACATCCGTTCCGACGAAGAGTACGACACGGATGTCGAAGGGATCGAGCTTCCTTCGTTAGAAGCTGCGATAAATGAGGCCACACTCTCTGCAAGGGAAATAGTTGCGGAACGTGTTCTTCGCGATCAACGCATCGATCATATGCGCTTTGAGATCGCGGACGGCCAAGAGCAGATCCTTGAGGTAGTCTATTTTCGTGACGTCGTTAAGATGGACTAGCGGCTTGGGAACCTGAATGAACAGCAGAAACTGACCGAATTGAACGTCATGTGGTTTCCTTGTGCGAGATTTCATCCATCGATGTAGGCGGATAGCTCGTCAGGGTTGCCAGTGGGAAAGGCGCCCTTCAAATGATCAAGGAACGCCGACACGCGAGCGCTGAGCAAGCGTCTAGATGGATAAAGTGCCCATAGCCCGATCTCCGAGCCCTCGACCTCACCCCACTTCGCGACCTTGTTCAACGAGATATCCTTACCGACGAGGGAGATAGGCAATAGGGCTGCCCCGATGCCCATCCTGACAGCGTCACGAACATTCAGCAATGACGAGAGACTGAGGACGGGTTCAATTTGGATGGACCTCGTCAAACCGCTATCGGTTGTAATTGCCCACGAATTCGTCGACGCAGAAGAGCCACGAACAATACCGGGAATGACGGCGCCGTCCTTTGGGTAAGCCATTCCTGCAGGTGCGACCACCACCAACCGGTCTCGCAAGAAGACGCGGCCGACGAGGCTGTTGTCAGGATCGGGATTGACGCGGATGACCAGATCATAGCCTTCCTCGATCATGTCGACCGGGCGGTCCTCAGTCGTAACCTCCAGCCGCACCTCCGGATACTTGAGAGCAAAGCTGGCGGCGAGTTTTCCCATTGCCGTTTGTGAAAATAGCATCGGTGCACTAATGCGCAGTTTTCCGCGGGGCTTGTCGCCGCCTGCCGCGATCGCGGAAGCCGTCTCATCCAGTTCAGTGAGGAGCGCTCCAGCCCGCTGGTGCAGCGCCCGCCCTTCTTCAGTGAGCTTCAGCATCCTGGCACCGCGTTCGACAAGGCGCAGCCCAAGACCGGCTTCCAGCTCTGCGACCCGTCGAGAAAGCGTGGCTTTAGGACGACCAGTCGCTCTCTCCGCCTTGCCGAAACCGCCATGGCGGGCAACGAGAATGAAATCAGCAAGACCAAGGAGATCCATAAGTGTTCCATCAGTGGGACAGGGTGTTCAAAAGTTCCGTCTATTGGATCACCAGTGAGCCATCCATATTCGGGTTGTCAACAACCAACGGAGAATTTCCATGACAATCCTCGTAATCGGTGCAACCGGCCGCGTCGGCCGACATGTCGTAGAGCAGCTTGTATCCCGCAGCGCCAAGGTGCGTATCCTGACCCGCGATGCTTCGAAGGCGGACGTCCCGATCGACGTTGAAGTGGTGCAAGGTGAGATCCTCGATCTCGACTCCCTACGCAACGCCTTCAAAGGTGTGCGCACGCTTTTCCTGCTTAATGCCGTAACGGGCGACGAGTTCGCTCAAGCGATCATCGCCCTTAACGTTGCCAGAGAAGCCGGCGTGGAGCGTGTCGTCTACTTGTCGGTGTTCGATGCAGACCGCGCTGTGAACGTTCCGCACTTCGCTGTGAAGTCTGGCGCGGAGCGGATGCTCAAGGCGATGGATTTCAGCGCGACGATCCTGCGCCCGAGCTACTTCATCGACAACGAGGTCATGATCAAAGACGTTGTTTTGAATCAGGGCGTCTACCCATGCCGATCGGCGCCAAGGGTGTCGCGATGGTGGATGCACGCGATATCGCTGAGGTGGCGGCGATTGAACTGATCCGCCGGGACCAGGCGCCCGGAAAGCTGCCGATCGAGACGATCAACCTCGTGGGACCGGAAACGCTCACTGGAGAAAACGTTGCCGCCATCTGGTCGGACGTTCTCGGCCGTCCCATTGTCTACGGAGGCGACGACCCGAGCAGCTTTGAGCAGAACATGGCAACCTTCATGCCGAGATGGACTGCCTATGAAATGCGCCTGATGGCCGAGCGATATGTCAGTGACGGTATGATCCCAGAAAAGGGCGACGTCGAGCGTCTAGTCAAACTGCTTGGTCGGCCGCTGCACTCCTACCGCAGGGCTGCCTCAGCTCTGGCGGGGTCGATTGACAACCATTAGACAAACAATATCTGGGAGACATGAGGGCCGGACGCGAGTATCGGCCTTCTGATACTGCGCCGGCGCGACGCTGGCAGCGCACAAGACAGGCGTTTAACATCCTCTCAACAACTTAGAGACGTCGGAAGGGCGTTGCGATTGGGAAGGAGCTCGGGTCGCTGGCTCTCAGCGATCTCGCTTTTCGATAGATGTGTTAGAGGTTTCGCTGGCGAAGCCTGCGAACATCTCCCTCTTGAAAAGGCGAGGAACTTAAGGTGGACCTATCCTCGCCCCATCATCGCTAGCGCCGCGAAGAACGTCAGCAAGGCTGTGCGTTATTAATTTTCACGATACCTAATCGCGCCAGTAGTTGTCGATGATGTGGCGACCGTTCCCTAAAATGCGCTCCCCGATGACGGGATCGCCCCCGCGCAACGTCTCAGGATCACCGCCGCATAGGCGAATGAAAGCAACCTGTTGTACGGTAAAGGTGAAGTAGTCCTGGTGCGTAGGCTCGAAGTCCAAGCCAGCGTCCTTAATGTCGTTTTCCACCTCAGCGGCGGCGTCTGAGATTGCTGCAAATACGGTCTTAAGCATTCTGCGTTCGGCGCCTTCCCTGATCTGGAGGAAGCGACGCTGCTCAGGCGTCGGGAGCGTGCAAGTATTCTCGGTCATGACCATCTCCTTGTGGTGTGATTTGCTGTTGGGCCTATCAGGTGGGTGGGTCCTGTCGTGCCCGCCGGCGCTCCCTCGACTTCGCCGCCGATCTAGCCGGACGCAGTTCCTCCAAGGTCGGCTGCCACCATCCCCGCAGCCGTTCGTAATCGCTCGGTTCCGCTCGCGCCGGCCAAGTATGAATAAGCTCATCCAAGGTGGCGGGCCGCCATCCTGCCCACACGCGCTCGTCGTCGATATCCGGATGGTGCTCGGCTACCTCCGTTCGATCGACGAGTTCCCCAGTGATCTCCGTCAAAACGACTATCCCGTAGGCGCTGGTCGCGACTGTTCGTTCCAACGGCGGAAGATCGTAGCTTGGGACGGGTAACCGCTTCTTCCTTCGCTCAGACACTTTACGTTTGGCCTTGGCCTCTTCATCGGTTCCCTTGCGGGCCTCGGCGCGTTTGCGTCGCTCCTCAGGCTCGGCTCTCTTTGCTGCCCGTTCGATTGCTTCCCATCGATGCTGGAGATCGTCATAGGAAGCGTAGGGAACCTCCCAGGCCTTCTCGTCGCCATTCCAGCGTGCGAATGGTATCTGCCGAAGCTCGTCCACCACAGTCCGCGAATAAGGAGTGCGTATCAGGAAACCAGTCGCGGTGACGTCAAGATAGGGACTTAGAATAGGTTCGAACTGGTAGGCGTCGCGGCCGCGCTCCTGCTCGTAGGGATCGTGCCGGGTTGCTTCGGATGCGAGCCATTTGTCGATGCGGCGGCGAGCTGTGACGCCGGGAACGGTCCACGCCTTAAGCGCATCGCTCCAGCGTGCCTTTGGGAATGTCTCGCGGAACCGGGCGACTGTCATCTGATCGAACGCGAACGAGACCGCCTCCAGTTTCGGCTCCATAGCCGCGCTATCTTCACCATTCTCATCGTTCATCGAGGGAAAACGGGATGACGTCCGCATCAGTTCACTTCTTGTGTGATTTTTGCCTGAGGATAGCGCCTTTGCTGGCACTCGAGAATTATCTCAAACGCACGCTTTGAGATCGAGCTTGCAACGAAGCCTGCCGCTCGAATGCCAGCTGTTAAGGGTACCCAATTCCCTGTGGGATCGTCATGCCTACCTGGCCGTTCAGAAGGGTTGCGGGACATTGTCGATACTGGCGCAACAGTCTCCAGCGGACCAAGCGCTGCAATCGAGTGCTCTGATCTGCAAGCGTCCAGAAGTACTCGCCACGAGGGCCACGATTGCGGCCAGCTTAACACCGATGGCAAATCTTTTCTGCCTCGGAGCTCCATGACGGCCGGTGTCGTTCGTCAAACCGTCACGTCCTTCGCGGGCAGACAGCATGGGCGCCGGCCTGAGCGTGTCAGCACGTAATTTCTACTCGATCACCGTGGAACCAAATCGCCCGACGTACATTCTCCCCGCGCAATTTTGTGAGGGGACCGTGAGTAACCATTTTCAGATCAAGAGAATAATGTCTTCAGGAGTTCGCCAAGTTCTTCAGGTCGAAGAGTTCGCTGACCGATACGATTTGGATGCCAAGCAGAGACGCGATCTTGTCGCGCTATTTGGCCAATTTGCGTCCGTTCAGGAGTTGCTGACCAATTGTCGCCTTCCAGCCAAGTGTCGATAATCGGGATACCCCGTGATGCACGGAATTCGTCGCGAATAATGCAAATATCCCACCCGCTTCCTGACATCCCGTTATCGAAGGCTAGAGATGAGCAAACGCACGCTTTTCCAATTTTTCCATTGGTACTCCTTGGGTGATGGTCGCCTCTGGAAAGAAGTTGCCGAAAAGGCTTCCGGCCTTGCCGGGATTGGGTTCACCGACGCGTGGCTGCCACCTGCCTACAAAGGAGCGTCTGGGCCTCACTCCGTCGGATATGACACCTACGATCTCTTCGACCTTGGGGAATTTGAACAAAAAGGACGCAAGGCGACGAAATACGGCGACAGGGCTGCTTTTGAGGCAGCTTGCAGGGCCCTTGTCGATTGCGGCATCCGACCAATCCATGATGTCGTCCTAAATCACAAGATGGGGGCGGACGAGAAGGAACACGTGGTCGTTCGACGCGTCAATCCCGAAGACCGCACGCAAATGGAGGAGGAAAGCGTCGACGCGCTTGCCTACACGCGCTTCACATTCCCTGGCAGAGAGGGAAAATACTCGCAGTTCATTTGGGACAAACAGTGTTTCAGCGGCGTGGATTTGATTGAAGAACCCAGCGAGACTGGCGTCTACCGGCTAATGAATGAGTATGGCGAAGGCCAGTGGAACGATGAAGTCGACGATGAGCTTGGCAACTTTGATTACCTAATGGGTGCCGACGTCGAGTTTCGCAATAAGGCTGTCTACGAAGAGCTGAAATACTGGGGTCGTTGGTTCAGTGAACAGGTGCCGGTCGCTGGCTTCCGCCTGGATGCAGCGAAACATATTCCGGCATGGTTTTTCAAGGATTGGGTCGGCCATATGCGCGACACGATCGGCACTGATCTGTTCGTCGTCGCCGAGTATTGGCACCCCGATATGACAACGCTCTCCAACTACCTAGAGCTGGTCGACAAACAGTTGATGCTTTTTGACGTCGCGCTCCACCACCGTTTCCATGACGCCTCGAAAGCGGGTGGAGACTTCGACATGCGGAAAATCTTCGATGGGTCGCTTGTTTCGTCCATTCCCGACCATGCCGTGACGCTGGTCGACAATCACGATACGCAGCCTCTGCAGTCACTGGAAGCAACTGTCGAACCCTGGTTCAAGCCCCTCGCCTACGCTTTGATACTTTTGCGCGAGCAAGGCACGCCGTGCGTTTTCTATGCCGATCTCTATGGCGCGGAGTACAGTGACATTTCAGAAGACGGTAGCCAGCATAAGGTGGAAATGCCCGCGATTGGCTGTTTGCCTAAGCTGGTCGAGGCGCGCCAGCGGTTTGCCAATGGTCCTCAGCTCGATCATTTCGACGATCCGAGCGTGGTCGGTTTTGTCCGTCAAGGAACAGAAACTGAGCCGGGTTGCGTCGTGGTTATGTCGAACGGCGTGGCAGGGCAGATATCCGTGGATCTAGGCCAGGACCTCTCGAATACCGTGTACATCGATTATTTGGGGCACCACTCGACTGAGGTGGCAACCGACGACCAAGGTATTGCGTGTTTCCCCACGAACGGAGGGAGTGTGAGCGTCTGGGTTCGGCGGGATGCTCTCTAAGCCAACTTGCCGCGATCTTTGGAGAAAGCGCTGACACAAGAAACCTGCCAGAAGCGGCAGACGCACCCGGCCCGGGCTTGGTCGGCGGGAAACGTTTTGGCGGACGGACGAGCTCTAGTGACGGTCGCGTTTTCCAAAGGTCACGCAGGCAGGGCGCGCTGTGGCCAGTCCGCTCGTGCTCTACCCAAGAAAATAAAAGCGCCCACCAAACTTTGGCAGGCGCTTCAAAGACGATGGGAGGTGCCTGCTTAGCGCGCAGCGGCGCGGGCGACGTTATGAATGTCGCTGCGGTCAATCCCGAGATCGTGGAGTTCGCGATTGCTCATGCGGCCAAGCTCGGAGACCGTCTGACGATACTTGCGCCAATTGTTGAGAGTGCGTGCTACGTTCATAATAATCCCCTTTCCTGGGCTTTCGAAGCTCAGCTGCCAGTCCTTGGCGCTTCGGTTGCTTCGATGAGTTCTATGTAATGTAGCGCTCGGCGATTTTGCAGCGCTGAGATGTTATCCCAGTCATGCACCGAACGCATGGCGGTGGCAAATTATCGGGCATAGTTGTCACGGGCACTTGCCAGAGCGCTACCGATCTCGAGGGCCATCGAAAGTGTCCTGGAGCAGGAGTGACGCATCCGCTGACGGTTCGAGACGTTCAGGACGTCGTCCGTACTGGAATGAGGACGGTCGATAGTGACACTGTGCCGAACGCGCGCTACTGAACCTGTCACAATGCTTCGATAAGAGAATGCCATGACCGCCGTTCGTCACCTCAACAAGCCATTGACTGGTATCGCCTTAGCTTCAGCAGGCTACTCATGCTTCGCGCTGCAGGATGCCATCGTAAAGTGGCTCGTCACAGATTATGAAGTCCCACAGATCTTGTTCATGCGAAGCGCTGTCATTGTTCTTGTGACGGGTGTCTTGCTTCGCATCTACCGACACCCTTCGATCCTGAAGAGCCCACATCGTGGAACCGTCGTTCTGCGGGCCGCGCTTATGCTCGGTGCGTGGCTCCTTTTCTATAACGCGGCCAAGTATCTGGGGCTCGCCGAACTTACAACGCTGTACTTTTCGGCTCCCATCATCACTGTGTTCCTGTCCATCCTGGTGTTGAAAGAAACGGTCGGGACGGGGCGATGGATTGCATGCGCCGGCGGTTTTGTAGGGGTGATCATAGCGGCCAACCCGACGCACTCACCCAACCTCATCCCCGCAGCGATGTGTATCGTGGCGGGCTTCTGCTGGGCGTGGAGCACAATCCTGATACGCATCACAAGCCGCAGTGAAAGCACCCTTACGCAGATGTATGCGACCAGCCTGCTCTTTGGGATCGCGTGTGCGGCATCCTTTCCATGGATCTGGAAAACCCCGGACTTGCAGGGCTGGGCCCTCATGCTGGGACTAGGCGCCGTGGCCACTATCGGTCAATTTCTTCTCTACGAAGGGTTCCGCCTTGCTCCAGCGTCTGCGCTGGCGCCTGTTGAGTACACTGGGCTCATCTGGGCTTTTATATACGGGTACGCGATTTGGGCGGAAGTACCAGCCTCGAACGTCTTCGTGGGTGCCCTCCTCATCGTCGTTTCAAGCCTCATTCTTGTTGCGTTTGAACATCACGGTTCGAAGCGCTTGAAACGTTCCGCAGCCGCGCAAGAAACGATCTGAAGGTCGTGGGTCTCGGACGGAGCGAAGACCATACCAGCGGTCGTGAAGCGCGATCGGCGAGTTGGTGACGGAGAACCGACGCGTCGTTTTCGCTCCTTCGCGCTTGCACGCTCGTGAGATCCGGACAAAACCTGGTATCGAACAATCATCGGAGCCACCCGTGTACAGGTATGAACGCGCAAGGTCAAATCCAACTCCCGGCATTGGCTCATTCATCGGAGACCGAACTTGAAGCTGCATGAAGTCGATGCCGCCGCCTGGGCCGATCTAGAATTGGCGGGCAAAGATCCGAACTCCGGCTTGCGCTACGTGAACCTTTGCTCGGTTGATCCTAACGGACATCCGCAGGCTCGCCTGGTCGTTCTGCGGTCTGCAGATGCGAAAACGCGTACAATCGAGATCCACACGGATACTCGGTCGCAGAAATGGCGGGAGGTCGGTGCCAATCCATCGGTGACGGTCTTGGCATTTGACCCGGCTCGGGGTCAGCAATTTCGATTGCGGGGTACCGCGGAACGCCATGATCCAGGCAGCCCGCTTGCGACAGACGCTTGGGACCGTCTGTCGCCCTGGACGAGAGCCACCTACGCTGGAGGGCCGCCGGGCGAGCCGCCAACCGACGAGAGGCACGTGGCGACTGAACACGGCGATGCAATTGGAAAGGTTAACTTCGGTGTCATCTTCTTCCGCGCTTCCGAACTCGACTGGTTCCAGTTACAGCGTGGAGCCAATCGACGATTGATGTTCTCCTACGGATCCGGTGGGAAGCTCGTGGATATCCGTGAGCTCAATCCCTAGCGACCTGATCTCAGCCCGGCGTGGTTGGTAGCACGACAGTTGCCGACAAGCCTCCCTCGGGCAGGTTCATGAGCGTCACGCGTCCGCCGTAGAGCTCGCAAACCTCTCTGGCTATCGACAAGCCAAAGCCGTCACCTGGCACGGTCTCGTCCAATCGCACACCCGGGTTCATGACTTCAGTGATGTTGTCGCTCTTAATGCCCGGACCATCATCCTCGATGACAATCGCGATCTCGCCACCATCAGCCCTGCCGACGATCCGAACAGACGATTTCGCCCACTTGAATGCGTTGTCGATCATTGCTCCCATTATCTCGTCAACGTCTTGCGGCGCACACGCAACGCTCACAGTACTCTCGACGTCGCTCGTGATCAGTAGATCCCTGTCAACGTAGAGCTTCTGCATCATGGTTACGATATCGTCGACGCACGGGCGCAGCATTGTTGCGGGGGCCAAACCTGCCGCCGATACGCCTGCTCTCGCCCTTCCCAAATGGTGCTTGATCTGACGGTCGATCCGGTCGACTTGTCGACGCGCTTCGCCTGTCGGATCTGCGTTGTCGTTTAATGCAAGATAGAGACTTGCCACGGGTGTCTTGAGGCCATGCGCCATGTTTGCGAATTGGAGCCTCGTCTCTGCGAGACGAGCTTGGTTCTGCTCGAGCAAACGATTGATTTGCCCAACGAGCGGGCGCAGCTCTTCGGCCTGAGGCTGATCAAGCCCCCTCGCCCGGCCGGACGAAACGTCGGCCACCGCCTCGGCGAGCTTTCTGAGAGGTGAGAGGCCGTAACGTACCTGTAACAGGATACCGACAACGAGCAGTCCACCCAACACAAGCATGGCCGGAACGAGAAGCAGCAGTGACCGTAGCACTGGGCTGATAAGAGCCGAATGCGGCGAAGTCGCGATGATCTCCACCTCTTTTCCGGCTGCAAACGACTGCGAGGTGAGGAAATGCAGTCCCTGCCCTTGGCTATCCCGACCGTCGCCTGCGCGTGGGGTTCCAGTCAGCAGGCTCCGCCAGTCAAATGGTTGTGGCGGATTTGACAGGCTTGCGCCCGCAAGGGAACGCGATGTCACACGCTTTCCAGCAGAAGTCACCTGCCAATACCACCCCGAACCGGGCCGATCGAACGGAGGGCCATCCAGGTTGCCGTCAACGGCGAGCGAGCCGTCGGCGCTAACCGTCATCGAGCCCCTGACCGCTTCGATTTGTACACTGAGCCGTTGATCGACCTGATCTCTCACGACATTTGCAACAATCAGCGCTAGGACGGCGGAGGCAACGACCAAGGCCGCCGAGGCATAGAAAATGGAAAAGGCGATAAGGCGCCCCGCGATGGTCCTCGGCCCTTGTATCCGCGTCATGTTCATCTGGCGCCTGCCGTCAGCAAGTAGCCGCGTCCACGTTCCGTCTCGATCCTGTCGGTCCCAATCTTGCGTCGGAGCCGCGCGATGATGACTTCGATTGAGTTGGAATCAACGTCGGCATCACCTTCATATACCCTTTCGATCAGCTCTCTGCGGTCTACTATGATTTCCTTGCGCAGCATCAGGCAGGAAAGCACCCGCCACTCGAAGGCCGTGAGCTTCAACGGTAATCCGGCAAGCTCGAATGTTCCAAGCTGGGCATCAAACGACAGGTCGCCACAGGCGATGATGGACGCTGCGTGGCCCGCCGAGCGTCGAACGAGGGCGCGCAGCCGCAGAACGAGCTCTTCGAGCCGGAATGGCTTCGTCAGGAAGTCATCTGCTCCTGCCTTGAACGCAGCAACTTTGTCTGGCCAGCCGTCACGGGCTGTCAAGACCAGCACAGGAAGCGTACGCCCCGCGTCCCGCCACGATTTCAGGACCGTGACCCCGTCAATTTTCGGAAGGCCGAGATCCAGGACGGCCGCGTCGAATATTTCCGTGAGACCGGCATGGACTGCGTCCTCGCCATTTCGGGCGACATCGACGACGAAGTTCTCCGACCGCAGGCTGGCTGCAATTTGGTGGGAGAGATCAGCATCATCCTCGACAAGAAGTACGCGCATAAGCACCCGAAAGTTTGTGTGAACTCACTATGAACTAGGGCGGGTTCGCTTAACTGAAACTGAACCGGGCCATTCAGTCTGCGTGCGGGCCGGAGATCTTACTTTCACCGTGTCAAAACCAACAGGAGACACCGCGATGTCTATCGAAGACAACACGCCAAATGCCCGCCCGGACCACAAGCACGGCCCGCGCCGGCGGCCCACGATGCACTTTGCCGCTTTCGCCATTTCGGCGTTCGCGGTCCTTGCGGTCGGCGCAGCAGGTGGCGCAACGGCAATGAAGCTCACCAGACCGAGTATTGAGATGGCGCCTTTGAACCCAGTCGTTATCACAAGCCTGAAGGACAGCCGAAGCGTTGTGACGATCAAGGGCAACGTCGCAGAAATCTATGGCAACAAGTTCATCGTGCAGGACGATAGTGGTCGGGCCCTCATCGAGACTGGTCCTTCTGGCGATGACGGGAAGCTCGTGGCGGTCGGCGAGCCTGTCAGCGTTCAGGACAGGTTCGATGACGGGTTTCTTCATGCGAGCTACATCGTTCATCAAGACGGGAAAACTGACGTGCTCCGCCCGCCGCCCCCGCCGCGTCCACACGGTGGTCCGCTGGAAGAGGCCATGCGTCATATCAAGCCGTAGTCTCGTCTTGCGCGCAAAGCCACTGATTTGCGCACTGGAAATGGGCGGAACTGGAGATTTCAACGATGTCTCCAGTTCCGTTCCGTTCTAGGGCAATCTGCCTGTCAGCCTGGTTCGGCGGTGAGCGAGCGTTGATGACTTAGATCCCCAGCGGACACCGGCAAAGCGCCGAACTTGATCTTGTAGGATCGGAGCTGTAGAGAGGCCGCTCGAACAACGCATGGACTACAGACTTTGACTATACGATACCTTTGGACCCTTGACCGCGCAGGTCAGCGATCCCGCAATGGCCTAGCGACTGAAAACGAACTCCTCGATATCCTCGACAAAGAAGCTCTCCCCTGTGTCATGCCTGCCGATTGGCTCCTGGCTACGATGCAAATGGACATGGAAGGCAGCGGCCTTTCGATACACGAGTCCAAGCACAATCCCCAGGACACGTGGAAGCTTGAATTGAAACTGGCGGCGTAAAGCCGAATGCAGCACACAATGCCGGAGTATGATAATGAGTGAACGCACCGTAGAAGATGCAACGAAGCGGATCTATGAATCCCTCCAGGCTGACAATGTCGAGATCGACGAGCGTATCGCAGACCTCAAGGCAGCATTGACGCGTGCGGGTCAGAAAGAGGCCGTGTTTGACCCCGCCAAGCTCGTACAGAGCAATCGGGAGGGCCGGAAACGGATGAAGGCTTATTTCCGCCAGCGCGGTGTCGCGGTTAAATTCTCGGACTGACGCATGCTTCTTTGGCATTGCGAATGCAAGGATCACGCGGCTGTTGTCGCCACTCCTCGCACAGCGTTCGCGGGTCCCTGTGATGCGATCAAGGATCCTTCGCCCGCGAGCAAGGCCGGCCCTCCAACCGAGGCTACGTATGTTCATGCGAGACCTTCGCTCGCGAAGGTCTAAGGTAAGTGCTGCTTCTTCAATCTGGATAGCATTCCGCTGAGCAACAAAGCCATCAACTGTATCCGGTGTTCGCTCCCACGTTGTCCTAGCCGCCCGGGCCGGTGCGTGTGATCTCGACCAGCTTGCGTCGAGCAAGGGCCCAGCAATAGGCGAGCCGGATATCGGGCCCGGCACGATCCGGTGCGATCAGCCGATTATATCCGGCATAGCCGTCCACTTGTAGGATGCCGTGAACCCCTGCAATATCCGCTCGGCATGGTGACCGCCGCGACCCGGAGCATAGGTGAAGGCCACACCAGGCGGAGCGCCTCCGTTCCACATATTGCTGCGAAAAAAACTTTCTGCCACCTTCGCGCTATTTCGGTCGGGAACAAACCTTTACAAGACGTTCGTCCGGCACTGAAATGTGCCAGTCGGAAGCCGTTTACTGCGTCCCTGGAAGCGAAGGATTTAGGGGTGCTTTATTTACAGCTACGATACTCACGCGAGACCGTGACGTCGGCGGCGATAGGACACGGACGCGGCGTCGGCAGCAGACAGGTCAGATCCCAAGCGGCAAAGCCGTAGACCGTCGCGCAATGATGGGGCGTCACCGCACTGCATCAGCCAACTTAACGGGTTAAAATGCTGACCAACCTCTTTGACGCTGGAGGGGTGTCAACGATATGTTTGGGCGCTTCGCTGGAGCATCTAACCTGCGTGATCGCATTTCCCTTTCATCAGTCTCTATCCCTTATTCTGCAAAGATTTTGTTTTTTGGCTTGCAATTGCGTCAAGCCTCCCCATCTAAGCTATAGTAGCAGCCACGGAACGGGCGCTGCTTTTTAGAGCCGCGAAAAGCTCTAGCCCCAAGCGGGAGGACGCGATGTCTTCCATAGCAAGAAATTCCAGACACCAACGCGCAATGCGATCCCTCCGCGGCCTGAGATACGGGGATTTCGTCATGAAATCGATTCCGGTCATAGCTGTCGTATTCATTCTCTACGTCATACTGCAAGGCACGTTCTGGTAGCATCCAGATTGCAGTTACAGAAATTGCGTCGTTTCCGGTGAGCGCTGGTCCAACCGACCAATTGGGGTTCCTATGTCAGAACGCACAACAGAATCTGAGATTGTCTTTTCTCGTCCTTTTGCCCTAAGCGCTCTAGTCGTTCCGCTCGATGCGGGCACCTACCGAGTGATAGTTGATGAGGAACTGATAGAAGGACTGTCATTTCCCGCTTACCGAAGAACTGCAACGCATATCGAAATACCGGCCCTTGGCGTCACTATCGGGACAAGGCAAATGTTGCAGGTTCATCCGCAGGACCTGGAGTCGGCAATCAAGAAGGATGCCGAGGGTAAGGAATAGCGAGCGGCGCGTAACGGTACCTTATTTACAAAGGATTGCGGCGTTATGGTTTCTCGGGCTGGTCGACGGATAATGGTGGCCGCTTTGGCAATTGGGCTCGCTCTCGCGGTCCTTTATGGATTGAGCAGCCCGTACGATGCTCATGGAGAAACCAATGGCGCAGGCCCCTGGATCTCGCGTGCGACAGGACAGGTCGCGGCCACCGCGACGTTCAAGTGACGGCCGCAACTGAGGAGAGCAGCAAATGACTGCCACGAAGGCTCAACAGCCTCATTCGTCCAGATTGGCCAGGGTCTGGACAATAAGTGATTTTGCCAAACGCTTCCGGCTTGACCCGCTTGAAGAGAAACGACTGCTGAAGCTGTTGGGGCCAACTGCGACAGAGCGCCAGCTTCTTCTCAACGCCGGAAGAAGGCCGCTGAACCCCGCCGGGGACCTTGGATGAAGAAGGCACAAACGTGCATGCGATGAATATCGCGTCGGCAACTTCACCCAAGCCGAGATGGACAGCAATGTCGCATGTGCTCTCAATACTTGCTTCGCCTAAGTCTGAAGGATCAGAATCGATGTGCCCCACGCCCGAGGAACGAAAAACACTTAGACGCGTCCTCAAGCGGGCTGACTACGCCACTTCTGAGATGCAAGCGACCGAAGGTGATCGGCACTTGCAGGAGGTCGCTGTCATTCGTCGGATTGAGGCCGCAACTATCCCGACCGTCAATTATCCCGCGTCCAAACGGCAAAGACTGAATGCGGACTCTGCGGCTGTTTCAGCTTGGGAAAATGAGGGAGGGTCTGTGCTACGAAAGCCAAAAACGTCCGCAAGAAGGCTAAGCCGTTCACACGGAGTAAATTCCGATGAACCGATACGATAAGCCGAACTTCATGAAGGGATTCCCGAAATGTACAATGCCAAGCGCGATGGTTACGGGAACGGCGCGAACCTTGCCATTCCGTCCATGGGCGAGATCGAAGGCCGTATGACGGTACTGGAGGTTGTCGCAATGACCTCGTTGAGCCTCCTCATCAAAGATGGTGACAAACATGCAGCCCAACAGGCTCTGTCAGCCATTCGCCGTGCGATGCGATTGAAATGCGAAGACATCAAGCTTTCGTCCTTGGATGCCGATTCTGCGATTGCATATGCGCAGGAGCTTTTCGAGGCAACTTTCGAAAACATGGGCCGGGAAGCAACGAAAAAAATTGCACCTTCGAGCAAACGCCGAGGTTCGCGCCGTTCCATCCCCGCGTTTCAGAGCTAGGAGGATCATAAATTGGGCGTTCGTGAAATGACTGAGCGCGAAAGTCGGGAGGTCGTTGCCCACCAAAATGTCGGGCATCTTGCCTGTGTCCACGACAATCGACCTTACGTCGTGCCTGTCCACTATGCGTTCGATGGGGAAAAGCTTTATGTCTTTTCCCTGGCGGGGCAAAAGGTAGATTGGATGCGGAGCAATCCGAACGCTTGCCTTCAGGTGGAGGAAAGCGGGGAACATCACCGTTGGAGAAGCGTCCTCGTTCAAGGCACCTACGAGGAACTGCCGGACACTTCGGAACGGCACGACGAACGTCTTCACGCCTGGTCCCTCTTGCAAAAGCGGCCATTGTGGTGGGAGCCCGGCTCCTCCAAGCCCGGCACCGACTCGGAAGGTAAGGAAACTCCGATCTTCTTCAGTATCTCGATTGCTCAGATATCTGGCAGGGAATTGGTTGCGTCTTGAACGGCGCTAACGCCCTGAAGTCGCGGCAAGTTTGTACATCTGAAGGAGATCATGTCTGCAGAGACAGGGCGCGAGATATCTGCGCAGGAAAATTCGCTTGGTGCCAATCGATACCTGGGAAAGCCCTTCGAGCTGCTGACGCAGCGAGAGCAAGCGGTATTCCGGCGACTGGTTTTACGAAGGGCAATCACCCGCGATTCAAATCAGTCATTCGACGAGAAGCTTACCTCGGCTCAACGATTGCAGACCACGTAGCGAAATTCGGTGGTTCTTGGACATTCATTGCAATTTTCGCCGCTGCGCTCGCCATCTGGGTAACTGTCAATTTGATCGCAGCCTCGCACGCCTTTGATCCCTACCCGTTCATATTTTTGAACTTGATCCTCTCCATGCTGGCGGCGGTTCAAGCGCCCGTTATCATGATGAGCCAGAACCGGCACGCTGCAAAGGACCGTGTCGACGCAACGCTCACGACAAGCTTGACGAGCTACGAAGCACTGAGGTCAAAGCTCTGGTCGCACAGCAATAAGAGCAAATCGCTATGCTGACCCGACTGGTGGTATCATCAACGAAATAGGGGCTCCTCCTGGCTGCAGGAAAGACGCAGTTCGGCACATCGGCATGCGGATCCTGGCGGCCAGTGGCAGGCGCGCTAATCTCGCATCGAGAGTGACCGTCTTCGGCAGAACGTTTCAGTTCGGCGAATTCGTCTTCCTGGTTTTGATGACCTTCATGTTTGTTTCTTACCGCAGCACTTTCTCTTGTCCAGTCTAGGATTGGGTGAAGCTCCGGTAACGTGTGTTTCGCGGGCGACGCCCCGTCGGGGGGGCATGACCGCAAATCTCACATCCTCGCCTTTTCCGTGTCTCAGTCGACCTTATCAGTGTCAGGGGCACAACGCTGACCATCAACCTGTGCTACTTAGCAAACTCTTAACTGGAACGCTTCTTGCAATGCAGCTTATATTAGCACTTGCAGGGAGAAAGTGTCATGGAATGCTACAGATCCGAAACGTTTTTATCGCTGACCCTGGTCGTCAATCAACGGACGATCAGAATCAGGACATTGATCGACGCAGCGAATGCCCTGCTTACCCACTGGGTCGATGATGACGGTGAAGAGTATGTAGTTGCTGTCAAGGAGTGCCTTGACGCGATAACGGGAAAAACGACCGTCGAGATTGCCAGAGCGGCATTCATCCGGGCGGTGGACGAAGCTGGCATGCGTATCATCGCGCTCGTCCACTCTGCGGGCAAACCCTTGCCAGGCGCAAGGAGCGCTGCGTGAGGCGCTGATGGCTGCGCCAGACACTTTCGCGATGTGCCGAGGGGGCTCCATCGTTCAAGCTAGTCGTAGATCGAGCTGCGGGTAGAGTTTTTTCAGGTTGGGGAGCGATTTTGTCTGCCAGGGATACTGGCTCGTCCCTTTGATGACCAGTTGGACCGTCGGGTTTTTCCGCGCCTCGATCGTAAGTTTTGCCAGAAGGTTGATGCCGGAGGAATTCAAGAACTCCAGTCCCGTCAGATCAAGGATGACGCGATCATGCTCGGCTCCCAACATCCCCGAAGCCAGCGCATAGATTGGAGCATAGGCGTCTGGTCCGGCCAACCGTAAGACACCGTCAAAATAGACCTCGTTGCCTTGCGCCCACACTCTGAAGTCTTCGTCTCTGATTTCCATCGTTTGCTCACAAATTTGAGGTCAAGGGAACTGCAACGGCGGCCGTCGTCGTTAACATGATACGGTCTGTCTCATGGGGGCTGAACTCCCATGTCATCTTGGCACCGTAGTCACTGAGAAGCGTGAGCAACCCCAGGCCTGACGTACTCCCGTCGGAAAGGGCATTCGCTTCAATCTGCCGGATCAGCAAATCGCCGGGATCCTCGTCGAGGATTTGATCGAGTTTGCGCTGAAACACCTGCGATGTTCCCCCATCTATAGGGTTTCGGACACGTAGGAGGAACTCAGTACCGCTGAGGCAAGCCTCGATTTCGATTTGCGCTGGCAACCTGAACTTGACAGCGTTCTCGATCAATTCGTTGGCAAGATAGCTGATACTGTGGTGAACGTCGTTGTAGCTTTCCTTTTTCGACGCGAACGGCATCGCCATGACTTCCGCGATGAAATCTGACGTGACGCCTGAATGCCTCCAGCCCAATTGCAATGGGCCGTCGATGAGTGTCAGGCGCGCCCCGCCTTCGAAGTTCAGGTCCACCAGCTCGGCGGAACCGTAGATTTTCCTCGCCATACCTCACCTATGCCGCAATACGAGAAGCGTGATATCGTCGTGGATCTTGTGAGATCCCACATATTCCATCAGGGTGTTGGTGATCCCCAAGACAATTGCGTCGGCACTTTTGTCTTTCAAGCGCAAGGCCTCTGTGCAAAGGCGATCTATTCCGAACAGCTCCCCGGCGCTGTTTTCGGCCTCCGTCACGCCATCGGTATGAAGTACAATGATATCATCTTGTTCGAACGGAATTCTGATCGAATTTACGAACGGAGAAATATCAGCTTCAAGCCCGATCGGGAGGCCAAGATCCATGGTGTCGATCCGTTCGAGCTTGCCGTTGGAGCGGATCACGATCACTTCTTCATGCTGACCGGACAGGATCATCTCCTTGCCATCATAATCGAGAAAGGCCAGCGTGACGTGCTTGTCGATCTTCGTTCGCTCGATGTTTTTGTAAAGGGCGCTGTTCAAGTCGGTCAGGAACTTAACCGGGTCGGTGTTTCCCGCTTCCTGAAGTGCTCGGGCAACGGACTGCACCATCAGCATTAGAACGCCGCTTTCCAGGCCGTGACCGGTGACGTCACCGATGCCGATCTTCAGACGGTCACCGCTTTCGAGAACGTCGTAGTAGTCGCCGCCGACCTCGTCTGCGGCTCGCATGTAGGCGGCCACTTCAAGCGTTCGCGCGGATTTTAGCTCCGCCTCCAAGGGCAGAACCATCATCTGGATCCGCTCGGCAACCGCCAACTCTGATCCCAAGCGACGGTTTTCCCGCTCAAGCTGGGCGTTGAGAGCGGAAATCTCCTCCTTGGCGTCCTCGATTTCGGCGGTGCGTTCCTCGACCAGTTGTTCCAGGTTTTCGGTATGGAAGCTGATATCCTCTGCCATCTTGTTGAACGCCTCGGCGGCTGCGCCAACCTCGTCACGGCTGGTTACGGCCACGCGTGCTGAGTAGTCCTTGGCTTGAATCCTTTGCGCGGCGCTGGCGAGTGCACTGACGCCAGCGGTTATTCGCTTCGATGCAGCAAGGACTGCCACGGTAACGATCAGCAGCGATCCGAGGATCGCCAATATCTGGTAGGCAACGATCCTGTTTGTAGCATCGGTGATCTTGCTCTGTGCGGTGACAAGAGAGGCGTAAATTTCCTGTTCCGGAACAACGATGCCAAGAGACATGGTTTCCGATCGCACCGGCCCCGTCGACCACAGGTTGGTCGCAGGCAGCTTCTTCATGATGAGCATGAACGGCACTTGGTTGCCATCGACATTAAGGAGCAGGTGCTGGATCCCCTCTTGTTGATTGAGGGCCAGTTTCGCGATAGCCGGCTGTGTACTTGTTCTGAGCGACCTTTCGACGCCGGTAACGCCGCTCCCCTTCCCTTCGCTGGCGGCATTCACCCCGATTGTGTTTTCGCCCGTCTTGTTGATCGCGATGACGTTGCCATCGGACATCGCGAGGAATCCAAAACCACTCTGTGCGACTTTGACGTTTTCGACGATCTGCGCCAGTTGATCGAGCGTGATATCCGCGCCGACCGTGCCGACGACATTCTTCCTGTCGGTTGTCCATAGGGGATGAAAGAAGCTCACGATCAGCTTGCCGGTAATTGCATCCGTGTAGGGAGCCGTTTGCGTAATGTCGGAGGCGGTCGGTCGCGTCGAGGGGTCTATCGCCCAAGCCTGCCATGATTCATAAAGTCCTGGAAAAAAGAACTCCCAGAAGTTGGCATCGTTATGCCCTGGGTAAAGGCGATCAAAAGTCTGTGCCTGGTCCGTATAGGGCGATGTACGGAAAATGGGCCGCTCCTTGGGCCCGATGTAATACATCTGCAGCTTTGACGAGCCACTTCTCAGGAGACTGGGAGCCACAATGTCCAAGACCGCGCTGGTGTCGATTTCGGCTTGAACGTCTGGTCGAGGCAAATGATCCTGACCCAGGAGATAACCCCAGACGCTGACCACGGAGGCGGTACCGGGGGCGTTTTGCGCCCACCGGCCTTTCGGGTCATATGTGACCCGAGTACTTCCCGGGTAGGCCATCGCCGCAGACATCCCGATCTTAGCAGCCAGTGCTGGGTCCGCGATCTGGTTTTGCATGATCCCAGCAAGGACCGTCACGTCGCTATGAACTTGATCGATGAGTAGCGAGACCTGCGATGCGGTCGAACTGGCATATGACTGCAGGTAGTCCTGGCTGGCACTCTCCAGACCATGGCCGACCTCGGTCGCGGCATCGCGAGAGAGCCGTTGAACGTTCCAAAGAGCAAGCCCGCCGCTGACAACAAGGTCAAACAAGACAGCGCCGCCGACCAAAAGAACGAACTTGGCTCGAAATGAACCCCAGCGTATCGAGGGCTTAGCGGTTGTCTGATCCATCAGTGAGGCTTTCTGGCTGAAGCCGCCCAGATGGGCCAGCCTGCATAGCCTTTGGGATGTAGTGCTGCTGTTCGATGGTCGACGAAGCCCTGCCTGAATCTCCTGATAAACTCGGGCTTATCGCCTCTGCGCACGGCCATCTCACCGGCATAGACGTTTTCCCAGGCCTCGATCACGTCCGCAAAATCCTGAGGATCACCATCCATGTTGGTGACCATGAAACTCTCAACCTTGATGTCTTCAAATCCAGCCTCGGTCAGCAGCCGCCGGCTCTTGGGGCCCATCTCCACGTCCATATCGAAATGGGCGAAAAGTTTGGCAACCTCGCCGTATGTCCAGGCAATTGATTCGGCGTGCGGCTCGCCGAGGCAATGGGAGTTCTTTTCGTTGGTAATGTAGACCCTCCCGCCTGGCCGACATATGCGGTAGAGCTCCCGCAGCAGGACCTCGGGCCGATCAAAGATCTGGAGAGAGTGACGGCAGGTCACGAAATCAAACTGATCGTCGGCCAGGAGCATTTGGGAGGCGTCGCCATAGACATACTCGACCTCCGTCAGCCCGAACTCCTTGGCAACGCGACGCGCATATTCGAGGCTGCGTTTTGAATGATCAAGCGCGACTATGCGCGCAGGCGCGAACTCCTTGTGTACCAACGCCGCGAAATCGCCAATGCCGCAACAGACGTCGGCGATTTTTGCGCCAGTTTCGAGACCATGGCGTGGAAGCATGTCACGCTCGTGTCGCCAGGTCATCTTGGTCTGGGTCCGCAGAATTGGGATGAAGCTCTCATCCTCTACAAAATCTTGCCCGGGATAAAAGGCGGAGTCGTAGACCTCTACGGCGAGATTTTGCGCTGTCTCCGCGAGCGTCTGGAACAGCCTGGTGGACCATGAGATCACGCTGGAGGTTACAATGACGATCCGCAGATCTGTGCGAACTGAAACGAGACACGTCCTCAACGCTTCGAAGGCGGTGACATTGATCTGGGTCAGGCGTTTTACATTGAGATAGGCAACTCCGTCGCAGCGTCCGAAACTTTCGACCACGAGGCTGAGAACATCCCTGATCTGTGCCGAGGATTGCGGCCTCAGCTTCCCGACGAGGGCCACTTCTTGATTTGTGGGATCGAAACTTGCTGCGAACTGGGATGCGTTGGGGTTCACGGGTGCTCCTCGTGCCAGAGGAAACCCGCCGTAAGGGCTATTCTGTCAGGTGCTTCCTCTGCCGCTGCCAATTGGACCTGGCAAACATCCGCGAAGCCCGCAAGGCGGGATACGTCATTGATGATGACGCGACCGAGATCTTGAGCCAGCGCTGCCTTTTGCGCTCTACCATCGAGCCCCACGCAGATGGCAGCCCGGGCGTCGGCTGCGCAATGGAAGCTCAATTTGACGCGAACAAGCCCGACCTCCCTGTAGACTTCGAACTTGACGGGCCCCGTCACGGCTGAGGTCTTAAACGCCAGTTCGACAAGCTCGTTGACTGTCACTGACAGGAAGTTCGAATAGCGTGCTGGGTCGCCATGTAGCTGACCCACAATGTGCGATAGATAGTCTGCGACTTTGTCGCAAAGTTCCCATTGTGACTGGAGCAGAGCGGCATCGAGCTCCAATGTCGCCATTGGTCCGTAACTGCTTTCAGACTTTGCGACCGCGACTGCTGCCATGAAGAGCTCCACGCCACATCAGGTTGAGGGTTCGATGTTCATTCCAGATCGATCTTGGCCGGCTTTCTCACTCGATGCGGGTGGCGACCCAAGGCTCTGGCTCATCGTCGCCAGGAAGCTCTTCATCGCATTAACCTTGAGCGGCGGGCTGATCACATATCCCTGGATACGATCACATCCGTGGCTGTTTAACCATTGGACCTGCGCAGGCGTCTCAACGCCTTCTGCGGTGACAACCATTTCCAGGTCATGCGCCAGCACGATCACGGATCGGACAATGGCCTGGCTTTTTGAATTGTTTTCCAGATCTGAAACGAAGTATTTGTCTATCTTGATTGTATCGAACGGAAAGTTTTTGAGGTAGCTCAGCGAGGAGTACATCGTCCCGAAATCGTCGAGCGAAATGCGAATTCCCAGGACACTGAGCGTATTGAGTGTGTCGAGATTGTCGACCGTACGTTCGAGCAGAACGCCCTCCGTGATCTCCACCTCAAGACGGTCCGCGGCTAGGCCTATCTCGTCAAGCGTCTGTGATATGCGATCGGTCAGTCCGTCTGTGAGAAACTCGGCGGGAGACACGTTCACGGCAAGCGTGAATTCCTCTGGCCATTCAAGCGCCTCGCGACAGGCTTGCTCCAAAACCCATGAGCCGATCTCGGGCATCAAACCGTCGTTTTCGGCGACGGGTATGAAGACAGACGGAGGAATGGTGCCCAACAGTGGATGATCCCACCTGAGAAGCGCCTCGAAACCAGCAATCCCCTTGCTTCCCACAATAGGCTGATAGTCGATCGAAAACTGTTGTTTTTCCAAAGCCATACGCAGGCTCCGCCGAAGCATTTCGCGCTGTTCGATGACATGGAGCATGTTTGCTTCGAAAGCGCTTGCGCGTCCACGTCCTTCTGTCTTTGCCGCGTACAGAGCGACGTCGGACGCTTTCATCAGCTTTTCCGGGTCGCTACCATCTCTCGGAGCCAAGGCAATTCCGATACTGATCCCCACAAAAACCGCGATCCCATCCAAGGTGAAGGGCGCTTTGAACGCGCTCACTAGTCGTTCGCCGAGTTCATGACTTTGACCTGGGTGGCCTTGTCCGAGGGAAATGACTGCAAATTCGTCACCAGCCAGCCTGTATGCCCGCTCATTGTGGCCGAGGCAGCTTGCGATCCTGCTGGCGGCAAGCTGAAGCAATTTATCGCCTGCCGGATGACCGAGTGTATCGTTGACCGGTTTGAAGTCGTCCAGATCCAGCTGCATCAGGGCAACGTTATCGGCAGGGCCACTTATGGCCCGCAGAGCCTGGGAAAGGTCAGATGAGAACTGGCGGCGGTTAGGTAGTCCGGTTAACGGATCATGCGTTGCCTGGTGGAGTAACGTCGAGCGATCTTCAGTGTCCATCGGGCGGTCAGCTTCGATCACTCCAAAGAGATGCCCGATCGCGAAGACCGTAACGTCAATCACTCGGCCATTGCCAAGATCGCGAGCAAGCCGAAGGGGCTCTTGCGTCCCTTCCTTGAGGTATCTGAGGATATCAGCCCTATCCAAGTGCGGATATCGTTGCTCGAGCGATATCGTGGGTGTGACGTTCATCACTTTGGTGAAAATTGTCGAAGCATCAACGAGATTCAGATGTCGATCAAAGATATCGACCCTGTTGGTGTTCCCCGTGCGGTCCGTGTCCGGCGCGGACGCCGACCAGTTGGATTGGGGTTCTGTCATTCGTCGGCGGCTCCTGTCACTTTCCGAACATAGACTCAGGACGACAAAGCACTTTTAAAGTGCATACATTAGAGGCCACTCTTTTAACATATCAAAAATAGCAGCAAGACATTCTTACCTGCGACAACCTGCTAGCGAGGATGTAGGGTAAACTCCGCTTTCGTCACCTCTCGCGGTTTGAGGTCGAGCGCGGTGTCTTGGAGGATGTTTACGGTTCGGTTAAGACAGGCGATCAGGCGATGTACGGCGGATGGCGTTTTCCGCGTGTGGGTGCACACACGTTTGACGTGACTTCACCGTTGCCTGTGAACCAAGTGCCTTCTCAGATAAAAACCCGAGGCGACACCCTATACGAGCAGCCCAAGCGGCTGAACGCTTCGTTATTCAGGAGAACAGTTGGCGCCTGCCGGTAGGAGAAATCGTCTCGGCGCCGGTGAGACGGGAGCAGGGCCGGCGGCCTAACCGACAGCCACGGAAAGCTCATATGTGGCCGATGCAACCACTGCACCGCGACCGGAAGCCTTGGCCTCATACAGAGCGCGGTCGGCCCGTCGCAGAACCTCTTCGCAGCTTTCGCGACTTGCGTTTGTGACGTCAGCAATTCCAAACGATGCACCGATCACTACCTTGGCGCCGGACAGCAAATACGGCTGCGAAAGGATCCATGACAGCCGGCGGCAATGCCAATCTGCATCGAGGAGCGGAATATTGGGCATAAGGACGGCAAATTCGTCACCACCCAGACGGAAGACGACATCGTCTTCCTTGCATCCGCCGAGAAGGCGCTGAGCAACCTGCTGCAGAAGTTCGTCACCTGCCGCGTGTCCGTGCCCATCGTTTACGGATTTGAAGCCATCGAGATCGATGCACACGACCGTCATCGGGCACTGCGAGCGCAGTCTCTCAAATTCGGGGGCCAGTAGCGCCCGGTTTGCCAGCCCGGTCAGGAAGTCATGCGTTGCAGCATGGCGCATGCGCTGCTCAGATTCCAAAATCGAGCTAATGGCCTTCCTCGAAAGCCTGAGCGAAAACAGGCCGCCGGCAACAAGGACCACCGTTACCACGATCGCCAACGGAAGCGATTGGCGAAGAAGGTCCTTTGCAGGCGTCGGCGATCGCCAGGAGAGCACCTCTGTCTGTCCGTCCGGTCGCGTCGCTATTTCCACGCGAGCCCGGTCAGATGCAACTGTGCCCAGGGGGCCGACGGTAGGGTCGTCGAGAACAAAGCGATTGCCAAGGAATTCAGGCAGGCTCCCGGCGATCGGGACCGCGGATACGAGAACCGGAGCACGGCTGCTGCGCGGGACAGATGTCTGGAAGTCGGACTGAAAAAGGCTGGCAGTGAGCATGACCGCGTCGTTGTCCACGACTTCGACCTTGCTGAATGCGATGGGGCTTGGAATGCCTGTGGGCCTCGACTTGGCCTCCGCGGACCTGACTTGTTCGACGAGGGCCCGGGCATCGTCCACGATTACCTGAGGTCCGCGCGCGAAGAATGCCCGGTCCTTGATCTCATCGGCGGTCCTCGAATAGATCAGGGCGTCGTCCGCGTTGAGGATCGCTGCAAAACGGGTCCTGGAGGTCCCGATCAACGATTGGCCGATGTTGCGGTCGGCCCATTCGGGGTCGAATGTGTTGTCGAGTTTTGCGATAGATTCGTCCCAGATCGTCCAGGCCGTCAGTGCGAATTCGAGGTCGGAGGTCCATACGGCGATGTTTCGCTTGACCAGAGTCTCCTGGCGCTGGCGGCTTTCGGCATCCAGTCTGGCGACACCAAATGACGGGATAGCTGCCAATCCTGCTATGACGATCGCCGTCAAGATGAGCGCTGGTCCTACCAGCTTTAGGTGAGCGAAGCGTGTGGTCAATTCCGGCATCCTGAGCGTTCTGGACGCCTGTCATAGTGCTTGTCGGTTTCGGGCGAGTTACCGCGGGATTCCATTTTGGTGAGTGCGGTTAATTTCCCGTCTGCTTTGGTAGCCGGTCGATCCGCCCCGTGGAGGCCAAATCGTGAGCATCGCCAAGAGGTGCGCGATGATCGGGCGGGGCGATAGCCTCCCCTCGCCCGTGGATCTAAATGCGTGATCGCAGGGGATCCGGCAAACAGACTGGAGCGATCGCCAAAACCAGCGCAGAGGCGAGCCAGTAGCGAAACGGCAAGGCCCTCGCACTCAACAGGCTGCGGCACTCAATGGGAATTGGCCCCTCCCAGGATCACGATCCTGTCGAAGTCATCTGCGGCAGATCAATGGTGGGTTTGCGATGCTGCGGCCGATCCGCCATGAATTTCGTCATGAGATCCAACGTCGTCACCCGGCCCCTTGAATTGCTCAAGCCGCTCGGAAACACTGGCGACGTAGCTGATGCCCTGCTCGAGGAGTATCTCGACTGCCCTGAAGTTTTCGGGTGTTGGTCCGGTACCACAGCCCCGGATCGAGCCTGCCAAGTAGACTGCGTTACGAGCCGACTGGGTGTCGCCAACTTCGTCAGCATCTTCCGCAACGCTCTCCAGCGCCTGCGCAACGAGCGACATCATATTCGCTCGTTCGACTGCTGTCATTTCGTTCAATGTGCGTGCGGTCATCTGTGCCATCCATTGTTTCGCCGTTGCAAAACGTGTGCTTTGCGGACGATTTCTTCGTTGTTGTGGAGACATTCAAGGACAGTGACCTGTCCGTATTCACCAGATGGCAATCGAAAGTGGCGGTGGCAAGGCCGTACCCATGCCGCCTAGACAGCACAGTCATGCGTGAAATGGGTAACAGCTCGGCTACGAAACGCAAAAGGAACAGGCTTTCGAAAAGCCCGATGTCACGACCGGCAGTAAGCGGTATGCCCGGCATCCGTCCAATCCGGAATGAAAGGTCGGCCAATCCGGAATTTAAGAGCGGCCAATTCGGAACGCGAGTGCGTCCAATTCGGAAATTGTGTCCTTCCAAGTCGGAATACGTCGTCTATTTCAGAATTTCGCCCTGTCAGGGACACCGGTTTGGCGTCGTACAAACGGGTCGGTTGCTCGCCTTTACCTAAACATGTTGACTTCACAAGTGATGAGAACATACTGGGAACATTCCTGTTCACAAAGAGGACGGCCGATATGACATCATTACCAATCAGGGGTCTGCGGACCGATGAAATAACCGGAACGTATTGGACGCCCCCAACGACGGCGACACTCGCCGAGATCCATCCCAGGCTCATGGCTATCGTCATCGTGAAAGCCGATAGCCGCGACTGGCAACTATACTCGGCGAACGTCTTCGACATGGAGTCTGGCGGGCCGATTGGCTATTTCGAAATAGCGCTCGATCCAGCTGGCGGCCGAGCATGTGGCCTCTTCAGCGAAATCGGCTCCCAAGACGCAGCTCTCGTGCCGATCTGGTTTGATTGCAGCGAAGACATCGATGCCACCGCACGTGCCTTCCACCGTATTCTAATCGCAGCCGGTCATGTTCTGTGAGAGTGAGCTTCGGCCTGCTCCAACCAAGCCTACCATGACGAAGAGGAAACATCCATGAGTGACATCCATCGCAAAGTGCTTCAGCACGCGCCAAAACTCGTCGCACGCAAATGCCATTGTGGCGATTGGGCGGGGTTTGGATTTTGCAACGAGGATCGTCAGGAATGGTGGTGCTGGAAGCACTACCCCTACAAGACATCAGCCAGACTGGAAGCTGCCGAGATCGCCGCAAAGCTCGGCAACCATGCAGCGTAGATCGGGAAAATGATCAGTCCGATGGTCGTGACCGGCGTAGACGGTGCCGAATACGCGACCAACAGCTGAAGCACTCCATGCGCGAGATTTGAGGCAACAATCGAGGAACTGATCGACCTTCAGGAGGCGGGTGCGCGTGCGCGCGTTCTCGGCATGGCCGCTTACGAAAATCCGTATCTGGCGCCCGATCGAAGGCCCGATGGGGATACAGCCGCGCTTGAAGACCGGCTTGCGCGCCACGATGCATGGAAATTCGGCTGGGAGGCCGAGGATGCGAGCCGGGACGGCCGCATCTCGGTTCACTTCAAGGCCTTGCTTGCCACCGCTATGGCTCAACCCAGCGGCACTTTAGTGCGACGATCTTCCCATTTGCTCTCGAGCGATAAGTCGGCAGGCGTCCCGACGCGAGCAGAGGAGGTGCGCGCGTATGGATAAGAATGTGTCGCCGGCCTTTATTGCCGACAAACGTGTCGGGAAGAGCGGATGCCCTCGCGACCTGCATGCCCATATTTTGTCATGTAATTCCGGCGTCAACGAGGAACTGTGCTCCTGTACATCCCCGAGCATCGTCGGATGCGAGGAATAACGCCATCGCCGCGACGTCGCGAGCGACCAACCTGATCTTGATCGCCTGCATCTTCATGATTTCAGCTTCACCCTCGGACGTTCGCCAAAGTGCATCCTGGCGCGATGTGGATATCGCCCCCGGGATAATGCAATTCACGCGAACCCCATTTGCGCCCAGCTCTCTTGCAAGCGTCTTGTTCAAGCCAATGATTGCTGCCTTTGAAGTCGTGTAGGCGACCATTCCCGGGCGACCTTTCATGAAGGAGGTCGAGCTCGTGAACAAAATGCAACCCTGCCCTCGCTGTTTCATCCCGGTCGAGACAGCTTGGGCGGCAAAGAACTGATGGTCGAGGTTGACAGCAAGGCGATCGCGCCAATAATCCGGCTCCACAGTAAACATGTCATGTCTGTCGTCATTGCCGGCATTGTTGACGAGAACGTCGATTGCCCCATCCATCTCTTCGATTTGAGAAATAACGAGACGAAGCGCATTGATGTCGCGCAGATCGCAATGATGGAATGTGCCGCCGACTGCAGTCGACACATTTTGCCCGGCGGCTTGATCGAAATCGATAAAATGGACCCGCGAGGCCTGTGCCACGAAAGCCTCGACGAGCGTTGCTCCGATGCCACTGCCGCCGCCGGTGACGAGCACCACCCGCTCTTCAAGGCTTCGATAGCGCGTAAAGGGACTATCTTGCATTGCGTGAGGTTCCGCCCGGCGTGTGCACTCCAATTTCGGAAGCGATGGCCTGCGTCCACCCCTGTGTCTTCAGGTCGCTCCTAATCCGCCATTTGAGGATTTCGGTGATCAGTCCCTGCTTGATCCGTTGATGGTCCTGATCGTTCCACAGATCGTTGATCTCCAGTGGATCTTCCTGGAGATCGAACAATTGTCCTTCGTCGTTTTCAACGAAGTGGACCAGCTTGTAGCGGCTATCGCGGATCATCGTCATGAACTCTGTGCCGCTCAAAATGCGGTCGCCCGCATGTTCGCAGTAGACGAACTGCCGCGGCGTGACCTCTTCACCCTGGAGATAAGGCTTGAGAGACCGCGCCTCCATCCAGCGTGGTACGGAAAGCCCTGTAAGCTCCAGTATTGTCGGTCCGAAATCGAAGAGCGACACCAGGTCATGGACCCGTCGCCCGCGATCAACACCTTTCGGGGACCAGACGACTGCAGGCACCCTGACGCTCTGCTCGTACATGGTCCATTTCTGACTGTGCCCATGGTCGTTCAGGCAATCTCCATGATCGGACGTGAAGATGATGATCGTCTCGTCCAGAACACCTCTCCGCTCGAGCGCTTCGATCAGCTTTCCAACTTGGTTGTCGATCATTGAGACGTTGGCGAAGTAATGCTCGCGTTGGCGGCGCAGTTGCTCATCGCTCGGGTTTTGGAGGTGGACGACAGCATCATGGTCGACAGACAGATGTTGTTCTCGAAGTTTCTTGAGTGCGGAAGGCTGACGGTCGATCGCGTCCTGGTCTATGATCGGCATGGGAAGGGGGCGGCCGTCATAGATGTCCAGGTACTCCTTAGTCGGATCGTAGGGCGGATGGGGACCGGGAATTCCGATCTGCAGAAAGAATGGCTCCTTCCCCTGATAGCGGTCCAGCCACATGGCGGCGAGTTCGGGTACGAAGTTGTCAGAGTGGAGATGTTCCGGCAGTTCCCAGGTAAAGGCACCCAGGCGCTCACGGTAATCTTCCCGCCTGCGGTAGGTTACTCGGCTCGGCTTTTCCAGGCCGTGCGTCCAAAATGCCTTATCCCAGGTGTCGAGGTAGAACGGCAATCGATCGGTTGCACGATCCTTGTTTTCGACGACGTGGCGCTCGTGGAACCCGAAGGGCTCCTCAAAGGGAGACGTGTGCATCTTGCCGACATTGACGCATCGGTATCCGGCATCAGCCAACTGACGCACCCAGCTGTGGGTCCAACGCTCATCGTTGCGAAACACACCATTGGTATGGGGATAAAGCCCCGTGAACAGACTTGCTCGCGACGGGGCACACGATGGCGAGGTGACGTACATGTTGCTGAAGCACACACCCTCTCGCACCATCCTATCGAGGTTCGGCGTAACCATATGGTCAAATCCGGCCGCCGCGATGGTATCGAACCGCTGCTGGTCTGTCAGAATGAAAACGATGTTTGGGGTCTTGCTGGTATCGGCCACACCCGTCCCTCCCATGGATCAGTTGGTCGTCAGATCGAACGAGTGCTGTCTCGTGTAACGAGCTCACAGTCGAGCGTCATCGTCGTTGAAGGCTCATCATCAATGCGGGCGAGAATTGCCTCGGCGGTCTTTTCGCCGATCCGCTGGCGATCCGGCCTGACGGTGGAAAGAGATGGCGTCATGCAGCTTGATGCTTCGCTGTCGCCGAAGCCGATGACGGAGATGTCTTCGGGCACGCGTTTGCCCAGATCCTTTAGCGCGCGCAAAACACCGAATGCTATGACGTCACTATTGCAAATGATGCCGTCGATACCAGGATGCTTGGAAAGCAACTCCCTTGCGAGATGATCACCGAGGTCTGGCTTCCCCGCTTCCGGCCTGGTGGCAAAGACAAGATCGTTCAATCCAGCGGCTGTGATTGCCTGAGCAGCTCCGGTGGCGCGCTTTTGCGCTCTGGCATCGTTGTCACGCATGCTGCCCAGGAATGCCAGCGACTTGCAGCCGCGCTCGATCAAATGACGCGCCTGTGCGGCACCTACTGCGGTGTGGTCCATTCCCACTGCTGTATCGATGACATCACCGCCAATATCCCACATTTCGATGATCGGCACGCCCGACGCGCGAAGGAGCTCGGTTACCTTGGGTGGATGATCGACACCGATGATCGCAACAGCAGCCGGCCTCCAGCTCAAGATGGACCGAACGAGTGTCACCTCCTGGTCTGGATCATAACGGGTATTTGCGAGCATCACCTGAAGGTTGCTCTTCAGCAAGGCGGACTGCAGTGCGTCCAGGATCGAAGCGAACTCGGAGTGATAAAGCGAGGTGACGACGACACCCACAATGTCGGATCGCGTCCCGGACAGGCCGCCTGCCAATCTGTTGGGAACGTAATTCAGTTCATCCATGGCCCTGGTGATCTGTCGCCGCAATTCGGCGCGTACGGTGTTGGGCGCGCGAAGAGCCCTAGAGACCGTATTTACCGATACGCCTACCCTGGCCGCCACCGAGGCGAGTGTCGGTGGAGATCTTCTTCCCAGTCGCTCTGACGTGTCTTCCACCTGCTTCACCGCGAGAATGATACCGTTGCGTTATCGTTAACTTTATGCCATCGTTTTGCTCAGGAGACAAGTTGGTGGCGTGAAACTCCGCCGACTTGGCAGGAGAAAAACGGGAGGCCGCCATTGGCGAACAAGCCCAACATAATTTTGATCATGACCGATCAGCAGCGGTACGATTCCATCGCAGCGCTTGGCTTTCCATATGCCATCACCCCCAATCTCGATGGGCTGGTTGAGAAGGGTGTGACCTTTACGAACTGCCATATAACGGCACCAAGCTGCGTTCCGTCCCGCGCCAGCCTCTTCACGGGCTACTACCCGCACACGACCGGCGTCCTGGCGAACGGTCAGCGTTGGCAGCATACCTGGGTCGAGCAACTGCGAGATGCAGGCTATCGCTGCGTCAACGTTGGCAAGATGCACACGATTCCTTATGATGCCGATTCCGGGTTTCACGAGCGTTACGTCGTCGAGAACAAGGACCGGTACATGGAAGGCCGGTGGTACTTCGACGAATGGGATAAGGCGCTGGCCGCAAACGGCCTGGTAAAGCAGCAGCGGGAAACCTACCGCGAGCGGGACGACTATGCTGAACGGCTTGGCTGCTTCGATTGGGAGTTGCCAGAGCAACTCCATTCGGATGCGTTTGTTGGAAACATGGCAAAGTGGTGGGTCAACACCTATCCGGTGACGGAGCCTTTGTTCCTCCAGGTCGGTTTTCCCGGTCCCCACCCTCCATTCGACCCGCCGGCGCGCTATTCCGAACCATTCCTGAAGCGAAATGACCTGCCTCTCCCGAAGCCAACGAAGGAGGAGCTCGCTTCCCTCCACCAGGAACTGAAGGACAAGCGCCTGCATGATGTCGAAGTCGATCACGACTCCGTTTTGTGGAGCCTTGATCCGACACCTGACCAGATGCACCGTCTGTGGGCTCACTACCTTGGGAACGTAACGCTTATCGATGAGAAAATCGGCGAGTTGCTCGAAGCGCTCCAGGAGCGTGGATATCTGGAAGACGCCATCGTCATCTTCACCTCCGATCACGGAGAATGCCTGGGCGAGCATGGGTTGATCCAGAAGTGGTCGATGTATGACATCGTCACGAGGGTGCCGACGATTATCTGGTCGACGGCCGGCCGGTTCGAAGGCGGTCGCTCCATCGATGGCCTGTGCCAATTGTTCGATCTGGGACCGACGATCCTGGAGTATGCGGGCCTAACTCCTCCATCCACATTCGAGGCTGAAAGCCTGAGATCCGCGTTGGAAGGCGACGACTGGAAGCCACGCACACACGTCTTTTGCGAACAGATCGGCGACGTGGCAATGGCAGGCGGCGTCGAGTTCATGACGGCAGTTCGCGATCAGCGGTGGAAGCTGGTGCACTTCAAGGGATCGGATGACGGCCAGCTGTTTGATCTCCTGAACGATCCAAAGGAAATCAACAACCTGTGGAACGTTCCTGACTACTTGGATCAAAAACGGGCACTTCTGGATGTGATGCGCGACTGGTTGATCGGTTCGAACTTCAAGACCAGAGACCTGACGGTGGCAAGCCGATGAGCTACTCTTCTTCAACAGCATCGGCATCCAGTAAAACATCACCGCCTGCGGAGATGATCCATATCGCAGGCGGCACATTCGCCATGGGTGAAACCCGCTTTTACCCGGAAGAGGGTCCGGTTCGAGACGTGACCGTGGACGACTTCTTTATCGACGCCGTTCCGGTTACCAATCGACAATTCTCCCGCTTTGTCGATGATACCGGATATATGACGACCGCAGAGGTTCCACCCGATCCTGCAGCCTACCCCGGGGCAGATCCGGCAATGCTGGTCGCGGGGTCGCTGGTCTTTAAAGCACCGCGCAATGCGGGCGAGATGCGGTTTTGGGGTGACTGGTGGCACTATGTTCCAGATGCATGCTGGCACAGGCCCGACGGTACAACTGCGCTGACAGACGCTCAGCTTGATCATCCTGTGGTCCATGTTTCCTTCAACGACGCAAGCGCCTTTGCCGACTGGGCGGGGAAGCGCTTGCCCACTGAGGCTGAGTGGGAGTTTGCCGCGCGTGGCGGACTTCCAGGTGCCGCCTATAGCTGGGGCGAAGAGTTTGAACCTGACGGCCAAGTGATGGCAAATACCTGGAATGGCCATTTCCCGATGGCTGACATCGGTGGCAAGCAAGTGGGAACTTCGCCGGTCAAGTCATATCCAGAAAACGGGTATGGCCTTTTCGACATGATTGGAAACGTCTGGGAGTGGACTGCCGACTACTGGGCAGAGCGCCATCCCTCAGCACCGTCGTGCTGCAAGCCGTCAGCACCCCAACGCTCGGCGGCCGAGGCAAGTTTTGACCCGATGCAGCCGAACATCAAGATTGCGCGCAAGGTCCTGAAGGGTGGCTCTCATCTGTGTGCCCCGAGCTATTGCAGGCGCTATCGTCCGGCAGCCCGGCAGCCGGAGATGGTCGATAGCGCGACATCGCATCTGGGTTTTCGCTGTGTCGCGCATACGGACAGGAGGTCGCAATGAGTATAGCTATGAGCTCCCCGATCCCGGCCCAGAGGTCGAGTTTCTTCCGATCCCGCGTGGGGATGGTAGCCATCAACGCGATCAGCATCGTATGTGGGATTGCGGCCTGGTGGATCGTCACCGCTTTTGGTGTTGTCGGATTGCCAACTCCAGCACAGGTGGCCGTTACGGCGGTCAACCTTGCTGAGCAGGGGCTGCTATGGTCGGATGCCTTGGCAAGCCTTGCGCGTGTGTTCACCGGGTTTGCCCTTGGCATCGCGCTTGCCATTCCCGTTGGCTTTCTGATGGGCTGGTACCGTATCGCGCGCGCTATCATCGAGCCCTACGTCCAGTTCTTTCGCACAATTCCGCCCCTTGCCATCATTCCACTGGCGATCGTCACGCTTGGCATTGAAGAGACGCCCAAGATATTCGTCATCTTCCTCGCTTCATTCCTGTCGAGCGTGGTTGCGACCTATCAGGGCGTCATCAGCGTGGACAAAACGCTGATCAATGCTGCCAGGGTTCTTGGCGCGAACGACTTCACGATCTTTCGGCGGGTCATCGTACCGGCGTCCCTACCCTATATCATGGTCGGCGTGCGTATCGGACTTGGCTCGTCGTGGGCAACCGTTGTCGCTGCCGAGCTTATTGCCGCTCAGTCGGGGCTCGGCTTCCGCATGCAACAGGCCCAACTCTACTATGATCTTCCGACGATCTTCGTGAGCCTGATTTCGATCGGTGTTCTCGGTCTCGTCATGGACCGTATCGTTATGGCGATCGATGGCGTCCTCACATCCTGGCAGGAGAAGCTATGACGACGAAGATCTCGTTTCAAAATGTCAGGAAGACTTTCGACATCGCCGGCCAGACTGCTTTCACCGCGCTTGAAGGCCTGTCGCTCGACATTGAAGACGGTGAGTTCATCACGGTGGTGGGACCCTCTGGCTGTGGCAAATCGACAGCCATGAATATCGCTGCCGGGCTGACGATGCCGTCGAGCGGACAGGTGACGGTCGATGGTACTCCTGTAAAAGGTCCCGGCCCTGAGCGTGGTGTCATTTTCCAGCAGTATGCACTGTTCCCCTGGCTGACCGTTCGACAAAACGTGGAGTTTGGTCTGAAAATCGCGGGCCATCCAAAGGCCGAGCGCGGCAAGATCGCCGATCACTTCATCGATCTGGTGGGGCTTTCTGATTTTGCACATGCGCTGCCGAAGATGCTCTCTGGCGGCATGAAGCAACGTTGCGCAATTGCGCGCGCCTATGCCGTCAATCCAAAGATCCTGCTGATGGACGAGCCTTTCGGTGCTTTGGACGCACTTACCCGCGTCCAGCTTCAGGATCAGTTGCTGGCCATGTGGAGCAAGGAGCGGCGCACGGTGATGTTTATCACCCATGACGTCGACGAAGCTGTCTATCTCGCAAGTCGCGTGGTCGTCATGGCAGCGAGGCCTGGCCGCCTGCACAAGATCGTCAATGTTGACCTGCCCTACCCCCGCACCGAGGAGATGCGGCTGTCGCCAGCCTTTTCGGAGCTACGAAACGAGGTCTGGCGTGCCGTCTATCATCCGGTCGCCGCATAGATCGAATGAAGCATCATCAGCTGTCTAAGGAGGAATGAACATGCTGACGAAACGAACTTTATTGAAATCGGCGGCCGGCATCGCCGCTGCGAGTGTCTTTTCCATTGGCGGACGGGCAAGTGCCCAGTCTTCCGACATGAGCATTGGTTACATCGCCGATTTTCCGAATGCGAGTGTGCTGGCGATTGCCAAGGATCAGAAGCTGTGGGAAGCGGAGGGCATTGAGCCTTCTGTGAAGGTGTTCACAAATGGCCCGATCCAGATCCAGGCGATGGGCGCAGGTAGCTTGAACTTCGGCACGATTGGTCCCGGTGCCCTCTGGCTGCCAGCTAGTGGCAAGGCAAAGGTGGTTGGCGTCAACGACATAGGCTTCTCCGACCGCGTTATCGTTCAATCGACGATCAGTTCGATCGCAGAGCTTAAGGGCAAGAAGGTCGGTGTGCCGCAGGGAACGTCCGGCGACATGATCTTGCGAATGGCTCTTGCCAAGAATGGCATGACGATCTCCGACATCCAGATGGTTCCCATGGATCCGTCGACGATCGTTGCGGCATTCACGTCGAAGCAGATCGAGGCAGCTGGTATCTGGTACCCACTGATTGATACGATCAAGCCAAGGGTTCCAGACATGAAGGAGCTTGCTTCCAACGAGGACTTTTATCCGCAGACGTCGTTCATCAATACCTTCGTGGCTCGAAATGAAATCGTTGAGCAGAACCCTGATGTCGTCAAGAAATTCCTCCGCGTCATGAAGAAGGCAATGGACTACCGCGTTGCCAATCTCGACCACTCGATCGAGCTGACCACGTCTTTCCTGAATGCGCCGAAGGAAGTAACGGAGAAGGTCGCCAGAAGCCGGAAGTTGCTGACAAGTCAGGAATTAGACACGTTCACGAAGGACGGGACGGTCAATAAATGGCTGACCGATTTCAATAAGATGTTTCAGGATTTCGGGACGGTCAAGGATCCGCTGTCGCCGGAGAAGTACTTCACGGCGGACCTGTTTACAACGGCTTGATATCGCGTCGACCCGCCGTCTAATCCCGACGGCGGGCTTCACCAGGTCCCCGGTCGTGCATATGGCCAGCCGGGTCCAGTGCCCACCGCGCCAGCGACCTTCAATAACCGTCATAGTGCCGCCATAGAGTTCGGTGCAATCATCCATATACACTGGATGGGCACCCATGAAACGACTGGTCTTCATACTCTCGATTGTTCTTCTCACCGCGGTTCACGCCGGAGCACAAGTCTATATCCCCTATGATGGGTATGACGGCCCCGGCGGATACAGCTACGACGATCCATATGGCTCCTATCCCCCTCCTCCTTACGACGAGCAGGAACCGCGATATCAAGACCCCCCGTATGATGAGCCCCGCTACCAGGCGCCATACCGACAGCCTCAACAGCCCACGGTCCGTGCGTCTGGCGGGACAATCACGATTTCAACCCAACAGCACACGCTGATCTACACAACGTCACAAGGCGAGGAATTCGCATACCCGATCGCCGTGGGCCGACAAGGCAAGCAATGGTTCGGAACGACGCGTGTGGTCTCAAAGAAAGAGCACCCGGAATGGCGCCCGACGGCCAGCATGAGGGCAAAGAACCCGAGACTTCCGGCGGTCGTGAAAGCGGGCCCTCAAAACCCGCTTGGAACCCGTGCAATCTATCTGGCGGATGGTTTGCTACGCATCCACGGGACCAATGATCCCTCCTCCATCGGAACAAACGCTTCAAGCGGTTGCTTTAGAATGTACCGACAGGATGTTGAGGAGCTTTACGAAATGGTTCAACCGGGAACCCGGGTTATCGTCAGGTAACTCACGCTTCTACCGTCAGACCACGTCGCGACCCGACTACCAGCCGGCGGCGGCACCCGACGCCGTGTGACCACTGTTAGCCAGCGCTCATCGCTTCGCCGATTGCGTAGTAATGTCCGCCTGCGACGTGGTGTATTGTCCGCCATTTCGGATCAGCCGTCTCAAAATGCCAGCGTCCGTCCCTGAATACTCTGTCATCTGCCCAGGCCGCAGAAACCTCCCCGACGAACAGGTCATAGGCATCCTGAATGTGGGGTTCGGGTACGAGCTGGCACTTAAGCCAAGCCGAGCAGCCTTCAACGAAAGGAAGGGGTGAACCCGGCACTTCAAAAAGCCGGACACCGGCATTGATCAATTTGTCTGGTGCATCATGCATGCTTTGCGTGCCGAGGGCCTGTGCCAGGTCGAGCTGCTCGACGGTCGGAAGCTGCACCACAAATTGGCCACTGCGTTCAATGAGCGAGCGGGTATGAGCACTCTTGTCGATGACGGCGGTGAGTTTCGGTGGTTCGAAGTCGAGACCGCAGCACCAAGCTGCTGTCATGACATTTTCAACACCATCGTGTCGCGCCGAAACCAGCACTGTTGGTCCATGATTGACGAGCCGGTATGCTCTGGAAAGGTCAACTGATTGGAAATGCTCGTTCACATGCGCCCCACAGATTGATGGATATGGGCGCTATAGCAGACGCTAGCGAAAGCGGAAATCGCACCTCTCCATAGAGACCCAGGACGAAAGGTTGTTGTCGCGGTACGAATTCCTATCTCAAGGCGCAAAAGCTCGTCTTTAACATCGCTCAGGTTGATTTTGACATGAAGAAAATCTTCCCTGCTCTCCTTGGAGGCCTTTCCGCTGGCGTTGCAGCCTGGCTCGCTCAAGACCTTGGTCTGTCTCATTGGGCCGCTGCCATGTCCGGCGCGATCGGTGCTTTTCTTGGCGTCGCCATCGCGCAAGCTGTGTCGTAGCGGATGCAATCCGCTCCCGCGGTTTCGACTTCGATGCTCATGTGTGCTGGCCCAAGTCCAATCGATCATCCGTAGGTAAAGCGTCACTGGAACGACCTTAGCAACTCGGCCCCCAGCTGCGCGCCGCCTTCCCGGACACCGGTCAGGAGCTGGTAAGGAAGGTTTTCCAAAGCAGCGATGAAAGCCCAACGCGACGCGCATCGCTCAACTGCGCCGCGTCAGATGCAGCAACTGCACAGCTGCAATGCACAAGAAATGTTTTCCAAATGGTCAAAAATCAGGCAAAGCGACTGCAGCTGATGCGCATGACGGTCTACTCCCAGTTCCGTTGCAGCAGCTGTTCCCCTCTGGAGGTTTATTGACCTTCACACTTCATGGGCCGCGGTGACGCTGGCCCATTTTTTTATCGACGCGTTTGTGGTGCGACGTTGGCTAGCGCGATAGGCGCTGCTCGTCGTCTACGCGGGTTCACCTCAGGGTGTGGATGGACCAGCGAGCCAAGATCTCGAACTATCGAACAAACTGCTTGGAGTGCGTTTACCGCGGTTGGGTCGTCAAAAGGTCCTTTGCCACTTTGCGTTTATGTTTCTAAATTTAATCAACCAAGTTCAATTGGTTATCGCCTTTCCTTCATAGCGCACACGAAAGTTCCTTCGTTGGAAATCATCTGCGAAGCAGACGAACACAAGCTCAAGATCGTTTTCGGCATCTTGCCTGCCAAGGAGACTAAGTGAGGCGACGATCACACCATTGTACCCACGGGTCAGACGGAAGGCGGCGTTGCGCATCTCAGTTACGTCAGGATCTTCACGCTCTTCGTGACGGTCATAGATAATCCAGAACCGAGCTGCGTCCCAAGTCAGCCGCAGCATTTCCTTGACCTGCTCGAGAAACTCTCCGGCGCTCATCGAGGGCGCCCAAGACAACGTCGTCTCGCCAGCGTCACTTACGGCATTAAAGTAGCCGTCATATGGATCTCCTGAAGCGAGCACCGCGTCGATCGTCGCGAAAGCAGAGTTCTCGGTGATCGTCGACTTGAAGAGGATTGCCATGGAATCGGTAATGAAATGCGAGGCGATAGTTGGCGCAAGACTACATGCGGTCGATACCGGGAGCAACGGGACACCTGCCCATCAACGGCGGAATATTGCCCTTGTCTTTGAAGGGAGGAAGCGCCACTTGTCCATCCTGCCTCTCTGGCTCACCCCATCGCTCTCGATAGGCTCATAATGTTTCACATAGTCTTCGGGCTGCCCTGGATCGTCGTCACTTTACGTTTCATCATGCCGCTGCCATGGGCATGGCCGCTCAAGATAGTCATCGCGGGCCTGCTTCTGATTGCATCTCAATACCATTTGATCAGTCGGATTTCCTCAGGGTCGGTCTTCTCGCCTGAATTTCCGCGCGCTCTGGTTATTGGCTTTAACGTGCTCTTCGGCGCGATCGTTATGCTCGCGGTGTTCCAGATTGCCCTCGACATTGTTTCGCTCGGCGTAGCCCTCATTAACCGAACCTTCCCGACCGTCTCACCTAACGTCCGGTATGCAATAGGGATTGTGGCGCTTGGTCTCTCTGGCTTTGCAGTCAGTCAAGCCGTGCGCCTTCCCCCGCTCAAGGCTATCGAAGTCGCGATCCCAAACCTCCCATCGAACTTCGAAGGCTATCGGGTACTGCAACTGACCGATCTCCACATCAGTCGTTTGTTCCCCAGATCCTGGGCTGAGGAAGTGGTGAAGCGATCAAATGAGCTCCAGCCGGACCTGACGCTTGTCACCGGAGACTTCATTGATGGTTGTCTCGACGCTCGCCGAGAGGATATTGCACCAATCGCGGGGCTCAAAGCACGTGACGGCGTTCTCGCGATACCTGGGAATCATGAATACTACTTCGGCTACGCGGGATGGATGAAGCATGACATGGAGATGGGGATCCGCATGCTCCTCAATCAACACGCCGTCATCGAACGCGGCGGACAAAGAATTGTCGTTGCTGGTGTGACCGATCTCGCGGCTTTCGGCACGACTTTCCCAAGACCTGATCTCGATAAAGCACTGAACGGAGCGCCGGCCGGGGCGCCGATCATCCTGATGGAGCATCAACCGCGGATGGCAAAAAGGTCCGCAGCGAGAGGCGTGGCGCTCCAGCTTTCCGGCCACACTCACGGAGGCATGGTCCGCGGCTTGGATCTGCTTGTAGCCCGCGCGAACGATGGCTATGTCTCCGGCTTGTACCAAGTCGGAGAAATGAAGCTTTACGTCAACAACGGCACCGGTCTTTGGCCAGGGTTCGCTCTTCGCCTGGGTCGACCGTCCGAGTTGACCGAAATCACTTTGCGCCGGGCATTGTAGTTCGCGCCAAAGGTGTTGTGATGGGAGCAGTCCGGCAGAGATCGACAAAGTGTTACGCAGTAGCACGTTCAAGGTTTAACCCTATGCGCTGAGGGAGGTCTTTGAACCCTGATTGATCCCCAAGTTGAGCGTTAAAATAGCTAGACCCTGTGTCATGACGTTTGTCAGCTCGCGATCATACCCACAGGCTCTGATCGAACTACGATGGGATTGGGTCGTCGCAGGGAATACGCCTATTGTATATACGATGTAGAATTGAGTTGACATAACAGCGTAGTAGTCTTCGCAAGGCAGTAAGACTACGATTGCTAGTAATAACCATAACTCTGCGATTGGCATATCTTGCGTGTCAGGCTAGTCTCAGGTTGAGTTAGTTGGGATTTTATACTGCCATGACCGATGAGAAGGGAGCGCGAGCCGGGCAGCGTCCAGAGCTTAGCGAACATGCAAACTCATTCGGGTTTTTGCGGCTGCTGTTCGCATCTCTCGTGATAGTATCGCACACACCAGAGATCGTAGATGGCAATAGAGCAAGGGAAATTCTGACCATCGGATTTAGGACGATATCGTTTGGAGAATTCGCCGTCGCAGGATTTTTTCTGATTAGTGGCTATCTCATAACGGCTAGCTTCATGATGAGCCGGACGTCGGCAAGTTATCTGACGAAGCGTGTCGCTCGCATTTACCCTGCATTCATCTGTGCATATCTGATCTGTATTCTCGTTGTTGCCCCCATCGGCGGGGCAAAGCTCCCCCAAGATGCAGGTGAGTACCTCTTTATTGCCGTGCGCGCGCTCCTGCTCTTGCCCCCGGATGTTGGTACCGTCTTCCAAGGGACGCCTTACCCTTATCTAAACAGCTCGATGTGGACAATCAGCGTTGAGTTTAAATGCTACATTCTAGCTTTGCTGGTTGGCACACTAGGTATTTTTAGGAAAAAAAGCGTTGTTCTGACTTTAACTACGCTGTTATTGCTAACCAATATCATCGCAGGGCTAGATTACCACTCATATGAGCAGTCGCAAATCTGGAGGAGTCCACCGACAATATTTTCTTTATCTGATTGGAACAGCGCGCTTCTTGGCAATAAAAAAGAGGTTTTGAAACTTAGTAGCATTTTTATGACGGGGTCGTGCTTCTATCTATATCGTAGATATTTGAGTTTTCGATTTCACTATATTGCGCTAGCTCTAGTTTGTTTGGTTCTGGCCCTTTCGTTTGAGCGCCTTGCGATCATTGGCGTCTGCCTCTTCAGCGGCTACTTGATTTTTTCAGTCGCGGAACTGAACAAAGGCAATCGTTTGGCTCGCGTCAATAACAAAGACGATGTTTCATATGGACTTTATCTGTATGCTTTTCCCGTCACCAAGCTAATCGTGCACTTCGGACCCCACATGTCGATTGCCTTGGTCGGAATTCTAACTTTCTTCATTTCGTACGGGCTTGGGTGGGTCAGTTGGTCTGTGGTCGAGAAACCTATTATGAGACGCATCAGACGGTCGCCGCAAATCGTTTCAGGAAGTGGACCAAATGACGTAGCTGGTGCTATAGCGCGTCCCTTTAATGCGGGATCGGAATGATGATTTCGTTGTCAGTCTCTTTCTGATTCATTTCCTCGACAGGTGATTTGGTGGGTGGCGATATGACCGGTGCCTTCACTGATGATCTTCTCGTTTATTCGGCTCCCCGACGTAGCATATCGGCACGATGAGCGGCGGCCCGGTCGGGATTGGAGTTTTGACGGCCATCGCCTGGATCGCCAGCGCGAGGCAGGGGCAAATGACGCCGGCAATACAAGGACGGCGTCCCGGCTCTCGGTAGGATGCTCGCGCGGACTCTATCCTGGGTATGATAGAATTAGCGAAAGACATTGCACTGGATGAAATCGCACTGCGCTTGGCTGAAGGCAGGGTACTTTGCATCGGCCGCAGTGCTCTCGATGTTTGCCTGCGCAAGCGCGATGCGACTCTCAAAAAGCGATTACAGATGCATTGGAGCAATTGCGCCCCGATCTGCTGAGGCGTCGCCAGGACTGGTTCGATGGTCAACTCGATCTAGCTTCCGCCCCTCCCCTTGTCTTCGTTAGTGAGACGACTTAAGCAATACGCACAAAGCTTGGACTACCTGGTCAATCGGATTGGTGCCGAGATCCGGGACAAGCCCCCTCCGTTTCCAAGCTAGCTTGCCCTGAGTTTGCAGAAGTCGCCAATAGCTGAACAACTGATGCTTCCCGTCTCGGACCTCTGCTGCCTCACTTACGTCGCGCCGGAGAGCTCGCCATGAACTAGCGACAATTCCGCATGAGCTGTCTCCTTGCGGCTGCCGTACGGTATAATTTCATCGTTGATCAGTGCATCCCCCGAAGAAATACTTTGATTTTAGCGGCTACATGCTGGATACATCTCTAAAGAACCCACTTCTAGGCTCACTAATACAGACCAATACGAGACCTCACGAACGCCAGAGGAAACGTTTTTGATGTTCGATACGAGAAAGCTGGCTCTTTCCGGAATGGTTTCTGCTTTGAAAAGGGCGCTCGGCAACACCGCCGTGCAGAGAATGCTTTTCAACGCCACTCGACTAAATCGGCCGCAAATCGCTGACCTCATCCTCAACGAGGACTTACGTTTCGTCAGCTACTGCCTCGCCAGACGAGCGTGGTCTCGTGCGCAGATCCTGCAAGATTTGTGGGTCTGTTTCGAACTCGGCGAAGTGCACGGAGGGTACTTTGTGGAGTTCGGCTCAACGAACGGTTTGAAGAACAGCAACACGTGGCTCCTTGAAACGAAGTTTGGGTGGTCGGGTATACTGGCCGAGCCCAATCCCGTGTGGCATCTGGAATTGGCATCGAACAGAAAAGCCCACATCGACTATCGGTGCGTCTCATCTAAATCGAATGCCACTGTGACGTTCCTGACAACCGATTCTTCGGATCCTGAATTGAGCTCGATCGCGGAGTTCTCCCGAGACGATCATTTCTCCGATATCCGCAGTCAAGGAACGGCCATTGAGGTCGAGACGATATCGCTGGAGGATCTCTTGAATACGTATGACGCACCTGAGGTCATAAACTACCTTTCTATCGACACAGAAGGCAGCGAACTGGACATCCTCTCTGCCTATGGCTTCGAGCGTCGCTTTGATCTCATTTCGGTTGAGAATAATCCTAAGACAGAGGGAATGATTGAGGAGCTTCTTCGACGACGAGGATATCGAAGAGTGTACAAGCAATTCTCTCAATGGGACGGCTGGTACGTATTCGAGGGACTGCGACAGAGGCAGGCATCTGCCGTTGTAGCGCCGGCGTCCTGATCTTCAAGCGCGGCGATCTACCCGTGATTAGAGCCGCGCGGTTGGACTTTAGCATCAGATGTTCCCGGGGCTCCGTTGCGGATCAGCGCGTTGATGCAGGCGCGTTCAAGATATGGCGAGCGCAGCCTGACCATTTTCCGAACCACGGCTCTGCTAATTAGGCAATCCTTCCAGTTCGATGATCCGATGCATAATTTCGGTCAAAGACCCCCCTACGCATTGAGCTAATAATCGCAATGCGGGAGACCTAGTAGCACGTATGTGTTGAAGTGGTGCGCCCTGAAACAAAACCACCATCTCCGTGAATAATCAAAATACAAATGGCGCTATTTACAGCATCACCTCTCAACGATACTGTGCGCAGATCCCCGATTATTAGGGAGATTCAGCCGCATGCCGAATGTCTCTGTTGTAATGGCGACCTACAACGGCGCCCGTTTCCTTGATCAGCAGCTTGCAAGCCTGCTCGGGCAGACGCTGATGCCATCAGAGCTCATAATTTCCGATGACGGATCGGCTGACGAAACAATCACGATCGTCGAGAGATTTCAGTTGGCAGCGCCCTTTCCCGTCCGCGTGATCCGCAATCCGGAGCGCCTGGGCTACGGTGCGAATTTCCTCAATGCGACCCGTCAAGCGTCCGGCGATTTCATTGCGTTTTGCGACCAGGACGACATCTGGCTTCCAGGGAAGCTGGAGGAAGCAGCGAGTGCACTTTCGCGGTATGACTGCGATCTTCACGTCCACACGGCCAAGATTATAGACAGTGTCGGCAGAGAAACGGGGATTTTCACGCAATCCATAACGAAGACGGAAATCGTTGGCCCTCTTAGACTTGCGCCTTGGGGGGTCTTTTACGGGTTCTCGATGGTCTTTCGTAGGGAATTGTTCGAAGCCATCGATCCAGAGCTGCGGGGCGGTCACACCTTTGAGTTTGAGGGGCTACTTTCGCACGATCTGTGGATATATTTCCTCGCGGCGAGCGTCGGTAGAACGATAATGCATGCACAGCCCCTGGTCCTTTATCGCCGGCACGCCAGCAATCAAACCCCAAGTCTGACGGGCACATTTGTCGATCGGATCGCACGCCGCATTGGCGTGGCGGCTCACCCAATGCTGAGACGCGATGAAATCGCTGAATTTCGATCAGTGGCATTGGATAAATTGTCGAGCGTTCAGGGGCCTAATCGCTATAGCGATAAAGCGAAAGCAGCGTCGATTTACTGGCGACGGATCGCCGACCACGAGCGTCAACGGATCGCACTTTACAGCGCCTCAAATGCCGCCAAGCGTGCTTTCACGTTTTGCAAGATAATCGCTGGAGGGGGCTATCGACCGATTTCGAGCGGCGGGCTGGGATTGCCCCTTTTTGTGAGGGACGGTGTGTCGGGACTGTTGCGGCTCCGTCGACAAAGGCCATCGACCTGATGTCGGCATCCCGGTTACATCACAATGTTCTCTATAACCTCGTGGGCAGCGTGATTCCAATCCTGGCGGCTCTCATTACGATCCCGATTTACATCAGAACAATTGGTGAGGTGCGGTATGGGCTGTTGTCGCTCATATGGCTGGCATTCGGATATTTTGGGATATTCGATCTTGGGCTTTCTCGTGCAGCCGCGTATCGGTTGTCCGCGCTTCGAAAGCAGGACCTCTCCGTGAGAGTGAGCGTCTTCTACACCGCCTGCAGTCTAAGCCTTTGCATGGGTGTGTTCGCATGCTTTTTATTCCATCTTGTTGCGGTGCCGCTTGCAGAATACTTCACTGTCGATCCGCTGTTGCGCGCTGAGATCCTGCGCGCCCTGCCCTTGATCTCGCTTTTCTTTCCAATCTCATTACTCGGCGGAATATTTGGCGGGTGCTTGCAGGCAGAGGAGCGCTTTCTCGTGCTGAACTTGCAACAGTCCGTCGGGTCCATCCTTGTTCAGTGCTTGCCGCTCGCTCTGACGTTTTTTATTCGCCCGAGCTTGGAGCTAGCTGTTTTAGGGGCCGTCGTCGCTCGCTTCATCAGCGTTGGCTGGCTGGGCGTCAGCTGCTTCACCTGGGCGCGTGCAGCAGGGCGAATAAGAGCTAGCTTTAGTCACGTGAAAGATCTGTTCGCCTACGGAGGCTGGATTACTTTCTCTGACATGATAGCACCCTTGCTGAACGGCTTGGACCAGATGATTATTGGCGCAACCCTCGGACCCAGGGCAATCGCGCACTATTCAGTGCCTTTCAGCATGGCATCGAAAATTCTGATTATCCCGGCAACGTTCAACCGCGCCGTTTTCCCGCGTATGTCCGCAATGCATACCAAGGACGCTCGCGAATTGAGTAAGAAAGCGCTTTCGATCGTCGCGCACGTGATGGCGCTGCTCTCGGTGCCTGGAATTATTCTGGTTCAGCCCGCACTCGAGATTTGGATCGGCAAGGAATTTGCCAACGAGGCACATCTGGCTGCTTCAATCCTGATCGTTGGAATGTGGTTCAATAGCATTGGCTACATTCCGTGGACTTTTCTGCAGTCACAGGGGCGGCCCGATGTTGTGGCGAAGATCCATGCTCTTGAACTCCTGCCGTTCGTAGCGATGCTCTACGGCCTGATCTGGTTGTTTGGATTGCCAGGTGCTGCGCTCGCTTGGTGCCTCCGGATTATTTTGGACGTTGCGCTTCAATCTTGGTTTGCGAAGTTTCGCTGGTCAGACGGACGATCTGTGGTGTTTCCGGGGATGATAGTCATCCTTGCTATGCTGGTGACAAGTTTTCACCCAGCGCTGGCATGGTCATTGATCGCGGCCAGTGTGCTATGCTGTGCTGTTATTTTAAAGATGATGCAGGAGGAGGATCTGGTCCTCTACACCAGACCAGAGTTTTGGCGCCGAACCTAGGGGGGATAAAGCCGGTGTCTGCAGCAATACACCCTGCGATCTTTTCACGGTATCCGGTGGAAACCAGACCAGGTACAAGACGCAGTGCGTTCACAGCGATCCGTTTTGCTCCAATGGCATGCCAATCGTTCGCGAGTGGTTTGTCATGGGTATAGAACCAATTGGGATACTGACGTTAGGCCTCGGTTTCATCTGCCTTTCAATGGGGCACGAACGAGGGGTTGTGGTGTTTATTACGCTCACAGTACTCGGGTCGGCGGCAGCGATTTTGGTCGGTTCAGCTAACGTCCAGCCCGCCCATCTCTTTCTCATCTTTATGTCTCTATCTACCTTTTCGCATCCGAAGCGGTTTTCAATGGCCGTCCGTGCACTGAGGTGTCCACAACCGGGATTCTGGCTTGCATGCCTTCTACTCTACGGGATCGCCACCGGATACTTTGCGCCGCGTTTGCTTGCGCGTATGTCGGAAATCGTTCCCCTCGGGGCGCCCTATTTCCCATCCACCGACGGGATTTCGCCGTTGGGTCCGGTGTCGAGCAACTTCACGCAAGCTGCTTATCTATCGGCTGACCTCCTTGCCTTCCTTCTTATAAGTACGATCGCAGCGACGAAGTCTGGCTTTCGAGCAGTGGTGATTGGGCTTATGGCGTTCGCTTTCGCCAACGCCGCGTTCGGTTTGTTGGACATGGTAACATATGGAACCTCGGGACAGGATCTCTTCGCCTTTATCCGCAATGCACAGTATACATTCCACGAGAACGAAGAGGTTGCCGGCATTCGACGCGTCGTCGGATCATGGCCTGAGGCGTCGGCACTAGCTGGTATTTCTCTCGGGCCGCTTGGCTTCACAGGCACAATGTTAATCTGCGGGCGATTGCGCCTATGGAGCAGCGTACTGTTTGCAGCGTCCGTCTTTCTTATCTTGCGATCAACGTCATCTGCTGGGCTCGTTGCACTGCCTATCTGCTTGCTTCTTCTCTACCTAACGGCTCTGTCGCGCTCTGGAGCCGGGGTTGGAAAATCCACAAGCAATGGGATCGTCTTGATCACCCCACTTGCCCTCATCGTCGTTGGGTTGATCCTCGCCCTTGACGAGGCCCTCTATTGGAGGATTTACGACTACGTCGATCTTCTCCTGTTCAGCAAAGCGACCTCGGATTCAGGTCTAACCCGGTCTGCCTGGAATTATTACGGCTATAGGAATTTTTTGGATTCCTTTGGCTTAGGTGTCGGTCTCGGAACCGTCAGAACGTCAAGTTTCCTAGTGGCCCTCTTGGCAAACGTGGGGATACCAGGGACGCTGTTCTTTGCGCTCTTTACGATGATGTCCCTGATGAAAAAGCGCGATCCAGTCGCAACATTTGAATCAGATTCTCGAGCGGCCTCCAGAAATGGCGGCCTTTGCCTGCTGGTGGGAGCGTTCATCGTAGGGCCGACGGTCGATCTCGGCCTTCTATTCTTCGTTTTTGCTGGTCTTGTTAGCTCGTCTATCCAAAATGATGCAATCGCTTCCCCCGCAAAATATCAGCCGAGGCCCCTTGCGCCTGTAGCAGCAAATTCGACCGATAAACTCAGCAACTAGCCCCTTCCTCGTGAATATTCAACGCACTGCCGTTACCCTAAAATGATTGTTTTAGAAGATTAATATTTTCTATGTTTCAATAACAGGCAATGCTTCGTGAAGAAACGTTGATACGCAACCTAGTAAAGCGAGCGTCACCAAAAATATCATCTAATGGATGCCTTTAATCCAATTTAAGTATGTTCTTAATAATGGACGTTCCTGCGGCGTGTTGCTATCATGTGCGAGGGCAAGCGCCGACGATCACTGCCTTTTACCTAATAGGTGTTCTCCAATTTTTCCTTGGGACGCCACGCCTTTCTGTGTAAGCAACGTCTTCGCCGTGGCTGGCACTCAAGGCTTTTCGCGGAGGTTACCGTTGCAAAGCATTTATACCTCCAATCAGTACGCTGAGCTGAACCCCACATGGCATGAGGAAGACTCTCCGTGGAAGGCCAAGCAGATCGCAGAGATTATTGCCAGAAATAATCTGACGTTTACGAGCCTGTGCGAAGTGGGATGCGGTACTGGCGAGATACTGTTAAATCTTAGCCGATCGCATCCGCTAGCAAAGTTTGACGGCTATGAGGTAGCACCGAACGCTTATCAAAGGGCGCGCCTAAAGACGACCGACAACGTTTCGTTCCATCTGAAAGATATCCTCAGCGATCAGACTGTACGCTATGACGTCCTTGTTGTCGCCGATGTCATTGAGCATGTGGAAGACTACATCTCATTTATCAAGGGCTTGCGGCCGCTCGCCCGCTACAAGATCTTTCACATTCCCCTGGACCTTTCGGTCCAGTCGGTTATCAGGGGCTGGCCGATTACGAACCTTCGGCGCAACGTCGGGCATATCCACTATTTCTTCAAAGAGACCGCTCTAGCTACCCTTCACGACTGCGGATATTCGGTGCTCGACCACATGTATACGCCAAGCCGTATCGAACTGCCGAACCAAGCCTTCACCAGCAAATTGATGAGCTTACCAAGAAAGCTGTTCTACCCTCTTAGTCCGGATCTTACAGTTAGGATATTAGGCGGTTACTCGCTGCTTGTGTTGGCTGAATGATGCGGAACCCTGTTCGCCCCGCCAATTGAACGACTACATCTGCTCGCAGAACCACCCTGGGAGCAGACGTGAGCCGATATACCGCCTCACATCAGCGCGTCTTGAGGCAACTCCTGAACATCGTCCCTAAATTGGCGAAGTCACGCCGCACGTCAAATGTATGCGCGAAAGTAGTCAATTCGCATGTAAGTGTGAAGTTGGTCCTCCTTCATATCCGACGGATATGGGATGTCTGATCTCATAGCGAGTGTTAGCAAGGGCCAGAACGTATCGCCGGCCAAATCGAGATTTTCGGACCGATGTATCGACCAATTGGCAGGCTCTCCAGTGCGGGTATCAATGACCGGCTTGCGTTCGAAGTATGGCACACACTTGTTCTCATCAATGAGGATGCCATAGCGTCGATAATCGGTCGTTAGGTCAACGCCAACAGAAACCCCGGTACCTTCGTGATGCTCGCCCGGCTGCCCCCACTCGTGGAGGTAGGCTCCGTACTGTGTTCGTTCCCAGCCCTTGTGCTCGACGACATCGAGCTCGATAGACGTCTTCGGATCGAGAATGCTATGGTCATTCATCAGCCAGAAAGCAGGCCATGTGAGTGGATGACTTGGGAACAGCATTCGCGCTTCAAAGTATCCCTTTCTCCACCCTTTTGTAACAGTGCCGTCTTTCCTGCCTGTTTGGATATTCCCCGAGATCCACTGGAATTCGCTGGTGTTGTTTCCGTAGTAGGCCGGCACCGACATTGGATTCCCGATGTACTTCGCCGAGATCTGCAGTGCCTTGCCGTCTTGCGCTCGCGGGTCATCAACGATGCTGTAAGGGTTAAAGCCCTCTTCGCCTGTCCGTCGGGCAAAGGCCGAGCGCCCGTAGAACCCTGTGTCCCACGTCCCCGCTTTCGGCCCGGCATTCCAGACAGCCCAATCCAGTTGTGAAAACGGGTCATCGAAAACCAGGCTGCGTGCTGCTGTTGGATCATCGGAACCCGCGGATGCTAGCGCACTAGGATTTGCCAATAAGCAAGCTGCAGCAGTGGAAATGAACCCTCGCCTAGATATCAAAGTCTTGCTCATAGGCATTCCCCGGAGGTTAACTATACGGCGTTACCTGGCGGCAGCGCGCAATGCCCTTGCGTGGACGTCGACCACTTGGTCCTCACTGTATTGGTCTATGAAGGACTTGCGGAAATCAGCCGCACCTTTTTCGGCGACGACATTGTCGCAATAATCGATCATGGCATCGACAAGCGAACTTTGCTGATCAGGCTCGACCAGACGACCAAGCCTTGGATCGACGAGGATATCGCTTGGCCCAAACTCACAGTCGGTCGAAATGACCGGGAGCCCAAAGCGTAGCGCTTCACATATTGCCAGAGACCATCCCTCCCAACGAGAGCTGGAAACATAAATATCGCTAGCTGACAGCGCTGGTTGCGGGTTGTCAGGATAATGTTCTATTGTAACAACCTCGTCGAGGCCGAGACGGGCGATCTCACTACGCAAGTCTGCCTCCCCCGAGCCGTGTCCGACGATCTTCAGGCGTGCGTGTGGGCGTTGGGCATAAACTGCCGCGAAGGCGCGAATTAAAATGTCTTGGCCCTTTTGAAATGAGAAGCGCCCGACATTTACAAACGTGACGAAGCCCGGAACTCCACCGGTCGCCGCCTCGATGCCATCGAATTTCCGCACGGGATTTGGCACCCAACATTGCGGGGTTTTGCTTGCAAACATTTCGCGAAAGGATGCCAGCTGCCGCGGCGAGGTCCCGAAGACATAAGAGGTACGAGCAAGGAAAAAGCTCTTCATAAGGAAAAAAAGGATCTTTGCCTTGAGGTGGCTGCACTCGCGCTTCGGATTGCCATGAAGATGGACCGCGAAATTTCGGCGGATACCCAGGCATGAAATCATTGCTATGACGGCTGGCTCAATTTGGGGCACAACCACGAGGTCGTAGTCTTTTGCCTTTATGACGCTACGGAAAGTCTGGATCAACTGAAGCCTGCCGTGGGGCCGTCGATCAATTGTTTTGTATTTGGTCTTCGTTGGTCTGTTTTCGTGGGCGGAAGTGTAGAGGACCTCCACCTCGAAATCCTCAGCATACTTTTGCGAAAGGCTGCAGCATATCGTGTCGACGACACGTTCGATGCCGGCGAAAGATCGCGTGCCCGGTTGAATATAGAGGATCTTTCGGCGTTGCACCGACGACGAAGAGTTGGTCTGTCCGGATCTGGCGGTACTCACTCCCATAACAAGGTCCTTTTGGGCCAATGACAGGGTGTCTCGGTATTGGGGCATTCTCGTTCTGCGACAAAGACCCAACGGTGCATGCGCGCTTAAATATTGCTGGACGGCAGTGCGGAATGCAAGAATAAATAAAGACACGCTATCGAATTATCACGCTCATTTCGAGTGTTATTCAGACTTGTACTTCGAATGGATTTGTTGATGAGCGCGCTCTTTCTTCGCGCTTCGTACATACAGGATGTAAAATGCACCGTGGATAAATAAGTATCCTGCCTCCAACGCCACGCCAATAACTGCACTCCAGGCAAGGGTAGGGACAAGCTCCCACCCCGCGGTGATGCCAACAAAAAAGTAGGTTGCGATCACGACGACAACAATCAAGGCAAAAATCAAGACAGGCAGGCGCAGTGCGCAAACCGCACCGATCACAAAGCAAACTGCGATAGCCCAACCCATAGGCTTCTCCGATCTCTCGCCCGTCAACCAAAAGTTGGGCATATCGGTGACACAGGGAAGCTAAAATTCTCTGAAGGCCAGTCAAGAATCCAGTTGAAACTACAAACAATCAGTTACTGTTGGACTTGGCCACACCTTTGTCACGCTCTCTTCGGTCTACACGTATGACGTCGCCCGGCAATACCGGATCATTGTCGCTCACGATCAAAGTCTGATTGCTTCCATCGACAACTCTATTGATCGTCGTTTCGAAGGCATAAGGCGTATTGTCTTCTTCCAAGGTGAGCATTGCCGCGGGCGCGCGCACCTCAAGATTTCTCAACAGTGCGCTTGTTGTCTTCATCCGTTTGGCATTCGACGCGAAGCGATCCCGCAACTCCGCCGCTTCCGTAAGAGCAGCGACACGATAACGATTTTTGACATCCCCGATGTCCTGGTCGACCTTCGCTAGATTTTGTTCTGTTCTTAGGATCGCGAGTGACACATCGAGGTTGCGGCTCTCCAGATCGGCCACGTTTTGGGTGGCGCCAAGCTGGCGGGCGGACACTGTCAAACCTTGTGAAATCAGCTTGTTGACCGACCCTAGATCTTTGTTGGCAAGAGCAATCTGCTTTGCGATCGATGCAGCTTTTTCTCTAAGCGCGGCGATCTCCTGTGTCGCCAGCACCTTGGTTTGAGCCAGCGCATCGATCTCTGTGTTCATGGAGCGCTTGCGTGTTTCAAACAGCGCGTCTTCCTCATTCATCATGCGATCAATGCCAGTTTCGCCTTTGCGCGAAGTAAGTTCCTCGGGAAACGCGATCTGAGAAGCCTCGCTGATGGTTGCGTCGACCCGCGACTGGCGAGCGATGAGTTCAAATCGCTCGCCTTCAAGCGCGCTAAGTTCGCCACGATCTGAAAGAGCGTCCCGCTGCAAACCAATCATGTTGGAATCTGACTGGCCGATGCCCCCTGCCATGCTAAGGGCCTGAACCACGGTCAGTCCTGGGGTGAAATTATATTTTCCCGGTGTCGTCACCATCCCGGTAACGAAGAGCGGCCGGTACGACGAAATTTCAACCGAGGCTGTCGGTCTCTTTTGCAGCCCCACCTGATTTTGCAGCCGGTCTGAAATTGCATTGGATATTTCTTCCACGGTTTTGCCCGAAGCCTGCATGGTTCCAATGATGGGTAGCGATAGGTTCCCAGCTGCAGAGACCGCGAACTCGCCATTTAGCGGTACCCACTCGAAGGGAACGCCAGTGCTTGGACGCCACTCAAATACTCTGATTTTGACAGCATCTTGGGGTCCCAGCCGGTAGTTCTCGGCTGCGTTTGCAGGCACATGGCCGATGGCGATGGACACCGAGAGCGAGGCGCAAAGCCTGGCTACTTTCGACCACAGTTGCCGGCGACCTGTTGAGTGGGGCAGTGCATTTCCGTGCATGCGTTACTCCGTATACCCGAGACCGGTTTTGCGCTCATGCAGAAACCGCAAGTTCAGTCCCTGTTGCCCGCTCGATGAATTGCCGAAATCGATTGGTGAACACTTCACGTCGAAAATCGGAAGCGCGCGAAACCGCATCGGCAGGATTGAAATCCAGTCTGTCCATACGCTGAACGGCGTCGGCAAGGTCTTCGACCGTCTGCTCCTTGAAAAACACACCTGTCTTGTTGGCGATCACCGTTTCGGTGGCGCCTCCGCGCCCAAAGGCGATAACCGGCCGGCCGCTCGCCATGGCTTCGACTGGCACAATCCCGAAATCCTCCTCGCCTGGAAAAATAAGGGCCTTGCAGCGCGCATAATGATACTTCAGAGCTTCGAAGGGCTGAGAGCCGAGGAGCGTCACCGTTGGGCCTGCGATACGCTTGAGGTGTTCGAGCATTTCTCCGCCCCCAATGACGACCAGCTTCATCTTCAGACGGTTAAACGCTTCGACAGCGAGTTCCGGTCTCTTGTAGCTAACAAGCTCACCCACCATCAGGCAGTAGTCACCGAGTTCCGATGGCGCAACCGCGCCAAAGGCCGAGGTGTCGACAGGAGGGTGTATAATCGACGCCTCGCGACGATAGTAACTGCGAATGCGATGGGCGACGGTCGTTGAATTGGCAACAAAATCATCGACCCGGTTTGCTGTTGCGACGTCCCAAGTCCTCAGATAGTGGGCAAGCGGCGGCATCATCATACGCGTCATCAAGCCGGAACTGTCGTAGTATCTGTTATACATGTTCCAGATGTAGCGCATAGGCGAGTGACAGTAGCATACGTGCAGCGCAGGTGACGTGGGGATGATCCCTTTGGCAGGTCCAGACTCGCTGCTAATGACAAGGTCGTAGGCGCTCAGATCGATTTGCTCGAGTGCCATCGGCATCAATGGCAGGTAGCGCTTGTACATTCTGCTCGCGTAGGGAAGCTTTCCGATGAAAGTTGTTTCGATACGGTGGGTTTTCAGGGCGGCGGAAATTGCACTTAGATCGCACACATGCGTGTAGATGTCGGCATTTGGAAAGATATCGCACAGCGCTTCGAGGACCTTTTCGCCGCCGCGCATGCCCACCAGCCAATAATGTATGATTGCTACACGCATGCGATTCTCCACAAAATACATATCCGGAATTGCAGCGTGTAACGCGGTTCAAAAGTATTTTCAGCCTGTGATATATATTGGCTGAGCATGCATCTATGTAAAGATAAGAAATCAGAGCGACAAAAGCTCCGCCCATACCCGCATTTCACTTGTCGATATTGCTCTGCGTTTATTTTATTGTCAATTCGATTTACAATTGTTAACGTTGTTGAGCTAGCCAAGCCTGGCATTCTCCATACCAGACAGTACACAGTCCAGCTAATAGTACACAGTTCTGCTATTTGGGAGTACGCGGATGAGGGAAATGGATTTCTCCCGAAGATTCGGGCGTTCGAATAAAACTCAACTGCGGCTGGAGAATGCTCCGCAGCATGGGATCGGCAAAAGAGGAAGCGGCTCAGCGCTCAGCGGTGTTGCCAAGTATCTTCTCGATACGACATTGGCTGTAGCAGGGCTGGTCGTCTTGTCCCCCATGATCGTAATGCTCATTGTGATCGTATTGGTCCTGCAGGGGCGACCGGTTTTTATCGCGCACCGTCGCATCGGTAAAAATGGTGTGATGTTTGCTTGTCTTAAATTCCGCACGATGGTCATCGACGCCGATCAGGTTTTGACCCGTCACCTCGCTGACAATCCCCGCTGCAGAGAGGAATGGATTGCGACGCGCAAACTTCGCAACGATCCTCGTGTCACGCCGTTCGGCGCGATTATGCGCAAAAGCAGTGTCGACGAAATTCCCCAACTCCTCAACATCATTCTTGGCAACATGAGCCTGGTCGGACCGAGGCCGATTGCCGCGGGTGAAGCCGAACTCTACGGCGTTCACTATGCCGACTACATCAAGGTTCGACCTGGCCTGACCGGGTTGTGGCAGGTGAGTGGGCGCAATGAAACGACCTATGGCGAACGTGTGCAACTTGATGTTCGCTACGTTCGTGAGCGCACGATCTTAGGCGATATCGCCATTCTGATCAGAACGATACCTGCGGTATTGCATTCGCGCGGCAGTTACTGAGGTGCTGGATGCGCGTGCGCCTTGTTGTTATTCGCGGTGTTAGGGCCCCAAGCGTTTTGGCGACTGAAGGGCGGTGCTTTTGGTGTCCTCTAAATTGGAAGGGAGAAGGATTGGGGTACAAGAGCCTCAACCCCATTCTGGCGGATCCGATCGCCGCTCCGGGTTCTTGGCTGTTGCTAGGCAGAGCCGGGCTATGACCGTTCCCTACGCCATCAACGGCCGATTTTTGACCCATACTATCACTGGTGTGCAGCGATACGCCCGTAACGTCGTAACCGCCATGGATGCCTCTGATCGTGGTGGCCTTTGCGAGATCATTGCACCGAAGGCAAGCGACGAATGGGAATTTCTGCAGGTGCGTTTTGTTGCGCGCGGCCACCTCAAGGGGCATATGTGGGAGCAGATAGAATTGCCAAGGATTGCGGGCGATCGCAGGCTCCTAAATCTTTGCAATACGGCCCCTGCCAGCAAAAGCGATCAAATTGTTTGCATCCATGACGCCAATGTCTTTGCGGCACCTGGAAGCTACAGCCCCGCGTTCCGGACGCTCTACCGCAACCTTCTGCCGCTTCTCGCGCGCCGCTCGGCGCGCATAGCGACAGTCTCATATGCCGCCGCGCGCCAGCTTTCCAGACATCTGCCAGTCAAGCTTTCAGACATAGCCATATTGTCGAATGGCCATGAACACGCTCTGTCATGGGACCCCAGCCGCGCGATTGCAGCACCGGCACTGCGATCGGCTATGGCGGGACGCCCTTATGTACTGGCACTCGGATCCAAAGCACTCCACAAGAATATCGCACTCGTCATGGATATTGCGCCGGAACTTGACCGGCTTGGGGTCGACATCATCGTGGCGGGCGGCGGCGACGGAATTTTCACGCAGCAGTCGCACACCAGCGGTTCAAATGTAGAGTTGTGTGGCCGCTTATCGGACGATGACCTAGCCTATCTTCTCGACCACGCGCTGTGCCTGGTCTTCCCCTCCATAACCGAAGGGTTTGGCTTACCAATTCTCGAGGCGATGGCGCGAGGTTGCCCCGTAATTTCCTCAGATTCTGCAAGCATGCCGGAGGTCTGCGGCGACGCAGCTTTGCTGGCATCGCCGTTCGAACCTGCGCGATGGATTACGCACATACGCTCTGTGCTACAGTCAGCAAATCTCCGTGACGACCTCATCGGCCGTGGCTTTGAAAATGCCAGGCGGTTTTCTTGGAAACAGACGGCCGAGGGATACATGGACCTGCTTGCAAGCCCGTCTCATGCATTGTCTTCCCATGCATCAACGACGCGCCCGCCAGTCCGTATTGCCGCCGTTTTTGCCACACGAGGCAGGCCGGAGATTGCCGAGACCACTGTGCGACATTTCCTTCGAACACAAACTCAACCTCCCGACTGTGTGATCGTCTCATGTGTCGATGCTTCTGACGCCGGTCAGCTCGCTTCCATGCCTTCGATACGAGTAGTGACAGGACCATCTGGGCTTGCTGCTCAGCGAAACACTGCACTCATGAGCCTTCCGCCGGCAACCGAAGTTGTCGCCTTCTTCGACGATGATTTTGTAGCAGATCACAGGTGGCTTTCGGCCGCTGCAACTGTGTTTCGCGACGAGAGCCAAGTGGTTGGTTTCACCGGGCATGTCGTCAAGGATGGCATCAAAGGTCCTGGGATCTCTTTTGAGGAGGCTATCGACATCGTGTCTTCGGCCGACACACCGCAAAACCTATGGTCTGAGCCGTACAGTCCGTATGGCTGCAATATGGCGTTTCGAGTAGCCGCGATCGGTGATGTTCGCTTCGACGAGCGGCTTGTTCTCTATGGCTGGTTGGAGGATCGGGACTTCGCAGCCGCACTTGCACGCCAAGGCGGACGTTTGATCAAGTGTTCACAGGCATTCGGCGTCCATATGGGTGTCAAAGCCGGCCGGATCAGCGGGCAACGCTTGGGCTACTCGCAGGTCGTCAATCCTATTTACATGATGGGAAAAGGGACGATGAGCCTTATCGACGGCACGAAGCAAATATCGAAGAATTTAGCGAGCAATGTTGGCCGTCTATTTTGGCCAGAGCCTTTCATCGACAGGCGCGGCAGGGTCAAAGGTAACCTTCTGGCGTTTGCAGATATCGCGCGGGGTCGCCTTGAGCCAGAGAGAGCAGCCAATATCTGCACGCAGACACCGAGCCGAAATCCCGGCCATTGGCAGGAGACGCGATAGATGTTCAACAGACCAAAGCCGATCGATGTCACTTCCCCTTTATGGCGCCTAGAGGGTGTCAACCCTGACACCGGCACTGATGGTCCGCTTGCTCTTCTGAGGTTAGTTGTAGCCCTTTGCCTGCGACATCGGGTCGTTCTTGCCGCCTCCTCCGTCGCCGGGTTCCTGTTGGCGGGGATTTACAGTCTTTCACTACCGTCGACATACACATCGGTCGCCACATTGCTTCTGGAGCCACGGCAATCGGTCGCCTTGGGGCAGGATCTCAATGGCCAGCAGGGCCTCGACCTCAACCGGGCAGACAGCGAGTTACAGACAATCCGCTCCGAGCGCTTGCTTTCCTCCGTGTTTGACAGTTTGAGCCTTGAGAACAGTCCGGAACTGGGTAAACATTCCTCTCGTCCGACCGAACTCACCCCTTCAACATTACGCTTCTCTGTCGCGCCTTCACAGCTGGGTGCAGAAAAAGGGGCCCGCCAGCCGGCGACTGGGGAGGTTAGTCTCGTCACCGATGCCCAGCGAGCGGCATTTGCCAATTTTGCCGCGCGCCTTGTCGCACGCCGTGTCGGACAATCATTTGTCATTGAGGTCGAGTATTCATCCGCTGACCCGGCAGTACCGGCGCGGGTCGCCAATGCGGTGGTGTCGGGCTACATTTATCAGGCAATCGCCTTCAAAGAACAGATTGCGCGGGCAGGGACCGAAGCACTACAAGGTCGCCTGGATAGCCTCTCTAGCCAGATGGAGGCAGCGCGCGTTGCCATGCGTCAGGGAGCGCTACCCTCCATCCCCACACCGGATGCTGACGCGCGCGTCATCGGCGCTGCCTTGCGTCCGCTTGGCCCTTCTGCGCCGCGCAAAACTCTGATTGCAGCACTGGGCGGAATTCTCGGCTTGCTGGGCGGCATCGGTTTTATTGCGACCCGAATGGCCTTTGATAGGAAGGCGCACAACGCGTCCGATCTTTCGCGTGATAGTGGAATTGCGTGCCTCGGATCCATCCCGGTGGCGCCCAAACCTGAAATTCCATTGAAGGTCGAACCACGGCATCTTGAATATGTAAGCGCAATCCACAATCTTCGCACGTCACTCGAGATCGCCTCCACAAGTCGGCGTAGCGACCAGAACATGTCGATCGCTTTCGTGTCCTGGTCGTCGGGAACGGGAGTGAGTTCTGTATGCGCGAGCCTCGCCCAACTCATCAGTCGCAGTGGTCGACGCACAACGCTCTTCAAGAACTCATTAGACTTGCGCACGAAGTCGACCGAACCTCACCTCGGCTGCCCAGCATCTCTGGTCGATATCGCACTTGCTAACTTTCAGTTCGACAACTTCACGATTCAGGAAGCCGACGGTCTGGTGGTTGTCCCCATTCACTCGCTTGACACGAACGCTAACCTGTTTACCGATTTCAGGAACTCTCGTATTCAAATGATTTTAGACGCAGCGCGTCTGCAAGGCGATGTAATCTTTGACCTACCGGCCTTGCACGAAACTATGGATGCGATGACGCTTTGCGCCTATGCCGACGCGGTTGTTGTCGTTGTAGCGGCCGAAGAAACAACCATCGAGGAGGTGACGGAAGCCGTCCAGTTATTGCGCCGAAGGGGCGCAAACGTGATTGGCACCGTTTTAAACAAGGCATTGCAATGACCGGAACTGAGGGCGAGTACGGTTCGACCCAGAACATACCCCGCCCCCGCCTTGCCGTCATCATCACCTGCTGGAACTACGCAGACTATGTCGACGAGGCGATAAGAAGCGTTCTCGACCAGAACCGCGAAGACTGCGAGCTAATCGTTGTCGATGACGGCTCGACCGATGCATCATGGGACCGGATCGGGCGTCACCCTGTGTCGGCCTACCGTATCGAAAATTGCGGACAGCGTGCAGCCTGTGCATTTGCTGTCACAAAAACACAAGCTCCGTTCGTGCTATTCCTCGACGCTGACGACGTGCTGGTGCCAGGCTCGCTAGCGACAATCATCTCAAAACTCGACGATGGTGTCGCAAAGCTCCAGTTTCCTTTGTCTCGTACCGATCGTGACGGCGTGATCATAGGGGATCCCGTTCCACGCTTGAATGCATTCCGCGACACCGGCTCGATCGCGCGAGACGTACTAAGGCACGGGACCTACAAAAGTCCTCCGACCTCTGGCAACGTTTTCCGGCGGGACCTTTGCGCAATGCTTGATGACGCAGATTACGAACGCGCAGTCGATGGCATCTTGATCTTTGCAGCCCCCTTTTTTGGCGATATCGTCAGTCTTGCGAATCCGCTTGGCCGATACAGGGTGCATGACCGCAACGAGTCAGGTCTCGGGCGAGCGCTGGACGCACAGGTTCTAAGACGCGAACTGACGCGTCATGTCGAAAGGATGGCCCATCTGCGCCGCGTGTTGGCGCCGCAAGGACGGGCCCACAAACTCGTTTCCCCCGAAAATACGCCGTTTTTTCTTGAACGCACAATCTACCTCACGATTGTGAGCGGCCGGCGTGTCCGGCCCACGATCGTCGGCCGCTTCCTGCGGAAAATTTATACGACCGACAACTCCCTAGGCACCAAGTGTGCGATAACGATCTTCCTGCTGTTGATGGCCATTCTTCCAAACCGTGCCGCGCGCCGTGGGCTGTCTTACCGGCTTGAAGCTGGAAAACGATCCTTGGCAGGTTTTTTACGTGCGCTGGTGGGGGGTACTCCCTCCTCAGGGGAACCGCCGATGCAATCTTCCAGAAAAACCTAACGGAAATGGATAGCAGAGCCAAACGTTTCTCAACGTTGCCGTCGGGTTGATAGCCCGCGCATTATATGGGCCAACTCAAGCGCCGGTAAAAGTGCAGACTTGAGCCGAGGAAAGTCCCGCGCAATGGCTGCTTCCCGCCAGAGATGAGATCTCACCGACTGTAGTTGGCGAGCTATGCTGTTGTTCTCGGCGGCATTCAGGATGTTTTTACTCTCGGGGCGCCCGAAATCAATGGATCTATATCCTGCGCCGAGAATGTTCACGTCGCGCGGAGTGGGATTGATGATTGCTTTCTTCAAGCGTGTCCATGCAACAGGGGCATCGCGCAGGATTTGCATTCCATTGTCAACGCTGTCGATATAGTCGAGAACGCCCGACAGAAGTAGATTGCCGGCTGCAGGGTCAATCTTTCCAAACGCAATGTCACCACAGTTCGCCTCGATCTTGCCGTTACCGGCATCCCAGAGCTGCCGAGCCGATGGGACTGAAGGCTCAAACAGGCTCTCGATGATGTGCCAGTATCTCAGGACGACAGTCTCAACTTTGAACGGGTTGTAAAAATTGTCTTCGACAACAAGCCCAGATACAGCAGGGAAATGGTCTTCGCTCAGCCCTTTGTAGTTGCACCTGGCGAACTGTATCGTTTCGAAGTTCCGGTCTGGGAGGCCTGCGGCCAAGAGCCTTTGAGTACTTCCGTAAAGCCCGGTATCGCATAGGATGATGCGCTCGCAGGTCTCGAACATTGTGTCGAGATGCCGTGTGAAGAGTGAATTCTGCAGCGTTACATCGGCAAGCAGATCTTGCCCGACATCAGTGCCCAGCATACCAAAGAAACTTGCCGCGTTAAAACGCTGGTTCCAGACTTGAGGCAGGTCGTAGGTCCGGCCACCCACAAACGCCGCCACTTCGGCGAACGTGTTATTTGCAAATTCTCGCCCCAGCTCGTCCAGCACGGCTGGACTGCGCGCTTGCAAGGCGACACGAGCGGCAATCAGTCTTGAAATCAGCAGATTTTCGCGACGAATCGACAGCGGAAGCGAGAGGCGGCTAATCAGTCGTTCGAAAGCCTCACGTATCCCGATCCCGCCTCGCGCGCAAAATGCCAAGACCCCGCTCTGGCTTTCCGCCTGTCTCGCGTAAAGCCAGATCATAAGGCAAAAGTGAGCGACAATCGGCCCGAACACGTTGCGCCCGAACGATGCCTTGTCGCTCAGGTCCGGCATTTGATAGCTCGGCGGACGCATTTGGCGTTTCAACCGTCTCAATGCCTCAGCTTTGGCCCCGTCCAACTTCGATACGTAAAGTCGAAGGCGACCCTTCGGAATATGGATTGTCTTGATACCCATACTATGTGGGACGTCATGATCAGCCAACCTGTCGTCGCCAACATGCAGCATACGCGATGCGCAAGCCATCTCTTGCAACAGCACATGAGAGAACAAGCGTCCCGAGCGCTTGCTTTTGCCGCATTCGGCACTGGAGTAGACTTTGTCGATCAGGCCCGGACCATGGAAGTGCTCGAGAAGTTCTGTCAGGCGTTCAGCGGAAAGTGCCGTATCAGACACCGCAATAACGCGCACGCCAGCCTGACGTTGCTGGCGAAGCGCCATCGCTAGCGCACCATTGGCAAAGAGCGACTTCTTTTCGATCGCGATTTCGATGTCGATACGCGTTTCAGCAAGCTTTTTCGGCAGACCAAGTATATCAAGCTGACGCCCAATGATCTCGGTTAGCCTAACTTCCCCAATGCCGCCGCCGACATTGAGTGCGCGATATGCGTATCGTTCTGCCGAAAGACGAGCCTGCAGCAACACTTCAACGTCTACGCATAGACCTCGTTGTACAAGCCATCGCGCAAAGCGTTGCTCGCCCAGCATCACGCGGGATCGCAGCGCACGCGGATGCCGAATTAAGAGCGTATCAAATACGTCGCTCGAGATCAGCTCAACGCCGGAAAGTGGGCCATAGAGAGTATCTAGGTTTTGCCGCGACACTTGGCCCCCTTTTCCCGCCGATCGTCGAGGATTCAGATCCGTCTACCCTTTAGGCGATCAGGGAGACGATACTACAGCACAGAAAGATACAGCAACCCATTTTGTAGCATATAATCCCGCACAATAGGGCGATATTACATTTAAACTTCGAGATTGCACTATATTTGCGCTCATATATCGCCGCGATCTGTGTTTTTTCTCAATCATGTTTGCAAGTCGATCGACTCTCAAAATAACCTATAATAACATTATTCTTACCGTCGAAAGCTACTATGGAGCGTAGCATGGATGACCCAAGCCTGCAGATGCCCTTACCTGCTAATGAAAGGTTTGATGCCGTCGTTCTCGGCGCAGGCATATCGGGACTTGTTGCCGCCTCCATCTTGTCCAGTAAGGGTGAGCGAACGCTGATTGTCGATGACTATGATCACGTCGGTGGCAATCATATGGATTGGATGTCAACGGAAGGCTACACATTCGATGTCGGCAGTTTGATATTTCAGGATGATTCACCGCTCCTGCGCCACTTCCCCGAGCTCCTCCCTCTTTATGTGCCTATCGCACCCACATGGGGTCGTCTCAATCCGCAGGGAAGGATCACAGCTTATCCGATCTCGGTGCGTGATGATATAATTGCGGCCGGTCCATTTGCGATGGCGTGGATGGGCGTTTCCGTTCTCTACGCAAGACTGTTTGGCCAGAAGATGAACAACGCCCGGGATTTCGCCCGGTACTGGGTTGGGGCTTACTTTTTGCGCCGATCCGGCCTTGAGACCTATATGTCACGCTTTTATGGGATTGCGCCTGAGAAGATCGATCTTGATCTCGCACGCAAGCGAATGGGATGGATCAGCGAGCACGCTTCAATCGGCAATATCTTGAAGAAATTGACGCGTTCGAAGGCAGCAGGCACACCTACGAACCGCCAACTGGCTCGACCAAGAGAAGGATTTTCCAGGCTCTACGACACGGCCATCCAGCGATTGAAGGGTGCTGGTGTGTCTTTCCGGCTGTCAGCGGCGGCTCAAAACATCGTCAAGACCGACGAAGGCTTCGAACTTCGACTCGAGAACGGCGTCGTATCAACCGGACGCATCATTTCCACGATACCCATTCCCCAGCTCGAGCGTCTTTGTGGTTTTCCCTCCAAATCAGCACTCGATACGATTACGCTAATAACCCTTTATTTCAGCTTCGCTGGGCACCGCGGATTTGCACAGTCGATCATTTACAATTTTTCTCTCGACGGCGCATGGAAGAGGTTGACCGTATATTCTGATTTCTACGGCCGCGTAAACGATCGTGAGTATTTTGCAGTTGAAGTTGTGGCCGGGCAAGTCAGCACTGTCGCCGAGGCTGAGAGCGATTTTCGCAATCATGCCTCCTCCAACAGTCTGTTTGCTGGCGAGCTCACGCTTGCGGGAAGCCAGATACTCGAAAGTGCATATCCAATCTACCGACAAGGCGCCGCGCAGCGTGCCGCTGAGGCAGTCAAAAGCTTTCGAGCCTTCGGTATTGAATCAATGGGTCGCCAAGGTGGCTTCAACTATCAGCCCACAGCGCGCGTTTCGACGGTGGAGGTCGAAGCAGCTCTGGGAGGCTGATCGTTGGTAAACGCGATGCAGCCTCAAAGTGGTCGACCTGTCGGTGGCCACGTCAAAGTTAAAGGTCAGCAATGCGCATCATGCATGTTCTCAATCACCTTCGACGGCTGAACGGACACGTTCACGCTGCGGTTGACCTTGCATGTGCACAGGCGGCGCAGGGTCACGCCGTCTCTATTGCCAGTGGCGGGGGCGACTTCGAAGACTTGCTGCAGCGCAATGGCGTTCAAACATTTCATGTTGATCACAAGCGCAGCTTTCCCAATCTCGCAAAATCTCTCGTTCATCTTCGAGGTCACGCTCGCAGTTTCGGAGCAGAGATCGTGCATGCCCACATGATGACAAGTGCAGTTCTGGCGTTTCCAGTCTGCCGGCTCAGCGGCATTCCTCTGGTTACCACCGTTCACAACGAGTTTGAGCGCAGTGCGATTTTGATGGGAATTGGAACGCGCGTTATTGCTGTCAGTGACGTCGTGGCGGCATCAATGCGCAGGCGCGGCGTCCCCGCCGCACGACTGAGTGTAGTATTGAACGGGACGATCGGTTCTGCGCGGATGCGAGACCGCGACATCAAACCGGCGTCCCTTCATTCGCCCAGTATACTCTTCGTGGGTGGCCTTCATCCTCGCAAAGGGCTGCCGGATCTCCTCGAAGCGTTTGAAATCCTTCATCGTACCACGCCCCAAGCTCACCTTTACGTCGTCGGGGACGGACCACACAGACAAGACTATGAGAACAAGGCCGCGGCCCTCTCAAGCGCGCCCGCCATAACATTTATTGGAGCGACGGACGATCCGTATCCTTACATGGCTGGCGCAGATATCTTCGTCATACCGTCTCATGCAGATCCGGCCCCCCTAGTGCTATCGGAAGCACGAGAGGCTCGGTGTGCGGTCATAGGAACTGAGGTCGACGGCATCCCCCAATTGCTCGAACATGGAGAAGCCGGAATTCTTGTCCCGCCCAACAATCCTTCCGCATTGGCCGTTGCCATCCAGCGGTTGATTGACACACCTGGTCAAATTGAAGAATGGAAGACAAAAAGCCAGGCAAAAATTGAGCACCTGACGATCGAACGCGTCGCCATGGAGACGCTACAAGTCTACCAAGCCGCACAATCCAATAATTCGCTTTGGTAGAACGTAGACACTTCGCACTCGACATCCGAGTAACAGTATTCACTAATTTAGATGTATAGAAGTATTTGACGAGCGAGGCAGTCATCTGCTGATCTTCTTCAAGAAACCGTGATTTATTGACCTTTTGCATCCAGCAGTGCCGAAGCTTATTCGATCTGGAGCTATCTGATGAATGCACACCCTCCCCTGATAAGCATTATTATTACTTGCTACAACTACGAGGCATTTATCAGGCAGTGTATCGAAAGTGTACTTCAGCAGACCTACCCCAATGTCGAAATCATCGTTGTCGATGACGGGTCAACAGATCGGTCTTGGCAAATCATCCAAGACTACCGACAGAAAATCACTGCGGTACGGACCCAAAATCGCGGTGCACTGCGCAGCTCGCTAACTGGTTTTGGTCTATCGACAGGAGATTTCCTTCACTTTCTCGATGCAGATGACATGTTGGAACCGCGCGCCCTGGCCGAAATAGCCATCCACCTGCGGCCAGAAGTATCGAAGGTTCAGTTCATGCTGACCCCGATCAACAGCGATGGGGACGTGATCGGAAACCCATTTCCGAGCCTGACGTTCTCCGAAGAATCGTCGTTGCTCATTCAATCAATTAACCGGAGAGGCTAATTCCGATCCCCTATAGAGATCTTCGTTTACGACCTCGTCCACAGATACGACCGCCTCTCCTCTTTTCGGGTCGCAACGCATCTCGGCAATTGCTGAGCGGATCGGATCGATGTGAAGATAGTAATTCGTGTAAGGGTCCGAGCCTGCATCGCAGGGCTGAAAGACGTTCGCGGATCGACCATCAGCTGATTTGAAGCGAAGTGTTCCGGCGTCGGCACCGAGATATTCGAACCTAGCGAAAACCAGTCGCTATCGCTGCTCGAAGCGTCGTAGATGTCGTTGATAATTAAGCTCTCGTTCATGACCACCGCGCCTCGAAATGCCTGAATGGGTTTCAAGTCTTCATTCTGTCTGGCATGCGTCGAACAGTGCTGCTCCAAGAGCAGAAGCGTTCGTTACTTCGTCCGCGGCGGGGGCTGCCGTATGAGACGACGCTTATATACTCCCCAGTGAGTTGTATCAGCATTCCTGTCTGCGACATCGTGATAAAGCGAACGCGACACCAATGTTGCCAGTGACAATCCAGAATTGCACCAACAAGCGATCGAAACCGATCGCGGGAGAAGAAACGCGGACCTACCGCTGCGCTGAGTGTCGCGGCCTCCCACGGCAGCGCTTGCACGCCCAGCGGTTCAAAGGAATTGCGACCTGATCGGGCAAGGACATCAAAACTGTCGTGGCAGACGTGTGGGCTCCCCACAAGTATCTGGATCCGGAGCATCAGGGTAGTTCCTAGTCTGATTACTTTCGATAAGAGCAAGGTGTCTTTCAACCGAATATGAATTTAAGATCTTTTGCGAGCGATCGCCACTGCATCGAGCCGTCGTGAACTGCTCTATATCGCCCGGTGATTACGCCACGCAGGCAGATGAAGAACGATGAAATCCTAGACTTCGAGAAAACCAAGCCACGATGTTGCTGATGAAGAAGCGCCGCCCGGTAGAACGCATTCGCCTTCATGCGGTCGAATGCGGGAAACCTCTCTTCGACATCATTCGGAAACAACTCTATGATGTTGAGCATCGATTTTGTGGCTGCGATATATGGTAGCTGCTCCGCAAGAAAATTGCCTCGAGCGGGCTGGTCGCGTTTACCTGGCACGCCGTAGACATTGGAAGCATGCTGGCGGTAGCCGACAAGCGGTTCAGCAATCTCCACCGTTTCTCCCAGTGTCTGCGCCAGAAAACATGCCCACCGATCATGTGCGATAAGATGGCGAGGATCAATGAAGTCGACAAATCGATGAGCTGGCGAGACAAGATCAAGCACATCGCGCCTAACAACAATGGAAAACCCCCAAAACGTGCCCCAAGCATTGTATTGGAGCGTCCCGCGCTGTTTCGTGGTTGTGATCCCCTGATTGAACGAGCCAATATTCCGACCGGTTTCATCGATCAATGAAGCCTGATGCACGATCATCGTCACCCGGCTCCCTTCGGTGTGAGCGGCAACCTTTTCCAGCTTTTCGGGGTGCCACACATCGTCCTGGTCGCAAAAGGCGATCCAATCGCCAGTCGCCAGTTGGTAAGCGCCAATAAAATTATCGCGAAAACCCAATGCTTTCGGATTGCGATGGAAAGTCACGGGGAACGGTGCATTCGCGCAGAACTCCGTCACAATTTGCGAAGTGGCGTCGGAAGAGTTGTCGTCGCAGATCACCAGTTCTGCAGGCAACAGGGTTTGCGCACAGATACTCTCCAACTGCTCGGCTAAATATTTGCTTCCATTATATGTTGCGAGAACAATGGATATTTTCGCTGCCATGCTCTCTCCACGTTCAGAGATGACACGTAACTCCGACAATATTCCGGCCATTCAGGGAAACTTGCAAGGCCTGCACCAATGCCAGGCCGACAAGAAAGCGGCCAGGGCCTCAAGATACCGATCTTATCATCGTCAATCGGGCCTCCTGAAACAGTCCGGTGGTATTGCGCCCCGACATCATCAAGCCTCACAAAAACTGCCCAGCCGCCGTCAGCGCTCTTCCCGTCCCTATTTTCGATCCAGTCGTTATCAGCCTTAGCCGATGCCGCAAGCGCTGGGCCAAGCTCCCCTAGTTTAGCCGCCGGAAGAAGAACGCGGATGAAAATCCGAGAGAGAAAGCTTGGATGGACATCAGATCTACCGTCAGTTTATCTGCATGTTGCAGGCGTCAACTTCGTGCCAGCGTCCGCCAATCTAAATGTGTTCGCGTCCACTCTGATATGGCGCCTCGGCTTTTGGAGCCTGCGCGCAGTCTGCAGTCGCCGCATCCATGAGATGACTAGTGACCTTTCTGATAGCCGTTCCATCGGCCCTGGCGCTTTCTTGTCGGTTGCCAATATCCTCAGCGAACCGGCCAGGCGTCACCGATGCACGCATGTCTGAGCGCCTGAACCAGATCGCGCGACCACAACGTAGTGGGGGATTGCCGGCGGTAAAGACGATCTGCTCATCCGCGCGCATGCGCAAAACCTCATGTGGCTGGATCAGAGGACGGGGAGCAAGCTGCCTGGAACGTGTGCGCGAGGATCCACGCGACTGGCTGCTCCGGCTGACCTGTTCAATCTCGACCGTGGTCATGCCGCACCGGTGCGAAATATAGTCGGCCGTTTCAGGATCGTTGATCGCCGAAAACGAAATCCAGCTGGCACTCTCGAACCATTTGCTGGAAGCATCGCGGCCGCCATAGGTTTCCCGCATCTGGCCGATCGACTGGTAGATCATCGTCAGGGTAATACCATATTTTCGGCCAGCATCGCGCGCGGTCTCGAGGATGCGCATGTAGCCAAGACGGGCAACCTCGTCGAGGAGGAACAGGGCGCGGCCACCCATCTTGCCATCGCGGTTATAGATGGCATTCAAGAACGAGCCGATGATCACACGCGCCAGTCCGGCATGCGTCTCCAGGGTCTTGAGATCGATATTGATGAAGACGTCGGTATCGCCCTTTGCAATGGCGTCGGTCGTGAAGCTTGAGCCCGAAACCAGCGCCGCGTAGTTCGGGTAGGAAAGCCAATGCGTTTCCTTAATGGCGTTGGCATAGACGCCACTGAAGGTCTCGGGCGTCATGTTGACGAAGGCGGCCACATTTTCGCGCACGAACTGCGACGTGGACCCGTCATAGATGTCCTGGAGCCGCTGGCGGAGCTTCGGTTCGGGCTCGGAGAGATTGGCGCGAACCTGACGAAGTGTCTGATGCTCTTTTTCGGTATGGCCGGACAGGCAGACATCGGCAATGATCGCGGTCAGCAACTGCAGGCCGGAGGCGCGAAAGAAATCGTCGCGCACGCCTGAGGCACGGCCGCTTTCGCTCATGATCCAGGAGGCGACGGCTGCGATGTCTTCCTCCTTCGTGCCCCCGAAACAACCGATCCAGTCGAGCACGTTGACGCCGACCTCCGGGCGTTTCGCGTCGAGCACGAAGACATCACGACCGGCGTTTCGTCGATGCTCCGCCACCATGGGTGCGACTTCGTTTGAGGGATCAAGCACGACCAGCGTCCCGCCCCATTTCAGGGCGGTCGGGATCGTCACCGAGGTCGTCTTGAAGCCGCCCGAACCGGCAAAGACGATGCCATGCGAAGAGCCGAAGCTGCCATCGAAACAAAGAAGCGAGGATCTTCCGCCTTTACCCCAGGTCTCTTTGATGTCTGCGCGAAACGATCGGGCGACGACACTGTCGAGGTCAACGCGGTAGCCTTCACCGACAACGATGCCACCAGAGGCGGGAAAAAGTCTTGCCGCCTCCGTCATCTTCATCCATTCGGCTTGACCATGAAGCGCCCGTCTCCCGACAATCCGCATGGGTGTCGGCCGTGCAAAGGCGGCATTGCCAACAAATGCTACACGCAAAGCGAAACACCCCACGATCATGACCGCCGCGGCGCCGCATAGGGTAGCCGGGTTGAGATCGGACACAAGGAACTGATTGTTCGCCACGTGCTCTGGCAAACCCGCAAGACGGATCCATTCCCGCGCAGTTGCAATCGCAATTGTCGCGGCTGCACCCATCATAACACCCCATCCGGCGAAGCGAATGGCAAGCGCGCCTGCGGTTGCGAACAGAAACGTCACACCAGCGAGTGCCGCACCGACGTAGGGCAATGCGATACCGATATGCACGAGTGCGAGGTGCACGGCCTCTGTCGTTGCGAAAGAGGCTAGCCATTGTTCACCCTCAGCAAGGCCCTTGGTGATGGCGATCATCGCAAGGCAAGGTGCGACGAGAAGCGCGAGCTTATGCATCGTCTTTGCCGAAAGCTTCCTCGCCGATGGCCGTCAGACGTTGCCGTTCACGGTCGTCGTCCTCCAGACGCTTTCGAAGATCAATCAGCGCGCCAAGCAGGAGCGATCGCATTTCGGACCGAAGTCCGGCCTTGACGACCAGGCCACCCAGTTCGATCTTGTCGCGCGTTTCCTTCTTGCGCGCTTGGAACGTCTTGACTTTGCTCATGCGTTCAACCCTCGCCAATGTTGCTTTGAGCCGCGCCAGTTGTGAACGAGGCCGCCGCCGAAGCGTCGGCTGGGGCTTCCCTCCCCCAGGCGTTGACGGCAAGTCTTGCCGTGCGAAACCGCCTCACCAGATCCAGGAATGCCGTTTGCAGATCGTCTTCGTCGATCGACAGATCCCCAATGCCGGCCTTCAGGGCAATGCGGCCGATGCGCTCGGCCTCGCGGCTCTCGGCCTGTTTCAACTGCTCCTGGAGCCGCGCGATTTCTTCGCGGATTCTCGCAGATGGTTTTTTCATGTCCGGTCCTTTCGTGGCGCTTCTGGTTTGAGCAGCATGACAGTCCCGTAGATCAGCGTGCCGTTCTACTCGCAGATGTGTGGGTTGGCGCAATCAACCCGGAAGGGCATGATCCATTGCGTCTCGAAGGAGCGGATCTGAAAGTCGTGATTGGAGCTGATTACCACGGCGCTCTGCCTCATTCCTTCACCGTGAATTGTCTGCCTCAAGCGCCTCGGCTCGGATGGGCACGCCGCCATGGTCTTCACCGCTCGCGACCTTCGCCTGGATCTTGCATGCAATCAGGAGCCGCCTCTGTGCCTGTCCCGCATTTTTCCGTCAACGTCGTCGCACGCAGCTCCGGCCGCAGTGCCGTCCTGTCGGCGGCATACCGGCATTGTGCAAAGATGACGTTCGAGCGGGAAGGACGGCTCGTCGACTATTCCCGAAAGCAGGGTCTGATCCACCAGGAGTTCGCGGTTCCGCCCGACGCGCCCGCATGGCTGAAGGATCTGGTCGCCGGTCGACCGGTTGCTGCTGCCTCCGAGCGGTTCTGGAATAAGGTCGAAGACTTCGAAAGGCGCCAGGACGCGCAGCTCGCCAAGGACCTCACGATCGCCTTGCCGCGAGAGCTCGACGCACAGCAGAACATCGCCCTCGTGCGTGACTTCGTCGATTGCCATGTCACCACCCGGGGAATGATTGCCGATTGGGTCTGTCATGATGCCCCCGGCAATCCGCATGTGCATATGATGACAACCTTGAGGCCGCTCACCGAAGATGGCTTCGGCCCGAAAAAGCTTCCGGTTCTTGACGCTCGAGGAAATCCGCTGCGAAGCGACGCCGGCAAGATCGTTTATGAGCTATGGGCCGGTGGCCTCATGGAATTTAACGCGCTTCGTGACGGCTGGTTTGCCTGCCAGAACAGGCATCTTGCCCTTGCAGGCCTCGACATCCGTATTGATGGCCGATCCTTCGAGAAACAGGGCATCGACCTGTCACCCACCATCCATCTTGGTGTTGCAACTAGGGCCATTGAACGCAAGGCTTATGAAACAGGCAAGCAAGTCCTTCTCGAACGGTGCGATCTGCAGAAGGAGCTGCGGGCAGAAAACGCCCGGCGCATCGCGCTCAAACCCGGCATCGTTCTCGACCTCATCACCCGCGAGAGAAGTGTTTTCGACGATCGAGACGTGACGAAAGTACTTCATCGCTACATCGATGACGCCGTGCTTTTCCAAAACCTGATGGTTCGCATCCTCCAGGACCCACAGACACTGAGGCTCGATCGCGAGCGCATCGACTTTTCCACTGGACAGCGCATACCTGCGAAATACACGACCAGAGAGCTCATCCGCCTTGAATCAGAAATGGCCAACCGCGCGATCTGGCTTTCGAAGCAGTCCTCTCACGGCGTGCGCCACGTGGCGCTGGAAACCGTACTGGCACGCCACCAGCAACTCTCAGACGAACAGCGGACGGCAATCGAGCATGTGGCAGGCGGCGAACGGGTTGCAGCCGTCATCGGCCGTGCCGGCGCTGGCAAGACGACGATGATGAAGGCGGCACGAGAGGCGTGGGAAGCTTGCGGATACCGTGTCGTCGGAGGTGCTCTTGCCGGTAAGGCGGCCGAGGGTCTGGAGAAAGAGGCAGGGATCAGATCCCGTACATTGTCCTCCTGGGAACTACGATGGAAACAGGACCGCAACAAACTCGACGGCAAGACGGTCTTTGTTCTCGACGAAGCCGGAATGGTCTCGTCACGCCAGATGGCTGATCTCGTCGAGACCGTTGCGAAGAACGGCGCCAAGCTGGTCCTTGTCGGCGATCCCGAACAGCTTCAGCCGATCGAGGCGGGGGCCGCTTTCCGGGCGATATGCGATCGCATCGGTTATGCCGAACTCGAGACGATTTACCGGCAGCGCGAGCAATGGATGCGCGATGCCTCGCTTTGCCTTGCCCGCGGTAATGTTGCTCGCGCGCTGGAAACCTATCGATCGCAAGGAAGACTGATCGGCGCGAAGCTCAAGACTGACGCAATCACAAATCTGATTGCCGACTGGGACCGGGATTATGATCCCGCCAAGTCCTCGCTGATCCTTGCGCACCTGCGCCGCGACGTCCGCAAACTGAACGAGTTGGCACGCCAAAAGCTCGTCGAGCGCGGCCTCGTCAATGAAGGCTCTATATTCAAGACCGCCGACGGCTTGAGGACGTTTGCTGCTGGAGACCAGATCGTGTTCCTGAAGAACGAAGGCAAGCTCGGCGTCAAGAACGGCATGTTGGGCAAGGTCATCGAGGCTGGTGCCGGTCGCATCGTCGTCGGTTTCGGTGGAGGCAACGATCAGCGCCAGATCACCGTCGAAGAGCGCTTCTACAACAATCTCGATCATGGCTACGCGACCACGATCCACAAGAGCCAGGGTGCAACGGTCGATCAGGTCAAGGTCCTCGCCTCCCTCTCGCTCGATCGACACCTGACCTATGTTGCCATGACCCGTCACCGCCAGGATCTCGACGTCTATTTCAGCGAGCGATCATTCGCCAAGGCTGGTGGGCTTGTCCAACTGCTGTCGCGGAAGAACGCCAAAGAGACGACGCTAGACTATGCCGATCGCGGCTTTTACCGCCTGGCGCTGCAGTTTGCCGAAGCCCGAGGTCTGCATCTGGTCAATGTCGCCCGCACGCTTGTTCGCGACCGTCTCGAATGGACGCTGCGCCGGAAGCGGAGCCTTGCCGATCTTGGCCTGCGACTTGCCGCCATTGGCGTTCGGCTTGGCGTTGTCGCCTCGTCTTCCAGAAACCAGTCCGCGAACACGACCAGGAGCGCAAGACCCATGGTATCAGGCATCACGACCTTTCCGAAATCGATCGAACAGTCTGTCGAGGACAGACTTGCGGCTGACCCCGCACTCCAGAAGCAGTGGGAGGATGTTTCCACCCGCTTTCATCTGGTCTATGCCCGGCCGGATTCTGCGTTCAGGGCGATCAACGTCGATGCGATGCTGACCGACGATGCTTTGGCCGCCGCCACCCTGTTTAGCGTTGCCAACGAGCCGCAAAGCTTCGGCGCGCTGAAGGGGCAGACCGGAATGTTCGCAGGCAAGGCCGAGCGAAAGGCGCGCGAGATTGCTCTCTCCAACGTGCCTGCCCTGTCGCGCAACCTCGAGCGCTTCATCGAGATGCGGGCGGCTGTCGAGCGGAAGTATCGGGCAGAAGAGCACGCGACCCGTAGGACCATGTCGATCGACATACCGGCACTGTCGGCAAGTGCAAGATCGGCGCTCGAACGTGTCCGCGACGCCATCGACCGTAACGATCTGCCCGCGGGGCTTGATTATGCGCTTGCCGACAAGATGGTGAAAGCCGAACTCGATGGCTTTGCGAAAGCCGTCGCAGACCGGTTCGGCGAACGAACCTTCCTGGGCATTGCAGCGAACGCGGCCAACGGTGAGGCCTGTCGGGCGCTTACGGCCACGATGCACGACACGCAAAAGTTGGAAGTCCAATCGGCCTGGAGTGTCATGCGCACCGTTCAGCAGTTGGGCGTCCATGAACGGGCGACCGAGGCAGTCAGGCAGTCTGAAGCGATGCGCCAGACAAGCGCTAAGGGTCTTCTATGGAAATGAGAAGCCTCACCATCCAGTCGAACACCCCACTGCGAAGCAAGCTGAGACGCTGGGTCGCCCTCCTCCTCATCTCGATCCCGGCTGCCGCGAGTGCTTTGGCCTTCACGCTTGACCTTCGCATCAATTTGACCCCGAGCGAACCGCTCGGCATCTGGCGCATTCATCCGCTCGTGCGACCAGTCAGGGTCGGCGACCTGGTCTTCGTCTGCCCGCCACAGACGGCTGACATGGCAGAGGCACGCGGGCGCGGATACCTGCGAGCCGGACTTTGCCCGGGCGGCTATGCTCCGCTGATCAAGGCGATCGCAGCGACCTCCGGTCAGAGGATCGACATCGGCCGGCATGTGCACATCGACGGACGGGAACTGCCGCACTCGTCGCTGGCTTCTAAAGACGGCAAGGGTCGGATACTAAGCCCCTTCGCTGGAGGGACGGTCCCGGTAGGACAGGTCTTCATCCATTCGAGCTTCGCAGGATCGTTCGATTCCCGATATTTCGGGCCGGTTCCAGCCTCCGGCATCCTCGGATTTGCATCGGAGGTGCTCACCTATGTGCCGTAAACATCTTTTCGACGTGGCACTGGTCGCATCGGCAATCGTCACCGGTGTGGTCGCCTGGAGTGGCGAGCCGTTGGCTCTTCCATTGTCGATGGCCTTCCCGATGATCTGGTCGCTCACGCGAAACAGGCTTATGGCCGGCGCAGTTTCTGCCGCATATTTTATGGCGGCGTCGCGCGGGCTTCCGCAGGGCGTCGCAGCGTACTATGGCGCGGATCTCCTGCCAGGCTTTTTGCTGTGGCTGACGGCTTCCTCGGGATTTGTCGCCATCCACGCACTCTTCTGGACGCCCAGATCCGGCGTCCGGCGCGCGGCCCGCTACGGCGCAATCATGCTTTTGATGGCAGTACCACCTTTCGGCATACTCGGCTGGGCTCATCCCCTGACGGCAGCCGGCATTGTTTTTCCTGCGTGGGGATGGACGGGGTTAGTTGCGATGGCCGCAGGTCTTGTCGCCATGACGACCAGGCTTCGCCTGGTTGCAAGCGTCACCATGACCGGCTTGTGGCTCTGGTCCGCCATAAATTGGACGACGTTTGATCGACCAACCGCCTGGCAAGGCGTCGACCTGTCACTTGGTTCATCGCTGGGGCGCAAATTTGATCCAGCCCGGCATTACCTGCTCGTCAGAGAAGCAAAGGCGGCTGGACGTTCGGATCGTGATGTCGTCATCCTTCCTGAAAGCGCGATCGGCTTCTGGAACCCAACGGTCGAGCGGCTCTGGGTTCGCGCATTGCGCGGATCCGGTTTGCGGGTGCTGGCGGGCGCCACTGCCATCGACGAGCGCGGCTATAACAATGTGCTTGTAGAGATTTCCGCCGACGGAGGACGCATTGCCTACCGTCAGCGAATGCCTGTCCCGGGACCGATGTGGCAGCCCTGGCTGGTGCTGACTGGAGAAATTGGTGGAGCACAGGCCCATTTCTTTGCCAACCCGGTTACCGAGGTCGCTGGCTCCCGGGCAGGCATACTCATTTGCTACGAGCTCCTGATCGTTTGGCCGATCATCCAGTCAATGCTCTACGACCCGGCTGTGATCGTTGCGGTCGGTAACGGCTGGTGGACCAGAGGCACGGCCATCGTCGCCATACAGCGCGCCAATGCCGTTGCCTGGTCACGCCTCTTTGCAAAGCCTCTGGTCTTGTCCTTCAACATGTAGCAGAGGAGCCGTTGATGCTGGACGCCGCACTGATCAAGGAATGTTCCGATCGATCGCTTAAACCCGCCATCGTCGAGCAATTCATCAATGCCGCTGGCTCAAATGATCCCCTTGCGGTTACGGTCAAGGCCGGAGGCCGGCTGATACTTTTTCCGAAGCCGAAGACAGCCGAGGAGGCTCTTGCGATCATCCGTGAAAACGTTGGCCATGCGGTCGTCCGCGTAGGTTTGACGCAACTACCCGCAGGTATCGGCTTGAACGATCCGGCGCAGCTTCAATCCGATCTGGTCGATCCCTGCACGAACCTGAGAGTTGGTACGGCAATGTTTGCCAAGGTGCTGCGCATCGTTGCCAAATGGTACGGCAACCCTAGAGACGATGTCTACCCGCAGGTGTTCGAGGATGCAATCTACGCCTGGCAGACCGGCAGGTTTGAAGGCGACAACGTGTTTCAAGCTGAAGATGTTGGTGGCAACGCTCAGGTTTCCCCGAGCGTTGGCCGCAGTGAGGAGGAAGAGGCCGAAGCCAGCCGGAGCAATACGTCAGAGCGACAAGTCGTCCCTTATCCGGGCAACGCCGAAATGAGGATCGACATATCACGCATAAACGGCCGGGAGTAAGCGATGTAAACTATGCATCAACTCGCCTGCAACCCGGCCGCGACCCATCAAGCACTCATTTGTTAGAATGGCGTTGGCTTTGTTGCCAACACCTCCGGACAATGGCGTGATGAAATGGTTGCAGCGATCCTTGTCGAACGTTCCAAGACTGTGCTGCCCGACTGAGCGATCGTCGAGATCGTTATTTGGAAGGTGCCGGAGCCAGTTCCCGGCAGTGCCCATTTGTTCAAGTACAGACTGTTTTACGGTCAGGACGGGCAACGTGTAGTGGGGTTCGACAATGAACGAGGCAAGGGCGATCATTGTCACGTTGAGGGCGACGAGATCCCTTATCTGTTTACGACAACCAGTACCCTCCTTTCCGATTTTCGAAGGGAGATTGCCAAGAGGAGGCGGTTAACATGAGAGAAGCCTGGATCCAGATCCGGGCAGACAGTGACGCTGTACTGGACGAAATCTTCGATAGGGCTGCTGGTGCAATGCGTTCTGGATAGCCCTCTGAACCAGTCGCGGTCTTTACGTTTTCGTCGCCGGCACAGCTCTTTTCCATAATCTCGCCCAAGAGGTGGGAACTGATCGAGCACCTTCAAAAGATTGGTCCGTCCAGCATACGCGGGCTTGCTCGGTCCGTTGAGCGGGATGTGAAACGCGTTCATGATGACGTTTCGTTGCTGTCCGAATGGGGTATTTTCCAGCAAACAGAGGATGGGAAGGTCTGCGTTCCCTACGACGTGATCCACGCTAACTTCGATCTGAGGGCAGCGGCCTGACCAGGCGACCGTGCACGCGGCGGCGACCGGAAGCTTCTTGAGCCCCTTTCCGAGTGAACTCCAAATCGCTCCCACCCAATTAATCGCTTGACCATTGCATTCCCAACGGCTTGGAGCGTGGCGCGCAATTTGGCGTCCCCGGCGCGGGAAATGCGGCCGTGCTTATCATCGAACCACACTAGAAATGGCGCGGCTGCACTCCGAAGCTGGCTCCGTAAGCTCGTAAACACATCCAGCAACCGGGCTATCAACCGAGCCCAAACTCAGCGTTTCTTAATTTGCAAATCGATTTGCAAATCGATTTGTTCTATGTTTTACTCGTCCCATGAGCACAATCGCGAAGGTTGCAAAACGAGCTGGAGTATCGCCGACGACGGTGTCGCACGTGTTGAATCATGCTGATCGGGTTTCTCAGTCTCTGCGAGAACGCGTTCTGCTCGCAATCGAAGAACTCGGATACGTGCCAAACCCTCAGGCTCAGTCTCTTCGAACCGGGCGGACCAACCTTGTAGCAATGCTCATCCCGGATATCCGCAACCCTTTTTATCCAGAACTCGTCAAGACCGCGCAATCGGAGCTGGAGACGGCTGGTCTGGACATGCTGATCTTCAACACCGATGTCCCGGGCGGCCACTCCCAGGAACACAGTCGCGAATATATGCGTCAAATCCGCAACCGCCGGATTGACGGCCTGATCGTCGGCGATTTCGCGTTGCACGGCATGCATAGTGACCTCGTCAACATCGATATTCCAACGGTCTTCATCGGCGACCTGCCAAATCAGGCCGTAGACAACCTCAAGATCGACGACTTCGGAGGAGGTCGACTGATGGGAGAGTATGTCGCCTCAAAGGGCCACCGGCGGGTCGCCCACGTGACCGGGCCATCATTCTTCGCCGAAGCGATGGCAAGGGCTGAGGGTTTCGAACAGGGATTGCGCGACGGTGGCGTTGATCCCATCGACGACCTTCGGTTCGAAGGTACTTATCTCGCCCCTTCAGGGAAAGCCGCAGTCGAGTGGCTTCTCGAGCGCCACGGCGATGACCTGCCCTCATTGGTATTCTTTGCGAACTTTCTGATGGCTTCTGCAGCGCTCGCTGAATTTTACGATCGAGGAATAAGCATCCCACGCGACATGGCGGTGGCTGTGTTCGGCGATCAGGCGCAGCTTGAATACGTGAGGCCCAAGTTGACCCGTGTCGGTCGCTCACCATCTGTGCTCGCGCAACGCGCGACCGAGATGTTGCTGGAACGCCTTTCTGGAAAATACGACGGACCTGCGCGTTCCGAGGTCATCGCTTGCGATCTTCAGCCTTTCGATACCGCATGAGGAATTGGTTCACGCGGACCGGATGAGGAGCCGGATCCGCCAGGTCATTATGGGAGGATAAAAATGACTGACACCAAGAACGAACGATTTGGTATTTCGCGCCGTCATCTGATCAAGCGCAGTGCATTGATCGCGGGAACCGGGCTTGCGGCGAGCATAGGCGGCTTCCCGTACATCAATCGACTGGCGGTGCGCGCCCAGGAAGCTCCCTTGAAGTTCTGGCAGTTCTACGCGCCGGGCGGCCAGGTGGCCAGTCAGGTAGACTGGTTCACCAAGATGATCAGCGACTGGAATGACAGCCACGACCAGAAGGTCGAACTCGAATACGTTCCGAACGCCGAATATATCAATGGCCCGAAGCTCGCGACGTCCTTCGCTTCAGGCGAAGGGCCGGACATCTTTCTCATCTCGCCTGGCGACTTTCTGCGCTACTACAATGGCGGCGTCCTTCAGGATCTGACACCCCATATCGACGATGCAACGAAAGCCGATTTCCCGGAAAGCGTAATTGCCAACCGGATGGTCGACGGCAAGATCTACGGCATCCCCATGGAAGTCGAGCCAATGGCCATGTACTACTCGGTCAAGGCATTTGAGGAAGCCGGGCTTAACGAGAATGACGTCCCGAAAACCTGGGACGAACTGCTCGAAGTCGCCAAGAAGCTGACGACGCCCAATCGGTACGGCGTGCTGTTTGAGACACAGCCGGGCTACTACCAGAATTTCACGTGGTATCCCTTCCTTTGGCAAGGCGGCGGCGAGTTCCAGGGAAAGGATGGCAAGAGCGCGTTTGACTCTCCTGCGACCGTACAGGCGCTGAAGTTCTGGCAAGATGCCGTCAAGAGTGGTGCTGCACCACGCCAGGTCCTTGGAAACGGCGCAAACGACACTGTTGCCAATCTTGCGGCCGGCTACTGCGCCATTCAAAACGTCGGCATCTGGGGCATCTCTCAGCTCGCCGGAAATGCCAAGGACTTCGAGTATGGCGTCTTCAAGCTACCAACGCCTGCAAACGGTAAATATGTGACCGTCGGGGGTGGCTGGGCCTTTGTTGCCAATGCCAAGAGCAAGAACCCCGATGCGGCTGCGCAGTTCTGCGCCTGGGCATTGGCATCGATGGACAAGGGATCGGTTCAGCGTGTCGCCGACTGGTGCACAAAGGCAAAGTCCGACATGCCGCCGCGCAACAGCGCATTGAAGGCCGGTGGCGATGCCTTTGAGAGAGGCAATATCGGGATCTTCGCCAAGAATATCCACCCCGGTACGCGAGCAGAACCACGCGTTCCGCCGGAAGTCTACAAGATCATCTCCGACGCTATCCAGCAGACCCAGCTTGGCGGTGCGGATCCGCAACAAACGGCAACGGCTGCATCCCAGCAACTCGACGCCTTCCTTGCGTCTTACAGCGGCGCCCCGATCCTCTAGTCGAAAGGCAACCGCCGTACGTCTGCAAAACGTGCGGCGGTCAATCGAGAGGACATTCAAGAGATGTCAATTATGGATATAGGCACCAGGACAAACCAGCGCCGGCCCAAGGCGCATAAAGGCTTGTCGGCCAAGCACCGGGAATGGATCGCTGGGTATCTCTTCGTCGCCCCTGACGCGATCGGGTTGCTCGTGTTTCTCGGTCTGCCGATGGCTTTATCGTTGTTTCTCGCGCTTTATGAGGTCAACGGCTTTGGCGGTTATCGCTTCGTGGGCATGGCCAACTTTGTGCGAATGGCCCATGATCCGCTATTCTGGTCGTCTGCGCGGGTCACAGCGCTTTATGCGGCAATCCTGGTGCCTCTTCTTTATGGATGCGGTCTCGGACTTGCACTTCTGGTGCAAAAGACCAATCGCTTCAATGCTGTCATGCGCTCGATGTTCTTTGCCCCGCACATGGTGAGCCTTGTCGTCGTGGCGCTCGTCTGGCAATTCATGGTGGTCGACAAGATCGGCGTCATCAACAAGGTTACGCCTTTCCTGGGGATCGGCGGCATTTCCTTTCTCGGCGATCCGCAATTTGCTCTGCTGACCGTCGTTTTCGTCAGCCTGTGGTTCCTCATGGGCTTTTACATGCTGATCTTTCTCGGCGGCCTCCAGGATATACCGCGGGAATATTACGAGGCCGCCACTATCGACGGCGCAGGTCCGGTTGCCTGCTTCTGGTACATCACGCTCCCGCTTTTGAAGCCAACGAGCTTCTTCGTGATTATGGTATCGATGGTTGCGGCAGTCGCCGGTTCCCAAGCCTTCGATATCATCTACGTCATGACCAAAGGCGGGCCGGCCAACTCGACGTCTGTTCTGATTGTCTACATCTATCAACAGGCCTTTGCGTTCGGCGCATTCGGATACGCGGCTGCAATGTCATCGATCCTGGTGGTCGTTTTGATGCTTGTGACCGCAATCTTCTTCGTCATGACGAAAGGAGGCCGTTTCGACCATGACTAGGCAAAACACCTATTCATACTCCACACGCTCCCAAGTGACGCTGGTGCGCATTGTCTGGATGGCCGTGACCGCGGTACTTGCGCTGATGACGCTGTTTCCGCTTCTGTGGATGGTGTCGATTGCTTTCAAGACGCCGGCTGAATCCTTCTCCGCAAATCTCATCCCGTCACAGCCGACATTTGAGAACTTCACCTACGTCCTGACCGGCGTGCCGTTCGTGCGCTACATGCTGAACAGCTTCTTTGTCTCTGCGACCGTCACGGTCGTTGCATTGTTCTTTCACACGATGGCCGGTTACGCGCTTGCCCGATTGCGCTTCCCCGGCCGCGAACTCATATTCCTCGCAATTTTCTCAACCTTCCTGGTGTCGCTACCCGTCATCATCGTGCCCTTGTTCGTCATTGTGAGGGCGATGGGCATGTTGAACACCTATGCCGGACTGATCATTCCGGCAATCTTCAACGCCTTCGGGATCTTCCTGCTGAGACAGTACTACCTTTCGCTGCCACGCGAGATCGAGGAAGCCGCCGTCGTCGATGGAGCCGGTTACTGGCGCATATATTGGAGCATCATTCTGCCACTCAGCCGTCCCATTATGTCGGCTTTAGCGATCCTGTTTTTCCTGGCGAACTGGAACGCATTCCTGTGGCCGTTGACGATCGCCTCCAAGCCCGATCTTTGGGTGGTTCAGGTGGGGATTGCAAATTTCAAGAGCCAGTATTCCGCGTCGTGGAACTACATGATGGCGGCATCAACCATCGTGGCGATCCCCACTCTCGTCCTCTTCGTCATCTTCCAGCGACAGATCATGGATTCGCTGAAGACGAGCGGCCTCAAATAGCTTTCCCATTCCAAGAGGAGATTTCAATGACCCAAGCCGGCATCTCGCCGCTCCGCGGCCTCGCCAAGCTGAGAACATCCAAGACACGCCGTTTTTCGAGCTACGATCGAACGGGAGGAAACGACGATCGGCTGCACATCGAGCCCGGAAAGACAGTGGTGATCGGCGAACACGACGGCGCAGGTATCGTCACACATATCTGGGCAACGCTTGCCTGCGAAAGCGAGAGCTTCCTGCGCAAGATCGTATTGCGCGCTTATTGGGACGGAGAAGCGAACCCCAGTATCGAGGCGCCAATCGGTGATTTCTTTGGCATGGGGCATGGGCGGACGGCCAATTATGCCAGCCTGCCGATGCAGGCGAGCCCCGAGGATGGCAAGGCGTTCAACTGCTATTTCCCGATGCCCTTTTCCAGCCACATGAAGTTCACCATCACCAACGAAGCCGAGGATGATCTTCTCTTCTACTATTACATCGACCTGGAACTTCATGACCAACTGGAAGACGGGTTCGGCCGCTTCCATGCCCAGTATCGCCAGGCTCGACCCGAGGGCGAAAGCGAGAGCGGTCTGACCAACGAGCAGTTTCTGTTCGGCGGAGAGACCACCGATGGTTCGGGGAACTACACCATTCTCGACGCAGAAGGCCAAGGGCACTACGTCGGTGTTCTGTTCAGCGTATATTCCCGTCGCCGTGCCGATGTCTGGGATTGGTATGGCGAAGGAGACGATATGATCTTCATTGACGGCGAGCCGGGGATGGCTGTACCTGACACCATCAGAAAGCCAGATCCGCGGATCGGGCCGAAGGCTACGCTGATTGCGCCCCGCGATGTCAGTTCTCAAGGTGCCAACGACGCCTGGCCGCCGACACTTCATGGAACCGGAACCGAGGATTATTTCAACACTGCCTGGTGCCCGACGCAGGAATACAGCGCTCCCTATCACGGCATCATTGCCGCTGGCGGACCCAACTGGACAGAGCCTGTGTCGCTATATCGCTGGCACATCGAAGATCCGGCGATCTTTCAAAAGCAGATCCGCGTGACGATCGAACACGGTCATGCCAACCGGCGCTCGGATGACATTTCTTCCGTGGCTTTCTGGTATCAATCCGAGCCGCATAAACCGTTCGAGACGCTACCTTCTGCTGCAGATCGCGTACCGACTTTTCGCCGCCCCTATCAGAATTGGGCCGAGGCAGCGAGGAAAGCCAAATCAGACTAGGGTGGCTTGGCAACGATCGCTATCTCTATCTTGAATGCGGGATATCAGCGCTCGGCACTTGGGTTTGCGCCGCGCGCTCGACTTCTCGAATGTGCTGTCACACATTCGAATGCCAAAGCTCTGACGGGGATCGGATCGAGCAAATGCCGATCCCAGGCTTCGCTGTCTGGGGCGACCCTACGGCGAGGTCTTCACACAGCCTCGTGGGAGACTTAGGGAGCGCCAACGGCTTGAGTGTTCATCGCAGGTAATCTTGACGTCTGCGAGATCGATTTGATCGATCCGGCGATCGCTCGCGCTGCCCTCCCCTGCCCGGCCCTAGGCTCTCGGACGTGGCCTTGCCATCAACTCTCCGCACAATCCGGCCCACGCAATCGTTCGTCAGGACGCCGAAGAAAATTATTAGGACAGCTGCAGTGATCCTAAGCAACCTCCACTTCCATCCGACGTTATCGGCATAGAAGGCCGGCCGGCTGGCTGCGCCCGTCTATGGTGGAGGATGCGATGAAGAATATTAGTGACTGGCTCGATGAGAATGTGAATGACGAGGTAAACCTCGGCGACGGCGCGGACGTCGCACAACAGGCCGACTTCCTGAGAGCCGAGGCTGAAGCTGCAGGCTACTCTGCTGACGAGCTCAACCGTGCATGTGGCGGCGACATTGCAGAATACATCAGAAACCGGAGAGCAGATGCCGGCGACGGCAAAATAGCGGGCGACGTGTCCCCGATCCTGACTCCCGGCTTCAACCAGCAGTGACCTGAAGCATATCGGCACTCGGCCATCCATGCACACGGTTGATCATCGACAAGGCGGACCGAATGAGTGCCTCGCACACTTTTCGGTCCACCTTCTTTCGGTCCACCCTTGAGGCCGCGACATTCCGACGGCGATCATGCAGCTAGAAAGCGGTTGAGATATTGAAAGCCGCGCTTGGCGAAGTCGGCAGGCTCCCTTGGATTATCATGCTCAACAACAAGCGTCTTCGCGCCATAACGTATCGCCTCCTTCCAGAGGCTCGGCCAAATCAATATTCCGGATCCGACGTCGGCCCAACCGTCCTGATCGACATTTTCTCCTTCAGGAGCCCTGTCCTTTACGTGCGCGGAGGCAAGCAGGGCTTGATACCGTCTAAGCCACTGCGAGGGGCCTGCGCCCGCGCTGTGGATCCAGCCGATATCGGCTTGCCAGAGCAGTCGGCTACCTCGAGCCGCTTCGAAAAGAACGTCTACACCGCAGCGCATGCCGGGCTTTGCGACGAGCCCCTCCGATTTATTGTGATAACCGAATGAAATCCCGTGCTCGCCAAGCGTTTCGGCGACAGCGGCAAGATCGGTGCCCAGCTTTCGCCATGCGACTTCACCCTGAGCGTTGAAAGTGCGCCAAGGATGAGGTGAGAATACGGTCTTGACGCCGCATTCATCGCACACGTCCATGAACTCCTGCCGCCTGGTGCGAAGCGCTTCAAGAGAGATATGGGCTGTCGGGGCCCGAAGCCCGTATCGCCGTAGCCCCTCGATCAATGTCGTCTTATCTTGCAGATGGTTCTCGAGAGGCTCGACGAACTGAAAACCGGCAGATGCTGCCGCCTGCAGCTGCGCATCGAGCGGGCCAAGGCCCCTCATTGAGAACAGCTGCAAGGATAGCTTCAGATCGGTCACTGAGGCCTCAGTGCTTTCTGCACAGGTCTTTTGTGCTTCGCGCGCAATGCCTGGTCAGCGCGTAGGACTATTGGAACGTTGCGTCCGCGTTAGACCGGCTGCCGGCGGGCATTCTGCCAGTTGCAGTCATGTTCGTGGTTTCCGCGGTCGTGTCGGGGACGAAGGTAAGGAGCGAATTCTATAACTCGTTCCCGACGAATTTTCCGTGAAACTGTTCCCTGAAGGACTTTGCCTGCTTCTTGTCCGGAACGGTGACGATCACAAAGCGGCGGCCATTGTCGGCAGTTTCCTGATGCGCCAAGTCGATCATCCAGACAGTCTTGGCAGACCCTCCTGTGATTTCGATCAGCTTTTGCATCACGGGGTCTTCATCGGCGTCAACCGCAAAGGACAACTCGTATGCAAACGTTTCCTGGCTCGGACCTCCTCGAAGCTGCTCGCGAAACCAGTCCCACAGGTTCTGAAAATCGACCGGAAACGGCGACAGGTCCATGTTCAAGTGGACAACATCCCGCGCGAAGATGACCTCACCGTCAAAGAAGGCATGCATTCCAAGGAAGTATTCCGGGAGGTCCATGTGGGAGGAAAGAGCGTCGCGCAAGGTTTTAAGATTTGATGATGTTTGAAACATGCAGGTCTCCATATGGAGTCGCTAATATAGGACGCGCTCTCAACTCTGCCACTACCCCAGGCGATCGATGGGCTTCGCATGATGGCAAGGTTCACATTGAGATCGACATTCAGCGAAATGCCAGCGACCTCAAACGGTTGCCGACCAGAGCTTGCAGACGGCGGCATCGGTCGTGCGGTATGTCCTGAAGCCCATCCGTTCGTAGTAGGCCTGCGCAATATGATTGTCCTTGCCGATGAACGCTTCGATCTTTTCAAGTCCTGCTTCGATTGCTGCCGCACGGGTTGCTTCGAAAAGTGTGCGACCGACCCCGCTCCTGGCTGAATCCGGATCCACATGAGTGCCAATGATCCCCCAGCCGCTCGGCGTGTTGTAGGGGTTCCCGTCCGCCGCAAGGATAAGCGACTGAAACCCGAGAAGTTTGCCGTTCTCATCCTCGGCAACCGAGCACCGCAGCCCATCGGGATGCCCGATATAATGCGCCCGCACATAGGCGATGTCCGCTCTGGCGGTTCTCTTTCCGGCTAAAACCAGCTTCTGAAGCATCTGGCTCATTGCCGTAGCATCTTCCTGGACCGCGGATCGTGTTCTCATTTACGCCTCTCCCTCCCGACGGGGGCCCTCGACCAAGGGGCGCCAGCTGATCTCTGTGCCGCTATCAGCAACGATCCACAACGTGTGCACCATATCAGCGGCTTCCAGCAGACCGTCGCGGATCTCCTGGATCGTCGCTTGCCCAGTCACAAATGCGAGGTCGTTTAACTGGATGACGGCGTCAAGTTCAGTGCCGTAAACCGGTATCCCGATGATTTCCCGTAGATCGCGAATAGTCGTGACGGCCCTAAGAAGAAGGTGTTCGCTCTCGTGGGCGTTCAGTCGGTCGACTTCGTTGGCGGCACGCACGAGTTCGGAAACAAAGGATGGAACGCTGCTCATATGGACAGGGAACCCGATTCCCCAGAGAGGAGCAATGCCTGCCTTCACCCAGGAGCAGATTGGCTTGAACGCCGACACACCCTGGCCTGGCGCTCACAAATAAACTCGAAGCATTTCCGTGCGTATCACATGCCGTCGATTGGGATCCGCCGATCCGTCTCCCCCCCGAAAGAGCTCACGCTCTTGCACAGAAGATCAAGAGATGGAAACACCGCACTGTAATGTATGAGGTTTTCTTCATCGGCAACCGATAAGGCATTCGGGGCGGTCGGTCCCGGCTATATGGTTGCGAACGGTTTCGGTAGCGCGAAAAGGCCATGACACCCCGACCTTCTCGCGCCGTCCGCCGACTTACCTCGCGGGCATCGGGATGCATTCTTTCACGCGGGGCGTCCCGGGCGTCGCTCCCGTCACCTGCTTGACCTGCCCCGCCGGGCAAGTGCCATCGTCGACAAGCACCTTATGGCCCTGCGGAAGAGTTCCCTTGGCTGGTTCAGATTTCAGGATGGACTGGCAGCAAGGAAGGCCCATCAGGACCAGAAATGCGATCATGTACTTCGACTTCATCTGCTTCCCCTTTTGTTTCGTCGCGCCGCGTAATGGCAACCAACGAAGTCGGCGCCTTAGTGTCTGCATATCCTGCAACCACAACCGCGGCATCCTCCACTTGGAGGAGGAAAACCACCGGTTCAGGCCTCTGGCCTCGCCCATTGCAGTACTGGCAACAATTCGCGCATTCTGCGAAAACATCGTCTTACGATGCACCGGGGGATTGCATGCGGGTCGAGGCGACGTCTCACCTCACGGATCTGATCTATGGCAGCCTGTTTGGCGAGTGCGACTGGCAAGCGTTTCTTGATGCTGTCGCCAGGACCTCTCCCGATGGCAAGGCGGCTCTGCACTACCATGACCTGACCTCTCCGGTCGCCCACGTTCCGTTTATATCCGGCTTCTCCGAGGCGGAGGTTGCCGACTTCAGCAGGCACTACGCAGCCGTCAACCCGTGGATCCCGCGGATGAGCATGGTGCCTGTCGGCCAAGGACTGTGCGGTGACGAAATCTTCGCGCGACGCGACCTCGTTCGGTCTGAATTCTACAACGACTGGCTGAAGCGGCAGGCTGGGTGTGAAACCAGCGTGGGTGTTTCGATCATCCGCGAGGAGACCCGCTCGGTCATCCTTTCGACGGCGACATCGTGTGCCGATCCCGAAGAAAACCGGGCTGCGGCCGAGCGCTACACCCTTTTGTCCCCTCACCTGAAGCGCGCTTTCGACTTCATAAGGAGACGCGACCTTGTCGCCCCAAAAGCTCAAGGCGCAAGGGGGCTTTTCGACAGCATTGGCGCTGGTCTCTTTTACATTTGCGAACGGCGTCGGCTTCGGTGGTCCAATGAAGCTGCCGATTTAATGCTTGCCTCTGGCTATCCCATACGCACGGGTAGCGATGGCAAGATCTTGATCCGGTCGGACGCGGCGGCAGCGGCGCTCCAGGCTCTGCTTGTCCGCGGTGGCGGATATGCCTTGCCCCACACGTTTTTTATGCGAAATGACGTCGATCAACACAGCTTTCGGCTCACCGTCGTCAGGCTCCAGTCGAGCAGGTTCACCGAGTTCCTTGAAGGACCGACGGTGGCGGTGATCGTCGAACCTGCTCTCGCGACGATTAAAGATCGTCAGAGATCTCTTCTGGAGGATGCGAAGCTAACGGCGACGGAGGTGAAGGTGGCTCTCAGTATTGCGTCTGGTAACACACCCCGGCAGACCGCGACGGCTTTTCAGATCGGCTATGAGACTGTTCGGACGCACCTGAGAAACGTCTATTCGAAGCTTGGGGTGAATTCGCAGGTTGCATTGGCGACCCTTCTACTGGGCACATAGGTTCCGTTTCATGATCAATGCCCGTCGGCATTGATCTATTTCTCCTGAAATCCTCCCGCCGCGTCCGTCCGTAAGCTCAAAATTACGTGAGCAGGGTTTCCTGTGCCAGAAGCCGAATTAGCTACCACTAATAAGCTGGGGATGCTCGCTTTTCACGGGCACTGGAACGTCTTGCGCGCTGAACATCGTCTAGCCACTTACGGGAGCCTTTCTCCTGGCAAGCTTCATAACGATCAACTGGATGGTATCGACGGATACTGGCGATCCGGTTTGATACGCGGACGCCTGGTTGACGCAGGGCCTGGTTCTCCAATTGGCTTCCCCGGTCTCGTTTTGGATGCCGAGGCTTTCGGCATACCAGTTTCGCTGTTCGAATCCCGGGAGTTGCCCGCGCACTGGTCAAGGCTTGATGCGTTTGAGGGAAGAGACTACCGCAGAGTGGTCGCCACCGTCGATGCAGACGGAGAGTTGCTGAACGCTTTCGTTTACGTACTCGCCGAACTTCGGCCGCTCGCGCGCAGATGAGCGATTTTCCTCGGTGCATAATCCCACGCCACCATCCTGCGTGATGCGCATGCCGCAATCCCATTCCCCCAGGTTCACTTGTTCCGTACCCTATGGCTGGACGCGGACACGCTAATCGAAACTAAGCGGTTTTGAACCTTCCTCGCGTTCCAGTGTTTGGCATCTGAGGATGCGAAACGGCGAAGGAGAATTGTCAGTGACCAAGGAGATTAATCGAGAACAGGTCTGGAATGATTTCAGGGAGGCCGTGAACATGACGCCTGCCTCGCTCGAGAAGTGGCTTAAAACCGACGAGAGCAGGGAAAACGGGTGGAAGGAGGCGGACGGCAGCGAGACGATCGGACATCACTCCGGGCGCAAGATTGTTGCAATCAAACACAAGAAGAAGACCGATCTCACGGATGACGACTACGAGCACATGCGAAAGGTTGTCGGATATGTGCATCGACATCTTAAACAGGGCGGACCTAAAGCCGACAAGGAACACTCGCCCTGGCGATACTCCCTCATGAACTGGGGACATGACCCGATGAAGGAGAGCTGATGCGGCAAAAGGGGCAGTCTGGCTTTTTACCGTCCGTCCAGCCTATCCCGACCGCGGCAGGCCGACGAGCCCCTCGAGGTCAGTCCTGTTCACGGCGGATGATGCTCTCCAGGAACTGCGCCGAAAATAGTGTGTGATCGGCAAATGTCGGGTTGGCACCGAAGGTTTGATTGTAGAGCAGCAATCAACACGCCTTCTGGTAATTTAGAAAGTCCTAAATCTCGTCCTGCGTTTGGTAGCGCCAGTATCAAGGCGGGAGTATGGTGAAACCAGTGGTGCGAGAGCGCTGCTACGGGGCCGCCCCTCTCCAGCCCATTCCCGGGGCGGCCTCACCTACTACGGCCTCAGGTCGAGCATCGCCTTACCGCTGCCGTCCATTGCAAACGGAACGGAAGCGTGCTGATGCGCCACCAGCCACCGCCCTGCCCGTTTTACGAGGCCTAGGGTCTGGCGAAACCACAGATCGACGGTCGTCCCGTCAGTCTTTGTCCCCGTCATGTTGACGAGGCCGGTCCAAAAGGCCACATCCGCTCCTATCGTCAGCTTCGCGTCTTGGACATCCCCACCGATTGGCCCGTCCCAGGTGTCGAACCAAGCCTGTAGGCCAGCCGCATCCTTTCCTTGATAGACGAGTGGTGGCGCAAGCGAGAATTCCACAATGTCGTCGGTGTCGAAAGACAAAGCATCCTTCACACTCTTCTCGCCGATCGCTGTTGCCCTCATCATGAGCATGGTGATAATGGCTTCTTCTTCAACGTTCAGGCTTTGCATGATCGTCTCCTTTTCCTCCAGACCTGGTCAAAGGACGAACAGGAGGCGCCGTATCCGACAACGCTTCGATACTTGGCCAAAAATGTTATAGCTCCATCTAAGCCGCATGATCTTTTTCACCAGTGATACCCATTTTTGGCGACCCTCGCGTCCTTAGGATCGATCGCCGTCCTTTTTCTGATTTGGCTACGCATGACCAGGCGCTGATCCAGAACTGGAACGGAATGGTCGGCGATCGCGATGAGGTGTGGCACCTTGGTGATTTCATGGCCCGCCGTGCTGGCGACTGTGACCATCTCTTGTCACGCTTGAAGGGCCGCAAGCACCTCATCGTCGGGAACAACGATCCGGAAACAACAACGAGTGCCAAGGGCTGGGCGAGTGTGCAGCTTTATGCGGAAATGCGGATCGATGACCGCCATCTTATCCTATGTCACTACGCATTCCGAACGTGGAACCAGATGGGTAAGAAATTGATCAACCTTCACGGCCACTCTCACGGCAGGCTGAAGCCAATGCCGCGCCAATTCGACGTCGGCGTCGATGCGCAAGACCTCCATCCAGTAACGATCGACAAAACTCCTGATACCACGGAGCAGATAAACCGCTCTCGGCGCCATGGGGCTCAAGCCGGATACTTGGCTGCAGATTGAGATGAGCGTGACCAAGCCAATAACGGCCGAAGACATTATCCGCGATATGCATAGGCAGGTCGAAAACTGGCCAACCTTCGCGGATCGGGCCGGCGTAGCCGACAAGCCCGCACAGTCAATTCACCGTGCCATGAGGCGAGAAATCATTATCCCGGCGTAGAACTCAGATCCTCATCCATGACAAATCTACGAACAGACCGTAAATCCGATGTCACCTACGTTCTGCAGTGGATTCAAACGAACAACAAATCATCAGCCCTCACGACCATTCGGGCGACAGACCCAACCCAATGCCGCGCCAGCGCTTATGCCACGCGCACCAGCAGCTTACCGAAATTCTTGCCGTCAAGCATTCCGATGAACGCGGAAGGCGCCTTTTCAAGACCGTCGACGACATCTTCGCGGTATTTGATGCTCCCATTGGCAACAAGAGGACCGATCTCCCTCTCGAAGTCTTTGTAATGATCCTTCACGAACTCGGTCTGAATGAAGCCGCGGACTTGAATGCTTCTCCTGAGGATTGCCCCCATCGTGCCCGGAAGCCTATCGTGATCTCCCGCACCTGCACCATTGTAGGTAGCGACCAGCCCGCATACCGGAACGCGCGCGAATTGGTTCAGCAAAGGTAGGACGGCATCCCAGACGTGACCGCCGACATTTTCGAAGTAGACATCGATGCCGTTCGGGCAGGCATGCTCGAGATCGGTTACGAAATCCTTCGATCGGTGGTCAACAACTGCGTCGAACCCAAGCTCATTTCGAACGAAATCGCACTTGTCTTTACCACCAGCGATGCCGACAGCTCTTGCGCCGGCAAGTCTGGCAAGCTGACCGACCATGCTGCCGACAGGTCCTGACGCGGCTGCGACGACCACTGTCTCGCCCGACTTCGGCTGACCGATCACTTTCATTCCACTGTAAGCCGTAAATCCGGGCATTCCCAATACGCCGATTGCGGTGGTGTCTGGGGCACCGTGTGTGTTGAAGTGGTAAACTGACGAGCCCGCAAGGACCGCATGGGTGCACCAGCCGGTACGGGCTCGCACGATATCCCCCGGCTTGAAGGCCGGATCGCGTGATCGTGAAACTTCGCACACGGTCTCACCTTCCATAACGCCGTCCACTGGCGTTGGTGCCGCGTACGACTTTGCGTCGCTCATGCGTCCGCGCATGTAGGGATCAAGCGAAAGGTAAAGGATACGCAGGGTGACGTCTCCTTCCCGCGCCTCGGGAAGATCAAATTCCTCGACGCGAAAATTTTCCGCCGTGGGAGCACCCTTTGGGCGGCTAGCAAGCACAATTCGGGTTGGATGCGTCATGTTAATCTCCTTTGGGGCAACGGCTTGGTTCATGTAGGTTGGAATTACGCCAAGGAAAGTGCGACTGTGTGGCAGCCGAGAAGTCCTTGAACGATGCGGCGAGCAGGCGTTCATGACCGAGCGGATAAATTTCGGAGATAAGAGATGAAGCGCACGATCAACATCGTCACCCCGGACGGCAAGGTCCCTTCATGGACCTACACCCCGGATACGGGCAACTTCGTGAAGGGTGCCGTGCTCTTCTTCATGGACGCTATGGGTCCTCGCCCGGCAATGGACGAGATGGCTCAAAAGCTGGCGAACGCTGGCTATTTTGTATTGCTACCAGATCTATTCTATCGGTTCGGCGCATATGGCCCCTTCAGTGGCTCCTCTTTTGGCGACCCTCAATCTCGCGAGAAACTCGTCAAAATGATCAACGAAACGACGGCTGCGATGACGGTGGAGGATGCAGCCACATTTATTGCCGCTCTCGAAGGGGAAGGCTACTCGGGACCGTATGGTGTCGTTGGGTATTGCATGGCTGGCCGACGCGCACTCACGGTAGCCGCCCGCTACCCTGAAAGGTTTGCGGCCGTTGCAAGCTTTCACGGTGCGGGTCTCGCGAGCAACGGGCCTGATAGCCCTCATCTCCTGGCTTCAGAGATCAAGGCACGGATCTATGTGGGTACTGCTGCAGAAGACAGCAGTTTCCCACCGGAGCAATCCACGCGGTTCGTTGACGCCTTTCGACATGCGGGCGCTGACTTTGCACTCGAAAGCTACGTTGGCATGCAGCATGGATGGACAGTACCTGACCGTGACGGCGTTTATGACGAAGCGGGCGCCGACAGGCATTGGCGGCGTCTGTTGCAGCTCTTCGACGAGACAATCCGTTAGTTCGAGGGGTTGGTTGATACGACAGCTTCAAAAAAGGTAATCAGAAGGGCGAGCGATCCGGGTGCAGTCGCTTCGGAACGCTTCCGAATCTGCACAATGGGGCCGCTTGGCGGGCGACCTGATCCGCGCTCAGCAGTCTACTCAATGTGCCAGACAGGCTTCGCAGATCCGGCACCAATCAAAGGTCAAGGATCAACCCTTCCCTTCGTCGAAATCCCGTATCTGCTCCGCTAGATTTTCTTCCGGCCATGTTGCATTCTCGCACTCGACTCTTGAGCGAAAGCATTGTTTTGTCTGCCTGGACAGGAGATGCTAATGTACTATGAGTGGAATGAAATACGGTTTCGTCGTCAGTATCTCATCAAATTTGTTTCAGTGTGGGCTGTCGCAATAACGTTGGCTTTCCTGCCCGTGTGGTGGCTGGTGCAAGAAGCAACATTCCCTTGATCAAGTCGTCCCCAGCATCGACATAAAGATCTCACGAACGTGCGAATGCCTTAGAGATCGAACAAGCGCAGCATGTAGGGCAGATGGCTTCGTAGACGGTAGAATCTGTCCAGGCGCAAAAATTTCGCTGCGGCCCAACGGTTCCGCGCTTGCATTTCTCATTGCTTAATGTGCGCCTTCGAGCCATCGAAGATCTAACGACCTTCATTTCAAGGACAGCGCCTGGCAAATAGGGCGGCAGGTTGGTGCCGGGTGCCGCCTTTTCGTCACACGGATATAGGACCTACGTCTGATATCAGGAACGAGCCAGCGGCTCATGCATTCCCTTTCGAGGGCGCATGAACGAGGTACTTAAATGAGCAACGACTTATGGGATAAGCCTATCGAACTTATGATCGAAAGTTCCGATCACTTTCGGTGCGTCGGCAGTAGCAGAGATGCTATGGCTTTCCTGATGACATCATGGCCCTCGAAACGTGGCAAGTCTTTCTCCGCTGCCAGACGCGCCTGCCTGGCGGCGCTGGATGGGAAGATCGCCGGCGCGACAGCGAAGTTGGCCTTCGTTCGAGCGGCAGACGAAGCAGGAATTCTCAAGCGTTGATAGCTCGCAGTGTCTTAAGCGACACGAGGCGAGCCGGACAAGACGAGCGAACAGTAGCGCGATGTGTACGCTATCGTACTAAACAACGCTTCCTCATTAGACGCGCTATATTTCTCAAACCATGTTGTCATATCAAAATCGCCTTCTGAGCGTGCTGCCGTCCGATGTTCGACAGTCGCTGCAGCCTTTTTTGAAGAGACGACTTTTTCGACGTGGAGAGCAGGTCGAAAGCCCTCTCCACGCGGTCCAAAGCGCCCTCTTCGTTGAAGTAGGGATTATATCGGTGATCTTTCCACTAGCCGCGGCTGTCAAAGTTGAGGTGGGGATGATCGGACGAGAGGGAATGACTGGCATTAGTCTCTTCACTGGTATTTCACCGTCGTTTTTCATATCTGAGGCGCGAACGGACGGCTGGGGGTACGAAATCCAACCGGATGCATTGATGGCGCTAGTCCGGCAGAACGGAGAGTTCGGAGCCCGGCTCGAGCGCTATCGCGGTTGGCGCTCCGTCCAATCTGCCATGATTGCGGCCAGTGGTCGCGCGGGCAACATTGAGCAGAATCTCGCTCGTGAGCTGCTGATGATGCATGACCGTATCGACGGCGACATCATTGTCGTCACCCATGACGAACTTGGCGCCTACATCAACGCAAGACGCGCAAGCATAACGGATTGGCTTCACGTCTTCGAAGGTGAGCACTGGATCCGGTCGAGGCGAGGCTATGTCGAGATTACGGATCGTCCCGGCCTCGAAGGTGCCGCCGGCGAATTCTACGGGTCAGCCGAGAACGCGTGGTTTGAAATTCTGGCAAAGCTACCCCCCGACGCTTTGGCGGCTCAGTAGTTTTTTAGATAAGCCCTTTGCGTCAGCAATCGTTCGAAATAAGCTATAGAGCCACCAGTGCCCTATAGGTGCCGAAGCGAAGGGCACACGTTACTTGACGACAGATCGGCTCACAAGGCGGGGGTGGAGAAGAAATTCTTGTCAGCGTTGATCAGCTTCCACGTTCCGCTCCCGGACAGGGACAAGCCTTTTGCCCGACATCGGGAGGATTGCGGCAGACGTCAATCTTGCGCCGTCGGAAGTGCGAGCTCACCAATATATGCGGGGACTTGTGTGTAAGCGGCCGTTAGACGCGTGCAGAGCAGGTCGCAAGCCGACCTAATTCTACTAAAACTCGCTGATCTTTCGTTGGCATGGCGGGTAAGTTTCCTGCAATCGTTCAACTACTCGGAAAGAATGTCCTGATTCTAAGGAACTTAGGTACAGAGTGCTCGTTTCTAGATGGAGCCGCTTCACAGCCTTTCCTTTGTGGCTCTCTTCCCCAATTCGACCCTGGCTCATGCCGGGGTTTTTTTTGATGTGCCGATCGAGACCAGTTTGCAGCCGGGTTGCAGTCGAAGTCATCTGGCAGCACGGCGGTCTCAAGCACATGGGGTGAGATGTGGCGGCGTCAGCCGGCCACGTCAGGAAGTATCGGTGCGACCGGCCAGAACGCGTGACAAGGCGGACAAGGCGAAAAGACTTCTTTCATCGTCCCTCGCCATACCGCCGCCCTTCACCCCAAAAGCCCCTATTGATCAGTGTACTTAGCACGTTTGGCTAAGATGACCGTTAAAGCGCCCAGCGATATTATGTTCAAGGAACAAAAGGGCAGATCGCGATGACCGTTGAGAACTCGGAGATGCGAGACCACATTCGTCAAACGCTTGAGACAATCAAACGCCTCGATAAGTCTGCCGACCTCATGCTGCATAGGCAGCTGTCACAGATGGTCGACGATCAGTACGCGGCTCTGATTGATTTAAGCGTTGCTGAACTTCGCGTCATAGCTTCCGACAGTGCTGCTCCTATCCTCGCGTCATCTCCAAGAGCCGCCAGGAAAACGTCATCTTGACGCAGCTGGCGTGCCAAGCAACGGAGATTCCCGCGTTATCGATGTGGGTCCGCGCCATTTGGACTACACGCTAAGTGACGAGCTTATGTTTTTTTGCCACTTTATCTCTGGAACATACCTTAAACCGGAGTGTTTTACTGGCGCTGAGATAGTCCCCCAAACACTTCCTCGGCACGTGGAGAGCCACGAAGCCCCTAACTTTACAGGCTCTCCAACCCTTCCCTGGAACAGACTTTGACGCGCCCGATCGGGGAGCTGGGCTCATCTGGACAGACGGCCGATGCCACACGCTGCAGGACTCCGCTCCAGCTAAGCTCTTTGGCTGCGGTTTAGGTCGCCTCCAGTTCGGTTGCGAAGACCGTAGCCTGTGGAGGGAGCGCCAATTCAAGTTTTCGGTCACTGTATTCTGGCCACTGCGAGATTTGTCCCTGCTCCAATGAACTCGGTGCCCCTTCCCACCACGCAATGTTTATAAAAAAATTTCGACTTGCACGGAACCAATGTCGGGAAGCCACGTTTGTGGACACTCTGGATCAGCGCCATTGCCCCGCCTATCGCGGGGCCTTTTTTCGTCATGTTTTGCCTGTCGCGAAAGGCGGGTTCCACTGGTGGGTCGCACAGATGATGTTTTCCAGTAGAGCCGCCCCAGATCGTGGATGCCCGAAAAAATCAGCTTCGCCCGATAATGACGTATTTCTACCGCCTGTTGCATGCTCGCTACAGACTATTTCCCAAAAATACTTTAGGTTGAGTTCAGTGTTCAGTTTGAGGAAGCGTCATGAAGAAGTTCCTTGTTGCAGCAGTGATCACTCTTACATCAAGCACTGCGGTCATCGCTGCAGATTTGGTTGAACAGCCAGTCGATGCAGCCCCGGCCTTCACTTGGAGTGGCCCGTATTTTGGTATCGACGGCGGTGCTGGCTGGCTGAACGGGGATTTCAGCGGCGGAGGCATATCGGGCTCGGAGGACTTCAATGGCGGCCTGTTCGGCGGGTTCGTCGGCTACAACTGGCAGCTTGATAACAGCATCGTCCTGGGCGTCGAAGGTAACGTCGAATACAATTGGAATGACAAGGACTTCCTTGGCGCCAACGTGGGCTCGGACTGGTCGGGGGCGGTGCGCGCTCGCGTAGGCTATGCATTCGACAATGCATTGATTTATGGTGCGGCCGGTTGGACCGCCGCACGCGGGTTCGTGGACGTTCCTGGCTTTGACAAGGAAACCAAGACCTTCAACGGCTATACGGTCGGTGCTGGTGTTGACTACGCCTTCACCAACAACGTTTTCGGTCGCGTCGAGTACCGCTTTAATGACTACGGTAGCAAGGATGTGCTCGGTATTGATGTCGATGCCGATCAGCATGTGGTCAAGATAGGCCTCGGCGTGAAGTTTTAGACCGTCTACCACACACGACAAGGCCCCGCTTCAGCGGGGCTTTTTCATTAGCTGTACACGGCGTTGCCAACGCAAATCCTCTCACGGTGATGGCAGGCATGCCCCTCGCGCTGCGTTTCCTGCCAAGGCTCGATGTACCGCATCCACTTTGGACAGGCGTCTGCGACGCATCGGCTTGAGTACATCAGAGGTTATCGAGCATGACGAGGGCGTTTTTGGTTGCCGCTCCTGAGGCTGTGTTGTCGAACACACACCAGCCATCCGAGGTTGACATGTTGGCGAACGATCTGATCTCTTCTTCGGTATAACTGGAGTGATAGATCCTCGGCTTACCGTGCAGACGTAGGTACACCGGTGGCGCATCGAAATTTTCCCTCTGCCATACCGGGGCGGGATCGGCAAAAACTCGATCGAATGCATAGTCCTTCAGCAACTGAAATGCCTCGGCTGATGCCCAGCTCTGGTGTCGCGTTTCGATCACAATCTGCCCATTTTCACGATCCCGTATTGTCTTGAATGCGCTATCAAGGGCGTCAGCATCAAAGGCCAATGATGGCGGCAATTGGCAAAGGAGTGGTCCGCGTTTTTCTTCGAGCGGTGCGATATCCTCAAGAAAATTGCTAAAGGGCTCAGCGATGTCTCTCATCGCTCGCGTGTGAGTGATCTCTTTTGGCACCTTAACTGCGAAACGGAATCGTTCCGGGACGGAAGCTGCCCACCGCGCGAACGTTGATTTCTTATGCCTGCGATAGAAGGTCGAATTGACTTCGACACCGTCAAACACCGATGCATATCGGCCGAGGACGCTCCCCCCTGTTCCAAAACGTCCAACCATTTCTTTGGGAATGGTCCAAGCGGCGGTGGCAATGATTGGCAACGCGATTTCCTCATCGTTCAAGCGCCCGAGCGAAACGAAAGTGCTCGCATTGAAGTTCCGCGGACACGTTTCAAGGAACCAGACGCGCCTGAGAACGTTTCGAGAACGGATAGGAGACTACTATGATCGACAACCCCAAGACAGATAACTCTTCCAACACACAAAAAGACCCCGATGATTGGGTAAGCGGTGACGAGCCGATGACTGGCGCGCAGCGTTCTTATCTAAAAACACTGTCCGAGCAGGCCCATCAGCCTGAAGCTTATGCCGAGGATCTGACCAAGGCGGAGGCCTCGAAGCGGATTGACCAGCTCAAACAGTCATTGGATCTGGAGTGATGTTTCAGCCTTGATCCGCCTTCTTTTACTCGACCATTAGATCTTCGAGTAAGAGAGGTGGCTAATTTACAGCTGAGATTGTCTCAAGATGCGCCATCGTCGTGCTTGAACTGGAAGCATCCGTGGCGCCGTTGTTCAGAGGCCCTCCGCTGAACACGCGAGTGAATGAGTAAATTTCGCCGAAGAGTATAATCCAAGATGCCACACAGAGGCATTGGATGGGAGCAGACACCGAGCAGGACCAACCGTCGGCATAAATGCCGTCGTACTGAGAAGCATATGTGACGCGGTAGCTCGTTCGGAATATTTGGCCTCGATGCTCGAGCGCGGGGTGATCAAGGCAGGTGTAGATTTGGATGCAGTGGGCAGCATCCAAGGTAGTGCCGAGCGGAAATAATTACGGCTTGCGCGCGTGCATCCGAAAACCCGGACGCAATCAGATCAATCAGCCGAGTGATCAGAAGCCACCCCGGAGTATCGATGCGTGAGACACGGGATAAGACCGGGACAGATTGACGAGTGTGGGCGGCGCTCCTGCGCGGAAAAAAGCGGGAGCGCCAACGCGATCACTTCATTGCGTCACAGTGCTTCATCATATCGGCCTTCTTCATGTTGTCTTTTTCCATGCCTGCCTTGTGAACGCAGTTAGCCTTCGTGCCGCCCATCTTCATGCCGTCGGCCTTCATGGCACCAGACATCATAGTGTCGGTCTTGGTCATATTCGATTTCATACCGTTGGGCTTGGTCATAGAATCCGTGCCCGACTGTGCACTGGCGCCGCCGGCGGCCAGCGAGATCCCGACAAGCGTGACACTGGCGATGGTGGGGAAAAGACGCGTATTCATGGTGGGTCTCCCGAATGCTGCCCGCCGCATCATGCGATCGGGTCACATGCCTCTGTTCGCAGCTGCTCGGTGGAATGTTACAGTCATCACGCTCCTGTGATCATCAAATGCCGCAGACAACGGGCTTCTCCAACGCGCCAGGTTCAGGAGTGAACCTCCATTGGGCGTTGCCCTCAAGCTTGGAGAGGAAAGCTTTCAAGCCCGGCCACGCCCATTGTGGATCGCGACCTTCATATGAACCGCTCCTGGTTCCGCTTTGGCTCTCGTTGTTTACGCGAACTTTTACCGTTACGTACTTCCGCACGATCCAGGAAAGAGCAAGTCTCTCCTTTCTTGGAGGACGCAATGGCAGCCAATACTCCCAGGAAGCCTTTTTGGGCGGCCACCATGGTCGCAATGGCGCTTTCATCCTCGACCGTTTGTTCGGCGGGCGGACAGATTGAAACCTTCGACCACCGATCTGCCAGCCAGCGCAACACGAGCAATCTAAGGGACGTAGATACCGGCATTGATAACGCATCGCCCAATCGGTCAGCCAATGATGCAGCAATACGTGAACATGGTGGCGTCCGCCTTTTTCGGAACGTCAATCATCCCCGATCCACATACATTTCTGCGACGGTGTTTCCATGACGGCACGCGACGACATTCTTTCACTGGGAAAGCGCATCGGCCAATCGATTATCGGCCAGGAGACGATGGTCGAGCGCCTGCTGTTGGGCCTCCTTGCCAATGGCCATCTTCTTGTCGAAGGTCTGCCCGGGCTGGCCAAGACACGAGCGATCAAAAGCTTGGCCAAGAATCTCAATTCCGAGCTTTCACGCGTGCAGTTCACGCCAGACCTGCTTCCCGCCGACATCACGGGATCCGAAATCTACTTCGCGGAAGGCGGCAAGGGTGAGTTCAAGTTTCAGCAGGGGCCAATATTCGCCAACCTGATCCTCGCCGACGAAATCAACCGCGCGCCGGCCAAGGTGCAATCGGCTCTCCTGGAAGCCATGGAGGAGCGGCAGGTAACCGTGGGCGGCAAGAGCTATCCCCTCCCCGAGCTCTTTATGGTGATGGCGACACAGAATCCAATCGAGCAGGAAGGCACTTATCCGTTGCCTGAGGCCCAGCTCGACCGCTTCTTGATGCATGTCGAGGTCGGCTATCCCGACGAGAAATCCGAGGCCGCGATCATGCGCCTCAACCGGGACGAGGAAAACGCGGCACACGGCAATCGCTCGACCGCCGCGCCGGAAAAGCTCGACCCGAAGGCGGTATTCGATGCGCGGAAGGAGATCGGCGCCATCACCGTATCCGAACCTGTAGAGAAATACATGGTAGCGTTGGTCTTTGCGACCCGGTATCCGGACCGCTACGACAAGGACCTCGCGAAGCTGTTGCAAGTGGGCGTCAGCCCGCGTGGTGTCATCGGCCTGGATAAGGTCTCGCGATCCTACGCGTGGCTTAAGGGCCGCGACTTTGTCACCCCGGATGACGTGAAGGCAGTCGTAAACGACGTCTTCCGCCATAGACTTATCCTCTCCTATGATGCTCACGCTGCCAACACGACCGCCGATCAGGTGATCGACAAAGTCACCGAACTGGTGGCTGTCTCATGAAGACGCACAACGCAACGAGCGATGGTGTTCATGTGACGACTGACCAGCTCGTCGCTCTTGAGGCTCGCGCCCGCGACCTGTCCTTCGTTCAGAAGGCAAAAAGCCACCAGCAGCTTGCGGGACGTATGCAATCGTCACTGCGGGGTCGCGGACTGATCTTCGAGGAGTTGCGCGACTACCTTCCAGGCGATGACATACGCTCCATCGACTGGCGCGTGACGGCACGAACGCAAAAGACCTGCGTCCGTGTCTATGACGAGGAAAAGGAGAGACCGGCACTCTTGCTGGTCGATCAGCGCATAAACATGTTTTTTGGCAGCCGCAGGGCCATGAAGTCAGTGACGGCCGCAGAGGCCGCCATGCTGTGTGCGTGGCGCATCCTCGGTTCCGGCGACCGCGTAGGCGGCCTGGTGTTTGGTGACGACGGTATCGACGAAGTTCGGCCTCATCGCAGCCGGAACGCGGTGATCGCGCTTGCCGACCGGATTTCGGTCTGGAATGCGAAGTTGGCCGCTTCATATTCCGGAGCGTCCTCGGCGCAGACACTCAACGATACCCTGAGGCGCGCGAGCGCGCTGGCTCATCATGACAATCTCGTCATTCTGATCACCGATCTGAATGGGCACGACGATGTCACACGTAGCCTTCTCCTTCATCTTGCGCAAAGCAACGACGTGATCTGCCTGCTGGTCTACGATCCGTTCCTGTTGGAATTGCCCAAGGCTGGCGAGATTGTCGTGAGTGGAGGAGTCCTACAGGCTGAACTGGCGCTAGGCCAGCGATCGGTGCGAGACGCCGTCGACAGCTTCGCGAGGGAAAGGGGGCGCGCGTTGCGCCGTTGGCAGCGCGAGCTGGGGTTGCCCATGCTTCCGATATCGTCTGCCGAAGAAACCTCACCACAGATAAGACGACTGCTCGAACAAGCCGCGTGGCGACAACGGAGGCGTTGATGGAAAACGCGTCGACACTAGACCCCATGACGGAAACCGCTCTGCGGACGATGCGTGATATCGTGTCGCCAGCGCCGATCTCCTGGCTGCCTCAAACATGGGGGTGGGGCCTTGTTGCAGGCGTTATCCTAGCGTTGCTTGCAACATGGCTCTTCATGGCACCGCGTCGACATCGACGAAACGCCTACCGTCGGGAGGCGTTGAGGATCCTGGAGACGATAGAAGCCGACATGGCGGCGCCCGAGCGCCGAATCGACGGCCTGAGGAAGATTTCGGCGCTGTTGAAGCGAACGGCGCTCGCGGCGTGGCCGCGCCAAAGCGTTGCGGCAATCACGGAAGATCGGTGGACATCGTTTCTGCAAGCATCGGCGAACGGTGAAGAGGAGAAAAGCCTAACTTCGGCGCTGGGCTTAGAATATCGAGCCGCGGGAGAAGCAATGTCGAACGAGGCTTGCGACAATGTAGTCGCGGATGCCCGCCGCTGGATCGAGAAGCATCATGCATCAGCTTGATCTTCCTTGGCTCCTTCTTTTGTTTCCGCTTCCTTTCCTCGCCTGGTGGCTGCTCCCGCCACGACGGGAAACGTCGGCATCGATCCGCCTGCCGTTCTTTGCCGAGGTGGCGGAGGCGGCTGGCGTGAAGCCTTCCGAAGGTTCTGTCGTGACCCGTCGATCCTGGCCACAGCTCGTGGCTGAGGGCGCGGCATGGTGTCTTATCGTGCTGGCACTTGCTCGACCGCAGTTTGTCGAGCCTCCCATAGAAAAGCGCGAGCCGCAGCGCGACATCCTGCTGGCCCTTGATCTATCTCAATCCATGGAGGTCAAGGATTTCCGGTCACCTGAAGGGGCAAATGAAGCTCGCGTCGACGCCGTAAGAGAGGTCGTGGCCGACTTCGTGGCAAAGCGGACTGGCGATCGGATCGGCCTCATCGCTTTTGGAGATGCTCCGTACCCCATGGCACCATTCACCATGGATCACAGGCTTGTCCAGGAAATGATCAAGGGGATCTTGCCTGGGATTGCAGGGCCGCGGACATCGCTCGGCGACACGCTCGGGCTCGCTATCCGGATGTTCGACAAGACGAACGTGCCGGAAAAGGTGATGATCGTTCTCACCGACGGCAACGACACGGCTAGCAAGATGCCTCCGCTGAAGGCAGCCGAGATCGCCAGGGACAAGAAGATCGTCATCCATGCTGTTGGCATCGGCGATCCGGCTGCCACCGGGGAAGACAAGCTCGATATAACGACGCTTCAGAAGATCGCTTCCAACACGGGAGGTCGCTATTTCTTCGGGGGTGACCAAGCGGAACTGGCGGAGATTTACGCGGTTCTCGATCAGATCACGCCAGAAGACCAGAAGGAGCTGTCCTGGCGGCCCCGCATTGAGCTCTTTCATTGGCCGCTGGCGGCTGCCGTCCTCACCCTGGGCGGTTGGTACGCCATCACCGGATTGGTTGGCATGATCGGTCGTCGGAGGGTTTCGCCATGATCGCCGACTTCCATTTCCTCCGGCCCTGGTGGCTACTCGCACTGCTACTGCCTCCGATCCTAGTCTGGATGGCCTCGCGCGCCGGCGATATCCGCGACCGGTGGAAGGGAATAATCGCACCACATTTGCTCGACAGCCTGGTGATCGAACCGGAGCGCGGCAAAAGGCTGGCCCCTGCCTGGACGCTCGCAATCATTCTCGCGCTCTCGATAGTGGGCGTGGCGGGAACAACATGGCGGCGCGATCCTCCGCCGTTCGTCTCCGATACTGCTTCCCTGGTCATCGCCGTCGATCTCTCGCCCACGATGGATGCGAAGGACATCAGTCCTAGCCGGCTCGAGCGCGTGAAACTCAAGATCCACGACATATTGGCAGCCCGCAGCGGCGCGCGCACCGCGGTGATCGCCTATTCAGGCACTGCCCATCTCGTCGTGCCGCTCACCGACGACGCCGACCTTATTCTGTCCTACACCGATGCGCTCGCGACACGTCTGATGCCTCAGCCTGGAAAAGACACGGCCGCGGCGCTGCGCCTTGCGGACCGGCTGTTAAAGGAGGATGGAGGCTCAGGGACGGTCCTTTTGTTGACGGACGGTATAGAAGACGAGGCCATCGATGCGGCCAAGGCGACTGAAGCCGGCTTGGTCGTGCTTGGCGTGGGAACACCCGCAGGCGGAGCGGTCGAGGGCGGAGGGTTTGCGAAGGTCGATCTGGATGCGCTGAAAGCCTTCGGCAGCGATGCCGGAGCTTCGGTCGCGACGGTCACGGACGACGACGCCGACGTTCGCTGGATTGTTCAGAAAGTCGCCACAAACTTCAGCCGCCAGACCGCGTCTACCGGCGACCGATGGCACGATCTTGGCTGGTGGCTCCTAGTACCGGTGGCGCTCTTCTTTGGACTTTCTTTCCGGCGTGGCTGGGTCACCCGTACGGCAGCCATTCTGCTAGCGTTCAAATTACTCGTCCCTGAAACAGCACAGGCTGAAACCTTTGAAGACATGTGGTTGACGCCTGACCAGCAGGGAAGGCTTGCATACGAGCGGGGCGATTTCAACGCCGCGGCAGCGCACTTCAAGGACCCGCTTTGGAAAGGTACTGCGCTTTACCGGGCAGGCAAGTTCAAAGAAGCGGTCGATACGTTTGGCTTGTCCGATACGCCGGAGGCGTGGTTCGACAAGGGCAATGCGCTGCTACATCTGGGCAGTTTCGAAGACGGCATCACGGCCTACAAAAAAGCGCTTGAAAAGCGGGTTGGTTGGGCAGATGCCGAGGCCAACCTTGCGCTCGCCAGACGTCTTTTGAAGCAGCAACAGGATAATGAGGAGCCGGACCAGCCGAATGAAAAACCGGACAGCGTGCAATTCGACGACAAGGGAAAGAAAGGAAAGGCCGGAACTGTCCAGGCGGCGGCGGAGACGTCGGACATGTGGATCAAGAACATCCAGGCAAGCCCGGCCGACCTCATGGCCCGCAAGTTTGCCATAGAGGCGGAACAGGAGAAAAAACCGTGAGGACGATCCTTGCATGCCTGTTCGCTCTTTTCGCACTTCCTGCTCTTGCCGCGCAACCGTTTACACGCAGCGTCGTCGAAGCCGGCAACACCATCGTTGCGGGCGAACAGATACGGCTGACGGTCGACGTGTTCGCACCGGGTTTCTTCACCTCGCCGCCAGATTTTCCGCTTTTCGAGGTGCCTGGCGCGCTCGTCACCTTGCCCGAGGGGCGTACACAGAACCTCTCAGAGACGGTCGACGGTGTTCAGTACACGGGAATCAGGAAGCAGTATGCCATCGTTCCAGAAACATCTGGATCGTTGCAGGTTCCCCCGATCAGTATCGACTTCGTCTATTCCATCGACGGCCAGCCGATTAATGCAACGGTCGCAACACAAGCCTCGACCTTCGAGGTCGAGGCTCCAACGAATTCGTCAGTGCTGTTTGCGGCCCACGACGTGGAGATCACTCAGTCTTTCGATGGCAATCCGGCGAAGCTCAAGGTCGGTGACGCTCTCGTCAGAACGATCGTCGTCACTGCGAAGGAGACGCAAGCCATGCTTCTTCCGCCGGTAGACGTCGGCGACGCCGTGGGTCTTAACCAATATTCAAAGCCGCCGAAGCTGGAAGACGTCTCTGCAGGGCGTGGGGACATTCAAAGCAGGCGAACTGAAACCATCTCCTACATGGCAGACGCAGAAGGCGCATTTACCATTCCCGCCATTCGCTACGCATGGTTTGACCTCGATCAATCGGCGCAAGCCTCCGCGGATCTCCCGACGATCCAAGTCTCGGTCGCGCCAGCCATCTCCCACGGTGGCATAGCGCCCGAACCGGAGAAGCCGGAGCGAAGCGCATTCGAGCACAGGCGCGAAGTGATGATGTGGGTCCTAATCGCGCTGATCGCGGTCGGCTGTCTCTGGTTGGCCCGTCGGCTGCCGGGCGCATTCATTCGACGCTTGCAGCTTGCCCGGGCAAAGATCGAGCAGTCGGAAAAGTACCGCGCGCGACAACTGCGAAGAACGATATTGGAGGCAGAACCGTCGCAGGTCTACGCCGCCTTGCAGCGATGGGCGGCTTATGACGGCTACCGTACGCTTGCCGATCGTCTTGCAGGTCTGCCTGACCTTGCGAGAGAGGTCGTGACGCTCGAGCACTCGCTCTACTCGGGAGGCAAGGAGGAATTCGACCGTCAGAGAGCAGCACGCGCGCTTGTCCGCACGTCGTTGCCGGAACCGCGGACGGTTACGGCCCTGCCCCCGCTCAATCCCTCCGGATAGAAACGCAAAGCCGCTTCGGATGGTGCCAGCGCGATGCCGTGGTCGGGTTGCGGCATCCAAGGGGCCAGATTTTGCGTGATCGTGCGTCATATGGATGGTTGGGAGGTTAGCCAGCGTGGCTATGAGTACGATCGCGAAATGTGGCTCGGCAAGCTGCACAAGCCGATTGCGAATACGATGGACGCGATAGCGCGCCAAAACTGGTCGCTGGTCGACATGAACCGCTACGGGCATATTTCTGATGTCGACGAATGACACGGAGCCGGACCGATCTTCCAATATCGAAGCCCTTGAACCTGCTCGGGGAACGGTGACTTAGATTGTAAATGTTACCGTTGCGTACTTGCGTAACGTCAGGTTTCGAGAGCCAATTCCGACGGAAGTTTCATCCAAAGGAGAAAGCCGATGAACAGTATCGAGCCTGGAAAACTGGAAGAAGCCCATACCACCATAAGCCGTCGCAATGTGCTTCTCGGTGGAAGTTCGCTGGCTCTAATGGCTCTGGCAACGGCCTCGGCCGCAGTAACGCAGCCGCCCAGACCCAGCAGTCAGCCCAACCATCGACAGCGCCGTCCGGCAAAAAGCCAAACATCCTCGTCATCTTCGGTGACGACATCGGCATTCCTCAGATCAGCGCCTACACGATGGGCCTCATGGGTTATCGCACACCCAATATCGACCGAATTGCCAAGGAAGGTGCGATCTTCACGGATTCCTACGGCCAGCAGAGCTGCACGGCGGGTCGGGCGTCGTTCATTCTCGGCCAGGAACCGTTCCGTACCGGCCTTCTGACGATCGGGATGCCTGGCGATCCCCACGGCATCCAGGATTGGATGCCAACAATTGCCGACGTCCTGAAAACGCAGGGCTATGCGACAGGCCAATTCGGTAAGAACCATCTGGGCGACCAGGACCAGCACCTGCCAACGAAGCATGGCTTTGATGAATTCTTCGGCAACCTTTATCACCTCAATGCCGAGGAAGAGCCGGAGGGTTACTTCTATCCGAAGGATCCTGCCTTCCGGCGGCAGTTCGGACCTCGTGGCGTCATCAAATCAAGCTCTGACGGGAAGATCGAGGATACCGGCGCCCTCAATACGAAGCGCATGGAAACGGTCGACGAAGAGTTCCTCGGTGCAGCCAAGAATTTCATAGATCGCCAAGCAAAGGCGGATAAGCCGTTCTTTGTCTGGTTCAACTCCACCCGCATGCACGTCTTCACCCACTTGAAGCCAGATTCGGTTGGAAAGACTGGGAAGGGCATCCACGCTGACGGTATGCTCGAGCATGATGGTCATGTCGGTCAGTTGCTCGACCAGCTAGATCAGCTCGGCATCGCTGACAATACGATCGTCCTTTACACAACCGACAACGGCGCAGAGCTCGCACTGTGGCCCGACGGCGCGCAAACGATGTTCCACGGCGAAAAAGGGACGACGTGGGAAGGTGGCTTTAGGATCCCGATGATGGTTCGCTGGCCGGGTGTCGTCAAACCAGGCACCGAAATCAACGATATCGTCACGCTTATGGACTGGATGCCGACTTTTGCGGCCGCGGCCGGGATATCCGACGTCAAAGAGCAGATGAAAGCGGGCTTTAAATCCGGGACAAAGGATTTCAAGGTGCACCTGGACGGTTACGATCTGTCGCCACGGTTAAAAGGCGAAGTGGAGACCGGACCACGAGATGTTGTTTACTACTTCGACCAAGGCGGCAATCTGAACGCCATCCGCTGGAACGACTGGAAGCTTGCATTTGCGGTCAATAGCGAGGGCAATATCGCCACTGCCACGCGTGAGGTTCCAAGTTGGGCCAACATCTTCAACCTTCGCATGGATCCCTACGAAAGGGGTCTGAAGGAGGGCGGCGGTGCGATGGAATTCCTTGCTCGCAACATGTGGCTTCTTGTTCCAATTCAAGGGAAAATCAAGGACTTCTTCGCAGACTTTGATCAATTTCCTTATCAGGAAGGAAGCACCCTCAATGCCAGCAACATCAACTATGGCCTGCTTCGTCAACAAGCGGCCCTGAAACGTCTCAATGAGCTGGAGCGTCTCGCGCCACAATAGCGCATCGAAGGCGGTGGCGGGGAACCGAGCTGGCTCCCCGCCCCGACATGATCTGATCTCGGAGATGGGTTTCGCAAGGCTGATCCTTTGCGGATCGATCACCTCGCTCCTCGGCGACCTTCATAATCGATCGTCGCGCTGGGAACCGGCATCCTCGCCTTGCAAAGCGTTGCAGGCGAAAGCTCGAGCTTGTCTGTCACTTGACGTCAAGCAGTGCGATGTTCACCCGGAACCGACGACACACCCAAAATCTTCCCACTAGCGGTCAGGCATCCGCGATCGACAGAAGCAGACCCGAGAGGTCAATCGACAGGATCGCTGACAGCCTACAGCGACGCGCTCAAAGCGTGGCCGAGAGCATGCTCAGCACCAAAACTCAACTCTTCCGCTACAGAAGTACTTCGGCAAAAGACCTCTTGCGGAACCCCCAAGCGGCCCGCCGCCTGCCTCGTTAGGAAAGGCAGACGGCATCGTCCCCTCGAATGGGGTGTTTCCGAAGGGCGCACGGGTCATATTCATCAGCTGACGTGGCGACGAAACCGCAGGCTACCTATTCAACAAGGAATGTTTGCAATTGGCCCCGTTATGATGTCCGTCTGTACACCGAATAAGTCGGGTTCCGGTCGGCAGACCTGTTTTTGAAGGACACGAAGAGACATGAGCAAGATCTGTACGCCTGAGGAAGTTTACGCCTTCTGGTTTGAAAAGTGCAGTCGTAAGGACTGGTTCGACGGTTCCGCGGAACTCGACAGCGAGATCAAGAGCCAGTTTCGCGACACGCATCTTGCTCTCGCGGCCGGGCCGACTGAAGAGTGGCGAGCGAGCCCGCATAGCCGCCTGGCGTCGATCGTCGTGCTCGATCAATTTCCACGAAACATCTATCGAGGAACGGCTCTAGCCTTCGCCACCGACGGACTGGCATTGGCGGAAGCTGAACTGGCGCTCGAGGCTGGCGACGACAAACGCGTTCCGCAGGAGTTCCGCATCTTCTTCTACCTGCCCTTCGAACATGCCGAGAACATTGGCCAGCAGGACCGATCTGTTGCTCTGTTTACAGAACTTGGAGACGTCGAGTATCTCGACTACGCACAAAGGCACCGGGTGGTGATCGCGTCCTACGGCAGGTTCCCTCATCGCAACCAGGTGTTGGGCAGAACGTCAACCGAAGCAGAGCAGCGCTATCTGGCAGAACCAGGGGCTGGTTTCTAATCCGTTGGCGCCCTCGGCTCCCCGCCCCTCCCAGTTACACACCGACGCCCGTTAGTAGAGGACAGTCCTATCTCCCGAACCGTCTGCGGAGGAAACCAGGCCTCGAAGGTATGCAGGCAGGTCAATATCGCCGCGAACCGGATCATCGGGATGTCCCAAGGCTTCGATACTCGCGCGCGTCATTCGAGCGTAAGTATCAGCCGCGACATCACTAAATCCCAGGTCCTTGAAACTCGCCTCGATCTGGTCATTTGGTATCTTTTGAAGCAACACCGCGTGTCCAAGTGCGTCCGAAAACGCCGCTGCGACATCGAGGAACGTGTAGCGCTCTGGCCCTTCGATGTATTGAATGCCGACGTCGGCGGTGGGTGTGAGCAATCGGGCAGCTGCCTGCTTCCCAAGATCGATCGGCGACACCATCGGCATGAGCAGGTCTTCAGGGAAAGGCGTCGTGATCATGCCTTCCCTTGCGGCTTCGAGAAGCGGCGCAAGGTTGGTGAAATAGTAGGCACCCCGGTTTACCGCTGTCGGCACCCCTCCCCGCTCTACCATTTGCTCGAATTCATAAAGGACGGACAGGTCGCCTATCCTTTCGCCCGGCTGCGCGCCATAGGTCGACGCGACCACCACTTTCTCGAGACCGGAGCCCTCCACCGCGTCGGCGATGCTTCGAGCGGTCGCTCTTTCCATGGTGTCAGTGTCACCTCTCGGATCCGCAGGAGGATTGAGGAGGAAGGCACGCCGGGTACCCCGGAAGACCGATCGCAGTGCTCCTGTCTCCATAACATCAAGGGCTTGCGCCTTTATGCCGGAGGAGATCAATCGATCCGCCGTGGCCTGATCATGAAACCGCACTGCGATCATCGACAACGAGCCCAAGGTGTCGGTTTTGATCGGGCGCTTGATGTCGACCACGGCTCAGGGCGATGAGCTGCGCGGTACACATCAGGGTGAAGACGGTGCACTGGAAATGGCGTTCCTCGATATGGGGGACCAATTTCTGTCTTCGACAGACCCAACTTCCAGGGCGACGTGGTTCAAGCCGACGAGCTGAGGCTTCCTCATGTCTTTCTCCTTAGACAGTTCAATTTCTGTCAAACGTACTCTGGCTTGCCGTCGAACTTGGGAATCGGGAGGTATTTAAGTTGCCTCTCGGACCGGAAGCCGACCATGTCGCTCGACGCGTTCTTCAACCAGCCATCCGACCTGGCGGCCCGTTCTGCAGAAAGCGCGGCAGCACCAACTTCCTGTTGCGCTTGCGATTTTGCCGGCATGACTGTTCTCCTACAGTCAAAGAACTCCGCCAAACTTTCGCAGTTCCAGATCGTCACGGCCAGACCGGACTGACGCAGCTACAAGTACCGCGGCCTGGAACCTTGGTGCCTGACGTTAGGAATGGCCTGGAAATTGCCGCCACGCGGTCTCGTTACCGCGCTGTGATGAACTTTCTCCGCCCCCTCCACTTCGAGGGGACCCGGCGCAGATAGGCACTCGAGCCATTCAATAGGAGCAACAAAAGCGCCCACCAACATTCTGCCTGCTTGGATGCGCTTCGGCGAAAGCCACCGGTGTGCTTAGCTTTTCCGCTCGGCAAGTTCGATGATGATACCGTCAGGATCGCGTATGAAGGCGACCTTTTGCAAAACTTCGGGGTTGTAGGCGAAGCGCGGCCGTTCCTTTATCTCTACCCCAGCCTCCTCGAGCCTGGCGAAGGTCTGGTCGACGCTTTCATAGAGAAAGGTGAGATGGCGCAACCCTGCGGTATCGTCTGGCACATCCACAGCTCGCTTGGCGCCATTGGCGGGGGCGATGATCTCCAACATTCCGCCGCCAGCGTCGAAGAAAGCTAGATCCGCGCCGTCATCCGTCTTTTTCTGAAGATGCAGCTTCAGGCCGAGAAGATCGCAATAGAATGAGACCGCGCGATCCATGTTGCTAACGGTCATGCCCACATGTTCGAAGGATTTCAGCATTTGCTACGCAGCTCCGCTCCCTACTAGGTCAACGCCCCAAACCTAGTTGTACAATACCAGCCCACAAGGCTGCCCCAGCAATTACCCATGCAAAGCCTCTAAACTTTTTGAGAGCTAACGAACACGGACAGCGACTATCGCGCCGATGTTGGGGGCGCTAGGGACGTCAACGCATCGCCTCGGGCCCGTAGCAATCGTTTAGATCAATCTGGATCGCATAGCTGGCCTGCATTTAATGAACTTCACTTTCTGAGCTGTCACGATTATATCGGCACCACTTGAGGCCGCCTGCCGTATCTTCGGCGTTCGCAGCCTCTGCAACGAACGGGCGCTCCCCAGTTTCTGGGTTGAGCGCCCGGTTTCGTTTTGAAGCAGCGCGGCGCCTTTGTGGCTTCTCATCGTGTCTGAGAGCTCAACCGACAAGCCCAAATACGCTCACCGGCTTTTCAAGCCCACGCAAGTCATGCGATCCAAGATCAAAAAACGCTGACGATGAGCCTTCGACCAGTTTCACGAAATCGGACGAGAGCAAAACCGGTCGTTTCACCACCTTTGTGAGTTCTTCCAACCGGGAGGCAATATTGACCGCAGGCCCAATCGCCGTGAAATCCAGGCGTTTTCTGGACCCGATATTGCCGTACATCACGTCGCCGACGTGGACGCCGATACCATAACGCAGCGGCGATTTTCCACCGTCGGCAAGTTCCTCATTCAGTGCGCTCATTCGCTGGCGGCCGTCCTTAATTGCTTCCAGAAGATCGGCACAGGCATTTGGGTTGCTGAGCGGAAAGATAGCAAGGAGGCCGTCCCCCATGAATTTCAGGATCTCTCCGCCGCGGGTCTCCACCGGTTCGCAGAGCGCGTCGAAGTAGCCGTTGAGGATCTCGATGATATCGTCGCGTGGCCACAGATCAGACAGAGCGGTGAAGTCGCGTAGGTCGCAAATCATGATTGCTGCACTCACAGTCTGACCGCTGCCTCGGGTCGTCGCACCAGCCAGGATCGCCGCGCTTGCATGGGGACCGACATAGGTTTCCAATAGCGTCCGGGCCATGGCATTTTTCATGCGGATTTCGCTGGCCAACGCGAGTGCCGGCAGCAAGTCCTGCAGGTAGCCGATCTCATGCTCGGAAAATCCATTGGCTTGTTTCGTCGCAAAAGTGACGACGTGGCGCTTGCCCCAGGTGTGCTCGATCGGCCAGGCCACATAGTCCGTGAAACCGTCCCGCTGAAGTTCTTCGAACAGGGGATAAGCAGCGATCTCGTTATCGCTCGCAACGAGATGTTTTCGGACCTCCGACGCGCCGTTGTATATTTCCGTAGCCGGTCTGCGCAAAAACAGTTCGGTGGTATCGACATCGTAGTCGAAGGTATCGATATGGGCTTCCTCGACACCGGGCTGCCACAGGATCCGGGCGCCTTGCCATTGCGGATGCTGGATCCTCAGATGGAGGGATGACCTGGCGACCGGTACGCCATCAGCCAAAAGGCGCTCGCAAAGTTCAACCAATAGATTGTCTAGAAAACGCTGCGAACTCGTCTCGTTCATGAGCCAGTCGAGAACGGCACGACGCTCACTCGGCCATGTACCTTTTTTGGAATGGGACGGCATATGTGTAATGGTGCTCATCAGAATCCTCCGAGCACACATTCTATGGTCGTTATAGCGCGTGTGGAAGAAAAGTTCGTGTTCTAGTGCGACTTTACGGTGGTCGTACCGATCTGCAGCCATCCAGAAACTTGCGCCGGGTTTACCAAATCTTCGTACTCGCGCCGCAGCCCCGCGCGCCAACGTCCACCGATTTTATATCGATGGCACTAGTGCAGCGGCAGATCGCCCTTGGCTCGCTTGTGCCGCGATGCCTGGTTACGGTTCCGACCAGGTTTTCAGCGACGCCTTTGCTCAACCCCCTTTTTGTTTGCGCTGGACGAGGAGAATGTGGTCTGCAGCAAGGACGACGTCGTCGCGCTGGTTCAACACTTCGCAGCGCTCGACGACGCGCCCCATATCCAGCCGCTTGGGATCGTCCTCTTTCGAAGTAATCGTCACGCGCGTGCGGATTGTATCGCCGATATGGACCGGGCGTACGAAGCGCAGCCGGTCATAGCCGTAGGAGAATGCAACGGGATTGATAAGCGTCGCCGTTAGCCCGACGCCGATCGAAAACACCATAGTGCCGTGCGCGATGCGCTGACCACCAGGAAGCGTCTTGGCGAATTCGGCATCCATGTGATGCGGAAAGAAGTCGCCCGTATGCCCGGCGTGGACCACGAAGTCGGTCTCGGTGATCGTGCGACCCGTCGTCATTCGAACAGCGTTGAGTTCATAGTCGTCGTAATGAATGGTTTGCTCGGACACGTGGTTACTCCTTCGGCAAGGGATTTAGCGGCGTTGCCGGCATGCTACTGGATTGATAGGCGGCTTCGACGAGCGCCATCGTCTGCCATCCGTCATCGACGGATCCGATGAGCAAATCGTCTTCACCGGAGGCAAAGCGCTGAAGGTTAGCCATTCGGTTGGCAAAGGCATCCGGAAACCAGCTTCCCTCGAGCGGCACGGCGACCCATTCCTCGGCGTCATCGGCTTTGATCCACAGCTCGTCGGGCTCTCCTTGTGGGTAGTCGAGATTGACACCAAGCTTCAAATAGGCGGCGCCCATTGTTCCGCATATGCGGAATTCGCAGGCCTGAAATCGTCGACCGAAATCGTGGTCATGGTTTATAGAGAGCACGCAACGGATCTCCTCACCATAGTCGAGGATCGCTGCGGTGCGTGTCTGCGCCACCTCGTGCTTCGGATGGCCGATTGTCTTTGCATGGATGCCGAGCGGGTTACCGAGCAGATTCCTGACGAGATCGAGATAATGAATCGAGTGCATGGCGATCTCGATGCGCGGCAGCCCCTTGAGGAAAGGCCAGAGGCCCCAGGGCGTTGCCAGCGCCAACCAAGCGTCGAAGTCGACCACCTCGCCGAGATATCCTCTCGCTATCGCATCCTTGAGCGCCAGCATCATCGGCGCAAAGCGCAGCTGGAAATTGACCGCGGCCTTCAGCCCACGGGACCGACACAAGGACAGGATCTCGGTAGCTTCCTGGAGATTGCTGCCCATCGGCTTTTGAAGCAGCGCGAAAGACCCTTCCGGGAGATTCGACAGGATATCGGCATGGGCAGCAGGCGGCGTCGCCAGATCGAAAATCGCGCCTTCTACTCCAAGCGCCTGCTCCTGCGAGACAAAGGCCGCGGTGCCCCATTCGTGCGCCAACGCGCTTGCCTTTTCGGAATTCGGATCGAAAATACCGGCGACCGGGAAGCCGGCCTTCCTGTAAGCCGGAAGATGCGCGTCTCCGACAATGCTCCCAGCACCGAAGATCACGATCGGGCGCGGCTTGGCAGGAAGCGGCCATGATTGTTGCAGACGGCCTGGATCAAAGGCTTCAGCCATGGTGAAAGACCTCGTCCATCATCGCCCACCACTCGCCCGGCTTTCGAGTTTCAAGCGGCTGTTGCTGCGGCATGCAGACGGCCCACCATTCCTTGTTCTTCGGGTGCGCAGCCATCTTTGCCATGTCGGCTTCGAAATCATCCCCGCTATATTCCCAGTAGCCGAACAGAAGGTTCTCCGGCTCCTTGAGGAATATTGAATAGTTGGTGATGTTACATTCGGAGATCAGCGCCAGGATCTCGGGCCAAACGGCGGCGTGAAGGCGTTTGTATTCCGCAATCGTTTCAGGCTTCAGCCCGATGACCATCCCCATCCGCTGCATAGCCATTCTCCTCAGCCGCGAAGCTCTTTGGTAAATTCCTTGATCGAGCGGGCCTCGACCGCCTGCCAGTCCCAGCTGATGCCGATACCGGGATCGGACGGTGCGATCGCGCGACCATCGCGGATCTCCATGCCCTTGGTGGTCAACTGATCGAGCTGCGGGATATATTCGACGTATTTGCCGTTCTGCACCGCGCAGACCAGGCTGACGTGCAACTCCATCAGAAAATGCGGGCAGACCGGAATATCGAAGGCCTCGGCGGCGTGAGCCACCTTGAGCCAGGGCGTGATGCCGCCGATGCGGGCGACATCGACCTGGACGATCGAGCAAGCGCCCTTTTGCATATACTCGCGGAAATGGCGGATCGAATAGATGGATTCGCCGATGGCGATGGGTGTGGGGGTCGAACGCGAGAGGCGGATATGCCCGTCAAGATCATCTGCCGGTAGAGGTTCTTCAATCCAGGCGAGATCAAGTTCTTTCAGGCGTGCGGCGCGCCGGATGACTTCGTCGACCATGAAACCCTGATTACAGTCGGTCATGATCTCGAAGCCATCACCGACTGCTGCCCGTATAGCCGAGAGGCGCGCGTAATCCTCGGCGCCATGCGGCTTGCCGATTTTCACCTTGGAACCGGAAAAGCCCTTTGATTTGGCCAGGAGCGCGTCTTCGACCAGCGCCTCCTTCTCGATATGCAGCCAACCGCCTTCTGTCGTGTAAAGCGGGCAGCTATCCTTGGCTCCACCTGCCAGCTTCCACAAGGGCAGCGCCTGCTTCTTCGCTCTAAGGTCCCACAAGGCAGTGTCGACCGCGGCGAGCGCTAAGGCCGTGATCGCGCCGATCGTCGTTGCATGAGTAGCAAATTCCATCTTGCGCCAGATCGCCTCGATGCAATCGGCATCCTCCCCGATCAGGAGCGGGACGAGGTGATCCCATAAGAGCCGCATGATCGACGATCCGCCGGTGCCGATCGTGTAGCTGTAGCCGATTCCGGTCGAGCCGTCGGCGTCAGTAATTGTGACGATCGGCGTCTCCTGACTGACAAAGCTCTGGATGGCGTCGGTTCGTTTGACCTTGGGTGCCAGGTCAACCATGCGGATTTCTATTTTTTCGATACGTGCCATGACTTGTCCCCTGCCCTCAGATTGCCAGGCTCTTGCCGGTATCTGCCGCAAACAGATGTGCCTGTGAGAGATCAAAGCTCATCTTGATTTCCTCGCCGGCTGCCAGAGCCCGGGGATTGAGCATGCGCGCCACCCACTCGCGACCAGCGAATTCGACAAAGACGAGCGTTTCGTTGCCAAGCGGCTCGGTGATAGTGACGGGCAGGCTCGCTTCGTGAACTTCCGCTACATTTCCCGAAACCAGACCGTGACCGGTCGGGAAAAGATCGTCTGGACGCAGACCGAATGTAACCTTCTGGCCTTGCGTGACCGCGCTTTTGAACCTTTCGGGCAGCGGCAAACGGTCGCCACTGCCGAATACCAGATGACCGTCATCGACGGTGGCATCCAAGATGTTCATCGGCGGAGATCCGATGAAGCCGGCGACGAAACGCGTTGCAGGGCGCTTGAACACGTCGTCTGGCGTTCCGACCTGCTCGATATGGCCGTCCCGCATAATGACGATCCGGTCGGCGAGCGTCATAGCCTCGACTTGGTCGTGGGTGACATAGATGACCGTCGCCTGCACCTTTGCGTGTAGTTTCTTGATTTCGGTACGCATCTGCGTGCGCAGCTTGGCGTCGAGGTTCGACAGCGGCTCGTCGAAGAGGAAGACATCGGGATTTCTGACGATCGCCCGCCCCATGGCGACGCGCTGGCGCTGGCCGCCTGACAGTTGCGCCGGGCGCCTTTCCATCAAGGCTTCAAGGCTGAGGATTGCCGCAGCCTCGTTAACGCGCTGATCGATCTCTGGCTGCGCCACCTTGGCGATCTTCAGCGAGAAACCCATGTTTTCGCGCACGCTCATATGCGGATATAGGGCGTAGGACTGAAAAACCATGGAGATGTTTCGGTCACGCGGCGGCAGATCGTTGACGACACGGCCGCCGATTTCGATGTCTCCACCGGAAATCGGCTCGAGGCCGGCGACCATGCGAAGGGTCGTCGACTTGCCGCATCCAGATGGTCCGACGAGCGCGATGAATTCCTTGTCGGCAATATCAAGATCGATGCCATGGACGATCTCAAGCGCGCCGTAGCGCTTGACGAGTTTCTTGAGGGAGACCTGAGCCATGGGAAATCAACCTTTGACCGCGCCGAATGTCAGGCCGGATACGAGATGCTTTTGAATGATGAAGGTGAGCGCCAGCGCCGGGACGATCATCACGACCGCGAGCGCACACATGCCACGCCAGTCGATCGTGAACTCCGCCGTATAGTCCAGGAGGCCCACCGGCAGGGTTTTCGAGTTCACCGATCGCGTCAGCTGGGAGGCCAGTGCGTATTCGTTCCAGCAGGTGAGGAAGGCAAAGATGCCTGCCGAGGCGATGCCGGGACCGGCCAGCGGAAACTCGACCTTCCAAAAGGCCTGCCAGCGGGTGCAGCCGTCGATCTGTGCGGCTTCGGCAAGATCTTTCGGCACCTGTCGGAAGAAGCCGTCGATCAGCCAGATGGTGAACGGCACGTTGAGGGCCACATAGGTCAGGATCAGCCCGAAATGCGTGTCGATGATGCCGATGCGCGAGTAGACGATGAAGAGTGGCAGCGACAATGCGATGCCTGGAACCGACCGTGTCAGCATCAAGCCGAGGAAGGTCACGGACTTTCCGGCAAATTTGAAGCGTGCGAATGCATAGCCGCCAGACATGCCGATCGCGAGCGCAATGACCGTGGAGGTGATCGAGATGATCAGCGAATTGCGAAAGTAATCCCAGATCGGAATACCGCCCTTGCCGATGCCGGAAAACATCGCCCGATACGCATCGAGCGACAGCTCGTTTGGTATCCAGACAGGTGGCTTCGCCATGATTTCGACGGGCGGGCGCAGCGAACTGAGCACGATCCAGAAGCCGGGCAGACAGATGATGAGCATGGCCAGAAATAGGCCGATCAGATAGAAAACCCGCCCGATGCGACGACGCAGGCGTTGTTGAGCATTGCTGTCCATGGCTACCACTCCGCGCCGATCTGGGTGCGGGCAAGCGCCAGCTTCCGGAAGAAATAGACGGTGAAGGCGATTGAAAGGATGATCGAGACGTAGGCCATGGCATTGGCAAGGCCCATCTGCGCATCGGCGTAGGCCGTGCGTCCAACGAGCGTCCAGAGAAGCTCGGTTCGCCGTGCGGGGCCGCCATCCGTCATGATCTTGACGATGTCATAGGCACGCGCGACATCGAGCGAGCGGATCGTCATGGCGATGAACGCAAACGGCATCAGAAATGGCCACATGACGTAGCGAAATGTCTGCCAGGGCGTGCAGCCGTCAACGCGGGCCGCCTCCACGGGTTCCTGCGGCATGGCGAGCAGCCCAGACAGGATCAGGATCGCGAAGACCGCCGTGGACGACCAGACTTCAGCAACAACGATCGAAAACAGCGCGAGGTTGCCATCGATCAACCAGGGTATCGCGGTGTCTGTCAGGCCCAGCGCCTGAAGCGCATTGTTGATCAGTCCGACATTGTCATTGAACATGAATTTGAACTGGAACCCGACGAGCACCGGCGAAAACATCATCGGGAACATCATCATGGTGCGCAGCAAGCGCTGCCCCATGGTTGCACGGTTGACGAGGAGCGCCAGTCCGAGACCGAGCAGCATCTCAAGATTGAGCGCGATCGTCAGCAACACCACGGTGCGCACGAAGGCTGCGAGAAAAACCGGATCGGTGAGAATGCGGATGTAGTTGCGCAGGCCGACAAAGACGAAAAGCGTCTGCGGTCTGGTCAGCCGAAACGGCGTGAAACTGGAATAGAGCGACAGCAGCAGGGGGACCAATACGACGGCCGCCAGCACGATCATGGCCGGCAAAAGCAAAAGAATGGGTGTCGGAATCTTTTTAAACATCAAACGACCTGTCCGCACCATATCGGGCGCCTGGACTGCAGGAGAGAGCCCTAAGGAAGCTCCGATCTTCCAAAAATGAGGCCCCGCACCCAGTTACGGTTGCGGGACCCGTTATGACAGGATCAAAGGGCGCCGGCGTCCTTGAGGATGTTGGTCGCCTTGTCGGCCGCAGCGTCGAGCGCCTCCTTGGAGGTCTTGTCGCCGAGAATGGCGGACTGCAGTTCCGGATAGACGGCGTTGGAGATTTCGATCCATTCAGGCGTGCGGGGGACCGGGAAGGCGTGCTTCATGGCTTCCTGGAAGGCGCCGAGGGCTTCCTTCTTGTACGGGTCGCTTGCAGCCTGCTCGATATCCCAGTCCCAGACTGCCTTGCGGGTTGGTAGCGTCCCTGTTGCAGCCTCGATCTTTTGGGAATCCTCGTTAGTGAGGAACCAGACGAGCGATGCGGCTGCATCCTTGTGTTCGCAGGCTTCGGTGACCGAGAAGCCGTGGTGACCTGACCAGCCGGTCCGCTTGCCGGACGAACCAGCAGGCTGGACGATCACGCCGACATTGCCGGCAATCTTCGAGTTCTTGGGGTCATTGAAGTAGGCGGCCCAGCCTGGCCAGTCGAGATCAAGTGCCACGGTGCCCGATGCGAAGCCGGCGCCGAGGTCATCCCAGAGATAATTGGTCGTTCCGGCCGGCACGGCCTTGGCCTTGTACATGTTCACGAACCAGTCGAGAGCACGTACACCGGCGTCGGAATTGAAGGTCGGCTTGCCGTCCTTGTCGAGGTACTCGCCGCCCTCGGCGACCAGCATTTCGAAGAAGCGGCCATTGATGGCTTCTTCCTTGCCGGGGAACTGCGTGCCGAAGAAATTCGGCGGATTGGCGAAGAAGACCGCCTGGTCCGACACCTGCTTCCAGGTATCCGGCGGCGCCAGATCATAGCCGTATTTCTCCTTGAATGCCTTCTTCTTGGCTTCGTCGGTGTAGAGGCTCTTTTGATAGTACATTGCCGAGACATCGAACTGAGCGCGCGGCAGCATGACCAGCTTGTCGTCGATTGTTGACGCCGAGATCGTGGAGTCGACGAACTTGGAGATTTCATCGGCAGGTAGAAGCGGCTTCAGGTCGGCATAAAGACCTTCATAGATTGGCGCGAAGGAGGAGTGGTTCGACCCGACGCACCACTTGATGTCACCGGAGGCAATGTCCGACTTCATTTCCTTGTCGAGCTCGAAGTAATTCTTCTTCGACAGAACATTGACCTTTGCGCCTGTCGCCTTCTCCCACTCGGCGATACGCGCATAGAGCGGCTCATACTGCTGGCCGCCGATCAGCTTGGCATCGATCGTCACGCCTTCGAATTTGCCTGGAAGATCGGCCGCACCGGCGACCGACGCAAACAGCGAAACCCCAGCCGCGAGGCTGGCTATCAACTTTCTCATATTCCTCTCCTCCACAACGACGACCTCTTTCGAGACCGCGGGCTCCTCACATATGAGTTTTATCTTTATATACAAACGACAAGAAACTTCCTGCGTCAAGCGGAACTTTCCCTTCTCGAATATGTGATCTGCGTATATGCAACTCTTATTCATAGGAGATCGCACATGGACAACGATGACGCAGACCGCTACCGCGCACCGGCGCTCGACAAGGGTCTCGACATTCTGGAGCTTTTGGCGAGCGTCGAGGACGGCCTGACGCAGGCCGAGATTTCAAAGCGGCTCGACCGCAGCCCGAACGAGTTTTACCGCATGCTCGACCGGCTGGTGCGTCGTGGCTATGTTGCAAAGCTTGAAGGCGACCGCTTTGCGCTGACGCTCAAGCTGTTTGGCCTTTCACAGCTGCATGCGCCCACGAGGCGACTGGCTTCCTTTGCCACGCCGCTCATGCGTGAACTCGCCCAGAAGACCCGGCAGGCCAACCACCTGGCGGTGTTTGATCGCGGCAACGCGGTCGTCATCGCTCAGCAGGAGGCGCCCGACTATTGGGGAATTTCGATCCGCGTCGGCTCGCATGTGAACCTCTTCGACACCGGCTCGGGCCACGTGCTTCTGGCATTCAAGGATAAAGAGGAGCGCGAGTTGATGATGTCGGAGCACGTGCGCAGCCGAGACGACATCAATCTCGCCGAGGACTTCTATGAGCGGCTCGACCAGATCCGCGAGCAGGGATACGAGATGATGCCAAGCGCGCAGACTGCTGGCGTTTACAATCTTTCCGCCCCGGTGCTCGGTGCCGACGGCAGTTGCATGGCTGCACTTACCTGCCCCTATATCGCACTCGTCAACGCGCCCGGCGCACCCGACATCACCCGCACGATCGCTCATCTCCAGAAGACCGCCAAGCAGCTCTCAGTCTTGGTGGGATCAGAGGTAAGCACGAGACCGCTATGATCTTCACAAATGAATTTAATCTTTGAAAATGGGTCGTCGCGCAAGGCGCTGTGCATTTGAGCGCCCCAATTGGTCAGTTTCAGGGCGTCAAGCCGCACCAGACTGTGGACGGGCGGGCCACACGGTCACGGATGAGGGTGACGTCGGTCACCGCATCGATCTGGCGCAGCGGACGTTCCTTTGCCGGTATCGTCGCGCGTTGCCATTTCGAGAGCTCGCAAGAGAAAGGTGATGCAACGTCGTTTCTCATCGAGCGAACCTTTCATCCACGAACGCTGGCACATGACGGTGATCAATCATTTGGCCCGACATCAATTGCTGACCACGGACGCTTTGCGAAACGTTCGATCTCGTCAGCGAGCCAGCCGGCCATCCAGCGCAAATCCCTGAGAGCAGGTCAGCGCCGCGACGACGGTGCCGACCTTGAGCGATCGTCGCCGAAATTGCCAAAAAGCGTTACCCGGAGAGGGTGAGCTTGAACGATCAGATTGTCTTGCTGACGTGGCGTTCGCGTCCATAGATCGATACCAGCGCCACGATGATGATGCCAAGTGCTGCCTGTACCGCTGATGGCTGAAACCCCAGGCCGATCAGGAGCGTGTTGATCTCAGTCAGAACCAGCGCCCCGGCGATGGTTCCGAGATAGCTACCCTGCCCGCCGACCAAGGCGGCACCACCTACGACGACGGCTGCGATCGTCTGGAAGAGGTAGGGTTGGCCGACGTCGCCATAGGCCGATCCGGTAAAGCCAAGCAGAAGCACGCCCGTTAGCGCCGAAAAGAAGGCACTGATCGCGAAGGTGATCGCCCACAGGCCGACGGGATTGATCATGGCGAGCGGCGCGGCACCAGGATTGCTGCCGAGGGCGTAGAGCCTGCGGCCATAGGGCGTACGCGCGAGAACCAGCACCACGATGCCGCCAAGGACCACGACCGACGGGACCACCCACGGCAATGGCAACGGCCCGGCTGACCCACCAATGGAGACGAAATCGGAGATAGCCTGCGGCGCCGACCCCGAGGGAAAGCCGGCCGTCCACAGTAAGACCGCCCCTTGAACGACCATGCCGGTGCCGAGCGTGACGATCAGCGGATGAATATTCAGACGTTGGGATACATATCCGTTGAATGCCCCGATCAGCAGGGCGAACAGTCCAACGAGCAGGCAGACGAGCGCGAAGTTCCACTGCTGTCCGTAGAGCTGGGCCGCCACCACATTGGCGAAGCCGATCACGAAAGGTATGGATAGATCGATCCCCCCTAAGATGACGACAAGCGTTTGTCCAATGCAGGCAATCGCCAGTAGCGAGGCGAGCACGAGCAGGGCGCGGATGGCAAAGGGCTGAGAATAGCCGGGGATAAGGATGGTCCCGATCGCATGCAGCGCGAGGACGATCACAAATGCGCCGATTGCCCGGCCGGTCGTACCCGCGAGCAGTTTGCTTTTTATCATTACAAAGGTGCTCCCTTGGCACTTCTTTCCTGCAGCGCAGTCAGCACAACGGCGGCGACCAATATGGCGCCATAGGCAATTTGCAGCACATAGGTGGAGACGTTGAAGGATGTCAGCACGCTTTGAAGCAAGAAGATATCGATCGCACCGACCGCCGCTCCCGCCAGGCCGCCTCGCCCGCCCGCCAGACTGACGCCGCCAAGTGCAACCGACGCGATGGCAATCAGCGTATAGCTGGCGCCGATATTGGGATCGGCCGAACCGATCAATGCCGTCAGCATCAGACCCGCGATCCCGGCAAACAGACCGGTGATCAAATAGGCAATGAAGCGCACTTTGGTGACCGGCACGCCGGCCGTATAGGCAGCGCGGTCATCACTGCCAACCGCCATCAACAGATCATAATAGGGCAGCCGCTTGATCAGCAGCCAGCAGATCGCGACCGATGCGAGCGGCAAAATCGACCAGCTCGCCGACATTGCCTTCAGCCAGCCGGGGGCTGGACCGACGGGTGATGGCACGATTGTCAGCGTTATCCCGCCGAGCACGAGGTAAGTACCGAGCGTGGCCACGATAGGCTGGATGCGCACGACGGTCGCCAGAAATCCGTTGATGGCCCCGATCGCCAGCCCGGCGAGGAGTGCTGCAGGTATCAACATTGCCGGCGAGGAAATGCCCATGGTGAGAAAGAGCACCTGGATGACGATCGCATTGACGAAGCCCATGGCAGGCCCTACCGAGATATCGATACCGCCGCGCCCAGCGAGGATGACTGGCGCAGACGCCAGCGAGGCGCCGATCAGCGGTGCTGCGAGCCCAATCAGTGTCCCCCAGTTGCCAGGAGCGAAACGGGCGGGATTAAGGATCAGGTTCAGTGCCAATAAAATGACGCAGAGAACGATCGCAAAGCCTGCCTTCCGGATAAAGCCGGGAAGGCCAAAATAAAGGGCACTCATCAAGCGGCCTTTCCAAACATGGCGGCTATGACGCCCTCGGCATTCATTTCGCCGCCCGCCATTTCGGCTGAGATCTCATTTTCCCGAAAAACCAGCAATCTGCCGCATAGAAGCAGAATTTCTTCGATCTCGCTCGACAGGATCACCAGTGTCATGCCTTGCGCTGCAAGCTCACGAAAGACGCCGTAAAGCACGTGGCGCGTGGCGACATCGACGCCACGGGTCGGATCGTTCAGGAGCAGAATGTCGGGACCGAGCGCCAGGGCTCGTGCAAGAAGCACCTTTTGCTGGTTGCCGCCCGACAAGGTTGTGATCGGCGCGTCGAGATCGGAGACTTTGATTGAAAGCTTCTGGCGATAGACTTCAAACCGCTGGCGGCGCTTGGCCGGTGCAATAAGCCCGCCCGGCGCATCGTTCCAAACAGTCGAGATCGCGAAATTGTCGAGTACCGACATCGACGGAAAAATTCCGGTCGCCCGCCGGTCCCTTGGCAAATAGGCGATACCATTCGCCACCGCCTGACGGAAGCCGTGCAGCGGCTTCAGCTGCCCCTCGCGAACGACAGAAACCTGTCCACTCACCGGCGCCACAAGTCCGGCGAGCACCTCCAGGAAGATCTGCTGACCGTGCCCATCCAATCCGGCAAGGCCGACGATTTCACCCGATGCAATCGTCTGGGATATCGGCTGGGCGCCAGCTTTCAAAGCGATATTGTCGATGTTCAACCGAATATCAGACATGGCTCAACTCCTCGGCCAAGCGCGGCGCCATAGCGGCGAGCAGTTCGTCAGATGACGAGACCCCAGCCTCTTCAGTTCGAACGACACGCCCGCCGCGCAGAATAGATATCCTGTCGGAAAGCGCTTTGACCTCGTCCATCCTATGGGTGATGAAGATCAGCAGACTTCCGGCATCAGCCATTTCCCGCATCAAGCGAAAGACCGATTGGCGGTCACCAAAATCAAGCGCTGCCGTCACCTCGTCGAGGATCAGGACGCGCGGGCGCCGCACGACCGCGCGCGCCAGAACGACAAGCTGCTGGGCGGCGAGAGGAAGCGATCCGGCTGGCACATCGAGCGGAATGTCGGTAACAGCAAAGCGTCTGAGGGCACTTTCTGCAGTCTTGCGCCGGTCATTGCGCGCAACGCCACGCGTCCACAAGCCATCGAGCCCAAGCAGGATATTGTCCGTCACATCACGATCAGGCGCAATAAGGATTTCCTGAAAGACGGTTGCGAAACCTGCGCGTTGGAAGCTTGCGGGACTGCCGCCACCGAAACGGGCACCATCAAATGTGATGGCGCCTTCATCCTGGGGAACGATGCCTGAAAGGATCTTGACGAGCGTACTCTTGCCCGAGCCGTTTTCGCCGAGGATCGTGTGTATGGTACCGGCACTAAACGCGACCGTCGCGCCTGACAGCGCAACGGTCTCTCCGTACCGCTTTGATAGGCCTTCGATTTCTAGCATGTATCCGATCCGGAAGGCTGCGGCCGTCGACCGCAGCCCGTCAATGTTACTTGGCGCAGGCGTCGGGCGTCTTGGCGTAATCCCACCCAGGCGTCGGCTTGGCGCCCTCGAAATAGGCGTCGAGGAGATCTTCCGGCATCGGGTCGTTCGGCGGCACAGGGAAGATCGACACCGCATCGGGCGTCATGCAGTCCTTGTACCAGTTTGGCAGATCGGCATTGTGAACGGCCGGGATCGGGATCATCAGCGTGTTCAGCTTCGGCTTTTGCCCGTCCAGCATGCGCACACCCACTCGAAACAGCGTCTGTGCTGTCCAGTGCGGTAGGAGCGCATGGCCTTCGAACCTGTACTTGTCCGGATTGGCCTTCCAGTAGCCAAGCGCGTCCCCGGTCAGGGACCCGGTGATCAGCGGCGCCGGGCGGCCCGCCTGAGCAAACGCCTCGGCGACGACGCGGCTTTCGCTGCCTGTTGTCCACACAGCATCGATGGGTGCCGGATTGGTCGCAATCGCCTGCAGCACCACCGTCTTCGTCACGTTTGCCGTCCAGTTGCCGTTCACCGAGCGAGCAACCTTGAGGTTCTTATCCTCACCGAGTGCCTTGTCAGCGCCCTGCCGTTCCTGAACGACAATCGGATGGCCTGCGATGCCTTCCACCATGAAGACATTGCCACCTTTTGGCAGCGCCTGATTGATGGCTGTGACCATGTCATAGCCCCACCGAGCGTAGTTGGAATCGACGTTGATGGCGTTCTGGCTGGTGACCGAGCCCGCCGCTGTAACGAAGGGAATTTTCGCCGCAGCAGCCGCGTCCACCGCGTCATCGAGCGCGGTGGCCGAACCGGGGATCGAGGTGATGATCGAACAACCCTTGTCGATGAAGGCCCGGATCTGATTGATCTGCTGGCTGACATCGTTGTTGGAATCGGCGACCTCGAAACTGGAAACGCTGCCATCGGCAATCAGCCCATCGACCAGGCGCTTAAGCTCCTTGGTCACGGTCACGCGCCAGGGGTTGCCCTGGTAGGACTCAGAATGGCACCATTTCCAGGGCTTTGCAGGCGGCGTCCAGTTGCCCCAGGCAGACGGGCCGACCTTTTGCGGCGCACCGTCATATTGGGCCTTTAGAAGATCAGGCAGGCCTGACACGACGGCGCTTATATCGCTTTGTGCCATGGCCGGCAGGCCTGATGCCGCAAGGCTTACGCCCGCCAGCAAACTGCAGATGCTCTTTCTCATCTCACTCCTCCTTATGCGGCGCCTGGTTCCTCCCGCGCCCAATTTCAAAAGCTTTCGGCAAACATCTCGTTGAGATCCGCGACCACCCCTTTAGCTGCCTCTCCATTCTTGAGACCGCTATTAATGCGATCGGATGCCTGCTGCTGGAACGGCATGTAACCGTTGTGCCGTGGGCGCACCCATGCACCATCAAGTGTCGCGCGTGTCGCCCGGTAGAACTCCGAAGCCTGACCGTTGACCGCATCGTCCTCCCAGGCCGCGGCATGGCCGGGCTGCCCGCCGGCGCTGGCGTAAAGCCCCCGCTGGATCACGCCGCTTGCAATCCAATAGGCGAAGTCGATCGCTTGCTTCGGGTTCTTAGAAAAGGCTGAAACCGCGATACCCGTACCGCCAAGAGCCGACCCGATATGACCATAAGTGCCCGCAGCGGGAATGTCGGCGAATTGCACCAACCTGTCTCGGAAACCTGCGATCGAGTAGCTGACATAGCCATAGATGAGCGGTGCACAGGCGATGCGGCTGTCTTGCACCGACATTTGCTCGAACACCGCAATCGGATCCATGTCGAAGCAGGCGGGATCGATCAGTGAAGCGATCTCGCGCATCATCTCGAATGTCTCGGCCCCAGCGGCAGGCTCGATCAACTGGCCGGGGTCGACGCGACAGGCATGTCCGCGATTGGCGGACAGCGTGTAAAACGTCATCAGCGAATGTGGTGGACGAAGTGGCAGAAGAACCCGCCCCTCTCTTGCCAGAGCGATCACCTCTTCAAAGGTCGCCGCCGGCTTTACCAACAGGTCGGGTCGATAGGCCTGCACCTGCGCCGCCGCATCGATGGGAAAACCCCATTGGCGACCGTCGGCGTTGTAGCTCGGGTAGGACGCGCCGACGCTGCCTGCGGCAAGTGCGTCTTGCTCTTCGATGCGATCCGTCAGATCGAGTGGGAGCAGGCATTTCTCATGGGTGATCTGGCCGACATGGGGGTGATCAATGACGATCAGGTCGTAGGCGCGCGCAAGCTCCTCAACCGGATAGGTCTCAAAGTCCTGCAAGGAGCGTTTTTCCCAGTGAACTGCAATCCCGGTCTCCTTCTCAAACAGTTCAGAGCAGGCCACCATTGGATCGTAGCCACGCGGATGGCTCCATGTCATGCCTTTCAGCGCCACCTTGCTCATAGGCCGAACTCCTGGCGGATTGCGGCGCTATGTTCACCGATGCGCGGTGCTGCACGGTCGAAGACCGGCCGGACGCCATCGACGCGCAGCGGCGAGCGTGTGGTGAGAACCGAGACGTCGTCCTCGCGGGTCACCGTCTGCAGCATGTCTAGAGATTTGAAGCCGTCGCTTTCCATCAGTTCGTGCCAGTTCAGCACCTTCGCGCACCAGATATCGGCGGGCTCCAGGATGGCCAGCCATTCGTCAATCGTCCGGGTGGCGACTTTAGTGGCGATCAGTTCCTTGATCCGGTCTCGTTCTCGGAACCACGACGACGGATCGTCGCGGTAAGGATCTAGCTCCGGCATGCCGATGAGGTCGGCAAGTTTCGGTATCGGCGTCATCGCGATTGCAAGATAGCCGTCGGTCGCGGAATAAACGCCGTAGGGGGCTGACAGATACGCGTGCGCGCTGCGGAAATTCGATCGCTTGGGCAGACGCTTTCCATCGTTGAGATGGGTGGTCAGCACCTCGAACTGGAAGTCGACGAGTGCCTCCATCAAACTGGTCTCGACGAGACTTCCCTTGCCCGTCACACCGCGACGCACGAGTGCTGCAAGAATGCCCTGGCAGGCTGCGGATCCTGCCAGCATGTCGCCTATCGCCAGGCCGAAGGGAACAGGGCCCTGATCCTCGTCGCCGTTGAGCCACATGACGCCGGAGCGCGATTGGGCAAGCAGATCCTGACCTGGTCGCTTGACCCAGGGGCCTTCGTCGCCATAGCCGCTGATCGATGCGTAGACGATGCGGGGGTTGAGTGCCTTGACGGCATCATAGTGAAGGCCGAGCCGTTCGATAACACCTGGCCGAAAATTTTGAATGAGTACATCTGCGTTGAGAAGAAGCGCTCGCAACGCATTCAAATCGCTCTCATTCTTCAGATCGATCGCCAGGCTTTCCTTGGCCCGGTTGATGGCATGGAAGAGCGTCGAGTCACCCCCAATTTCCGTATCGCTGAGGTAAAGGCGACGCGAGAGATCCCCGCCATCGGGACGTTCAATCTTGATCACGCGGGCGCCGAGATCCATCAGTCGCAACGAACAGTAGGGGCCGGACAGGAACTGGCTCATGTCGACCACCACAAGGCCGCTAAGAGGGAGATCATTGGTTTGCGTCATTGCGGTTACTTTTCCGTCTTGCCGGCGAAATCGGCCGGGTTCTTGTACTTCACCGTTTGCAGGTGCTCGCAGTAGAGAACGAGCTCGCCCTCGCCTTTGAAGACTTCGTAGCTTGCCCTGATCAGGCCGAGCTCCTTGTAGCGCGGTCGTTTGTCGAGGTTGGTTCGGATCGTGTAGATGGTATCGCCGATGAAGACCGGCTTGATGAAGCGCAGCCTGTCGTAGCCATATGAAAAGGCGTTGACGCAGTTGGTGGCCACAAGTCCGAGGCCAGCGGAAAACACGAAGGCGCCCGCAACAAGACGGCGACCGAAGGCTCCCTCTTTGTGAGCGAACATCTCATCTTGAACATACGGATGGATGTCGGTCACCAGCACATTGAAGAGATGGCTGTCGCTTTCGCCGATGGTTCGGCGCAATGAGCGGATCTTCTGCCCTTCTATCCAGTCTTCGTAGAACCAGTTTTCGGCGTTCCAGACCGGCAGATCGGCATGGCCCTGCGGCATGTCGGACGGATGCGTGGACGAAATCCCGACGGTCGGCTCCTGGCCCACGACTATGCCCTCCCCGGCAAAGAATGTTCTTATGTGAATATCACTTTCACATATGGATCACCTTTGCAAGTCCGTTCGATTGTGCAATCAAGGAAGCGCGCAGCATGTACGGACTGGGAGGCCGGATATGAGTGAAGTCTATTTTCTTTTTGTTGGATCCTGTAACCGGCAGACGCCTTACTTCGCGTCAGCGAACGGCGCCGGCCTCAGCGTCTACAAGTTCGACGCGGAGACGCTGCAGGCAACAAAAGTCACCGAGTATCCCGACATCGACAACCCGACCTATTTGTCCGTTAAAGCCGGCGGAAAGGCGGTCTATGCGAATTCAGAAGTCTTCGGCTGGAGGGAGGGACTTGTCACCGCGCTGTCGTTCGACAGCACGTGCGGCACCCTCACCTACCTCAATATGCAACCGTCACGCGGCAGCATAGCTGCACAGAACGTCGTCTCGCGCGACGGCAAGCACCTGATGCTCGTCAATTACGGCATGGGAGACGGCGGGCCCGACCAATCTCTGGTGGCAATTCCATTCACTGACGAAGACGGTCTTCATCAAGCGAGCGCTTCTGTGCGTCAGACAGGATTGGGACCAGACACCGCCCGCCAGGAACGCAGCCATGCCCACAGTGTCGCAGAGATCAGCGACAATGTGTTCGTGGTTGCCGATCTCGGCTGCGACACGCTCACAAGCTACAGATTAGAAGGTGATCAACTCCTCCGTCTCTCGCAAACGCAATGTGAGTCAGGCGCTGGACCGCGTAACACTGCCCTTCATCCAAGCGGGCGTTTTCTTTATGTGCTGAACGAACTCAACGCCACCTGCTCGAGTTTTGCCGTCGATGCTCGGTCAGGTTCGCTGACGCCGATCAACTCAGTGAAAGCACTTCCGGAAACCCACGGAAACCATTGTTCCGACATTCAGATCTCGCCCGACGGCGGTTTCCTTTACGGTGGAAATCGTGGGCATGACAGCATTTCGGTGTTCAAGACGCTGGAAAATGGTGCTGTCGAGCTTCTTTCTTGCATCTCCTGCGGCGGCAAGACGCCGCGCAACCTCGCGCTTTCCCCATCAGGTCGTCATCTGTTTTGCGCCAACCAAGATTCCGACCGGATTTCAGTATTCGAACGAGATGCCAGAACGGGCCTACTGCGCGATACCGGAGCCCTCATCGAAACCGGCACGCCAACCTGTATCAAGACCTCGGCAGACTGACGCGGATCGTAGTTACACTTAATTGCGACACACATCGCAAACCCAGACGCCCTGATTGAACAGGTCACGGGGATAGTGATCAGTGCCGAACCCAGTGATCAAGCCGAAGCGGTCGGCGTCGCAAAAATTCAACTCCTTGCCTTGGACCCGGGGATGCCTCCGTCACCGCACCCACCTGTCTGAATTCCGTGCCAACTCGGGGTTGGGGCGTGAAGCACGCTTAACTCGCGCATGACTGAAGCCAGCCAACATGGCGTCTGAGATAACCCTTCGACATCCCTCTCCGCTCTTCGCGGACAATTTAAACGAAGCCACCCGAAAAATTTGTGCTTATAGGTTGCATTAGGTCTTGATTGTGTTCGCACGTTTAGTGCCTCGATTTTTTCAGTGCATCGAAATCAAAGTACCGAAATCACCTTGTCCCCTTCCCAACCCAACCCGACAAAGCCTCGCCCCACGCGGTATCGGGCACGATCGTGGCGTTTTACACCAAAGATTCGCTCTATGAGTTGGATGCGACACGAATGGTGTCGTCGGCAAGGCGGCTCGGTCTTTCGGTCCAGACAACTGGTGTCGACAGCACCGGCAGCTGGGTCCGAAACGCATCGCTGAATGCGGCCTTTCTTCTTGAGGCTCGTCAGCAGCATCGAGGACCGCTGCTTTATGTTGACGTTGATGCCGTCTTCCACCGCAACCCCTGGCCACAGCTGGCGCAGTATGAGTGCGACATCGCTCTGTACCGGGAGAACGGCCGATTGCTTTCGGGAACGATACTATTGAACGACACGCCTCAGACGCTGAATCTCTTGGAAGAGTGGAAGACGCGTTCTGAAATCAACCCCGACATCTGGGACCAGGTCGTTCTCCAGGAGATCCTCGATCAGGATCAGGCTCTTGAGACCGTCTATAGCGTTGAAAGACTTCCTGCCACTTTCTGTTGGATCTTTGACCGCCTTACAAACGTTAGGGACGACCACGTCTTTATTGAGCATCTGCAAGCAAGCCGACAAGCAAAGGGTGCGGAGAAACGAGGACGGAACAAGAGCCTGGAGCGCCGAGCGGCGCGGTTTGAGACCATCGAAAAAATACTGGCCATCGAAGAAGCTGGCTAAGGCACTTGCCTCTCGTCCATACGATTTCAACGCAAAGAGCGCATGCCGAAGCCTCGAACAGTTCGGACAAATTCTAATGTTTGCAAGTTTTACAGCTGAGGATGGGAATAGCACTGTCGCTGTCTGCATCAACCCTGAGCACGTCGCCTCGGTCCTAGAAATACATTCTGATCGAACGAAGATCACACTATCCGGCGGGACGGATCATGTCGTGGCACATCCACTCGACGTTGTCGCTCGTCGCCTGCAGGAGGCGTTAGGGCCGGTCGCTATTTAAATGGGCGTTCAGATTTGCGGTCAGAAGACGCGGTCTGAGGGATGCTAAATCAGCCGAGCTAGTCTTGGCGTGTTGGTGTGACGTCGGCCTTTGCACTGATTTAGGTTCGGCGCGTCCCTCGTCGTTAAAAATTCTTCTTCCGGCACTTTTCGTTTGCAAGGAAAGCGGCTCACGCCGCCTCCCCTTCGTCGTCATCCTCACCGGTGATGCGGGGCTGCAGGTGATGCAGGTAGTCAGCTGCGCGCTGTGCATGGGCTGCGGCCTGAAAGATGGCGCGCTTGTCGCCACGAAGCACGTTCAGCCATCCATCGATATAGCTTGCATGATCGGGCCTCGGCTCAAGCTCCGGGGTGATGCCGAGATCGGCGCAGAGGAATGCACTGCCAAGTTCGGCGACGAGCTCTTCACGAGCACGTTCCGTGCAGTATTTGGCGTAGCGGGACAGATCGCGATCCAGACGAGCGGGTGTCGAGGTACAGTGCGTCATTTCGTGGCTGAGGACGGCGACATAGCTAGCCTCATCGACGAAGCTGTCGAGAAGCGGCATCTGAATGTAGTCTGTGGCGGCGGCGTAGTAGGCGGCCGACCCGCCGTGCCAAGTGGCGCTTACTTTTGCATTTCCCAGCCTATAGGTCACGCCCGCCGCGCCATCGACTTCGCGATATCGACGATATCATCCCGGGACGCTGTGGGATCCTCCTTCGACCAGGCGATGCCGAGCCCGATCTTGAAGTCGATCCCCCTCACCTTCTTGAGCACGAAGCCGCGGTTCGGGATATCCGTCGTCCACTCCGGTGCGAAACCGATCCCAAGGCCGGCAGAGACGAGAGAGACCAGGGAATAGGTGTCGTCACAGCTATAGGCAACGTTCTTCGTCAGATCGTATTCCTCGAACTTCTCATTGAAGTACCGCTCCGTGAAGGAGAGGTTCTGCCGGTTGAAGGCAATGATTTTCTGATCGCGTAGGTCTTCGATGGAGACCTCGTTGCGCGAAGCCAAAGGATTGCGCTCGGCAACCGCCAAAAGGTAGCGTTCATGGGCAACCGAGAAGAAACGCAGCGATCCAATATTCTCGACCGGCCTGATAAAGCCGAGATTGAGCTGCCCTGTCTCTAATCCGCGTATGATGTCTCCAGTGTTGCCTGAGGCGATATGGATGCGGACATCGGGAAACTTGCGGGCGATCTTGCCGAGGAACAGGGGCAGCATGCCCATGGTGGCTGGATAGACAGTACCGATCTTGATCTGGCGAATGCGACTGCCGCCGGCGGCCCGTGTCAGCTCGGTCGTCAGTTCCATCTCGCTGAGGATGCGGACAGCACGATCGTAGAAGGTCTCCCCTGCCCTCGTCAGCTCGACGCGTCTCGTCGACCGGATGAACAGCGGACAGCCAAGCTCTCTCTCAAGCGCCATGACATGATTGCTGAGCGCCGGCTGGGCGATATTCATCTTGATTGCAGCCCTACCGAAGTGGAGCTCCTCGGCGACGGCTCGGAAAAGGGATAATTGGCGAAGTTCCATGGAAATTCTCTCGCGCATGGGGCGATAGTTGCCACGATGCTCCGCAGAAGATAACTTACAGCCTGATAACATCATCAACTTATTCTTTCAACCTCAAAGTTTCGAAAAACGAAAGTTTATGCTTAAGCCTTCCCAATGCCGCGCCGCTAGAGCTCTTCTCGATTGGACCCAGGGAGAACTCGCAGAACGGACATCAATCAGCGCAGTGTCGATTCGCGCTTTCGAAAAAGGCGGCGAGATGCGCGACAGCAATCTGCGTCTCCTGAAACTTACTTTTGAAGCTGCAAACCTGATATTTGAAGACGAAGGCGAAGTAATCAACGGCGGTGTCGGCGTAAGATTTCGAGGGAGACTGGGAGACCCAGAGAGATAAAGCGTGCCTGTTCTCGATTCGCAGCCGCAGCAGCCGCTATAGCGCTACCGACAAGAGGAAGCCGGCTCACGCCGCCTCCCCT
>UBQW01000047.1:149501-149734 GCA_900467745.1 Hyphomicrobiales bacterium
AATGCACTGCCAAGTTCGGCTACGAGCTCTTCCCGGGCACGTTCCGTGCGGTCTTTGGCGTAGCGGGACAAATCGCGATCCAGACGAGCGGGTGTCGAAGTCCAGTGCGTCATTTCGTGGCTGAGGACGGCAACGTAGCTGGCCTCATCGACGAAACTGTCGAGAAGCGGCATCTGAATGTAGTCTTTGGCGGCTGCATAGTAGGCAGATGAACCGCCATGGCGGATGAGCGC
>UBQW01000039.1 GCA_900467745.1 Hyphomicrobiales bacterium
GTTCAGTCGCTTCGGTCATCCGTCATTCTCCGCTCGGCCGGCTTTGCGGCCACAATTCCCCGTGTGTGGGGTATCTCTTGGCAAAACATGGCTGGATTGTCGAGCCGGGAAACGACAGCCAATACCCCATTTCGCGCAATGATATTCCTCTTCACAAAAGAACTACATGACGCTTACGTCAACGTCAATAAATGAACCTGTTTCGACCATGTCGCGGCCTTTCCTTTTGATCTTACCGCGCCCTATAAACGGAGCGAACAACAGGAGACTTCAAAATGGATCTGGGCATCAAGGGCAAGCGCGCGCTCGTGCTGGCATCGTCGCGCGGACTTGGCCACGGCATCGCGGTCGCTCTGGCGCGGGAAGGCGCCAATGTGCTTTTGTGCGGACGCAGCGGCGAAACGCTGGAAGCGAACTGCAAGGCGATCAATGCCGAGGGCAAGGGCAAGGCCGACTGGATCTGGGCCGATCTTTCGGAAGAGAACTTCGTCGAGACAGTCACGACGGCAGTCAAGAGCAAGCTCGGCGGCGTCGATATCCTGATCAACAACACCGGCGGCCCGACGCCCGGCACCACCGAGGACATGACGGCCGAACGGCTGGAGACCTATTTCTTCTCGATGGTTCTCCGGGTCATCACCCTCACCAATGCGCTGCTCCCCGCCATGAAGGAACAGGGGTGGGGCCGCATCCTGACGGTGGCGTCCTCCGGCGTGATCGAGCCGATCGGCAATCTCGCGCTTTCCAACACGCTGCGCCCTGCGCTCGCCGGCTGGAGCAAGACGCTGGCCACCGAAATCGGCCGCTTCGGCATCACCACCAACCTGCTGCTCCCCGGCTCCATCCTGACGAGCCGGCTCGACGATCTCGATGGCGCCGCCGCCAAGCGCACGGGGAAAAGCATCGAAGACATTCGTGTCGTCAAGGAAGCGGCCATCCCCGTCGGGCGATATGGCAAGGTGGAGGAGTTCGCGGCAACCGCCGCCTTCCTGTGCAGCCAGCAGGCGAGCTATATCACCGGCAGCCTCGTGCGCTGCGATGGCGGCGCGGCGCGATCCCTCTGATCGCAAACGACAATCGGGCGCCAGCCGGTGGCGCCCGACCGCGGTTGCGTCACATTCACGCGATCGGCGGTTGTTTAGAATATGCGAACATTACGAAAATTTAAGCCATTCTAACCACTTAGTGATGCCCCTCTCGGGATTGTGTCTTTTTCGTGCCGCAATAAAAGTGGTTGAATAAGTCATACTCAACAGCCCCCGACCGGTATCAACATGAAGAAACTCTGGATCACCACCTGCGTTGTTGTCGCAGCCGGCTTCGGCGCGTGGCACTATAAGGATCGCATTCCCTATCTCTCGCAATTCGGACCGAAACCGACCGCGCAGGCCGACGCCTCCGGCGGCAAGCAGGCCGCGGGCGATGGAGCACAGCAGGGCGGCGACCAGAAGGGCAAGGGGCGCAAAGGCGGCGGGCCGACGCTGGTGAAGACCGTGGCCGCGGTGAAGACCGTGCTGCCGCGCGATGTCACGGCATCCGGTTGGGCCGACGCCGACGACAACACGACGATTGCCGCGCAGGAACAGGGGCTGGTCACCGAGATCATCGCCAGCGATGGCTCCTCCGTCAAGCAAGGCGACCTCATCGCCAAACTCGACAACCGCACGGCACAGGCCGCAGTCGACAAGGACAATGCGATGATCGTGCGCGATACCGCGACGGTCGCCGAGGCCGAGACGGCGCTCACCCGCGCATCCGATCTCCTAACGTCGAAAGCCGGCACGCAGCAGGCCTACGACCAGGCGAAGGCCGCGCGCGACACCGCCGTCGCCACCGTACAGGCGGACAAGGCGACGCTCGCCTCCGATCAGGTACTGCTCGAGCATACCGACATCCGGGCGCCCTTCGACGGCCGCCTTGGCGACATCGCCGTCAGCCCAGGCGCTTTCGTGACGGCGGGTGCGACGATCGTAACGATCGCGAAATACGATCCGATCTATGTGAAGTTCCACCTGCAGGAGCGTGATCTCCGGCAGCTGAAGCTGGCGCTCGCCGCCGGCCCCGTCGACGTCACCACCGTGCCGCCATCAGGCAAGGGCAAGCCGCGCACCGGGCACATCAGCTTCTACGACAACACCGTCGATACAGCATCCGGCACCATCCTCGCCAAGGCGAAATTCGAGAATGCATCGGGCGCGCTGTGGCCCGGCCAGTCCGTCAACATCGTCGTGCATTTCAACAACAACGAACAGCAGGTCGTCGTGCCGACGGTGGCGGTGAGCCCCGGCGCGGATGGCTTCTATTCGTTCGTCGTCAACGACGGAAAGGTGCGGCTGGCGCCCGTCACCGTCGCCCGCGCGAATGGCGGTTACACGGCGATTTCGGCCGGTCTTTCGGAAGGCGACCATGTGGTCATCGAGGGACAGGCGCAGCTCGTCGACAAGCAGGCCGTGAAGGAAGAATTCGATAGCAAGGCGATCAACGTCGCCTCGGCGGATCAGCCGAAGTCAACGGAAACCATCGTGGCGGGCACGGAAGAATGATACCAAATTTCTGTATCCGGCGCCCCGTCGCCACCACGCTTCTCGCCATCGGCGCCGTGCTTGCCGGCATCGCCGGCTACCAACTTGTGCCGGTGGCAGCCTTGCCGCAGGTCGATTTCCCGACGATCAACGTCTCGGCGGCGCTGACCGGCGCCTCGCCGAAGACCATGGCCACGTCGGTCGCAACACCACTGATCAAGCAGTTCGAGACGATCCCCGGGATCAGCGAGATCAGCGCCACCAACTCGCTCGGCAATACCAGCATCGTGCTGCAGTTCGATCTCAACCGCAGCATCGATGCGGCGGCCGCCGACGTTCAGGCAGCGATATCGCATGCGACGCGGCAATTGCCCGACAACATGACGACGCCGCCGAGCTATCGGAAGACCAACCCGGCCGACGCGCCGGTCATGTTGCTTGCGGTGCAGAGCGATACGATGCCGCGCAGCAAACTCGACGATGTCGCGGAAAACATCATCTCGCCCTCGCTCTCCACCCTGCCCGGCGTGGCCGAGGTCTCGGTCTTCGGCGCGCAGACCTATGCCGTGCGCGTCGAGGTCGATCCGAACAAGCTGCTCAACCGCGGCCTCGGGATCGATACGGTCAACAAGGCGATCCAGGCTGCCAATAGCCAGGTGCCCGTCGGCACGCTGCAGAACGACAGCCAGAGCATGACGATCACCGCCGATACGCAGCGCACCAATGCCGAGCAGTTCCGCACCCTCGTCATTGCCAACCCCGGCGGCGCGCCGATCCATCTCGGCGATGTCGCCGACGTTGAGGACAGCGTCGAGAACCAGAACACCGGCAGCTGGTACGACGGCAAGCAGAGCATCATCCTGGCAATCCAGCGCCAGCCGGATGCCAACACGGTCGCCGTCGTCGATGCCATCAATGCCAAGCTGCCGGCGCTGCATGCCGAAATACCGGGATCAGTGACGACGCAGGTGATGAACGATTCGGCCAAGCCGATCCGCGACGCGATCTCGGACGTGAAGTTCACGCTATTCCTGACGATCGGCCTCGTCGTTCTGGTCATCTACCTCTTCACCGGCCACCTGACGGCGACGATCATACCGGGCCTTGCCGTGCCGCTGTCGCTGATCACCACCTTCGGGATGATGTATGTGCTGGGCTACAGCGTCGACAACATCTCGCTGCTGGGGCTAACGCTCGCGGTCGGCCTCGTGGTCGACGACGCCATCGTCATGCTCGAAAACATCCTCCGGCATGTCGAGGATGGCATGCCGGTTCTCGAGGCGGCCATCAAGGGATCCGGCGAAGTCAGCTATACGATCATCTCCATGTCCGTCTCGCTGATCGCTGTCTTCATTCCGATCCTTCTGATGGGCGGTGTCGTCGGGCGCATCTTCAACGAGTTCGGCATGGTGGTGGCGATCGCCATCGTCGCCTCCGCCATCGTATCGCTGACGGTCACGCCGATGCTTGCCTCGCGGCTCGGCAGCGGCCATAGCCAGCCGCCCTTCTTCATCCGCTGGTTTGATGCCGGCTTCGAGCGGACGCTGCGCGGCTACGATCGTTCCGTTGCCTGGTGCCTGGCGCACCGTCCGGCCATTCTCGGGCTGTTTCTCGCTTCGGTCGGCCTAACCATCTACCTGTTCATGACGCTGCCGACCAGCTTCTTCCCGACGGAAGATATCGGCCGCCTCAACATCTCGACCCGCGCCCGCCAGGATATCTCCTACCCGGCGATGAAGGATCTGCAGAACCAGGCTGCGGCACTCGTCAAGCAGAACCCTGCGGTCAATCACGTCATGTCGATCGTCGGCGGCAATGCCCGCAGCCCGCTCAACAACGGCACGATGTTCGTCGAACTGAAGGACAAGAAGGACCGGCCGCCACTCGACCAGACGCTGCGCGAGCTGCGCGCCAGCATCAGCAAGATCCCCGGCCTGCAAGCCTTCATCACGCCGCAGCAGAGCCTTCGCTTCGGCGGACGCCAGACGGCCAGCCAGTATCAGCTGGTGGTTCAGGCGCTGAGCGCCGACCAGACAAACCTCTGGGCCAACAAGATCCAGCAGGCCATGCACGGCGATCCGCGCTTCACCGACGTGACATCGGACGCGCAGAACAACGCGCTGCAGGCGGAGATCAAGGTCGATACGGAAAAGGCTGCCGCCTTCGGCATCACCGACGACCAGCTCCGCACGACGCTTCAGGAATCCTTCGGCGGTTATGCGGCGGCGCAAATCCAGTCGACCGGCGACAGCTACGACGTGCTCGTCGAGTACGACACCAACGCGCCCTGGGATGACCAGAAGCTGCAGGACATCCGCGTCGCGTCGTCGAGCGGCGCGCTCGTCCCGCTGTCGAACTTCGCGACGGTCGAGCGTACGACCGGACCGGTGACGATCAACCAGACCGGCCAGCTGGTCTCGACCACGGTGTCGTTCAATCTGCCCGCCGGCGAAGCGCTCGGCGATGCGACGGCGGCGATCGACCAGATCAAGAAGGACATCGACATGCCCTCGGACGTCTTCACGTCCTATGGCGGCACGGCGCAGATCTTCGAGCAATCACAGGGGAACACGCCTCTCCTGATCCTGGCGGCGGTGCTGACGATCTATGTCGTTCTCGGCGTCCTCTACGAGAGCTTCATCCATCCGCTGACGATCCTCTCCGGTCTGCCGGCGGCAGCACTCGGCGCGCTTCTGGCACTGAGGGTGATGAACTTCGACCTGTCGATCATCGCGCTGATCGGCCTCCTGATGCTGATCGGCATCGTCAAGAAGAACGCGATCATGATGATCGACGTGGCGCTGGAGAACCTGCGATCGGGCACCGGCATGACCTCGTCCGAGGCCATCCACGAAGCCTGCGTGCGACGTTTCCGCCCGATCATGATGACGACCTTCTGCGCGCTGCTGGGCGCGCTCCCCATCGCGCTCGGCTCGGGCGCGAGCTCGGAGCTTCGCCAGCCGCTCGGCATCGCCGTCGTCGGCGGCCTCATCGTCAGCCAGGCGCTGACGCTGTTCATCACCCCCGTCATCTTCGTCGAGATGGGACGGCTCAGTGACTGGTTGCTCAGCCTTGGGCGGAAGAAGACAGAAGAACAACACGAGGAGCCCACACGGGCCATCGCAGCGGAATGATCGAGACGGGCGCCCATCGGCGCCCGTTTCATTTTGCGCTTGCGCGTCTTGAATAAGACAGACCGCTGTGGCATCACGCGCCCTCTTGAATTCGGGCGTCCCTTGGCGCCCCGGCGGAGCAATTGCTCCAGTCTCCAGCAACGATCGACATTGAGAGGTGCGAGCATGGCTCAAGCGCTAGGTTTGGACTTTGGCACGACCAACACCGTACTGGCCACCGCGGATGGCAAGACCACGCATTCCATGGGCTTCACCAGCTCGGCGGGCGAAAGCGACAGCATGCGCACTGCGCTGTCCTTCATGAAGGACGGCAAGCTCGGCGCTTCGGCGCTGAAGGTCGAGGCAGGCCATGCGGCAATCCGCCAGTTCATCGACAATCCCGGCGATTGCCGTTTCCTGCAGTCGATCAAGACATTCGCCGCCAGCGCCCTCTTCCAGGGCACGCTGATCTACGCCAAGCGCCACAGCTTCGAAGACCTGATGGAGGTATTCATCCGCCGCCTCAGCAACTATGCGGGCAGCAACTGGCCGTCGGACGTGACGCGCATCGTCACCGGCCGGCCTGTGCATTTCGCCGGCGCGAGCCCCGATCCGGTTCTGGCGACGCAGCGGTACAACGAGGCGCTGTCCCGCTTCGGCTTCCCCGAAGTGCACTATGTCTATGAGCCCGTGGCAGCCGCCTTCTACTTCGCGCAGAACCTGAAAAGCGACGCGACGGTGCTGGTCGCCGACTTCGGCGGCGGCACGACCGACTATTCGCTGATCCGCTTCGAGACCGTCGCCGGCCAGCTGAAGGCAACGCCGATCGGCCATTCCGGTGTCGGCATCGCCGGCGATCACTTCGACGCGCGCATCATCGAAAACGTCGTCGCGCCTGAAATCGGCAAGGGGAGTCATTTCAAGAGCTTCGACAAGATCCTTGAAGTGCCGACCAACTACTACTCCAGCTTCAGCCGCTGGAACCAGCTGTCGATCTTCAAGACCTCGCGCGAATACGAGGATCTGAAGAAGCTGGTCCGCACGGCGCTTGAGCCGGAGAAGCTGGAGCTCTTCATCGATCTCGTCGACCACGACGAAGGCTATCCGCTCTACCAGGCGGTGTCCGCCACGAAGATGGCGCTGTCGTCCTCCGAGGAAGCCGAGTTCAACTTCTCGCCGCTCGGCCGCGCCGGAAAGCGGATGGTGGCCCGTGCGGACTTCGAGAGCTGGATTTCGGACGATCTCGCGCGCATCGAAGGCGCGCTCGACGATGTGCTCGAAAAGACCAACACGGAAGCGGGCGCGATCGACAAGGTGTTCCTCACCGGCGGCACCTCCTTCGTTCCGGCGGTGCGTCGCATCTTCACCGAGCGCTTCGACAAGGATCGTATCGAGACCGGCGGCGAGATGCTCTCGATCGCGCACGGCCTGGCGCTGATCGGCGAACGCGACGATATCGCGCAATGGACGGTGCAATAGGCCGGGATGTGGCGGCTGCGCACTTTCATTGAGGACTCAGCTTCGGTAATGTCGCGCCCATGATCTCCGTCAACGACCTTTCTCCAGGCGAACTCGCAGCCCTTCTGCATTTCCATGCGGACGCCGGCGTCGAGTGGCTGCTGGAGGACGAGGCCGTCGATCGCTTCGCCGAATTCGAGGCGATGAAGGCGGCGCGCCGCAGCGCCGCCCCTGCCCCGCAGGCCGAGGCGCGCGAGACGGCATCCCGCGCACCAGCGGCTTCCGCACAGCGCGTTGCGCCCCAGCCTGAGCGCTCGGCGCAGCGACCGCAGCCGGCGATCCCCGACGGCGAGGCGATCCAGCAGGCGCGGTTTGCCGCGGAAAGCGCGCGTTCTCTCGCGGAGCTGAAGACCGCGCTCGAAGCCTTCAACGGCTGCAATCTCAAGCACAGCGCGCGCTCGACGATCTTTGCCAGTGGCGATGCTGCGAGCGGCATCATGCTGATCGGCTCGGCGCCCGGCGCCGAGGACGATCGCGAGGGGCAGCCGTTTGCCGGACGCCCCGGCCAGCTGCTGGACAAGATGCTGGCCGCGATCGGGCTCGACCGCGCCGGTATCCTTTTGACCCAGGTCATTCCGTGGCGCCCGCCGGGCAACCGCGTCGCCTCCCCCGCCGAGATGGATATCTGCCGTCCCTTCATTGAGCGGCAGATCGCGCTTGCCGAGCCGAAAGTGATTCTCCTGCTCGGGAATTTCGCAGCTCGGGTGTTTTTTGGCGAAGGCGACACCATTCACGGCTTGCGCGGCCAGTGGCGTGAAATTGCCGCAGGCGACCGCGTCGTCCCCGCCATCGCCACGCTGCATCCGCAAGACCTGTTGACGGCGCCGGTCAATAAGCGCTTGGCCTGGAACGATTTATTGGCTTTTCAGGCGAAACTGACAGAGATCAATTCTGCCTCCTAAATAACCAACATTGACAGATTTGCGACGAGACCCATGCGCAAAACGCATGCCTGCCGCGTATTCCTATGCCTTGTGAAATCTATTGTGCGCTGCAATATTAGCATTGTGTCTTGGGAGGAATCATAAGGAACCAAGGCCATGAGCAACACTCGTCGTCCTATACACTGCAGATTTGAAACATTGAGAACCGCAAACAGCAACGGCCGCACCACGCAGAGCTACTGCCGCACCGGCTTCGCCACCAACGAGCAGATGATTGCTCGTGGCACTGGCGCGAGCGGTCGCATCGTGCGCCCCGCGGCCATCTTCGCGGATTTCCAGCAGTATTGATCGCAGGGCGCGGCCATCCGCCCCTGCCGTTTATCGGCTTATTCTCATGACGACACGCATCATCTCACTTCTTTGCAAGATCGACGCCATCGAGTATATCCGCGCAGCCGTATGCGCCGCGGAAGCCTACGATCGCGAATCCTGACGCGTCGCGATCGGCGCACGCCAGGCCGCCGCAGCGGGCTACCTCTCTTCCGACATCTGACTTGCCGCGTGAAACGCCTGATCGATGTAGGCGAACTTGATCGCCTGCCACTGGCAGTATTCCTCGACGAACGCGCGCGATATCCATAGCGACGGCTTCTTCATATCGACGTCCCATCCCATACAACCATCCTGCGCCGCCTTTGCGAAGAGGCGCTGCATGTGTGTGCGCGATATCATGAAGTCAGCCGCCAACGCCCTGCTGTCGAGCGGACCGACGAAGAAGCGATCGGGATTCTGCTCATCGGGATCGATCCTCGACATCAGATAATCGACGATAAGCCCGCCGGCATCGTTCCACATAAACACGCCAACCCGCTCCGACGGCTCTCGCCAGGCCTGATCGCGCAGGCAATCGCGCGCGATGCGCGGCTGCATCACACCAATCCACTCAGGGCTTGCCTGGAACCGCTCGGCCCTGTCGCCATCGTCGAGAACATCGAGCGCCAGCAAGTTGGACCAGACCCAGCTGAACATCGCCTGCTGCGCGATCTCGGCTACCTCGTAGCGGCGTGGGCGTTTGCGCTCTTCGCCGGGAATGCAGGTGATGAACCTGTAGGTCGCAAGTTCATCGATATAGCTGCGGATGGTGTTGCGGCTCGCGGCCTTGAAGGCGGTGATCTCGGTTGTCAGCTTCGTGGCCGTCAGCCCTGACGTTGGGTCGCCATCGACGCGCTCCATGCTGAGCGCGTAGGCGACCTGGGTGAGCAGCCACCGCTGGTGCGAGGCAAGCAGGCGCGCAAGCCTTGGGCCGGCATCGAACATACCGCGCATGCGGCCTGCGTGAAATCGAATACCCAAGATGAACTTGGGGTCAGCTATCAAGTCTGCGGCACTAAAAGGCATTTGTCTCCCGGACGGCGCTCGACTTTTCGTATTCGCAAGCCAAGCAAACTAAAGCCGCCACTTATTTTCAACATCAGGATGCATAAATAAATGAAAGTTGTTCATTTTTACAAAGCATAGGCAACTGTCACACGCCACCCTCAAAATTTGTAGGGTGGCTTGCTCGGCGGAAAAAATGCATGAATTTTGCGACACTTAGCCCCACGATTTCGTGAGCGGGAGCTATGGCGTGCTGGCTTTTCGCGCGGCCGCCCGCTCGAGTTCCAACTGATGCTCGCGGTAGATGATGAAGATGCCCGCAGCGACGATGACGGCGGTTCCGATCAACATGCTCGTCGTCGGGATATCATCGAATACGAAGTAGGCGAGCACGCTTCCCAGGACGATTGAGGTATATTCGAACGGCGCGATCGTCGAGACGTCCGCGTGGCGATAGCTTTCGGTCAGAAAAATCTGCGCGATACCGCCGCTGAAGCCGGCAGCGATCAGATAGAGCTGCGGCGCGAGATCGAGCAGGTCCCAGCCGAAGGGCACCGTGAACAGCGAGAAGACCGATGCGGTGATCGAGAAGTAAAGTACGATCGTCGAGGTTTTTTCTTCCTCGACCAGCTTTCGCACCTGGATCATTGCGAGACCACCGAGAACGGACGCCAAGAGCACCGTGACCGCGCCGATCGCCTGTTCTGTCTCCACGCCACCGTCGCGAAACAGCGTGAGCTTCGGCCAGGACACGATCGCCACGCCGATCAGGCCGACGAACACCGCGCTCCAGCGATAGATGCGCACCGTCTCGCCGAGAAGCAGGGCTGCGAAGACAACCGCGATCAGAGGCATTGCATAGCCAAGCGCGATCGCCTCGGGCAGCGGCAGATGCAGCAGGCCATAAAAGCCCAGGCCCATCGAGATGATGCCGAGCGTGCCGCGCTTGAGATGGCCGACGGGATTGGCGGTATAGAAGGACGCCTTCAACTGTCCGCGATAGGCAAGGAACGCCATGATCGGGAACAGGGCGAAGAACGATCTGTAGAAGGTGACCTGGCCGGGCTGTATGCCGGCGCCCGCAAGCTTGATGAAGGTCTGCATCGCCAGGAAGAAGACGACCGAGGCGAGCTTGCACGCGATACCTCGCATCGGATTTTCGAATACCGGCCGCATGTCAGAACTCGCGAATTAACCACTTAACGTTGGGAGAGCGCATCGGACTCAATGCGCGATCAATGTGCCAGCGGTTGGTCTGAAAGAACAGGCTAAATCGCCGGAAAAGCAAGTTCGGGCCGCGGTTTCAGCGCAGACATGCCGATGAGCCTTCGAAAACCGCGGAAATCGGCGAAAACAGCCAATATTAATCGGCACCAGTCTCCGCCGTTAACACTTTGAGAACCATAAACTCGCATTGATTCTCCTATTGCAGACATAGCTTTTCATAAATTCACAACTTAAACCTGTTTCAGGAGGCATGCATATGATGCCGTCTACGTTACCCGAACGCCAGCAGCCAGCGGCAACGCCGCGCTCCATGCGGGTCGTGACAGAAGGGATCGGTTCCGATCTCGAACGTTTCAGCGCCGACAATACACACGTCGTCAAGCAGATCCGTCTGCTTGCGATCAACGCGCTCATCGAGGCCGCGCGCGCCGGCGAAACCGGCAAGGGCTTTGCCGTGGTGGCGAACGAGGTGCAGCGTCTCGCCCAGATCGCCAGCGAGATCGCCGACACATTCGAAAGCAACGTGCTCGGCCGCATCGGCCTTTCGCGCAGAATGGCGGATGGGCTGGTCAACGAGCTCGAAGGCGTGCGGCTGACCGATCTGGCGCAGACGCTCGTGCAGCTGATCGTGCGCAACCTTTTCGAGCGGACGGCGGATGTGCGCTGGTGGGCCACGGACGCCGCACTTTGGCAGACCTTGCAGGAGCCGAGCACCGATAGCGCCAGCTTCGCGGCCGAGCGTCTTGGCGTGATCAATCGCTTCTACACCGTCTATCTCGACCTTGTGCTGACCGACCTCAGCGGGCGGATCGTCGCCTCGGCAAATCCCGAGTTTCAGCGGCGGCTGCTCAATGTTTCGCTCGCCAGAGAGGCATGGCACAAGGCCGCGACGCAATGTAAATCCGGCAACGACTATGTCGTCGACGAAGTCTGCAAAAGCCAGCTGCATGGCGGGCGCACGGCGCTTGTCTATGCGACGGGCGTGCGCGAAGGCGGGAAGCTCGATGGAAAACTGATCGGCACGCTCGGCGTCTACTTCGACTGGCAAAACCAGGGACAGGCGATCGTCGACAAGGAAGCCAACCTGCCGCCCCAGGTCGCGGAGCGGACGACGGTCATGATCCTCGACGGCGCAGGTCGGATCATCGCCTGCAGCAATCCGTCATTGATGTTCAGCCGTTTTGTGCTGCAAGTCCAACATGGACAGGAGCGCGGCAGCTATTACGACAATAGCGGCTCCATCGTCGCCTATGCGAAGACGCTCGGTTACGAGGACTATGATGGATTGGGCTGGTATGGGGTGGTTGTACAAAAAACCGAAGATGAGACAGCGATAAAATCGATCCTCAATCGGAGATAGCCAGGCGAGAGACTATAGTATCTCCCCCCAGAAATAGCCGATGTGCCATCCCACCTTCGGCTTTAGCTTTAATTCAGACTTTAGTGTAATTGTACCAATCAAATTTTATGGCAGAGCGCCCACTCTGTTTGCGAAGCATTGTCTAAAAGGTCTCAGGGAATATCATGCGCACAGATACCGGCCAGGTCATAAATCTGGCAGATTACCGCCCCACCGATTTCGAACTCGAGCGTGTGGATCTGACGTTTGAACTGGACCCGACCGCCACCAAGGTAGATGCCCGCCTGATCTTCCATCGTCGCAAGGGCGCCGATCCCAAGGCGCCGCTCATCCTCGACGGTGATGAACTTGCCCTCTCCGGCCTGCTCTTCGATCAGGCGGAAATGAAGCCTAGCCAGTATACGGCAACGCCTGACAGCCTGACGATCCGCAACCTGCCGAAATCCAAGCCTTTCGAGCTGACGATCACCACGATCATCAATCCTGAGGCCAACACCCAGCTGATGGGCCTTTACCGCACCAACGGCGTCTATTGCACCCAGTGCGAGGCCGAAGGCTTCCGCCGCATCACCTACTTCCCCGATCGTCCCGATGTTCTGGCGCCCTACACGATCACCATCATCGGAGACAAGGCCGCCAACCCGGTCATGCTGTCCAACGGCAACTTCCTCGGCGGCGCCGGCTATGACGAGGGCCGCGCATTCGCCGCCTGGTTCGATCCGCATCCGAAGCCGAGCTATCTCTTCGCGCTGGTCGCTGGCGATCTCGGTGTCGTCGAAGACACGTTCGTGACCGTGTCGGAACGCGAAGTCACGCTGAAGATTTACGTCGAGCATGGCAAGGAAGCGCGCGCCGCCTACGCCATGGATGCGCTGAAGCGCTCGATGAAGTGGGATGAGGAGCGGTTCGGCCGCGAATACGATCTCGACATCTTCATGATCGTCGCCGTGTCCGATTTCAACATGGGCGCCATGGAGAACAAGGGCCTCAACGTCTTCAACGACAAATACGTGCTGGCCGATCCGGAGACCGCGACCGACCAGGACTACGCCAACATCGAAGCGATCATCGCCCACGAATACTTCCACAACTGGACCGGCAACCGCATCACCTGCCGCGACTGGTTCCAGCTCTGCCTGAAGGAAGGCCTGACGGTCTATCGCGACCACGAATTCTCGGCCGACATGCGCTCGCGCCCGGTCAAGCGCATCGCCGAAGTGCGTCATCTGAAGTCCGAGCAGTTCCCCGAGGATGGCGGCCCGCTGGCGCATCCGGTGCGTCCGACCACCTATCGCGAAATCAACAACTTCTACACGACGACGGTCTACGAGAAGGGCAGCGAAGTCACGCGCATGATCGCGACGCTGCTCGGCAAGGACCTGTTCAAGAAGGGCATGGATCTCTATTTCGATCGCCATGACGGCCAAGCCGTGACCATCGAGGATTTCGTCAAGTGCTTCGAGGATGCCAGCGGACGCGACCTGACGCAGTTCTCGCTCTGGTATCACCAGGCCGGCACGCCGCTCGTCACCGCGTCCGGCAGCTATGATGCCGGCGCCAAGAGCTTCACGCTGTCGCTCGAGCAGATGGTTCCGGCAACGCCCGGCCAGAGCGACAAGAAGCCGATGCACATTCCGCTCAGCATCGCGCTCTTTGCCGAAGACGGCACGCCGCTCGAGCCTTCCTCGGTCGATGGCGCCGAGTATGGCGACAACGTGCTGCATCTGACGGAGCGCAGCCAGAAGGCCACCTTCAAGGGCATCGGCTCTCGGCCGATCGTATCGGTCAACCGCAGCTTCTCCGCCCCGATCAACCTGCATTTCGATCAGTCCCCCACGGATCTGGCGCTTCTCGCCCGCTTCGAGACCGATCACTTCGCGCGCTGGCAGGCGCTGACGGACCTCGCACTGCCGACGCTGCTTGCAGCCGCCCGCGATGCCCGTGACGGCAAGCCGGTCGTTGCTTCCAAGGACTTCGTCGAAGCCCTGCTTGCGGCAGCGGCGGACGAGACGCTGGAGCCCGCCTTCCGCGCCCAGGCCCTGGCGCTTCCGAGCGAATCCGACATCGCCCGCGAACTTGGCGGCAACAACGACCCCGATGCCATCCACGCCGGCCGCTCCGCCGTGCTGCAGCAGGTGGCCGATGCCGGAAAGAGCGTCTTCGCGGCACTCTACGACAGCATGACCACACCCGGCGATTTCAGCCCCGACGCCAAGAGCGCCGGCCGCCGTGCGCTCCGCAACAGCGCGCTCACCTATCTGTCCTACGCCGAGAACACGCCTGATCGCGCCAAGGCCGCCTTTGACGCCGCCAACAACATGACGGATCTGATGCAGGCGCTGACGATCCTCGCGCATCGCTTCCCCGACAGCAGCGAGGCGGCGGCGGCGCTGTCCACGTTCCATGACCGCTTTGCCGGAAATGCCCTCGTCATCGACAAGTGGTTCTCCGTCCAGGCGACCATTCCGGGCGCAAAGGCGCTCGAGCGCGTGCTGAAGCTGATGGACAATCCGCAGTTCAAGCGCACCAACCCCAACCGCGTGCGCGCGCTGGTCGGCACGTTTGCCTTCGGCAACCCAACCGGCTTCGGACGCGCGGATGGCGAGGGCTACCGCTTCCTCGCCCGCGAGATCCTCGACATCGACGCACGCAACCCACAGTTGGCCGCGCGCATCCTCACTTCGATGCGCTCCTGGCGCTCGTTGGAGCCCGCGCGGGCCGAGCATGCCCGCAAGGCGCTGACTGAGATCGCCGAAGCACCGGCTCTCTCCACCGACGTTCGCGACATCGTCGAGCGCACCCTCAAGGGGTGATTTGCAAAGCGAGGCGGCCGATCCTATTGAGGTCGCCTCCCACGCATGCTGGAAAAATCAGCACTTAGAATCGGTTAACAGATTTTTACCTTTTCCTCTGGACAAGGCGAATCACCAATGATTCATTGAGTCAGGTTCGGGCGAGCGGCGCAGCGAATCACGAGGGACAAGGCTCAGAAAATGATGAACGTGCGGCGGGCAACCGTGGCCGAAGGACGGCTGCGTGTCGATTTCGAGAGCTTCCGCGCCTGGCGTGAAAGCTTCACCGGCAAGTCCTCCGCGACCTCGCGACCATCATCTTCCCGAAATTACACGCATGCCGAGGCCGTGTTGAAGCGCGCCATTCCTATCCTTATCGTTGCATTTTTGACCGTCGTCGCAGCCTCGCATTTCTTCGGCATGCTCTCCGAGCACGACCGCATGCAGGCCGCCGCCCGCCACTCGACGGCACTGGCCGCCGCCACCGCCGCGGCCGCCTTCGCCGATTCCGCCGCGATCTTCGACAGCGGCAACGCGACCGAAGGCCAAGCCCGCCTCGCCCGTTTCCTGCCGCAGGACCGGCTCGACGACGACGCCTTCGTTCTGCTTGTGCAGTCGAGCGGCAAGGTCTTCGCGGCGTCCGCCGCCGGTGCGGCCTATGTCGGCGCCGGTATCGGCGATTTCTTCTCGGAGGTCTCCGCGATCCGCCGCTTCGGCGACCGGGCGGGCGTGATTGAGACCACCATCGCCGGCCGACCGCACTACGCGCAGATCACTCTCATCGGCGACAGCGGCGGCTATGTGGTCGCGGCAACCTCGCTCGACCGCATCAGCCAGCTGTGGCGCGAGGAGCTGACCCTCAACGTGACGCTGTTTGCCGGCATTTCCTCGATCCTGCTGGTCATCCTCTACGCCTATTACATGCAGGTGCGGCGCGCGCGCCATGCCGACGAGATCTTCGTCGAATCCAACCAGCGGGTCGAGACAGCTCTGTCGCGCGGCCGCTGCGGCCTCTGGGATTTCGATTTCGACCGCCGCGAATTCTTCTGGTCGCGCTCCATGTACCAGATGCTCGGCCTTCCTGGTGGAGACGGCAACATGTGCTTCGGCGACGCCGCCCGTCTGATGCACCCCGACGACAGCGGCATCTACGAGATCGCCCGCTCGGTTGCCCGTGGCGACGCCGAGCAGATCGACCAGATCTTCCGCATGCGCCATGCCGCCGGCCACTACGTCTGGATGCGCGCCCGCGCACAGGTCATCCGCACCAATGCCGGCCAGGTCCACATGATCGGCATCGCCATGGACGTGACCGAGCAGCACCGTCTCGCGCAGCGCTACGCCGAAGCCGACCAGCGGCTGGCGGATGCGATCGAGAGCACGTCGGAAGCCTTCGTGCTCTGGGACAAGAACGACCGTCTCGTGATGTGCAACACGCACTTCCAGCAGGCCTACGGCCTCCCCGACAGCGTGCTGGTGCCGGGCACCGAACGCGCCGCTGTCAACGCCGCAGCCGCCCGCCCCGTCATCGAGCGCCGGATCGCCGACGCCCATGGCAATGGCTATTCGCGCACCAGCGAAGTGCAGCTCGCCGACGAGCGCTGGCTGCAGATCAACGAGCGTCGCACCCGCGACGGCGGCATGGTTTCCGTCGGCACCGACATCACGCTTCTGAAGCGCAACCAGGAGCGCCTGCGCGATTCCGAACGCCGCCTGATGGCGACGATCGGCGACCTCTCCTCTTCCCGCCAGACGCTGGAACGGCAGAAATCGGCGCTGTCGCTGGCGAACGCCAATTATCTCTCGGAAAAGGAACGCGCCGAGGCCGCCAACAAGGCGAAGTCGGAATTCCTCGCCAACATGTCCCACGAGCTGCGCACGCCGCTCAACGCCATCCTCGGCTTCTCCGAGATCCTGCAGGACGAGATGTTCGGTCCGCTCGGCTCCGCAAAGTACGACGAATATGCCCGCGACATCCATCACAGCGGCCGTCACCTGCTCAACGTCATCAACGACATTCTCGACATGTCGAAGATCGAAGCAGGCCATATGAAGCTTCAGTGCGAGACGATCGACCTCGCGCCGCTGATCGAGGAAAGCCTGCGCTTCACCGCAATCCCGGCCAGCGAAAAGCGTATCGAGATCCAGCAACGCATCTGCGATGGCATGACACTCAACGCCGATCGCCGCGCGATGAAACAGATCCTGCTCAACCTGCTGTCCAACGCCGTGAAGTTTACCGACGAAGGCGGCCGGATCGCGGTGCGCACCCGTCGTACCTCAGTCGGCGTGATGCTGACCATCGCCGATACCGGCATCGGCATTCCGACGACCGCGCTCAGCAAGATCGGGCAGCCCTTCGAACAGGTGCAGAACCAATATGCCAAGAGCAAGGGCGGCTCCGGACTGGGCCTCGCCATCTCGCGCTCGCTGACGACGCTGCATGGCGGCCGCATGAAGATCCGCTCACGCGAAGCGATCGGCACGGTGATTTCGCTGCTGATCCCCGACAGCGCGGCATAATGCTTCGCATGTCGGTGCCGCAAAACCGCTACACACTTTTGCGCGACATGCGCTACGCCTTCACCACCGCCTGAAAGACCTTCCGCACCGTCCTCGAGAGCTGCTTCATCTCCCCCTCGAGGGTCTTAATATCGGGGCAATCGCCAGCGCGGCAGACGAGATCGATGAGACCCGCCGGCGCATCCTTGGGATCGAAGGGACCATCGATGCAGAGCCGGATGAGCTGCGACAGCTCGGTATAGAGCCCGAAGGCCTCGCTGCAGCTATCGACATCGGCCGATGCCATCAGCGGCGCTCCCAATTGCTTCAACGCTTCGCCAGTGCTGATGCCATTGACCTTCACGGCGACATCCTTCGCCGGGGCGATCAACGCCAGATATTGCGCGATGAACTCGATATCGACGACACCGCCGGGGATAAGCTTCAGGTCCCACATGTTGGCCGGCGGTTTTTCCTGTTCGATCAGCGCGCGCATCTCGGCCACATCCTTCGCCACTTTACGCAGATCGCGCCGCGTCGACAGCACCTCCTCGATCACGTGCTCGACGTCATCAATCAGGCTGGCATCGCCGCAGATCAGCCGCGCGCGGCTGAGCGCCATATGCTCCCAGGTCCAGGCTTCCTCGCGCTGGTATTTCGCAAACGAGCTGACGCGGGTGGCGACCGGCCCCTTGTTGCCTGAAGGGCGCAGGCGCATGTCGACTTCGTAAAGCACGCCCTCGGCTGTCGGCGCCGACAAGGCGGCGATCAGCCGCTGGGTGATGCGGGTGAAATAGCGAACCGCATCCAGCGGCTTGGCGCCGTCGGATTCCTCGGCCGCATCGTCGTAATCGTAAAGCAGGATGAGATCGATGTCTGAGCCCGCGGTCAGCTCGAAGCTGCCGAGCTTGCCCATTCCGGCGACGGCGACGCGGCCGCCGGGGAACTTGCCGTGCGCCGCCTCGATCTCCGAGAGCACGGCATTCAGTGCCGCCTCGACGATCAGATCGGCGAGGTGCGTGAAGGCGCGGCCGGCCATCGCGCCATTGATCGAGCCCGTCAGCAGGCGAATGCCGATCAGGAAGCGTTGCTCGGCGGCGAAGATGCGTAGCCGGTCCAGCACCTCTTCGTAGTAGCGCGCCTGCTGCAGCGACCCCTTGAGGCGTCCTGCCAGATAGTCGCGCGTCGGAAGCTCGGCCATTAGGCCCGGATCAAGCATGCCGTCGAAGACATGCGGCCGGGCGGCGATGACCTCGGCAAGCTTCGGCGCCGCCGACATGATGTAGACGATCAGCGAGAGCAGCGCCGGATTGCTGCCGAGCAGCGAGAACAGCTGGATGCCGGCCGGAAGACCCGAGATGAAACTGTCGAACCTGAGGATCGCCTCGTCGGCGCGCTTGCTTTCGCCGAACACGCGCAACAGCTCCGGCGTCAGCTCGGTCAGCCGTTCGCGGGCTTCGACCGATTGCGTCGCCTTGTAGCGCCCGTAGTGCCAGGTGCGGATGACGCGGGAGATGTCGGAGGGGCGTTCGAAGCCGAGCTTGCGCAGGGTCACCAGCGTGTCTGGATCGTCGTTCTGGCCGGTGAAGACGAGGTTGCCCGTCTCCGTCGACAGCTTGGTCTCCTGCTCGAACAGTCGGGCATAGCGACGCTCTACAGTCCTGAACACCTCGACAAGGCGCTCGGAAAAGCTCGGTGTGTCGCTAAAGCCCATCATGTAGGCGATGCGCTTGAGTTCACCTTCGGTCTCGGGCAGCAGGTGGGTCTGTTCGTCGCGCACCATCTGGATGCGGTGTTCGACGTCACGCAGGAACCAGTAGGCTTCCGTCAGCTCCTCGCAGGTCTCTTCGTCGATCCACTTGGCCTTGGTGAGCTCGTTGAGCGTCTCCTCGGTTGCGCGCGAGCGCAGCGCCGGCATGCGCCCGCCGGCGATCAACTGCTGGGTCTGGGCGAAGAACTCGATCTCGCGAATGCCGCCACGGCCAAGCTTGACGTTGTGGCCCTTCACCGCGATCGCCCCGTGCCCCTTGTGGGCGTGGATCTGCCGCTTGATCGAGTGGATGTCGGAGATCGCCGCATAATCGAGATATTTGCGGAAGACGAAGGGGGTGAGATCGCGCAGGAAACGGTCGCCGGCGGCGATATCGCCCGCTACTGGACGCGCCTTGATGAAGGCCGCGCGCTCCCAGTTCTGCCCCCTGCCCTCGTAATAGACCATGGCAGCGTCTATCGACACGGCCAGCGGCGTGGCGCCGGGGTCCGGGCGCAGCCGGAGGTCTGTGCGGAAGACATAACCGTCGCCGGTGCGCTCCTGCATGATGCGCACGAGCCGCCGCATCAAGCGCGGGAAGATATCGATCGCATCGTCAGGATCAGACAGGATGCCCGCCTGCTCATCGAAGAAGACCACCAGATCAATGTCGGAGGAATAGTTGAGCTCGCAGGCGCCGAGCTTGCCCATACCGAGCACGACGAGGCCTGAACCTTCGCTTGGCCGCGCCACATTCTTCAGCTGCAGCTTTCGGGCTTCATGCGAGGAGAGCAGCAGATGATCGATCGCGGCCGAGACCGTGGCCTCGGCAAGCCGGCTCAGCCACGCCGTGGTCGTGCGGCCATCGAAGACGCGGGCGAGATCGGCGAGCGCCAACAAGAACGCGACACGGCGCTTAACCGTCCGCAGGCGGCCCATGATCTCACTCTCGCTCGGTGACGCGCCATCACGCGGCATCCAGGCGTCGCGCGCTTCGGAGATCAGCGCCTCCAGGCGCGGCTCGAGCGGCTCGCTGATGGCGATGGTGAGGATGCCGGGATCGATGGTGGCGATGTCGCGCAGATAGGGCGAGAGCGTCAGTGCTGCGGAGATGAAATCGCGAAGCGCGCCCTCGGTCTTCAGCATATCGGCCACGACGGGTTCGTCGACGCCGATCTTCTGCAGATCATCAAGCACGAGCTTCAATTCTGTCTTGCTCAACGGCTTCAACAGGCCGTCGACCACCTCGCTCAGGCTGTGCGTCGAATTCGTCAGCATGCGCCCTCCCTGGCATCAGGCAACGAAAGTCGAAGCAGAATCAAAGCCGCTCGCCGCCTGAGGCTAAGTTAGGGTCTGCGACGCAAATGGCCAACAGACAATTCGGGGTAGCGCAGAAACGCCTACTTCAAGGGAAAGACGAGCGTGACAGCGAGGCCGCGATTGGCCGCCGCATCCGGATCGGTATCGCTGAGTTCCAGCTTGCCGCTGTGCAATTCCATCACCGCTTCGACAAGCGAAAGCCCCAGGCCCGTGCCGGGCTTCGAACGGCTCTCGTCCAGCCGCACGAAGCGCTTGAGCACGTCCTCGCGCTTCTCGGCAGGAATACCAGGGCCATGATCGGCGACCTGAAGGCAGATGGCATCGGGACGGCGCGTCAGCCGCAGCGAGACTTCGCCACCCGGCTCCACACCCGCCGAATACTTCACGGCATTGTCGATGAGGTTGAAGATCGCCTGGCCGATCAGTTCGCGGTTGCCCTGCACCTCGATGCCGGGCTCGATATCGGTGGCCATCGCAAGGCCCGCCTCGTCGGCCACCGGCTCGTAGAGTTCGGCGCTGTCGGCGACGATGGCGGAGAGATCGATCGTCGACATCTCGGCGGCAACCGAGCCGGCCTCGACGCGGGAGATCATCAACAGCGCATTGAAGGTGCGGATGAGCTGGTCGGATTCCGAGATGATCCCTTCCAGCGCCACGCGGCGCGTATCGGCATCCGGCGTATCGATCGCGTCCGCCGCCTTGTTGCGCAGGCGCGTCAGCGGCGTCTTCAGGTCGTGGGCGATGTTGTCGGAGACCTGGCGCAGCCCCTCGTTCAGCTTCTCGATACGGCCGAGCATGGTGTTCAGCGACACGGAGAGACGATCGAACTCGTCGCCGGAGCCGCCGACCGGCAGGCGCTGCGAGAGATCGCCGGCCATGATCTTCTTGCTCGCCGCCGACATGCGGTCGATGCGCTTCAGCGCGTTGCGGCCGATGCCGAACCAGATGATGACCGCGCCCAGACCCATGATCGCCAGCGCGACCATCAACGCCTGCCTGACGAGCACGCGGAACGCCTCGGGCTCGCCGAGGTCGCGGCCGATCAGGATGCGCAGGCCATTGTCGAGCACGTTGATGTTGGCGACGGCCATGTGCGGCTTGCCCTGCCCGCCCTCTGAATAGCGCTGGTAGCGAAACGGCAGGCTGGTCCAGCCCTGCTCGTCGAGCACGCCCGGCTGGACGGAAGCGACGTTGCCGGCGAGGATGTCGCCCGAGGGACCGGCGATGATGTAGAGATTGGCGCCCGGCTGGCGGGCGCGGCGCTCCATGGTCCTGAGCAGCAGGTTCATGCCGCCGTTGTCATAGGCGCGCTGAACCTGATCGACCTCCTGCTGAACCGCCTCGCGGATCTGGCTGGTCAACAGCCGCTCCGACATCGCCGTCACGTAGAAGACGAGCGTTGCGGCGCAGATGGCGAAGAGCAGGATATAGAGAGCCGAAAGGCGGACTGCCGTGGACTTGAAGAGAACCCAGAAGCGGTTCATCCGTCATCCTTGATCATGTAGCCGGCGCCGCGAATGGTCTTCAAGAGCGGCAGGCTGAAATCCTTCTCGATCTTGGAGCGCAGCCGCGAGACGTGCACGTCGATGACGTTGGTCTGCGGATCGAAGTGATAATCCCAGACGTTTTCGAGCAGCATGGTACGGGTGACCACCTGGCCGGCATTCTTCATCAGATATTCGAGCAGGCGGAACTCGCGTGGCTGCAGCGGGATTTCCTTGCCGCCACGGCGCACTTCGTGGGCCAGACGGTCGAGCTCGAGATCGCCGACACGGTAGACAACGTCCTGATCGGGCGTGCCCTTGCGGCGGCCAAGCACCTCGACGCGCGCCAGAAGCTCGCTGAAAGCGTAGGGCTTGGGGAGATAGTCGTCACCGCCGGCGCGCAGGCCTGTCACGCGGTCGTCGACCTGGCCAAGAGCAGAGAGAATGAGAACGGGGGTGTGGATGCCCTTGCGGCGCAGCTCGGCGATGACGGAAAGGCCATCGCGGCGCGGCAGCATGCGGTCGATCACAAGCACGTCGTAGGTGTTTTCGGTCCCCATGAAGAGGCCGCTTTCGCCGTCACTTGCATGGTCGGCGACAATACCCGCCTCACGAAAGGCTTTCGTGAGATAGGCCGCCGCTTCCAGATCGTCTTCGATGATGAGAATCTTCATGCGGCCGACATTACCCGCCGGCTGTGTTTCGGCAAGGCTCAAAGCGTGATCGTCTTGCTGGAAGGTCATTGTCGTCACCTGCGATGGGTTGACTGGAAGAGCCGCGCGAGCGCGCGACCCTTCAATTTTGATCCGGAAACCCGGGGCGCTTAGCCCTGGTTTTCGACCGGAAGGGCGACGAAGCGGCTGCCTTCCTTGGACTGGATCTGGAACAGCGCGCGGGTGCGGCCATCCTTCTTCGCCTGGTTCAGCACCTTGACCACGTCGTCGGCGGTGGAGACTTCCTGGTTGTTGACCGAGGTGATCTTCTCGCCTTCCTTGATGCCCTTGTCGGCAGCGTCGGAGTTCGGGTCGATGCCGGTGATCTGCAGGCCCTTGCCGTCATCGGCAGGACCGACCGTCAGGCCGAGATCGGCAAGCGCCTTTTCGGATGCCGGGGTCTGTGCTTCCGGTGCCTGATCGCCATCATCTGCCGAAGCCTGCTGCTGGTCGGCCGGCAGCGTGCCGAGCTCAACCGTCACCGGCTGGGACTTACCCGAGCGCCATACCGACAGCTCGACCTTCTTGCCCGGCGTCATCGCGCCGATGCGGCGGCTGAGGTCACGGGCATCCTTGACGGTCTCGCCGTTGACGGCGGTGACGACGTCGCCAGCCTTGAGGCCGGCCTTTTCACCCGGCGTTCCGGCCTGGGCGTTGACGACGAGCGCGCCGCTTGCCTCAGACAGGCCAAGAGAGTCGGCGATGTCCTTGGTGACCGGCTGGATCTGCACGCCGAGATAGCCGCGCGAAACCTGGCCGTCCTTCATCAGGTCGGCCACGACGTCCTTGGCTGTCGAAGCGGGGATTGCGAAGGCAATGCCGACGCTGCCGCCCGACGGCGAGAAGATGGCGGTGTTGATGCCGACCACCTGGCCGCTGAGGTTGAAGGTCGGGCCACCGGAGTTGCCGCGGTTCACGGCTGCGTCAACCTGGAGATAGTCGTCATACGGGCCGGAGCCGATATCGCGGCCACGGGCCGAAACGATACCTGCCGTTACCGTGCCGCCGAGGCCGAACGGGTTACCGACGGCAACCACCCAGTCGCCGACGCGAACGTTGTTGTCGTCAGCCCAGTTGACGTAGGTGAACTTCTTGCCCTTGCCGTCGACCTTCAGCACGGCGAGGTCGGTGCGCGGGTCCTTGCCGATCAGCTTGGCGTCGAGCTCGGTGCCGTCCTTCATGACAGCGACGAAGGCCGCACCATCGGAGACGACGTGATTGTTGGTGACGATATAGCCATCTTCGGAGATGAAGAAGCCGGAGCCCTGGGCGACGGGGCGCAGACGACCCTCATGCTGGCCGGGGCCTGGAGGATGCGCGCCGGGAGGGCCACGGCGGCCCTGCTGCTCGCCGAACTGGCGGAAGAACGGCTTCAGGGCATCGGGGAGATCATCGAAGCCACGGCCGTTGAAATCGAAAGAGAAGCCATTGCCATCCTCATCCGACGCCGGCTTGACGCGGCTTTCGACGCGAACCGAAACGACGGCGGGAGAAACGGCATCAACGACATTGGCAAAGCTCGGAACGGATGGTGCCTCGACCTTGACCGCTTCGGCATAGGAACGCGTGATTTCGAGGGGGACACCGGTCGCCAGGACGGCAGCGGCAAGACCGGCAACGGTCGAGGCCTTGAGCACGGTCGACAGTGACGGAGCTTTGATAGTCTTCAGCATAGACGCACCTTCTTATATTTAAATCCACGGGACCGGCGGTTACCGGATCGGTCGATGGATGAAGATATAGGACGGCACACCTTACTGCGAACTGTCCGAGGCATGAAAAATTCGTAATGTCCGAATTCTTCCGCCTGAGGCCGCGCTGATTTACTTTTTCAAGAGCTCGTTCAGGCGCGCCTGCTCGTTGCTCGTCAGCGCCGATCCCGTCGGCTGGCCGGCATAGCGGCGGGCGAAAACCACGAGCGACAGACCGCCCAGCAACGCGAGCAGGATCGGAGCGCCCCACAGAAGCAGCGTCTTTGTCTCGAAACGCGGCTTCAGCAGCACGAACTCACCGTAGCGGGAGACGATGTAGCTCATCACCTGCTGGTCGCTATCGCCATCGGTAATGCGCTTTCGCACCAGCAGACGCAGATCCTTGGCCAGTTCGGCGTTGGAATCGTCGATCGACTGGTTCTGGCAGACCATGCAGCGCAATTCCGCCGAGATCGCGCGCGCACGGCTTTCGAGAGCGGGATCTTTCAGCATCTCGTCCGGGTTGACGGCGAAGGCTGGAAGGGGGGCGAGCACGATGAAGAGGCTGACAAAAAGGCGTGACGCAACGGCAGATATCGATGTTGAGCGCCGAACCTTTCCTTCCCTCATTGCTGTGCCCAAGCTTTGCTCGGGCGATGTCACAGGAATCCAGCCACGGCGCGTCCGCGCCGTGAATGACCATGCTCTTGGATAAGAGTCCTCTGCGCCCAAGGACTTGGGCGCGCTGGATTCCTGTGACGAGCACAGGAATGAGGGAGATCTAACCCGCATCATTCGGCCGGCTCCATGACGGGCTGCAACGCCTTTGCCTTGCGGCGTGGCGCGCCGACGCGCAGGCGCCGGTCGCTGAGCGAGACGAAGCCGCCAAAGGCCATGACGAGGGCGCCGCCCCAGATGCAGAGAATATAGGGCTTCCACCAAATGCGCACGACGATACCGCCGTCATCGGTCGGATCGCCGAGCGAGACGTAGAGCTGGCTTGCGCCGAAGGTCAGGATGCCGGCTTCCGTCGTCGGCATCTGGCCGGCGGTGTAGATGCGCTTGGCGGACCAGACGTCAGCCACGTCGACGCCGCCCCTGGCGATGGTGAAATGACCGCGATCCTCGGTGTAGTTTGGGCCGGTCGCCTCGCGCATCCCGTCGAAGCGCAGCGTATAGCCGCCCGCATCGGTCACCTCGCCCTGCTTCATCTGCAGCACGTGCTCGGTCTGGAAGGTGGAAACGGCGACAATGCCAAGCACCGAAATGCCCAGGCCCGCATGGGCGAGCGCCGTGCCGAAAGCCGAACGCGGCAGGCCCTTGAGGCGGCGCCAGGCAATGCCAAGAGGCTGCTTGCCGACGCCGGCGCGGTACCACAGGTCGGCGATGGCGCCGAGGACCAGGAACAGACCGGCCGCGAGACCGAGAACCGACATGACCGGGCCGCCATGCTGGAGATAGAAGAACAGGACGGCGGCGACGAAAGCGAGTGCGGCAACCACATAGAGCCGCTGCAGGGCGCCCAGCAGATCACCGCGCTTCCAGGCGAGCAGCGGGCCGAATGGCACGATGACGAGAAGCGGTGTCATCAACAGGCCGAAGGTCATGTTGAAGAAGGGCGGGCCGACAGAGATCTTGTCGCCGGTCATGGTTTCCAGAACCAGCGGATAAAGCGTGCCCGTCAGCACAGTGCCGCAGGCAACCGTCAGGATCAGATTGTTGACGACGAGCGCTCCTTCGCGCGAGATCGGCGCGAACAGGCCGCCGGCCGTCAGTCTCGGCGCCCGGAAGGCGAAGAGCGACAGCGCACCGCCGATGAAGAGCAGCAGGATGCAGAGGATGAAGACGCCGCGCGACGGGTCGCTGGCGAAGGCGTGAACCGATGTCAGCACGCCCGAGCGCACCAGGAAGGTGCCCATCAGCGACAGCGAGAACGTCAGAATGGCGAGCAGCACCGTCCAGATCTTCAGCGCCTCGCGCTTTTCCATGACGAGCGCCGAGTGCAGCAGCGCCGTGCCGGCGAGCCAGGGCATGAAGGAGGCGTTTTCGACCGGATCCCAGAACCACCAGCCGCCCCAACCGAGCTCGTAATAGGCCCAGTAGGAGCCCATGGCGATGCCGAGCGTGAGGAAGGTCCAGGCGGCCAGCGCCCAGGGGCGCACCCAGCGCGCCCAGGCGGCATCGATGCGGCCTTCGATCAGCGCGGCGACAGCAAAGGAGAAGCAGACGGAGAAGCCGACATAGCCGAGATAGAGCAGCGGCGGATGGATGGCGAGGCCGATATCCTGCAGGATCGGGTTCAGATCCTTGCCCTCCGCCGGCGCCGGATCGAGGCGCGCGAAGGGATTGGAGGTAAGCAGAATGAAGAGCAGGAAGGCCACCGAGATCCAGGCCTGCACCGAAAGCACATTGGCCTTCAGCGTCTCGGGAAGATTGCGGCCAAAGATGGCGACCAGCGCGCTGAAGAGAGCCAGGATCAAGAGCCAGAGCATCATCGATCCCTCGTGATTGCCCCAGACGCCGGAGTATTTGTAGATCAGCGGCATCAGCGAGTGCGAGTTTTCCCAGACGTTCTTCACCGAGAAGTCAGAGACGACATGCGCATAGGTCAAGACGCCGAAGGAGAAGGCGACCAGCGCGAAAAGGACGACAGAGCCGATCGGCCCGACATCCATCATCGCCTGATCCACGCGCCGAGCGCCGATCAGCGGCACCAACGACACGATGATCGCGGTGGCGAGTGCCAGAATGAGAGCGTAGTGGCCGATTTCGATAATCATTTCGCCGCCTGTTCCTCTTTCCAGAGCCCCTGCTGCTTCAGCCTGTCGGCGACATCCTTGGGCATGTATTTCTCGTCATGCTTGGCAAGCACGGTATCGGCGGTGAAGACATCGCTGCCGCTCTCGAACGTGCCCTCTGTCACCACGCCCTGCCCTTCGCGGAAAAGATCGGGAAGGATGCCGGTGAAGCGGACGTGAACCAGATCGCCCGAGGCATCGGTCACGGCAAAACGCACCGTCGATCCTGCGCCCCTCACGACACTGCCCTCGCCGACCAGACCGCCGAGGCGGATACGGGTTCCGGGAGGGACCGGATTGCTGGCGAGATCAGCCGGCATATAGAAATAGGCGACCGAATTGCTGAAGGCGAACATCACCAGCAGAACGGCCGCGACAATGAAGCTCATTCCGCCGCCGATTACCGCAAGGCGTTTCTGCTTGCGCGTCATTGCATCGTTCCTTGTGTCGCCGCTGCGTCCGCGGGAAGACCGAGTTCATGGGCGAGTGCCACAAGCTGCTTGCCCTTCTCGCCATCAGCGGGGAAAGCCGTCAGCCCGCGCTTCAGCGCCGCCGCCGCGCGGTCCTTGTCGTTCAATACCATATAGGAGCGGACCAGCCGCAGCCATCCGTCGAGATTGTCGGGGTTCTCGGTCAGCTTCGCGTCGAGACTGTCGACCATGCCGCGGATCATCTGCTGACGATCGCCGCTGTTCATCTGATCGGCCGCCGCGACATCAGCCTGCGTCGGTCCGCCGAGCGGTGCGGCTGCTGTTGGCGCGTTGCCCGCAACCGGCGTGCCGCCGTTCTTTGCGATATGCTCGCTCACCAGCGGCATCCATGGCGCGTCGGGCGGTGACTGCTTGGCGATCGCCTCGAAGCCGGCGCGAGCCTCGTCGGCCTTGCCCGCCTGTTCGAGGCCGAGCGCGATGTAGAAGCGGGCGCGCGGGTTCTCCGGCTCCAGCTTCAGCGAACGCGTCAGCACATCGCGCGCATCGTCGGTGATCACACCGCTCGAGGCAGCGATCAGCGTTTCGGCCAGTCCGTCGAGCCGGGGCGGCGTTTCGCCGAGCAGGCGGATGGCGTTGCGGTAGGCGGTCTCGGCGTCGGCGATGCGCATCGTGTTGAAGTAGATCGGCGCCAGGATATCCCAACCCTTGCCGTCATCCGGGTTCTCGGCGAGATGCCGCTCGGCCTTGGCGACAAGGATCGCCATGTCGTTGCCGGGATTCTCCAGGCGCGCCTCGAGAGGCTGCGAGGGCAGATCGGGTCTGCCCATTATGATGTAAAGACAGAGCCCCGTGAGCGGCAGCAGCATGAGCACGAAGACTTCGGCGGCGCGACGGTATCCGCGTCCAGCCTTGGGAGCAGCAGACGTCTCGGCGCTCGATACGGCAAGCAGTCGGCGGCCGATTTCGGCGCGGGCGTACTCGGCTTCCTCAGCGGAGATCAGACCGCCGGCGCGGTCGCGGTCGAGTTCGGCAAGCTGGTCGCGGTAGACGGCGGTTTCGCCGGCACGGCTATCGCCGGTCGCCTTCGAGCCCCGCAAAAGCGGATAAAGCAGAAGAGCGGCAACGGATGCCGTCATCACGGCCAGGAGAATCCAGAAAGTCATGATCGCCAATTACTCGAAGCGCGGGATCATTCCAATATGCAAAGCCACGATGACGATGATTTGAAGCATTTTGCCGCTGTCGCAGACAAGAAGCGGCCGGGATCGACTAACCCAGTGGCGACCAGCTGCCGTTCTCGTTACGGCAGGCCGATCCGCGCGCCAGCGTGTCCTTGCCGTCAACGGTGAGCGTGTGGGTGTACTGGCGGCAATTCTGCGAGCCGACCTGATAGGGAGCCGCAGCCACCACCTTGCCGCTGACATTGCGGCCGCTCCAGACGACCGGCTGGCCGACGGCTGCGCCTTCCAGCGCGCGATATTCGGCTTCCAGCGCCCGCTGGCGGTCGCTGTCGCTCAAGGTCACGCCGGTGCGGCCGACGATGCCGCCCTGCAGGGCTTCGATGATGGTGGCGGAGGCCGATGGCTTGCGGCCGCCGAAAAGGCCGGATGAGGCGCCGCTCTTCGTCGTCTGGCAGCCGGTCAGAGCCATGCATGCCACAAGAGAAAGACCAATTATGCCTTTTGAGCTAGGTATCATTCAGTCGAACCCGAACCAGGTGTCAAACGCGCCACAGGTGCAAGCCGCACCCCGCCTTAGGTCGAGGTAAAGCATGCTATGCAAATGTCTTTCTGGCATCAAGCCGCCCGTCACGCAACATCCTTTGTGACACCGGGAAGAATAAGGCGCGCCTTCAGCCCGCCCCACTCGCCGCGCGACAGTTCCAGCCGGCCCTGATACTCGTTGGCGATCTCGGTCACGATCGAAAGACCAAGGCCGGTGCCGGGCTTGCTCTCGTCGAGACGGCGGCCGCGCTTCAAGGCCTCGCGGATCTGGTCGGGCTCAAGACCGGGGCCATCATCCTCGACGATCACCTCGACCCAATGGCGGCGGGCGCTGCCCTCCCCGCCCTTGACGTCATCGGGGGCTTCCGTCACCGAAAGCCTGACCTTGTGGACGGCAAAGCGCGAGGCGTTTTCAAGCAGGTTGCCGACCACTTCCTCCAGATCCTGCTGCTCCAGCGCCACGGCCAGATGCGGTGGGTTGACGACAAGGTCGAACTCCTTGTCGACGTTCAGGCGGCGCATGACGCGTACCAGCCGCTCCAGCGCCGGCTCGGCGTCGGTGCGGGCGAGAACGGATTCGCGCTGCGCGGCAATGCGGGCGCGGTTGAGATAGGATTGCACCTGCCCCTGCATCGATTCCGCCTGGCTCTTGACCAGCTCGCCATGCGAGCGCTCCAGAACGCGGGCCTCGTTGAGCAGGACCGCGATCGGCGTCTTCAGCGAATGGGCGAGATTGCCGACCTGCATGCGGGCGCGCTCGACGATGCGGCGGTTGCTGTCGATCAGCGCGTTGACCTCGTTGGCGAGCGGCAGGATCTCGCGCGGGAACTCGCCCTTCAGCTGCTCGCTCTCGCCGGCGCGGATGCGCTCGAGTGCGGCACGCGCCTTGTCGAGCGGCTTCAGGCCATAAAGAATGGCGAGCGCGTTGACGATCAGGCTGCCGACGCCGAAGCCGGCAAGGGCAAGATAGAGGCTGTGGGAGAAGTTGCGGACGTCGTCCTCGACGACATCGACATTGCCGGTGACGCGAAAGCGCGCGGCGCGGCCATCGGTGTCGAGCACCACTTCGGTCTCGGCGACCTGGATGCGGTTCTGCGAGGTGTCGGTGACCTGATAATAGCGCTCGTAGTTCTTGTCGAACGGCGCTTCCAGCACGGAGGGAACGGGGATGGTCGTGGCGCCGAGCGAGGGCGAGACCAGCGGCGGGGCCGTATAGGTCCCCAGCGGCTCGACCATCCAGTACCAGCCGGTCTTCGGCTGGGCAAAGCGCAGGTCGCCGAGCTGCGGGCTGCCCGACAGCGCGCCCTGATCGCCGATCGCCACCGAGTTGATGACGTTATAGAGCTGCGCGCGCAGGAGATCCTGAAAGCCGCGCTCGGCGCTCTTGCGATAGAGCGTCGAGATCAACAGGCCGATTACGACAAGCGCCACGGTCGACCAGATCGTGGTCAGAAGCAGGACGCGTGCGGTAAGAGACTTAATTCGCATTGGTCGGCGCTTGGATGCGGTAGCCGAGACCGCGCACCGTTTCGATCAGATCGACGCCCATCTTCTTGCGCAGGCGACCGACGAAGACTTCGATCGTGTTGCTGTCGCGGTCGAAATCCTGGTCGTACATATGCTCGACCAGCTCGGTGCGCGACACGACCTCGCCCATGTGATGCATGAGATAAGCCAAGAGCCGGTATTCGTGCGAGGTCAGCTTCAGCGCCACGCCGTTGACCACCGCCTTCGAGGTCTTGGTGTCCAAGCGAACGGGGCCGCAGACGATCTCGGACGAAGAGTGGCCGGCGGCGCGGCGGATGAGCGCGCGGATGCGGGCGAGAACTTCTTCGACGTGGAAGGGCTTGGTCACGTAATCGTCGGCGCCCGCATCGATGCCGGCGACCTTGTCGCTCCAGCGGTCGCGCGCGGTCAGGATCAGCACCGGCATGCCGCGACCGGCGCCGCGCCACTTTTCCAGAACGCTGACGCCATCGAGCTCGGGCAGACCGATATCGAGGATGATCGCGTCATAGGGCTCGGTATCGCCGAGGAAGTGTCCCTCCTCGCCGTCGAACGCCTGATCGACGACGTAGCCGGCCTCTTTCAGGGTTTCGCTCAGCTGACGATTCAGATTGACGTCGTCTTCGACTACCAGGATGCGCATCGGTCCGCTCTACTCCGCTTTATGTCTTCGATGTCTAAATAGGGCGATTCTGCCTACATCGGAACCTTGACGGTTACTTTACGCGGTCGCTGGCCGTTGCCCTGGACGAGCACGGTGATGATGCAGCTGTCGCCGGAGGGCTGAACGGAGAGCAGCTGCCCCCCGGTCTTCTCGACAACCTGCTGGGCGGCTTCACTGCAATCGCCTGCTACACGCACCAAAAGGTTGTGCGTATTATCCGGTGAGGGCGACGGTACCGTCAGCCAAACGGCCAACGCTGCGACGCTCAGAGGAGAGGCCATGTGCTATGCTTTCAATGGATACCAACTTGACCTGACTATGTACTCAGGAGACCTGAATGGCAAATGAATGCAAGGTAATGTCCGGTCCCTGGAGGTGCCTGAGAGCGTGCCGCAAGGCACCCGACGCCGCTGCTGTGGCCGGAAAGGCACGGTTGGCGGAGGCATTCGCGCCACCGTGCCGCAATCGCCCCTGGACTCAAGGCTTGATCGCCGACTTCGCCGTCACCCGGCCATAGACCGCCAGCAGGCCACCCAGCGCACCGGCGATGTTGACGATCGCATCGACGATCTGGCCGCGGTCGCCGGGTGCGATATCCACACCCGTAAAGTGCAAAGCCGAAGCGAGGATCGCAACGACCGCGCCCCAGATGGTCTTCGAGCTGTACCAGTTTTTCAAATCAGGCATCGTCCTTCTCCTTCGGTTGAAATGTCACGTCTGAAAGCGCGCCCGCGCGGGCAATCCCAGCGGCACGCGCTCGCCGAGCTGGCGGACCGTCACCGCAAGGCTCGCCTGCCGCTCGCCGAAATCGAGCACCTCGTCAGCGAGCGGATAGGTCCATTCCGGCGTCCCGACCTCCACCGCCCGGACCACGATGTCAGCGCTGTCGAGTATCTCGACGCGGTACCGTTCGAAGGGCTCGTCGAGCGGAATATCGGCGCCGGTCCAGCTGTCGGCATTGTCGCGTCCGCGCCTTGTCCAGGCGATCACGGCATCGCCGGCATCCGTGCGCCGGCAGCGCAGGTGAACCGGGGCGAGCGGCGTCTCGGCGCGTAGCCCGCCCGCGAACACGAACGGCCCCGCCATCGCAAGCGAACCGGCCGCCTCGGCGATCCAGTTGAGCGACAGGCCGGCCTCGTTGCTCAGCAGCCCGAGCGGCTTGACCGCATCGTCGAGCAGCACAACGGCAGCGCCCTCGGGACTGCCCGAGCCCATCGCGTCCTCGGTGCCCGCAAGCCCACGCAGCAAGCCAGTCAGACGCCAGCGGCCTGCCGCGATTTCCTCGGCCTGCAGGAAAGACACGATCTCCCAGACGCCGCTCACTGAGCGCACAGCCAGCCGATTGGCGCCGTTCAGCACCGATATCTCGGCCGCCGAGGACAGTTCGCCGTATGCGAGATCGACGATCAGCGCCTGGGACCAGTCAAAGCGGCCGGTGACGCCGGGTGCCAGTGCAGACACAAGCGCTCCCATCGTTGCCGGACGGTCGAGCACTGCCCTGCCCCGATAGCCCTCCGTCGTCGCCGATGACGACAGGCCGACAGTGCGCCATGGCTTGGCGAAGACGGCGCCGCGCGCGAAGCTCGTCGCCGCCTCGCCGTCGAAGCGCGGCAGATCCATCAGATGCACGACCGGCTTGAACAGGTTCGAGGCGGTGCCGCCGCCATTTCGGCCATCGGTCACCGCAGGCGGAGCACCGCCAGCGGATGGCGCAAAGGCTCGCGCTTCGATGCGACGGGCATCGGCATCCTCGATGCGCGAGACCAGGAAGCGGCCATCGGGGCCACCGGTCAGCGAGACGACGTCCCCCGGCTGCACATCGAGCCGGCCCGGCGCCAGCGAGAAGCGCAGCGAGCGGCGGGCGATGCGACTGTCGCGCAGCAGCGCTTCGGCCGCATCGAGCGCCGTCTCCTCGGCAAGAACGGCAGGCAGATCCTGTTTGATCAGCCGGCTCGTCGCCTGACCGGCGCGGTGCGAGCGGGCGCTTGCCTGCTCGTAATCGAGATCGGGATTGTAGAAGGTCATCACCGCCTCGGCGGCGAAATCGCTGTCGTGGCCGCGCGTCTCCTGCCACAGCGGTTCATTCTCGCTGTCGACGAGCGTCTCGATCCGCATCGCCGCCAGGCTGGCGCGCGTGCGCGAGCGGAAGCGCAGGAGGCCGGCATCCTCGAAGGCATCGATCTGGAACGCCTGCAGCAGCGGCTCGATCAGGTCACGAGCCGAGCCGAGCTCGCCCTTGACGTAACCGATCAGGTCGCCGCTCACCTCGGAGACGTCGAAATCAACAAAGCCGTGGTCGCGCAGCACCGCCGCCACGATATCGGCCAGGGTGCCCGCGCCGAGCCGACCATTCAGCCAGTGGCCGGTGCGCCAATTGCCGCCATCGGACCAGACATCCGTTGCCAGCGGAAAGGCCGGGAACGGCCGCGCATCCCAGCACCAGACGAAGAGATGCGAGGGATCGACCATGCCATCAGGCACATCATCGTCGGCCCACCAGAGATGGTGCGCCTCGAGGAAGCGGCGCTGCATGCTGTCCGAGCGCATGCCGGTGGAGAAATACGGCGCCCCGCTTTCCACCGACTTCGGGTCGGCGAAGACATTGGGCTGGTTGGCGCCCTTGTCGACGGCGCCGCAGCCGAGTTCGGTGAACCAGACCGGCTTGCCGGACGGCACCCAAGCCGTCGGTGCCGCGCGTTCGGCGCCGCCGATGCGCTCGTAGTGCGGATTGGCCCACCAGGCGGCGATATCCTTGTAGCGGAAGACCCAGGGCTTGCCGGCCAGACCATCGGTGATCGGGCTGCGCTCCCGGGCTTTGCGGGCATCGCTGTCGGCATAGTACCAGTCGAACCCTTCGCCAGAACCAATCGCCGCCATCAGCGCGTCTCGATCGTCGGCGAGGCGGAAGCCGTCGGGATTGGCGCTGGCCAGATCGTCGTCGCGCCAGTCGGCGAGCGGCATGTAATTATCGATCCCGACGGCATCGATATCGGGCGAAGCCCAGAGCGGGTCGAGATGGAAATAGACGTCGCCGCTACCATCAGCCGGATGATAGCCGAAATACTCGCTCCAATCGGCGCCATAGGTGATCTTGGCTGCCGGCAGTAGCGCCCTGACATCGCCCGCCAGCCGCATCAGCGCCTCGACAAAGGGAAAGGCATCGCCGCCATCGCGCAGTTGCGTCAGCCCGCGCAGTTCGGAGCCGATCAGGAAGCCATCGACCCCGCCCGCAAGACGCGCCAGCTGCGCATAGTGCAGGATGAAACGCCGGTAGCTCTCCTCGCCACCATGATAGGCCACGTGGCCGCCCGAAATCGTGAAATCTCCCGCCTGCGCATTGCCCGTGAAGGCCTGCACCTGCCCGCGCGCGATAGCAGTACGGTCAGCGCTAGCAGGCCGCCCCGGCGCCGGATCGCAGGTGATGCGGCCGCGCCAGGGATAGGACGCCTGTCGTGCGCCGCCATAGGGATCGGCGAGCGCGTTGTCGGCGGGGATATCCATCATCACGAAGGGATAGAGATAGACCTTGAGACCACGGCTCCTGAGATCGGCGATCGCCGACAGCACGCTGGCATCGTCGGGCGTCCCGCCATAGGCCGGGCCGCCATTGCTGCGGCTGACGAGATGGGCCGCGCCACGCCCAATGCCGGAGACCGACCACGGCCTGCTTTCCTCCGCGCGACTTGCCACCTCGACACCAGGCACCACGCGGCATTGGCCGGCGCGCAGATCGGTGCCGAACCACGAGACCACGAGCGCCACGCGCTCGAGATTGGGGCAGAGCGCCATCAGCTCGTCGATCGAGATATCCCAATCGCTCGTGCCGCGCAGGCTGTTGCGATTGAGAATGCGCGCGCTGCCGGCGCCGAGGCTCTCCGAGACCTGCGCCAGCTGATAGCCATGCTCGGTGGCGCCGGGGATGATGCAGACGGCCTTGATCTCATTTTCCAGCTCGCCGACCGGTCTCACCACTTCAAACTGCAGCAGCGGAATGCGGTTTCCATAGGCATCGAGCGGCAGCCGCTCGAAGACGACGTAAGCAAGCCCGCGATAGGCAGGCGCATTGCCCTCCCCCTGCTTGGCCTCGATCAGCGGATCGGGCAACTGCGCCTCGTCGCCGCGATAGACGCGCATCTCGATCCTCGTCAGATCCAGTTCCTTGCCATCGGCCCAGACGCGCGTGACATGCCCGATCGGCCCTTCCGCGAGGCCGACCGCAAGATTGGCGAAGTAGCGGAAGCTCTCGACGCGGGTGCCGCCGGTGGCCTTGCCGCCCTGCCGCTCGCTGGTCACCTCCTCCTCGAAGCGCGTCGCCCAGATCAGCGTGCCACCGACGCGCACACTGCCATAGACACGGTTGATCGCCGTGCCCTCGTCGGCGCCGGGAATGCGGGCGCTCGACAGATGGGCGCCGCGCACGGTGGAGCGGCCGTTGATCAGCGCGCGATCGACGACACTTCCGGCAAGCGCGCCGGCCGCGCGGCCGATGATGGCGCCGACAGGGCCGAAGACGCCGCCGAGTGCCGCGCCGGCGGCCTGGAAGAGGAGCGTTGCCATCTATCTCTCCGGAAAACGAAAGACGCCCGAAATCCGCCGGCGCCAGCTCGGCACCAGCGGTGAAGTGACTACCGCCGCCTGCTCGTATGCATGAATGAACTGCCGCTCGCCCGACAGGATACCCGCATGCTTGGCGGCGAGCTGCGGGCGCCAGCGAAACAGGAGCACATCGCCCGGTCTTGCCTCGACAAGCGGCAGCGACGGGCCGAAATGCCGGAGTGCGGCCTCCATCAGCCGATCCCCGCCGCCGCGCTCTGCCCAATCCGGCGCATAGGGCGGCGGGCGCTCCGGCTCAGTGCCGTAAAGCTCGCGCCAGATGCCCCTGATCAGCCCGAGACAATCGCAGCCGACGCCCTTGAGCGAAGCCTGATGCCTGTAGGGCGTACCGATCCAGCCTTCGGCCAGCTGCAGCACTTCCGTTGAAATGTCGGTCATTTGAACAGCGCGCTCCCGTCGTGAAGGGTCTCGCCATCGGCATAGGTGTAGGCGAAATCGGTGCCGGGGATGTGCGGGAAGCCGCGAAAATTCAGGCGGTTGGCGAACTTCGTTCGGCAGGTGGAAAAGGCCTTGTCGCAGCCCGCCGTCAGCACGACGCGATCGCCCGCCCGTGGCGTGGCCTCGAGCGGCAACCAGAGGGTCACCTCCAGCAGACCGTCCTTCACCGCATGCGTCTCGATCTCCAGCCGCTGACCATGATTGCCGCCATCGAGAAAGCCGAGCACACCGAAACGAAAGAAGCCGTCTGCCACGGCGCGGACGCCCGAGAGCAAAAGCCGGCTGGCATCCGGCACCGAGACCACCACGCCTTCGGCGCGCATCGCGGGCGCCGAGAGATCGACGCCGCATCTTTGATCGCCAAGCGTGGCGTCGCAGCGCCGGCCGTAGACGCGGCCCTGTGGTTCGCCGAGGCGGCTGGCGAAGCTGCGCAGCTCCGCCTGGAACTGGTCGGCATCGCGCGTGACGTCGCCGATCTCCTGCACCTTCAAGAGTATGTGCTGGCCTGGGTCCGCCCAGTTGACGAGGTGGACCTCGACGCGGGCGCCGTCATAGCGGCCGCGCTTCAGATCCTCTTCGGTGATCGCCGCGCTGGAAAAGCCGCCGGCGACATCGCTGGTGGCGGCCGGCAATCCCGCCTCCTCTTCCGCCGCACTGGCGGAAAAGCCGCTCGCCGCCAGGAAGGTGGTGCCCGCGAAGGTCAGGTCGTGATCGTGTTCCGTGAACCCAAGCACGACGCCATCGCGGCGCGTCACCCGCCAGGCATGACAGAGCGTCGTGGCGTCGCCTGCAAGATGCGCGGCGAGCGCGTCCGGAATATGCCTCATGGCATGATCTCCATCAGTGGAATGGTGGGAATGCGTCCAGCATTGAAAGCCGAGAGGTTGACGTCGATGCGCCCGGTCGCAAAGCGCACCGGCACGTCGAAGAGGAACCCCGCCGTCACCGAGGCACCCTCCGGCGGAACGGCATCCGCCGCGAAGGTGACGATGCCGGTCGCGGGGTCGCACACGAAGGCGGACGACGGCTGCGGCACGCCATCCACGGCGACGACGACCGAGTTCTCGACGGGCTTGGCAATCCGCCGCGTGCTGCTGGCCCCGGCATCGCCATAGGTCTTGGCGAGCGGGAACGCGACGGCCACGCCATCGCCGATCCCGATCGGCTGGTCGCCGGGTCCGATCTCGGCTCCCGGCCGTGTCGACGTCCAGTCGATGGGATCGCGGAAGCGGAAGCCATAGAGCTCGCCGCCACGGGCCTCGAAGAACTCCAGCACCTCGTAGAGATCCGCCACCGAGCGCAGGCCGGAGCCCGCATCATAGCTGCGGCGCGCATCGCGCCAGCGGCTGTTGCGGCTTTCGCGGCCATTGGAGAGATTGACGATATCGGTGCGCCTGACCGGCCCGCCGCTCGTCGACAAAGACAGGCGCAGCGGAAAGCGCACCTCGTGGAAACCGGATGTCATCTACTCTAATCCTCACAAATTGCGCTGGCCGCGCATCGCGGTGCGCGCCAGCATCGAGGAAATCTGCGCCTCGCTCTTTCGGAAGCTCTCGGCATCCGTCGCGGTAACGTTGAAGACGATCTGCGGCTGCGAGCCCGCCCCTGAAGCGGCGACGCCGAGCGAACCGTCGGCGCCACGCCGCAAGGGCAGGATCGCCTCGCTGCCCGCCTCGCCCATCAGCCCCATGTCGCCGCCGAGAGGGAAATAGGTGGGCTGCGAGACCACACCGCCATCGGCGAAGGGCAGCAGCTTGCCCGCACCACCGAACAGGCTGGAGGCGGCGCCCGAGAGCATCGTCTCCAGCGGCTTCAATCCCGCCTGCAGCACGATATCCGTCATGCGATTGGCCAGCCCGCGCAGCACATCATCCAGCCCCTTGCCGCCCGACACAGCGCTGCGCAGCGCCCCTGACAGTGCCGAGCCGAAGGAGCGCGAGCGACCCTCGAGATCGTCCAGCGCACGCCGCAGCGTCGCGGCTTCGTCGGTCATGGCGGAGAGGTCGGTCTGGTCATCGGTCATGGTCGTTCCTCGTGTGTAAGCTTGCCCGACTGTCCGGAAAGCGGGCCATCAGCCCATCGAGATCGGCGCGGGAGACGGCGGGTCGTGGCGGCGAGAGGCCACCGGCGGCGGCGTGAAACTCCACCGGCGTCATCGCCCAGAAGGATTGCGGGGGAAGCCGCAGCAGGCAGAGACCGACATGCAGGACCCGCGCCCAGGGGAATGGCGCAGGCCCCGCATTGTCCGTCGTCTTCATGCCCGCTGCGGCTAGAAGGGGCGCGCGGAGGCGTCCGCGCCATCCCCCGAAAACGTCGCCACCAGCAGATCGCCGACGATCGCGGCATAGCCACCGATGCCGCCCTCGATATCGGCCTCCGCCACATCCTCGTCAGAATAGAGATTGCCGCCGCCGCGCAGGCCGGCGCCGATGATGCGGATCATATCCGCCGCCCTCAGCCGGCCGCCGGCGAAACGCTCGGCCAGCCCATTCAGGCTATCGACCGAAAACGCCGTCTCGAGCTCGGCCAAGGCGCCCAGCGTCAAGCACAACACCCGCCGCTCGCCGTCGATCTCCGCCTCGATCTCGCCACGCCGGCGGTTGGCTCTTCGCCCGATGGCGGCCCCTTGCCGCCCGCCCGCCATCACAGCACCTCGAAGCTGATCGCACCGGCCGATTCCAGCGCCAGCTCGAACATCACCTCGCCATTATACTGGCCGGAATATTCGAGCGCGCTCGCCTGGAACGGCCCGGTGACGCTGCCGAAATCCGGCACGACAATCTGCCAGCTCAGGATCGAGGCATTGAAGAAGGCGTTGCGCACCAGCTGGTCGGAGGCCGCGTCTTTGAAGATGCCTGAACCCGACACCGAAGCCCGCTGCACGCCGGCGCCGCCCAAAAGCTCGCGCCAGCGCCCGGCGCTTTCGGCATCGGTCACATCCACCGTCTCGGCATTGAAGGCCAGCCGCTTCGAGCGCAGCCCCGCCACCGTTTCATAATCCGTGCCGTTGAAAACCCTCAACAGCAGATCCTTGCCCTTCTGCGCCACCATGGCCTCATCCCTTCCACGAAAAAGGGCGCCCCAATGGGACGCCCGCGATGTCATCGACTTGTCACTTTGAACCTGGCGGCGAAGATGCTACGACCGCTTCGATCCCCTCAATTCGCCGAAATCACACCATGCCCGGGCCTTTTCCCCTGCGTTCGACACAGATGATTGCCGTGCTCACCGTGACGCAGCTCATCGGCTGGGGCACGACGTTCGACATGCTTGGCGTCATGGGTCGGGTGATCGCGCCCGATCTCGGGCTGGCGAACGAGATCGTCTTCGGCGGCCTGACCGTTATGATGGTCGTGCTCGCGCTTCTCGGCCCGACGATCGGCCGGCTTTTGCAGCGCCACGGCGCCGTGCCCGTGCTTGCCGCCTCATCCGTCACCTTCGCCGCCGGCCTTCTCATGCTGGCCGCGACAGAGGGTATCGTGCTCTATACGATCTCCTGGATCGTGATCGGCATCGGCGGCGCGCTCGGCCTGACGACGCCGACCTATACCGCCGTCGTCGAGCGCGAGGGCCTCAACAGCAAACGCGTCATCGCCATGTTGATGCTGTTCACCGGGCTCTCCAGCGCGCTGTTCTGGCCGATCCTCAGCCTGCTCGAAGCTCACTTCGGCTGGCGGATCACCTTCGTCATCTGCGCGGCGCTGCAATTGTGCGTCTGCCTGCCGCTCTATCTCTTCGGCCTGCCGCGTCCGGCCACTACGCAAGCCGGATCCGCCGAGATGCATGCGGCGCCGGTCGATCTTTCGCCCGATGATCGCCGCAAGGCCTTCCTGCTGCTTGCGGCCGCAACGACGCTATCGAGCTTCGTCACCTTCGGCCTGGCGCCATCGCTGCTGGAGGTCCTGCGCCAATACGGCGCCGCGCCGGTGCTGGCACTCCAACTCGGCTCGGCGCGTGGGGTCATCGGCATAACGGCGCGCGGCATGGACATGCTGCTCGGCAAGCGCGGCAGCCCGATCGTCAGCGCCATCGCCGGGATCGGCCTGATGGTGGCGAGCTTCGGATTGATCCTCATCGTCCCGCCCTCGACATCGCTGCTCGTCGGCTTCATCGTGATCTACAGCTTCGGCGCCGGCGTCATGGCGGTTGCCCGCGCGCTGCTACCGCTGGCGCTGTTTTCGCCGCGCGAATACGGACTGCAAGCCGCCCGCCTCTCGCTGCCGCAAAACATCGCCAACGCCGCCGCCCCCATCATCTTCACCGCCATCCTCGACCGCGCCAGCGCCGGCATGGTGATGGCCCTGTGCTGCACGCTCGCCGCACTCGCCTTCGGCCTCGTGCTGATGCTGGCAAGCCTCATCCGCCGCGCCAAGCCGGTCGCTCAGGTCGCCTGAGCCAGCGAAGCGACGATGTCCTTCGTCGGCAAAAGCAGCGTGCGCTCAAGGCCCTTGGCGGCGCGGAAGCCGAACTTGAGATAGAAGGCCTCGGCCTCATCGTCCAAGGCATGAACCATGACGGCACGGAAGGCGACCGAACGCGATGAGGAGACGACGGACATCAGCGCGTGTTTCAACAACGCCCTGCCCAGCCCCATATTCTGATGACGGCGATCGACCGCAAGCCGCGCCAGCAGCGCAACCGGAATTTCGCCCGGCGCCCGATGCCCCTTGACCTGCCTCGGCGCGCTATTGCGGCTGATCATGCCCGCGCACAGCGAGTGATAGCCGACGACGCGGTACTCCTCGGTCGCGATGACAACGGTCCGGGTATATTCCTGCTGCTGATTGTAGAGCGCCATATCCTTCAGGAAACTATCCAGCGCCGGCTTGCCGCTGTCGAAATCATCGACCAGATGCTGTTCACCAAGGGGAACGGGCTTGCGAAACATCCGTCAGTCGATCCATTCGGCGTTGGATTTGAACAGCGCGACGAGCCTGTCGTTAACCTTCGCCGGTTCGTCGAGAAGCCCCTCGACGGCATCGAAGACAGCCGCGTCGACGCCGATGAAACGCTGATCCAGCAATTCCTTCTGCGCCGAATAAAACGCGGCCTCGGTCATGAATGCCGTGAGCGACTTGCCGCTGACGGCGGCGGCGCGCGCGATGATCTCGCGCGTCTCAGTATCGATGCGCAGGTTGATGGTTTCGCTTTTCTTGACGCCAGGCATGTCAGTCGCTCCGCATGCGGACCCATAAATTCGTACGGACAATGTCTATACAGCAATATGGTGCCGACGTCCAGATTTGGGCCATCAGCCGCCGGAGACTTCGACCGCCACCTCCGTCCCCGCCCGGAACCGGGCCTCGGCGACATGCAGCCTGGTCTTCTGTTCGCGGCGAGTGCGGGTCGAAAGATGCAGCAAGCTGACGAGGTGGTGGGTCTCCAGCGAGAGCGGCGCGTCATGCAGCAGCATGCGCAAGCGCTCGGCGATGGTCGCGGCCTCCTTGCGGCCGCCGGCGTCGGTCCAGATTTCGATTGTCAGCAGGTGTTCGGCGCCGGTTTCGGTCGCTGTCGAATAGTCGTTGCTTGCGAGATCGGCGACGATGGCGGCCGGGAGTTTTCGGCCGGAGACCAGGCGGTCGCGCAGGCCTTCGGGGCCGATCATCGCGGACAGTTCCGTGTCGTCGGCAATGCGGGTCTGGATCGCTGTCAGCAATTGGTTGGCGGCGCTCATCCGGGTTCCTCCTCGCACAGGCAGACGAGATAGTTGCCGCGCTCATCCGGGTCGCGCCAGGCGCGGATCGCGAAGACCCGCGCGCCCTTACGCAGCCGCATGCCGGCTTGGATATCGTCGCGATAGCGCAGCCAGATGCGGTGCGTCAGCGTGAAGACATCGGCGCCCGCCTGCTCCTCGCGCAGTTCGCTGACCGGTTCGACGCGGGCCCAGAACGAGGCGATTTCGTTGAAGGAGATGGTGGCGCCGCCCTGCCCGTCCGGCGTCTCGACTGGGGCTTCCAGCGCCAGCCGCGCCGTCATCTGGCCGGGATCGAAGAAGGCCGAGCGCATCAGAGCCTCCTGATCATGAATGGCGCGATCAGGCGGTCGTATCCTGCGGGAATATCCGCCGGCTGGTCCTCGACCGCGACCGTGCCCCTGAACGCAAACATCTGCGCGACATGCACCAGCATCGCCCGCTTCAGCGTATCCGGCACCTCGGCGCCGCTCTCCCCAAAGCCGGCGGTGAAGTCGATCTCGATGCCGTTGATGGGCTGGCCGGCGCTGACGGCGCGGCCGAGCATGAGGCGCGCCGGGCGGGCGTGGCCGTCGAGGATGGGGCCGGCCAGCGGGAGTTGGAGCTCGTCGCCTAAGGCGTCGTAAAGCGTCAGGCTTTCAATGGCTTGGACGGGACCTCTCGCGATCTGAATCACGCCGTCTTCAGGAATTGAATCAAGATAGAGGCGCCAGGTTTGGGTGATGAGGCTGAGGCCGGTTGCGCGCTCGAGATGTTCGCGGGCGGTGCGGATGAGGGAGGTGAGCAGTGTGTCTTCGTTGGTGTCGTCGAGGCGGAGGTGGGATTTGGTCTCGGCGAGGGTGATGGGTTCGGAGGTGGGTGGGGTGATGAGGGCGTAGGTCATGGGTGGGGTTCCTGGTGATATGGGTGTAGTCGGTGGGTGCCTTTGAGAGGCTGGAGCAAGTGGCCCCCTCATCCGCCTGCCGGCACCTTCTCCCCGCTGGGGAGAAGAGACTCGGAGTGGGCCGCTCGCTCCATCTTCCCTTCGCCCCAACGGGGAGAAGGTGGCCCGAAGGGTCGGATGAGGGGGTTGCACGGCAGAGCGTTGCCACCTTCGGGGCTGCACCCACCGCCCCCCTCACCCACTCAACTCACCGCAAACTTCACCAGCTTGATTGCCTCGAAGTTCTGCACCCCGCCGCCGACCCGCTTGGTCGTGTAAAACAACACATACGGCTTGGCCGAATACGGGTCGCGCAGCACCCGCACCCCCGTGCGATCAACCACCAGATAGCCCGCACGAAAATCGCCGAAGGCGATGGCCATCGCGTTGGCCGCGATGTCGGGCATGTCCTCCGCCTCGACGACGGGGAAGCCGACCAGCGAGGCGGCCTCTCCGGCCGTTGCCGGCGGCTGCCAGAGGTAGCGGCCTTCGGCGTCCTTCAGCTTGCGCACCTCGGCCTGGGTCTTGCGGTTCATCACGAAGTTGGCGTTCTGGCGGTGGCCCGCCTTCAGCGAATAGATCGTGTCGATCAGCGTGTCGGAGGCGCCCGTCGCCTTGAAGCCGCCGGCAGCACCCGTGGCGATGTAGCCGATATTGCCCCAGCTCCAGGCGCTATCGGCGACCGAAGTGTAGGCCAGCAGACCCTTCGGCTTGTTGACGCCGTCGCCGGCGACGAAGGCCGCCCCTTCCTGTTCGGCGAAGACGGTATCGACCTCGTTCGATATCCAGGCCTCGATATCGACGGCCGCATCGTCGAGCAGCGCCTGGGTGGCGGCCGGCATGGCGTAGAGTTCCATGGTCGGGAAAGAGAGCTCGGCAAGCTGGGCGCCTGATGTCTGCGGCCGTGCCGCCGTCTCGGCCACCCAGCCGGACGCCATGCCGGAGATCGCGAAGGGCTTCTTCAGCACAGCACCGGAGACCTGGCGCACCGTCGCGATCGAGCGGATCGGCGACACGACGGAGAGACGGCGGCCAATGGCGCTATCCGTCTCGTCGGGCACGAGATAACCGCCATCCGCACCGGAGCCTGACGACATCGCCTTCGCCTCGATCTCGCGCAGGCCGGCCTCGTCGCCGCGGCGGATATACTGCTCGAAAGCCTGCTTGTGCTCGGTGGTTTCTGCGCCCAACGATGCGGTGCGGCCGAGCGGCGGGCGGGCCTTTTTCAGCGCCAGCTGGTCCAGCACCTTCTTCTGCTCGTCCATCGCGCGGCTGATGCGGTCCATCTTGTCGCGGGTGACGACATCCGACGTCAGCTTCTGCTCGATCTCGCCGAGCCGGGCGTCGTTGGTTTCCTTGAAGGCCTCGAAGGCTTCCATGAACTCGTCGAAGGCGGCGGTCATTTCGGGCGCGGCCTTGATTTCGGGGGCAGTTTTCTCGGCAATCTGCATGTTGGTCATTGCGGGATCATCCTTTTGTGAAGGTCTACTTGAATGTGTCTTGCAGCATCATCCGGGCGGCCCGGCGCATGGCGCGGACGAGCTCGGTCTCCTTGTCGCGGAACCACCGCGCATTCTTGATGTTCTGCACGCGGGCAGACGGCAGCATGGGGAAGGTCACCACCGAGATCTCCCAGAGGTCGGCTTCCAGGATGCGGCGCACGCCCGACTTGGCGTCGGTCTTGGCGCGGACGGTGCGAAAGCCGATCGACAGGCCATCGAGCGCGCCGTTCTTCAAAAGCTGGTGCACCTCGCGGGCGCGGCTGACGCCATCGGCGAGCACGCCCTCGACGTAGAGCCCGCGGCTATCCTCGCGGATCGTCTTCCAGGCGCCGATCGGCTCGGCCGGATCATGCTGGAAGAGCATGCGTACGCCACCGGCGCCGCGCGTCTTCAGCGAGCGCAGAAAGGCGCCGCGCTCGATCGCATCCTTGCCGAGATCGACCTCGCCGAAGACGCTGGCATAGCCGGAAAAGGTGCCGTCGCGGCTGAGCCCGCGCAGCTCCAGATTGGCGAACTTGCGCGTGTCCGCGCCGGGAATGGCCCGGGTGGACAAGCGCGTGGAGGTTCGCGCCAGCGCGCGGCTTGCGGTCATGATCATGCTCCTCGTTTCATGGTTTTGTGGCCGGTGCCTTACCGGTTGCGGGCGCCGTATCGGCCGGCGATGCGCTGGAGAATGCCGAGGCCCCACCAGGCGCAGAGGCTCGATGCGGCCGAACCCGAAAGCACCACTTCGACAGCGGAGAGCCGATCGACCAGATCCAGCCGCTCGGCGATCCAGATCCCCGTCGGGCCGCCAAAGACGATGCCGCAGGAAAGCCCGGTGAAAAACCGGCTCGCCGCCTCGCGCCGGCTCTTCGGCAGCAGATAGATCAGCGACACGGCGGCACCCGCCGACGCGCCCAGCGCCCTGGTCGCCCAGAGCCCGGTATCGTTGGAGAAATCGGCCATTGGTTTGGGCCTTTGTGATGGGTGTGTGGGGTGAGAGTCAGGCTTTCGCCGAGTCTTTTGAATCGGTTGGCGGCAGCGGCTCATGCGCCTGTTGCGCGTGAGCATTCGATTTGGCCCGTTGTACGCGGACGATTCAGATTTCGCTGTTAAGTGTCTGAAAGAGCGCCGTCTTCGTCGATCTGGAGCAGTGTCGGGAGGCTGATCACCGCTCTTGGTGTTCGCCACTCGCGGTAGCGTCCAATTCATCCTCTGCCTCAAGCTCAGCCAGAAAATCGTCCATATCCATGACGTCGCCTCGCCTTATCGCTTCCTCGCCCTTCAGAATCTGCAGGACGTCATTTCCCTCTTGCATGAGGTAGTATTTCAGCGCGCGGACGATCACCCAATTGCGGCTCCGCTCAGTAGCGCCAGCGATGGTGTCGATGTCCGTCAAAATGTCTTCAGGAATGCGTAGCGCGATCGGATCGGAGAGAACGGACGCCGCCATGGTTGTTCCTCGATTGGAGACACTCGATGCTACCAAATCGCGGAACTGACCTCAATGTCACCCCCCTCAATACCCCACCGCCTGCCGCTTCTCCTCATCCGTCAGAAACGCCGCCTCGCCCACGCGTTTCCAGAGCTCGCCGCGCTCGGCCGAGAGACCCGCGACCTTGTCGAGATCCGGCTCCAGCCGCAGTCCGTCGCCATAGCCTGCCGCTGCCCAGGTCGACAGGGCCGCCAGCGTGCGGGTCAGCATCGGCAGCACGGTCAGGCGATAGAATGCGCGGTTGGCTTCCTGGTAGTTGGCGTAGGTGTTGTCGCCGGGGATGCCGAGCAGCATGGGGGGAACGCCGAAGGCGAGCGCGATGTCGCGGGCGGCGCCATTGCGGGCCTCGACGAAGTCCATGTCCTTCGGCGAGAGGCCCATGGATTTCCAGTCGAGCCCGCCTTCCAAGAGCAGCGGCCGGCCGGCGCGCATCGGGCCGGAATAGCCCTCGTCGAGCTCCTGCTTCAGCCGCTCATACTGGTCCGGCGAAAGATTGCCGCCTTCCTTGGGCTGGTAGACGAGCGCGCCGGAGGGGCGCGCGGAATTGTCGAGCAGCGCCTTGTTCCAGGTCGCCGCCGCATTGGAGAGATCGAGCGCCACCTGGGCTGCCGCCAGCGGCGGAAAGCCGAGATGGTCGTCGAGCGGGTGGAAGAGCTTCAGGTGCAGCAGGCCGAGCCCGTCTGTCTCGACGGCAAAGCGGCGGACGAGGCCGCCGGCGCGGTAGTCATAGGCTTCCGGCCAGCCGTCGCGGCCCTCGACGATACCGATACGGTCGGGGCGCAACAGATGCAGTTCGCGCAGCGCGCCGCCGATCTCGACCGGCTCGACATAGGCGTTGCCCGAGAGCAGCAGATGACCATAGAGCGCCTCGAAGAAATCGGGGCCGCTCATGCGCGCGTTCGGCTGGCGCAGCAGATGAAGCAGCGGGTGGTCCGGCCTCTCACGGTCCTGCTCGTAGATGAGCAGCGGTACGCAAGCGGCAGCTTCCGAGACCATTCTCACGCAGCGATGCGCCACGGGATTGCGCATGAAGCCCTCGCGCGACAGCGATGCATAGGAGCGGCCGGTCCAGCTCGCCCTGCCCTCCGATGTCAGCGACAGGAAGCCGGCCGCGGCTTTGTGCTCGGTCACGGCTTGGCGGGCGGGCACAGGATTGCGGCCCGCCGCGGAGCCCCACGGCAGGAGAGATCGAAGGTTCATGATCCGGTTTCCTGATGTTTGCGACCGGCACTCGATTGGCCGGTGCTATCGTCTATAGCGGGCAATGAAGCCCGAGCCGTCTCAAAGGCGGCGGCCGCGGACAGTCCCCGCGACGTTGATGCTCAAGAAAGACGCGCGGCCGGATCACGTCCGGCCGCAACTATCACAGCGCCGAGCCGATGATGTTGCAAAGCCCGGTGCGCACCACTTCCTTGGTGGTCAGCTGGCCTGCCTGGATATCGAAGACGGCATCGACGCGTACGCCTGATCCCTTCTGGCGGGCGACGACGCGCAGGGTCTGGATGCGGCCGCTGCCTGTCGTTTCCTGGAAGGCGTCCACCGAGGAGAGTTCCTTGTTCACCTTGATGCCGGAGAAGCCCTCGGCGGCGACCGCCTGGGCGAGGTTCTTCAACACGGCCGCGGATTTCGCCTTCGGAAACTCCTGCCACGTCTTGTAGCTCAGCGCCGTCATCATCGGTACGCCCGACACCTTGAAATTCGCCTCGCAGGAAGCCGCCTCGGCCAAGCCCGCGCCCGAAAGCAGCAGCGCCGCCGTCATCACCATGATCTTCAATTTTATCTCCTGAAACGTGTGTTTTCCCAACTCAATGGGAATATCCGACTTCAGGTTGAATTAAAACCGGAAAAATGCACGCGGCGGCAACCGGCGCGTTTGTGGCGCTTGAGCGCGTCAGTTGCGAAGATCAGGCAGCGAGATCAATGCGGGTTTGGATGTAGTCGTCGATCAGTGCCCGCGCGGCCGCTTCCACGAGCCTCGAATCCTCGCACTCCGCCAGCAGGAGATCGTCGATATGCAGTATCTTGATGAACAGCGTGCCATCCTGACGCTCGACCGACGCCTGATAGCCCTTGTAATTGATCGGCTTCATAGATCTCTCCCGTCAATCAGATAGTTGCAATCCGGTTGACACGATTGATCGCCCATCATCGCAACTGAGTTCCAGTCGCAATGATTTTACAGGCAGTTCTTGTTGGCAACAATCCAATTTCCAAGGCCGCCTCGTTGGCGAACCACAGGCACGAACGGCTAAGCCCCCAATCACCCCAGCGGCTGCTTCACCGCCAGGTCGCTCTCGTAATCCGCCGCAATGCGCATCTCCCGGATGGGGCGGACGAGGTCGATGGAGAGCTGGTAGTTCGGGTGCGCCTTGTAGGCGGCAAGTGCCGCCTCGTCGTCGAACTCGCCGTAGACGATCAGGTCGACCTCTGTGCCGAGCTGGTCGGTCTTCACATTGGTGCCGATCTCAAGCAGCCGGGCGTGCGGGATGGCCGTCAGGATCGACAAGCCGGCGCGCACCTTCTCCAGGTTTTCGATCGGCGCCGTGAAGAAGACGATGTGACGGATCACGCGGGACTCCTGTCTGTCTGATGCGGGCTTAGCCCATAAGCCGGGCGATACCACGGCAGACCCATTGCTTCAACCGGGCGAACCAGCTCGTCGGCTGCTCGGGCCTGATGGCGGCGAGGAAGGTCTTGCCGTAGCCCGCCAGTTTCTCGGCCCGATCGGTGCCGTTGACGATGCGCCGCGCGTTGATCCAGTCGTCATTCGTCGCGTTCAGATGGTCGGCGAGCTTGTGCTTGGAGAAGCTGCCCTGAACCATGCCCTCGATCAGGATCGATACCGCCGGCCCCATCTCCATCGCCCGGTCGGGCTCGGCGACGAGATCGATGCCGGTGAGAACGCTCATCGCCTCGTAATTGCGCTTGTGGGTGAGTTGCACAAGGCCGCGGCCGAGCCAGCTCTTGCCGTCCTCGTCGGGCCGCCAATAGGGCGTCTTCACCCAGGAGAGCTTGCCGCTGGCGAATGCATTTTCCAGGATCTCGACGGCACGCGCATCGCTCGTCGCCAGCGTCTCGCGCACGGGCTGCATGGTGTAGGCCGTCTCGTGAAAGGCGGTCGCCAGGATATAGGCCAGCCAGCGCGGGTCGGCGTCGGCCATGCGCTCTTCCCAGAAATTCAGAATCGCCGTCATGCCCTCGACCTGCGGGGCCGAAAGCGTGCCCTTGAACAGCGCCTCGCGCACCGTGTCGAAGAAAAATCGCCTGTCGATGTGGATAACCATAGCGTGTAATCCTAAAAGCTGATGAGGACTTGATGTCCTTAATCGATTAAATTTATTTTAATCGTTTAAAGCGTTTAATGCCCTGATTTACAGACCGTTTGGCGCATGGCAGTGATGATCCATCATTCAATTCGTCTTCGGAGGACCGCATGACGCAGCCCGTTCACAGCAATCAGCCGATCATTCCCCAGCACGTGACGGACCAACTCGAAAGCGAGTGGCGTCAGGTTCGCCCCGTGCCGCAAGAGCAACGTCCGGCGACGCAGCAACAGCAGCGTTAAGCGCAAGTGCCAGGGGGTGTCAAACACCCCCTCACGGGCTGCTCCTCCGGGAGTGGCCAATACGCCCTCAAGGCTTCAAATACCCCGCACACGCGGTTCCCCGCCCCCCTCAAGCATCAACGCCGTCAGCGCCCAGACCAGTGCATCCAGCCGGTCGGGCGAGCGCCCCGAAGACAAGCCATCCGGGCCGAAATCACACATCTGATCTTCCAGCGCCATGAAGCGCCCGGCATGAGCGACACGCCCCTGCTCGTAGAGTGCGGCCACCGGTTCGGCGCGCAGGAATTTGCCGCGCGTGGCGCGCACTGCCGTTACCGGCAGCGTCTCGTCGATGCTTTTCAGCATAGCGGTGACCATATCGCCGCCCTGGTTGATCTCGGCCACCACGCGGTCGGCGGCGAAGCGGCGATAGGCTTTCGCCACCGCACCCGCCCAGCCCGCCGGGCTTGCGCCCTCCACCGAGCAATCCGCCAGCACCACGGCACGGCCCGAGGCATCCAGCCCGGCCACGACAATGCCGCAACAAGACGTCGGCCCCGCCGCCGCCGGCGGATCGACCGCCACGACGATGCGGCGGAGATCGCCGGAAAGGCGGATCGTGACGGCATCGAACATCTCGCGGCGCCAGAGCGCATCCTCGCGATCCTCGATCAGCTCGCCATCCAGCTCCTGCCGCCCCAGCCGCGTGCCGCCATAGCGGTTTGCCAGCGCGTCGATAAAGCCGGGCGCCAGGTTTTGAGCATTGGCGCGGGTGCTGATGCGCGTCGTCAGCGTCGTCGGGTCCGATATCAGCGCCTTCAAAAGCGGCACCGGGCGCGGCGTCGTCGTCACCAGTTGGCGTGGTGCGTTACCCAGTCTCAGGCCGAACTGCAGCATGTCCCAGGTATCCTGACCATGCTTCCACTTTGCGAGCTCATCGCTCCAGGCGAAATGAAACTGCGGACCGCGCAGGCTTTCGGGATCTTCCGGAGAGAATATCTGCGCCACCGCGCCATTCGGCCAGACAAGCCGGCGGCGGGAGATCTCGAACTCGGGACGACGGCTGCGGGCGATCCGCATGATCCCCGAGATGCCGTCGATCATCACCTCGCGGGCATCGCCCAGCGTTTCGGCGATCAGCGCGATGCGCAGATCCGACACGCGACCGGCGCTCGCAATCGCATGCACCCATTCGGCCCCTGCCCGCGTCTTGCCCGAGCCGCGCCCGCCCATGATCAGCCATGTGCGCCAGTCTCCCGGCGGCGGCTGCTGTTCGTCGCGACCGGTGAAGGCCCAGAGATTGCCAAGCGAGGGCCAGAGCGCCAGCCGTTCCGCGAGGTCCTCGGCGGGAAGGTCGAGCATGTCGGCCAGCGAGAGATTGGGTTCGCCGGTATCGGCAACGGCGCCAGCTTCGGCATCGGCGCCAGCATGGGCACCGGCGTTGGCATCAGCGCCAGCATGGACATCGGCGTTGGCGCACCGGGGCAGACCGCTCGTCACGGCGTCAACCACCGGCGCCTCACTGGAAACCGCCGCCGCTACCGTCCCGCTATCCGGCTGCGACATCGCCCCGGCCAACGCGGCGCCACGCGCAACGGCGCCCAGGATCACCGCGCGGTCATCAGCCCGTTTCGCCACGATCGCATCCATTTTATGACTGTAGTCCAGCAAGGCGCCAGCGACCTTGCCCGTATTGGCGTCCGCGACGCGCCGCTCAATCCGGTTCGGCTTCGCGGCTGGCGAGGGCTGGTCCGTCGTCAGTGATTGGGGGAGCGCCGTCGCGCTGCCATTCGGCCAGCAATTGTCGGGCGCGGGCTTCGGCTCGCTCTTCGATGCGTGCGAGGAATTTCGCTTTGACATGGTCGAGCCCCCTCGCCGCTTCGCTCTCTTCGGCCGCCTGCTCGCGGTCGCGGGCGAACTGGCGCTGCAGCTGGTCGATCTTCTCCAGCGTGCGCACGATCAGCGACATGGCATCGGTCGCGGCCTTCAAATCGGCGCGAGCAAGCTTGGCGGCAGCATCGTCGCCACCGCTGGAGGCCGCCTGCTCGGCGGCCCTTCGCAGATCACGAAAGGCCGAAAACTGCTCGCGCATCTCGGCGGTCATCTCGTTCAGGAGCACCCGCAGCTCTTCGGCCGGCGATGCCGCGGACTTGGTCTCAAGCATACAGGCCTCGGCCACCGCCTTTGCCCTGTCCACGTCGAGAGCCTGCGCGGTAGCACTGTCATAAGCGTGGTGAGCCGGCCAGAGGCCAAACAGCTCCGGCGCGAAATCGTCGATATCGGTCATGGGGAGATCCCGTGGCAACAGGCGTTGCGTGGAGAAGCGGCGGTGCCGGCAACAATGACCGATCAGCCAGGAGACCGTGCCCCTCGCCGCGTCCTGCCCGCAACTTTCCGACTATGCCATAACCCTATCAAAGCACCGTTACGCCGTCAAGGATTATTTTCCTAAATCCGGAAAATTCTCCTGCAACGCGCAGTCGAATTGCAATTTATCTATGTCTAATCTATTGATAAATATAGGTTTTCTGGCCTTTCTCCCGATATTTCAATGAATCCTCAAGAAAGCCACGGCTAGAACGGATCGCAGCAAAGGGCGATCCACATGCAGGCCATCCAGATACGACTAGCGGAGATTATCGAGGCGTTGAGCAAGGCGCTCGACCTCACCGAGGGCCAGCCGCCCGGCCATTGCATCCGCGCCTGCTATATCGGCACCCATATCGGCCGCGAGATCGGCATGGCCGATGAGGCGTTGCAGGAGCTCTACTATACGCTGCTCCTCAAGGATCTCGGCTGCAGCAGCAATGCGGCGCGGATCTGCGAGCTCTACATGGCTGACGATCTCTCCTTCAAGCGCGACTTCAAGCTGGTTGATGGCAGTCTCAGCCAGGTGCTGCGCTTCGTGCTTTCGCACACCGGCATGCAGGCCGGCCTTGCCGAGCGGTTTCGCGGGATCGTCAACATCCTGCAGAACGGCGGGCGGATCGCCACCGACCTGATCCAGACCCGCTGCCAGCGCGGTGCCGAGATCGCCAGGCAGATGCGCTTTTCGGAAGGCGTCGCGAACGGCGTGCTCAGCCTCGACGAACACTGGAACGGCGGCGGCAAGCCGCTCGGCATCTCGGGCGAGGAAATCCCGCTCTATTCGCGCATCGCGTTGTTGTCGCAGGTGGCCGATATCTTCCAGATGAGCGCCGGGCCGCAGGCCGCCATCGCCGAGATTGAAAAGCGCGCCGGCAGCTGGTTCGATCCTTCACTGGCCGCCGCCTTCATCCGCATCGCCGGCCGCGACACCTTCTGGCAGACGTTGCGATCCGAGCAGCTGGAGACGATCGTGCTCGACAGCGAGCCCGGCCAGCAGGCGATCATGGCCGACGACGATTATCTCGATGATATCGCTGCCGCTTTCGCCCGTGTCATCGATGCCAAAAGCCCCTATACGTCAGGCCATAGCGACCGCGTGGCGCTGTTTACCGACCTGATCGCCGAGGAGATGGGGATCGACGAGAAAGGCCGTCGACTGCTGCGCCGCGCCGCCCTGCTTCACGATATCGGCAAGCTCGGCGTCAGCAACAGCGTGCTCGACAAGCCAGGCAAGCTCGACGACCAGGAATGGGGCCGGATGAAGCGCCATGCCGAGTTCTCTGAGATGATCCTCTCCCATATCGGCGCCTTCTCCGACCTCGCCCGCATCGGCGGCGCCCATCACGAGCGGCTGGACGGCAAGGGCTATCCGCGCGGGCTGATGGCCGATGAAATCCCGATGGAGGTCCGCATCGTCTCGACCGCCGACGTGTTCGACGCGCTCACCGCCGACCGCCCCTATCGCGCAGCGCTTCCGATCTCCAAGGCGCTGTCGATCCTGTGGGAAGGTGCCGGCCAGGCGCATGACCCCATCTGCATCGAGGCGCTGCAGCGGGCGCTTGCGAGAACCGAGCTGGAGCGGCCTGACGGCGCAAGGGAAGACCAGCGCGCGGCTGCGTGAGTTTTTCTGATTGGCCTCACAATATTCTATTGTGCTAAAATACAGATCATGACCCGCGAAGAGCTTGCATCCTTCGCGCTCAGCCTGCCCGAGGCGGTCGAGAGCGCGCATCACGGCACACGCGATTTTCGCGTGCGGACGCGGATTTTCCTGACCATGCCGGAGCAGGATTATTGCGTCGTCAGGCTGACGCCGGAGCAGCAGCACATGACGCTGGCGGTCTCGCCGAAGGAGACGATCGCGGTTCCCGGCGGCTGGGGATTGCGCGGCTCGACGCGGCTGTTCTTTCAGCTGGCGAGCGACGCGCTGGTGCAGGATCTGGTGCGCCGCTCCTGGCAGAACGCCGCGCCGAAAACCCTGCAAAGACAGTTCGTTGTCATCCCTTCCCCATGAGTTGATTCAGCCAGAATCCGCTCAGCGATTGCCCACTTCATCCGGCGTCTTCGGCGCATCGTCGCCCACTGTCAGCGGCCAGTCGACGACATAGTCCTCGTAATTGTCGACATCGATGCCGGTCTCGTCGATGGTGCGGCCGCGTGCCGAAATGCCGGCGATGTGCACGGTCTCGCGATCGCCCGATACCAGCGGATGCCACCAGTAGAGATCGCGGCCCTCGTTCAGCAGCCGGTAGCCGCAGGTCGGTGGCAGCCAGGGGATTTCGTCGACATTCTCTTTGGTCAGCTGCACGCAATCGGGCACGAAATCCCAGCGATTGGGGTAGCTGGAACACTGACAACTTTCGCTATCCAGCAGTTTGCAGCGGATCGAGGTGAAGTAGATATCGCCGCTATCCCACTCCTCGAGCTTGTTGAGACAACAGAGACCGCAGCCGTCGCAGATGCTTTCCCACTCGGCATTGGTCATCTCGTTCAGCGTCTTTTGCTTCCAGAAGGGTTGCTCTTCCATCATTCCGTTCTTGCAACAGCACCCGCAAAATCGCGTGAGTGCTTTCCATTTCTCTTGTTCTTCTCAGGCAAATCAACCAAAGATTCACCCTGCGCCGGTTACCCCGGATGCGAGCGGCAGATTTGCCATAGTTCGAGCTCAGGTTAGCCCAAGCTAGCCAGTGTCGAACTGACTGATCGGGCGGGAATATAAGACGTGACGGATCCGGACAATCCAGAAAAGCAGCCGCGCAAGAAACGCCACTTGCTGCTGAAGATCGATTCCTGGATCGATTCCACCATCTGGAACGCCGGTTTCCGCTCCGCCGAAATCTGGGAAGACATAACCATCTTCTTCCGCCGCTTCCGCGTTCGCGGCTGGAAGCGCATGGTCTTCGAGGTCGCCGGCGAAGGCCTGACATGGGGTTCGGTCGGCGCCGTCTTGATGCTTGCCCTTGCTCAGCCCGCATTCGAAGCTACCAAGGAAGATTGGCGCAATCGCGGCGATTATGCCGTCACCTTTCTCGACCGCTATGGCAACGTCATCGGCCATCGCGGCGTCATCCACCAGAATTCCGTGCCGATCGACGAGCTGCCCGACAGCCTGATCAAGTCGGTGCTGGCGACCGAAGACCGCCGCTTTTTCAGCCACTTCGGCATCGACGTGATCGGCCTCTTCCGCGCCATCGTGACGAACGCGCAGGCCGGCGGCGTGGTCCAGGGCGGCTCGACACTGACGCAGCAGCTCGCCAAGAACCTGTTCCTCTCCAACGAACGATCGATCGACCGCAAGATCACCGAGGCCTTCCTGGCACTGTGGCTCGAAGCCAATCTGTCGAAGAAGGAAATCCTCTCCACCTACCTCGACCGCGCCTATATGGGCGGCGGCACCTTCGGGGCGGCGGCGGCGGCGCAGTTCTATTTCGGCAAGAACATCACCGATGTGAACCTTGCCGAATCCGCCATGCTCGCCGGCCTCTTCAAGGCGCCGGCGAAATACGCCCCGCACGTCAACCTGCCGGCCGCGCGCGGCCGCGCCAACGAGGTTCTGACCAATCTCGTGCAGAGCGGCATGATGACCGAGGGCCAGGTGATCGCCGCACGCCGCAGCCCGGCCACCGTCGTCGACCGCAACCAGGTGGAATCGCCCGATTTCTTCCTCGACTGGGCTTTCGACGAAACCATGCGGCTTTCGCCGCGCTTCCACCAGCATTCGCTGATCGTGCGCACCACCGTCGACATGGGCCTGCAGCACGCGGCCGAGGATTCGATGGAGACGTCGCTGCGCGAATATGGCGAGAGCTATCACGCCAAGCAGGGCGCGATGGTGATGATCGAAAACGGCGGCGCGGTGCGCGCCATGGTGGGCGGCCGCGATTACGGCGAGAGCCAGTTCAACCGCGCCACCAAGGCGCTGCGCCAGCCGGGCTCCTCCTTCAAGGTCTACACCTACTCAGTGGCCATGGAGAACGGCATGACGCCCGACAGCATCGTCGTCGACGCGCCGATCTCCTGGGGCAACTGGAGCCCGCACAATTACGAAAACCGCTACGCTGGCCGCATCACGATCGCGACCGCGGTGGCGCAGTCGATCAACACCATCCCGGTCCGCCTCGCCAAGGAGAAGTTCGGCATCGCCCCGATCCGGGCCATGGCCACCAATCTCGGCGTGGAATCGCCGGTTCGAAACGACGTGACGATCCCGATCGGCACCTCGGAAGTCACCGTCATGGACCAGGCGACCGCCTATGCGGTCTTCCCTGCCGGCGGCTACCAGTCGCGGCGCCACGGCATCACGCAGATCCTCGATTACGGCGGCGACGTTCTCTACGATTTCGACAAGGACGAGCCACCGGCCAAGCGGGTGCTCTCCGAGCAGGCCGACGCCTACATGAACCAGATGCTGTCGCGCGTGCCCTATGTCGGCACCGCAAGGCGCGCAGCCCTCGACAACGGCATCCTCACGGCAGGCAAGACCGGCACGACGCAGGCCTATCGCGACGCCTGGTTCATCGGCTTCACCGGCAATTTCACCACCGCCGTCTGGTTCGGCAACGACGACTATACCTCGACCAATAAGATGACCGGCGGCACGCTGCCCGCCATGACCTTCAAGCGCCTGATGGACTACGCCCACCAGGGCATCACCTTGCGCGCCATCCCCGGCGTCACCGCCCCCCCGCCCCCCAAGAC
>UBQW01000059.1 GCA_900467745.1 Hyphomicrobiales bacterium
ATTACTAAATAGCCCTTACATTAAAAAGTTGGGTAATAAACATTATGGAACTAGCCCACAGAGAATTCATTGCAAAAGCGAGACGAGATCGCATGCGATGCCGGCGCCGACCTTGTTCTTTAGGGTGACGCCATCAGCAAGGGTGAAAGCCATTTCAGGAGATTCCGAGGATCGCCTTGACCTTCGGCATCATCTCGGAAAGCTCGATCTCACCCGCAATGAAGTCGTCGAAGACCGGCTGGCAAGCGGGCCCTCTGCATCCGTCATCGTCAGGATCAGACGGGTCGGACGGTCCTTTTCGCCGTGGTCCCGCTCGGGGTCGGCTTCATGCTGCCAACGCCACAGTTAGGGATAGGAGACGACGTCCCCTTTCGAGAAGCGCTTAGTCATCTTTGGTCGCCTTGAACTCGGCACTGTCTGCCCCAAGCTGTGCCGCAAACTTGTCAGCCAGTTCTTCGGGCATCTCACCCGCAGCATAGGCTCGGCGCGAGTCGGTATTGCCGCTCATGCGCTCAAAAAGGTCGGCCGATACGACCACCACGGACGGGCGTCCGTATTTAGTCAAGGTGATCGGCTGCTGGCGGGCTTCGTCGTGATACCGCCCGAAATCGCGCATAAACTCGGTCGTGCTGATAGACTTCGTCATACCGAACTCTCCTGTTCTGTATGTTCTGAACTATACATAACATACAGAACATTTTCAAGCAGAACCGGCCTATCGGACGAACTCGAGCCGTTCGCAATGCTCGGGGGATGGGGTTGCGCGGCGAGCTTGGTCATCTCGACACACGCCGGGACAGTATATCTTCTTACGTCACCCATACGAGGGATGCCAACCTACAAGAAGCTCGTAAGACTAGTATGGTCAACCCCATTAAATTGCCGGGAGATTTCATGTTAAATCGCAGAGCTATGATTGTTGCCATCGCCGCGTCGGGAGTGCTCGGTGTAGCCAGTCCCATATTCGCAAAAGACGCTGCGCCTTGGGATGGCACTTGGTCAGGGACGAGTAGCGGAGGCGGGAGAAAAACGACCGTTAAAATCAGCAACGGAAAGGTCGTATCCTGGATCAACAATGGCTTCGCGAGACCCAAGGTGACGGGTTCGGTCAGTGGCAGCACGGTCAAGTTGGACGACAACAATGGCTGGACGGCCACAATGACGATGCAGAGTGCTGACAAAGCGAAAATCTCCGCCAGTGGCATAGGCAACAACGGCAAGCCCGCAAAAAATGGCGCGGTTCTCACCAAGCGATAACGCCGAACAGCGCGGTAGGGCGATGTTAAACCTTGCGCTACCGCCTCACAGCAAGTCTCGAAGGCAATCTTTTAACTTCAGCGGCAAAACGGGAAAGCGACGTCATTTGTCACCGGTGCCCCGATGGCGACCGCCTGGCTGCTGTTGGAGTAACACTCTGATACTGCCGAAGCAGTGATCGCGACGTCGACGCCCCTGCCCGTCCTATCGCTGCATTCCCGTAAGCATCTAGCAGGCTAATTCCGCCGGCCTTGCTCCGGCTCGCGAGCGAAGAATGGAGATCGTAAGTGACAAGTCGCTCGGCTTGTTGTAGCAAGGTGGTATGTCGATCGCACGCGCCTATGTTTCCCGATTTTATTATTACCGTACCTCAGTGCGGAAGCGGGAGCGTGCGTAGCTAAGAAAGACGCAATTTCACCCGACCAACCGCTAGTCAACCTGGCGGTTTTTTTATGCGCCCGGTATGACCTCCTGGAGACCAATACCGTGACCAACCCGACTGACGACCTGCGTATAACCAACATCGTCGAACTCTCCTCGCCTGCACGCATCATCGACGAGCTGCCGCGTGACGAGACTGTCAGCAAAACAGTGCTCGGCGCACGCAGTGCCATCCATAATATCCTGACCAAGAAGGACGACAGGCTTCTCGTCGTCGTCGGCCCCTGCTCTATCCATGATCCGGTCGCGGCAATCGACTATGCCAAGCGGCTCAAAGAACAGCGCGACCGGCTGAAAAGCGACCTGGAGATCGTCATGCGTGTCTACTTCGAAAAGCCGCGGACGACGGTTGGGTGGAAGGGCCTGATCAACGATCCCGGCCTCGACGGTAGCTTTCGGATCGAGGACGGTCTGCGTCTTGCCCGCAAGCTGCTGCTCGATGTGAACGAGCTTGACCTGCCGGCGGGCTGCGAATTCCTCGATACCATCACACCGCAATACATCGCCGACCTCGTAAGCTGGGGTGCGATCGGTGCGCGCACGACTGAAAGCCAGGTCCACAGGGAGCTTGCCTCCGGCCTCTCCTCGGCGATCGGCTTCAAGAACGGCACCACAGGCGATGTCCGTGTCGCCCTCGACGCCATCATGGCTGCCTCGCAGCCGCATCATTTTCCGGCTGTCACGAAGGAAGGACGCGCGGCGATCGCATCGACAAGCGGCAACGAGGATTGCCACGTCATCCTGCGCGGCGGCAAGCAACCTAACTATGATCGCGAAAGCGTTGCGGCAGCAATAGCCGCGTCCGGCGACGCGAAGCTCGACCCGCGTGTCATGATCGATGCGAGCCACGCCAACAGCCTTAAGGACCCTGAGAACCAGCCCGCCGTCCTGCAGGATGTCGCGCAACAACTCGCCGACGGCAATGATGCGATCATCGGCGCAATGGTCGAAAGCAATATCGTCGGCGGTCGGCAGGATCTGATCCCCGGTAAGAAGCTCGTCTACGGCCAGAGCATTACGGACGGATGCATCGACTGGCCGACGACCGTCAAGTCTCTCGAAACACTGGCATCCGGCGTGAAGGCGCGCCGGGCGGCTTGATTAAGCCGCGTCGCACAGCAACAGTAGAATGCAGCCTTCACAACGCCGCCGGTGATGGCGTTGATGAGAAAATTATCTTCCGCCCCGTCGCCCTGTTGAAATTAACTCATGCGGAGGGGCATGTTTGCGCCCCTTTGCAAATCCGATCCGATAGCAACCTTGACGTTGCGTCACAGAGCGCACCTCAATAGAGCAATCGCGTTCTGATCGTGCCCGGTATCGCGCGCAGCGCCTGTAGAATTTCATCGGACGTCTCGGAAACGCCCTCGACCTCGATCACCACATAGCCCGTATCGCCATGGGTCTGCAGAAACTCGGCGATGATATTGAGCCCCCGCGAGGAGAAAATCTCGTTGAGCTTGATGAGCGTGCCGGGACGGTTTTCGTGGACGTGGATAAAACGCGTGCCGTTTGGACGCTCGGGCAGTTGAACTTGAGGAAAATTGACCGCGCCCATTGTCGAGCCGATGTCGGAATATTCGACCAGCTTTCTGGAGACTTCGCCGCCGATGCGCTCCTGCGCCTCTTCGGTCGAGCCGCCGATATGGGGTGTCAGTATGACGTTGCTCAAACCCTGAAGCGGCGTTTCGAAACGATCCTTGTTCGATGCCGGCTCCACGGGAAACACATCGACGGCAGCCCCGGACAGATGCCCTTCCTTCAACACCGTCGCGAGCGCATCGAGATCGACGACAGTGCCGCGCGAATTGTTGATGAAGATCGCGCCCTTCTTCATGCGGCGCAGTTCGGCCTCGCCGATCATGTTCTGGGTCGATGCGGTCTCGGGAACGTGCATCGTCACATAGTCCGAGATTTCGAGGAGCTCGCCGAGCGACGCCAGCGATTCCGAATTGCCCCGGCGCAGCCGATCGGAAAGGTCGAAATAGCGCACCACCATCCCCATGCTTTCGGCAAGCGCGCTGAGCTGCGAGCCGATATTGCCATAGCCGACTATGCCGAGCGTTTTGCCACGCACCTCGCGGCTGCCAACGGCAGATTTTTCCCAGCCGCCCTGATGCGCTGAAGCAGAGCGCGGGAAGATCTGTCGTGTGAGCATGATGATCTCGCCAATCACAAGCTCCGCCACCGAACGGGTGTTCGAATAGGGCGCATTGAAGACTGGTATTCCGCGGCGGCGCGCCGCCTCGAGATCGACCTGGTTCGTGCCGACGGAGAAACAGCCGACGGCAATCAGCTTTTTGGCAGATTCGAAGATCTCGTCTGTCAGCTGCGTTCTTGAACGAATACCAATGATATGCGCGTCCGCAATGTGGCTCTTGAGATCCCTATCGTCGAGTGCTTTGGGCAAATGAGTGAGATTTGTGTATCCAGACGCTGCAAAGTAATCCACGGCGCTTTGGCTGATGCCTTCGAGCAGAAGCACAGAGATCCGGTCGCGAGAAAGAGAAAGCTGGCGAGTCATGATCAACCTTTGGTATCCGATAAAATCTGCCGACATCTCTAAGAGACAGCTGCGGCGCTCTGAACATGGCTTTGCGACCATTCGATAAGCATTGCAAGCGCAAAACCCGATCACTTTCCCACCTCACCCCGAATGCATTTTGGAGGCGAAGCCAGCGACGCGAGGATGCGGTAACGCTTTCAATTGTCTAAAACTCTGTTTCAACAGAGAAAAGTCGAGCGAAAAGCGGCCGTCGAGTTTTGCTGCACGCTCTTCGGTCGGACTGGTCACACGAATGTCCTCAGCCAGTCGACATCTTCCCAGCCGTGTACCTTCAATCGCTAATCTGCGGCGCCGTCCCCGGCCCGACCCCTGGGTCGGTTTGGCTGAAATTTAAGCGGATACTCGAATTCGCTTCTGAACAGCCTGTGTGGATCGGCAAAAAGTGCTGACAAATGCCGGTAAATCCCGCTCTATATCTTGACTCATTTTGTTATGTTTTTATTGATGCGCTCGAAGGCAATGCGCCTTTCAGCGGCAAAAACTGCCGTGTCGAGAATTTCAGTCTTGCGTCAGCGACATGCCGGCGCCGCTGCTTGCCGGGAAGGGTCGCGCAATGGCATATTCTTTTGAACGAACTCGTACTGGTCGAGGTCTTCTCAGTTCCACAGTGCTCGTGGGAATGGTCGCTGCAACCGCTCTGAATATGAGCTCTGCCCTCGCACAGGACAGCAACAGCACCGAACTCGAGAAGATCACCGTCACCGGCAACGGCGCCAATCCTCAGTCCATCAAAGAAGACAATGCAACGGTCGTGCCCAAGCGCACGATATCGGCCACGAAGACGGACACCCCGCTAGTCGAGACGCCGCGTTCGGTATCCGTTGTCACCCGCGCGGAAATGGATGAGCGCGCCGTGACCGACATGATCCAGGCGGCTCGCTATGCCTCAGGCGTCACCACCGGCGCCTTCGGCTACGACCCGCGGTTCGACCAGATCTACATCCGAGGCATTGAGACAACGACCACTGGCGACTTCCGTGATGGTCTGCGCCAGCCGATCATGAACTACGGCTCGTTCATGACGGAAGTCTATACGCTGGATCGCATCGAAGTCCTGAAGGGTCCGGTATCGGTAATGTACGGCGCGGCAAGTGCCGCTGGCATCGTCAACCGCATATCGAAGCTGCCGCTCGGGGAAGAGCACCACGAGATCGAGCTGCAGTACGGCACATTCGGCCGCAAGCAGGCTGCCTTCGACTTTGGCGGGGCGATCAACGACGAGATCGATTACCGTCTTGTCGGCCTGGCCCGCGCGGGTGACGGAAGTTACGACATTGCCGACGACCGCTATCTGCTGCAGCCCTCCGCCACCTGGAAACCGGACGAGGACACGACCCTGACCGTCTACGGCTTAGCGCAGAAAAGCGAAACTGGCGCAAGCGCCTGGAGCTACCTGCAGGATGACAACGTCTTCCTTTATACCGACCCCGACTTCAACAGCCAGAAGGTCGAACAGTATCAGCTCGGCTATCAGCTGGAGCACAATTTCGACAACGGCATCACCTTCCGCCAGAATGCCCGCGCCGGCGATGTCGATCTGAAGGCCCACTATCTCAACCGCATCCTAGTCAATACGGACGGCAGCTGGCCGACGACCGCGGTGACGGAGGACATGCGCAGCTATCAGATCGACAATCAGCTTGAGGCGAAGTTCGATACCGGCGACGTCTCCCACACGCTGCTCGGCGGCCTCGACTACACGTGGGTCTCATCAGACTTCGCCATGGGCGGCAGCAGCGCTCCCGCAAATACGCCCGGCGCAAGCGTGCCTGTACCCGCACTCGACACCTTCAGCGGCAGCAGCCTCAATCAGACCGGCGTCTACGCACAGGATCAGATGGAATTCGGCAACTGGCGCGCCGTAGCGGGCCTTCGCTATGACTGGGCACACCAGGAATCGACCGATAAAGACGCCGGTACCACAGACGTCAAGGACGATGGCGTTCTCTCCGGACAGGTGGGGCTGCTCTATCTCTTCGACAACGGCATTGCGCCCTATGTCAACTTCGGGACGTCCTTCGTGCCATCCACGAACCTTTCGGTGAACGGAGAAGTACTCGATCCGACCAAAGGCCGACAGATCGAAGTTGGTGTCAAATACCAGCCTGACGATGCAAACTATTCCTTGAGCGCCGCCGTCTACCAGCTGGTGGAAACAGGCAAGCCGCAATATGCCGGCTTCGTGCTGCCTGCCTTTTACTATTACGAGAACTCCGGCGAGAACACCTATAAGGGTTTCGAGCTTGAAGCGCGTCGACAGTTCGACAACGGCATAAGCGTAATTGCCGCCTACACCTATGCCCACGCCGAAATCACCGGCAACATCGACGAGACGCTGATCGGCAATGCTCCTTCGACCGTGCCGCGCCACGTTGCTTCGTTGTGGGTGAACTACGCGATGCCGGAGACATCCGCCATACCGGGGCTCAGCATTGGTGGCGGCATTCGCGCCATGAGCAGTTCCTTCACCAGCGACGCGAATACAGCCAAGAACGCCGGCGTTGGCTATCTGGATGCCGTTGTCTCATACGACTTCGGCGTGAGCTCTCCCGAACTCAAGGGATTGTCTCTATCCGTAAGCGCCACCAACCTCGCAGATCGGCGCGAACAGGTCTGCACCGATGGCTACTGCTACACTGGCCAGGGTCGCACGGTCATGGGATCGCTGAAATTCAAGTGGTGACGAGCATTGCAGCCACTTGTCGATCGACCAAGCGATAAACGGAATGAATATGACTGATCAAGCATACGCCTTGCCCGGAACCGTTCATTTCGACCTTGAGCCAACCGACGGTGGTGACCCATACCGCATCTTCCTGTTCATACCAAAAGGCGAGCCGCCTGTGGGCGGCTGGCCTCTTTTGGTTACGACCGACGGCAATGCGACATTCCCTTTCGCTTTCGCCAGTTTGGTGACGCAAGCCCCTTATCCAAGTGGAACCAACGTCGATTGGGGGGTTGTTGCCGCGATCGGCTACCCCTGCGAGGAGCCCTATGACGCCTTGCGAAGGGCTTGGGATCTCGGCCCTCCACCAGTCAAATCCTATCCGCCATATTTCGAGGGCGGACCACCCGTCCGTATTGGCGGGACCGGTCAACTCGTCGATCTTATCGAACACCGACTTTTCCCACGCCTTGACGCAGTGACGCGCATCGATGCAACGCGCAGGTCGCTCTTCGGCCATTCGTTCGGTGGGCTCTTTACGCTTTATGCTCTCTTCGAACGTCCAAGCCTTTTCACCAACTGGATTGCTGCAAGTCCGACGATCTATTGGGAGGAAAGCGAGATCCTGAACAACGAGGCAGCGCGACAGCCCGTAATTGGCCCGCCGGTTCTTCTTCACCTGTCGGCTGGCGAGTATGAAGGCGATGAGCTTGCTCCCTTCCAATATCGCAACGACGACGCTGCGTCCCGTGCGGAGAAACGCAAGGTTGAACGTACGGTGACGCTTGCGCGGGAAATGGCGGATCGGCTGCATGATCCCGCCACCGGCATTCAGACGCAGTTCGAGCTCTTCGCCGGACAAACACACATGTCGGCGCTCGGACCAGCCGTAAATCGAGCCGTTGGTATCGCTTTCGAAAGCGCTCGCACCGACGACCATCAATCGCTGACACGATAGTCAATGGAAAGGGCGAACACTTTGACCTCGCTAGAGCCTGACCACGCACCTTCCCAGGTGCGAACGGCGTTCGACGTCAGCCAGGTTGGGCTTTCCATCCAGGGCAACACCATCCTGTCAAATGTCAGCCTCAAGTTTCCCGTTGGGGAAGTCGTCGCTCTGGTCGGGCACAATGGATCGGGCAAGTCCAGCCTTTTGAAGATTCTAGGGCGTCAGCTGGTGCCCACATCAGGAACTGTTGCGTGTGGCGGCTATGAGCTTGGTCACTACGGCGATCGCGACTTCGCCCGAGCGGTCGCCTATTTGCCGCAAGATCTCAGCACTGGACTTGAGATGACGGTTCGCGAGCTTGTTGGCTGCGGACGCTATCCTTGGCACGGCCCTCTCGGTCGGTTTTCCGAGGTCGACAAGAGTAAGGTCGATGCCGCTCTTGGAGCAACACACATCGAGATGCTTGCCGAGCGCTTGGTCGGCACCCTGTCCGGCGGCGAACGGCAACGCGCCTGGATCGCAATGCTGGTCGCTCAGGATGCGCGCTGTCTACTCCTGGATGAACCGACTGCGGCACTCGATGTGGCCCATCAGATCGAGGTTCTTTCGCTCGTTCGTCGCCTTGCCCATGAGGGCGGCAGGAGCGTGGTGATCGTCCTTCACGATATCAATATGGCAGCGCGCTTTTGCGATCGCATTCATGCACTGAACAAGGGGCATGTCGTTGCCAGTGGAACGCCGGCCGAAATTCTCGTGCCCGACACCCTGCACGACATCTATGGAATCGACATGAACGTTATCGCCGCGCCCAATCTGGATCACCCACTTGCCTACGCGTGCTGAACCCGGTGATTTAATGCCCATCTCGCGAAGAACCTTTCTGCAGCATGCGATTGCCTTGACGGCTACTCCAGGCATGGCCTTCGCTCAGGCACCTGGCCAAAGAATTGTCAGTCTGGATTACGGGCTGTCATCGACGCTTCTCTCCCTCGGCCTGCCGCCGGTCGGCATCTCCGATCTGGCGGACTGGGGTCGCTGGGTGGTCGAGCCGGTCATGCCAGCGTCTGTCGTCGATATCGGCAGCTCGTTTGAGGTGAACTTCGAAACTCTACTACAGCTGAAGCCGGACATTATCCTGACGACACCCTATCTCGACGAGCTTCTGCCGAAGCTGACGTCCTACGGCCGGGTCGTCCGCCTGGAGATATTCACACCTGATAGTGGACCTGTTCTTCAGTCGGCAATCGCGGCAACACGCAAGCTAGCGATTGAAATAGGGCGGCAGACGCAAGCCGAGGCATTTCTTCTTAGATCCGATGCATTCTTCGAACACTGCCGACAGCGACTGGCAGGAAAAAACATTCCGCCAATTGCATTAGTCAACTTCATGGATGCGCGTCACGTCCGCATCTATTCCAATCCTGGTCTGTTCCACGGTGTGTTCGAGCGGATCGGGGTTGAAAACGCATGGACGGGGACATCGAACTATTGGGGGTTCGAAACCATCGGCATCGAAGACCTTTCCAAGGTTACGGACCCAGATGCGCGCCTCGTGGCCTTTGATCCCGTCCCGCCAGACGTGCTTCCCAAACTTGCAGAAAGCCCTTTGTGGAACCAGCTTCAATTTGCTCGTCCGGGGCACCTATCGATCCTTCCCGCAGCACTGATGTTCGGCATGATGAACGAAGCCATCCGATTTGCAGGTCTCCTGACCGATCTCTTGGAGCGCGACGCATGACTATTTCTCGCCGAGACGTCCTCGGGCCGGCGCTCGTCGTTGCAGTGTTTGTCATCCTCGGAAGCTGTGCGTCTCTGTTGCTTGTCACCCCCTCGTTGAGGGCACCTTCTGGGGCAAGCTACGATGCAACGTGGCTCGTACTCTATTACTCGACCATGCCTCGCCTTGCGACCGCAATCCTTGCAGGCGCAGCACTTGCTTTAGCGGGTGCTTTGTTTCAGCAGGTCTTGCGCAATCCGCTCGCGGATCCGACAACGCTTGGTGTCTCGGCAGGCGCGAACCTCGCACTGGTCGTGGCAACGCTCTTCATCCCTGGGCTGCTTGGGGCCAATCGCGACCTTGTCGCTCTGACCGGAAGCGCGGCTGCAGCTGCGATTGTTCTTGGCCTTGGCGCGAGACGCGGGTTTTCGCCCTATTCGCTCGTGATGTCCGGGCTGGTACTCAGCCTTTGGTGCGGCGGCCTGGCGGCTATTCTAACCTATCTCAATCAGCGCTATCTAGCGAGCCTGTTCATCTGGGGAAGCGGATCCCTGTCTCAACAGAGCTGGGTCATACCAAAGTCCTTGCTTTGGAAGATCACGGCAGTGGCCGTCGTTTGCTCTTTGATCCTGCGCCCCCTGTCACTGCTCGATCTCGGCGACAACAGCTCAGCATCGCTCGGTGTCAAGGTAGGCCGACTTCGTGTCATCGCAATCGCCTGCGCTGTCGCCCTTTCCGCCTTCGTCACAAGTGCTGTTGGCGTGATCAGCTTTATCGGTCTAGTTGCACCGACGCTCGCGCGACTTTCAGGCGCGCGGCGTCCAAGACAATTGATCTTTTGGTCTTCTCTCATCGGAGCCAGCCTCCTCTTCTGCGCCGACGCGGTGCTCCAGCTGGTTGCTGGTGGGCTTGGGGACTTTTTGCCGACGGGCGCGGTTACGGCGATCTTCGGATCTCCTCTTTTGCTGGCGCTTTTACCCCGGCTGAGAATTCGTCATCGGATCCAACAGTCTGCCGTTTGGAACAGGCCTCGGCAATCGCGGGCATCAATAGGTCTCGTCTACGCAACGGTCGGATTGCTTTTGGTCATCGGCCTGAGCATGTTCGTGGGACGCAGCGTCGACGGCAGGCTGGCAATTCTATCTGGCGAGATGGCGCCAGACATTCTGGCAATACGCGCACCGAAGGTGTTCGCCGCTTTGGCGTCGGGAGCGATGCTTGCGGTCGCAGGCTCGATCTTGCAGCGGCTTACCGGAAATGAGATGTCGAGCCCCGAGGTTCTGGGTATCAGCGCAGGATCGACATTCGGCGTTGCAGTGGGCCTGTTTGCAGTCGCGCCTGGCCTGTTTGGCCAGTTTGTCTTTGCGGTCTCCGGCGCAATCGCAGTCCTCGCCGTCATTTTCTTTAGCTCGCGCCGATCCGGCTTTTCTCCTGAACGCGTGTTGCTTGCCGGGATCGCACTGAGCGCGATGGTCGATGCAGTCGTGGGCGTGTTAAGCTCGACAGGAGATCCAAGGGCCGCTCTTCTCATGCGGTGGATGAGTGGCTCAACTTATCTGGTTGACGGATTGACAGCCCTAACAGAGATAGGCGTTGGTGCAGTTCTTGTCGCTCTTGCGTTCGCAGCCCGACATTGGTTGGACATCCTCCCACTTGGGCCATCGCCGGCGTCAGCGGTTGGCTTGTCGTTGACGAAGACGAGACTTAGCCTCTTCGGCCTGGCCGGTCTAATGACCGGGGCGGCTACGCTCACCGTCGGCCCCCTGTCGTTCGTCGGCCTGATGGGCCCGCATCTGGCGCGAGAGGCGGGTCTGACGCGCGCATTGCCGCAGATGATCGGGTCGGCGGCAATCGGTGGCGCTCTCATGGTGCTTGCCGATTTCTTGGGACGTACGATCGCAGCGCCCTATCAAATCCCGGCCGGACTGGTTTCCGCCATGATCGGCGCGCCGTTCCTGATGTTCATGATGCGGAAGAGAGCCTAGCCCGGTACCGACAAGTCAATTTCGGCGCTACGGTCAGATGGGAACTAGGCTGGACAAACGTGTGCCATCCAGACGCGATTGCGTTAGAATTATCAATAATCATCTTCCGCACAGGTCAGCGCACTCACCGGCTGCTGGATTGCTTGATTTCCCAGTTTCAACATCTTCCGGACCGTCGCTGGAGGACTGCCGAAACGTTCTCGAAACTTGCGGATGAAGTGCGAGGAATTCTCGAAGCCCGTCATAACAGCAACTTCCGACAGGCTCACGGAGGTCGTACGAACGAGACGGTTGGCACTATCGAGACGCATCGTTAGGTACGCTGCGGAGGGAGAAACTCCCAATCTCGCTCGGAACGAGCGTTCAAGCTGCCGTCGTGACAGGCCTGTCTGCGCAGCAATGTCCTCGATCTCCAGCAGGTCCTCGACATGTTGCTCCATGATCAAGAGCGCCAATTCGACCCGCTTGTCATCGGCGGCCCGTCCAAGCGGGTTGCGCGTCTGCATTTCCTTGGCATCTCGTCGTCTGCTGATCTGCAGTATCTCCAGAGCATTTCTTTCTGCATACTCGCCAATGTGCCTGTTCAACAGGAACGCGGCCAGATCGGCTGCGCTGCTTCCTCCAGCGCAAGTGATCACGCTTCCATCCTCAACAAACAGTTCGTGTGACGAGACTGAGATTTCAGGAAACTTCTCGCGAAATTCTCTATGATGCAGCCAGCTGACACACGCTCGCTTGCCCTTTAACAGACCTGCCGACGCCAGGACAAAGCTACCCGTGCAAAGACCGATGATAGGCACGTTGCTTTCAAATGCCGTTTTGAGATACCGGAGGACTTCACCATCCAAGACCTCGTCTTCGTTGAGACGCCCTCCCACGACCACGAGATAGGTGAAATCACTAGCTGGCTTCAGCAACGTCGTTGGAACGACCTGAACACCCGAGCTTGACGTAATAAAATGGTTCGTCGAGCTCATCACGGACCAATCGCACGCGATCCGGCCGGAATTGTCTCCTTGGTCGCTACCGAGACGTAAAGTATCAACGAACAGGGAAAAGGCATTCAACGTGAAGTTCTTAGCCAACAAGAAGCCGATCTTTAGCTTGACCGGTGGCTTGCTATTCGTTTGGTTCTGGGTGGCTCTGTGGCGGATCATGACGCGCCCAACCTATCACGCAAATCTTCAGATTTGAACGTGGCACAGCACTTTCCTGCTTCATTTCAACGCGAGCCGATCACCCCACCAGCCAGCAAAGCTCGCTCGGCTGCGAACTCGTGGCTCGGCCTTCAGAGCATCTCAATATGTGCTCGCTTACCAGATGGAAGCCTTTGAGTGGACACGGAAAACCGAGTTGATCTATGTGCGTCGATCCAAGTCCATTCGCACGGATGTCGGATAATCTCGATAGCCGACAGAGGCTAGCCGATGGCAGCTATCTCCTGCTCGAACTCGCGCATCCCTGCATAGCTTTCCTGAGCAGGTATCCGACCCGAGCTGATCATTTTCTCGGTACATACTTTGAACAGCTTCAGATATGCGTTACCCTTGTCGTTAAGTATGCCTCGGTAGCTGTGCAATTTCCCAGAGAGAATCTCAGCAGAAACATGTTCGGCAATCATCATATGCGTGGCGTCGGCTACTGACCATCCCCGCTTGATGATCAGATCTGCTGCAAAACTGCCTTGAGCAATCAGGGTCGCAAAAATTTCCTCAGCGGCATCATCGAAGGCCCTCTCATTGGACCTCCCGCTCCCTCGGTAACGGACACGGAATTTCTCAACCTCGGACCAGAGCACTTGAACTTCAGGTGAAAACGAAGCGTGCCTCTTCCGCTTAAAGAAACCAAACATGTCACCTCCCGAATTCCCATGGAAGCGATCGCCTCCGTCAATCCTCCAAGACCTAAGCTGATTCACCGGTGCCGTCCACTTGGACGCTAAACCTCGACATTCTGCGAGCCGTGAGTGCGGCAACCGCGTCGTCGCACCGTGAGAACGCAAGAAGCTTCAAAGCCCGTGCTTTTCGCGATCGACGTCGTCGATATCGGAAACCCATCATGGCGGTCACCGTCGAGTGGTGATCACACACACTAGGTCACACGCTGACCGTCAGGTCAAACTTGTTTGAGGGCGGGCCAAAAGCACCTTGATGAAATGCTCTCAGTGGCCCTCCCGTAATGCGTTTCGCTCGGTTCAATAGGCGTCCGAAGTGGAAGTCCTTGACCTTCTGCGGATCACACTTATCCAGTCTCGCCCGGCAATCGTTCTCCCGGTCAAAGAAAGAGCCGCCCGGAAAAGAATGCTTGGTATCAATCCAGGCCGAGCTTCTTGCGCAGATCTGCGTTCTCGGAACGGAGCTTCTCCGCCAGCGACTTACGCAGCTTCTGATTTTCAGCTTCAAGCGCAATCAGATCAACAACACCGTCAGCGCCAGCATGAGTTGAAGATGGGCGCTTTGTCTCCGCCCGCTTAGCCTTAAGTGGTTCTGCTTTTGCTGCAACCTTTTGAGTTGGTTTTGCCGCGGCACTCACAGATGATCCCGCAGTTACGGATTTGGTCTTCGATGCGCGTTTGGCATTCTTTGCCGCAAGTGCAGCGGCCATCTCTTCCTTGCTTCGGCGGCGCGCACGCGTTTTCTTAGGTTGCACCTGCGCCACTGCCGGCTCTGCGTTTGTCGAATTCTCGGAAATTTCGTCGGCCATGAACGTCTCCTAAATGATTAGCAGCCTTGTCTTGTACCGTACAAAGCAGAGTGTCAACATTGTCGTCCGCCCTGCGAAGGTCTCTGTCAAACGAAGTGCATGAAAGGCAGGCGCGAGAATTCGTCGCATGAAGAACAGCTTTAGTCCCCTATTAAGCTCAGCTGCGTCACGCTGGTGCTTGCCATCTTCGGCGCGCTTTGAGTTGGAACCGATCACCTTAGAACAGCCGCCGACTAGGATGAGGTAAGAATAGCGATACCACCAGGTGAGGTCCTAAGATGCCTCAGCGACAGAGCGCCATTGGTTAAACGGCGACGGCCAGGGAATGCTTCACAGTTATGAATCGATGACACGTAATCGATTCATAACTCTCGTTGGACGACGAGTGCCCACCGCGCGATTCTTGTGTCATGATCGCTTTGTCCTACCACCTTTACATCGAACGCAGGGATGCCAACAGGAACATGGCACGTTTCTACGCGCTCTCAATCGAGCCAACCCTGTTCGGCGACGCATGCCTCACCCGACGGTGGGGACGCATTGGGAGCAGAGGTCAGGCCATGACCCACCAGTTTGAACACGAACAGGATGCAGTGCGCCTCTTTCTCGATCTACTCAGGCACAAGCGTCGTCGCGGATATCGCACATTGGCTCCTTTCGATGTCCACGAAGCGGCGTTTCCTTGAATGTGCGACTACCCCGAAGTGTCAGTTGCAACGCTCCGGAGTAGCTGGCCGCAAAGGCGATCTCAGATCAGTCTCGGTTCGGGCGGGACCAGATGAGCTTGAAATCGTCCTCTCCCTCTACGTCTGCAAGCGTTGCGTAGATTGGAGCGGCGAAACTAGGATCATCAAGCTTGATCGACAGATAGTCTCGGCCTTGGTCCGATGTCTTTTTCCATGCTGCTCCAAACTCAACGCCACCTGAGTAAACCCTGTATTGAGGTCCTTTTTCAGAGGGGCTTTCAACTCGGTCGATGCGTGCCTTTATATTCATTGCCAGCGTACGAATAGAGCCGGTATAGCCGCTCTCGGTAGCGGCAAAAGTCCCAATCGTTGCCATTCTTCGTTCCTTTCAATTTTGGTGCTCCGGACTTTGCGCCGGTAGCTGTTGGAAAGGACCAGCGACAGCCAGCCCACCGATATAAAGGCGCAAGGGCGCTAAGAACGGCAAGTCGCAGATCTGCGAGTGAAATCCTGATTGACCGTACGACATGAGCGGGATCCGCGTTGGTAGCAACTGATTTGTCAGGAGCACATGCTTGGATCCGCGTAAAGCAAACCAACTCATCTCCTGCAGATGGCGGAGACGTCCCACGTTCCCAACGCCAAAAATTCGGGAACGTTTCTCGGGACGAATTTCAATCTGAGTAAGCGAGGAGATCGCAGACCAACGAGTTTGGCGTGATCGATGGTGTCGATTTTTTCTTAGGTCGCTGATGGTGCTGTGATCAGGATGAGCAACACCGTAATCGTTGCCAGGCACTATGCTTCACACGAGAGAAGAAATTCTGTTTTCGCCAAGGCGTCAGCTCTTGGCGACTGGTCCCGCCGATCCGCAGGATCGGGTCCAAGGGCGCAATTATACGTCGCTGACGCAACGCAGGGCTTGCGACCGTACTCATGGTCCCGGGCTTTCACTTGTCTCTTGGTTTCACTCTTGGGAAGGCGCAGATCTTAGAATGGCCCACGCCGTTGCCCTCGACACCAAGGTGGGCTGGTCATTCGCCAGCGCAGTCTGGACACCTTGAAAGCGTCCCTCGTGACCGGTGCGATTTTGACGAGATGGATCGATGCCCGCACGGGCTATGGCTTTTGCCTTCATCCGCTCCGACGCCGCTGCGCATCTGGCCTCCTCGACCCTATCGCGAGACTGTCGCCGATCGTCCTTTCTCCAGTATCTGGTTCCCCTGCCCCATGGATGAACGCATAACGGGAACCGGGCGTATTTGCCTTGGGCGGCCAAATTTCCGGGGAAAATCGACGGCTAGCCTCAGATTCACGGGCCAAACAATGGAAGGACCACCTGGGATGTCGTCCGAAAACACTCGCGAATGCCTGATCGCTTGACGCTGGAACAGCAAGCAGTCTTCCGCTGAAAAGCGCTTTAGAGGAGGACACCGCCAGTCGCTTCTCCTCGGCACGCTAGCCGAGCAAGCGATCAGCTTGGCGGCGCAACAAGCCGAGGTTTGACATTTAAATCACACGCGATGACCTCATTAGGCAGCATTTTGACGTGTGTGACAAAGGGTCGAAATCAATGTGCAACGGCATGGATCGAGCGCCCCGCCATCAGGTAAACGCCGGCTATCGCATCCAGGGATGCTACGCTTTCGGGATCTGCCGCGATGACAGAACGACGCTCGTTAGCCTCGCTTTCACTTATAGGACCAGCGAATGAATCGTCGCAATACGCTATTGGACCCTCGTCGCGCAGATGACGACCTTTCGTGCGGGAACAACGTCAATAGCGAGATCAACCATGGGAAAAATTCTGGCCGCCACTACAGTCGCGATATCGAGCCTCTGCCTGGCTCCGGCACTTCGCGCTGAGACCCTAGTCGTCAATAGCTATGGGGGTCCTTACGAAGCCATCATCAGGCGCGCGATCATTGAACCGTTCGAACAACAGACAGGTATTGATGTCGTCTACGATGCTGTCGGTGCAGCGTCACAGGACTATGCTAAGATCAAGGCAACCAAGGGGCGCCCCGGTTTTGACGTTGCGGTGATGACAGCCTCTCAATCGTTACAGGGCTGTCAAGATGGTGTCTTAGAACGGCTTGATCCCACAGCCATTCCAAACCTTCGCTATGTGGCACCCAAACTTGCCAAGTCGGCGGGCCCGTGCGGCGCTGTTCATGAGCTGCAGTACATGTCGCTCCTGTACCGGACCGATAAGATGGAGTCGCCTCCCCGATCGTGGTCTGCGCTTGCATCACCAGAACTCAACGGCAGGATCGTGTTGCCGACATTCCAGAATATCATGGCGTTATATCTGGTCGAGATCTTCGCGACCATGAACGGCGGTGATTTGACGGGGAACCTCGATCCGGGCTTCAAGGCGATGTCAGACGTGGCAAGGCAGTCAATCGGATTTGAGCAGAGCTCGGCAATCTTAGAAAGCTATATCAAGGACGGTACGGTCTGGGCCATGCCGTTCTGGAACGGACGCGCTCAGTTGCTGGTCGACAGTGGTTTGCCGGTCGACTACGTCCGACCGATTGAAGGGACCATTCCCCTGATCGCGACGCTCAACATTCCCGTCGCAGCCGAACACAAGGCGTCTGCGAGAAAATTCATCGACTTCTTCCTTGAGAAGACCAGTCAGGAGGCGTGGGTTAGCGCCTATAAGGTTGGCAGTGCCCGCACAGATATCAACGTTCCAGACGATGTGAGAGCACGCCAGATCACGACTGAAGCTGACCTCGAAAGCCTGCTCTTGCCTGATCTCTCCGTCGTTGCCGCACGCTTACGAGAGTGGGGAGAGCAATGGGAGCGTGAAGTTGTCGCGCATCAGGAGTGAGGAAGCGAACATGACCATACTCGCACTAGATCTCCCCGGCCCGCGACGCAGCCCACGCCAGGGCCTTGTACCGGCTTTCGGGCTATCGCCCGCCGGCCTGATGCTTGTCTTCTTCTTTGCTCTGCCCATGGGGATGATGATCGGGACAAGCTTTCACGATCCGTCCTCCGGCGCCCTAAGCTTCCAAGCTTATGAACGGTTTTTGAATGACGGTTTGACACTGAAAGGCTTCTGGCGAACCGCCATCATGTCGTGTCTCGTGGCCGTGGCGGCGACTGCGCTCGCCTACCCACTTGCCTACTTTCTTGCACGTTCGAAAAGCAGATTTCGCATCATCGTTTTTGCGCTTGCACTTGCTCCGGAACTCGCAGGGGTCGTGTTGCGAACCTATGGATGGCTAATTATCCTGGAAGATCGCGGCTTCATCAACGACATCTTTCTGCACTGGGGTCTTATCGATGAGCCGTTACGCCTATCAAAGAACCTCTTTGCCGTGGTTGTGGGTCTCACTCATGTTGTGCTGCCATTTGCAATTCTGTCGCTGACAACAAGCATTCAAGGGATAGATGAAAATCTCGAACGTGCGGCTCAGATGCTTGGGGCAAACCGGCTGTCGGTCATCAGAATGATCCTCGTGCCATTGTCAGTGCCTGGCATTGTCAGCGCGCTCCTGTTGTCGTTTACGATGGCAGCAAGCGCCTATGCGACCCCTGCGCTTCTTGGAGGGGCTGGGTTCAAAGTCTTGGCGACCATGATATCCGAACAGGTGCTCTTCTACGTAGACTGGTCGTTCGCGGCGGTCATGGCAAACGCATTGCTCGTCCTAATGCTTGTTGTCTCCTACGCCGGATTAAACTTCGAGACACGACTGCGCGACAGGCGCGGTGTAAAGCGGGGAGGCTGAAATGAATCGTTTGATCTCCTTTTCTTTTTGGTTTTCCCTCGTGCTCGTTCTGGCATTCATCACGCTACCATTGCTGGTGGTCGTCGCTGCATCGCTAAGCCCGACTGCGGATGTCACCTTCAGGCCTTCAGCATGGACGCTTCGCTGGTATCAGGACCTCATTTCACAACGATGGCTAGCGCCGTTCGCACTCAGTGTGAAAATCGCAATAGCCGTGTCGCTGATAAGTGGCATCATCGGCACACTTGCCGCTTACATCGTGGCCTTCGAACGCATCCCAGGAGGCAGCGCAGTCATGGCGGCGCTTTTGTCTCCGCTTTCGGTTCCACAGATTGTCAAAGGGGTCGCGATCGTTCTGTTCCTCTCGGTCCTTGGCCTGCAGCCTCTGCTGGGAACACCGTCCTTGATCGCCGCCCATTGTGTGCTCGCACTTCCATTCGTGATCAGGATGGCCGCCACTGCGATCGCGAATTTTGACGGCAACCTTGATCGGGCGGGTCAAGTCCTTGGTGCCAGTCGGTGGCAGCGCGCACAATATATTCTCCTTCCGGCGATCAAGCCGGGCGTTCTGTCCGGCATGACATTCGCGTTCATCATCTCCTTCAACAACATCCCCTTGTCTGTGTTTCTCGTACGCCCTGGAGACACGACGCTTCCCATAACCGTGATCAATTACCTCGAATACAGTCTCGATCCGGTCCTGGCCGCAGTCAATGTAGCGTCGATGATCTTCATTCTCTTCGTCATCCTCGCATTCGAAAAATTTGGTGGGTTCTCCGCCCAGCTTCATGGAGGCAGCAAATGAGCGAACTTGATATCGAACTGGTTTGTGTAACCAAGTCATTTGGGGCGATTTCGGTCGTGAGGGACATTGACCTTCAGATCCCGAAGGGCGAGTTCGTCAGCATCCTCGGACCGTCCGGCTGCGGCAAGACCACGACACTCAACATGATTGCCGGCTTCAATCAGCCAAGCCGGGGAGACATCCGAATACGTGGTCGAAGTCAGGTAAATGTCCCACCAGAAGGGCGAAATATCGGGCTTGTGTTCCAGAACTATGCGCTCTTTCCTCATATGACCGTGGCTGAGAATGTTGCATTCGGCCTCAAGATGAAACGTACCCCCAAGATCGAAATCGCATCAATCGTGCAAAGCAGCCTGCGTAGTGTGCATCTTGAACAACTGGCTGACCGCTACCCGAAGGAACTGTCTGGTGGACAACAGCAGCGTGTTGCTCTCGCCCGCGCTTTGGCCCCCAGACCGTCCGTTCTTCTTCTGGACGAGCCACTGTCGAACCTCGACCTGAAACTGCGAGAATCAATGCGCGGCGAACTGAAGGACATACAGCGCGAGCTCAACATGACGTTTGTCTATGTCACCCATGATCAGGAGGAAGCGATGGCGATGTCAGACCGCATCGTGGTCATGTCGAACGGCGTCATCGCCCAGCAGGGAAAGCCGGAGGCACTCTACCGACATCCAGTTTCAACCTTCGTGGCGGACTTCATCGGCCGGTCAAACATCATCAGTGTTGAACGGATGGTGAAGCGATCGGGAGGTTGCGAGGTGTTGGTCACCGGCAGCGAAATTACACTGCGGGCAGCAGTTGCGCCTGCTCAGGCAACGCCACAGTACGGTGTCATCCGCCTCGAGGATGTCCTAGTGTTGGGCGACACACCATTGGCGGCTCAAGACAACCTCAACGTTCTGGAAGGTCGACTTGATCGCGTCACAAATCTCGGTGCATCCCTGGAGTTGTCAATCCAGATTTCCTCGGGCCTTTCTCTCTACGCAGCCATCCGATCGGCTGAGGTAGGCATTCTGCCGGCAACAGGCAAACCGATACGGCTTGGGATTGATCCTTCGGCTGTCACGCTCCTGAACGAGTAGCGATCAGTCGATAACGCTCGGTTATCAATGCAACTGCTTCCTTATTGGAGCAGGCCTCACCCTCCGAAATAGGATCAGGACGGCCTCGCAACGAGGCTCATCCGCAGGAGATACGAGAATGCTGACAAGAGAAAAAATCACCGCAATCCAGCATGACAGCAATGTCTGCGCCGACATCGTCGGTTTCGACTTCGATCGCTACGACGAGCAAGATATCAAGGAGATCCGCAGATACTGGCTCCAGTACGGGGTCATTCGCTTCAAGCATACCCGCATCACCGACGATCAGCAGGTCAAGTTCTCGCGACACTTCGGTGAGTTCGTTATTCATCCAAAGCAGCTTCAGGAGGGGGGCCACCCGTCCCACCCGGAAATCCTGGTAATCAGCAACGCGATGAAGGATGGCAAACCAAGCGGCGCGATGGGCAACAGCGAAGCGACTTGGCACACCGATACCTGGTTCTATGAGAAGCCGCCTGCAGGTGCCATTCTACGCGCCGTAACAATCCCGCCTTCGGGCGGAGATACGTACTTCCTGTCCACCTACATTGCCTATGAGACCCTGCCAGCGGCGCTGAAAACAGCGATCGATGGCCGACAGATTTTCTTCCAGAACGTTTATGACAAGACCGGGAAGATCAGACTTGGGAAAACGGAGCCAACCAGCAAAGACTTTCGAGAATGGAGCGGCATTGTCCACCCTCTCGTACGCACACACGGCGAGACCGGAAGAAAGGCGCTTTACCTGGGTGGTACATCGGACGGCGCATGGATTGTCGGCATGAGCATCGATGAAAGCAATGCCATACTCGCAGAGCTGTGGGACCATACGACGAACGGAAGGCATGTTTTTGTTCAGAGCTGGGACGAAGGAGACATCATGATGTGGGATAATCGGTGCACCATGCACCGACGCGATTCATTCGATCCGTCCTTCGTTCGCGTTATGCACCGCACGACGACATCCGGCGAACGCCCGATCTAAGCCAAACAAGAAGAGGTTCTCGGCCATGGCTGGACTTTATCGGCTCGTTGAGCGACATCCACCCCTGCCATCAGAGTTAGTTGAGCTCTTGTCTCTGGTCGAGACGGCTACGATCGGCCACACCGAGCATCTCGGGTTCGTTGGAGCCGGTATCGTTCCGCTATTCCCGGCTCGTATTGCCGGGGTGGCGGTGACCGTCGCGGCACCTGGCCGCGACGGGGCCATCATCTACCGCGCGGTCGACCAACTTTTGCCAGGGGATGTTTTGGTTATTTCTCGCGTCGACAGCGACGACATCGCCTGCGTTGGTGGAGGTGTCGCCACGGCCGTCAAGGCCAAGGGAGCAGCAGGAATCATAATCGATGGGCCTTGTACCGACCCTGAAGAGATCATTGCTACGGGGCTGCCGGTGTGGTGCAGAGGCACATCTTCAAAAACCACCAACCGTCAGTTCAGTATCGGGGGATCGCTCAATGTCCCGGTTGCTTGCGGCCGAACCGCGATCCTACCGGGCTATGCCGTCCTTGCGGACTGCTGCGGTGTCTTCGCAACTGAGCGTCAGTCTATGCGATCAATTGCTGAGGACGCACTCGCTCGCCAGAAACGCTCCACGCTGATCCGCGCCCACCTCGCCGCCGGTCATTCAATATTCGATTTCAAGGAACCAGCACGTGAAAATCGCATTGATTCAGATGAGCTCTCAGCCTGATCTTCGTCGCAACTTGGCAGAGGTCGAACGCTTGATGACCGAAGCAGTTGCCGGTCGTCCCGACCTCATCGTTCTTCCTGAGCATTTTGATTGGATGGGAGGATCTTCCGACGATAAACGCGCCGCGGCCGATTTCGTACCGGGGGGTAAGGCATATGATTGTGTCCAGGATTTCGCGCGGCGACACCGCGTCTTTGTACACGCCGGCAGCCTCATGGAGCGATGCGTCCAAAGCGGCAAGGTGTTCAACACGACTGTCATTTTCGATGCTGAAGGAAGTCATGTCGGAGCATATCGCAAGATCCATCTCTTCGACATCACCACACCAAATGGAGCTCGGTATGCGGAGTCCTCGGTCGTAACAGCAGGAGATGATCTTCTGATCTATGAGCTGAACGGGTGGAAGATCGGATGCGCGATCTGCTACGATTTGCGCTTCTCACGCCTCTTCGATCGGCTGGTACAAGAGGCCGTGGACATCCTCATTCTCCCAGCCGCATTCACACGACAGACCGGGGAGGCTCATTGGGAGGTCTTGTGCCGCGCAAGAGCGATCGAGTATCAGGCTTTCTTTGTCGCGTGCGGCCAATGTGGCAGCTACCCTTCTTTGAATGGTGAACCTCGAGAAACATTTGGAACATCGCTGGTCGTTGATCCCTGGGGCGAGGTCATCGCAAATGCGGGTCAAAAGCCATGCGTCCTTCATGTCAAGCTTGACCGAAAGCGACTTGATGACGTGAGAGAGCTAATCCCCATGACAAGCCATCGTGTCGACATGAACACGATGCGGATGCAGGTCCGTCACTCCAGCGGATAACACTATCCGTTGGCCCGAAAACTTCATCAAGATTTACTCCTCCCTTATCCCGGCTCGTCCTAACCTTCCCGTCCAAACGAGGAGGTACCGGAGATGCAAGCAACTTATGCTTTAAACACGGGCGCACCGTTCCTTTCTGCAGCCACACTTCGCGATGCTGGCGCCGAGTTGGACACAGGTGAGATGCTCGCAGCCATGGACAACGCTTGGGCCGATATTCGCTCCGGCATAGCATTCGGATCAAAGGCGGTCCTGTCTCTCCCGGAGGAAGACTTCTGGCGCGATGGCGCCGTTGCAGACCGCAAGGAGGAGTTTGCGGACGAAAGATTGGGTTGGAAGCTTTCATGCCTCTACAGTGTCAATGAGCGCTACGGAGGAGTGAAAATTATTGGCGCCAACGCGTTTAACCGACAGCTGGGACTACCACGCTCGACCTCAACGATCGTTCTCATGGAGAAGAAGACGTTACGGGTAATAACGGTGATGGATGGGACCGGTATTTCTGCTCGCCGCACGGGTAGCTATGCCACGATGGTGATGGATGCTTTTTGCCGCCGAGATAGACCGGTATCGGTTCTGCTTTTCGGAACGGGCCCGACGGCCCGTGCTGTCGTGGAATGTCTCGGTTTCCGTTGTGCCGACCGCATCGGCAAACTCGCAATCCAGGGCCGATCAATTGATCGGGTATTGCAGTTTATCGAAGCGATCGATTTTCCAAATAGGCTGGACATTCAACCAGCCGAAGAAACATCGCTCGCGGAAAGTGATTTCATTATCACTGCAACAAACGCTCGTACCCCGATTTTTGCCGGAGATGCATTGGCGCGTGACGCAGTCAGTCTGCATCTTGGCGGGGACGAAGTCCCCGAGAGCTACCTGCAACGGGTGTTGCGGACCGGCTTGGTCGTCTGCGACGATCTCCGCACTGTATCTCATCGCAACTCGCAGAGCATTGCGCTGCATTTTTCCCGGCGTGGTCTTTCCCTGGACGAGGTGGGGCCGCTCCTCGGGCTACATGACCTGACAATGGCGGGAGCACCCCCTGCCCGGCACAAGGGACCTGTTTGCGTCACGTGTGTCGGACTACCAATGCTCGATCTCTACGCGGCCCAGGCTACCTACGAAAAATATTGCCGGCGCACCGCATTGGATCAAAGGTGACCGGCCATGTTGATATCGCAGCTGCTTGCCAGGCACATAGCGGACGTCGCCCAACAAGGACCGCCGCCAGAAACGACCGACACCGCACTTCGTCTCGTGCTGGACGTGGTGGGAGCAGGAGCGGCCGGCGCGATCTGCAATGGTCCACGTGCTGCGCGCCGTTCCGTTGAGGCGGTTTTCGGTGCAGGCGACGCGCCGATCTGGTTTTGCGGCACCGGCTCGACCGTGTCCGGGGCCGTGCTTTGCAACGTCGCCGCGAGTTGTGCACTTGATGTCGACGATGGCCACAGAGCTGCACGCGGGCACCCGGGAGCAGCGGTTGTCGCAACGGCTCTCGCTCTTGCACAATTGCATGATCATCCCGCCGGTCGGTTCTTGGCTGCGATTGTCGCAGGCTACGACGTTGGGGTTAGGATTGCAGCGGCACAAAATCCGGCCGGGATTGCAACACGACAGTCAGGTCGATGGGCAGGCCTCGCGTCCGTCGCAACGGCTGCGGCATTCTTGGGACACGGACCAGGGGTGATTTCGCAGGCTCTTTCAATCGCCGGCGTACTTGCACCCAACCAGCAAGCCAATGGCAGTTCCGGATACGCGTTGCTTACCGGAAACGATGTAAAAGAAGGCATAGCGTGGAGCAGCGTCACAGGTTTGATGGCGCTGGAATTGGCCTCGAATGGACATACTGGCCCTGAAGATTTCCTCGACCATCCAAGCTTCTACGACGGCGAGAGCATTCTATCTGAGCTGGGAAATCGGTGGGAAGTGAACGGCCTCTATTTGAAACCTTACGCCTGCTGTCGCTACATTCATCCTGCTCTCGACCGGCTTTGCGACCTGATCAACCAACACGATATCGCCGTTGATGACGTCTGCAAGATTGAGGTCGAAACCTTCGCCTGGGCAACCAAACTCGGCAACCGAACCAATCCTGACAATCTGATTGAGGTGCAGTACAGCCTCCCTTATTGCCTGGCAATGGCGATCGTCGATGGCCCCAAGGCGCTCCTCCCTCCCCGTCTGGATTGTCTGGGCCGCCCCGACATCGAAGCAGTCGCAGAGAAGGTCACAATATCGGTACGCGACGATATCGACGCCCTGTTCCCCTCTGAAACACTGGCGATCGTCAGTGTCGAGACCAGCACCACGCGCGTGACATCGACGATTGGAGCTCCTTTCGGCGATCCACGCTGTCCTATGCTTTGGCCAGATGTCGAAGAGAAATTTCGTATGTTAACGAGAGGCGTCCTTGCTGCCCAGCAACAGCAACAGATTGTCGACGCCGTGCTTGCGCTTGCATCCGGAGATGTGTCGCCGCTGCTTATTGCACTGAAGTCGACAACTTTCGATGCACACTCTCAATGAGAATTAATTCGTCTCGCGCAGCCTTAACTGGCAGCTCACAGGCGAGAATTTGGTCACCTGTCGACGATTGCGGAACCCACAATTGAGATAATTTCTCGGCCCAGCTCGGCGTTGCGTTGTTTTGTCTGCAAGAATACGGCGCGGCAACGTGGATGACCGGCGGCCATATAGGCGCCTGATGGCCGGTGTGAGCTATGGATAGGGAGAGTGGCACACCGCGCGGACGCCGCGCAAGGCAGGGCGCGGCTTCATTTCGCAAGAGATAGCCACCGCGCGCGGGATTGAAGCGCCGGACTGGATGCTGTAGAGCACTCTTCGTGCGTTTCGTGAAAAAGTTCTACGGTCGTCGCGGGCTGTTGATGTCAACGATCCATCATCGCAGTCACAAACTCTGGCTTTAAGCCGAGCTGAGAGAATGCTGCATACTGTATTTATCCATTGCTGAAGCGGAGCATCCTGCGTTGAGAAGACCAACACGCCAGTTCACCGTTGAGGTGAGGTCGTCAAATCGTCGATCGTCCCTCAAGCCAACCTCGATATGGGGTGACATTGACCTGAAGGCCCTCGCGCGTGAAGCCGAAGCTGAAATTCCAAGTGATCGGCGCCCGGTGCCGCCGCCAGTTCATCCCGTCGGAGAAGTGGTCCTGAATGAGACGGTGGCGCCTGCGCCTACTCCCCCCGCAGATGACAATCAGGCCGCACTGCAAAACCCGGCTGGACCTGGCGTTTCAAGTGTAGCTATTGCTAACGAGACCGACGTCGCTTTGCCCGTCCAGGTCGCTGTCGTCAGCGAAGAGCCGACGGCACAGGTGGCTCGGCCCCGCAAGACCAAGTCTCGGCGACGTCCGGCTCAAACGCTAGAAGCTGTGCCCGCTGTTGAGGCTGTCGACCAAACTGATGTTGACTGGCTGCTAGCTGAAAATCAAAAGCTCAAATTGCTGCTCCGCCAGAAGCTGATGCAAGACAACGCATTACTGCGAGACATGTTGAAACGGAATTGAGCCTGACACGAGCGCGCTCGTTCTTCGGCGGGGAGACCCTATCATCTGTCGACGTGGCGGGGGTCGGCTGGCCTTCGTCTGAACCGTTACTGGACGATCGGGCTAGCGCAGTTGAGTGTGACGGTGCAAAGGCTCTCCGTCGCATTTCCTTTTGACGAAGAAGGGATGACCGTGGAAGGCTTGCAGAATGTCATCGACTGGCTGATCGCAGAGGGCATCTCCAGCCGAAGCATCGACCAGATCATGGAGGGACTTGGGCCGCGCTTACTTGCTTTGGGATATCCCATCGCCCGGGCTTCAATCGCAATGCCATCCATTGACCCGATGCACCGAGGATACTCGGTAGTGTGGTCGCCGGGCTCCGCAATATCGATTGATACCCAAGGCCATGATGATGCCGGCCAGGCGATGTTTGAGCGATCGCCGATCTATCACCTTCTGACGAATGATCTTCTGCAAGGTCGGTGGCAATTCCCGACGAATGGCCCTGAAACCTTTCCGTTGTTCGACGACCTGGCGGCACTCGGCGCCACTGACTACGTCATCAGGCTTGCGGAATTTCCCGGGGATATCGCACTTGGAGGTGTCGCATTTTCTCTCGCCGCCAACGCTGTGGGAGGGTTCTCGGACGAACAGATGACAGGGATCGCCCGATTGCTGCCCGCTCTCGCGCTTGCCTGCTATCGGGTTGCGACAACTCGGATCGCCACCGACATGCTGGCAGTCTACACCGGCACACGAACGAGCGGCCGCATCTTGAGTGGCCAGACCCGCCGAGGGGATGGCACCTCCATCTACGCGGCAATTTTATTTGCAGATCTCAAGGACTTTACTTCACTGAATGAGCGTTGGCCGCCAGAAAGAATCGTGGGGTGGCTTAACGAACATTTCGAGGCAATTGCGGGTCCCGTTGAAGACAATAGCGGCGAGATCCTGAAATTCATGGGCGATAGCTTGCTGGCGATTTTTCCGAGCGAGCTTGAGGACCCATCTATCGCCTGTGGTCACGCTCTCGCATCGGCTTTAGAGGCGGTTAAGGCCAATCAACGGCTAAACGCAAGCCGTGCTGCGCGAGGTGAACCCATGCTGCACGTCGATATCGTCTTGCACGTTGGAGAGGTTTTCTACGGCAATATCGGCGCCTCTCGCCGTCTCGATTTCACGGCAATTGGCCGGGCCGTCAACGAGGCAGCCCGGATGGAGAAGATTGCCGATGTCGTGAAGCACAACGTACTTGCGTCAGCGCCGTTTGTCGCCAAGCAATCGGCGGGACGCTTTGGAAGCCTGGGTTTCTTTGCTCTAAAGGGGGTCGCAAAGCCAATGGAGGTCTTTGCCTGGATGGAGGAGGCCGGAAACCATTGATCATTGGCCGGTCGGGACAACAACGCCCCAACCCTATCGACTTGCAAGGGACACCGACTGACTGCTGTCACCGTGCCTTGCAAATTCAAAGCTGTTGCCGCTTCCCGATCGACGCACCGAAGCGTCGGCCTCGATCTCCGTCGATCGATGACGAACTACCTTTAAATTCGTAAGGGCATGCGATGCAACAAATGCCAAAGCCCTATCTAGGTACGGACCCTCAAAGCCCGCTCTGTCCTGTCGGCGATCTGGGTGACGGCGTAGGCGATCGCCATGTAGATCACAACAGCGACCAGGAAGGCTTCGAGGTAGTAGAAGTTCAGGGCCGCTGTCAGCTGGGACTGCGCGAAAATGTCCACGACTTCGATCGCGAACCCAAGTGACAGCGCCTTCATGATCACCATGAACGAATTTGCAAGATCAGGGATCGCGGCGACGATGACCTGGGGTAGCATGACGCGGCGGAAGAGTTGGAACTTCCTGTAGCCCAGCGAATAGGCTGCATCCGCCTGGCCAGTATCGAACGAGTTCAATGCTCCCTTAACGACTTCCGCCTGGAAGGCCGCAACACACGCTGTTAGCGCCACGATCAGCGTCACCCAATTCGGGGTAGAGTGGCCGTTGTAATCGATGCCAGCAAGCGCGGCGAGCGTGTGCAAAGTCGATGGAAGGCCGTAATAGGCGAGGAAGATAACGATCACCATCGGCACGCCCTTGAAGACGATCTTGTAGGCGACGACGAATTGGCGAAGCACCGGGATCTTCCGGTACTCGACCATGGCGAACAGGCTACCGACGATCGTGGATAGCACGAAGATGGCAAGCGCCATGGCAAGCGTGAGCGGCACTGCGCCAAGGATTTCATAGAAATCAGGAAGAAGAACTTCACTGTCGAACATGTTGGCTCCCTTCCCTAATCAGATACTCGCCATCAGCGGCGTGGCGACGGTCTTGTCGTTTGAGGCATACTTTGCAGAACGGCGCTCGAAGAAGCGTACGATCGCCCAGGCGACGAGACACAGCACCGAATAGACCACAGCAAGCACGAGGTAGGTCTCGAACTGGTACTGGTTGTAATCGCGTTCCATCACAAGATGGGCCGTCGCCATCACGTCGGCCGCTCCAATGTACATGACGAGTGCTACGTTATGGATGAGGTAGATGATGGCGTTGCCGTAGCCGGGAAGCGCTATATGGAGCGCTTGCGGCGCGATAACGCGCACCAGCTTGCGTCGGAATGTGTAACCAAGGCTGTCGGCTGCATCGTGTTGCCCGCGATCGACGGCAAGATATGCGGGACGCATCACCTCGGAGAGGTAGCCGCCGTGGTAAAGGCTGAGGCCGAGCATGGCGGCGATCGTCGGCGAAACAAAGTCTTCGACGCCGAAACCGTCGACCACCACTGGAAGGCCGTAGAAGGCGACGAACAGCTGAAGGACAACGGGAACGCTGCGGGCGTAGGAAACGTAGAGATCAGCCAGTTGGCTGATCACAGGCACTCTGCGCACTCGAAAAGTCGTTGTGATCAATGCCAGTATGAAGCCGGCGGCCATGGCCGTGAACGTGATCGCAAGCGTCAGCGGCAATGCCGAGAGCAGCTCGGGGATCATTATGGAAAGGTCCACTTCGGAACACTCCTTCTTTCAGTCTGGGGCCTGGTCGCCGGCTTCGGATGCCCGGCGTTACTTCATGTACGTGGTGATGTCCTCGCCGAACCACTTCTGCGAAAGCTTGGCGAGCGTGCCGTCGGCCTTGAGTTCCTTGAGGGCCTTGTCGATACCATCAGATAGCGCCTTGTTCTCCTCGGAACGGTGGATAAGGACGAAGGTCTCGTTGATCGCGACGGGTTCGCTTGCCTGCACTGCGAGCTTCTGCTCATTGATGACAGTCTGTTCGCCGAGGTTTGACGGCAAAACCAGCGCGTCGTACTTGCCGTTCTCGACTTCCTTCAAGCGGTCTGGATAAGGAATGCCGGCACTCGAAGCAGTGACCTCGATCTTGTAGTCAGGGTTCTTTTCCTGCCATGCGGTCGCGAACTTGTAGATGCCGCCGCCGGCAGTGACCGGCACGATCTTCTTGCCGACCAAGTCCTTCATTTCCTTGATGCCGCTGTCTTTGCGGCTGTAGATCTTGATCAGGCTGGCACCGATCGGTGCTTCGGGAATGAGGAACTGCTTTTCGCGTGCCGGAGCGCGGTAGTAGCCGCCAGTGGCGATGTCGTACTTGCCGGTTGCAAGGCCTGTCTCCTGCGCGATGTCGGCAGCCCCTTCCATCACGAACTTGTACTGCGGCAGCTTGGCGTTGATGGCCTTCAAGACGTCCGGCTCATAACCCTGCGGCTCGACGCCGATCGCGCCCCAAGACAGCGGCTTGGATTCCGCTGACGTGGCGATTTTGATAGTGCGGACATCTTCGGCATACGACGCCGTTGCGAATGCGATCGCGACGCCTGCGACGGCGAGACCGAGACCACGGCGCGAGATTGAACTCATGGAAGACATTTCAGGCATCCTTTCTTTACTGGATCGCGCGTTCGGAATTCAGGAACTGTGCGAGACGGGGGTTGGAAGGCGTATCGAAGATTTCGGATGGGCTGCCATCGGCGGCAACGACGCCCCCATCCATGAAGACGATGCGGTTCGAGATATTCTTGGCGAACTGCATCTCGTGGGTAACGAGAAGCGAGGTAATGCCAGACGACGTGACGTCCTTGATCACCTTCAGCACTTCGTTGACGAGTTCGGGATCTAGCGAGGAGGTCGGCTCGTCGAAGAGCATGACATCGGGCTTGACCGCGAGCGCTCGGGCAATGCCCGTTCTCTGCAGCTGGCCGCCGGAAAGCTGCGACGGATAATTGTCGAGCTTGTTCGAGAGGCCGACCCGCTCCAACTCCTGCAAGGCGATCGCGCGGGCTTCGTCCTTCGACTTGCCTTGCACGACGACCAGCGGATCCATGACGTTCTGGATGACCGTCATGTTCTTGAAGACATTGAATTGCTGGAACACCATCGCCGTGCGCAGGCGGATCGCCTGGACGGCGGCCTTGTCGGGTCGCGCAAAATCCATCTTGATATTATCAAAGTCGATGGTCCCTGATGCCGGCTTGGCGAGGTGATTGATGCACTTCAGCAGTGTCGTCTTGCCGGTCCCGCTAGGGCCGATGATCGAAACGACATCGCCTCGTTTCACGGAGAGATCGACGCCGTTCAGGATCTGGGTGCTCCCATAGGATAGCTTCAGGTTCTTGATCTCGAGCATGGCGGGTCTCAGTTCCTCTGGGAAGTTAGTTCGGAAAGCGTTCCGGTATCGTCTTCGGCCCACTCGTCGCCGAGGAGTTCCGGTGTGTCGAAGGCCTGGAGGTTGGCGAAGTGGGCTTCACGGTCCTCAACAAAGAGCGACCTAGCGATGCCACGCGTCAGGCGGTCAGCGCCTTCGCTGATTGCTGGAATGTCGCCTGTTAGCTTGCCGTGGCTCAGCGTCGCTGGGAAGTTGAAGCAGTGGATCTTGGATAACGTCGGACACGACCCCGGTGCCTTTTCGAGAAACTCAAAAGCCTCTCCGAGATCGGGTGAACCCTCAAGCTCACCGTTTGCCATGCTCGGCGGCGTCGCGAAGCGGTCGCGCCAAAGCCGGATGTGTGGTTCGAAGCTTGCGAGTTCCGGCCGGTTGGCCAGATCGATCTTGAAACCTGTTCCAAAGATCAGGAAGTCGATGGAATAGCTGCCACGCGGCGTGGTGACGACGATATGGTCACCTTCCTGGCGCAGGACGTTGATCGGGCTGTCGAGGTGAAGGTGGGCGTGTTCGAAGGCGCTGACGCGAAGAACGCTTAGCCGCGGCGGCGGCGTCTGCTGACCCATGGCGTAGTTCAGAAAGCGCCACTTCCATTCGTCCGGCAGGCCGGCGAAACCATGAACGACGCCCTGGCTACCGATGCCAGTGAACTTGTTGATGGCTGGAAGCGTCTTGCGGCGCACGAACATGTCGAGACGGGCGGCACCCGCTTCCAGCGCGCTTGCCGCGTTGTCCATGGCCGAGGCACCTGCCCCGATCACGCCCACTCGCTTGCCGCGCAGCGATCCAAAGTCGATTTCATCAGCCGTGTGAGCCCAGAACCGGCGGTCAATGCTCTTTGCAATCTCGGGAACGAACGGACCGCCAAGACCATCGCGCCCGGTTGCGAGGACCACGTGGCGGGCAACAATGATTTCCTCGTCACTGCCCTCATGGCAGGTGATATCGAGCATACCATCTTCGCGCGGGATGATGCTGTCGACGGAAACGCCGTTGCGCACCGGCAATTCGAGCACTTTCCGGTACCAGATCAGATAATCCATCCAGATCTCGCGCGGCGCACGGTCGAGCACGACCCAGGCCTCACGGCCAAAGCGCGCTTCGTAGTATGCGCGAAATGTGAGCGCGGGTAGACCCATCGCCGGACCGGTGAGCTGTTTGGGCGAACGCAAGGTTCGCATGCGGGCGAAGGTCACCCATGGCCCCTCCTGCCCCGCCACCGCCTTGTCGAGGACGAGATGATTGGCGACGCCGAGACGCTTCAGCATTCCCGAGGCGACGAGACCAGCCATCCCTCCCCCGATCACAACGACATCGACAACCTGCCGGCCATTGACGTCGCGCATGGGAACCCAGGATTTGGCCGGCAGCTCCAGCCAGGAGAGATCCTGGCGCAGGCGCTCTTCCAACCCAGCGAGATTGTCAGGATGTGCGGAAAGATCGCTCATGTCAGCGTTCCCTCTGAAATGGTGGCTTGCCGTAGACACTGTCGGCCAGCGCATCGCTGCCGTTTACTTCCAGCAGACGGCAGCCGGGCATCATGAGCGACTGAACCCGCGCGGCGTCTATGACGGCAGAAACCGTCGGTGTAAGCGGCAGTGCGGCGGCAGAAATCGCTCCGAACAAAAACGAAATCTGTTGGTCGAGCCTGCGCATGACGACGCCCTCCAAGGGCACGCCGCAGACGGTGGCCGGCTCGACGATTGCGACACCCAAACCGGCGCGCACGAGCGACATCGCCGTCAGCGATGCGTTAACATCGATGATCCGTTCGGGAGCAACGCCGACGCGCTCCAGCGCCTCGTCGACGCGGTGGCGCAGACGGTATGGGTTGGCGAGCGTAATCACCCGGTGAGCGGCAATATCCGATAGGCGAACGACGTCCTCACTGGCAAGAGGATCATCGGCTCGGATAGCCACAACACAAGGCGCTTCGGCAATCCAGTGGATCTCAAGGCCTGGATGTTCGAGCGGTAAGCTCGATATGCCGAGATCCGCCGAACGCGCGATCACCGCCTGGACCACGTTCTCGGCTGCCAGCGATTGGACATGCAGATGACGGGGGATGAGATCGGCGGGGAGCGCTGCTAAAGCCTGCGGGAGGATGCCCGCTGCCAGCGATGGGGTCGCCGCGACCGTCAGTGTGGACGGCTCGTCACGTCCAATCGCCTCGGCGCGCTCGCGGATGTGAATGAGGCTTGCAAGATGCCGTTCGACCTCCGCATGAAAACGCAGGCCACGCGCCGTCGGCTGGATGCGTCCACTGCTTCGATGCAGCAGCGCGTAGCCGAGTTCAGCCTCCAGGTCTTGAATAAGCCTGCTGACGGCCGGTTGCGACCGCCCGAGCAGGCGCGCGGCTCCCGTGACGGAGCCCGCGGACATCACAGCCGCGAAGGCCTCAAGTTGGCGAATGTCAAATGAGCTACTATGCATATCACACATCAACCATTGTCCATCATGCATTTAAAGCATGAGATTTCTATAAATGCACTTGAGAATAGATAATTATTTCGCATGAGATTGAGAACCTCATGCTAATTTGACATGGATTCTGCGAGACCTGTTGGTTTATCTCCAGCGAAAGCAAAGGAGCCCCTATTGACAATCATAGAAACGCTTGCCGATGTGAGACCTGGCTCGGCGCTGGCCGAAGCGATGGAGAAGCGCCGGGAGATTTTGCGCCTCAGTGAGGCTGCGCATGACGCCGTACTGCTGCCTCGCGATCCCGGCGGGCTATCGCATGGATTGCGCGCAGCACTTGCGGCGCGCATGGCGCGGCACAATCGCAACGAGGCGCTCGCCGATCACTATGACGCATTGGTCGAGCGCGCCGCGGAAAAAGAGACGGCATTGCTGGCGCAACCGGGCACCAACGTCGATGATCCACGCACTTTGGAGATCGTCCGCCACGCAGACCGCCTTACCGTGGCGCCGCGAGAAGCCACGCGCGGTCACATTGAAGCGTTGCGAAGCGCGGGTATTACCGACGCCGACATCGTCCGTCTGTCGGAGCTTGCCGCCTTCGTAAACTATCAGGTGCGCGTCATTGCCGGCCTGACACTGATTGGAGCAGGAAAATGAGCGAGACAGTCCACAGCTTCACCACAACTGTTCCTCGCTGGCAGCCTTATGTCGTTCCTGTCGATATTGAGACTGCGACCGAAGAGCAGCGCGAGGCCATGCAGGTCACGCCTTCCAACAAGGGCATCTCAACTTACGTGCTGACACTTGCGCACGATCCTGAATCGCTTGCGGTTCGCTCGCCATTGTTTAACCTCATCATGTACGGCAAAGACGGACTTTCGCTTGGCGAGCGCGAACTCGGCGCCACAGCGGCGTCGGTCGTCAACCGTTGCGTCTACTGTGCCGCCGTCCACGCGTCGCGGTTCATCAACTATACCAAACGCACCGACGTTATCGACGCGATCTTTAAGGACGAACTCGACGCGGAGCTTGACGAGCATCTGCAGGCGATCTTCGACTTTTCGGCGCATCTGTCAGCGACGCCTCCAGAAGCCACACAAGCAGACGCCCAGGATCTCGCTGACGTCGGGCTTTCGGAGCTTGAATCGCTGGATCTTGTCCTGTCCTCAGCGATCTTCGGCTGGGCGAACAGACTGATGCATACACTGGGCGAGCCAGTAAAGGACTAGGTCAGTTGCAAGGGTCCGCCCCCTCGAACGCGGATCCACGCACGGCATGGACTGCTTGCTGTATTTGCAGCTGCCATGTGCGCCGGGCCCCGCCGGCGTAGTGCAACGCGTGCGTCGCAATCTTTTCATGTCCATATCGAAGGTCGCTTCAGTCTTCCGGCTGTCGTCGACGAAAGCGAAAGTTTGCCGCCGCAGGCGGTCTCGAGAGCACCGACGGCGTGCGTTTCGAAATTGCTCGCCGTTCGTTCACCACTACGATGCACGCTGGTACTCCCAGAGATACACCCTAGAGCTCCGTCAGAGCGCGTTCGTTGGATGTGTCGTAGATGCGGATATCGCTCCTCATCCGGCCGCTCCAGCGATCGACGAAGGAGATCGTGTCGGCCGCATCGAGATGCGCGCGTAGCGCGCCATCGTTTGCCCAACGTTCCAAAACCAAGAGCCGCCCGGCTCCCGGTTCATCGATTGCTGCGTTATATGAAATGTTCCCGATACGCTTCCTCGTCGCGACGGACAGCGCATTCAGGTCGTTGTGAAACTGATCCAGATCAGCCGGATCGACGCTAATGTAACCCGCTACAATGAGCATGAGGGACCTCTTTGACGGCGACCTGATCGCGCGAGCTGGCAGATCAGGCGGTATACGCATGGATGAACATCAAGAGACAAGCAGTACGACCTTGCCCTGGATGCCGCCGCTTGAGGCACGCTGATGTGCGGCTGATGCCTCGGCCAACGGATAGGTACTGTCGATCACCACCCGGATGGTTCCGTCATCAAGCAGGCGACCGGCCTTCGCCAACTGAGCACCGTTCGAGCGAACCTGTGTCGTTGACACGGTAATCTTCCGCTCGACTGCCTTTGTATGGCCGGCAAAACCCAAGGGGTTCACAAGAAACAAGGCGCCACCCGGCCTGATGACATTAAGAAAGCGTTCCATGTTCGCACCGCCAACGGCGTCGAGCACGAGGTCGACGTCTTTGACTACGGTTTCAGCGGCGACCTTCGAGTAATCGATAAAGACGTCAGCGCCCAAATCCCCCAAAAGAGCTCCGTGCTTACCGGAGGCGACGGCGATGACCCGGGCGCCTTTCCATTTGGCGATCTGGACGGCAAGATGTCCAACACCGCCCCCGGCCCCGTTGACCAGAACCGTCTTGCCATCAAGCGAGACTGGGGTGTGCCTGAAGGTCTGGAACGGATTGGGCGCATCGTGACCGAGATCAACGAGGAATTGCCAAGCTGTCAGTAGCGACATCGGCGCACCAGCCGCCTGAGTATGGTCGATACCGAGAGGCTTGAGCGCCAACTGCGACGCAGGAACGCTCACATATTGCGCGTATGCGCTGCTCCCGTGCATCAGGTCTTCAGGAAAGCGGACCATCGCGTAGACCTCGTCTCCTGCTCGAAATCCTGACACGCGTTCCCCAACCGCTGCCACGACGCCAGACACATCTGTGCCGAGGATGAAGGGAAAAGTTGAGCTTGGTCGCCACTCCGGCGGAAGGGCTCGGTAGCCGTCCCGCAGATAGAGATCCGGCGGGTTGAGACTTGCAGCGTGGACACGGACGAGGACCTCGTCTGACGAAATCGTCGGGCGAGGCGCATCTTCATATTGTAAAACGTCGGGGCCACCGAACCTGTGCAATCGTACGGCCTTCATCATCTTGGTCATCTACTGCCTCGCTTCAAAATCGTCTTCGAGACAAAAGATATGGCCGTTTCTCGTAGTTGATAATGCGCTGATGATTCGCTTTAATAGTGCCATGACGGAACAAATCGGCTTTGATCGACTGACAGGGCTCATTGCATTTGCCCGCGCTGGCTCACTCGGAAGTTACACGGCCGCCGCACGTTCGCTCTCCATCTCGCCATCGGCGGTCAGCAAGAGCATTCAGCGGCTGGAGCGGCAACTGGGCGTGTCACTGTTTGCCCGCACCACGCGATCAATTACGCTGACGGCTGAAGGACGCGACCTGCATGAGCGCGCGCTTCGGCTTCTCCAGGACGCCGAGGATATCGAACAGGCGGCAAAGGCCGCCCGTAGTGACCCCGCGGGCCCTTTGCGTATTGCCGCCTCTTTGCCAATTGGCCTGCACGTGATCGCTCCGGCGCTTGCGCAATTTCGCAAGCACCATCCAAAAGTAACCGTCGATCTGCGGCTGAGCGATCACATGGTCGATCTCATCACGGATGGCATTGATCTTGCTGTGCGCATAGGAGACCTGCCGGACTCAAGCCTTCTCTCGCGCCGTCTCGCCCCACACCGGCTGTGTTGTTACGCCTCGCCCAGCTATTTGGAAGAGCGTGGCGCGCCGTCTCATCCCGACAAGTTACACGAACACGAAACGGTTAGTCTTCGCTACCAGAGCACTGGTCAGATGTTCCGTTGGGCTTTCCGCATCGGAGACAAGGAAATCGAGATCGCACCAAGGTCCGGTATTGTTGTCGACGCCAGCGAAGCGGTACTCGCAACGATTGCCGCAGGCGCCGGCATCGGAATGGCAACCAGCTTCATGGCGCACGCCTGGGTCCGGCGCGGAGCGCTTGTCCCGGTTCTTTCGCAATACGCGGTAGAGCGAAACAACATCACAGCGGTTTGGCCCCAGAGCCGGCGATCCAACCCCGCGGTCCGCGCTTTTCTGGAAACCCTCACCCACTTGCCTTGAACGCAAGAGATGAAGGACAGCATCTCTGAGCCTGCTATGAAGAACGATCAATCTCGATTCTGAAGGAGGTCATAAGACGCTTACTTCTTCCCCCGATCGGTTAATTGCTGGGATCGCAGACCTTGGGTGGGGTGTCGTGGTTTCAGTACAAACAAAAAGGTGTCTTTATAGATCTGGCCTACTCGAGGACAGCGAAACCATCCACCATGAAATTCAATCCTGATCGGTGGCAGAATCGTGCGCGGCAAGTTCCACGCTGAATTCGTTATCGTGCGCTCAGATCGATCGACGCTGCTGTCGCCGTTCATTGCGGCCGCAGATGGCACCGTTGCGGACCACGACCCTGCCCTTCTTGATAACATGTCTTACCCTTGAAAGATTGTGCCCTTCAACAATCGCGATATCGGCAAGCCGTCCAGGCGCGATCAGTCCTCTATCCGAGGCAAGTTCCGGCAGGGCGTTAGCGACGTTGCCGGCGGCAAGGGCAACTGCCCGCGCAAGGTTAGACTGGCCAAGCCGGACCATTCGATTGAGTGAATCCAGAATTGAGTCCCAGTCTCCGCCGGCAAAATCCGTTGATAATGTGTCGACAAGTCCTTCTGAGACAAGACAATCGAGATTCGTGGGCTGATTGCGCCAGCGCGTGGAGATGCAATCAAGTGTCGACACGTCGATGGTTACCCCACTTGAGCGCAGCGCTCGCGCGAGAGAGACACATTCTTCAGGTTCGAATGACGGATGATTGCTGTGAGCCGCAATCATTCGCGCCGTGGGGTGAGTGACAGCCAGGCGCATCAGCGTATCTGCCGTCGGCGTCGCAGTGTGAAATATCGCCGGCAACCCAAAGCGACTGGAGGCTTCAGCGATCTCTGCGAGACCCTGCAACGAAAGCGATACGGGCGGCATGACCGTGGCGCGCACGAGATCAGCCAGCGCTGGAGCATCAATCACAGAACGAAGCATCGAACCGTGCAAGAGATGGTCCACCGCCTTGAGGTCCGCAACGGGATGGTCGAGCCTGCGGCCAACAACTGCCTCTTTCAGCGCGCGTGCCAGATTTGGATGGATGCGGACGGCCGTCGCTTTGTGAATAGCGTCAGGAATGAAGCGGTAATCCTGAGCGCCACCACCGAGCGTCTGGCCACCCCCGGCCTCGCCCAGGGCCTTCGCACCGGCCTTGATCATGGCTTCGATCGTCATCTTGTGGTGGCGTCCACCCAGACCGGCACCATCAATCGCCCTTGCGGCTGCGAGATTGGCGGGGGTATGAGCTGTCGAGACCGCCACCTCGAGCGGATGATCATTGGGCGTCGTCGCGATCTCATCCATCAGTGCAAGTCCGCACACATTGAGAAGCGTAGTCGTGCCCGAAAGGAGATGGCGGTTGAGATGGTATTCGATATCACTTGGCGCAAAAGGGCGCGACCCGCTTGGCATGGTGGGTCCGACGGTACATCCATGGGCATGACCGTTGATGATACCCGGCAGGATCGTACAACCCGCGGCGTCGATGACCTGCACATCCGTAGGAGGATCGATCACGCCCGCGATAACATCCACGATCGCTTGGCCGTCGATCAGAATGTTGCCTGTCTCAATCTCGGTTACACCGTCTCCTGTGACGATACGCCCGTTGACGATCACCGTGTCCAGCCTTTGCTTGATCAACGCGCTTCCCCTCCATCCTGGGTGCCGGCCAGCCCGTAACCGAGACTACGCACCGAGCGGATCGGATTGCCGTGAAACCCCGGTCCGAGCAGCCTGCGCAATGTAGCGATGTGAACATTGACAGTTCGCGGGTCCACGAAGACATCGCTTGGCCAGCATCTGGCAATGATCTCTCGCCTCGAGAACACACGGCCTGGATGACGCAGGAAAAGATCCAAGATCAGAAATTCGATACGCGGAAGCTCAATCGTTGCGCCGTCATGCCAGACGCGCCAAAGAGCGGGATCGAGCGAGATTCCGAGGTGCGAAAGCTGCACCTGTCGCCGCTCTGGAGCCAACGAAAACGCGATCTGGCGCGCAGCACTGGACGCGGCAAACACACGGTTGGCACCGGCGTTTTGGTAAGTTCGACGCTGGCTGCTGCCCAGCCGCGTGACTACGACTACCAGCTGAAGTCGACTTGAGGTTCGGCTGTCGCGAATTTCCCGGCAGGCCGTCACAGAGGCAGGTAAGCGGGCGTCGATCAGTACGCCGTCGACATCCTGCCGTCTCACGGCGGCTACGGTTTCTCGCGCGGTTCGACGAAACACCGTGGCTAGACCCGATCGCTCGAGAACCTGGGCGACTGCTGCAAATACGCCAGGGTCCCGCGATCCGATAATGATTGTCGGTCGCATGGTTGGTATTGGATGGTTCCCACACAAATGTCATTCGGGCAGAGTTACGACGCAAATTGCTCTCCAACACATGTCCGAGCCGATCAGCGCTCAACAGGGGCGCATGCCGGTCATTTTGAACCAGTCGCCGTGGTGGCCAGCGAATTTCGAGGCGGGAGATCATCGCCAGATGCGGCCAAGCGATGTCTTACTGAACCGTCAGCAAGAATGACGCGCAACAAGCTAAGTCAAAGCCAAGTTGATTTCATACGCGTCCGCCGCGAACTTGGCGGTTTCCTTCGAAACGAGTTCCCTGGCAGCGAGCCACGCGGACACCTCACGCCAGCTCCACAAGGGCCGGTCTGACGATAGACGGCGAACCGGCAATGGCATCTGCTCATCTCCAACCGAGTTCGCCAACGCGTGGACCCGGTGCCACCCCAGACCGCTTTGGTGCCCTATTTCCTGGAGCGTAACGAGATCGTCAGGTTCAAGCCTGATCACGCTGCCTCCGTCGACCACGATAGTTTCTTGAGCATGGGTTACAGCAGTCGCCAGGACGTCCGCGGAAAGAGCGTAGTCGATCAGCCAAACAGCGTTCATCCAACGTGTGCCGACGATGCCATCGCGGCGCGCGTCGCCAACGAACTCCGCGGCAGGATCATTCTGCACCACCGCCAGGGTGAAATTCCAAACAGCCATCTTTGCCTCCTCAGCTATGACCGCCTCCGCGGGACAGTCCCTTAAGTGGACACCGTCAATGCTCGCTGACGATCCTGCGATGCAGTCTCTTTGCTAATAAAGGAATACCAAAATATCGGGTCACGCTCCGCAAGGTTTGCTTCACCACCACGGATAGGCAATCCTCAATGAATTGGTTGTAGGTGTCATCCGAACTCGCCTCGAAAGGATGAAAATGTCTACCGATGTCCCAAAGACGACCTATGTGATAGGCCATGTCGATAGCTTCCTAGCCGAACTGCAAGCACTCATAGACTGGATCGCCGAGGACGCCACCTCTCGATCGGCGAAGGCTCGTGTCGTATTTCTGGGCTCAGTCGTTGGCGGTATATACACCCGCGCGGTCGTCCGGGAGGTTCTCCAAACGCTCGAACGGTTTCCGGGCTCCATTTTGATTTCCGATAGAAAAGAAAGGAACCTGTTGGACTTCCTAGAAGACAATTGGACCCGGCAACCCGTCCTATGTCAAGCGAAGTGAAGATT
>UBQW01000048.1 GCA_900467745.1 Hyphomicrobiales bacterium
ATCTTCACGTTGTAATCAACTACCCGCTTTACCGGGACGAGAATTTTCATCGGTATGCTCCTGATTTAGCAGACACTTCGGAAACGATCGACGAGCACGTCGAGAACCTCGCCAGGTTCGCGTTTCCACCAATTGTCTTTGGAAAAGATTTCGACCTCACAGAGCCCTTCATAGCCGGCGGCTTCCACTGCCCCCCGGATGCCTCGTATGTCGGCCACCCCGTCTCCCATCATTCCTCGATCGAGAAGAACGTCTTTGGTATCAGCGAGCCAATCGCAAAGATGAAACCCATAGATCCGACCCGCACCCGCGCGCTGGAGCTGGTTGGCAAGATCTGTGTCCCACCAAACATGATAGACATCGACGGCTATCCCAAGGTTATCTGCTGCGATCACCTCGCAGAGGTTGACGGCGTCTCGAACGGTGACCAAGCAGGACCGGTCGCCACCATAGACAGGATTCAACGGCTCCAAAGCCAGGCGTACGCCCGCTCTCTCTGCAAACTCGCAGGCTGCGGCGACCCTGTCTGCGACGATCTTGAGGCTCTCGGACATACCCTTCGTGCCCGGTTCGACACCTCCGACGACGATCGTGAGAATTGGGGCTTCCAATGCGGCAGTCATGTCGATCGACGAGCGGACGTCATCAAGCACCGCTTCCCTGCCGTTGGGCGCTAGGGGCCCCACAAGAAACGGAGAACGACATAGTCCAGCGACCTTCAGTCCCGCAGCTTTCGCTCGCTGGCCGATAGCGGTGGCGTTCGACCCAATTTCACGTCTCCAGAAGACGACGCCGCCATATCCCCTCGCCGCGCATCCATCGATAACCTGTTCTGGCGACCACCCTGCCCCGAAGCCGTCCAAATTGTGGCCAAGGGTAGCGGTGTTCAACGCCAGGGCAGAATGGTCGCCAGAGAAGTCACGCATTACCGTTCGCTCCGTAGACGGCGAGCAGTTGGTTGAAGCGATGAACGGCGAGCTCCGGATCGCGAAGGACTCCGCATTGATCGGCAAGGCGGAAGACTTCGGAGAAGTAGGTCAGCGGGCGCATCGCCTGATGGCCGTTCAACATCACGAAGTGATCCTGGAAGCCGTTCAGCCAGGCGAGGAAAACCACGCCGGTCTTGTAATACTGCGTCGGGCTTCGGAAGATCGTTCGGGCGAGCGGTACCGTCGGATCGAGCGTCCTATGGAAACTGTCCTTGTCGCCGGCAGCGAGTTGTGACATCGCAAATGCTGCGGCGCCGGCCAGAGGGTCGAAAATGCCAAGGAGTGCGTGGGAGTACCCGACCTCGTCACCGGCAATCAGCTCCGGATAGTTGAAGTCGTCGCCCGTGTACATCTTCACTCCGTCGGGAAGGAGACGCCGCATTTGGATCTCCTTCTCCTTGTCGAGAAGCGAGATTTTGATGCCGTCGACCTTGCTCTGGTTCGCGGAGATAATTTCTAGGCAGGTCTGCATCGCCGCCTCGAAGTCCCCACCGCCCCAATAGCCGGCCAGCGCAGGGTCGAACATGTCGCCAAGCCAATGCAGGATGACCGGCCTGTCGCACAAAGCGAGTGCTTTTCCGTACGCGGCGACATAGTCCTTGGAGCTCTTCGCAGTGGCGGCAAGCGCCCTGCTGGCCATAAGGATAACGTCGCTTCCAGTTCCTTGAATGGCTTCAAGCTGACTTGCATAGGCGCGGTCTACGTCGTCGAGCGTGCGTACATCCTTCGGGTTCAGGTGGTCTGTTCCGGCTCCGCTGTAGACCAGTGCGTCCGGCAGTTCCGACTTCGTACGCTGGACCAGTTCAAGCGCGCCCTTCCAATCAAGGCCCATGCCCCGTTGGGCGGTATCCATCGCTTCCGCGATGCCCAAGCCCAGGTCGTGAAGATGGCGTCGGAAAGCGAGGGTTGCATCCCAATCGACCGCTGCTGCGGAACCAGGATTGGTGTCTGCGAATGGGTCAGCGACTACGTGCGCTGCCGAGAAGACGCGCCTATTGAAAGAGCGGGAGAAATTCTCTGTCGGCAATGGGCGCGCAAGCAGTTCATAGGTCTTAGACCGGCCGCTTTGATCAGGAAGAGCGATACGCATGAGTGAACCTTTCAGAACCTTGGAACCAGCATGCCGGCATCGGCCGACAGAACCTGTCCCGTCATGTACGGAAGCGCCCCACTTGCGAGCGATCGAACGATAGTACCGATCTCGCTTGGAAGACCAAGGCGCGGGAAAAGCGTCAGACCATCCTCTGCGCGGCGCTGATATGTTTCTCGGACAGCGGCGGTCATCTCGGTTTCGATAAGGCCAGGTTGTACGTCGAATACTGCGATGCCATCTTGGCCAAGCCTCGCCGCAAAGACCTTCGAGATCATTGCTGCGGCAGCCTTCGAAGCGCAATATTCGCCCCTTTGAACCGACGCCGCGACAGCGTTGGACGAGGTCACGTTGACGACCGAGTAGAACAAATCAGGGGAGCGCGACTGACTGACGAGACGTTTCGCAAAGGCCTGTGTCAAAAAGAAGTGCGCCTTCGCGTTGATTGCCATGCAACGATCGTAGCTCTCCTCGGTGACGTCGAGCAGATCTCCCCGAGAAAGAACGCCCACGCCTGAATTATTGACGAGCGTCGTCAGCGGGCCGAGGGCGTCCTCGGCTGCTCGAAGCAAGTCTACGTGTCCAGCAAGGCTGGATACGTCACCGGGAACGGCTGCGACCCGAATGCCTTCGCTACGTAGCGTCTCCGCTGCGATCGCAAGTTCGTCGTCGCGCCCGAAGTCGTTCAGAGCTACCGAGAACCCTGCCGCGCCCAGCGCCTTTGCGATACCGAGGCCGATGCCGCGACCAGATCCGGTAACCAGCGCGACCTGCCCTGGATTCCCCGCCATCACCGCGCTCCGTTCTTGATGAGCTGACGAGCAATGATCATACGCTGGATCTGGTTGGTTCCTTCGTAAATCTGCGTAATTTTGGCGTCGCGGTAGAGGCGCTCGACTTCAAAACCGCGGATGTAACCGCTACCGCCGAAGATCTGTACGGCGTCAGCGGTTCGAGCCACTGCCATATCTCCCGCGAAGCATTTAGCCATGGAACATGCCTTCGTCGCATCCTCGCCCGTGTCGATCTTGCTGGCCGCACTACGGACAAGAAGTCGGGCTGCTTCGACGTCCTTGGCGATGTCCGCAAGCAACCACTGGACACCCTGAAACTCCGAGATGGCGGAATTGAATTGCTTGCGCTGCACGGAATATTCCAGCGCCGCTTCGAGACCGGCCTGGCCGATGCCCACGGCGAGAGACCCGATACCAACGCGCCCCTTGTCCAGAACGCTCATCATCATATGGAAACCGCGCCCCTCTTCGCCGAGCAAGGCGTCGGCCGGAAGCGATACGTTGCTGAACGTCAGGGCGCCGACCTGGCTCGCCCTCTGACCCATCTTGTGTTCCTTCGGTCCACGCTCAACGCCTGCTTGGTTCAGGTCAACGATAAAGATGCTCATGCCACGATGACCGGCGGTCTTGTCCGTGCGGGCGAGAACGAAGCCAACGTCTGCGACCGGAGCGTTGTGAATCCAGATTTTGCCGCCGTTCAGCTTCCATCCAGTTCCATCCCGCTCGGCGGTGGTACGCAGCCCGGAAAGGTCGCTGCCTGCTTCCGGTTCCGTGAGGCAGTAGGCAACCTTGGTCCGCATTGTCATTACATCGGCGAGCAGTCGTTCTCTTTGCTCTTTCGTCCCGTGACGGACTAGCAGCGTCGTGATGAGCTCAACTAGGCCGCATTGGTCGGCGATCGATGCGTAACCGCGCGAGAGCTCTTCCATGACGACGGAATACGCAAGTGTGTCGAGACCCGGTCCGCCCATCTCTTCAGGAACGCCGATACCGAAGAGGCCGAGCTGGCCCATTTGTTCGTAGATCTCCGAAGGAAATCTCTCCTCCTCGTCCAGCTTGTGGGCGACCGGCCGGATGACGTCGTCGGCGAACTGACGAGCGGTCTCGCGAACCTGTTCATGGATCTCGGTGAGCAGCATGTTTCGACCTCTAATTATGTAACTGGTTAGTTACCGATTAGCAAAGAAAAGGCTTCCGGTCAACGGCTTGCCAATGGTCTTTATCGGTATTTAGGAATCTTGATTCCAGTGAATAGATACAAATGGCTCGTCGAATTTTCGAGCTTTCAGGTCGGCATAAATCGAGGAAGGATCAGTGGGCGAGACAGCTCGCACGAGTCCTTCTGTGCAAATGCGGCCGTCGGCGAGCCAATGAAGAATTTTTGCAAACCCCGAGAAGACGCTCTGGGGTTGGTTGTTGTAGCCTTCCAGAAGCTCTTCCCATTTGAAGCTTTTGGAGAGGATCGGAACCTCCCATTCCCAACCGCTTCGAAGGTGGACGAAGTTGTTGAAAACAGCGTGCAGCACGTCATGCGCATGCAGATCCGTCAGGCGCCGCCAGGGAACTCCGACAAGGACCACCTCGCCATGCGGGCGCGCGATTCTGCACCCATCGAGGACCGCTCCCTCATGGCCGGAGCAATCGACGACAAGCGCCGCCTGTCCCGCAATGCGAGGATCGTCGAAAGGCATAGCTGGATAGACCTGCTTTATCCCGGCGCCGAGCACCTGACGCCGGCGAATGGGATCTGGGTCGACAACGGCCACCTCGTATCCGGAGAGCTGAAAGAGCTGCGATGCCAGCAGTCCGACGGGACCGGCGCCTGTGACGACAACGACATCTCCAGGCCTTGCCTTGGTCGACATCAAGGTTGTCATTGAAACACCGGCCAGTCGCGCGAGTACCGCAATTTCGGGAGCGAGATTGTCCGGAACCTTCAGGACATACCTGAAGTCCAACTGCTGGACGCTCCTGTGCGGCCCCATACAGAATAGATGGTCACCAATGGCGACGCCCGTAACTGAGGCGCCGATCTCCTGAGCCTCGAAAACCGCTGCATATCCTGGTCTGAGGGGAAAGGAATCGCCGGATAGCCAAGCGAATTCCGTCCCCGGACTGATGAGGGTGACAATTGTGCTTCCCCGCACTTCATTGTCGCCAAGCGGTGACAGTTCAAGTTGCTCGATCTCCGCCCGGTCTTTCGCGGAGAACACGATACCATTTGCCATTATCCTGCTCCTAGTCCAGATCGAGCGAGTTCCCAGTCTCGCTGTCGAAGAGATGCAAGCCCGCGGGTTCGAAAGTGAGATTGATAGAGGTGTCGACCGACGGTCGTGAGCCGGCAGGCATTTGCCCAATAAACTCCTGATGACCACTTCGAAGATCGACCAGCGCCTCGACGCCGAGGTACTCGACCACCTCCACCTTTGCTGTGATCAACGGTTGTTCGCCCGGCGCAACCAGCCGGATGTCGCTAGGCCGCACGCCGAGCGTGATTGCCTGGCCCTGGTGTACACGGCCCCTGAGACGTGCAGGCAATGGGACGGAGAAGTCATCGCATTCCAGAACGACGTCATTGCCGACGGCCTTGGCCGTCATCTTGAACAGGTTCATCGACGGACTACCAATGAATGTGGCCACGAAGAGGTTCCGGGGCCGTAGGAACACCTCCTCGGGCTTTCCGATCTGCTCGATGCGGCCATCCCGCATGATCACAATCTTGTCGGCAAGTGTCATTGCTTCGACTTGATCGTGCGTAACGTAGATTACGGTGGTACCAAGCTGCTTGTGGAGTTTTGCGATCTCCATCCGAACCTGGGTTCTTAATTTGGCGTCAAGGTTGGACAGCGGCTCGTCGAACAGGAAAACCTCGGGCGTCCTGACCATCGCGCGCGCCATTGCCACGCGCTGCCTCTGACCACCCGACAATTGCGCCGGCCTGCGAGCGAGTAAAGGGTCCAGACCGAGCATCGAAGAGATTCTCGATATCTTGGCATCCACGTCGTGTTTTGGAAGCTTCTGTGGACGAAGCGCAAATTCCATGTTCTGGCGAACAGTCATATGCGGATAGAGCGCATAGTTCTGGAACACCATTGCAATTTTGCGGTCCTTCGGCGGCTTGTCGCTAACCACATGTCCGCCGATGCTGATTTCGCCTCCGGAGATATCCTCCAGGCCTGCCACCATTCGCAGGGTCGTCGTCTTCCCGCAGCCGGAAGGGCCGAGCAGTACGACGAATTCGCCGTCGCCGATCTCCAGGTCGACCCCGTGGACCACCGTCAAAGCCCCATATGATTTGACGACGTTCGAGATATTTACGGATGCCATGGTTTCCTCCCGGCCTTGTTATTTGACGGATCCGAGCGTCAATCCTTTCACCAGCCAGCGCTGGCACGTAAGGACAAAAATGACCCCAGGAATAAGAATGATGAACGAGCCGGCCATGATGCGACCCCATTGGACGGCGTCGCTGCTCCAGAACGACATCACGGCTACCGTAGCCGTCTGCGTACTTGAGCCCGTGAGCATCAAGGCGAACAGAAACTCGTTCCACGAGAAGATGAAGCAGAAAACGGCGCTGACGGCGAGGCCTGGCGCAGCAAGCGGAAGGGTGATGCGCCAGAAGATCTCCGCCACACCGTAACCGTCGACCTGCGCCGCTTCTTCAAGCGCTTCGGGGATTTCGTCGAAAAACCCTTTCATGAGCCAGACGGTCAATGGAACGTTGGCAGTCGAGTACACGATGATCAGCGCGAGCGGTGTGTCGAGCAGACCAATAGCCTTGAAGATGATGTAGTAAGGCACGACAACCGCGATCGGCGGAAACATGCGCATCGACAAGATCCAGAACGCAACGTCTGAGATACGCGGATGGCGAATTCGCGATAGCGCGTAGGCACCTAGAGTGCCGAAGAACACGCTGAACGCCGTGGAGCCAAGCGTCACGATCAGGCTGTTTATGAGGTTCTTGTGGAACGGTCTGAGGGTGAACAGGTCGATATAGTGCTGCAGGGTCGGCGTGAAGAAAATAGTCGGCGGCCGCGAGAACATGTCGGCGGCCGGCTTTAGGGAGGACGCCACGATCAGATAGATCGGCGTCATGAATACCACGAGCAGCACGCCGATTAGCACGTAGGTTAGCAGCGATCGGCGAAATGAAAGCTTGGTCATGTTGAGTGCTCCAATTCACGCAACTATCTGCTGGCCGCGCTCTTCTGCATGGAGCGGAAGAACATCGTGATCAGGACGGAGATGACTATGAGTGAGACGAAGGAAGCCGCGGCGCCGACGCCCATTCGCCAGAATGTGAAACTTTGGCGATAGATGTAGAGGGCGATAGTCTCCGTCGCGTCGGCCGGACCGCCCTTGGTCAGGACGAAAATGATGTCGTAGATCTTGAATGCATCGATCGCTCGCAGAAACATCAAGCTGATGAGAACCGGCTTGAGCTGCGGGAGAGTAACATGCAGGAAGACATCGATCGTCGAATTGCCATCGATGCGAGCGGCCTCGTATGGCTCCGGCGAAAGGCTCTGCAACGCAGCCGCGGTGCCCATCATAATGAACGGGGTCCACTGCCAGATGTCAGCGATCGCGATCGCGGTCAGCGCCCACTGTGTGCTTGTGATCCACGGGATCGGATTTAGCCCGATCATGGACAAGAAGTAGTTCACATAGCCGAGTTCCGGGAAGTAGAGGAACAGCCAGACCAGGCCGACGATGACCGGAGAGATCATCATCGGGATCAGCAGAAGGGTGCGCACGAACGCCATCCCCGGAAGCCGCTGTGTGACGAGGATCGCCATGGCGACGCCCAGCACGAACTGAACGCTTAGGGTGACCGCCATCAATTTGAAGGTCACGACAAGCGCGTGCAGGAAGGCGTCGGAAGTCAGGACTTCCTTGTAGTTTTTCAAGCCGACGAAAATGCGGGGTATGAATGGCTTGGCGAGATCGTAGTTTCGCAAGCTTAGCCACAGCGCATAGAGCATCGGGTAGATCGTCGTCATGAAAAGGACGGCGGCTGTCGGCAGCAGAAATATGCCCGCCAGCCGTCGGTTACGGCTTCGAACGTAGCTCATGGTCATTTTCCAATGTCGTGGGTGGTGCCGGTCCGCCTCGAGGACGGACCGGCCGACGCGATCACTTCGCTAGGACGGCAACAGGCTCGTCGTTGATCCAGCGCAGGCGTGTCTCGAGCGGAATGGACTCGAGCTGTTCATTGACTGCGTCGCAGGCCGTTTTCAGCGCTTCCCCGGCGGTCTTCGTCTCGCCAGCCATGTACTTGCTCAGCTCGACGCCAAAGTTTTCTTCAACATTTGCGTAGAACGGATGGAAGATACGACGGCGGGCGTTTTCTTGAGTGTCCAGCAAGACCTTGTAGTAGGGATACTTCGCCTGGAGTGCCGGGTCGGCGAGGATCGACTTGCGGAACTGGCTGATCCCCCAGCCTTCATCGGCAAGCCGACGCATGATCTTCTCGCTCGTACCCCACTTGATGAACGCCCAGGCGGCTTCCTTTTCCTTGTCAGGGACCTTGGCGTTGATCGCAAACGAGAGCGAACCTGTGTATGTGGGCTGGGGTTTGCCATCCACTGTCGGGCTCGCGGAGAAGCCGGCTTTGCCAATGGTCGGAAGTTTCGCTTCGGCGGGGTTCGTCAGGCGCACCGTCCGGACGCTCCAGTAGCCGGCGATCGCGGTTTCGCCGCGTTCCATGAAGCCGGACTGGATGTCCCACATGAGCCCGAGGTAATCCGGCGGGTTGAACGGAACGAGCGACTTCATGAACTCGGCCGCCTTCACGTGCGGTTCGCCGGTCATCGCGCAGAGGCCTGTCTTGGGATCCCAATAATCGCCGCCGAAGGCTCGCATGATGGGGAAGTAATCATGCGTGATTGCGCCCTGGACACGGCTGTAAGACTGCGCGGTGCCATAGAAATCCGCGTCCAAAACCTTGCCGGCGAGCTTGTCGCCCTTTTTGCGCGTGAAGAACTCGGCAATGTCCCGATACTGATCGAACGTAGTCGGTGCCGCTAGATCGTAGCCGTACTTTCCCTTGAAAGCCTGCTTTTCCTCAGCGTTCTCAAAGAGATCTTCGCGGTAATTTACGTGCCAGATCATACCGGATGCCGGGAATGCCAACAGGCGACCCTGCCAGCTATTTTCCTGGAGCTGAACGGGAACGATGTCGTCGAGGCCGATCTCCTTCGCATCGCGCTTGGCGTATTCCGTGAGGTCCTGCAGCGAGCCGGCCTCACCAAGGACGCCGATCCACGGGCTGTCGACCCAGAGCAACTGGTAGGTCGGATTATCCGAGCTCGTCTCGATGGTTATTTTGTCGATCAAGCCCGGATAGGGAAGCATGTCGATTTGGACTTTTGCTCCGGTCATCTCCTCGAACTCGCCGGTGATCTTGGCGAGACGCGTGACAGACGTATCGCCGATGCCAAGCATCTTCAGCGTGATCCCACTGAACGGCTTGTCCTGAGCGAGCGCGCCCGTTGCTGCGCTCAAAGCGAGCGCCATTCCCAACACCTGCCTTTTCCATCCACTCATTGAATGCCTCCTCACATCCGGTTGAAAGTGAACTTTCGGCCATCTGGCCTATTCCACGTCCGGCTCTCGGCGGGACGCGAATACGTCAATCAAGGGGCGACCAGAGCCGTGGACCGCCATCCTTCGCGTATCCAAGCGGACCGTCCATGCTTACAAGCTCAAGGAACTGGCCCCATGGCGCGCGAAGGTAGACCCAGGTGAGCCCGGCCATTGGCCCGCTCTCCACGTATGTCGGCCCGTCCAGCACATCGACGCCGTGAGCGCGGAGCCGCTGCGCGGCTGCATTAGCGTCGTCGACCTGAAAGGCGACATGGAAGCCCCCAGGCTGGCTGTTGCGCTTCAGCTCGGTCGAGTCGTCTTCGCCCGAATATTGGAATAGCTCCAGGTTGCTGCCGTTGCCGACGCGCAGAACCTTAATGTTCTCGATACGGCAACGACCCGGCACGCCCAACCGGCGTTTCATGTATTCGTCGTCGCCGTCCACCTTGCCCGTTTCAATTGAGGTTACGGCGCCGAAGATCTTTTCAAAGAACTCGACTGCCTCGTCGAGGTTCGGCACGGTGAAACCAAAATGCTCAATTCCGTAAACTTTCACGCAATCCTCCCTACCGGCTACATACCCCGGAAATCATCAACAACGCTAGCTCTAAGTATGTATCTAGTTAGTGCATTACATAGGTCTCATGTTCACCGTGAGTCAATCAAAAAACCAGCATGCTTTTCAGCTTAATCGTTTATTTTCATCCACTTACGCACACCTTCTCATGGACGAACGAACACGTCGGCGATCCCTTGCCGGGATGCCGTTGGATGATTTCGGGTGCGGAGCGATGAACCTAACGGGACATCCGAGCCCGCTCGTTTCGTTCATGCTCGAACACTGCGGGCGGTAGCGAAGGTAGACCGCGAATAAGGTCTGACGCCTTCTCACCAATCATGATTGTTGGCGCATTAGTGTTCGAGGAGTTGATGATCGGCATCACCGAGGAATCACACACACGAAGTCCTTCTACACCGTGGACTTTGAGTTCAGGCGAAACCACAGCCATGGGGTCGGTGCCCATTTTGCATGCGCCCACTGGATGATGATCTGTCTTCGCCACCCTGCAGGCGAAGTCGAAAAGCTCCCTCTCACCGGTGACTGAGGCGCCCGGAAGGACCTCGCGAAGAAGATAGGATCGAAGAGCTGGGGCACGCATGACCTCTCGGGCCATCTCGAGACCGCGCAAAGACATCTCCCGGTCGTAGGGATCGGCCCAGTAGTTCGGATCTATAAGCGGCGACGCTCTGTAGTCTGAACTAGCTAGGCGCACGGTGCCGCGCGAGCGCGGACGCATAAAGGCTGAATTCAGGGTCACGCCGGAGTTCTCGAGCTTCGCGATTCCCTTTTCGATCCCAGACCCCTGTCCGAAATGAAACTGAATATCGGGCGAGCGGGCTGCACGATCGGCGTAACAGAACCCGCCTGTTTCAAAGAGCGACGACGCGACCGGACCCGATTTGAATAGGAGATATTGGATCCCTGCGACGATTGTCCGGTCGATCCTTTGCACCCGGTCGTAGCTGTAGTCGCCAGAACATTCGGAGATTACGCTCAGATCCAAGTGGTCTTGTAGGTTTTCGCCGACGCCCTTTAGGTCATGCTCAACCTTGACTCCGACCGATCTAAGGTGATCCGCCGGTCCAATTCCCGACATCAGGAGAAGCCGTGGCGAGCCAATTCCGCCGGAGGTCACTAACACCTCACGGTCCGCGTACATAACCATAGTCGCGCCATCTCGACTTACCTCGACGCCGACCGCGCGTCCCTGTTCTACAATGACACGCCTCACCTCGGACGAGGTCATCACACTCAAGTTGGGCCGCGTCATCGCCTCGCGCAAGAATGCCGTCGCCGCGGACGAGCGGGCAACATGCTTTTGCGTCAACTGATAAAAGCCGACCCCTTCCTGCGACCGCCCGTTGAAGTCGTGATTGTAAGGTATTCCGCACTGCTGAGCCGCGCGAACAAAGGCGTCGCAAATCGGGAGGGCCGCACGTGGCATAGAAACGCCTAGAGGGCCCTCGCTGCCATGGTAGTCATCGTGGAACCGCTCGTTCCCTTCGGCCCGTTTGAAATACGGGAGCACCTCGCGGTAGCTCCATCCGAGGCACCCCTCCTCGTCCCGCCATGCGTCATAGTCGAGCGCGTTTCCCCTAGTGTAGATTTGGGCATTGATGGTGGATCCGCCGCCGATCACCTTCGCCTGGGTGTACCAGAGCACTCTATCATTCATGTGCTTCTGGGGAACGGTCGACCAGCCCCAGCTCGCGATACCCTTGGTCATCTTCGCGAACCCGGCCGGCATTCGAAATAGCGGGTGACTATCACGGCCACCGGCTTCGACGAGTAGGACCTTTATGCCGGCGTCCTCGCTCAGACGGCTCGCCAACACGCAGCCAGCGGGACCAGCTCCGGTGATAATGTAATCGAATTTCTGCAAGAACACCCCTCCCAAAGGTCTTGTCACCCGTCACAGGATCTGCAATGTAACTAACTACTTGGTGCATTAGCAAGGGAGGAAGCTCATGAATCCATCAACTAAAGTGAAATTCGGGAGAACGAACCTCGAAGTAACCCCGTTTGCGTTCGGCGCGGCGCCCATTGGCAATTTCTCGAGGCCGATCGACGAAGCGGCATCGGATGACATGGTTCAACTCGCATGGGGCGCTGGCGTTCGTTACTACGACACTGCACCGATGTACGGACACGGCCTGTCGGAGTTGCGGTGCGGCCACTCGCTTCGCTGGAAGGACAGGGATGACTTCGTGTTGTCGACGAAGGTGGGGCGTCTGCTCAAGCCAAAGAAGCGAAGCGAGATCGAGTTCTCGCCCTGGAACAACGCCGCCGCAAACGAGATGGTGTTCGATTACACCTACGACGGCGCGATGCGTTCGTTCGAAGACTCGCTTCAGCGGCTAGCACTTGAGCGAATCGACATCTGCTTTATTCACGATATCGACAGGTTCACTCGCGGTGACGCGCAACCCGAGGTCTTCAAGGCAGCCATGGATGGCACGTGGAAAGCCTTGTCCAAGCTCAAAGAAGAAGGAGTGGTGGGGGCGATCGGCGTTGGGGTCAATGAATGGGAAGTCTGTTACGACGCCTTGCAGCAACATGACTTCGACTGCTTCTTGCTAGCGGGTCGTTACACGCTCCTCGAACAAGAGTCCCTCGACAAGTTCCTGCCACTCTGCGAGGAGCGCGGCGCGGCCGTCGTTATCGGCGGCGGGTTCAATTCAGGTATTCTGGCTACTGGGGCAGTGGAAGGCGCGAAATATAACTACGTGCCGGCACCTTTCGAAATCCTCGATAGAGTAAGCAGGATCGAGAAGGTCTGTAAGGAATATGACGTGCCGCTCCCGGCAGCGGCGATGCAGTTTGTTGTCGCTCATCCGGCTATTCCGTCCTTCATTGCCGGAACGCGAACGGTCGATCAGCTCCAGAAGAATCTCGATTGGTTCAGCCATCATATCCCAGGTGAATTCTGGGCGGAGTTGAAGAAGCAGGGCCTCATTCGCGAAGATGCGCCGACACCAAGCGCTTGATTCATAAACGCGCAGATATTGAAGGCCGGTTCTCCCCGGCCTTCTTTCGTTTACTCGATCAGCACAGCGCGAAAATCATTTACGTTCGTGCCGGTTGGCCCAGGCACGAACAGATCTCCTACAAGCGAAAATGCCGTATAGGCGTCGTTGTTGGCCAAGAGCATTTTGGGATCTTCTCCCATCAAGCGAAGACGTGCAGCAGTCGTTCCGTCTGCGAAAGCACCCGCATTGTCCTCGCTACCGTCGATACCGTCTGTGTCGGCGGCTAACAAGTGGACGGCGTCCAGGCCTTCAAGGCCCATGGCAGCCGACAACAAGAACTCGGTGTTTCGCCCTCCCCGTCCGCTGCCGTGCAGCGTGACGGTGGTCTCGCCACCAGAGAGAAGCAACACGGGCCGGTCAAAAGGCTGGTCTCGTAGAACGATCTCTCTTGCGACCGCAGCGTGGAATCGGCCCGCTTCACGAGCTTCGCCCTCCATCGCGTCGGACAGGATGGCCGCTCGAATCCCGAGATTTTCCGCTACCCGCGCAGCCGCTGCAAGCGATCGGGCGGCGGAGGCAATTACGTGGACCTCGTTCCTCGCGAAGACACTGTCGTTCACGCCAGGCGCCGCGGAGCGCCCGCTTCGAATATGATCCATTGCCTGCTCAGGCAGTTCGATGCGGTATTGCTTGATTGCAGTGAGTGCATCGTCGGGCGTGGCCGTGTCCGGGATAGTCGGCCCTGACGCTACGAGGGCCGGATCGTCTCCGGGGATATCGGACACCACAAGCGATATGACCCTTGCCGGCGCGGCCCTGGCGGCCAGCCGGCCGCCCTTGATACGCGACATGCATTTGCGGATGGAATTCATCGCCGCGATTGGCGCACCAGACGCCAGCAGTGCGCGGTTGAGTGCGATCTCGTCATCGAGCGTCATTCCATCGGGCGGCGCGGGGAGAAGCGCGGACCCTCCACCGCAAACAAGCGCCACCACCAGATCATCCTCCGTCAGGCCAGAAACCATCTTGAGTAACTGCTCGGCAGCGTCCAATCCGGCAGCGTCAGGAACGGGATGCGATGCCTCTAGCACCTTGATCCGTTCGCAGGGCACCGAGTAGCCGTAGCGGGTCACCACAACACCCTCCAGATGTCCTTCCCAATTGCGCTCGAACGCCCTGGCGAGTTGTGCGGCGCCCTTGCCTGCCCCAACTACGACGGTTCTTCCCTTGGGTCGTTCTGGGAGGAAGTCGAGTATCGCCTTCTCTGGATCGGCGGCCGCAACTGCCGCCTCGAAGAGCGATGTCAAAAACGCTCGTTTATCAGCCCGCATGTCACGAATCCTTGAATTTCGGCTTTCGCTTATCCCTAAAAGCTGCAACGCCTTCTGCGAGATCCTCAGTGTATGCGACGCTCATCGCAGCGACCGTATCAAGGACTCGAGACCCCTCCTCGCCTTCCGCAGCGTTTATCAGCATCTTGACCACTTCAGTCGCAATGGGTGCGCGAGACCGCAATGTCGCAATGATTTCACTCGCCTTAGCCAGCCCCTCGCCCTTTTCCACGAGTACCTCGACGATCCCCGCGGCTACAGCCTGTTCAGCAGTCAGCACCTCGCCAAAAATCGCCATCCTACGAACGACAGACGGCCCGAAACGACGTACGGTCCGCTGCGTACCCGACCATCCGGGGATGACGCCCAACCCCGCTTCGGGCAGGCCGAATTTTACATGCATTTCGGCAATGCGTAGATCTGCCGCCGCCGCGAGCTCGAGGCCGCCACCGAAAGTGTGGCCATTGAGCACTGCCAGGACTGGCACCCGTAGCCTTGCGACAGCGTCAAACGCATCGTGCCCACGGCGGATCCAGTGCCTCCCGAACTCCTGGGGCGTCAAACCGCCCCAGGCTTTGATATCCCCACCGGCGGAGAACGTTTTCTCTCCATCGCCAGTGATCACCATTGCCCTGACGGCTGTGTTCTTCTCGACGACGCGGCAAGCGGCGTAGATCTGTTCCACCGCCGCGTCGTCGATCGCATTCAGGCTTTCTTTGTGTCGAAGCGTCAGGAACGCCGTGTCGCCCTCAATTGTGAGGACGACCCGTGGATTGCACCCACTCATGCGGCATCACGGTTGGTGTGTGTAACGACATCCTTTCCGGGATAGAACAAGGCGGCGTCCATGATCTTCAGATCCGAGGCCACGCGCAGCGGCGTCTCTGCTTGATCGAGGATGTGCGTCTGGAGGTCTACGCCGGGCGCAATTTCGGTAACAAGCAGTCCTTCCTGGGTGAGCTTCATGACGCAACGCTCGGTGACGTAGGTCACGTCTTGACCCTGAGCAACGGCGCGTTTGCCCGAGAATGAAACTTGCTCGACCCTGTCGACAATCTTCGCGACCTTGCCTTCGCGGTCGATAACCAGCTTCCCATCGGCGATGGACAACTTCGCCGCAGCGTTGAAGTAGCCGGAGAAGACGATCTTTTTCGCGCGCGAGGTGATGTCCACAAAGCCGCCGGCACCTGCCGTGACGTGCGGGCGTGCGGTTAGCTTGGAGACGTTGACCGAGCCGTCCTTGTCAATTTGGAGGAACGACAGCAAAGACGCGTCGAAACCTGCTGCTTGGAAGTACGCGAACTGGTGCGGCGATGCGACGAATGCTTCGGCGTTCGAAGAGCAGCCGAACTTGAAATCGAGCAGCGGTATTCCTCCAACGGCGCCCTGCTCGATAACCCAGGTGACGTCGCCGTGGCGGCCTTCCTCGAGAAGGATTCGCGGCACATTCGCGGAGATCCCGAAGCCGATGTTCACGGCCCAACCGGCCTGCAGTTCACGAGCCACGCGACGTGCAATGACCTTGGCGACGTCGAACTCGGGAAGCCGGAAGCTGTCGAGTGGACGGAACAACTCTCCCGATATAGCAGGATCGTACGGCGTAGCAGTCGTCTGAAGCTGGTCCGGGGCCTCGACGATATAATCGACGAGAATTCCCGGCACCCGTACATCGTGCGGCTTCAATGTACCCGATTTGGCGATCCGCTTAACCTGCGCAATAACGATGCCGCCACTGTTGTGCCCAGCGAGTGCGAGTTCCATCGCGCCGAGATAGGCGCCTTCATGTTCGAAAGTGAGATTACCCCGCTCATCGGCCGTGCTCGCCCTGATGATTGCCACGTCGGGGCGGATAGAGGGGAAGTAAAGCCAATCCTCACCCGCGAAGTTCTGTCGGAAAACGATCGGCTCGCCGCGTGCGGCGTCGTTCATCGCGCACCCTTCCTGCTCGGGGTCGACAAACGTATCCATGCCGACCTTGGTCAATACGCCGGGACGAAGAGATGCTCCTTCTCGAAGGATATCGAACAGCACGCCGCTCGGGACGTTGTAGGCCGCAATCTCATTTCGTCCCAACATCTGCCAGATCAGCGGGGGCTCGGCAGAGGACGGACCGGAGGGGTAAGAGCCTCCGATGATTTTCTTGATGAGGCCCGGCTGAGCGAGATGATCGACGCCCTTCGTGCCGAACATATCTCCAGCGGCAATAGGATGGATGGTCGTGAGCCCGCGCGGGACACCCTCGTTGCGAAAACGCTCGCCGATCGCGGCAAGCACCGCATCAGGGCAGCAAAGTCCACTGGACGAGTTCACGGCGACGATCGAGTCGCTCTTGATCAGAGCGGCTACTTCGGTGGCTTTTTTGACTTTCGACATAGGCTTCCTCCCGGCCGTTGCAAGTAACTGGTTAGTGCGTTATAGGAGGTCGAACAAGGAAGTGCAAGCTTGAAAAACAACGCGTTCCGGCGGATTTTAGCCGCCTGTTAGTTTGGAAATTTTTTCAGCACTTATCGGAGGAGGAAAGGAAATGTCGGTTTGTTTTAGGCCAGGTTACGAGCGGGCATTTGGTACTTACCCGCTCAAAGGGGAAGATTTGAGCAGAGCATTCGCCGCTGCTTACGAGGTCGGCTATCGCGCATTCGACACAGCTCAGATGTATGGAAACGAAGCCGATGTCGGCGCTGCGATCAGAAATGCGAACGTCCCCACCGACGACCTGCTCATTACGACTAAGGTTCATCCGGATAACTACGGAAAGGACCTTTTCATCAAATCCGTCGAGGCGAGTCTGCAAGCGCTAGGCTTGTCGCGAGTGGATTTGCTCCTTCTGCATTGGCCGGACACGTCCGGCGACAATAGGAACGCCTTATCCCTCTTACGGGAGGCAAAACAAATGGGGCTCGCCGCCGAAATCGGGGTATCCAACTTCACCGCAGCTATGATGAAGGAGGCCCAGTCGTTTCTCGATGGGGAGGTTGCGATCAATCAAGTTGAATTCCACCCGCTCCTCGACCAGTCAATTCTTCTCGCGGCATCGTTAGAGTGCGGTGTTCCCCTAGCCTCATTCTGCTCGGTTGCCAGAGGTGAAATTTTCAAGCACCAAGAATTCGATGAGATCGGGCAGCGTTATGGGAAGACGCCCGCGCAGGTCGCGTTGCGTTGGATCCTTCAGAAAGGCGTGGCAATCAACACGATGTCCACCAAGGTAGATAACATGCGCGCCAACTTCGACATCATGGACTTCACCCTTTCAAGCGTGGACGTCGGGCGCATCGATAGCCTCAACCACACGAACTACAGGTGCGTTGACCGGACAAAAGTGCCTTGGGCACCCGAGTGGGACGGTCCGTCTGCGTAAGCCGTCACGGACAAGCAAATGACGCTGCCACGACTCTCTGAGCTGGCTTTGATCACCCAGTGCGGCCGCGGCGGAAATCGCGGCTGCCTCCAAACTTTTTTCGGCGGATATCATCGGCGAACCAGTCTCCATAGACGAGTTCGTTGAGCGCGCGGCCGAAGGGAGGCGTTCTACCAGCGGATCATCGAGGATGCCGCAGATAAGGCGGGATGGGCGATGGGCTTGACGCGCGCCGTGTTGAGGCGGCATCGGCGCGTTGCGTCGGGCAGTTAACGGCTGCGTCCGGACGAATACGGAAACGAGCGGGGCGTACCCCGCTCGTCTTTCCTAATGGTTGCCCCGAATAAAGTCGGACGCGCGCTCCGCGATCATGATCGTCGCGGCATTCGTGTTGGATCCTACCAGGGATGGCATTACGGAGCTGTCGCAGATCCTTATTCCTTCCAGCCCGTGAATCCGAAGTTTCGGGTCGACAACAGCCATCGGATCTACCCCCATCTTGCACGTGCACGTGGGGTGGTAGGAGGTTCTCCCGAACCGTCTTGCATAGTCTTCCAACTCTGACTGCGTTTTCACGCTGGCATCAGGGAAGTGTAGTGTCTTCACGTACTTCTGGAGCGACGGCTGACGCATGATCTCGCAACTGATCTTGACGCCTTCAACTGCAATCCTGAGGTCATCGGGATCAGAGAGGAAGTTGGGATCCACGAGTGGGAGATCCCTAGGGTTCGAGGAGCGCAGGGTTACGCTTCCGCGTGACTTCGGTCTAAGTACATAGCTGTTCAACGTGACGCCGGACGTCCCTTTCGGCACAGACGGAACCCCTGCTTCCGCCCCTGCTCCGGCCAGAAAATGGAATTGGAGATCAGGTCGAGTTTCCTTCTTGTCGCCGAACCAGAATGCGCCGCCCTCCACAACATTCGAAGTGACCGGTCCGGAATTGAACAAGGCGTACTGCAGTCCCGCCCAGACCATCCAGCGAAAGTCGTTGTATTTGTCGAGGCTGTCGCGGTTTTTGATCTCGGCGACGATATCGACGCCAAAATGATCCGAGAGGTTCTGTCCGACCCCGCCGAGGTCGTGGACGACATCGATGCCGACAGACTGAAGATGATCGGCGGGCCCGACGCCGGATTGGAGCAGAAGCTTAGGGGAGCCGATGGCGCCGGCTGTGACAATGACTTCCGCGTCGGCTCTCGCAAGCACTGTGCGGCCATCGACGACGTACTCTATGCCGACAGCTCTCTTTCCTTCAAAGACAATGCGTAAGACAAACGCACCGGTTACGAGCGTGAGGTTTTGACGGCCGAGTACAGGCTTGAGGTAGCCTACTGCAGCCGAGCACCGACGGTTGTTTCGGGTGGTGATCTGATAGATCCCCGCCCCTTCCTGACGCTCGCCGTTGAAGTCAGGATTATACGGTATCCCGTATTCTTGGCAGCTTCGGGCGAACGCTTTGGTCATCACGTTCGGCTCAGGAATGTTCGACACGCCAAGCGGACCTTCGGTTCCATGAAGCGGGCCGGAGTAACTCGTATTTCCTTCTGCCCTCAGAAAGTATTTCTGCACCTGGGCGAAACTCCATCCCGCGGCGCCTTCCTGCTCCCAGCGATCGTAATCCGTGGGATGCCCGCGCGTGTAGACCTCCGCGTTGATGGACGAACCGCCGCCGAGCACTTTCGCCTGAGCATATGGAATAACCCGGTTCATGGCATGCTTCTGGGGAACGGTCTCCAGTCCCCACGTAAGCGGGCCGGTAGTCATCTTCGCGAAACCGACCGGCATATGTATGAGGGGGTTCTTGTCTCGGTCGCCGGCTTCAATCAGGCATACCCTGGTTGTGGGGTCCTCGGAAAGGCGGGCTGCAAGAACGCAACCCGCCGATCCGCCGCCGACGATGATGTAGTCGAAAGCCTCCGCCATCACACGATCCAAGGCTGGCGCTTGGCAAGGTCTACGTGCACCGACTTGATCTGGGTGTACTCTTCGACACCATAGATCCCGGCCTCACGCCCCCAACCCGACTGTTTGAAGCCGCCGAGGGGCATTTCCGGTCCGCCGGCCATGATAGTGTTCACCCAGAAGCGGCCTGCGCGCACCCGGCGCGTCACTGAGAGCGCCTTGCTGACGTCGGAAGTCCAGAGGCTGGCAGCGAGACCATAGACAGTATCGTTGGCAATCTGTATCGCCTGCTCGACCGTTTCGAAGGTGAAGCTGGATAAGACCGGTCCGAAAATCTCGTCGGTAGCGATCGCCATATCGCGGGTGACGCCCGTAAACAGCGTCGGCTGAATGTATTGGCCACCGCCGTGGTCGATCGCCTCGCCGCCGACGAGCACCTTTGCGCCTGCCGACTTGCCCTTCTCGATGTACTCCAGGATCGTCTTGTTCTGTGCTTCGGTCGTGATCGCCCCGACCTGGGTTTTTGGATCAAGAGGATCGCCGACGACGATCCTCTTCATCTTCGAAGCGAGAAGTTCTTCGAATTCGCGTGCGACCTTGGCTTCGACGATAAGACGGCTGGAGGAGACGCAGCACTGTCCAGTGTTGAAGGAAATCCCGAATGCGGCAGCGTCTGCTGCGGATTCAAGGTCTGCATCAGCGAACACGATGATCGGGTTCTTGCCGCCGAGTTCAAGGCCGAGTTTCTTGAAATTCGAGTCCGCAGCCGCATGGACGCATGCGCGTCCGACGGCGGTCGAGCCGGTGAAAGACACCATGTCGATATCCTGGTGTTCGGTCATCGCCTGACCGATCGTACGGCCGGAACCTGTGACTACGTTGTAGGCACCGCGGGGAAGGCCGGCCTCGTCCAGAATTTCGGCCAAGAGCAGCGTGGTGACACTGGTGACCTCGGACGGCTTGACCACGAGTGTGCAGCCTGATGCCAGGATGAATGGAACGCGTTCGCAAAGGATCAGGAAGGGGAAATTCCAAGGCGTGATCAGTCCGACGACGCCGATCGGCTCCCTGAGCACCATCCCGAAGAGATCTTTTCCCAGATTGTTGAAGCTATCGCCGTGCAAAGCGCGGGCGGCACCTGCACCGGTCTCGAAGCAGGCAATGCAGTGGTCGATTTCGCCCAGCGCTTGAGAAATTGGCTTGCCGTTTTCGAGCGTTTCCCAGTAGGCGATCTCTTCCCGGCGACGCCGCATGATCTCCGCGGCGCGGAGAAGCACGCCTGCCCGCTCAGCACCGGAGATGTCAGCCCAGGACCCGTTCTCAAAGGCTCGGCGTGCTGCTGCGACGGCAGCGTTCAGGTCGTCGATCGTGCACCGAACGGTACGGGAGACGGCGACCGCATGACCTGGTGACGTGCGCTCAAACCTGTCGTCGCGGGATTTCCATTCCCCGTCGACGAAATAGCCGAAGTCCTTAGGCTTAGCGGGAAGGCGGTTGTTCTGTACGAGCTGATCCATTTGATCCTCCATCTTCAAGTTTCAGCGCGCCAACGCCCGCAGGCGTTGGCGAAGCGGTCTCACGACACGCGAAGTTGTGTCTTCAGGTCGTTCGGCCTGTTTGGAAGGCTGTCGAACGCGTACTGGATCTCTGAAAGTGGATAGACGGCGCCGGTGAAGGGCGTGACGTCGAACCGATCATGTACGAGCAGTTTCAAAGCCTGACGCATGTCCTCGCCCATCGCCGCGACCGATCCTTTGACGCTATTCTCCTGCAACACGGTCTGCAGGATAGGCATCGCCACCTCGTCCTTCGGCCCTGTTATGCCGAAGAACGCGACATGGCCTCCTTTGCGAATGAGTTCGAAGGCCGTCGCATAAAGTTTTGCGAGACCGACTCCCTCGATCACAAAGTCGGCGCCGATTCCGTTAGTGGCCTGTGTCACGACCTCCTTGAGCTTGGCGGGGTCGCTCACCGCGACGTCTGCGCCAGCTTTGAGCGCTGCTTCGCAACGCGCCTCCGAAAGATCAAAGACGATGATGGGCGCCGCGCCGACCAGTCGCATCATCTGAACGTGAAGGTTGCCGATCGGACCTGCTCCTAGAACGACGACAGAATCCCCGAGGCCCACCCGAGCCTTCTTCGCAGCTCTCACCACGCAGCCCACCGGCTCGGTCAAGGCAAGGACTTCCGCGGCGACGTGCTCGGGCGCGGGTATCACCAGACGAGACGGCACGGCGACGAACTCCGCGAAGGCGCCATCTCTACCGATGCCGATCTGCGTGACTTCGGAGCAATTCAGTATCTCGTTACGGAGGCACCAGAAGCATGTGCCGCAACCAATGTTGATGTCCGCGACCACTGTCGTACCGACCGCCACGTTGGTCACACCCTCGCCGACCTCCGCCACAACACCGCAGAACTCGTGTCCTGGGATGATCGGAAGAGCGTCCGCCGCATAGCGACCGTGGAACATATGGATGTCCGTTCCACAGATCCCGACCTGCGTGACCCGGATGAGGACATCGTCGCGGCCGAGCTGTGGTACGGGAACGTCGCGATATTCAAACTTACCTGGTGCGACGAGTACGGCGGCCTTCATTGTCTGGGGAGTACTCATTTACTTCACCGTCTTGAGTTTAGAGCGATCGATGGTGAGCGCGATGGCTAGGATCAGAACGAGCCCGAACACCATCTGCTGCTGGGTCGCTTCAATGCCGAAGTAGAGCATAGACGAACGGATGACAGCGACGATCATCGCTCCGATAGCCGTATTAAGAACGCCGCCCACGCCCCCCGTCAACGGCGTGCCGCCAACCAGAACTGCAACGATGGCTGGAAGAAGAAACCCGTTCGCAATCGTCGGAGCGCCGCCAGAAAGCTTTACGGCGAACAGGAGACCCGCGATCGCAGCAAGGGCCCCGGAAATGGCGAAAGCGAGGATCTTGTAGAACCCGACGTCCACGCCAGATGCTGCTGCTGCAGGCTCGCCGGCGCCGATGGCCTTGAACACGCGACCAAGTCGCGTGCGACGTTCAATGAAAAGACAGATTAGCAGAAGACACGCAGCCAGGATCAACTCGTTGGGTACGATGCCCACATGGCCGATCATCCAACCGAACGTTTCATCACGTTGCGCTGCGTCCATGTTCAACGCGCGTTGACCGGAAAGCCATTGAGCCACCGAAAACGCCAGTCCGCCGACCGCCAGTGTCGAAATGAACGATGGCACGTATAGCTTCGTCGTCGCATATCCCGACAACATTCCGAGCAGGAAACCGGCGGCGATGCAGACGACAGCGACCCAGGCTCCCATGCTCGCCAGGTAGACCGACGCAATGACTGTGACCATGTTGGCCATGGATTGAGCCGAGAGGTCGATGCCACCGATGTAGACGGCGAACGTCAGTCCGAGCGCCATGATGAAGAGTGGAACGATGTCACCCGCGAGTTCTAGCAGGTTTGTCGGGCGCAGGAAGTCTGGGTTCGGGATCCCTACGATCGCGAGCAGCGCCAGGAGGGTGATCCAAGGGAGATGTGGCTTTAGCTTGTGAATGTCCATGGTACCCTCAAATCATGTAGTGCAGGAGATCGAACAGGGACGGCTTTGCGCCGGGCGTGTAGTCGAATGACTTCGTCACCTTACCGTCCTTGATGACGACGATGGTGTGGGCCAGGCCGATAGCTTCTTCCAGCGTATCGGCCACGAGCACGATCCCGACGCCCGTTGCCGACATGTCGCGGATCATCTCGTAGACATCTTCTTTCGCACCGATGTCCAACCCGCGAGTTGGATGATCGAGTAGCATGATGTCGGAGCCACCGGAGCGCCACTTGGCCAGAACAACCTTTTGCTGGTTGCCGCCCGACAGATTTCCACAATCGGCATATTCCGAATGGGCCTTGATCGAAAGCTTGCGGATCCAATCTCGGGCCAATGATCGTTCTTCGCCGACGCGCATGACGCCGCCGTTCGACCTTCGACCGAGTTGAGAAAGCGTCATGTTCTCGTACACGTTCATGCCCGCGACGATGCCCTCGACCTTGCGCTCTCGAGGAACATATCCAAGGCCCATGGCTACGGCCTTCATCGCGTTGAAGCGCGACGGCGCCTTCCCCTTGATCCGGATTTTCCCCTTGATGGGCGAGATCATGCCGTAGATGGCCCTCATGATGCCCTCGCGGCCGGATCCCTCCGCGCCGACGAGGCAGACGACTTCGCCTGCATGAACCTTCAACGACACGTCGCGAACCTTGCCGGGCAGCGATACGTCGTCTAGCTCCACAAGGACGTTTGCAGCGTCGTATGGCTTCTGCTTGGTCTCGCGGTAGTACTCGCGGTCGATGTTTCGGCCCACCATCTTACGCTGAATGGTCTCGACATCGGCGTCGCCGCTCGCGACGACATCCACCACCTGGCCATCCTTCATCACGTAGACCCGATTGCTCAGCTCCATGACTTCGTCCATTCGGTGCGAGACGAAAATGAACGAAGCACGCGTTGTGAGCTCGCGCACCAGCTTGAAGAGCAGCTTGACCTCATCCTGGCTCAGAACCGAAGTTGGCTCGTCGAGGAGGATGATAAGATCTCCCTTTACACGCTCCTCGAGGGTCAGGACCTTTGCGAGCTCGACCAATTGGCGCTGGGCGAAGGAAAGCTTCGACGTCGTCATCGCGGGATCGATATCAAGCTTCACTTTCGCTAGCTGGAAACGCGCCGCTTTCGCCATCGCGCGCCAGTTGACGACACCTGCCTTTGTGAACTGCGCCTCGTAGCCGAGGAATATGTTCTCCATCACCGTAAGATTGGTGATCAGGGATTGCTCCTGGAACACCATGCCAATGCCATGCTCCATCGCTTGACGTGGATTGGCGAAGCGCACCGACTTGCCGTTGATCGTCACCTGTCCGGAGTCCGGCTGGTATGCACCGTAGATGACTTTCATCAGGCTCGATTTGCCTGCACCGTTCTCCCCGACAAGGCCGACGATCTCACCTCGGCCGATCTCGAAATTGACCGACTTGAGCGCATGCACGCCGGGAAATCGCTTGTCGACTGCTTTCAACTGGAACATCGCGGGCCTCACTTTACGAACGAGATCGAGAAACGGTCGGTCGACAAGACCACCGACAAGATGACCAGCGCGCCGAGAACACCCTGCTGCATAAAGTCCGGAAGACCGATAACGATCATTCCGTTGTTGATGACGCCCACGATCAGAACGCCGACGAGAGCGTTCCAGACGCCGCCGATGCCGCCCCACAAGGCCACCCCGCCCACGACGACAGACGTAATGGACACGAACATGAAGTTGGCGCCTGTGATGGACTCGGCCTGACCGATCCGTCCGACGACCAGCATGGCGGCAAGCGCATAGAAGATGCCGGCGAGGCCGAACCCGAGAACGCGGACGCGGGCGACGTTCACACCAGAGGCATGTGCAAGATCCTCGCCTCCCCCGACGGCATAGAAGTTTCGTCCGAGGATCGTGTAGCGCTGGATAAACCACGCGGCGAGAAGACCGGCGACGGCCACATATATCATCAAAGGAAAACCGAGGAAGCGAACCGTGAGGAGACCGCGAAAGATCGGGTCAGAAACCTTCACGATATCGCCGCCAGTCAAAAGGATTCCGGCGCCGGTCCCGATGAAGCCCATGGCGAGGCTTGCCATGAATGACGGTATTCGAAGTTTGACGTGCACCAGGCCATTGATGACGCCGATCACGGCGCCGATGACCAGCGTCGCAGGGATCGCGAGCCAGCCAAATCCAGCCAGAGACCCGCCAAGCGCGATGAAAATGTAAGCGAACAGAACGGCCGTAAGGGTGACCGCGCCCTCCATGGACAAGTCGATCGAACCCATCACGATAATGAACGTAACACCGATGGCCACCATGAGCGCGGGCGCCGAGGCTACGGCAATTCTGGAGAAGTTGCGGACCGAGAAAAAGGTCGGGTTGATTGCGGTGAAAAGGATCACCAATGCGACGAGCACCAGGAAAGGTGCCCATTTGATAAGATTCTCGCGCGATACCGACATCATTCGGCCGCTCCTCCCACATGTGTCTGCGAATTAATCGGCGGCACGCCCGCTCCAGGAGCGCGCCGCCCTCCTCACTTTAGCCGCTGTACTTGATCTGGCCTTTCGTCGGCGACCAGAAGTCCTTCCAATCGTACTTGGGCGTCTCATCCATGTACTTGGCCTTGAACTCGGCCGCGTCCTTCTGCGTGACGAGGATCGTCGGGCCATAGAACTCCCGGTGTTCCTTCGGCTCTTCCGACGGCTTGAATACACCGGTAGCTGCGTAGTAAGCGAGTGCCGCAGAGATCCCGCCGCCCCAGTGCGGGTTGGTGAACACCGTCGCCAGCAACTTGCCTTCCATGACGAGTTTCACGGCGTCGGGGTTGCCATCGTAGGCTACGATCGGCATGTCCTCGATACCTTCGGCGCGCAGAGCCTCGATTACGCCGTATGCGATGTTATCGTTGGCGCAATGGACGCCCTTGATCTTGTCGCCATACCGGGTCAGGAACGACGACATCAGAGCGGCGCCCTTCTGCGTATCCCAGTCCGCGGGCTGTGCGTCGAGAATCTCGATCTTCGGATATTCGGCAGCCGCCTTCTTCAAGCCGGCAAGGCGCTCGATCGCGGGGTTGTTCGCCGCAATGCCGCCGAGATGGACGACCCCGCCTTCCCCGCCCATCGCCTCGAATAGGATCTTGGCCGTCTGAGCTGCAGGATCGACGTCGGACCAGGTCATGTGGCTGACGTAGTTGTCGCCAAAATCCCACGGATGCAAGTCGTCGGTCTTGTTCCAAATCGTCGATACGTATGCGCCAGCCGATTTCACGGCCTCCACGACGGGACGAGCATTGGGGCTGTCGTTGCAGTCCGCGGCGATCGCGCAGTTGCCGTTGTTTTTCGCCAGGAATGCCTTGATGTCTGCGAGCGACTTTTCCGACGACCCTTCGTTGATCAGGCTGACCAGGTCGCCCTTCTGCCTGCCGATCGATTCGACGAAAGCTTCGCCGCCGGAGACGACAGAATTCCAGTAAGCGGATGCGCGGTCGCGGTAGCTCCACGCGATCGCCGGATCCTTGAGGGCGGCCCGCGCCGAACCGCTCAGTCCCGGCACAGCCATCGCGCCGATCCCCAACGCCGATGCAAACATGAAGTTACGACGCGAGATGGTTTCCCGCTCGATGAAATCCTTAATAAACGTCGACATGACTCTCCTCCCGTATAGCCAGAATGACGCGTCCGGGCCTCCTCAACGTGCTGCGTAAGATGCTCCGTTGAGCTGAGACCTACTTCAGAAACGCACTAACCAGTTACTTGGTTATCACGTCTCTCGTCAAGCCCAAACTGTTGACCTCCATCCACTTTCATGCACCAACTGGTTGGTGTATAAGCGCGGTAGATTGGAATGAATTCGCTCGGAGGCGGCACCTTGGACTCGAAGATAAAGACAACGAAGGCGGGCAAACCGCCGAGAAGCGCGGAGGCCACCAAGGCACGCATCCTGGAGGCTGCGAAAAAGGAATTCGCGAAGAACGGTCTCGCGGGTGCGAGAGTGGACGTCATCGCCGAGCGCTCGCTCAATAACAAGCGTATGATGTACCACTACTTCGAGAGCAAAGATAAGCTTTTTCAGATGGTTCTCGAGCAAGCCTACGTCGACATCCGAACGGCGGAACACAAGCTCAGTCTCGAAACTCTTGAGCCGAAAGAAGCCCTCGAAAAATTCGTTCGCTTCACGTGGGACTACTACCTGAAGCACCCGGAATTCATCACCCTTGTCAACAGCGCGAACTTGCACCGCGCCAAGCACCTCAAGGGTTCCGAGGTCGTAAAAATGACAAATCGGAAACTCGTCAGCCTCGTCGGAGGAATTCTTGATCGTGGGGTTGAGACCGGAGCGTTCCGAAAGGGCGTCGATCCCGTTCAACTCAACATCACGATCGCTGCGATCGGATACTACTATCTGACGAACCGCTTCACTGGCTCGATCATATTTGAACGCGACCTCATGGAGAAGGCAGCGCTCGATGATCGTCTCGCCTTTAACATCGAGACGATCATGCGCCTTGTTTGCGCTTAGGCGATCACTCCACCGCGAGGCCGACATTTCGAATCGCCACCTGAGCACAGGCGACATCCTCGAAGTCTTGCGCGCCGGACACTCCGATTCCTCCGATCACGGCGCCCTTGTACTTGATCGGAAGACCGCCTCCCCAGACGAGGAGGCGGTTTCTGTTCGCGAGACCCAGTCTTAGCGATGCGCTTTGATCCATTCGTTCGAAATAGGCTTCCGTCGTCTTGCGCATCGTAGATGCCGTGAACGCTTTGTCGTCGGCAAAACCCAAGATTTGCGACGACACGCCATCCATTCGCGCCGATGCGATTGTTGCCCCGTCGGCATCGACTACGCTGACAGCGATGCTCCAGCCATTCTCAGCCGCATGGGCAAGCGCTCGGGTGACCATTTCCGAGGACACCTTCAAGCTCACATGTGAAACCGTGTGTATCAAAACCCCTCCATCCATCTCGAACCCAGTTCAGTTAAACCACCTAACCAGATAGTTACTTAGTACGAATGCTGCCTCTCCTTGTCAACTTGTTGCGCGCTACTGCATCAAGCGCCCGAAAGCTCGCTATTGATCATCTGTGTTCGCTACCTACGCCGCGGCCTAGCCGGGCCGGCATGCCCGCGATCGAACCAAAGTGGCGTCTTGTGGAAGGATCCATCCTGGAAAAGCGTGAGCCCTTCTCGTGCCTCGTAAAGCAGGCCCAGCCGCTCTATTCAGATAAAAGCGAGTATCAGCCGACGACGAAACAATTGCCACAGAGAAAGCTAAAGCCGAAAGGGAGCGTCATCACCCGCCCCCGCTCCGCCCTTTCAACCCGGCCCAGCCGGTCGGATCGGGGGCTGATCCGAGCAGCCAGTGTCGCGTGTCTAAATGGCTGACAACGTCGCAGCCCTATTCAGCTTTTACAAACTTACGATATATCTTAGGATATTTTTGGGGATCTGGGCCTCACCCTGGGGAGACGAACCACCGGGCATGGTAACCGTGTCTCAGTGCCTACGCGGCGTGCAGCTGACGAATGTGTGCGGAATGCGCGGGAACGAAGTGTTTCTCGAAGTCTGCTGCGTCATAGACCGAGAAACTACCAGCCTGATCGCGGACAATGAAATCATCTGGTCGAGCTCTTAGAGCCTTCGGACCATTGAAAATTGTGACGCCCGTCTCTGCGACTACCATTTGCCCACGCTCGTAGCAGTCACAGGCCCACTCTGGCAAAAGCTCCCAGTCCGCCTCGGATGTGGCGATGATTTCTTGAGCGCTGACGACGTCAACACGAGTGGGTATTTTTAGATATTCACGCATTGGGTCGAACATAGTCCCTTCGAAATGCAGCGGTTTCCTGCCGCACTTGCAGATCGTCAGACTGCAGAATCGTTGATGCAACGCTAATGCCTTTTTTTGACCATGGTCGGCAACCGAAACTTCCAATGTTCACAGGGCTGGTCAAGCCGATCGCTAAGCCCCATCCAGCTGCCTCAACCTCCGCCGCCATTGCGAAAAACAATGAGCCGGAGCATCGATCCATGGCTGGATAACTCGCCCGCTCCGCCACGCCGGCCAACCGTATTCGGGGATGAACGTTCTCCTGCTATGTCAGAGTAGATGTCGCATGGATTTGCTTCGTCGATGTGGATGACGTTCAAGCAGGCGTTGGAACTCGGCGCCGCTGTTCGAAAGGGCGAGATCGGATCGACGGTCGTATTCACCAAATCCGAAGCGGACGGAGACGGCGGTGAGGTCGATCGAGAGATCCCGTTCCTCAAAGCCTATTCCGTGTTCAACGTCGAGCAGATCGAACGACTGCCCGAGCACTAAACCGAGGCGCCGTGAACGCCTGGTTGGACGTGGCCGGGATCGACAAGGGTGGCGTCTTCAGGGCGATTGGCAGATGGGGCGCGCTGTCGCGGCGGGCGCTGGATTCCCAGTCGATCAACGCGATCGTGAAGCGGCGAAACGCGATTGCAGGTCTTGCCCCTAGGGAGTTTTCTTCGCATGGGCTGCGGTCGGGCTATCTGACGGAAGCCGCTAATAGCGGCATTCCGTTGGCCGAGGCGGTGAATCAATCCCGCTGTCGATCAGTGCGACAGGCCTCCAGCCACAATAATCGCGCAACGCGATGCAACGAACGCGACGCGCAAATGTTATGGCCCGGCTTTGGTGCCGTTTCACGATCTTAAGGTATTAGCCTGACGTCGCTTATCTAGGTGCTGAGATGATTGCCGCCATTTGCTTCAATAATTAAACCTGCAATTCTGGAATTCAACTCCATAATTGCAAGGATGATTAGCAGGCGAAAAACATTAGAACTCATCGAACTCATCGATTCCAATCCGGCCGTCGCTTTGCTGGGACCTCGACAGGTCGGAAAAACAACGCTCGCATTGGAGATCGGGGAACAGCGACCATCGATCTATCTAGATCTGAAATCGGACGCCGATCGAGCCAAACTCTCTGAGCCGGAACTCTACCTCTCCGGTCACGAAGATAAGCTGGTCATTCTCGACGAAGTCCACCGGCTTCCGGATCTCTTCCAAAATCTTCGCGGACTAATCGACAAGGGGCGACGAAAGGGACTGCGCAGCGGCCGCTTCCTTTTGCTTGGCTTAGCCTCAATCGATCTCCTGAAACAGTCCGGTGAGAGCCTAGCTGGACGGATCGCATATTTGGAGCTCGCTCCAATTGACGGCCTTGAGGTCAATAAAACCGAGCTCAACACGTTGTGGAACAGGGGCGGGTTTCCTGACAGTCTTCTGGCCAGAACAGATGCCATTAGCCAGCGGTGGCGGCTTGATTTCATTCGAACTTACCTAGAGCGAGACATTCCGCTTCTTGGACCAAGGATCCCAGCCGAAACGCTACGCCGGTTCTGGACAATGCTGGCACACCATCAATCCGGCCTTCTCAATGCGGCAGACTTCGCTCGCGCGCTCGGCGTGGACGGGAAGACTGTCGCCTCATATCTCGATCTCATGGTGGATCTGCTTCTGGTGCGCCGCCTCGAGCCATGGCACAACAATGCCGGCAAGCGCCTGGTAAAGTCGCCGCGTGTGTATGTTCGCGACTCCGGACTGCTCCACGCTCTACTTGGTTTGACAACGCTTGAGGATATTCTCGGTCATCCGGTCGCCGGCGCCAGCTGGGAAGGTTTTGTGATCGAAACACTTCATGCCGCAATGCCAAACGGCACCCAAACAAATTTCTACCGCACCGCGGCTGGCGCGGAGGTCGATCTCATTGTCACCCTGCCCGGCGGACGCCGTTGGGCGATCGAGATCAAGCGAAGTCTCACACCGAAAGTGGAGCGCGGATTCCATAACGCCTGCCTGGAATTGAAGCATGTTCGCCGCATCGTCGTTTATCCAGGATCCGAGGCCTATCCTCTCGGCAGCGAAATAGAAGTATTGCCACTGCCGCAGCTTGGCGAGGAATTAAGCGAGGCTTCGAGGATGCCGGAGCCTCGCCTATAGCTGTACCTTCCGTGATCCGAACGGCAAAATGCTTGGTCGTGCAAGCGAAGAAGGAGGGTGATCCCCTACCCTAAAGGGCAGGCATGGTGCACTTGGGTTAGCTTCTCCACGGAATCCACGAGACCTTCTATGAGCCGCAGATCAATGGATCGGATCGAGCTAATAAACGCCCCCCTGAATTGCCACATTGGTTCAGCTATTGATTTGTTCTTGAAGCTTTTGGATTTTGGCAAGTATCTCATCGAAAGGAAGCGGCTTTTCATCAAACATCATTGGTGCCATGGCGCGATAGTCGCCGCGCAGATCTTTGATCCGGAGTTCACTTGGCAACAATCTCAGCGTGCCGGGCTTCGCCGTGTCGTAGCTTGCCCAACTGGATCGAAAGAATGTGGCTTTGTGCTTTGCCACTATTGCCAGAAGGTTGAAATCAGTTGCTGCGGTTTTACCTTCCTCGGTGTCGAGAAGCATCGCCACGTCGTAATAGTGGCGTGAGAAATACTGCGGCGTGTTCGACTCCGCAGGACGGTGCGCCTCTGCGTGCAAAGCGGTTATCTTCTCCCAAAAGGTTCGCTGCGCAGAGAGCACAATTACCTTGCATTCCGGCTCTTTGAAAAAGCCTGGGAAATCGGCAGCAGCATAAGGACGAATGATTTTACACTCGGTCGGCCACGGATCACCGCGCGCACCGAGCTCGAGCTTCACCCGCGGTGTGATGTAAGCCATCCCGTCATATTCTGCGGGGGGGAGTGCAGTCGGATAATGGAAGTTCACCGTCTGCGCATCGTTAGCGTCTATTTCCAGCGACCACTTACCTTCCGCCGGCTCACCTAACTGCTCGACGATGGCAGACCGAAGCGCAGGAAGCAGCTTTTCCGCAATATGCCGCTCCACATCACTTACCAAGGCCACGATGAGTTTGCCCGATCGCTTTTTACTGACACCTTCCTTCTCAGGATCCCTGTCACCGAAATAGCCGAGCTCCGCTCGATCGAAGGAAAGATCGATATCCTCTGAAAACCGGTGGATTGCATTGAAAGCTTTGGAGAGCGATGTGCCGCCCTTGAAAACAAGGGTAGCTGCATTTTGCTCATGGAGACCAAAAAGCCGCTTCAAAGTCCAACAGACCCAAAAGTCTTTCTCGATGATCGTATTGGCGACACCTCGAACAGCGCCTGTTTCGCCAAAAAGGGCTGCCCGATCACCGATCGGAAGAAGAGCTACGTTATCCATCGATTTCAACCGACGCTGCATTGGCAATTGATACGAGCGTAGGCCTCATCCAAGCTGGCGCTTGTACCGCCGAGGAAGCGAGTGTCTTTTTGTCATTGGCTGACAGTCGGCGCGCCGCGATTTGCACAACATCACCGGCACGCATCGCCCCAACATGACGAAGCGCTTGCACAACCGTTCCAGCCGCGCTGCCAGGAGCGATCAAATGCTTAGGAGACGCGTGACGGAGGTCGACTACGCGCTTGCCCAAAACAACACGTCGGGAAGGCCCATCGGTGAGATATGTGTTCTTCGCAGGAACCTGCGTTGTAAGACCAAGGGCGTTTGCCGCGCGCGCACCAGCAATCTGTAATTGGGAACCTGTCTCGCGCGCCAGCGCTTGCGCGATATCATCTGGGGCAGGCGAAAGCAGCCCGAGTTGAGGATGAACCTTCGGGAAATCGTACAGGCCTCGCGCGAGGCGCCTGAGCTTCCCGCCCTTGACCAGCCGCGACAACGCCTGATCGACAGCCGCGCGCCCAGCGATATCCAGGAAATCACTAGGCGTGAAAACGCCGCCGCGCCCGCCAGCACGGGCGCGCTTCATAATTCGATCCGGCACAGAACCCACAACGCTTTTCATGCGTCAGAAAATAGTGCATCCTTTTCTGACATTCAAGGTCCATGTTTAGCCGTCGGCCGAGAAGTAAAGCGAGGATAGTAATGATTGCTCCCAGAGCACAGGCAGACGAAAAGATGAGTGCCGGTGCACAGGTTGAGTCGGTCGATGCCGGATTGGCAAACTTCCCTATCTTCAGCTAACAGGTGAGATCCGTCTTCCCCGGCTCGGGAATGAAATAGATGACCGGGGAGACGTCAATTGGGATTTTCCAACGTCCGCCCTCCTGCTCTTGAAAGGTGAGGATTTCTTTCCGGGTGGCGTCTCGAAGGACGATGCCAGCATCGGAAAACTCCTAGGCTGCAAGTTCATCATGCCACGGCGGACCACAAGGTCTAACTTTGGTGACAACACGGCAGCCGATGGTCTCGACCGTCTCCAACGTAACATGGCACGCAAGTGAACCATCTTCTAGAGTCAGGAGCCATTTTCCGACAGTGGTGTCGACAATACCCTCGCTCACATCCTGGCTGACTGCGGGACCATCCGACCCTATGCCACCATCACCGCGGAGACGCGGCACATGCGACTATCGAACATCGAATTTTTCCCCGGGCACTCGTGCTTCACAGTTTATTGAGTTTCGGATGGCAGTTTATCGCTGCGCGACAGGTATTGCGTTCGCGTATCCGGAGACATTATCGAATGAAGTATCAGTTGATGACCATATCAGCGCTTATTGTCACGCTGACTATCTTGGTTGCGATCAATCCCTTCGGTCAGAACGTGGTCGATCGACAGACTACCGGCGCGATACAATTGCGATAGCTGCGAACTGCCGTTCGACTGCACTAGCCAGTGTTCAAGCTCGTTTCTCCATAAAGAGCAACCAGACTTCTGCCGCCACGCTTGCCCGGTAAAGCCCATCGTCAGCGCGAGCCAGAATCTCATTGACTCCCCCAGGCTCTCTAGACACAGCAACATCTAGCTGGTCGTCACAGCCATCGATTTCCCGTTCCACTCTACTGCCCTTCGGCGATCCGCGCTCATATATCCTCAGCACGTCTAGGGGCGGCCCGCAAATCCGCCGTCGCCAGCAGGATGCCGAACTCCTCGCCGCCAATGCGTACGATGAACTCATTCTTCCGCAGGACTGCACTTACCCGCTCTAACAATGTCTTTTCGAAACTCGGCGTCGAGGGCCGGGCTCAAGCGATACGGAACGTTAGCGGCCAGCAATAGCGCAACGTTGGCTGTACCTCGCTTCACTTCAGCAGGTAGCTCCAGGCCACCCGACCGTTACCCGCGAAAGCCATAGGGCTCGAGCACCGTATCATACTCACCCATTCCCGTTACCTGGCTGCCGTGTCCGTCGAGAATGTCGATCAACAATCCCGAGGAGCCCTCATCGTCTGTTGCAACGTCGTTCGCAGGAATAGTTTGCAGTCTCCGGAACAATCGGGTCGCGCGAACGATAACTCCTACACCACAATGGGAGATGGCGATGGCCACGATGACATTCGAAGACCTTGCATCGAAGATCAAGAAAATCGATTTCTGCATGCTATCGACGACTGACGGCATGCGAAGGATTTTCAGCCGCCCGATGAGCAACAATGGCGATGTCGAGTATAATGGTGACTCCTGGTTCTTTTCCTACGAGCACACCCGGAAAATCGGCGAGATCGAGGGCGTCGATGACGTCTTGCTGACCTTCACGGAGCCGCCGGGTCTCTTAGGGAAGCCAGGCATCTTCATTGCGATCCAAGGAAAAGCGTCGATCGTTCGGGACAACGCCACCTTCAAGGAACACTGGGTTTCAGGTTTGGAACGCTGGTTTCCTGAAGGTGCGGAGACTCCGGATTTAGTCTTGATAAAGGTGTCAGCTTTATCGGTCTATTATTGGGACGGCGAGGACAACGGCGAAGTCGCCGTGCCAAAAAGGTAGTAGGCCGTGGCCGATCGGTCAGACCAATCCACGCAGCTTTTGTCGTCGTGTTCACGTCGTGCGCACAACGTTTCCGTCTGTCGGCACCAGGAAAACCGATCCAACAGAGGGTGGTCATTCCCGGACTCTGCGATCACCCACTCCCAAATTAGTCTCGGTAGAGCAGCGCCTCACCGACCTTCGTCGATGGCTTCGGCGTGGCCTACCTTAAAAAAATAGATAGGGTGGAAGCCTTGCAGCCATTCAGGGGCACGCCTGTTATTGCCTCAGGAGTACTAATCAGGCAATGCAAACAAAGCTCACGAGGTGCTTGACGCCTTGGGACACTAGTCGATGAAGCGGTAGGGGCCGCCTTTGGCCAATGCTCGCAGATAGGCCGGGCGAGCGTGTATTCGATCCAGCCATGCATTCGTCGAAGGCCCGCAATGCTCGAGACCCACTTTTGCCCGCACAGCCTCCAACGGAAAACTCATCATGATGTCGGCTGCCGAAATCGCATCGCCGGCGAACCACGGACGGGAAGCAAGCTCCGCTTCGATATAATCGAGATGGACATTGAGCATCGGCCGCACCTTTCGAGCGGCAAAGCGGCCGAGTAACGGCACCTGCGCGACCACAAGTAGCGCAAACAGTACTGGCATCACCGAACCTTCAGCGTAATGTAGAAATTGCTGGTATCGGCGGATGCCATCTGCTCCATCCAGTGGGCCAAGAAGGCCACCAGATCGGTCAACGAGATATTCGCAGATCGCGCCAGTTTCGACAAAAACAGTCCGGTGGCCGTCAACAACGTCTTCGATGACAGGAGACTTGCCGAGGGGATGCACCTTCTTCAACTCTTCTGGAGCACGCATGTCGACCCGACGCTCGTAGCGCCGGATGTCGTATTCCGCCTCGAGTTCCTCAAGCATCCAGAGGACCCTTTGGGACCGACTATTGTTCAGATGATGAACTATGAGCAAAAATTTCTCCGTCTGTTGCTGACCCATCGTTTGCTTACGTTTCCCGGATCACTTTGCGTCTAGATGCGAGCGATCGACGGCAGAGACCACACACAAATTACGACCGGCGGATACCGGAAAGCCGGCACGTGGCTTTTGACCGACGCGGCATCTCTTGTCATCTAGATCCGCTGCAGCAAAATCGAACATGCCGAATTTCGAAATCGTCGGAGGATGCTTTGCCTATTCACGGTCGCGCTGCGGAAGATCCCGAAGGTCTTGCGTCCACGATAGTGCGGATGAGCACCACGACTGCGATCGTGGCTGCAATTTACGACGTTGATTTATCGTACCAAGCCGAATTCCCACTTTCGCAGCATCGTCCGTCTCACCTGTCGTAAAGATAGGTGACCCGCAGTTGGCGCAAAAATACTGCAAACGTCTGCGGCCACTGGCGGCGACCTTGATGTATAGCTTCGGCTCGCCTGACGTCACCCAAAACTGTTCGCGCCGTGCGCTTACAGAGACGCGATATGCCGTTCCAGTCAACCTCTGGCAATCCTCGCAGTGGCAGATTGAGACATCCTCTGGGGCGATGTCGGCCTCGTAAGCGACCTGTCCGCACTGGCACTCGCCGTTTATGTGCATTTCTGTCTCCCTGAAACATCTAGGACCCATCTCTAGCGGTGATCGCGGCGACGCTTGATCAAAATCCGGCTGGCACATCTTTTCTAATGCAGACAACTGGAGCGCCTCGGCAGCCTAAGGCTCCGTGCCAGGGTCTCCCAGTCATCGAACAGCGGCGGTTGAAGGCGTTTGCGTAACCGACGCCGCATTGTCTCGCGATGATGCCGGCAATGTTTCAGCCAACCAGTTTGCCACGAAGGTCGCGACCTCTTCCCAGCCCGGCTCGTTGCACATGTAGTGACTTCGGTTCGTAAATTCCTGGAAGGCCGTTACGCTACCATTGTCATCATATGCTCTGAAGTTCTTCTCGCTTAAGTGTGCCGGGATGATCTCGTCCTTCTCCGCAGCGACCAAGAGAAGCGGCGCATGTGGGCGCGACAAGTCGATCTTACCGGAAACGCCCATGCAATCGCGTAGAACGTTGCGGCTATCATGCGTCGCGGTCTGGACAAACGCCGCTGCCGCCTGTTCTTCGGTCAGCGTATTGGCGAACGCATCGTGGAACGTTTCAGCATCCAAAAAGACAGGTTCGTCACCCTTCAATGGGTTCGCGATAATGGCGCTGTTTTTGATGAAACCCCAGTCGAAATCAAGCATCGCGTTCGGTGCAACAGACGCGATCGCGACGGCGCCAGAAACCAGGTCCGCTGCCAGAAGCTTCTGTGCGATCAGGCCGCCTACCGAGTGGCCGACAACAATCGGTCGATCAAGCTTGGACACGACGGCGACGATGCTCGCGTAAATCTCGTCAAGACCAAGTTCGCCGAGCCCGCTGGGAGGATTCTGGCGCAGGCCCCCAGGCTCACCGTCATGCAGCGGCCATGCGGGCGCGAGGCACTCGTATCCGCGCTCGGAAAACAAACGGCTCCAGCGGTCCCAGCTTTTCGGGTTCTGGAACATGCCATGCACGAATACGATCTGGGTCATCTCTCATCCCTTGGTTTGGTTCGAGACGATCAAACCCGGTTCGACCGAACTTGTTCCTCTGAGGGCGTCAACCACACCTTGGTATACGCGCCGCAAAGGGTTTCTAGTGCCGAACATTCGAACGGCCGGACGTTTCTTTGCCTGATCAGGCCAGGCGTCGCCTGTCGCAAGAGGTCATTTCGTCGACCATCGACGCCATAGCTGACATGCCATATGGCTTGGGCACGAACACCGCATCACCCGGTAGTTCTTCTGACCCGAGCAGCCGACCGCCGGAAGCGATAATGATGGGGACGTTCGCATGCTTGATCGACATCATTCGCGCGAGGTCGAGGCCGCTCAGACCGCCGGGCATATCAATATCGGTGATGACGGCGTCGATCTTTCGATGTCCGAGCACTGCGACGGCTTCGAGAACGTTTCCTGCTTCGACGACATCATAGCCCTCGTCAGCCAAAGTGTCTGCTAGCACCATCCGGATCAAGAACTCGTCTTCGACAATTAGTACGGTACGCTGGTACATGGCCGTCTCCGTTCCGTGGATACGAGGTGAACTCGTTTGCCCAGATTTAGATCGCCCCTCAGGTCAGAGTATTCGCGGACATATTTAATAAAATACGAATGACCCCATGTAAGGTGCGCCCTGCCATCGTTCGAAGCTCGCTCCTGGGATCATCGTTGCTATCCTGTGTCCTGTAGAACGTCTCCTCTCCCCCGACACCCGCAGGCACTCGCACGGTCGACGACCGACGACCATGATTGGCAGAGTAATCATGGCGGGCGCCTGACGGGCCTGAGCCACTTGATACCTGGTAAACCTGCCCCTAGCGGCCCGCGGAACCTTAACCATTCGTGCTCGTTGGCAACTCAGACACAGGAGGTGGCATGAAAG
>UBQW01000045.1 GCA_900467745.1 Hyphomicrobiales bacterium
TTGACCTTGTCATCGATCTCTCCCTGCCCGACAGGTAAATGCCTGCATTTGCCGAAAGGGGCGCAGAGGCGGGAAACCTGGCTCTTTGAGATGCCGCTCATCCCCATGGCCTTGACGAGATCATCTACGGAACGCGTCGAGATGCCCTGAATGTAAGCTTCCTGGATAACAGCCGTCAGCGCCTTCTCGGCCATGCGGCGTGGCTCGAGGAAGGTTGGGAAGTAAGACCCTTTCCGCAGCTTTGGGATACGCAGCTCTACCGTACCTGCACGCGTCTCCCAGTCACGGTCGCGATAACCGTTGCGCTGAGCCAATCGCGATGGGCTCTNNACTCGCTACAGCGCGCTAAGCTGGGGCGTGTCTGGTCGCCGGAAGTACGCAGCTGTGACGTCGCGCAAATCCACGGTCGTATCAGCGAGGGCAATGTCGAAGCTTCCGATGGACGGATCAAACGTTAATGAACAGGAAGCAAGGGATTCGGTGTTGAGCCGAAAGAAAGGCATGTTCCGTCGCGCCAATTCCCGAACGACATAATCAGTCGTGAGATCGCGGCGGTTTGAAAGAACCAGAACCGTCATTGCGGATCACATGAGAAGCGATGTGGGTTCGTTGTCATCTCGCTCGATTTCAGCTTCCGTTTTAGTCGAAAGCTCAAGCGCCAAACTGTTATTGGGAGCTTTGTCGTCGGACTCTTGAGCTGAGTCTGTCTTAGTCAAGAGCTCAAGTGACCAAAGCTGGCGTTCATCGTCCTGCTCAACTTCCGAAGCGGTTTTTGTAACCAACTCGAGCGAAGGCATGGACGTCTCGATAATGGGGCGCAGACCATCCGCGGTCTCGACGACCCACATGGACCGGGCTTCCGAATAGAAACCTTCGATGAAGCTACCTGGGGTCCGTTCTGTCGCGTACCTTGCCAGGAAAGGCTTTAGCATGACATCGCTGCGCGTTGGCTCATCCACTCGAAATGCTCCTCGATTCATCCTACATCATGCAAGCTACAATAGCCTGCGAAACTTACAACTGCTGGTGTAGCAAGACGGTTCATTCGTAAGCAGACGTACGGGCGCGGCCGTCTGCATTCGTAACGCTTGCTGGCAGCGAAAACTCAACCTTTGTCGGCCCGGAATTTGGATTTTGCACCCTAACCGCCGATCTCTAGTTGATCGGCCGGTTTGAATGCATTTGTTCTCAGGCATCCGCTCGTTCGACATTACGTCTCGTGACTTTCAAGCTATCCTTAGACAAACCTCGCAGTTCCTGGACGACCGATGATCCGAAAAGTACGTCGTGACGCTTAGTGGCGTGCAAGTCGCTCAAGAGTGATGCCATGTTCTTCCATTTGAGCCGACTTGCGCCACCGGCCGACATCATGCCACGGCCATCAACCAGATCAGTGAGTTTCTCCTGGGCCTCCGGCGACAGATTGAGGGCGTGAGATGTGTACAAGAATTGCACGCCCGACAGCGCTCCGACATCGCCGACGCTTTGATCAGGGTCGGTTTCAGGCAGACTTTCGGGGACACCTCTCAAGTGTTCTGGAGACACTTTTTCGAAGTCTTGCCACAGGCCGGTGCCGATAGTTCCGCTGACATCGATGATCCACGGGCTGGCATCGCCGTGAAACGATAGAATGAGCTCCTTGTTGGCGCGTGTCATAGCAACGTAAAGCTTGCAGGAGGCACGGTGAGCCTCTTCCTTTGGTGCATCGTGGGGAGGCAAAACGACGTTGGTGCAGTTCAAGATTATAAGGACGTCGAACTCGTAGCCTTTGGTTTGCTCAAGATCGCAGAATACAATCCTATCTGATTTGGGATCGTAGTTCCCATCGAGCGCCGGGATAGAGCACCTATCCGCGAAGCCTTGAACGTCACGGGCAGAAAATCCTGCGAACGCGATGCATATAGTCTTGATCGTCGATGGCGCTGAATCGGCGAATGCCCTAGCGTAGGCTATTTCCTCCTCCAGGGTTTCAGCTGAAAGAGCCATCGGAACTGGTCCGCCAAAATTCGCGAACTTAGGATCAAGAATCTCTAGATCCGCGCTATCAAACATGTCCTCGTCTAGATTGTTCTTGAGGACCTCGTATGCCGCTTTCAAAATCTCTCGGCTGTTGCGGTAGTTTTTTTGGATGCGTTCGCGCGTGATGCCGGAAAGACCTGCGTCTGCGAGACTACGATGTTTTGGTAGAATGGTCTGCGCAATGTCGCCACACAAAAACACGTCATTTGGCCCGGGAGCGACGAGCCGCCGGACTACTTGGAATTCTGTTGTCCCGAAGTCCTGTGCTTCGTCTACGACGACGTGCGTGTACTCGGCTTGAATGGAACTAAGGTATCGGGAAAGAGCTGACGTCAGACCGAGATAGTCGATAACGCCGATATCTCGCATCTTCGCCTCCCATCCTTGAAGGCCCTGCAAGATGTCGGCTCGCCGGTCAGCGACGATCGGGAACCGCCGTCCCTTACGATCAACGCCTAGATAGTCGTTTCGCTGATCGGGCCGAAAAGCGCTTCTGATCCAGTCGAACTCTTCCCGAAGGTAGGCCTCGCCGCTAACTCCACGAGCGGTCATGGATTTGTGCAACGGCTGCAAAACCTTAGCGGCGGAGTTGTTTACCCATTGCCGATAGTACTCCCTGAAAACGAAGTCTACGTGCTCGTCCAGTTTCCAAGTCACGTCTGCATATAGCTTTTCGTTATGCGGCTCGAACCGGTGAAGTAAGCGCTGCGCCAGTTCGAAAAACGATGTAACTTCGATACGCGCACGTACTTCACTCTCGGTACAGACCGAATCTACGAGCTGCTTCAGCAAACCTGCGAGGCTTCGATTGAGCGTCAGAACAAGAACCTTCGACTTATTTTCCTTTGCGAGCCGAAGCGCGCGGCGGACCGCAACACATGTTTTGCCGGAGCCAGACACTCCCGAAAGCTGAGCGGTGCCGCTATACTCGGCGTTGACCACGTCCTCTTGCTCAGGGTGCAGGAACATGAACCATTCTTGCCACGAAGTTCTTTTCTCAAAAGCGCTGAGCCAAGTCTCGTATTCCGGCGAACCGATTCTCAGTCTTCTGATATCTTCACCATCCGCGATATCCATAAAGTCGCCGTGGTCGACATCGTTCATCAACTCGATCCGGCCCATCTTGAGGTCGATGTGAGCCTGAGCGCCGTCGTCGTTGCCCGCTAGCAAAAGATTGAAGACTGACCGCACGAACTCCGACTTATCAGCATCACTGATGTCGCCGACAATGCCGTCTATGTCCGCTGTCGTCAAATGGCCGTCAAGTGCCTCCAATCGCCTGGAAAGCGTCCTCGGTATGCCGTCGAAAACCTCATCGATGGAAGTGTCACTCAACCGATCGATCAGTGACGTGTAATGGTGCTCGGCTTTGTGACTGTACTGCTGCACGACATTGTGTCCGGCACCGGGAACCACGATCGCGCGATGGTTTTGCACACCGACACGCATTCCTTTATGGCCCTGGAGCCAGCGATCCACGTCGTCGTGGTCGCCCACGAAGACAAACGTGCAAGTCTTGTTCGATTGTTGGGTTACCAGCCGCCAGCCGTCCCCAAGATCATACTTGACGGCACTGTCGATGCGCGTTTCGCCGTGATTGGTCAACTGAAGGCCGACAAATGGATCAGGTCCGTCCAGGCTTCCGAGGACCGACTTCACTCGCAGGGCCTTCTTTTGCATTTGACCGCCGCGCATGAAGGCTTTTGCGAGAGCCTCTTCGAAGTCTTTTGTTTTGAAGTAGGCGATTTCAGTCGTGCTTGTGTCTTTTGCTGATGCCTTCTGCATTGTGTCGCTCTCACTAGTCACCGCCACCTACAGGTGGAAGGACGCAAATCTAGAAACTATCGAGAGTAAGCATACTAAGAGGTTGTGATCCAGATCGTAGATGCAAGAATTTCACCATAAATCTCACGCGGTTCGGCGATTTTTGGGGAAACCGTGAGTTGAGTGCCTCTAGATTTTCTTGAATACCGGCCACTATCCGACGAAAGAGATTTATTCGTATGAACTTGCATGCAACTTTGCCCGGACCAACATGTATAGTGAGAATCGAGGGCATCAGTGCGCGGGAACGAATGGAGCGGATTGAAGAGTTCACAGACGAGCGAAATAAGTCTTGGTGCATCCATTGCGGCCGCTCGCTCGTGACTGTCGAGACAAACCTGGACCACGTGCCGACGAAAAGTCTGCTAACGAAACCCCGTCCTCACCATCTTCCCGTCGTCGAGATTTGCCGCGAATGCAACAACGGCTTCTCTCGTGACGAACAGTACTTCGTTACCTTCCTTAGCTGCGTCCTTTCGGGCTCGGTCGATCCGGCCAAGCAACCAATATCGAGCGCCGCTCGTGCGCTGACCAAAAGCGCCGGACTTGCCTCGCTAATGGAGCGGGCGAAAAGAGAGTACCGCACGCGCGGCGGTGAGGATAAAGTGTTTTGGGTGCCTGATATGGAGCGCGTACATCGCGTCGTCCTCAAAAATGCGCGGGGTCATGCCTACTACGAATTCGGAGAGCCGATGCTGGACGAGCCGGTCAATGTATGGGCGTCACCTCTCGAATTCATGACAGCATCGGAACGCGCTGACTTCGAAGGTTTTGGTGGCGGTGGTCTTGTGGGCCTTCCCGAGGTAGGAAGCCGGATGATGACCCGGGTCTTCAGCGGGCTCGACTTGTCAGAAGGGTGGATATCCGTGCAGGCCGGCCGGTACCGATACTCTGTCGAACAGGATGGTGGCATCGTCGTTCGTTCAATCATCGCAGAGTATCTGGCGACCGAGGTGAGGTGGTAGCGCAGGCGGCAAGCTGGCTGACTTATGCGATCCATCAGTCGGCTTGCGGTCTGCGGCTTTCGGCTTGATGTGACTCACGGACCTGCATGGCAAGGAGCTTGCACGCCTAAGGCCGTGAAAGCTCCTTGGACCAGTGTTGACCTTCGGAAGCTCCACCGCAATAGAGCAGGTGCGTCGGCGAACTATGATTTATACATTGGTGCAAGCGCCCGTTTGGGCGCACTCTCTATCCCTGTTGGCACACTCGCGCGTTGCTCGGGTAGCTCGGGGAGTGAGCCTCCAAACGCGACTGCTACCTGGGGAAACGCCTCGCTTAGTTCAGGGTGCGTCGTAGCGAGTGTTCCCGGCATAGCGTCGACCAGATCGAAGTTGATGCGACGTTGTCCGATTAAAACGCCGGTCTCGGCAAGCGTTGTGACTATCGGCAGTCGGCTGCCACCGCCCGTGGCGACAAGTTTTATCCGCGACGCGCTACCAGCTACGACTCCAGCGGAGTCAGCGACGAGTTTGTGAAGTGACTGCTCAAAATCCTGCATGTGTTTTAGTTGGCGAAATGCATCGAGCTCGACGACAACCGTTTCGTCGGTGGGCAAAAGAACAACGACTCTGCCCTCCACGAAGAGTTGTTCCTTGAGTGCACGACGTTGACGCCGAACATACATGGCCGCGGATTCAAACTCCGCGGTACTGGGTGTCAAGGAACTGGCCGAAAGAATATACCGGAGCAGAATCTGATCCAACATATTGCCAGCTTGGTTCAAAGCGGCGGCCGCACTTGTGATTTCGAAGACACGGGCGGTGTCCCAGTCCGTGTTGTTCACGCAAATGAACCCGGCGACATCAGTCGTGCCAGCACCTATGTCCACGATGAGATATGCCTGCCTGGTGTTCTCGGGCGTCGAAATGAGCGCTCCTGCGCCGGCCGCCGTCGCTTCACGAACTGGATCGCCAATGAGCGCGGTCGGTAGCATTTCTTCGGATAAGGTCTTTAACTGCTCAAGCAAAGCCTTGGCATGCGCCAAATCGATGACATCTGCGAGATCGGGGCCGATCGACCGAGCAAGTACGATGGCCTCCGCCATAAGACGCCGCATTTCCACAGCGTTTTCGTCCTTTGCTCCGTCTTTCCAAGCTGGGTGCGCGAACCGTCGAAGAAGGTTACTGGGGAGCCCCGTGTTGGCAAGCGCCGTCTCGGTCAGGTACATCAAGTGCGACAGGTACAGGATTAGGACGTCACGTTGAGTGAGATCGCCGTTCGGGTCCTGAATTGTGGGCAAGCGCGCTGCGCCGAGTTTCGACACTTCCTTGCCTAGAGTGATGAATTGCTTGATCGAGTCAATGATCCGGTCCGTGGAGGTCTGGGTGTCCTCGACGTGCTGTCTTGCCTTTGAACCAAAATAAATTTTCCCTTCAGATACGAGAAGCTCTGATGGAGTGGTCAACCTGCTTCCTGTCAACCCGTCACCGATCGCAAGATCGACGTACCGAAGTTTGCCATCCTCGACTACTGTCGCAAAGGCCTTGGAAAACGAAGTTCCGAAGTCGACACACACGATTGCCGCGTCATCTTGAACGGCCTCTTGTCCAAGGTCCAACCGCAATTTGTAGCTTTTCGATGGAGCCGCTTTCACGGTTTGGGAAGGAGCTGCTTGGCCCTTCGTGCTTTGCGGTTGATCGCCATCCTCGAGTAGAAGTGTCTTTAGAGCCTCTATTTCCCGAGTAGTCAGGTACGTTTTCTCGCCGTCTGAAGCCCGCTCCAGCAGGTTCATCAGCAGGTCTTTTGCGCGATCCTGATCCATTTCATTCCCCCCAATTTATTTGACGATGGCCTTGATAAGGATGACCGGTGGCCTTCCTGGACTGTGTTTGATCGCGCCCGGCACTATCACCTTGACCTCTGTCGCTGTTGCGACTGGCGCTGAAGCCTCATGAGAGCGAGGGTCATATCGAACGACCTCATCTCGCTCGGGCGAGACGACGATACTGCGCTTACGCAACATCGTGTCGATAGACTGCCCCATGATCTCCAAGTGGTTGCTCACGTGCTCTATGACGGAAGCAGGCACGGGCTCGAAAACCTCGATATCTCGCGCGATCTGTTTGATGTCAGCAGGAGTGGCCTCAAGCCGACTCCGTTCGATCGCGAGCCTGGCGATCATCTCATCCATCTCTAGTTCAAGAACTTCCGCTAGCGCTTCGTTCTTGTTCGGATCCTGGAGCTTGCGACCCGTGGCCAGCCAATACGAATCCTTGGGTGAAAGGCTCGGATCCGCTTTAGCCCTGCGGGATGCGATTTCCTCAACTCGCTTACTGCCAAGGGCGGCAGCAACAACACGGCGTAGTTCATCGTCTTGATGGCCCTGTCTGGCGACGCCCAACAGCACATCCACCGCAAGGTTGGCGGCTCGGTTCACACGCTCTTCTACAGCCGGCGGCGGGGTTGCGGGCTGCCACCACCTGAGCGGTAGACTGATGGCTCGGTACATTTCCCCATCGAATACTGTCTCCACACGGAGGCGTAGTATCGTGATCGCCAAATCCATTGCCGACAATGCCGTCGCCTCTCGGATCTTCACGAACTCGACTGTCGAGCTGCCAGCCGACAGGCTGAACATTGAACGCAAGGCCGTGCCCAAACCGTCCCCGGCAGGCAGTTCGGAGAGGCGAAGCGGGCCGACAACGGCTTCACACGCTCGCGCCAAGCGTCGAAAAGGTGTTAGCGGATCTTCTGCCTCCGAGCTGTTCAAGCTCGCGGCAATCTCCTTTATAGCCTCGGCAATGCTTGCACAGTTGGCTAGCGCTAGTTCCGCCCAAATTTCTTTGGATTTTACCTCAGCGGTCCCCGCAAGCGCCAATTCCCGTGCCGCATACTGGCCCGTCCAACTGCCTCGCGCGATCGATACCGCCTTTGCGAAATAATATCTATCGTCGGCGTTACCCCAGTTGCCCGTATGGGGAGGGCGCTCGACTAGCGCGCCGACGATTATCGGTCGGACGGCAGCAGCGATGGGTACGGAGACCTCACCGGCCTTTCCAAGAAGTGCGAACGCTTCGAGCCGGAGCGAAGTGTCCCCATGGCAAGCTGCCCACCCCAACTGTCTAAGGCCTTCGATGACATTAGAGTCTTGAAGCAGATCCTTTTTGAAGGTCCGTTTTTCAATCATGGACCTGAAATGACGAAGTGCGGCGATCGCATCATCGGAAGTGTAGGCGGTTTCTGAAATCATGGTCCAAGCGGTCTGGTGATCGGGAGTAAGCAGGGTAGTGAATCGATTTGGTTCAAGCAATGGTTAAGGCAGCGGTGTGCAAGCGCAACGTGTTCTTTTGGTGAAGCTGCCTCTATAGCCTCGAAGACGCTAAGCTGCTTTCAATAGCCTTGCCCCTATAACTCCATTGCGTCGAAAGCAGCCGCAAAAATTCTGACTGCCGTTACCGCGCTCTTGCGGCGCTTCAGAAGCCCAAACTCGCCATCGACCTGTCGGTAGGAAAGGGTAGGAGCGACGCTCCAGTCGAATGCATCCCTGAATTTGTCGATCTGTTCTTCTGCCGTCACTTTGGAGCCCTCCGCAATTCGCTGGACCGCCAGCCAGATGCCAAACCTGACGCTCCCGTCGAACTGAGGGCCGAAGCGCCGGGTGGCTCCAGTAAGTCGCCTAACATCTTCGTCTCCCTTAAAGGCTGCAAAACGTTTTTTGACTTCGATCACACCTATAGGGAGACCACGTTCAAAATAGCATATGTTGAAGCGCGAAGTCGGCGAGAGAATGTCCGGCGTCCTTCCCTTTCTTGCCTTCGATAATTCGTGCACCTCGTGAAATGGTGCCTCTAAGCTCACGGTGCCGCCGAGCTCACTGCGGCATTCGAAAATCGCTTCTGCTATTTTGCTTGAAATGAAAGTCTCGATAGCATGGTCGTGAACGGTCTTCCCGCCGGATATCTCTTTGTAGCGCAAAACGGATTTTTCGGCCGCTTCCAGGGCGCAGTTCACTATAATTTCACGGACTGACTGCATTGATATCGGCCTCGGCTCTTTCTAACGGCACACCGATCAAGGCACATGTGAAGCTGCACGTGTTGAGCGATCGGAAAACTGACACTTTGGTCACGAACGGCTCAGCGCAATGGTGGCGTTGTCATCGCTTTGACGACCGCGGCGATGGAGGTGATCCTTTCTTTTGGCCCCTTTTCCAGCGCGGGAGATTGGGTCATCGCTTCCGCGATGTGGGAAAGATCGGCCTTCGAGGCAGTCAGCTTGCCTATTGCGGGGACGTCAATCGTATCGGACAACTTTACGAAGGCGACGTCATTTTGGTCGTCGACGTGGAGAACCCTCCAAAATCCCGTAAATCTTGGGTTTCGCTTTCCAACGTCGAAGTCAATTAGCCAGTCGCCTACGGATATGTCGGTTCCCCATCCCTCGTAGATATCTGTCCCGGTGAGGGTGCCGTCATTCCGGATTGCTTCTTCGCGAACCTGGACTGCATTTTTAGATGCGGAACGTGCCCATTGGACGACCTTGATGTCATCGAATGCGGGATGGTCGGGCTGTCGGCTCACGAGTTCCAGCAGATTGGACGTCAGCCCGCCCAGCACAGGCGCAAACTTCTTTCTAGCGTCCCACGCTTCGCGAGCTAGGCTCATCTGCTCTACACCGATATCTAACGCTTGGGAAAACCGGGAATCGCACCATTCCGAAAGCTGTCTCCGCAGGTCGAGGTCTTTGCTCTCGATATTCGCCTCAGCCCAACCCAGCGCGGCCGCGCCTTCTATCACAAGCCCGTTGCTCGATGCGTTCGAGGAGCCCATAACAAGGGCTTGCGGCGTGAGATAGACTTTGCCGTGAAGTCGCCAGTCCGTGCGGACCTCGACATTGTCCATATCCAACAATCGCTGGATTTCATCTGGGTTGCACGCACCGGAATCTAGATTGCAAACGATTCTCAGAGACTTCCATGACTTGTTGAGTCCAAGTCGTTCAATGGCTCCCGTTCCCCAGAACGCGACAGCTAGGGTTGCAGTATCCGCGCCAGAAAGCATGGAGCGGATAGCATCCAGTGCTGCCGTCTCGTTTAGAAAGCCAGTCAACCGCTCCTCCTATTTTACGCTAGCCACGCGCGGAATCACCGAATGAATATAGATGGGTAGCCCGATTCGGATAGGTTGTTGTCGGCGCAGTCGACCAAGCCCCCAAAAATGGTTGGCAGGGATTTTTATTGGTTTAGGGCATGCCGTTGCCATGAGGCTGCTGGCCCGTAATAGTTGTGCGTCGAATCGGAGGAAATTTATGCGTAGAATGTTGATTGTCATCGTTTCACTTCTTGTTAGCGTGACCGCCTCACTTGCAGACACGAGCTGTGAGGCCACCAAGGGCGCTTATGACAGTCTTCAAACAGGCATGAGCTACTCGCAGGCCGTCGGCCTGATAGGCTGCGAAGGTGAAGAAATGAGCAGTACTGAAATGGCCGGCTTCAAAACCGTGATGCTGATGTGGACCGGCAATTCGTTCGGAGGGAACATGAATGCGATGTTCCAGAACAATCGCTTGGTGAGCAAGGCCCAGTTCGGACTGAAGTAGAACTAGACTTCGACCAGGCATTGTAGAGATCGACCAGCGCCGATCTCGCAAGGCGGTTCACCATGAACGAAATCAATCATGCGGCGATCGGTGTCAGCAACGCCCGACCATCGAAGTAGGCCTCGAGGTTCGACGACAGTTGAGCCACCAGCTTAGGCAACACCGAAGATGTTACGCCGGCCGAGTGGGGAGTCAGGATAACGTTGTCCAACCCGAGCCACCTCTCCGGATCGGTCGGCTCGGATTGGAAAACGTCCAGAGCAGCGCCACCAAGAAGCCCTGAGCGAAGGAGTTCAATCAATGCATCCTCATCCACGAGACTTCCCCTGGCCACGTTGACGATAAGGCCATCAGGACCGAGGGCTTCTAGAACCTCTTTCGAGATTAGGTGACGGTTGCTATTGTCAGCGCTGCTGGCCACGAACACGACGTCTGCCTCCCGTGCCAATGTCATTAGGTCCCGCACCCGTGGATATGTGACGTCGTTTTTCTCTCGGGGCCCCCACCAAAAAACCGGCAATCCCAAACCCGCACATCGGCTGGCTATGCCTTTTCCGATCGCGCCCATGCCAACAATGCCGACCGACATCTCACTCAAGGACCGGGTGACCACTTTCTTTTTGGCGTCCCATCTGCCAGAGCGGACAATTCGGTCGCCCGTGACAAGTCCGCGCGTCCAAGCGATCAATAGGCCGACAGCGTGATCGGCGACGTCATCGTGGTTCACGTTGATGGCGCGCGAAACCTTAATGCCATGTGCGGTCGCCCACTCGACATCAACGCCGTCATAACCGCTTGTAAGGCACGCGATGAGGCCAAGGTTCGGAAATTGCGATAAGTAGCTGTCTTCCAGTAGGATGTCACCAGCAACAACGATCGCTCTGACAGCTTCCAGATCTGATTGTGAAAGCGGCTCCCATGCTTTCAGCACTTGGAAATTTGTCGATAGCTTCTCCGCCACGAAGCCAATTTGTTCGTGTGCGACGAGGACCGTATTCTTTGTCATATGCAATTTCCTTGGTCGTGATAGGAAACCGTCCCCGGGCAGCGGTAGACGGTTTTGCAGCGCGTAGAGCAGATCTCGCGGGGAGGGGGCGGCCCGGAGGGTAAAGCACCGCTGTTCGCCTCTTGAGAGTGGCAAGGCCACATGGGCGGTGTACCCACTTGGTGGAGGTGCGTCTAATTATACCTGGGTATGCGTTGCCGAGGTCGGCCGTTGCGCCCATCTGCAGGGATAACGTGGACGCGACGTAGTTCAAGCTTCAGACACAGATCAGACAGATCGAGGTCTGGGCTCGTCGCAGTCTTTGCGTAAAAGGCGTCCTGAAATGGTTTCGCGCCTGCATCAACCCGCACTAGTCTCCGATCAACAAAAAATGTCGAAAGCCGTCGCAGGCGCTAACGACCTCCTATCGCGCATTATTATTTCTCTCCGCTTGTCCCTCTTTGAAGCCATCCATCCAGATTTTTGCGTCTTCGGGCTGTTCGTTGGCATCCGGGCAGTCTGCCATTCCTGCACGCTCAAGGGCCGCCTTCCGGCCCCTATTCCAAAGTTCGCTCTTCCTTCCGTCGTACACTGCCACTTTGCGTCTACCTCTTGCGTTACAACAACTACGGCAAACTCATGAGATGCCTGCTAACCTTTAACACAAGTGCCTCTGACAGCTCCATGGCAACGGGCGTTGCTGAATCATGCGGGATGGCCATATCCCTCGGCATCTCATGACCGGAGTCCATCACGAATGCCGAAGATTCCTCGCGGATCATTTCGGCCTCCTTGCTCAAGCTCCCACGCCCCCGCGAAGGCCATTGACGTGACTTGGTTCTCTTTGTTGAGCTTCAGGTCGGATGCCTATCCGCTCGAAATACTGCCTGACCTCCTGATAGGCCGGTTGCCGCATGACCATTCCAATGTATCCATCTGGTCGAACAAGATAGAGAGTGCCAGCTTTATAGCCGGCCTTCCTTGCCGCAGTGGTCAATGGGCGATGGATAATCGTCAAACCTTCTTGGGTCAGGCGTTCGGAACATTCGAGCATCCTGTCCCCAAAAGAGACCGCCGCCCAGTTCAGGCCATCCAGCGACTCGAATAGCAGCAGGTCCTTTACCCAGGGCAGTCGCTCCCCGCTTTTTATTCGGCCAACTCCGCCTGCGTTGAGGAGACTGTCTGGATAGCCGACATGCAACTCGCCTATCAACTTGAACACCGCGCGCTTGCTGACGTCGAGACGAGCAAACGCCGATATTAGAGTCGGCACGATCCACAGCCTGAGGAGCCGAGCAACCATTCCTTTGCTTATCATGCTCTTGAACAGCCTGTCTGTGGTGGACACCAACTTATCTGCCACAGGTTTGCGTTCACGCTCATAGCTATCCAGGAGTGCTTGTGAGGCGCGCCCCTGAATGACCGCGGCAAGCTTCCAAGCAAGATTAACGGCGTCACCGAGGCCGGTGTTCATACCTTGGCCCCCGATCGGGCTATGAACGTGCGCGGCATCCCCTACGATCAGGCACCTGCCGTGACGATACTGGCCGGCCACTTTGTGGCTGACCTGGTATGTTGAAAACCAGCGTAGGTCACAGATCGAGACCCCCAGGAGTTCCTGCAGGCGGGAAGTCATCGCAGAGAAGGCGGATTTCGTGCCGACCAAGCTATCCGGGACGACGCCGATTAATCTATGCGTGCCGCTGCTTCGTACCGGCAGCATCAGTGTGACCGACTCCGCATCTAAAGCGAAATAGACGTCCTGGAGAGAGGGACTGGTACCGACATCCGCGACGAAGAAGGTCCCTTCCGTTGTGCCGCCTTCGAACTCGATGCCCAGCCGTTTGCGAACGAAGCTTCTGGAACCGTCACAACCGATCAGCCAGCGTGCAGTACAGGTCTCGGTCCGCCCGTCCTTCCGGGACAGATACGCCTCTACCCGATCGGCACGATCATCTATTCCCACGAGCTCGGTGTTCCACTCAGGCGAAACCCCCAGAGCGGAAAGCTCCGAAATCAGAAACGCCTCGTGCTCGTTTTGTGGAAGCGCCAGAACAAAGGGAAATTTCGTGCCAACGGGCCCCATCGTTTTGAGGGAGAAACTCATGCGTTGGCGACCCTCCACCAGAAGGTGGCCATCCTCCAGGCGCATGCCGAGTTTGATCGCTTTTTCGGCAAGACCGAGCATGTCGTAGAATTCCAGCGTGCGCGCCTGGATCACCATTGCCCGGCTCTCCCGTGACGGGCCTTCGCGCCTCTCAACCAACCGGACGGCAACGCCGTTCGAAGCCAGGATGTATGCGAGCAAAAGGCCGGTTGGACCGGCTCCGGAAATCAATACGTCGCTATCGAAATTGGTGTCCATTTCACCTGCTCTCTACGCAAGGGGATGCGGCTCGTCTGAGGTCGCATGAACCGTGATGTAGACCGACGCAGTTTAGACGGGCAGATATCTTTCAGTATATTTGGACGTCGGGACCGATCCGCATGCAACAACGGCTTCGTGGACACCGCATCTTGGAAATTGCTTTAGGGCGCAGCGCGGCTCTGCCACTCAAGCTCATCTACAAAATGCTGGGGCTCACCAACCTTTAGCACCGCTGCTGCCAGCTCAGGCACACCGTCCTTCCTCCGCCAGCGCGTACCTATTTGGGTCCCAGTACCCGCCCGAGAAATATCTTCCACATTATCAAGCATGGTGCCGCGATGAAGAAGAACAGCGTTATCGAGAAGAAAGCTGAGTCGAAAGCGATAGTCGTGGCTTGGAGTTGGACTTGCTTTCCGATCAGGGTAACCGCGGTCTTCTTTGCAAGTCCTGCCTCCATCCCGTGGTGTGAAAGAAGGTTCCCGATCGAGCTGATGCGGGCGGCTACCTCTCCTCGACCGGGAAAAATGTGCGAGGCGAGGATGACCCGGTTCTGAGCCGTCTGGTCTTCGATAAATGTCTGTAGAAACGAGATGCCCCCAAGCCCTCCAAGCTGTCGTCCGATGCTAAAGAGTGCGACGCCGTAAAGCAGGAGCGTCTTGTCCAGACTCATCAAGGTGACGAGAGTGATCGAAAGGAACAAGAAGCCCAACGCCAGACCGCGTATCAGGATTGCAGGTGTCATGTCCGGGATACCACTCCCAGGGCTCGAACCCGACAGCAGCCACATCGCCAGCATCAAACCCAAAATTCCGAGAGGTACAGTGACGATGCCGGGCAACTTCAGCTTCTGGATGAGGAATGCTGTGAGGAACAGGGAGGCAATGAACATGATCGTGCTCGGCAGAAGGAGGCTTCCCGCTGCCGTAGGCGTCATTTTGAGAACCGAGACCGCAAACGCGGGTATTACGAAGCTGCTCCCAAGCAGCGCAAAGCCAGCCGCCAAACTCGCGACGATACCAAAGCAGAAATTGGGATTCCTGAAGACTGCAAAATTGAAGATCGTCGCCGATGCGGGTTCGTATAGCTGCCGCCCGATCTGGAGCGCTATAGCGCCGGCACCAATTGCGATCGCAAGAACAACCGTCTGGTTATTGAGCCAGTCCCAACGGTTTCCTTGGCTAAGAACGAAGCTGATCGCGAACGCTGCTGTCCCAATCAATGCGATCCCTGCAATATCGACGCGCACCTTTGGGCTATCGACATCCTTCGCCTGGGGCGACAGCGCCAGCAACGCGACACCGGCAACGCCGAACGGTACCGAGCAGCGGAAGATAAGTGACCAGTCGACACTGTCCAGCAACCAGCCTTGCATGTATGGGGCGATCGTCGCCGGCGCGACAACTGCGCCGATAGCATAGACACTTTGAACGACCGGCTGCTGCCTCAGCGGGAAAACTCTGAAAAGCAGGGCCTGAGCTCCCACGAGTAAAACTCCGCCGCTAGATCCTTGAAGAAGGCGCAGGACATACAGAACATTGAGCTCTAACACGTAAGACGCGCCGTAGCAGGCGGCCGTCATGACAAGGCCCGCGACCATTACGCATCGATAGAGACCGAACGCGCCTGCCAACCAAGGTGAGATAGCAAAAGCGATCAATTTGGCCGCAGTGTAACCGTAGTCGAGTTTTGCGAATTCGTCGGGGGATGCATGGACGCTGCCCATGATATCTAGCCTAGCCATCGAAAGCGCTGTCCCAGCGATGGCATCGGTGAGAACGATCGTCATTGCGCCGGCTAGAAGAAAGTAAGGACCGACCCATGAGATTGGACGTCCAATGCCGTCTGTATGAGATATGTTAGCCATCGCTGTCTCCAGTTTTTGCACCGACAGGTACGTTTGGAATGCCGCTCGACGGAGCTATGATGGACCTCCGACACACGCGCGATAATCGCCTCTTTACTGAATGGAATTTCAAACGAGGGTTTAAGATGACCAGCGCGTCCTGGAGAAATTGGGATCGTTCACGCAAACTGAAGGCATGCTGACGTTTACCTAGTGACTGCCTGCTACTGGCAGGAACAGAAGCTCGTCGATTGAAGAGATCGGAAAACCGCGCAGTGGGGGCGTGGCGATTTCGGAATGCCTTATTTCGATAAGACATTCTGACAACGACGCATCTCTAGCCTGGGATTACTGCGCAAGCCCCCGCAGCCTTTTGAGGACTTCAATGCCGTCGGGAGATGCCATCGTGAGCTCCATCAGACCACGTTCCGCGCAAGCTTGGATCCAATGCTCTTGGCTCTTACCCTCCGGACGGCCTGCCTCTTCCCACAGAAAATAGGCTCGCTTGTTGATCCAATTTAACTTCTGCTCCGACACACCAGCCTGCATTTCAACCTCCATCCGTCCTGGCGCTTGCGCCGAAGACTACAATCAAGATGTTGTCCTACCGCCGGGAGGGCTCGGCGGCAATGTACACCCACGTGCACCTTGTACGGCTATGTGTTGCCGGAAAAGCTCGAGGTCTTGCCCTGGGTGTCGAGCTAGCGCGTTGATCGTCGTATCCGCGAGCTGATCGATCAAAACGAGCTCCTCACGGTCCGCGGGCATCCGACGCCGCAACCAATGCGCATCTGCTTGCGCGACTAGCGCGATCATTTCTCCGCGACAATGGCTATGGCATTCAGTTCCGACCGATGCCGTTCAAGGGTACGTGCAATTCCTAAGATGCGTCTTCGGGCGATCGGGTTGCAGATGACGTTTCTCGCTATTCTAATGCCGCCTATCCATCCTTCGTCTTCGATCACCCGTGCCGGACGAAGCAAGTCCATTGGAGCAATAGCGATATGCCTTACCCTAAAGCCGGCGGCCGTCAGCAAGCCCGACCACTCCGCTTGCGAAAGTGGCCGAGCGCCGACCTTCAGCACATTCTGGAGGTCTCTTTCAATCTCGTGCGAATGATTGTCCCGACCCAGGCAAAGCTCGTGGATGCCGAACCTGCCCGCAGGCTTCAGCAGGCGGAATGCCTCGCCGATGATTTGCCGCTTTTTAACGTGAGGGTTCATGGTCATCATGGCCTCGCCTATGACAACAGAGCGAGACTCACCCGGAAGCCCTGTATTTTCGGCGCTGCCTAGCGCGACGGAAGCGCCGAAACGACTAGGAAGGTGGCGTTCTGACCAGTCCTTGGCCGCTATATCGCGTTCGATTCCAATGTATGATTCGGGGCCCCTGTCCAAAATCAGCCGAGCGGTGCGTCCGAGTCCGGGAGCGAATTCCGCGACTTCGTCGGTGCTGTTAATGTCGAGGAGTTCGAGCAGCTTTCGGGTCAGCCGCAGCCCGCCAGGTCGAAGAACGGTCTTTCCCATCCGTGCCAGAAGCCAATGCGCTGGCATCTTTAGCAAATCTAGATCAGCGCCCGGCACTGCGTTGAAGCCCGATTTTTCTTGGCTCATTGGTGTTCCTGCTTTCCAGAGTGTGGATATCCTAGCCGAGGACGCTTCCTGTCATCAGGCTCTCAGAAACCTCGAGAAGTCGGTCAGACCGCTCCCGATCATCTAACCTGAGCGCGGAATTTAGGGCCGAAAGGGCTATCTCGCTTATTTCCGCGAAGCGGGCAGCGGTATGCAGTGGTACCGATCTCAGACTGGCCTCAAGAAAGACATCAGATATTGCGCTGACGTCCTCCGGAGTTAGTTCAGCGAAATGGACCGAAACCGTTGCCACGTATTGTGCATGGTCGCCGGTCTGCAGAACCACAGATCTCCAAAATTTCTCGAAGCCGATCTCGAACTCATGCCACTGGTTTCCTACCAGCTTGTCGAGAACCGGGCGAAGCGTTCTGCTCATTCTCAGACGGTACGATAGCTCGTCTACCAAGTCGGCAATTACGTCGCCATCAATGTAGATCGACGGATCGAGAGGCATGAATGGCATTGGGCTGCCTCAAAAGCGATTAGGATCTAGGCCGGGCAACTCGAACTCGGTCTAATGCTACCGCGACCATGACGTTGCCTTCGCCGAAATGATGTGCTGCCGCGGCGATCAACATCTCGTATTGGTCGTGATCAATATATTCTCCCGCTAGCGCGTTCCCAGTGGGTTTGACCGCCTTCTTCCAGACATGAGGCAACCTCAACAGGTTCAATATCCGGGCTAATCTCATCGTTCTTTCCTAAAGATGAATTTTCAATGCACCTATATTCCCAGCATGTCTTTGTGGCGAGTGGGCATTCTGCCGCAGCCGTCACCGTGATTTAGTTTCAGGTCCTGCCGCGATCACCGAGGAGGCGGCCGCTATCTCGATCCTGGATCGCAAAAGAATGGCCGTCTCCGTGGCGGTGGAGACGGCCAGATGGCGGACGAGGTCCGCTGCCCTGGGTGGCGGACCCAGAAAGCCAGTGGCGGAGGGGAAGCCACTGCTTGCGCTCCGGGGGAAGGGAGGCAATACGAAGACCATATCCAGTCGCCGCACGGGTAATAAGTATACAAAAGTATGTGCGAGAGGAGCTACTCGGAGCTTATGCAGTGGCCATTTGACGGCCTCTCTCCGGTCCTGCGGAGGTGCCCCGCGTGGCAACGCTCCGGCTCGAGGGAACATGCTGCGGACACTATCCGACTCTGCACTGTACGACCGTGCGAGGAGTGAAGACAGTATACGTTCGTATGCGTGGAAATGCTCCGGCAAAACGTTGAAGTGGCTAAATGGTCCGATTGACTTCCAAGCCTTTGGCCAGTTTTGAGCGGCACAGGGGAGCTATTTCAGTGCGACCGATATTTAGGAAGTTTCTCTTCGTTTATCTCTGTCTCGGCGTATCTGCCGTGGCGGCGGGAGATGATGTGATTTCTCAAATGGAGGAGCGGGTCCAAGCCTGCACGCCGTGTCACGGGCTGCAAGGCCGGGGCACGAACGATCCATACTTTCCGAGACTGGCGGGTAAGCCCGCTGGCTACATATTCAATCAGCTCACGGCTTTTAAGGCCGGGCGTCGAAAATATCCACCGATGAACTACCTCCTGCAATTTCTGCCTGACGCCTATCTCAAACAGATGGCGGAATACTTTGCCGCGCAGCGGCCGCCGTTGCCCGAGTTCTCTCCTCCAGAAGCCAGCTCTGCGGTGATGGCGCGCGGCGAGGCCCTCGTGACAGAGGGTGATCCAGATCAAGGCATTCCCGCTTGCTCCAGTTGCCATGGAGTTGAACTGACGGGTCAAGAGCCGGCAATACCCGGGCTTCTCGGCCTTAGAGCGGCGTACATAAGCGCTCAGTTGGGAGGTTGGCGTTACGGAACCCGGACCTCCATTCAGCCTGACTGCATGCAGGTCGTGGCAGGTCATTTGACGGAAGAGGACGTGACTGCTGTCGCGGCGTGGCTTTCAGGGCAAAAAGCGCCACCGAACCGAAATCCGGCTCCCGTTGGCAGCTATTCGCTTCCTCTGACATGCGGAAGCCAGCCGGAGGGCCTGAAATGATCACCCTCAAGACAACATTTCATATCTCGATCATCGCTGTAGTTGGTGCGATCAGCCTGTTTTCATCAAGCGCTGGTGCCCAGCAGTCGTCTGCCGCGACCGACGCGACAGTGGCACGAGGCGAGTATCTTGCCAGGGCCGGGGACTGCATCGCGTGCCATACCGCGCCCGAAGGAAAAGTGTTCGCGGGAGGGCGGGCGATGCCGACTCCGTTCGGCACCATCTTCACGTCGAACATCACGCCCGATCCCGAGACCGGGATAGGAAAATGGACAGCCGACGGTTTCTACAAGACCCTCCATGAAGGAAGATTTCCGGACGGCGGACTTATCTATCCCGCAATGCCATTCGCGTCGTATACCAAAGTGACGAGGGAAGACAGTGACGCCATTTTCGCCTACCTGCGATCAATCGAACCTGTCGCTCGGAAGAATACACCGCACGAGCTTCAGTTCCCGTATAACAACCGTTCCCTCATTTTAGGCTGGCGGACGCTCTTCTTCAGTGAAGGCCAATTCAAGCCCGATGCCTCGAAGTCCGAAGAGTGGAACAGAGGAGCGTATCTCGTGGAGGGCCTTGGGCATTGCGGAATGTGCCACACGCCAATCAATGCCTTGGGCGGAAATTCTGAGTCGCAGGCTTTTCAAGGCGGGCTGATCCCGATGCAGGATTGGTACGCGCCGTCGCTGACGTCCAACAAGGAAGCCGGCCTGGGCGACTGGACCATTAAAGAGATATCGGATCTGCTTCAGAAAGGCATCTCGGATCGGGGGGCTGTATATGGCCCCATGGCGGATGTCGTCTACAACAGCCTCCAATATCTGACAGACGAAGATACCAGAGCAATGGCGGTGTATCTGAAGGGTATAGCGCAGGACGAGCCCGACCCCGTGGTCTCACGTCTACCTGACGCCGAAAACAGCCTTCTCGTGAGCCTCGGCAAGTCCGTCTACGACAAGCACTGTTCAAGCTGCCACGGCATCAACGGCGAGGGCCGACCGCCACATTATCCGATACTTGCAGGCAATCAATCGATCCAGATGGACTCAGCTGTCAATGCCATACGCATGGTGTTGAATGGAGGATATCCACCCGGCACGTTCGGTAATCCGATGCCGCACGGCATGCCGCCTTTCTCGGTGACGTTATCCGATGACGAGGTGGCGGCGGTAGTCAGCTACATCCGGACGGCGTGGGGGAACACCGGAAAGCCTGTCAGCGCATCGGAGGCAAACAAGTTGCGCTCCGCCACCCTTCAGTGAGGTCGTCATGATCAATACCAACGCGCCTCCAGATGAAACGAGCGAAGACGATGCTCGAGTAGACGAAATAGTGGCAAGCGGCCCGCATGGGGCAATTGTGGTCGCCGGGATCGCCACCGCGGTCGTAATGGCGATGTGGCTTCTGTTCTATCTGCTTGTTTTTATTCCGCGGAGCGGCGTCTGATGAATTCGAAACTTCATTCTACAAGCGCGGCTGTCGCGGAGCGCATCGAGCGGCGGTGGGCAGTGATCTCCGTGCTAGTTATCGCCTTCCTCACCGGGATGGCGGCTTATGCAGGTGTCCACCAGGCAACGATGCCTCAATCGCGTGTGGAAACTATCGACCCCGTCAAATTGCACATGTCCGGAGAGTTCGTGGAGTCCAACCTTGGAAGCGCGTTGGAGCCGGATGGGTCGGTGACGGTGCGCGTGGTCGGCCAGCAATATTCCTTCACACCCGCCTGTATTCTTGTACCCAAGGACACGAAGGTCGTCATACGGGGAACGAGCGCGGACGTCGTACACGGTATTCTGATCCGCCAGACTAACATCAACACGATGTTGGTGCCCGGATATGTCTCGGAGCTCCCGGCGCGCTTCAACCGCGTCGGCGAATACTTGATGCCATGCCAGGAATTCTGCAGCGTCGGACACGAGGGCATGTGGGCCAAGGTCAAAGTAATCGAGCAAGCGGAATTCACGGCACTGGCTGCTGATAAACGGAGACTCAGCTGTGTTGAATAGCCGAAAACTGATCCTCGCGCATTTCTGGCTGGCCTTCGGAGTGTTTGGACTGGCACTTCTTCTCGGTGCTTGGCAAATGTTTGTCAGAAGTCCGCTGTCGTCCTGGATAGGGAATCCAGAGTGGTACTACCGTTCTGTCACTGCGCACGGCACGGTGATGGGTTACGTTTTCCCGACATTGATCGCGATGGCATTCGGCTATGCCATCACCGAGAGCGCCCTCAAGCAGGATCTCATTGGCCGTCGGTGGGCATGGGCTGGCCTGGCGTTAATCGTCATCGGGTCGATAACGGCCATGATCCCGGTCTCTCTGGGGTTGGCGTCGGTTCTTTATACGTTTTATCCGCCAATGGTCGGCAATCCGTTCTACTACATCGGAGTTGTGCTCGTCGTTGTCGGTTCCTGGATCTGGGTGGCTTTGATGGCCATCAATCTGCTTGCCTGGAAGCGCGCAAATCCAGGCGCGCCCGTGCCTTTGGCAATGTACGCAAACGTCGCAGGTTCCTATCTTTGGGGTTGGACCGCGGTAGGGGCGGCTCTGGAACTGGTTTTGCAGATCATACCGGTGTCAGTTGGCCTGCGCTCGACGATCGATGCCGGACTTGCTCGCATATTTTTCTCTTGGACGCTGCACGCGATCGTCTACTTCTGGCTCGTTCCTACTTACATTGCGTATTACACTATTGTCCCGAGGGCCATCGGCGGAAGGCTTTACAGTGACTCGATGGCGCGCATCTCGTTTGTGCTGTTCCTCGTTGTCGCCATGCCGATTGGGATCCATCACACATTCGCTGACCCGCAGGTCGGCGCTGGATTTAAGTTCGTTCACTCCGCTTTCACGGCGATCGTCGCTTTACCGACGCTACTTACTGTCTTCACGATTTGCGCTTCGGTGGAGATTGCGGCGCGACTGCGGGGAGGACGTGGTCCCTTCGGTTGGCTTACCGCTCTGCCGTGGTCAAACCCGACGATGCTGGCCGTTACCTTCTCCTTCGTCATGCTGGGATTCGGCGGGGCCGGCGGACTGATAAACATGAGCTATCAGTTGGATGCGGCGATCCACAATACACAGTGGATCACCGGGCACTTCCATCTGATATTCGGCGGCGCGATCGTGATCATGTACTTCGTGATAGCTTATGACGTATGGCCTCATTTGACAGGTCGCCCGCTCGTGTCGCTCTCGCTGATGCGAACTCAGCTTTGGCTCTGGTTCATCGGCATGATAGTGACCACGTTCCCGTGGCACTATGTCGGCATTCTAGGGATGCCGCGGCGAATGGCTTTCTATGATTACACCAACCCGATGATCGCGGATGAGGCGATGCCGGTCGTGATGTCTGCCTTCGGCGGATTCATTCTCGTGATCTCGGCACTTCTGTTTTTTGTGGTCTTGATCAAGGGGCACCGCGCGCCGTTAGGAAATGTTGGCGAATATCGGTTCAGCGTCGCTGTGCATCCTCCTGCTCGGGTCCCGGTCGCGCTGAACAGCCATGGGCTCTGGATCGCACTGATGATCGGTCTGACGCTGACCAACTACGGTTTCCCGATCATTCAGCTAGCTGTACGGGATGATACCTCCGTCCCAGCTGTTTATGTGGGAGGGCAATGATGTCAGAAGAGAAGCTATTCAGTTTTGCCAATCGGTGGTTTTCAACCAGTGTTGGCGTGACGCTGGCGATATTTCTGTTCTCTGCCATCATGGGCTTCGTCGTGTTGCCGTACGCGGAGCCGGACAGCCGGCTCGCGGGAATTTGGGAGTCCATTTGCAATGCGGCGGGCTTTCCAACCAGCCGTTCCGACATGCCGATAACCCCCTCTTTCACCGTATCAACAGCTGACGTGGGATCTGTCGTCGAACATAATGCTGCCGCTACCTCGGTTGGACGCGGCGCAACGCTGGCGCAACAATGCGCCATCTGCCACGGACCCACTGGTATAAGTCGTGCGGACTCGCCCAATCTCGCCGGGCAATACGCCGCTGCAATCTATAAGCAGCTCCACGATTTCAAGAGCGGCGCGCGATCGAACGCCGTGATGACGCCATTCGCGTTGAACATGTCCGAGCAGGATATGAGAGACTTGGCTGCTTACTACGCGTACCTTCCTCGTCTGCCCGGGAGCTCCTCGACGCGCAGCCAAGTCGCGCCCGCTATCGTAGCTTCAGGTGCGCCGATGCGAGGGATCGCGCCTTGTGGCTCCTGTCACGGGGACATAGAAAACAAACTTGGGAGCCCATGGCTGGGCGGACAGTCCGCAGTGTATATCAAGAGCCAGTTGATGAATTTCCGAAGCGGAACGCGCAAAAACGACACAAGTCAGCAAATGCGCAACATAGCCCGCGCTATGACCGTTGAGGAGATCGATACGGCCGCCCGGTTTTTCGCGTCACTTCAGTAACGCGAGCGATTGCCGGCCGTTTGTCGAGATTCTCAGCGCGTGCCCTCGAGCGATCTGTGATCGGTGGTACCCGCCAGGGTATATCATGGTTTAGCTAAGTCCAGCCTCCCTGACCATCTATGATAGCGTTCGCTCGTTCGAGCGAAATATCTGTTACAGGAGGACGCGATGAGGATACTAGTGATCGGTGGGACGGGGTTTATAGGTTCCCGAGTGGCCGCCAGACTCATGGGACAGGGACATGAAGCCCTGGCGTGTTCTCCTAGTACTGGCGTCAACAGCATAACTGGCAAAGGGCTCCAGCGCGCGATGGAAGGGACTGACGTCGTTATTGATGTCTCCAATTCGCCGTCCTATGACGAGCATGCTGTCATGGATTTCTTTCGCATATCGACCACCAACCTTCTCGCCGCCGAGAAGATCGCCCGGGTCAAACACCACGTCGTGCTGTCAATTGTGGGCACGGAAAATTTGCAAGGAAACGCCTATTTCAAAGCTAAGATGCAGCAGGAGGAACTCATCCGAAAATCCGCGGACCGATACACCGTGGTACGAGCGACCCAGTTCATGGAATTTCTTGGAGCGGTAGCTGATCTTGGTGACGTCGATGGGGTAACGCACGTCTCTACTGGCGCGGTGCAGTTAATTGCCGCCGACGATGTAGTCGAAAAATTATGTGAGGTAGCTACGGGACGGGCTTTGAACTCCGCGATCGAAATAGCGGGCCCGCAGAAGGCTCGGATGAGCGACATGGTCGAAAAATACCTTAGAGCGAAAGGTGACGCGAGAGTTGTTGTAGCCGATCCCGATGCACTCTATTTCGGATCGCTGCTCAGGGAGGATGAGATGATCCCGACCAGCGGAGCAGTGCTCGGTGGCATCACTTTCGACCACTGGCTGGAGGATCGAGCGCAGTCCTGAGTGTGCCGGACCGGTTGTCATGCACCAAGGTATACCTGATCGGGCGCGCTCTACGCGTTAAATTTTATGAAGACGATCCGCGTTGGATGGCGAAGCTTGGGCTCCGCCCCTAGCACGGTCCGTCTTCGCGAACAGTTAGAGTATCGATACTGTTTAAACGCCCACAAGAATGACTGTGCACGAGCGAAGTGCGCGCGCAACAATTTGAGGAGTGTTCATGAAAACGACTGTCAAAATCCTCTTCGCCCTTGGAGCGGCTGTGCTGGTGGCTGCCCCCGCTCTTCGGGTGCCGACGTCAAGCCGACTGTGGTCCTTGTCCACGGTGCTTTCGCAGACGGATCGAGTTGGAACGGCGTAATAGCCAAACTCAAAAAAGATGGATATCCGGTCATCGCTGTTGCCAATCCGCTTCGGGGCGTCAAAAGCGACGGTGACTACGTTCGTCGGATCGTCGCGGGCCTGGATCAGCCGGTCGTTTTGGTTGGCCATTCCTATGGCGGACACGTCATCTCGGACGCGGCGTCTCCCAAAGGGAACGTGAAGGCTTTGGTTTTTGTGTCCGCCTTTGCTCCCGAGAAGGGCGAAAGCGCAGCGGCGCTTTCGGGCAAATTTCCGGGCAGCACACTTGCCCCGACCCTCGGAGTTCCCGTATCTCTCGAGTCCGGTACGAAGGATCTTTATATCCAGCAGGATAAATTCCACGAACAGTTCGCGGCTGATGTCCCAGCGAAGGAAGCCGCCCTCATGGCGGCCGCTCAACGCCCTGTGACTGAAGCGGCTCTGAACGAGCCCGCAAGTCATGAGGCTTGGAAGGACATTCCTTCGTGGTTTGTCTATGGCAGCGCTGACAAAAACATCCCTCCGAAAGCGCTTGGCTGGATGGCGGAACGCGCTAAGTCCAAAGAGACCGTTGTGGTCCAGGGCGCGTCCCATGTTGTCATGGTTTCACATCCTGAAAAGGTAGCAAAAATAATCGAGGACGCTGCCAACTCAAATTGAATCGGCCGGAAGGGTATCCGCTCTAGTCTGGGTGCCCTTCCACTTCCGTTGTTCTCGCGAACTGTTACCCTTTTGAGGCGTCCTACCTCAGCGCGTCGCCAAGGCCAAATTGCGTGCAGCTCGCCGCTGGTGTGCGAGCTTCGTTCGCTCGAGAGTGCCTTTTTTGTCCACGCCATCGAATTCCGCAGCGACTGACGTTGATGCGTAGGGGACGAAGACTCGAGTTGATTGTACCGGGGTCGCAAACAACTCCGCGCCGATCAGGTAAAGGACGATAGTTATCATCATCGACGCGATGCAGAATAGGGGCAGAACAGGTGTTCTCAATGGTGGATGGTTGGGCAGCATTCGATCGCGCTTCAAGGGTCGGCCTTTCAGGGGTAACTACGCTCCAAATCCTACCTTTTCGGTTGCCTTCAGATAGCTATACGAACGTATTTCGCCTGATGGGTCGCTGCGAAAATGTAGTCGCCCGTAAGTCCTGTACGGGAAATTCTGGGATACTGGGGGTTAACTTGCCCCGGCGTTTTGCTATCAAACATTCTAGATGACCAACTTACCCTTGGGGGCCCAAGTGGAAGATATCTCTGACATGCACCCCGACTTCAAAAGTCGGCTGATCGACCTGGCGGAATTATTGCCTGGACTAGGGTGGATTGGACTGCCTAATGGGGACTTTCTGTACCACTCGAAGGCTCTCGTTGCCCTTACTGGGATGCCCACTGAGGAGCAGGTTCGGCGCGACGAAAATGGCGATTTCAACTGGAAGGCCACGGTTGAAGCCGAGGAGTACGAGAGACTGAGCTCAGCTTGGCTTACGGCTGTGAGGACCGAGCGGGACTTGGAGGTCACGCACCGGATTCGGGCGGTCGATGGCACGTTTCGTTGGCTCAGATCGCAGGCTCGACCGCAGCGGGATGACAACGGCAAGGTTATCTATTGGCTGGGCATCTCGATCGACATCCACGAGGCGATGACCGCAATGGAGGAATCCCTAGCGAAAGAAAGCCGACTCGCGAAGCTCATCGACGCCGTGCCCTCTCCCCTATGGGCGGCCGCCGCGAATGGGGAGCCAACCCACATAAATCGTGCCCTAGCAGAGCAGACCGGAATAGCGATCGACGATCTCGCCAACGCGGACAAATCGGTTCTCTCTCAAGCGATCGCTAAGGCGATCCACCCGGACGATGCCGAGAACGTCAACGCCGCCCTCCAGCACTCGTTCCTCACAGGAACGCCGTTCAAGCTCAAGTATCGGCAACTGCGCGCCGACGGCCGATACGGATGGATAAGCGGCCAAGCGAACGCGCTTCGTGACGCCGACGGAATCATTGTCCAGTGGTACGGTGTATGCCAGGACATCGATGAGGAAGTTCTGGCTCATGAAGCACTTCGAGAGCGCGAGGCTAGAGTCCGCTTGGCTGTGGATGCACTGCCAGGGCTTGTTTGGATGTGTAACCCGGAGGGTGAGCCGACATATTATAACAGAAGATTGGAGAACTGGAGCGGAGTTGGGCCGCGGGACATCTTGTCGTCGCGAAAGACACTTCTCTCGACAGCCATTAGGATGATCATCCATCCGGACGATCAGACAGCAGTAGAAAGATCGATGAGAGCAAGCTTCATCAGCGGCGAACCCTGGATCATGCGATTTCGCCAACGCCGTGCCGATGGCGTTTGGCGCTGGATGGAAGGACGAATGGAGGCGCTTCGCGCCAAGACCGGTGAGATCACGCAGTGGTACGGGCTCGAACTCGACATCGACGAGGAGCTGCGGGGACAAGAGTCGCTTAGGCTAGCGCAAGAGAAACTGGCAAGAGCGGCGCAATATGCTGCCATGGCTGAGCTTTCCGCTTCGATCGCGCACGAAGTCAGCCAGCCTCTGGCCTCGGTTGTCGCTAGCGCCGATGCCGGCCGACGGTGGATGGAGATGTCTCCTCCGAACCTTGAGCGCGCCCGTATGAGTGCCGAGAGCGTACTACGCGACGCGAACATCGCCTCCGATGTCGTGAAGCGAGTGAGAGCGCTTTTCCAGAACAGAGCGTACGAGCGCCATCCAGAGGATCTTAATAAGATCGTCGTTGCGGTCTGCGATATTTTGAATGAAGAGCTCACCGCCGCTGGCGTCGCCGTGGAACAGGATCTCTTCCCAGACTTGCCTGTCGTCGTTGTTGACGGCGTTCATATACAACAGGTCCTGGTGAATCTGTTTCGCAATGCCGTAGAAGCGATGTCGGAGATCGCTTCGCACTCGAAAAGCATCACCGTCCGGACCCTGTCTACGTCTGACGGTGTGACGGTCGAAGTTGAGGACACTGGCCCTGGAATTGCGGACGTCGACCGTATATTCAATCCGTTCTTCACCACCAAAGCTGACGGGATGGGGATGGGGCTTTCGATTTGTCGGTCGGTCTTATACTCCCATAACGGACGATTGTGGGCTGAGAACACCGGTGGCGGAGCAAAAATATCCTTCACCCTACGTAGCGGCGATAGCGAAGATCCTCGTCGGGCGGAAGGGGAACGCTGAAAGGGTAGAAGAGGCCGCGAACTCCTTCCACCTCGAGGGGCGCGACGACCGACTGGTGGTCCGAACAGTGTGCCCGCGGCTTGAACGCCCCTTCCGGAGGTGGTTTGCCTTCATGATTCTCAATACGGCAGCGCGCGCGACGAGAGTTCACCCCTACGTGGGCACGGGGTCTACCAGATGCTGGAGCCGCAAAGCGAGTGCCATGCGGTTCCATACATTGATCGTGCTCACCGCTACGGTTAGCTGCGCTATCTCTTGGAGGCTGAAATACTCTCTGAGCAAGTCGTAGTCCTGATCAGGTATTCCGGTGTCCGAAACCCGCGTGACACTCTCTGCCCAGTTTAAGACGGCTCGTTCTTTGGGATCGAAAATTGGTGATTCCTTCCAGACAGCAATCAGCGAAATCCACTGCTCGGAGAAGCCGGCCTTTCGTGCTTCCTTGGTGTGACTATCAACGCAATACGCACAACCATTGATTTGCGACGACCGAATTTCGAGGAGATACACGTATCGTTTGTCCAAGCCGGAGTTCTGGACGTAGAGCTGGAGTCCGTAAATGGTCTTGAAGGCAAGCGGCTCTTCAAGAGCGATATCGAATCGTTCCTGCATTAGAAGCTCCTAATCATGTCTCGGGTCTATCCGAAGCGCTGTGAATACTGGTGTTTCCGATAGTAAGCCCGATCAGGTTGCCCGCTAGATATACGAGGGTGTGCCCTCGCCACCAGAAATCTAAGCCGCCTCCAGGAGGTAGGTTGACCGTCATCGCCAAAAGTCTCGCGCAAGGTTGGGGGCGCATCTTTTGCGTGTGCTTTCTAATTTTTCACAAGGGCTGAGATATGCGCGTTGGGTCTAGTGCCGATTCCATTTACAATCTTTTTCAACCGCGGGCTAAACCGGATTCGGTTTCCACAAGCGGGCTATCACAGGCTGCGCCATCGATCAGAAATGTCGGTGGTGGCGGCTCGGATGAATCGATCGCTGCAGCCTTCCAAGCGCGGCTTGCGCAAAGCAGCTTCGACAGAAACGATACTAACAACGACGGTTTCGTGGATCAGAGCGAATTCGTTGAAAACAACATGAAGGCGCGGGCCGATGGCTACGTACCCAAGCTTGAAGATGTGCAGAACCATTGGAGCCAGATCGACAAGAATGGGCAGGGTAGGGTGAGCGAGGACGAGTACAAGAGTGGCTTCTCCTCAACACTGAAGGTGTCCGTCGGTCACCTCGATAAGCCCCTTCGATGATCGTTGTGCAGGAGCGGCTCGAGAGGGTCGCTCCCGCGAAATCGCTTTTACAGAGGCCGCATAGTCGAAAACCTATACATTGGGATAGGTAGACCAATTCCGCGAGCCAAGTGGATAGATGCCCTTCCGATGGCTATCGTGGCGGGGCTGGCAAATTCTTATTTCAAATCGCATTTATTCTAGCCGGCAGAGTTCGAACATGCGGATGCACTAATTCGGATCAACCGGCGAGCATTGTTATGGACGGATCAGAAGCTGTCGAGAAAAGCTTCAGCAGTGGGGGAAAACAGGTTGCCGGGCTAAGAGGTCGTTCATCCAACCCAGCCCCGACAGCCCTTTACACCGGCGCGAATTCATTCGCTTTGTCGATGCACGCTTTCACTGGTGAGAGCCTCTCTCGGTTTTCGCATAGGAAGAGAATCGAACTCTACAGGCTGACGCAGGTGGCCATGTCCCGAAGCGCGTTTACTCAGCCTCTGCTCCGACTCTCCCTGAGACCTCGTAAAGAGGGGAGAATACGAGACTTTGCGCAATTATCTGGATCGTGAGGAAACAATGTCCGATCATGACAACCGCATAGATGAACCGACAGTTTTCATCATCGACGATGAACAAAACCTCCGGCTGTCTCTCCTTAACCTCTTCGAGTCGATGGAGATCAAGGCCGCTGTTTTTGATAGCGCCACCGACTTTCTGGCCAGCTCGAATTTGACAAAGCCTGGATGCATTCTGTTGGACGTGCAGATGCCTGGGATGACGGGTTTGGAACTGCAGAGTAGTCTCTCTGCAATTGGCAATCCGCTTCCGATCGTGTTCATGACCGGCAACGCTAGTGTTCCTATCAGCGTGACCGCTATGAAGGCCGGCGCTTTTGATTTTCTTCTGAAGCCTTTCAATTCCCAGACTGTAGTCTCGATCACCAACTCCGCTTTTGAAAAAGACGCGGAGCGCAGAGCTAAAATGGTGCAGGTCCAGGAGGCGCGCGCCTGCGCGGATCAATTGACCCCCCGCGAAACCGAGGTCCTGATGTATGTATCTCAGGGGCTGCTCAACAAGCAGATCGCCTTTGAGATGAGCATCAGTGAGATAATGGTGAAGTTGCATCGCGGGAGAATGATGAAAAAGATGAAGGCACGTTCGGTCGTGGAAGTCGTTCGAAAGTTCGACCAGGTGCATATGGCAAACGAGATCGTAGCAGCTTGAAGGCTTGCTAGCCAAGCGCAGGGTCAGGTGCAGCGCCCCGCAGACAGCCGCATGTAACGCGAGCGGCGGCCGAACGTGTGTAGCTCTCCCCGATCTCGACAATCCCCATGATCGGTCGACTGAGGCGCACGTGCCTCAGCTTCGAAGATGGCTTAATTCGCCGAGACGTGCCCGCCTCCAACGGGCGGGGGTCGTGCCAACGAACTTTCGAAACAGTCGGTTCAAGTGGGCTTGATCTGATAGACCGCACTGCGAAGCGATCTCCGCGAGTTGCGCTTGAGAGTTCAGGATCAAAATCTGTGCTCTCTCCAACCGGCGTCTCGTTATGAAAGAGTACGGCGACATTCCAATACGAATCGAGAACGCACGCGTGAAATGGCTTGTGCTAAGGTTCGCTTGAGCAGCGAGGTCATCGATACGGACTGGCCGGTCCATACGTTCATCGACATAGTCGCTCACTCTTTTGTACTGCCAATCGCACAGGCCCTTTCGTTTCGGCTGGCTTAGGACGCCCAATTGTCGCGCGGGCACCGTATCCCGGGCCGTTTTCCGTGGGAGTAGCACATGACTTTGTCTGATGTCGTCCATGGGTGCGCCGAGATGAGATAGGTTCTGATTGTCCTAATGAATGCCTGACGCCCACGGGAAATCCAGTTACTAAAGGTATCGTCAGGCTATTGAATGGGATAGTGAACCTATTCTGGAGGATAGGTCGCCAAGTGACCTTAGAGGGATATCCTTGGATCGGCGAGCGCCTGGAGCAATTCCACAACCGCGCCCACGGCGATGTAAAAAGCGCCCAGCAATAGTGATACTCCTAGTATTGCTGGGAGATCCGCGCTGGCGAAGGATTGCACCATATACGAACCAAGTCCCGGCCAGCCAAAAACCCGTTCGACAATCAGCAGGTTTCCGAACAGCAGTCTCACCTGAAGTCCAGTCATAGCTAGCGGAGCGGACGCAGAATTGCGCAACCCGTGTCGTAGGATTACGCTGAGTTCTGATAGTCCTCGACCTCGCGCGGCTTGAGCGTGTTGTTGGCGAAGGACGTCGTGCAAAGAACTGCTCAATGTCTGTCCTACCGCTGCAGCTACCGGGAGACCCAAGGCGATCGCGGGCAAGATCAAATGAGAAAAAGCGTTCCAGCTCAGCTCTGGCCTTCCTGAGAGAAGGCCGTCAATCACCTTCATTCCCGTTGGTCCATTCAATTCACTCCCTTCAACGCGCCCGCTTCCCGGGAACCACGATAAGCGGAAGGCAAAAACGTAGACCATCAACAACGCGGACAGGTAAATTGGAACTGAACCAATGCCGACCAGAACGTATCTCAATGCGTTTAACTTCGGGACCGCGGCATGGAAAATCGCTATCGCAATTGCCAGGCATAATCCAAACGAGACCGCCGCCAATGACAATTCTGCTGTTGCGGGTAGGAATTTCCTCACGTCGGCCGTTACCGGTTGGCGAGTGCGGACAGATGTACCAAGCTCACCGTTAACGAGTCTCGTTACGAAGCGGCTGTATTGCACCCAGATTGAATCGTTGAGCCCAAGCTGGTCGCGAGTTCTATTCACGATGTCGATAGGCGCGGTGGGGCCAACGATGGCGCGCGCGGGATCGGCGGGGATAAAGCTTTGAATGCAGAAAACGATAAAGCTCATACAAAGCAAAACGGACGCCATGGCAGCGAGACGTCTGAAAATGAGTGATATTTTTGCCATTAGCGCCCCTCCAGCGCGGCTCGTAGGCCGTCTCCAGCGAGGTTAGCTAGCAGGCAAATCAGAAAAACGACCGCGGCTGGCATGAGCGGCAACCACCAGAAAGCCGTAAGGCTGTCTAGAGAGCGGGCTGTAAGCGCGCCAAGCTCTGGAGCGGGTTCAGGCTCACCGAGTCCAAGAAAAGACATCAACGCAAAAGCCATGATAACGTTTGAAACATCCAAGGCCGCAGCAACGATCAATGAAGGCACTACGCCCGGAAGCGAGTACTTTAAGACGAGCCTCGCCGGACTCGCTTGAGAAGCCATCGCAGCCTGGAAATGGGGTCTGACCCGGATGCGACGAACCTCGTCGCGCGCGATTATAGCGTACCATGGCCACCACGCGAGCAACAAAGCGATGGCGACGTTCCAAATCCCTGGACCGAGGGCTGCGGCTACGGCCAAGGCAAGGAGTGTGGTAGGCATTACCAGGAAAAGGTCGGTCACACGCTGTAGGGCGAAATCGAGTACACCGCCTGCGCTACCCGCGATCAGTCCGATAGTCGCACCGGTTGCCAGGCTGGCCAAAATCACCCCAAGACCAGGCAGCCAAGTGTAATGAACGCCGAGAGCGACACGGGAAAACAAATCGCGGCCGATATCATCCGTGCCGAACCAATGGGTGGCGGAAGGTGGCAAGAAGGCCGTCGAAACCGGGACCTGCGGATCGAAAGGTGAGAAGAAGGACGGCACAGCGGCTACGAGTGTAAGCAAGATGAGCCCAATGAGAGCAAGTTTGGAAGGCCAGCCCACTCGCCATAGGTACGCGCGTATCAGTGTTTGCGGCGGGAGCTCTTTGATGAGGGGAGCTGCTCTTTTCATAACTCTTCTAGCCGAGGCATTACCTGAACCGGCAGGCGCGGACTGTTGATAGACGTCCCTGGATCTATACAAACCAGTTTCGACTGATCGAGGGTAAACGTGCGGTTCGCTATGAAGTCCGCGGCAGTGGTATCGTGCGTTATAAATAGCATGGCGATCTTCAATCTAAGCCTCATGTCGTTGAGGAGCTCGAGCGTAGAGCGCGCCAACCCCTGATCCATCGCGCTTGTCGGCTCGTCGCATAATAAAACACTCGGTGGGACCACCAACGCCCTCGCAACTGCGGCACGCTGGCATTGGCCAACGGAGAGGTTTCCGGGCAAAGCGTTGATAAGCTGCGATGAGAGATTGATGTCCTCCAATGCAGCCACGATCCTGTCCGTTCGTTCTCGTTCGGGCAGCTGCAGAAGCCGTAGCCGCTCGCCGATTTGCTCGCCAATTGTAAGCCATGGTGTGAAAGAGGCCACCGCATCCTGGAAGACGATTTGGGGTCTTACCCCATGCAAGGTCTCTACAGAGCCCGCATCTGGCCTCGTCAGCCCGGCGGCGATCCGCAATAGTGTTGTCTTGCCAGCCCCACTCTCCCCCATCAGCGCGACGCATTCGCCAACTCCGATCGACAGGTTGATAGACGACAGTATTTTTTCCGCTGGTTTCGAATGGAAGAACGACGAGGTCCGGCAAAAGCTGTGTGAAATGTCATTCAGCTTCAGTGCAAATGTATCTCGGTCGATTGCCGATAAGCGAGAATCTCCAGAAGTCCGTTGTTCCGGACGGAACGCAGAACCCGTCACCCGCAGATGGTCATTCTCCCGGTCTCCAAGCGTCTTGGTGTTGAGGGTAGACGGCTCCTCGGGAGGATCAGTAGTGCGAGCGGCGGACTTCTGTGAGGCTACGAAACGCGGAGAGACGCCTGACGTCAAGGTATAGCGTGATGTAAGGAAATCAGACGAACTGTGATCCCTAATCGACTGTTTGCAAGCGTGAGTTCCGACAACGTGACCGTTGCGCAGAACCAGTATTCTATCGGCCAGCGCTGCCGCGATCTTTAAATTGTGGGTGATGAAGACCACTGCGGTTCCATGTCGTTCTGCTAGGTCGCGAAGTAGTGTAACGACCTTGCCCTGGGTCGCCATATCGAGAGCGGTAGTCGGTTCGTCGGCTATCAAAACGTTGGGAAGAGACATTGCTGCCATTGCAATCAACACTCTCTGACGCTGACCTCCGGAAAGCTGGTGGGGATACCTCGTTTCGATTTTGTCTGAACGTCTCAGCCCCGTCTTGACGAGCCACTCGTCGGCAACGTGATCACCATGATTGCTCGCCCCGCGGAGCTGCTTTCGTATTCTCATCGTCGGGTCGAGCGCTGCTATCGGGTCTTGAGGGATCGCCCGGACAAGATGTCGTCGGACCGAACGCAAGAGCTTTGGCTTGGCGTTGACAAGCTCGATCCCCGATATTTTGGCGGAGCCGGTGACGACTGGCTCGCTGCCAGGTGGCATCAAGCCTTGCATCATAAGGCCCAACGTCGTCTTGCCCGATCCACTCTCGCCGATTATCGCCAGTATTTCTCCTTCACGGACATCTAGGTTTATGTTCTCCAGCGCACGAACAGTGCCTGTTCGTCGACGGAAGGTAACAGAAAGTCCTCTGATCGTAACAATAGGCGGCTTCACAGTCTCAGCTCCAGCTAATCTTAAAAAGCAAAGAAAGGATCGGACGCTCCCAGATCAACGTTTACTGTTCATCTTCGAACTCTGCCGAAGTCAATGTTACCTTCAGGAAAGACCGGGCGCAGCCCGAGGTCTTTAAGCCCTCGTGCGTGGACTACAACATCCCTCATATCAATAAGAGGAATGACAACGCCGCTGTCTATATAAAGTCGGCTGGCTTGCTCGTAGAGCGCGTTCCGCGCGGGAACGTCCGTGATCGGGCTGGCCTCATTGATCAACTCATCCGCTTCCGGGACTGTCCGGCCATAAAAGTTTAGAGGTGCCTTTTCGGTGTAGAACGCGTTGGCCTGGTTGTCGGGATGAGCGGCATCGGGACTTGCAATGGTGAGAAGAAGATCAGGCGCGTTTGCGCTCTGTCGCAACGAAAACGCCGCTCCTGGCGGAAGAACAGAGGCCGTGGCGGTTACCCCAATCCGTGCCAGCTGCGCGATAAGGAGGTTGGCGATCCGACTATAGTTTGATGTGGCACTGAAAAGTCCGATGGTCAGTGTGACTTTCCCGTGTCGGGAAATTGTGGATCTTGCCACCTCGAGGTCGGTAGCGACGACGTCGGGGCTGGTTGGACTGAGCATGATGGTCGGAAAAATGGATTTTGAGCATGTCGCGTAAGTTCCGAAAGCCGCTTCCACCCAGAGAGCCGGGTTGACCGCAGCACGTACGGCATCGCGAACCTCTTTGTCGTCCAGCGCGGACCCCGGTCGGACGAATAGGTCGAACTGGTTCATGCTGGGACTGGTTGTCACTTCTAGATTGGCGGCCAACCCTGCGATCTGCGCGAGGGGGAAATTCCGCGGAACGGCGTCTATTTCGCCTTGCCGAAGCTGAAGTATCTGCTGGCTCATATCAGCTATCACCGGCAGTTGGACCTCTTCGAAAAACGGCTTGGCCCCCCAGTAATGATCGTTGCGAGTCAACACGTAGCGCTCGCCCGGTTTGAACTCGGTCAAAATGAAAGGACCTGTCCCCACAGCGTTCACGTTCAGCCAACTTGATGCGTTGTCGCCCGCGGCATGCGCTCTCAATGCCGAAGGGCTGATAATTTTCGGTCCCCATGGGCTTGCCAGAGTGTCTAAGAACGACGATTGGGGCCTGCGGAGGACAGTTGTAACCGTCAAACTATCCAGGGCTTTTATTGCCGCGACATTTGCGAGGAAGTAGCTGAGAGAGAGGCCTTTATCGCGTCTCCGCTCAAGCGAGGTAACTACAGCCGCTGCGTCTAAGGGTGTTCCGTCGTGAAATTTCACCCCCGTGCGTAGGTGGAATGTGTAGGTGAGGGCGTCCGCCGAGATATCCCAGCTGGAGGCCAAACGGCCAGTGATCCGTGTCGATCCAGGTTCGTATTCGACCAGTCCCTCATAGACATTGTCGATCGCGCTCATGGCTCCGATCTCGAAGCCGTTATCGGGGTCGAAGGTGCCAATGTCGCTACTCAATGGGACACGAAGGACTTCTTTCGCCGCAACCGGGACAGCCCAGGAAGCGAGCGCCAAGAGGACGGTGACGTTCAACAGCTTTAAATGCTTCGAGGCGAACCTTGAAAGTAGGATGTCCACGGCGCACGTCTTACGCATTTGATGAGACCTGTGCAGCGCTGAAAGGAATGGCAATCGAAATTCAGTTGTGACCAGCCTACGAGGCTTCGCCAAAAATTATTGACGATTCCGCGCCACTCTGTGGGTGAATTGGACATTCGAGCATTTTGTGGTCGAATGGAATCTCGCTATCATCCCAACGGGATTGTGCTGCAAACGCGAGAAATGCTAGGATGACAAGGTCAAGCTGGGCGTCACATGGGGGTGGCACATGGACATTGCAGTTTCTGGCGCGCTGAGCGGTCCCGTTGTCACACTTGTCGACGACGACGCGAACGTGCGGGAAGCAATGGGCAATCTGCTCAACTCGGTGGGAATTGACACGATTTCTTTCGCGTCCGGGAAGGAATTGCTTGATGCTGCCTTGCCGGACAGGCCGGGATGCCTGGTACTGGATGTCAGGATGCCGGGTCTCAGTGGGCTGGATGTCCAGCACCAATTAGCGCAAAAGGGAAACGATACGCCTATTATCTTCCTTACCGCCCATGGAGATATCGCCATGAGTGTGGAGGCGATGAAGGCAGGGGCGAGTGATTTCCTTACAAAGCCTGTCCGTGATCAAACCTTCCTGGATGCGATCTCGAAGGCCATCTCCGTCGATATGGCCCGGCGCGAGGAAGCTGAGGCATCGCGAAAACTGTTGGTGCTCTACGACAAACTCACCATACGAGAGCGTCAAGTCCTGTTCTTGGTGGTCACGGGCGCGCTCAACAAACAGATCGCTTTCGATCTGGGCATCAGCGAAGTCACTGTGAAGCTTCATCGGAGCAACATGATGAAGAAGATGCAGGTGGGCACATTCAATCAGTTGTTCGGGGCATGGCAGGCACTTCCGCAGTCGGTTCGAGCAGGAAATTCCTAGCCTTGAATGAGAGCGGCCGCGGACGGCTGTCGCCAATCTATTCCTTAATCGTCATCGCTTCCGAAGGCCCGCTCTTTCGAAGAGACCTTTCGCCTACGCCAAAGCATAGGTTTCGTGACATCGATCATAAGTGTAATTGTAGGCCCACCCAACTAGTAGCCCTCGTCGGCTTACCCGCGCCGTGTCATCCAGGAAGTGAGGCCGATGGAGCTGAGTTCATCAGTGCAGCGCAGAGCGCTGGCAGCCGTTATCAGTCTGATCGGAATACTGGTCTCCTGGCTTTCGGGCGAGCCGGCAACTTTGCTGATTTCGGTCGCAGCCACGACCATATGCTTCGGATGGCTTCCAGGATTGGTTGCCGTAGGCGTTTTCGGGATGATCGCCACGGCGATTTTGTTTCCCACAGCCTCTGACCCGAACGCTGTTGCAACCAGGCTTGCGGTCTACGTTTCTTGCGCTATGGGACTCTGGACGCTTGTGCATGTGTTCAGGACCACCAGCTTTTACGCGCAGGTATATAAGACTGTCCAGCCAAGCGCTGATGACATTCCGGGCCTGGGCTGGTCCGCCTACCCAGATGGGCGAATGCGCTTCGTTAACCCGGCCGCCACTGACTTCGTCGGCGTCTCTGCTGAGGAGATGCAGGAGATTATGGACGGCGATCCAAATGCTTGGTGGGACCGCTTCGTGCATCCCGATGATATTGAAGGATGTAAAGCGCGCTGGCGTCAGAGTCTCAAAACTGGTGAGCCGTTGATCGACGAACAAAGGGTCCGCAAACATGACGGAACGTACCGCTGGTTCCGCGATTCCGCGGTGGCGTCACGAGACGAGCGAGGAAATATAACGGGTTGGCACGGGACGACTGCCGACATTGACGATCAGAAAAGGGCAGAAGCTGCGCTTAGGGAGAGCGAGCGGAAGCTGCAGTATTTGATAGACACTGTCCCGGCGTTGATTTGGTGTGCCGATCCTGAGGGCAACACCACTTACATCAATAACCAGCTACAAACGTGGTTCGGCCTCTCGGCCGAGAGGGACGACGTCACGAACAGCTCGAAGCTCACCACGACAATCATTGATGCGGTACATCCAGACGACAGGCACTGCGTCGCCGCAGTCCTCGCGAAATCGTTCGCGGCCGGCGAGCCATTTGGAATGAAGTATCGGCAGCGCAGGGCTGACGGCGAATACCGCTGGATCGACGGTAAGGCACAGCCGTTGCGTGATGCCAACGGTGGAATCCTCCAGTGGTACGCGGTATTCTTGGATATCAACGAAGAGATTACCGCGCATGAGGCGGTACGTCAGAGCGAAGCTGAGTTGCAGGTTCTTGTCGAGACCGTTCCCTCGTTGATCTGGCTTATGACGCCCGCGGGCCTACCCTACTATTTCAATAAGCGCTTTCTCGAATGGGCAGGTGTTCAGCAGCTCGGTGAGCTCTCTCAAGGTCCGTACGGGAAAGAAACGCACGTTGACCTCATTCATCCGGACGACCGGGCTTCCGTCGCGGAGACATTCCAACGGGCGTTTGAGTCTGGTCTGCCCCTCCACATCAAGGGCAGGCTCCGTCGTAGAGACGGTCAATATAGATGGGTGGACTCCCGTGTAGAGCCTTTGCGAGATCATACCGGCAAGATAATCCGGTGGTACGGTGTATCCTTCGATATTGAAGAGGAGGTCAAGGCGCAGGCAGCGCTAGTTGAAAGCGAACGCTATCTGCAGCATCTCATTGATACCGTGCCGGTGGGCATCGTTCTCTCGGATCCTGGGGGGCAGCCGGTCTATGTAAACAGACGCCTGAGCGACAGAACCGGGGCGATGGCCATGCCAGCCGGAGGCGAGGCCGAAATCCGCATCGGGGATGCTCTGTGGGAGATCGTCCACCCGGATGATCGCGACGCGGTATATGCACGTTTAGGTCAATGCCGAGAAGCCGGTGAGTCTTTCGCTATGCGCTATCGACAGCGTAGATCAGATGGCGTCTACCGATGGATCGAGCATCGAAGTGAGCCCTTTTACGATAAAAATGGCGCACTAGCGCAATGGTACGGCGTCAACCTCGATGTGGACGATGAGGTGAAAGCGCAGGAAGGGCTGCGCTTAGCTGATGAAAGGCTAGCCCGCGCATCAAGAGCTGCGAGCCTTTCTGAGCTGTCGGTTTCCATCGCGCACGAGCTGAATCAGCCTCTACAAGCCATGGTCTCTAACGCGAACGCTTTTGAACGCTGGCTTGCCGCTGAGCCGCCGAACTTCGAGCGGGCCCGGAAAACCGCCGAATGGATTATTCGGGATGCGGAGGCGGCCGGTGAGGTAATCGGTCGAACACGCGCTTTGTTCTCCCAGACGGAGCATCGGCGCGAGCTTGTAAATGTCAACGGGGTGATTGCCGACGTTTGCGAGCTTCTCGCAGACAGACTTACATCGAGCCAAATAAGGCTGGAGCTAAGCCTCGACGCGGCCGCTCCCGAAACTTCCGCCGACCGTGTCCAGATAGAGCAAGTCGTGATGAACTTGGTTCGCAACGCGGCAGAAGCGCTTCAGGTTGCGAGTACCGACGTCAGAAGGATATCGATTGCTACAAACCCCGGTGCCGACGGATGGGTAGAGGTAGTGGTCTCGGACAATGGCTCGGGCATTCTTCATCCGGAGAGGATTTTCGATCCCTTCTACACGACTAAAGGGGACGGCGTGGGGATTGGCTTAGCGATATGCCGCTCGATCATCGAGGCGCATGGAGGTCGGCTGCAGGCGACAAATCTCGCGGAGGGGGGTGCCTCTCTAAAATTCGGCTTGCCGCCTAACGCGATCGTGACCTCGAAGAACGATTGCACGCCAGTTTTCGATCGGAAAGACAGCGACCGTTTCGCCCTCGGAGCGATGCGATGATGTCACTTCTATGTGAGCGCTACGAAATGAGATCTGGAGGACAATCTGGGGGCTCCATAACAGTTAGGCCAAACAGCCGATGAATACCCATCTAGCAAGCGACTCGAGGACGCCTTCGGAGACCGTGATAACGTGGGCCGAGCCGCTCAACCGCGTATCAGAAAGTGTGGTGATATACGATTTAGATGGCAAGATAAGATTTTGGAACGACTCGTCGGAATCGCTTTACGGCTGGGACCGTACTGAGGTTCTCGGGAAGCGGATAGGCGAGATCGGCTGGGTGGCCGCCAATCCGTCACTCATGGCAGGGTCGCAGGAACCTCCCTGCTGGCAAGGTAACGTAGCGCGTCCACGTAAATTGGGTATGGCCGTTGACGTATCAGTACGCGTCGAGACGATGAGCCTCGGGTTGCAACTCGAACATAGGGTCGTGGTCGAATACGCAAAGCCGCTAGAGCTGAGTACGGTCGGCGGCGGCGCTTGGCAGTGCTCGTGCACACTTGTGTCAACTCTACTACAGCTAAAAGCCAACAAAGCGAATTCTCCCACGTCGAGTTTGGATGCCAGACAGAAGGGGGACATTCTTCGCTCGCTCGCGGTGGTCTCGGTCAACGAGACTGCGTCTGTCTTTTTCGGTGGCTCTTCGAATGCAAGCGAGTTAATCGGCCGATCTTTCCATTCCATCTGTCCTGACGCATATCGCGAAATCTTCACCGCGCTGCTCGATGAACTTCTTGCCGACGGTCAAGACAAGGCTGAAGGGGTATATTCAGGAGTTCACGTCTGTATCTCGAAAATTGGTGATAAGGCAGGATATCTCAAGCTTGAATTGGCTGGCCAATGGCCGCAGCCCAGCCGCGTATGGCAACTTCAAGCGAGCGAAGAGCGCTATCGGATGCTATTGGAGAACTTGCCGATAGCGATGTGGGAGGTAGACGCCAGTAAGATGAAGAACGTGTTTCTTCAGCTGAAGGAGAATGGCGTCACCGAGCTTGGGGAATACCTGACGGAGCATGACGAGCTTGTCGACTACGCAAACGAAAACGTTGTGATCAAAAGCGTCAACGATCTTGCTGCGCCTCTGTTCGGCGCACCAGGGGCTGAGAACATGCATGGCCCTGTCGGCTATATTTTTAGCGAGGCTAGGGACGCTGCCGTAAACGTGATGGCGGCTCGCTTCCTTGGCCAAAAAAATCATGCACAAGAGATGAAGGTCAGAACCTTCGATGGACGCCTGATAGACGTTTTATTTATGGTCTCCTACCCGCACAAAAGCGCGGTTTTGGACAAGACGCTGCTTATGATGGTGGATATTACAGATCGGGTTCGCCTTGAGAAGCAGCTGAAGAAGGTGGAGGCCGATTTCGCACATGCCTCTCGGGTTTCTACTTTAGGCGAAATGGTGAGTTCGATCGTGCACGAAGTCCGCCAACCGCTGACTGTGATCACAACAGACGCAGAGACGTCACTACGCTGGTTGTCCAAGGGCGACCCGTCGTTAGACAAGGTCCGCCTGCTCGCCGAACGAATTGTTCAAAGCGCCGAACGCGCGAACGCGATTGTGGGCCGCATCAAAGAAATGACCGTCAAGCAGCCGCCAACATCGTTCGAAATCGAACTCAACGATATCGTGCTCCAATCACTGACTCTGGTCCGGAGCGAACTGCGGTCCCGATCGGTCAAGGTAATTCCACGGTTGGCCCCGAACCTCCCCACTGTCACAGGAGATGGGATCCAACTTCAGCAGGTTGTTGTGAACCTGCTGATGAACGGTGTACACGCGCTCGACACAGGTGCAGCAGACGCTCGTGATATCTTGCTCGAGACCAAGCGAAGCCCAGGAGGCGTCGAGCTTATTGTATCAGACAGCGGGCCTGGAATACCGGATGGTCTCGAGGAAAAAATCTTCGACAGTTTTTATTCAACCAAGGATCGGGGAATGGGTATGGGCTTGGCAATATGCCGGTCGATCGTCGGAGCTCATGGCGGGTCGATTTTCGCGCGGAACGCCCCCGAGGGCGGAGCAAGAATAACCGTATCGTTGCCCGGTACCGACGCACACACTGAGGTGCACAATGGGGTATAACATATGCTGGTTACCGCAGTCACCAAGTCGAAAATCGGGCTGTTCTTTCAACTGGTGTAGCGTGTCGGGCCAGGCGGCACGAGCGACATTGTTTCGAAACTCTTGGGTTGCATTCAAGCTGGACGGAGTGTACTTAAGGTGGCGTGGGATTAAGTCGGGTGTGTTTTTGGCAAATGCCTGACCAATCGCTAAACCTTAACTCAGTCTATGTTCGCATACCACTAGATCGCGCGCCTCACTGAGACCTACTCTTTCTAGAATCCGGGCACCGGATCATTCGTCTAACTGTTTCGACTTCCGCCAACCTAAGAATGCGCACAGCTAGATGGCAGACGTACAAAGCAAAATTGTTGCGATCGTCGACGATGACTTGCATCTGCGGGAGTCCATCAAAGACTTATTGGAAACCGTAGGTTACGAGAGCCGTCTATACGAATCTGGCGACGACTTCCTGGACAAACAAGGCTACCGGTTCGCCAGCTGCATCTTGGCCGACGTCCGCATGCCCGGCATTTCGGGACTTGAGCTGCTCTCGATACTCGCCAACGTGAAAATGTGTCCACCTGTTATCATCATGACGTCTTACGCTGACGCTCAGACGAAATCGGCGGTCTACCGGAATGGTGCCGTCGCGTTTCTCGGAAAGCCGATCGACACCGAGCAGCTGTTGGCATGCCTCGCCGGCGCTATGAGTTGAGCCGGTCGTCCACTGGCGCTCTGCCTACCTGCTACCGCAATTCGAGTAGCCGGGTCAGCCGGTTGGTGCGCAGTGCCGTCGAAAAGCCGATGGGAAAATTCGGGATCCGATCCAAGATCGTGCCGTACTCGGTGCGTGCTCACCCTGATCGCCAGACTTAAGCTGCAGAGCCTTGAACGAGGACAAGTCGCCTTTGGCCGTGACTGGCCTCCACTCGAAAAACTGCACGCCTGTGTCGTGGTCGTGAACAAGGAGGTCTCGATCGCTGGCGGCAAAAAACTCGGCATGGATCGGATCGGAGAACCCCGCGAACATCATGCGCTGTTGTAGCGCTTCCCCTTCGCGTTCGAAAGTGGCATCGATCAGGGCAACTGTAGCGTCCCAATGCGCCGTTTGAATGGGTGGGTACGGTAGCTGCAGAGCTCTATCGGAATATGCAAAGAACTCCGGGAGAGCGAAGAACCTCTCGATTTCCAAGTCTGTGAGGCCATCCGCGTCGCGCATCCAGCGATCCGCTACAACTGATCCCGTCCAACAGTCTTTTGAACGCCTTGACCCGAAATTTTCCACACGCCTGAAGTTCGCGGCGTTTCGGCAGAGCGTTATCTGGATATTTCCTCGAGCAGTCGCCGATGTCCGCTCCAATCCGAGCACATCGTAAAGGTGGTGGACGTACACATCGTATGCGGTCAGTGACATTGTCTCTAGTCCTCCACGCGATCGAGTCTAAGCATTACGTCATTATTGAGCGTGAGACCCAGTTCTGAAGAGACAGATGAATCGGGATGAATTTCGGCGGAAAGACTGATTGGAGGAAACGAAGAATTCAGCGGTGACACCCGCACTGGATTCTGCGGCGTTCCTAGCACTACTTTGGCAC
>UBQW01000050.1 GCA_900467745.1 Hyphomicrobiales bacterium
AGGAGACCTACGTCATCAACGCCCAGAACTGCGTCCACTGCAAGACCTGCGACATCAAGGACCCCAACCAGAACATCAACTGGGTGCCGCCGCAGGGCGGCGAGGGGCCGGTCTATCCGAATATGTAAGGGATGAGCCATGAGCGCTATGCTTGAGATCAGGCCGGCGCGCTTGGAAGAACTGCCGCGCCTGACCGAGATCGAACTCGACGCCTTCGCGACATTGGCGGAGGCGTTGGGCATCTCCGACGCAGCGCATGCCTTGCCGCAGGCTATCCTGCGAAAAGCGCTTGAAGCCGGCCTGCTGATCGTGGCCGCCGACGGCGATGATCACCCAGTCGGCTTCTTTGCGGCCGAAGAAATCCACGACACCCTCTATGTGATCGAGCTCGATGTCCGCAGGGACTGGCAACGAAAGGGCGTCGGCCGGCGCCTGATATCCCATGCGGTCGAAATGGCCAGGACACGCCGGCTGTCCGCGCTGACATTGACGACGGACCGCCATGTCCCGTTCAACGCACCTTTCTACCAATCCATTGGCTTTCAAACGGTAGAGGGCGAGGCCATGCCGCCATTTCTGCGGGCGAAGATCGATGACGAGATCAGCAACGGCATGGACCCGGAACGGCGCGTGGCCATGGTGCTAACGCTTGGAGGTGCGAGCAGCCACCTCACAACCTCTTAACGAATGCGTTACCGCGGGCACCCGCTTAGCAGTTCATTAACCATAATCTCCTTAACCTCGGTCTTATCAACCGAACGTTAAGGATCTGCTTCGATGTCGCTTTCCCGCCGTGGTTTCGTTCTGGGCGTCTCCGCGCTTCTCGCCGGCTGCGCTTCGAGCGGTCCTGATCATCGCGCCAACTACGCGGCCATTCCGGCCGAGAAGTTTCCGCTGCCGGCCATGCCGATCGACAAGATCGATCCGGAGCTTCGTCGCCAGCAGGTCAGCTACGCCTCGAGCTATAGCCCGGGCACCATCGTCGTCGACACGCCCGCCCGCCGCCTCTACTACATCCTCGGTGATAACCAGGCGATGCGCTACGGCGTCGGTGTCGGCCGGGAAGGCCTGGCCTTCGCGGGTGGCGCCTATGTCGGACGCAAGGCCGAATGGCCGAGCTGGACGCCGACCGAAAACATGCAGCGCCGCGAAGAGCGCTATCGCAAGCTCGCCGGCGGCATGCCGGGCGGGCCTAACAACCCGCTCGGCGCCCGCGCCATCTATCTCTACCGCGGCGGCAACGACACGCATTTCCGCATCCACGGCACCAACCAGCCGCAGTCGATCGGTCTTGCCATGTCAAGCGGCTGCATCCGCATGCTCAACCACGATGTCATCGATCTCTACGAGCGGGTAGAACCCGGCGCGCAGGTCGTCGTCATCCAGGCAACGGCCTGAACGACAATGAGAAACGGGGCCGATCGGCCCCGTTTTCCTGTCTAAAGCAATGTGCCGCTGAGGATCAGCAGCGCCACCGAGAAGTAGATCACCAGCCCGGTCACGTCGACCAACGTGGCGACGAAGGGTGCGGATGCGCTCGCCGGATCGAGCCGCAGCTTCTGCAGCACGAAGGGCAGCATCGAGCCTGCGACCGAGCCGAACGTCACGATCCCGATCAGCGCCGCGAAGATCGTGAAGCCGACGAGAATCCAGTGCTCGCCATAGTCATAAAGCCCGACGTTCTGCCACAGGATGATGCGGGCAAAGCCGACGGCGCCGAGGATCGAGCCGAGCACGATGCCGGTCGGCAATTCGCGCAGCAGAACCCGCCACCAGTCCGACAGCTTCAGCTCACCTAGTGCCAACGCCCGGATGATGAGCGAGGTCGCCTGCGAACCGGAGTTGCCGCCGGAGCTCATGATCAGCGGCACGAACAGCGTCAGCACGATCGCCTTTTCCAGCTCGCCCTCGAAATGCTGCATGGCGCTCGCCGTCAGCATTTCGCCGAGGAAGAGGGCGCAGAGCCAGCCCGCGCGCTTCTTCAGCATGCCGGCGAAGCTAATCGCCATGTAGGGCTTTCCAAGCGCCTCCATGCCGCCGAACTTCTGCGCGTCTTCCGTCTGGTCGGCGATCATCGTGTCGATCACGTCGTCGACGGTGACGATGCCAAGCATATGGCCGTTCTCGCCGATAACGGGCAGCGCCAGCAGGTTGTGCTTGCGGATCAGCCGCGCCACGTCCTCCTGCGTCATCAGCGGATCGGCCCGGACGATGCCGCCCTGCTGTGCGACGCTCAGTACCGAGGCCTGCGGCTCGCCGTTGATGAGGCGGCGCAGCGTGACGACGCTCGTGAGCGCCTGTGTCTCAACGTCGAGAACATAGATCGCATAGACGGTCTCGCGCGAACGCTCGACCTTGCGGACATGCTCCAATGTCTTCTCGACCGTCCAGGTCGCCGGCACGCTGACGAATTCCGTCGTCATGATGCTGCCTGCCGTGCGCGGCGGATAGCCCATGAGGTGCTGCACGGCGAGACAGGTCGCGCGGTCGAGCTTGGAAAACAGGTGCGCGCGCGCGGCCTCGTCCATTTCCTGAAACAGGTCGGCGACGCGGTCGTTGGCGGTGGCGTTCAATAGCCGTGCGGCTTGCTCGACCGGCATTTCGGTCAGCATCGCGGCGGCATGGTGCAGCTCCGGACGTCCGAGTATGCGGACGGCCTTCTGCTGCGGCAGCGTGGCGAGGATAGCCGCTGCTTCTGGAATTTCGAGCGCGTTCAGGCGCTCGACGCGTTCAGCCGTGGTGATGGCACCGAGGCTGTCGCTGGCAAAGAAACGGGCGGCATGGCCTGCCCGCAGAGGGAAGCGATTGATGTTCATATAGCTCGCCTTTCCGTCGATCCGCCGCAGCGTCCGACGGGCGAGCCCGATGGATATCGGTCAGCGCACGAAGGCCGCGTACGGCAAAGGCAATCGACTACTACTGTCGCTTGGCATCGTGAGATGGCTCCGTTGATATCCGCTCGGAACAGGCGTTCCGTGCGTGATGCTGTAGGTGGTCCCAAACGCTGAAAAAGTCAAGCGGGGGAGGTGTTGCGGCGAGAAAGCCGCGCAGGCCGCGCGGCTTTCTTCGTGGGCGTGATGAATGAGTCGCTTCTTTATGCCGAAATGCTCATCCACCGAGATGAGCCTGTCTCCATCAGAAGCCTGCGAGCACCAGCTTGCCCTTGGTCTTCCCGCTCTCGATCATCGTATGCGCCGTCTTCAGGTTTGCCGCATTGATCACGCCGAGCGTCTCGTTCAGCGTCGTGCGGATGGTGCCGGCATCGACCAGGTCCGCGATCTTGTTCAGGAGCTTGTGCTGTTCGATCATGTCGGCGGTGTTAAAGAGCGGGCGCGTGAACATCAGCTCCCAATGAATCGAGATGGCTTTGCGTTTGAAGGGCATGACGTCGAGCGTCTTGGGGTCGTCGATGACAGCAAAACGACCCTGCGGCGCGATGGCCTCGACGATATCCTGCAGGTGGTCGCTGGTGTTCGTCGTGGAGAACACGAAAGCCGGAGCGCCAATGCCAAGCTCAGCCACCTGCGCAGCGATCGGCTTCGAATGGTCGATCACATGATGAGCGCCAAGTTCCTTCACCCAGGCCTGCGTTTCCGGCCGCGAAGCGGTTGCGATCACGGTGAGGTCGGTCAAGGCGCGGGCGATCTGGATGGCGATCGAGCCGACGCCACCGGCGCCGCCGATGATGAGGATGGCGTTGGCCGCACCCGGCACGGCATCCTGCACCTTCAGGCGGTCGAACAGCGCCTCGTATGCGGTGATCGAGGTCAGCGGCAGGGCGGCGGCGGCCGCAAAATCAAGGCTTGATGGCTTGCGGCCGACGATACGCTCATCGACCAAATGGAGCTCTGCGTTGGAACCGGGGCGATTGATCGCGCCCGCATAAGCGACTTCGTCACCGACCTTGAACAGAGTAACCTCGGGGCCGACCGTCTTGACGATGCCCGCCGCGTCCCAGCCGAGCACCTTGAACTCGCCGTCGGCGGGCGCCACGCCGATGCGGATCTTGGTATCGACGGGATTGACCGAGACGGCCTTGATCTCGACCAGGAGATCATGGCCGGTAGCCTCAGGCATCGGCAGGTCGACATCGATCAGCGACGTCTCGGCGGATATGGGTTGCGGGGCGGTATAGGCGACGGCGCGCATGAAAAACTCCTGTGTTTGTTGCACGGGTGCTAGATGCGTCTTACGTTGAGATCGCGCAAGAATGCACAAATTCTGTACGTAGTACCCAAAAGGATACCGTCAAATGTCGTTGCCGAGAGACAAGCTGACCGAGAACTTCCCCGGATGCCCCGTCGAGGCGACGTTGAGTTTTCTGGATGGCAAGTGGAAGGGCGTGATCCTCTTTCACCTGATGGAGGGCACGCTGCGCTTCAACGAACTGCGCCGCAAGCTGCCATCGGTAACGCAGCGGATGCTGACAAAGCAGCTTCGGGAATTGGAAGAATGCGGCCTGGTGTCGCGCACGGTGTTTGCCGTCGTGCCGCCACGTGTGGATTACGCGCTGACACCGCTCGGCAAGACATTGAAGCCTGTCATCGCGGCCTTGGCCGCGTGGGGCGAGGAAAACATATCCTGCCGCCCCAGCGGCCGCCACCTCAGGGATGTGACGGCCTGTGATCGCTCAGCCGCGGCTGCGGCGATCGAGGCGTAGCGAGGCCGCGAAGACGACGATGCCGAGCGCCGACAGGATCGCGCCGACATAACCCGTCGAAGCCGAGCCATAGCCCCAGGCGATGACGAGGCCGCCGAGCCATGCGCCGAGCGCGTTGGCGATGTTGAAGGCGGAGTGGTTGGAGGCAGCGGCCAACGTCTGCGCGTCGGCGGCGACATCCATCAGGCGGGTCTGCAGCGCCGGGCCGGCGGCGAAGCCGCAGCCGATCAGGAAGACGCAGAGGCCGAGCATGAACGGGCTGGAGGCGGTGAGCGAGAATAGCGTCAGCACGACGATATTGAAGACCAGCGAGCCGCCGATCGTACCCATGATCGACTTGTCGGCAAGCCAGGAGCCGACGACATTGCCGGCATTCATGCCGACACCGAACAGCACCATCATCACGGCCACCATGCCGGGCTGCAGCATGGCGACGCCGGTCGTCGTGTCGGCGATATAGCTGAACATCGCGAACATGCCGCCGTAGCCGACGGCCGCGATGGCAAGGGTCAGAAGCACCTGCGGGCGCTTGAAGGCGCCGAGTTCGCGCATGAAGCTCGCACCCTCGGAGACTTCATCGCGCGGCACGTAGTACCAGATGAGCGCCATGGTCACGAGGCCGATCACGCCGACGGCAGTGAACGCGACGCGCCAGTCGAGCGACTGGCCGAAGAAGGTGGCAACAGGAGTGCCGAGCAGCGTCGCGATCGTCAGGCCCAGCATGACGCGGCCAACGGCGCGGGCGCGCTTGTGCACCGGCACCATCGATGCGGCGACGATCGCCGCGACGCCGAAATAGGCGCCGTGCGGCAAGCCGGTGATGAAGCGCAAGATGGTGAAGCTCTCGAACGAGGGAGCCATGGCGCTCGTGATATTGCCGACGGCGAAAATGCCCATCAGCAGCAGAAGAAGCGAGCGGCGCGCCATCTTGGCGGCCAGCACGGCAATGACAGGAGCGCCGATGACGACGCCGAGCGCATAGGCGCTGATGACGTAACCTGCCTGCGGGATGGTGACGGAAAACGTGTCGGCGACATTCGGAAGCAGGCCCATGATCGCGAACTCGCCGGTGCCGATGCCGAAGCCGCCACAGGCCAGCGCCAGCTGCACGAGGGCGACCGCCATGGGCGAGGGCGCCTCGGAGACGGGGATCTCGGCGATGGAATCGTTTACGGCGACCTGGCTCAAGCGCGAGCTCCTTCGGCATGCAATGGCTTGGAACAGTCGCGCAATGAAGTGTCACTGCCGGACGGACAAGCGGAAAATGAGGGAGATGGAGCGCCTGCTCCAACGATGTATTAATTTACGATTTGTCGAAAGGCGTCATGTGCGTTTTATGCAGCGCAGCATCCCGCCAGGCGCATACGTAGGCGGCGTGCCGGTTGAACGCGCGCGTAACGGCGTCATTTGACATGCCATCTGCTTGAAATTGCACGCACAGACAACCATGTCTAAGCAGCGCGTCAGCCGATCAGCAACGGGAACTCGATGAAGCTTATAGGTTTTTTCAACCGCGATGGCGGCACTTTTCGCACGACCGACATGGAGGCGTACGAGAAGCATGCAGAACGGGTGTTCCGCGAAGCCGGCCATGATTTCGAGGCGATGGTCTTTCCGGGCAAGGAGATCGTTCCGGCCATGGAACGTGCCGCGCGCCGCGACGATATCGACGGCATCGTTGCCGGCGGTGGCGACGGCACCATCTCGGCCGCATCCTCCATCGCCTGGAAGAACGGCGTCGCACTCGGCGTCATCCCGGCCGGGACGATGAACCTGTTTGCGCGATCGCTGCGCATTCCGCTCGATATCTGGCAGGCGCTCGATGTTCTGGCTTCGGGCGAGGTCGATCATGTCGATATCGCCAGCGCCAACGACCGCCCCTTCATCCACCAGTTCTCCGCCGGCCTGCATGCGCGCATGGTGCGCTATCGCAATTCCTACAGCTATCGGTCTAGGCTCGGAAAAATGCGCGCCAGCACCCGCGCGGCCTTCGGCGTCGTGCTCAACCCGCCGGAATTCGAGGTCGAGTTTGAGGCTATAGGCATCAAGGAGCGCCGCAAGGTGTCGGCCGTGTCCGTATCGAACAACCCGTTCGGCGAGAACGCGCTGCTTTATGCGGACACGCTGACCTCGGGCGAACTCGGCTTCTATACCGCCAAGCCCTTGAAGCCATGGGGCGTGGCGCGGCTTGCCATCGATCTCCTGCGCGGAAAGGTGCGGGAGAATGCCGACGTGATGATCATGCACCCGGCCGAAGTGCATCTGCATTTCCCGAAAGTACACTCCAAGGCCAATTGCGTCATGGACGGCGAGCTTTTGCCGCTCGCCCGCGACGTGGCGCTAAAGCTGCATCCCGGCGAACTCAAGGTTCTCGTCAGGCAGGGGCTAGCCGCCCAGGTCGATGAGGCCGAACGGCGCGAACCGACGTCTTAAAGACGCGGCAGATAGGTGCGGTAATCGAAGTCGGAAACGGTGCGGAGGTGGGTGATCGCCTCCTTCCGCTTCGTATCCCCGTAAAGCTTCTGGTAGGCCTCGCCGAAGACATCCGCGATGAAGGGTGACGCCCGAAACGTTTCGACCGCCGTCAGGAAGTCATGCGTCAGCTTTGTGGTATTCTCGGGCATGTGCGACGGCGTCGTCTCCTCGCCGGGATCGAGCTCATTGTCGAGCCCGAGCAGCATGCCGCCTAAAATGGCCGCGAGCAGCAGATAGGGATTGGCATCGGCACCCGCGACGCGGTGCTCGATACGGGCCGCCGGTCCGTTCTTGTCGGGAATGCGGATGGCGGTGCCGCGATGTCCGTAGCCCCAGGTGAGATCGACGGGTGCGAAGGAGCCCGGCTGGAAGCGGCGGTATGAATTGGCGAAGGGCGCGAACACCAGCTGCGCATCGCGCATGCTCTGCAGCATCCCGGCGCAGACCGATTTCAGCTTCGTCGCCTCGCCACCCTTGGCGTCCAGGATATTGCGGCCCTCGTTGTCGATGATGCTGGCATGCACATGCAGGCCGGAGCCGGCGTGATCCGAATAGGGCTTCGCCATGCAGGTGGATTTCAGCCCGTGCTTTCGCGCCGCCTGCTCCACAATGCGCTTCAGGTAGATGCAGTCGTCGGCGGCGGCCAGTGCATCCGCGCGGTGCAGCAGGTTGATCTCGAACTGGCCGGGACCGAACTCCGCCGTCGTCGCATCCGCCGGCAGTCCTTGCGCCCTGGCGTATGCGCGCACCGTCTGGAGATAGTCGTCGAGCGCATCGACGGCATTCATGTCGTAGAGCTGGAAGCCGTTCGGATCGCCCTGGTAGGTCAGGCTTGCGGGCGGCATCGGCCGGCCGGTCTCGCGCCAGTCGGGCGCAACCACGTAGAACTCGAGTTCCGTGGCGACAACTGGCGTCAGCCCCCGCTCGGCGTAACGGTTCAGCACCGATTGCAGGATGGCGCGCGGGTCCATGAAGCTCGGCGTGCCGTCGAATTCATGCATGGTGGCGAGCACCTGGACGGAGCCCTCGGGTGCCCAAGGCATCGGCGTCAGGCTGCGCTTGTCGGGAATGCATTGTCCGTCGGGATCGCCAACGGAAAGCGACAGGCCCGTGATGTCGTCATTGTCGTCGCCCCAGATATCCAGCGACTGCGTGGAGTAGGGAAGGCGGACTTCGCCGGCCCACACCTTCTTCTGTGCCTCGAGCGGGATCTGCTTGCCGCGCAGGTCGCCATTCATGCCGACCAGCAGGATTTCGATGCGCGGATCGCCACCCGCAGCTTTGCCGTGCATGTTGTCGCTCGCCATGATCTTGAAAATCCCCTCGGACAAGGCCAAGGTCGTAGCTCATTGGGAAGAGGCTTTCAATATCCGAGGGTGTTTAGCAAATCATGTCTGATACTTACGCGCGCTCCAATCTCGCCGCCATCGATGCCGCTCATCATCTGCATCCGTTCTCCGATATGAAGAAGCTGAATGCGGACGGCACCCGCATCATCCAGCGCGGCGAGGGCGTGCACGTCTGGGACAATCACGGCCGCAAATATCTCGATGGTTTTGCCGGCCTCTGGTGCGTCAATGTCGGCTATGGCCGCAACGAGATCACCGAGGCCGTGGCGCGGCAGATGAACGAACTGCCCTATTACAACACCTTCTTCGGCACCACGACGACGCCGACGACCTTGCTTGCCGAAAAGGTCACGGCCCATGCCGGCCCGCGCTTCAATCACGTGTTCTTCACCGGCTCCGGTTCCGAGGCCAACGACACATGGTTTCGCATGGCCCGCGTCTATTGGAGTGCCATAGGCCAGCCGTCGAAGAAGATCGTCGTCGCGCGCAAGAACGGCTATCACGGCTCGACCGTCGCCGGCGCCAGCCTCGGCGGCATGAAGTACATGCACGAGCAGGGCCACCTGCCGATAGAGGGCATCGTCCATATCGGCCAGCCCTACTGGTATGGCGAGGGCGGCGATCTCTCGCCTGCTGAGTTCGGCCTCAAGGTCGCGCGTGAGCTCGAAACGAAGATCGATGAACTCGGCGAAGATAACGTCGCCGCCTTCGTGGCCGAGCCGGTGCAGGGCGCGGGCGGCGTGATCATCCCGCCGGAAACCTACTGGCCCGAGATTGCCCGCATCTGCAAGGCGCGCAATATCCTGCTGGTCGCCGACGAGGTGATCTGCGGCTTCGGCCGCCTCGGCGAATGGTTCGGTCACCAGTATTTCGGCGTCGAGCCGGACTTGGCGCCGATCGCCAAGGGCCTGTCATCAGGTTATCTCCCGATCGGCGGCGTGCTGGTCAGCGACCGTGTCGCGGATGTCCTCATCAACGAAGTCGGCGATTTCAACCACGGCTTCACCTATTCCGGCCACCCCGTCTGCGCCGCCGCCGCGCTAGAGAACCTTAGGATCATCGAGGAGGAAAAGCTGGTAGAGCGCGTCCGCGACGATATCGGCCCTTACTTCGCCAAGGTCTGGGGCGCGCTCGGCGATCACGACCTTGTCGGTCAGGTCCAGAGCGTCGGCCTGATGGCAGCGCTGCAGCTTGCCGCCGACAAGAAGACCCGCACACGCTACGAGAAGCCCGATGCCGTCGGCACGCTCGTGCGCAATCACGCGCTCGCCCACGGCCTCATCCTGCGCGCCACCGGCGACCGCATGCTCGCATCCCCGCCGCTCGTCATCAGCCACGAGGAAGTCGACGAGATGGGACGCATTGCCAAGCTTGCGCTGGATGCGGCCTGGAAAGAGCTGAAGGCTTGAGGCCCGTTTACTTCGGATAGATCCAGGCGTAGCTGAAACCGAACTGATCCTCAGGCCGTCCCCGATGATAGGGGACGGAGGTGCTCTTCACGTCGACCGCGCTATACTGTTCGCCGAGATTTTGCGTGATCCATTCGGCGAGCAGGGGTGGCAAAGCCTCTCCGCTGTCCTTGGTGATCCACACAAGCAGGATCGGCCGGTCGGCTGTCCACTCGTAGGCGATCTTCATATTGTCGAAGAACCGCGACATCAGCGGTACATCCGGCCACTGCAGATGCAAGTTTCCGGCCGGCAGCCAGCTGTCGGTCACGATGAGACCCGGCGTCTTGCTCTCCTCAGCAGCAATATGTTTGGCAAAGCCGCTATAGGGCACGTTGTAGGCCTCGTACCGACCAAACAGGGTAGGCAGGTTCGGCCTGGCGAGCAAAGCGGCGGGGATGACGATCATCAGAACCAGCGGCACGACGATGAAGCGGCGGAAGTGACTATCCGCGCGATGCCCGGCGGCCTGCATCTTCAAGCAGAAGAAGATCGGCATGAGGAACAGGAACGGCAACAGCCATCGGTCGCGCAGCGAGGTCATGCCGATCGTGACGACCAGAACCAGCACAAGAAGCGCGATCGTGACGAACAGCGCTCCGAAGAACCGCGTCCATTCGGAGGATGCGCGAAGGCTATTCCAGAAGGAGCGGCCGAAGACGATCGCGTAGACGATGACCGTCGGCGCCATGATGACCAAGACAAGCCGCAGAAACTTGAATGGCCCCTGCACCAACTTCGCAAACGCCGTGTCTGGCGCTTCCTGCTTCATGATCCCAAGCGTGCGCCCGGAGGCGATGTCGAGATTGTGGAGCAGCCAGAGCCCGTGCGGTAGAAAGATCAGCACGGCAAGCACGATCGACAGCAGGAAACGCCGATCCATGATCCGCGCGCGTCCTTGCGGATGCAGCCATACAGCGGGGATAGTGGCCACGGCGACGAGCGTGAAATTGTATTTCGACAGCATCCCCAATCCGAGCGCCAGCCCCATGAAGGCGTAGGAGCCGAGCGACGGTGCCTTCAGCGTCTTGATCACGCCGTAGAGAAAGAGGTTGATCGTCAGAAGCTGGATGACGGTATGCGTGAGGTCGCGCTGCGCTTCCCAGAAGAGCTGAGGGATGGTCAGCAGCGAAAGCGTCGCGATGACAGCGTAAAGCTTGTCCTCGAGCACCTCGCGGGCAAGCTTGTAGTAGGTCAGGTAGACGAGAAATAGCACCAGGTTCTTGGTCGCGGAGACAGTCGCCAGCGACAGGCCGAAGAACCAGACGACGATCGACTGCAGCCAATTGTAAAGCGGCGGCTGAGAATCATAGCCGAGCGTCAGCCACTGCGAGACGAACGCCTGCTGCGACTCATCGAATCTGAGGCCGTGGGGCTGCAAGAGACGAACAATAAACTGGATGCAGAAATACCCGGCGATCAGCCAGACGACGGCATCCGGCTTGCGCGCCAGGAGATTACGCATTCTCATTCCCGTCGAAGATACGCTGGACGATATAGTTGGGCGAGACGTCGTCGCGGTAATAGGTGCGCGCGATCATTTCGGCCAGGATCCCGGTCGTGATCATCTGCACCGATGACAGAAGAAGCACGACGCCGACCATGAGCATCGGTCGGGCTCCGATATCGTTGCCCATGATGAACTTGTCGAAGAACAGATAGATCAGGATCAGCGCCGACAAGGCGCCGAGCCCGAGACCCAGCGAGCCGAAGAAATGGCCCGGGCGCGCCTTGTAGCGCATGAAGAACATCACCGAGAGCAGATCGAGGATAACCCGGAACGTGCGCGAGATGCCGTACTTCGATTGGCCGTGCGCGCGGGCATGGTGCGTGACGACCATTTCGCCGATACGCGAGCTCGGCACGACGCCGGCGACCCAGGCCGGAATGAAGCGGTGCATCTCGCCCATCAGCTTCACCTGCTTGATGACCGAGGTGCGGTAAATCTTCAGGCTGCAGCCATAGTCGTGCAGCTTGACGCCGGTGATGCGGCCGATCAGGTAATTTGCGCACCAGGAAGGGATCTTGCGCAGCAAAAGCCCGTCCTGACGGTTCTTGCGCCAGCCGACGAGCAGGTCGAGTTCGCGACGCTCGAGTTCGGCGACCATCTGCGGGATGTCGTTCGGATCGTTCTGGAGGTCGCCGTCCATGGTGGCGATCAGGCGGCCGGTGGCCGCGTCGATGCCGGCCTGCATGGCGGCGGTCTGGCCGAAATTGCGCTGCAGCGCCACGATGCGAAGCGACAGGCCGTCGCGGCCGATATGCTTGCGGGCATTGACGAGCGTGGCGTCCGTGCTGCCATCGTCGACCAGGATGAGCTCCCAGCGGTTGGGATATCGCGTCATCGCCGAGCAGATGCGATCGACCAGCGGGCCAACGCTCTCTTCTTCGTTGAAGACGGGGACGACCAGCGATAGTTCGACGGGAGCAGCGGCGTCGATCGCGCCTGAAAGTGTTTCTGCCGTTGTCTGCAACACGTATTTCTCCTAAAACGCCGCCCAGTGGTGCCGCTCTTCTGTCGGCCGAAGGCAGGAAGCTAGTACATGAAGTCTCCGGTGGTTGCCAGCCGACAATCCTGGTTCGCACGCAATCGAATGCTGCTGTTCACAGTCATAATTGTCATAGTCTACGCCGCCTTCATCGAGTGGTTCTGGGGTTGGTCCACCATTCTGCGGCAATGGGCCGAAGTAGGCGCTCCAACGATCGTCGCGGCCCTCGCTCTTCTCACCAGCACCTATTTCCTGCGCACCTGGCGCACCTATGATTACTTCCCGCAGGAAACGCGTGGCCGGTTCGCGGCGCTTTTCCGCGTCACGCAAGTCCATAATCTCTTGAACATCATGCTGCCGTTTCGAACCGGCGAAACCAGCTTCCCATTGCTGATGCGAACCGAATTCGGCATTCCCTTAGCGCGCGGAACGGCGGCGCTGCTCGTCATGCGTCTTCTCGATCTTCATGCGCTCTTCGCAGCAGCAGGCATTGGTTTCGCCATCGCGTCGTCGCACAAGCTTGTCGCATGGCTGCTCTGGGCCGCATTCCTGCTGCTGCCGGTCATAGCGTTTGCGGCGCGCAAGCCGCTCGTGCGCCTTGCCGCCAAGCTCCTGCCGAGGAAATTGCAGCATTTCGTCGCCGAGATCGAAAACGGTCTGCCCGCAAACGCTTCGGCCTTCGCACGCGCCTGGGGAATGACGGTCATCAACTGGTTGGTGAAGGTGCTGGTGCTTGCCTGGGCGCTGCGGCTTATGGGCGTGGTGCCGGCGGCTGCGAGCTTCGGCGGAGCGCTCGGCGGAGAGTTGTCGTCGGTGCTGCCTATGCATGCCCCCGGCGGTGTCGGCACCTATCCGGCGGGCATCACGGCTGGCGCCGTCGCTTTCGGCGCATCGAGCGATGCTGCGGATATCGCGGCACTCGCTCGCGCAAGCATCAATGCCCACCTGCTGATCATCGTTTCCGCACTCACGGGAACGGCAATCTCCTTGCCGTTCGGTCGTCGTCGCGCCTCGTGAGGCAAGCGAGGCGGCCTATTGGAAGGCCGTCTCGAAGAAACTTCTGAGCTTGCGTGAATGCAGCGTCTCGGGCGGCATGGCCGCAAGCTTCTGCACGGCGCGGATGCCGATCTGCAGATGCTGGTTGACCTGCGTGCGATAGAAGGCCGTGGCCATCCCCGGCAGCTTCAGTTCGCCATGCAGCGGCTTGTCGGAGACGCAAAGCAGCGTGCCGTAAGGCACTCTGAAGCGGAAACCGTTGGCTGCGATGGTGGCCGATTCCATGTCGAGCGCAATGGCGCGGGCTTGGCTCAGCCGCTTCACCGGTCCGCGCTGGTCGCGCAGTTCCCAGTTGCGGTTGTCGATCGTACCCACGGTGCCGGTGCGCATGATGCGCTTGAGTTCGAAGCCCTCGTAGCCCGTGATCTCGGCCACGGCCGCCTCCAGCGCCACCTGCACTTCGGCGAGCGCCGGGATAGGCACCCAGACCGGCAGGTCGTCGTCGAGAACGTGGTCTTCGCGCATATAGGCATGCGCCAGCACGTAGTCGCCCAATCGCTGGCTGTTGCGCAGGCCGGCGCAATGGCCGAGCATCAGCCAGGCATGCGGACGCAGCACCGCCACATGGTCGGTGATCGTCTTGGCGTTGGACGGGCCGACGCCGATATTGATCATGGTGATCCCGGCATGGCCCTTCTTCTTCAGGTGATAGGCTGGCATCTGCGGCAGGCGCGATAGTGTCGCGTCCGTTTCCGGCCTGCTCGATCCGGCATGGGTGACGATATTGCCGGGTTCGACGAAGCATGTGTAGCCATCGCCGCCCTCGGCCATCAGCTTGCGCGCCCAGGTGCAGAATTCGTCGATGTAGAACTGGTAGTTCGTGAACAGCACGAAGTTCTGAAAGTGCTGCGCGCCGGTCGCCGTATAGTGCGAGAGACGGGCCAGCGAATAGTCGATACGCTGCGCCGTGAAGGCCGCAAGCGGCGAGGGCTCGCCCGGCGGCGGGATATATTCGCCGTTGGCAATCTCGTCGTCGGTGGTGTTGAGGTCGGGCGTGTCGAAGAGATCGCGCATCGGCACGTCGACGAAGGCAGACGCGGACGCCTCCACATGTGCCCCTTCGCCAAAGGCGAAATGCAGCGGGATCGGCGTGTTCGACTCGGACACCACGACGGGCACATTGTGATTGCGCATCAGGTGCCCGAGCTGTTCCTTCAGATAATGCCTGAAGAGCGAGGGACGGGTGATCGTCGTCGTGTAGATGCCCGGCGCCGTGACGTGGCCATAGGAGAGGCGCGTGTCGATATGGCCGAAGCTGGTCGTCTCGATGCTCACCTGTGGATAAAACGCCCGGTAGCGCGAGGTGATCGGCGCGCCCTGCGCCAGTTCCTTGAAGTGCTCGATCAGGAAGCTCGTGTTGCGCTCATAAAGCTCTGTAAGCGCTTCGACGGCCTTGATGGGATCGTCGAAACTTTGCGGCTTGAAGGGGCTCGGAGACGAGACGTCGAGGGGGGCAGAAGGAGAGATTCGGTTGCTCATGAGGCATTATAGTACGTCGTTCTTAACAAGCAAACGACGCGTGCATGACCAGCATGACAAGACCTGCCTAGCATGAATTGCGTACTGGGATGACCGGCAGCCGGGGTCGGCGGTTGCCGGTCGCGGCTGCGTCAGTTGACGCTGGTGCAGATCGGGTTGGTTCTGTCGACGCAGGTGTAGTTCGCGCCGAAATGCGACTGCGCGCCGCCGCCGGCATTGCGGTTGACCGCGGCCGAGAACGAGACGGCGAAGATCGCTGCGAACAGCGTGATGATGGTGAAGCGTCTTGCCATGATAAGCACTTCCGTATCCTTGCCCATGTGCCATGTTCCGAATGTCATGTGTGCGCCGGGTGCTGCTTGCGACGCAGTGCACTCTAGAATGACTTCGTTTTGCCATGGTCAGGCTGAACCGATGCTGAGATCGGAATTCATCCGCCGTTCATGAAACAAGCATGGGCGGGAAGGACGGAGGAGATGCGCCCGTTGGTCCGGGCGCACCGGATATTGTCTTATAGGCGTGTCCAGGTCTGCGACTTGCAGAGAACGGCGAGCACGCAGCCCTTCATCTTCAGCGAGTTGCCGGAAACCGTGCCGGAGCCGCTATAGGTCTTGTCGTTGCTGGGGTCGGTGATCTCGCCATCATAGGTGCCGTCCTTGCCGGTCAGCATGCCGATCTTCCGCCCGGCATATTTGCCCGTCTTCAGCGTGATGCAGTAGCTGCCGCCGCAGGACGCGATCACGGCCGTGTCGCCCGCCACCGTCTTCCAATTGCCTGCGATCGGCTCCTCGGCATGCGCAAGCGTTGCGGAAAGCGCCAATGCGCTCGCCAGAATGAGACTGCGGATCATCTTATTCCTCCCTGATGTCCTGAGGTTGCGGACGATAGCTTACGCGAACGTAAAGGTAAATATTCGTGGTTCCGGTGTGCCTGAAAGTGCCTGTTCGCGAAGACGAATTTCCGTGTGTTTTCATTTAGGCGCTGATTTCGTGGTGAATGAAGGGTTGATTTTCAAATCTGAATTTTTCCTTAAACAAATGCCGGAATCCTTAATGAGCAGGCGATCCGATGTTTAACAAAAACCCAATTTTACCAAGCGTTTGCACTTTGTTTGTCTCAAATTAATCATGCATTTTAGGCGTTTTTTGAAGGGCTTGCTGCATATTGGACCCATCAAACGAGCGGGGCAAACCCGCCGAACCGAAGAGACCGAACGCCGCGTTAGACGGCAAGGCTCCGAGGTAAAACAGGGTAAGTCGATAACAGGCTAAACAGGGATAAAACCGATGGCACGCTTTGAAATGCATAATGCTGAAACGGCCACCATGGGTGGCGAAAACAACGCCGATGTCTTCTGCGAAATGGGTCTGATGTACGCGACAGGTCGCGGATGCTCCGTTGACCTCGTTGCGGCCCACAAATGGCTGAACATCGCCGCCATCAAGGGCCACGATCGCGCCGCCGAACTGCGCGCCGATCTCGCGGCCACGATGGACAAGATGCAGCTTGTCGAGGCGCTGCGCGCGGCTCGCGAATGGATGACGGTGCACTAACCGGCACCGCAAACAATTCAATAAAAACAATAACCTCGAAGAGGGGATGGCGAGGCGCCTTGCGCCTGCGCCGACATATCGAACCGCGACCGGCAGGAACAAGGCCGGCGCGGTTCTTGTCGTTTGATCAGCCGATCGACTTCAGAACCTGAGGCAGTGCCGCCTCGAACAGGTCCATATCGGCGGCAGGGCCGACGCTGACGCGAATGCAGCGGTTGAGCGGAGCGACCCCCGGCATGCGGATGAACACGCCGTGCTGCATCAGCCCGTCGACGATCGCCCGCGCATAGGTGCCGTCGCGGCCTGCGTCGACGGCGACGAAGTTGGTGGCCGAAGGCAGCGCCTGCAGGCCGTTGGCATCGGCAATGCCGGCAATCCGCTTGCGCGCGGCGTGGATCTTGGCAATCACCTCAGAGAGATAGGCCTGATCCTTGAGCGCGGCGATTGCGCCTGCGACGGCCATCCGGTTCATGCCGAAATGGTTGCGGATCTTGTCGAAGGCGAGGGCAGTGCCCGGGGTCGAGATCGCATAACCCACGCGCGCGCCGGCAAGGCCGTAAGCCTTCGAGAAGGTGCGTGTCCTGATCACGTTGGGCAGATCGATCAGCGATGCGATCGACGGCAGCGCGCTGGCCGGACCCGTTTCGCTATAGGCCTCGTCGAGGATCAGCAGCGTGGTCTCGGGGATCGCACGGGCAAAGGCCACCACGCGGTCGGCATCCCACCAGCTACCCATCGGATTATCAGGATTGGCGAAGTAGATGAGCGGCGGGTTTTCGCGCTTCACCGCATCCAGCAATCCGTCGAGATCTTCGCGATCATTCACATAGGGAACGGTGACCAGCCGGCCACCGAAGCCAGCGACGTGGAAGTTGAACGTCGGATAGCCGCCGAGCGAGGTGACGACCGGTGCGCCGGGCTCGATCACCATGCGCACGATCTGCCCGAGCAACTCGTCGATACCGCCGCCGATCGCGATATTGGCCGGCGTCGTGCCGAGATGGGCGGCAAGCGCTTCCTTCAGGTCGTGGTTCTCGGGATCGCTGTACTTCCAGATATCAGCGCCCGCGTCGCGCATCGCCGTCAGAACCGAAGGGGCGGGGCCGAAGCCGTTTTCGTTGGCGCCGATGCGCGCCTTGACGATCAGGCCGCGCTGACGCTCGATGGCTTCTGGGCCGACAAAGGGAACAGTGGAGGGCAGGGCGCTGACAAGCGGTGTGAAGCGCGAGAAGGCAGACATTGAAGGGCATTTCCCAAGGCTATGAAAATCGCGCCAACAATAGGCGCTGATGGTGCCATGGCAAGGACGATTATTCCCCTGGGAAGCCTATTTACATGCTGATCGTGCGGCTCGCGCTGATCGCTTCCATATTGCCGATCATGAAGTCGGCACGCACGACGCGGCGCAATACCTCGGGCTCGATCGTGTTGATGAAGCGCACATGCAGGCGCTCATTGCGCCGTGATACCTCGGCGCAGCCGATGCGGTAGGCAAGCCCGAGGATGTTGAGATAGTAGTGCTTGGGAAGACCGGTCGCCGAAGCGACAAGAAGCGTGGCGCCGCCGCGCGAGATGTCGATGATCTCGGCGCTGCGCATCGAGACACCCGTCAGACAGGGGCGCACGGCGACGATGCGGGCCGGACGCCGCACGTTGAATTGCTCCCACCGGGTCTCGTAAATCTCCGATTTCACCGTCGTGAGGTGCGTGTTATTGAGCATCGACATCGCAGGCACACTCCTAAAATCAGAAAAATCCTAGTCTTTCCAATGGAGCGTCACATGAATGCTTTGCGCAATCATCAACGAAGTCACTACAATTCTAGTGAATGAGAATTTAACTGAAGGCTCGGACCGCAAAAAATCCGCCGGCGGCCGTCATGGCTGTGATAAAGCCGCCCCAGGCGAGATCGACGATGCTCATCAGCGGTGGCCAGTTCTTCAGCGTGGCGAGGTTCGTCACGTCATAGGTTCCATAGGCGGCAAGCCCCAGGATTAGGCCGTAAATGACGGCAGTCCATAGGGAGCCCGACGCGATTGCCGGAAGCACGGCGAGCACCACAACGGCGACGGCGAAGAAGAGATAGAAGATCGCGGCGATGCCGAAATTCGGCGACGGCAGCATCAGATCGCCCAGTTGGTCGCGATAGAATGTCCGGGCGACGAGGCCGAGCCAGATGGCATCCAACACGAGCAGTGTACCAAATGAACCGGCATAGGCGACGAGAGCTGTTTTCATGATCCTGTCCTGACGTTTGCCTCTCTGTACGTCCTCTACACGGATTGGATTGCCCATCACGTGAATTCCACAAATCGTTGAACTCTTTACGACCCCGGGCGTTTGCTTCTTGTTCACGAGCACAGATTTGTGCTCCCGAGTGCGGGATCCGCACTCAGCAAAAAAGATCAAGGAGACTGATATGGCTGACATCAGAGTGCCGCGAAATTCCTGGGTTGTGGTATGCGACGGAGGCAAGGCTCTGATTATGCAGAATGACGGCGACGTCAACGGCGTCGATCTCAAAGTCAGGGAAACGCTGGCGCAACCAAACGAGCCCGACCGCGAGATCGGCACAGACAAGCCTGGCCGGGCGCACAATGCGGATGGCCGTGGCAGCGCGGTCGAGGAACTTAGCTGGCACGATCAGGCCGAGGCCGAGTTCCTGAAGCAGATCGCCTTCAAGCTGGATGATCTGATCATCGAGAAGGATGCGACCAACATCGTGCTGGTAGCGCCGCCGCGCGCGCTCGGAACCCTTCGCTCCAACCTCAGTGTCGAGGCGCAAGCCATTATCTCGGCCGAAATTCCCAAGGATTACACGAACCTACCGATCGACCAGATCGAGCGGCGTTTGGCGGCCTGACGACGTCACGTTAAGCCGGAGCGGGCGCAAGCCCGCTCTTTTTCTATGGGTGGCTGGTCCTAGTTTTCGAAGCTCAGGCGCAGCACGTGGTGCAGGAATTCCGGATTGATCAGCATGTTGAAGCTGATCGTTGCCAAGTCGCCCTCGCGTTTCACCAGCGTCGCACCGATCTCATCCTGGATGCCGAGAATTTCCAGGAAGAAGTGGTTCGGCATCTCGATCGACGCATTCACTTCGAGCGTCGCGCCAGCGAGCGTGATGCTGCGGATCAGGCAGCGGAGTTGGGTAGCGGTGCTGAGGTGATGGCCGACGAAAATGATCTTGCCGGGGCGATCGAGCGCGAATTCCCGGTAAGCCTGCTCCGGTTCGGGATGTGCAGTATCGAGGTGCATCTGAAAGGCCATGGTCGCCTCCGCTGGTTGTCTGGTTTCAATCTAGGGCAAGTGTGCTGAATAGTTCTGAAAAAGATCTTTAAAACTAGATGCTTATGTAGATTGCGGCGCTCAGAAGTCCCATTTTTAGGCAGTATTCGGCGAATTTGCCGGAAATTTACGCAGGTTGACAGACGCGCATACCTGCCTCATACCGAAAACCGGTTCGAGACGCCTGCCGCTCGCGGATGAAAATCCATGGTGAAGATCTCCTGCAATGAACGGTCACAGCCCTTTGTGCATGCTGACTGGTGGCAATGCGAGCTCCCAACTGCTTCGAACAGCATGCCTTTTTGAAAGGCTGAACCATGAACTATCCTTCGATCGACGATCTGAAGGCCCAGGCAAAGCGATTACGTGGCGCCATGGAATCCAGCGGTAAACCGATCTCGCATAGCGCGGCACTTGAGCTGATCGCCAGCCAGCACGGCGTCCGCGACTGGAACACGCTATCGGCGCTGGCAAGCAGGCCCAATACGACGCCGCTTGCCGCACTCACCGTCGGCGCGCGGGTGAGCGGTCGCTATCTCAACCAGCCGTTCACCGGCAAGATACTGGCGCTTGGCGAACAGTCCGGCGGCCTGCACAAGCTGACGCTTCATTTCGACGAGCCCGTCGACGTGGTCACCTTCGAGAGCTTCTCGGCCTTTCGCCAGAGGGTCAACGCGCAGGTCGACGAAAACGGCGTTTCCCCGCGCAAGACCTCGAACGGCCTGCCGCAGTTGGTGCTCGACATCTGAGGCCGCGTGGCTGAAACGAAAAAGCCGCGCTGTCGAGGCGCGGCTTTTATCGTCATGCTTTACAAGTTCAGGCCTTGAGCAGCCATTCATGCTCCGGCGCGTTGTAGAACTTCCAGACGCGCTTCGGGCCGGCCATGACGTTGAGATAGTAGAGATCGTAGCCGTGCGTGGCAGCGCAGGGGTGATACCCCTTAGGCACCAGCGTAACGTCGCCATCTTCGAGCACCATCGCCTCATCAAGCGACCGGTCGTCTGTATAGACGCGCTGGAACCCAAAACCCTGCGGCGGGTTCAGGCGGTGATAATAGGTCTCCTCGAGGAAGCTCTCGTTCGGCAGGTTGTCCTGGTCGTGCTTGTGCGGCGGATAGGAGGAAGTATGCCCGCCCGGCGTGATCACTTCGACCACAAGCAGCGAATAGGCCGACGCGTCGTCTTCGGGCATGATGTTGTTGACGTAGCGGACATTGGTGCCTTTGCCGCGCGTCAGCGGCGGATGCGTGCCCGGCGGGATCGCCTTCGCCTCATAGGCGCCACCGCCCGGCGCCGAGCAGACCGCCAGCTCCAGATCGGTCTCCGCCGTCACCGACCATGCCGATTCCATCGGGGTATAAAGCGCATGCGGCGCCCCATCGAACGGGCTCATGCGCTCGCCGAGCGTGCCGAAATCCCGCGTGCCTGCGCTGGCCTTGCCCTTGCCGCTCACCCAGACGAGGCACACCTCGCGCTCGCCGGTTTCGCCGGACACGGTCTCGCCGGGTTTCAGCCTGTGCATGTCGAAGCCGACATAGGTCCAGCCGGCGCTCTCCGGCGTCACATGCGTGACGCGGCCGTGTGTGCCTGTTGGTTTGACTTTGAGCTTTGGCATGGTTGTTTCTCCTCGATATCTGTCGCGAAATTCCCCTCCCCAACCCCTCCCCACAAGGGGGAGGGGCTAAGCCGCAGCACTCTCAGCGTTCTCACCCTTAGGTCTCATCCGCGGGAGCGAATTTCGTGGCAAGGCGGTGCCGCAAGTTAAAGCCCCGCCCCCTTGTGGGGAGGGGTTGGGGAGGGGTCTTTATCTTTAAGCCCCCTTCGGAAACCCTTCCGTCTCCACCGTATACCCGGCAGCCGTCATCACCCGCATCAGTTCGGCGTGACCGATCTCCGCCATTTTCTGCGGCGGCGCCTTGCGCGGGTCCTGTTCGGCTTCGACGACGAACCAGCCCTCATAGCCGTAATCGGCAAACCGCTTCACGATCGCGCCGAAATCGAGCGACCCGTCGCCCGGCACCGTGAATGCGCCGAGCGCCACGGCGTCGAGGAAGGACTGCTTGCTGCGGTCGAGCCCATCGACCACCGACTTGCGGATGTCCTTGACGTGGACGTGGTTGATGCGGGCGTGGTGGTTGTCGATGGCGCGCAGCACGTCGCCGCCGGCAAAGGCGAGATGCCCGGCGTCGAGCAGCAGCGGAATGCCGGCGCCCGAGTTACGCATGAAGGCGTCGAGCTCCGGCTCGGTCTCGACCACCGCTGCCATGTGATGATGATAGGAAAGCGGCATGCCCTGTTCGGCGCACCATTCGCCGAACTGTGTGACGCGGCGCGCATAGGCCTTCATCTCGTCGTCGGAGAGCTTCGGCTTGGTTGCGAGCGGCTTGGAACGGTCGCCCTGGATCGAGCGGCCGACCTCGCCATAGACGATGCAGGGCGCGTCGACAGCCTTGAAGAGCTCGATCATCGGCTGGATGCGATCCTTGTTGGCCGCGAGTTCCTCATCCACGAGCGTGCCGGAAAACCATCCCCCGCACAGCGTCACGTCGGCGGCCTTCAGGATCGGCAGCATCTCGCGAGGATTATTGGGGAACCGGCGCCCCTGTTCCATGCCGGTAAAGCCGGCGCCGCGCGATTGGCGCAGGCATTCCTCAAGCGATACGTCGTCGCTGAGCTCAGGAAGATCGTCGTTCCACCATGCGATGGGCGACATGCCAAGTTTGGCTTTCATTGTTGTTTCTCCTCGTCATTCTCTGATGTCAGCGAGCGCGGCCCCCTCATCCCCGGTGCAACTTGTTGCACCTGAACCCTTCGGGCCACCTTCTCCCCGCTGGGGAGAAGGGAAGATGAAGCGAGCGCCTCACCACGATTCTCTTCTCCCCAACGGGGAGAAGGTGGCGGCAGCCGGATGAGGGGGCTCCGCACTCTAACGTCTATTAAGCGTCACCCAATCCGCTGTGCTTCCCGTGCCTTCACATAGTTGGCGCGCGCCTTGTTGACCTCCTCGCGCGAACTGACCTCCGGCACCGCGACATCCCACCAGTGCCCGCCGGCCTCCGTCGTGATCAGTGGATCGGTATCGATCACGAACACCGAAGTCCGGTCGTTCTTCTTCGAATCAATGATCGCCTGCTCAAGCTCGGCGATCGAAGACACCTTGACCGCGATCGCCCCCATGCTCTCGGCATGCGCGCGGAAGTCGATGTCAGGCATCACCTCGTGATAGGAGTCCTTCAAGAGGTTGTTAAAGTTCGCTCCGCCGGTGCCCATCTGCAGCCGGTTGATGCAGCCGTAGCCGCGGTTATCCAAGAGGACGATGTTGAGCTTCAGGCCCAGCATCACCGAGGTCGCGAGCTCGGAGTTCAGCATCATGTAGGACCCGTCGCCGACCATGACGACGACATCCTTGTCGGGATGCGCCATCTTGGCGCCGAGGCCGCCGGCGATCTCGTAGCCCATGCAGGAGAAGCCATATTCCATGTGGTAGCTGCCCGGTGCCGTGGCCGGCCACAGCTTGTGCAATTCGCCCGGCAGGCCGCCCGCCGCGCAAAGCGCGATCGTGTTCTCGCCGCCGATCGTGCGTGTGACGGCACCGATCACCTGGGCGTCGGAGGGGAGTGCAGCATTGGTTGACGCCATCGCCTTGGCGGCGGCTTCCATCCAGATCTTCTTCTCCTTCTCGGCCTTCGCCGCCAGTTCCGCTGGAGCCTTCCAGCCGGAAAGACCCTCGGAGATCGCCTTCAACCCCTCGCGCGCATCCGCCACCAGGGGAAGCCCGTCATGCTTGACGGCGTCGTAGGCGGCGATGTTGAGGCCGAGGATGGAGAGCTTCTCATTCTTGAAAAGCGCCCACGAACCGGTGGTGAAGTCCTGGCAGCGCGTGCCGACGGCGATCAGAAGGTCTGTCTCCTCGGCGATTGCGTTGGCCGCCGATGTGCCGGTGACGCCGACCGAGCCGAGCGCCAGCGGGTGCCGCTCGTCGATAGCCGACTTGCCCGCCTGGGTTACGACGACAGGAATGCCATGCGCATCCGCGAAATCCGTGAGTTCCTTCGTCGCCTGCGAATAGAGCACACCGCCACCGGCGATGATGACGGGCTTTTCCGACTTCTTGATCAGCGCGATGGCGTTCGCCAGCTCGTCCGCATCGGGGCGAGGGCGCCGCGTGGTCCATACCTTCTCCTCGAAGAAGCTCTCCGGATAGTCGAAAGCTTCCGCTTGAACATCCTGGCAAAGCGATAGCGTCACCGGGCCGCAATCATAAGGATCGGTCAGCACCTGCATGGCGCGCTTCAGCGCCGAAATGATCTGTTCCGGCCGGGTAATGCGGTCGAAATAGCGCGAGACCGGGCGGAAGGCGTCGTTGGCCGAAACCGTGCCGTCGCCGAAATCCTCGATCTGCTGCAGCACCGGATCCGGCGCGCGGTTGGCGAAGACGTCGCCTGGGAGGAAGAGCACGGGGATGCGGTTGACATGCGCCACGCCCGCCGCCGTCACCATGTTGAGCGCGCCGGGGCCGATCGATGTCGTGCAGGCCATGAAGCGCTGGCGGAAACTCGCCTTCGCATAGGCGATCGCGGCATGCGCCATGCCTTGCTCGTTGTGCGCGCGATAGGTCGTCAGCTCGCCGCGCACCTGATATAGCGCTTCACCGATGCCCGCGACATTGCCATGGCCGAAGATCGCCCAGACGCCGCCAAAGATCGGCACCGTCTTGCCGTCGACGACGGTCATCTGCTTCTTCAGAAAGTGGGTGACGGCCTGCGCCATCGTCAGTCGTACAGTCTTGCCCATAAGGCTCCTCCCGCAATTCTCGTATCCGTTTTCCTCTCCCCAACGCCTCGCTTAATGCACCGGGCTGGGGAGAAGTCTATTCGTAATTAAGAAGCTAGCCCGCGTGTTTTCAACCAGGCTTCGGTCAGTTCACGGAAGCGTCCGGCCATGTCGGCGACCGCCTGCTCGTCATTGATCTTGCCAGACAGCCAGGCGCGCGCGGCATCCGAAAAGATCGTCCGTCCCACGGCAAAGCCCTTGACCGACGGTGCTGCCAGCGTTGCCTCGAAGCCCTTCACCAGCTCGTCCGCCGGCGCCTCCAGCCCGAGCAGCACGATGCCGCGGCACCAGGGGTCGTTCTTGGCGATGACGGCGTCGATCTTCTTCCACGCCGCGCTCGATGCCTGCGGTTCCAGCTTCCACCAGTCAGGCTTGATGCCGAGCGCATAGAGCTCTTCCATTGCCGTCGAGATGGTATCGTCGGTAAGTGGCCCGTTCTTGCTGGCGATGATCTCGACCAGCAGCTCGCGGCCCACCTTGCGCGCCGCCTCGAATAGCGTCCGCAGCTTCTCCTGCTGTTCGGTCTTCAGCTCTGCGGGATCGTCGGGATGATAGAAGCACAGGCACTTGATGCAATGATCGAGCGGCCATTCGACCAACTGCGAGCCGATATCCTGGCTGAACTCGAAACGCAGCGGCTTCGAACCGGGCAGCTCGACCGGCCGCCCGAGCCAGGCGAAATTCTTGGTCGCCGCGTCGAAGAAGGCATCGCGCCCGAAGCGCTCGTCGATCAGCATCCCATAGCCGCTGCGGCCGTCGGCGACGCGCGCGGCGGCTTCAACCGCCAGCCGCTTGAAGGCGACGATCTGCTTGTAATCGACGCCGAGTTCGTCGCAGACGCTTGTGAGTTGCGAGCGATGATCGATGGCGAGCGCCATGAGCAGCGGGATGTCGCCCTTGCGGTTCGAGGCCCAGTGAATGTGGTTGATCGCCTCGTCCTTGCGCAGCGCCCGATGCTTGCTGCCGTTCTTCAGGAAGAAATCGAGTTCCGCCCATGTCGGATATTCCGGCGAGCAGAGCAGGCGGGACACCGCGAAGGCACCGCAGGCATTCGCCCAGGTGGCGCAGGTCTTCAGCGGCTCGTCCTTCAGCCATCCCCGCAGGAAGCCGGACATGAAGGCATCGCCGGCGCCGAGCACGTTGAACACCTCGATCGGAAAGCCTTCGCCGACAATGCCGGCTTCGAGATCGTCCGAGATCGGCCCGTCATAGACGATGCAGCCCATGGCGCCGCGCTTCAAGACGATGGTCGCAGGCGACAGCCGACGGATTTCTTTCAGCGCGCCCAGCACGTCGTCGGCGCCCGAGGCAATCAAGATTTCCTCTTCCGTGCCGATGATCAGGTCGCAATCCGGCAGCGTTTCCTTCATCTTCGAAGATACGCGGTCCGACTTCACATAGCGTTCGAAGCCTTCCGCATGGCCGGCAAGGCCCCAGAGGTTCGGGCGATAATCGATGTCGAAGATCACCTTGCGGCCGTTGGCCTTGGCGATACGGATCGCCTTGCGCTGCGCCGCTTCCGTGTTCGGCCGCGAGAAATGCGTTCCCGAAACCAGCACTGCGCGCGAGGACTTTATATAGGCCTCGTCGATATCGCCTTCTTCGAGCGCCATGTCGGCGCAGTCGGAGCGATAAAAGATCATCGGCGAGACGCCTTCGGCCTCGACCGCGAGAAGCACCAGCGCAGTCAGCCGCTCCTTGTCGGTCACGATGCCATCGGTCGCGACCCCCTCACGTGCCGATTGCTCGCGAATGAAACGGCCCATCTGCTCATCGCCGACGCGGGTGATCAGGCCCGACTTCAGACCGAGGCGCGCCGTGCCGATCGCGATATTCGCCGGGCAGCCGCCGACGGACTTGGCGAAGGACGCGATGTTTTCGAGTTTGGAACCGATCTGCTGGCCATAGAGATCGACCGACGAGCGGCCGATGGTGATCACATCAAGCGACAGCCCCGGCTGTGTGCCCGGATTTGGTTCTGCCATCATGTCCTCCCGATCATTTTCAATCCGGCGTGGATGTCCGCCGGCGATATCGATCGATGAAACATCGGTTCCGATTTAATGTCAATTCAGAATGTTTATTCCATTTTTGCTTTTTTGGATTTTGGCTGCCCCAGCTTTCGCCGCCGCTCGGCGATCGCCACCGGCAGCGCCATGGTCAGCGCCATCGAGGCCGAAAGCGAACGGAAGCCGGCAAAGTCGGCCTCCGCCACTTCGAACCAGCAGGCGGCGCTGGTGGCGAGTGGCGAGAAGGCCGAATCGGTGATGACGACAACGGGCACGCCGCGCTCCTTCAGCATCTCGGCCTGGCCGAGGCTCTCGGCGGCGTAGGGCGAAAAACTCGCCGCGATCGCCGCATCCTTCGGCGTGGCGAACTGGACGGTCTCGGCATCGACCCCATTGGGGGAGGCGACGATCTGGTGGCGGATATTGAGCTTCGAGAAGGCGTAACTCATATGCGCTGTCAGCGGATAGGAGCGGCGCTTGGCGATCAGATAAATGGTATCGGCCGCCGCCAGAATATCGACCGCCTTGCTGAATGTGTCCGACTGAACGGTCGCTGCCAGCCGGTTGATCGATTGGCCGGCCGCCGAAATGAAGCCGGAAAGCAGATTGGCGTCCTCGTCCTCGCCACCCGATTGCTCCAGCGTCACCAACCGCTCTTCGTAAGTCAGTGTCCGGTCGCGCAGCCGCTCGCGAAAAATGCTCTGCAGGTCGGAAAAGCCGTCATATCCCAGGTGATGCGCAAGCCGCACCAGCGTCGATGGCTGAACCTCGGAAGCAGACGCGATGCTTGCCGTCGTGCCGAAGGCGATCTCGTCGGGATTGGCCAGCGCGAAGGCCGCCACCTGCGCCAGCCGCTTCGGCATGGTCGCCTTGCGCTCGATGATCGTGCTGCGCAGGCTCTCGAAATCCCTGGGAACGCGAGAGGGGGCCTTGGGGTCGTTGTCCATGTGCTGATCCGAAAATGAAACGTATATTCCAGTTTCTCGACCATAGATGATTTCCATTCCCGGGCATATTTGTTTTTTATGTGAGAAATATCGAGCCTTTTCCGCTGTTTGATGGCTTTCACCTGCTTCTGGGCTCGCCAGCCCGTCTTGTCAAAATGGTCCAAGCATTCCAAAATCATGATCGGAGCGGGAGGATATCATGAGGTCACTGGGCGTCGGCTTGATCGGCACGGGCTATATGGGCAAGTGCCACGCGCTTGCATGGAATGCGGTCAAGACCGTCTTCGGCGATGTCGGGCGTCCCCGCCTCGTGCATCTGGCGGAGGCGAACAGGGATCTCGCCGATGCGCGCGCCTCGGAATTCGGCTTTGAAAAGGCGACGGGGGACTGGCGCCAGCTGATCGCCGACCCCGATGTCGATGTCGTCTCGGTCACCACGCCGAACCAGTTTCACCCCGAGATGGCGATCGCGGCCCTTGAAGCAGGAAAGCATGTCTGGTGCGAAAAGCCGATGGCGCCGGCCTTTGCGGATGCCGAGCGCATGCTGGATGCGGCAAGGCGCTCCGGCAAGGTGGCCGTGCTCGGCTACAACTATATCCAGAACCCGATCATTCGCCACATCAAGGCGCTGATCGGCGAAGGTGCCATAGGGCAGGTCAATCATATCCGCGTCGAGATGGACGAGGACTTCATGGCCGATCCGGACGCGCTCTTTTATTGGAAGAGCGAATTGTCGGCCGGTTATGGCGCGCTCGACGATTTCGCCGTCCATCCTTTGTCTTTACTCTGGTATCTCTTCGGCCATGTCGAAGCCGTGGTGACAGATATGGCAAAGCCCTATGCCGATCGCCCCATCAAGGACGGTGGTCGGCGACCGGTCGAGAATCACGACGCGGCCAATGTGCTGATGCGTCTTGGCGGCGGCATTTCCGCCGTGTTGATGGCCAATCGCGCCGCCTGGGGTCGAAAGGGACGTATAGCCCTGCAGATATTCGGGTCGAAAGGCGCGATCACCTTCGACCAGGAGCGCATGAACGAATTCGAGCTCTATCAGGCCGATGGCCGCGGCAGCGAGCAGGGCTTCCGCAAAATCCTGGCCGGCCCCGCCCATCACCCTTACGACCGTTTCATTCCCGCTCCGGGCCACGGCCTTGGCTTCAACGATCTGAAGATCATCGAATGCCGCGAACTCATTCGTGCGATTTCCGGTGAGCCGTCGGTGATCGTCACATTCGAAGACGGTCTTAGGATAGAAAAGTCTGTTCACGCCATGGCAGAGTCCTATCACCAGCGCCGCTGGATCGAGATCGCCTGACGGCGCTCCGCTCCGGTTGACGACGCAAGGGGCAGGGGATAGGCCTTTGCTCGATACAGTGAATGCGGGAGCGATATCGTGACGGACAGATTGGTGATTATCGGCGCAGGTCAGGCAGGCTTTGCAATGGCGGCCAAGCTGCGCGCGCTCAAGGATACCAGGCCCATCACCATTCTTGGCGCCGAGGACGTGCTGCCGTACCAACGCCCGCCGCTCACCAAGAAGTATTTGCTCGGCGAAATGAGCTTCGACCGCCTGCTGTTTCGCCCCGAGCAGTGGTTCACCGACAACGATGTCGAGATTCGTCTCTCTACATGGGTCGAGCAGATCAAGCGCGACAAGAAGCAGGTCGTTCTCCAGGATGGCTCCACCATCGACTACGGCACACTGGCGCTGACGACGGGCTCGACGCCGCGTGGTCTGCCGGCCGCGATTGGTGGCGATCTCGAAGGCGTCTATGTCGCCCGCGACAAGCGCGACGCCGATCTTCTGGCCGCCGAAATGCGCCCGGGCCGCCGCGTCCTTATTATAGGCGGCGGTTATATCGGCCTCGAGGCCGCTGCCGTTGCGCGCCATTTGGGTCTTGAAGTCACCGTCATCGAGATGGCCGACCGCATTCTCCAGCGCGTCGCCGCCAAGGAGACGGCGGATATCATGCGCGTCATCCACGAAGAGCATGATGTGCAGATTCGCGAAAAGACCGGCCTCAAGCATCTGATCGGCCGCGACGGCAAGCTCGTCGGCGCCGAACTCTCCGATGGCTCGATCATCGATATTGATTTCGCCATCGTCGGCATCGGCGTGACGCCGAACGACCAGCTCGCCAAGGAATCGGGTCTCGAAGTTGCGAACGGCATCGTCGTCGACGAATTCGCGCGCACCTCCGACCCGTCGATCTTCGCAGCAGGCGATTGCGCGGCACTTCCCTGGCAGGGCGGGCGCATCCGTCTCGAATCGGTGCAGAACGCCGTCGACCAGGCCGATGCGGCCGCCGCCATAATCGCAGGCGGCAACGCGCCCTACGAGCCGAAGCCCTGGTTCTGGTCCGATCAATATGATGTGAAACTGCAGATAGCCGGCTTCAATCTCGGCTACGACGAAACGCTACTGCGCCCCGGCGCACGCGAAGGCGCGCATTCGATCTGGTACTTCAAATCGGGCAAGTTCATCGCCGTCGATGCGATCAACGATGCCAAGGCCTATGTCAGCGGCAAGAAGATGCTGGAACTCGGCATAAACCCCGACAAGTCCATCCTCGCCGATGGGTCTTCCGATCTGAAGCAATTGCTGGCTTAAAAATAAGCCGGCTTTTTCTTCAGGGACAAAGCCGAAAAGCGCTTGCGTCCCCCAGCGAATGACTCTATCAGGCTCTCGACCGGAGAGGTGGCCGAGTGGTCGAAGGCGCTCCCCTGCTAAGGGAGTATACCCGAGAGGGTATCGTGGGTTCGAATCCCATCTTCTCCGCCATCATCCCAATGTCCGATCCGGACACACCGTTGCCGCTCCCTAGCTCAGCGGATTTTCCAAACAGACATTTCAGTGATTTTTGCATCGAACATATGTGTTCATGCGAGCGCGTCTTTGCGCGCGGCGGACCTTGTCATCATCGACATGACACGACGATGACAGCACCGCGTAGAATCGCTTTGAGAATCATCCGACGCTTCACAAGCGATTCCACCAGCCGTATTCGTCGATCCGTCACGCGGCTTATTTGTTCGCCTGCTAAAATCCTTGGCTATCCCGCCGAATCTGGCCGGAAAACGGTACCAATGTGGCACATCGCCGGGTTCCGTCGTGCTGTCGGTTGGCACTAAACCCCCGCAAAACCAGGGCTTTCTTAACGAAGTATAAAGAAACGGAATGGCCGCATGTCGTATTTGTGACCTTTCAGCAACAGCGCATACGGAAGGCTGTCGTAAATCCCCCAATCGCACAAGTTGGTGATTGCGTGACAGGCCGGGTCTTGTATTTTCAACTTCGGAAGCGAGGGCGGTTGATCGTCCGACTTCTTG
>UBQW01000019.1 GCA_900467745.1 Hyphomicrobiales bacterium
AGCCGAACAAGTCAACAACCACATGCAAAGTTTTTTGACAGTTTTATAACATGTTGTTTTGACTGGGGGAATTTCCGGGCGCCTCTGTGGAGCCATTTCGACACCCCCACGCACGCCTCCGAACATCAGGCCAATCCACGGCCCATCATCCCCCAAGCGTCATTATCCACACCCAAAACGCCCGATTTTCGGAACCGAACCCCTCCCCCATGTGTTTCTAGACGTGTTTCTATCGTCAGCAACAAAGGAGACAGCCCAATGGCTTCCAATACAGATGATGTGAGATCCGCCGTTAGCAAGGACATCAGCGCCCTGCAGCAGGAGGTCGCCCGTCTGCAGAAGATGATCTCGGCCCAGGGCGCGGAGGCCTATTACGAAGTGCGCGATCGCGCCGGCAAGGCCTATGAGGATATGGCGCCCCGCGCCAAGACCGCCGTTGCCCAGATCAAGGCCGAAGGCGTGGCCGCGGCAGACGCCGCCCGCGAGCATCCGGCAGCCACCACCACGGCTCTGGCGCTTGCCGGCGCGCTCGGCTTTCTCGCCGGCTATCTCTTAAGCGGCGCCCAGGCCGCCCCGCAGCGCCAGCAGTGGTGGCGATAGCATTCGTTAACATTAGACGTATCTAATTTGTTTACGGGCCGGATGATCCGAAGTATCATCCGGCCCGTACTACTTAGGTCTTAGAAAAACCCGTTTTTCAGGCCAATAATGGAGACTATAAAGAACGAGGGAGGACTGCTGATGATTGCCAAAGGATCGAACTGCATCGTCGAAGTCACGGTAGACGGAGCGCAGGGCCGCCTTGCGGTCGGTATCATGAACATGCAACAGGCTCTCGAACTACCTGAAATGCCCAGCGTATCCTATACCCATCCGGATCCCGCCAAGGCGGCAGCCGGTGTTACCATGAACCGCGAGCAGCTCGCGGGCTTCATGGCGCGTCACTGAGAGCGATCGCCACCGCGATCCGCCCCTATATATAAATGCGGCCAAGACAGGCGGCGCCACCGGCGCCGCCTCTTCTTTTTGGCTGAGCGACAGAGCCCCCTCCCCTCTTGCCCCATCCTTCTTGTCCCATCCTTCTTATCCCCGCGTTTTGCGCCCCCGCGTCTGGCATCCCCTCACCGTTCATGCCAAAAACGCCGATAACAGAACGCCGATACCAAAGAGCAGAGGAACAGGCGATTGAGAGAGCGGCGCGCACCGCAAAGGCAGAACGGCCGCAACAGGCCCGATGCCGTCGAGAGCAAGCGGGTGACCCTGCCGCGCGCTTTGTCCAAGCTCGGCTACTGTTCGCGAACCCAGGCCGAAAAGCTGATCGCCGACGGTCGCGTCACCGTCAATGGCCGCACGGTGCTCGACAGCGCCGCCTGGATCGACCTCTCCTCGGCGAAGATCAAGGTCGACGGCAGCGATGTCGCCGCCGAGCCGATGACCTATCTGATGCTCAACAAGCCGCGCGGGCTGGTGACGACACGCCACGATCCCGAAGGCCGCCCGACGGTGTTCGATTGCCTCAAGGATGTCGATACCCCGCATCTGTCGCCGGTCGGCCGGCTGGACAAGGCGAGCGAGGGCCTGCTGCTCTTCACCAACGACACCGTCTTCGCCCAGGCGCTGCTCGACCCGGTCACCCATGTCACCAAGACCTATCACGTCCAGGTCGATCGCGTCATGGAGCCCGAGATGCTGGCCGAGATGGCCTATGGCGTTCGCCACGACGGCGAACTCCTGAAGGCGACGGCGGCCACACTTTTAAGACAAGGCGAGCGCAATAGCTGGATCGAAGTCGAGCTCGACGAGGGCCGCAACCGCCAGATCCGCCGCATGCTGGAAGCGCTCGGCACCGAATGCCTGCGGCTGGTGCGCGTGGCGATCGGTGATCTCCAACTCGGCGATCTCCCGAAAGGTGCGGTACGCGCTTTGACCGAGGCCGAGCTCAAGGCGCTGCGCCGCCGCGCCGGCATGGAAACGACCAAACGGACCAGATGACATCATGACAGACAGCCCCGCCCTCGTCCCGCACGATTTCTGGCAGGAGCTGCACGCGCCGGGCACCTTCTCGATTGGGGGTGACTTCACATCCTTCTATGTCGCGACGCTGACTGACGGTCGCCAGCTCCGCCTGCCGCTCCGCCCGCTTGCCGATGGCGAGCACGCGCTGGCCTCGCTCATCATCAACCAGGCGAGCTTCGAGGTGCTCGACGCATTGGCCGGGCAGCTGGCAGACAGGCTGAGAGCCCTCGATATCGACGTCGTCGCCGGATTGCCGACGCTCGGGCTGACGCTCGCATCCGCCGTGGCGCAGAAACTCGGGCACAAACGATATGTGCCGCTCGGCACTTCCAGGAAGTTCTGGTACCGCGACGAGCTCTCCGTGCCGCTGTCGTCGATCACCACCCCCACCCAGCAGAAGCGCCTCTATATCGATCCGCGCATGCTGCCGTTGCTCGAAAACAGACGCGTCGCGCTGATCGACGATGTCATCTCAAGCGGCACCTCGATCGTCTCCGGCCTCAAGCTGCTGTCGGCCTGTTCCATCGAGCCCGTCGCGATCGGCGCCGCCATGCTGCAATCCGAGCGCTGGCGCGCGGCACTCGCCGAGGCCGGCCCGCAATGGCTGGAGCGGACGGTCGCCGTCTTCGCGACCCCGATGCTCGATCGCACCGAACAAGGTGCCTGGCGCGCGCCCTACATCTGAGCCACCGTCCCTAATATAGAGTGCGCCCCATTATAGACTGCACTCTGCGCCCGCCCCTCTATACAGCGCGCCGCGAACCGCTACAGTCTCAGTCAGCACGTAAAGCAGCGCATCAATCCGGAAGACCTGATGACCCCAGAACAAGCATGTCTGCTGATCCTGCTGATCGCGATGCTGGTTCTGTTTCTGATCGACCGCTTCAGGGTCGAGGTCGTCGCGATCGCCGGCCTGCTTGCCGGCTATGCGCTCGGGCTTTATCCGACCGACGCCGTCTTCGCGGGCTTTGCCAGCCCCGTGGTCATCACCGTCGTCGAAATCCTGCTGGTGGTCCAGGTGCTTGCCCGCACCCGCTTCTTCGACAGGGTGTCGACAGCGCTTGCCAGTCGAGGCATGCGCGGCACCGGCGTCATCGCCATCCTGTCCGGTGTGACAGGCTTCATCTCCATCTTCATGAACAATATCGGCGCCTTCTCGATCTCGCTGCCGGTGGCGCTACGCATCAGCGCGGTCAGCACAATCCCCAAACGCCAGCTGATCATGCCGATCTCGTTCGCCGCCCTGCTCGGCGGCCTTGTGTCGCTGATCGGCACGCCCGCCAACCTGCTGGTCAGCAACGCGCTTGCGGCGGCGACCGGTGAGAGCTTTCGCCTGTTCGATTTCGCCTATGTCGGCTTGCCGGTCGCCATCGCCGGCATCCTGATGACGTCAGTGTTGGCGCCGCTCCTGTTCCCTGCGGATGGCGAGGACGATGAGACGGCACCCGAAACGCCGCGACGCCGCATGGTGGCCGAACGGCGCGTGCCCGCGAACTCGCCGCTGATCGGCGCAAGCCTCGCTGATCTCCCCGCCCGCTTCGCGCTCAAGCCGCACGCGCTGCTGCGCAACGACGCCTTCGTCTTCGGATCCGCCGAGCGCTCCATCATCGAAGCCGGCGATCTCCTGCTGGCCGAAGCCGACGATACGGTCTTTGTGGACCTCGCCGCATCGGGCGCGCTGCAGACGGATCATGGGCAGGCCGAGGCAAGCCGCGTGGAGGCCGTCGTCATGCCGGAGAGCACGCTGGTCGGCTCGCGCCTGCGCTCGCTGGAGGTCTTCACTATGCGCGGCATTGCGATCAGCGCGCTATCCATGCGCTCGCCGCGCATCGAGGGACGCTTCGAGGATCTGCAGCTTTCGATCGGCGACGTCCTGGTGCTGGAGGGCGACCGTGCGGCGATCGCCGAGGCGCTCGAGGAATGCGAATGTCTGCCGCTTGCCTCGCCGCCCGTCCCGCCCTCATTCTCGCTGAGCTGGCAGCCCTTCGCGATCTTTGCCTGCGGCATCGCCGCGACCACGGTCGTGCGGCCCGATATCGCGCTCGCCGGCGTCGTTCTTGTGCTGGCGCTCTTCAACTACCTGAACATCCGCCAGGCAATGGCCGATCTCAACTGGCCCGTCATCATCATGCTCGCAGCAATGATCCCGATCGGCTCGGCGGTCGGCACCTCGGGGACTGCCGAAGTGATCGCCTCGGCGCTCGGCGCCATCCTGCCGGTGTCGCAGCCGCTCGCGGGTATCGCCGTGGTGCTGTTGCTGGCGATCGCGCTGACGCCCTTCGTCAACAACGCCACGGTCGCCATCGTGCTGAGCCCCATCGCGATCGAGTTCGCCGCAGCCGGCCACCACCAGCCGCAAGCCTATCTGCTGGCAGTAGCCCTCGGTGCTTCGCTCGATTTCCTCACACCCTTCGGCCACCACAACAACACGCTTGCCATGGGAATCGGCAGCTACCGCTTTTCCGATTTCATCCGCGCCGGCCTGCCGGTGACGGTGATGAGCTACTTTTTGAGCCTGCTGCTTCTATATGTCTTCTGGGTTTGAGCCCCGCTTGCTTGACATCCCCGACGATGGAACTAGAGCAGGGGAAAGCCCCGATCAAACCGACCCCGTAACCCAAAAGGACGGTCAAGCCCGTGCGTATTCTCTCAGAAGCCCATTTCCCGGAACTGCCGAATTACTACCGCGGCAAGGTGCGAGAAAACTACGACCTTGCCGATGGCAGCCGCATCATCATCAGCACCGACAGGCTGAGCGCGTTTGACCGCATCCTGACCTGCATCCCCTACAAGGGCCAGGTCCTCACCCAGACGGCGCGCTACTGGTTCGAGGCGACCAAGGACATCTGCCCCAACCACGTCATCGCCTATCCCGATCCGAACGTCGTCGTCGGCAAGCGCCTCGACATCCTGCCGGTCGAGATCGTCGTGCGCGGCTATCTGGCCGGCACCACCGGCACCTCGATCCTCACTCTTTATAAGAAGGGCGAGCGCGAAATGTACGGCATGCGCCTGCCCGATGGCATGCGCGACAACCAGAAGCTCCCCGAGCCGGTCATCACGCCGACAAGCAAGGAATTCGACGGCGGCCACGACGAGCCGCTGACGCCTGCTCAGATCGTCGAAGGCGGTCTGCTGACGCAGGCACAGTGGGATACGCTGTCCAAATACGCGCTGGCGCTGTTTGCCCGCGGCCAGGAGATGGCGGCCAAGCGCGGCCTCATCCTCGTCGACACCAAGTATGAGTTCGGCACCGACGAGAACGGCACGATCATCCTCGCCGACGAGATCCATACGCCCGACAGCAGCCGCTACTGGCTCGCCGACAGCTACCAGGCAAGCTTCGATGCCGGCACGCGCCCGGCAAGCTTCGACAAGGATTTCGTCCGCGCCTGGGTGGCCGAACGCTGCGACCCCTACAAGGACGAGATCCCCGAGATCCCGAACGACCTCATCGAGCAGACCTCGGCTGTCTATATAAAGGCGTATGAAGCCATCACCGCGCAGACGTTCGTGCCCGACGACACCGGCGCGCCCCCGGTGGAGCGCGTGCGCAAGAACCTCTCGCGCTATTTCCCGTAATCGCTCGATCGCATGAAGGCCTGCGACTTTGGCTTGCAGGCCCTTTCAATATCGCGTTAATTTCTGAGGACAGCGATGCCGGGCGAATCCGGCTGGAGAATTCATGGCAAGAAGGCCAAGGCGCAAGGCCGAAGAGACCCGCGAAGACATTATGACGATGGCCGAGCAGCTGTTTCGCCAGCGCGGCTTCGTCGCCGTCTCGATCGCCGATATCGCCGCCTCGCTCGGCATGTCGCCGGCCAACGTCTTCAAGCACTTTCATTCGAAGACCGCCCTGGTCGACGCGATCGCCGAACGGCACCTGAGCGACGTCGCCGACCGCTTCGTCGCCGATGACCTGCCGCCGCGCGAACAGTTGCTCCGCTTCGTGCTCCGGCTGCTCGACAGCCATCTCGAGGACATCCAGAAGAACCCCTACATCTTCGAAATGGTCCTCGTCAGCATCGAGGCCAAGATCGAGGCCGGCAGGCGGTATCGTGAAAAGGTCATCCAGAAACTGGAAGCCATCATTCGCGAAGGTGTCGCGGAAGGCCGCTATCACTGCACGGACCCTGCGCGCGCAGCAAAGACCGTCGCCGATGTGCTTGCAGGCGTGCTGCATCCGGTTCTGATCGTCAAGGACGATAAGGAAACCCTGGTCGAGCGAGCGAGGCAGATCGTCGATTTCGCCGATGCCGCACTGCAAAATAGCACTTGCTAAGTGACGATTCATAAATTACGTCACTTTCTAAAGGCTTTGTTAATTCGCATCAGAGGCATTTGACTCCGGATCGTTTGTCGTGTGGCATCCCCGGCAGGCTTCGATCCGCGAGCCAGCGCATAGGGAATTGAACATGATACGTCGCTTTCTCCTCGTTTCCTCAGCTCTTGCCATCGGTGGCGTTCTCGCCGCCTGCAGCGACAGCGGCAAGACACCGGCCGCGGGCGCCGGCGGTGCCGGAGCGGCTCAGCAGGCGGCTGCCGTCGGCGTGATCACGCTGAAGAAGGGCGACTTCCCGGTTACGACGATCCTTCCCGGCCGCGCCGAGGCGTTCCAGACGGCCGACATCCGTCCGCAGGTCAGCGGCCTCATCCGCGACATCACCTTCCGCGAAGGCGGCGAGGTGAAGAAGGGCGACGTTCTCTACCAGATCGAAGACGCCCCCTATGTCGCGGCCGTCGCCCAGGCGCGCGCCGCCATCGCCAAGGCCGAAGCCAGCGTACCGAGCGCACAGAGCAACTTCGACCGCTACCAGCGCCTCGTCGGCTCGGGCGCCACGCAGATCGAGCTTGAGACAGCACGGACCAACCTCCTGCAGGCGCAGGCCGAAGTTGAATCGGCAAAGGCCGCTCTTTCGGCCGCCGAGATCGATCTCGACCACACTAAGATCGTCGCGCCCTTCGACGGCGTCATCGACCAGACGGCCTATAACGTCGGCAACGTCGTATCCGCCAACCAGACCACGGCGCTCACCACCGTGCGCCAGCTCGACCCGGCCTATATCCTTCTGACGGAATCGAGCACCAACCTGCTGCGTCTGCGCAGCGCGATTGCCGATGGCGAGATCAAGGGCACGCGCGGCAACGACGCCTTCCGCCTGATCCTCGAAAACGGCAAGGAATACGGTGAGAAGGGCACGCTCGACATGTCGAAGTCGGTCGTCAGCGAAACGACCGGCACCTTCACCATCCGCGTGCGCTTCCCCAATCCCGACCGCATCATCCTGCCGGGCATGTATGTCCGCGCGACGCTGGAACTTGGCTCCGAAAACGGCTTTGCCCTGCCCCAGCTCGCAACCAGCCGCAACGCCAATGGTGAGCTGTCGGCGCAGTTCGTATCCGCGGATGGCAAGGTCGAAAACCGCATCTTCGAAAACGCATCGCCATCCAACAATGCATGGCTGGTGACCGAAGGCGTCAACGACGGCGATCAGCTGATCGTTTCCGGCCTGCAGTCGATCACCGCGGGCATGCCGGTCAAGCCGACCGAGATGAAGATCAATGACAAGGGTATCGTCGTGCCCGTGGCGTCTCCAGCCGCCGCCGGCGACGCGCAGAAGCCCGCCGCGAAGTAACGCGTCGATCATTGATCCGAGCCGTACAGGAATTAGCCAATGGCCAAGTTTTTCATCCGACGTCCGATCTTTGCGTGGGTCATAGCGATCACGATCATGCTCGCAGGCGTGCTGGCGATCTTCACGCTGTCCATCTCGCAGTATCCGGATATCGCGCCGACCACGGTGCGCATCAACGCCACCTATCGCGGCGCCAGCGCTGAAACGGTCGAGAAATCGGTGACGACCCTCATCGAGGACGGCATGACCGGCCTCGACGACCTCACCTACATGACCTCGACCTCGTCGACCGGCTCGGCCAGCATCTCGCTGACCTTCGGCACGGCGGCCGATCCCGATATCGCCCAGGTGCAGGTGCAGAACAAGCTGCAGCTGGTGCAGTCTCAGCTCCCGAGCGACGTCATCGACGCCGGCATCAGCGTCACCCGCTCGACCTCGAGTATCCTTCTCGTCGGCGCGCTGGTCTCCACCGACGGCAAGCGCAACTCCGTCGATCTCGGCAACATCCTGTCGAACTCGATCGAAAAGCAGGTCCAGCGCCTGGAAGGCGTCGGCAGCGTCAATATCTTCGGCTCCGGCTACGCCATGCGCGTCTGGCTCGACCCATACAAGCTGGTCAAGTACCAGCTGACGACGGGCGACGTGACCTCGGCGATCGAGGCGCAGAACACGCAGGTGTCCGTCGGTTCTCTCGGCGCCCAGCCTTCCGTCGAAGGCCAGCAGATGAACGTCACGATCACCGCGCAGAGCCAGCTGACCACCGTTTCCGACTTCGAGCACATCATCTTGAAAGTCGAGAAGGACGGCTCGACGGTTCGCTTGAGCGACATCGCGCGCATCGAGATCGGCCAGGAAAGCTATGGCGGCTCCTCGCGCTATAATGCGCAGCCGTCGAGCGGCTTCGCCGTCAACCTCGCGATCGGCGCCAACGCCATCGATACCGCCGGCCGTGTCCGGACCGCGCTCGATTCCATTTCCAAGGGCCTGCCCGAGGGCGTCGAGATCACCTATCCCTACGACACGACGCCCTTCGTCGAGCTGTCGATCGAGAAGGTCGTGCACACGCTGATCGAAGCGATCGTGCTCGTCTTCGTCGTTCTCCTGGTCTTCCTGCAGAATTTCCGGGCGACGCTCATCCCGACCATCGCGGTTCCCGTGGTTCTGCTCGGAACCTTCGGCATCCTTGCCGCGACAGGCTATTCGATCAACACGCTGACCATGTTCGCCATGGTGCTCGCGATCGGTCTGCTCGTCGACGACGCCATCGTCGTGGTCGAGAACGTCGAGCGCATCATGACGGAAGAGAAGCTGTCGCCGATGGAGGCCACCGAGAAATCGATGGGCGAAATCACCGGCGCTATCGTCGGCATCGCGCTCGTCCTGACCGCCGTCTTCATTCCGATGGCCTTCTTCGGCGGCTCGACCGGCATCATCTATCGCCAGTTCTCGGTCACCATCGTCTCGGCGATGTTGCTCTCGGCGCTCGTCGCCATCGTGCTGACGCCGGCGCTCTGCGCCACGATGCTGAAGCCGGTGCATGACCACAAGAAGAACCGTGCCAGCGAGTGGTTCAACCGCAACTTCACCCGCTCCACCAACGGCTATGTCCGCTCGATCGGCTATCTCCTGAAGCGTCCGTGGCGCGTCATGGTCGTCTTCCTGCTGGTCGGCCTCGGCTGCGCCTACTTCTTCACCCGCCTGCCCACCTCCTTCCTGCCGCAGGAAGACCAGGGCGTGCTGCTGACGATCGTGACGACGCCTCCGGGCTCGACCACGCAGCAGACCCAGGCCGTCGTCGAAAAGGTCGAGACCTACTATCGCGAAAACGAAAAGGACGCCGTGCAGTCCGTCTTCGGCGCCCTTGGCTTCGGCTTCAACGGCTCCGGCCAAAACAGCGCGATCGTCTTCACCAAGCTCAAGGACTTCGCCGAACGCACGGACGACAAGCTGCATGCGCAGGCCGTCGCCACCCGCGCGCTGGGCGCCTTCTCGCAGATCCGCGAAGCCCAGGTCTTCGCGCTGCTGCCGCCGGCGATCCAGGGTCTTGGCGTGTCCAGCGGCTTCTCCATGTATCTCGTCGATACCGGCGGTCATGGCACCGAGGCGCTCGATGCGGCCTCCAAGCGCCTGATCGGCATGGCCAACACCAGCGGCAAGGTCGTTGCGCTCCGCAGCAACAACAAGGAAGTCGAGCCGCAGATGAAGATCGTCATCGACCAGGAGAAGATCGGCGCCATGGGTGTCGACATCTCCTCGGTCAACTCGATGCTCTCGGTCATCTTCACCGGCCGCGACGTCAACGACTTCACGCTGAACGGCGAGATCAAGCCGGTCTACGTCCAGGGCGATGCTCCCTTCCGCATGCAGCCCGACGACCTCGACCACTGGTTTGCCCGCAACACCAATGGCGAGATGGTCCCCTTCTCCGCCTTCACCCGCACCGAATGGGTCAAGGGCGCCCCGACGCTCGCCCGCTTCAATGCGGTGAGCGCCATCCCGCTCGACGGCGCGTCGGCACCGGGTGTCAGCTCCGGCGACGCCATGAACGCGATGGAAGAGATGACGGCACAGCTCGGCGGCGGCTACACCGTCGCTTGGCAGGGCATCTCCTATCAGGAACGCCTGTCGGGTTCGCAGGCCCCGATGCTCTACGCCATCTCGGTCCTCGTCGTCTTCCTCTGCCTCGCGGCACTCTATGAAAGCTGGTCGATCCCGTTCTCGGTCATCATGGCCGTACCGGTCGGCGTGCTCGGCGCGCTGGTCGCGGCAACCGTCTTCGGCCAGGCAAACGACGTTTACTTCAAGGTGGGCCTGCTCACGACCATCGGCCTGGCGGCGAAGAACGCGATTCTCATCGTGGAGTTCGCCAAGGACCGAATGGAGACGGGCATGGGCATCATTGATGCGACGCTGGAGGCCGCAAGGCTGCGTCTGCGACCGATTATCATGACCTCGCTGGCCTTCATCCTCGGCGTCGTGCCGCTGGCGATCGCCACCGGTGCGGGCTCGGCTGCGCAGAACGCGATCGGTATCGGCGTGCTTGGCGGCATGCTGTTTGCGACCGCGCTTGGCATTTTCTTCGTACCATCATTCTTTGTGGTTATCCGCCGCGTCTTCTCGCGACGTCAAAAAAATGAGGTATGAGTGTGACATATCTGCACTGTGATAAAGTGAGACTCATTGATACATTGCCGCGAACTGCTTCGGGATGGTGTTTCTCGTTTCGAGCGAAGCGCGGCCGATAGTGAAGCATCATTGCTTCTGACATGAATGATTTTTTTGGTCGAGTTACAGGAAGATAGTTAATGGCGTCTTTTCGTTTTGCCTCTCCGGCATTGTTGCTATTGCTCGCGGGCTGTGTGAGTGG
>UBQW01000053.1 GCA_900467745.1 Hyphomicrobiales bacterium
CGCGAACGGCCCGGCGCGCCGCCATGAGCTCGGCGACCAGGCGATCATGGGTTTCTTGGTCAAGGGCGGGATTGCACTGCCGCCACAGGCGGCCGCGAACTACAAAATATCGCCTGTCGGCAGTCGTCGGGTACTCTGGCAATCCGTCATTCCTGTTTAAGATTGGCATCAGACAATCATGTTTGACTGCTGTCTCTCGGGGTGTGAACCCTTCTGTATCCGAATTCTGTCGAAAATCGAACGAGCCGTCGGCATCGATCATCAACGTCGATAATCGGCTGGAGACAGAGCACGCCCTCGATCCGAGGTTTTCTGTCGAGCAGTTTTAGCCGCGATGATGTACCATCAGTTAGCGGAATGATCAGATGTGTGAGACGCGCTGGACCTGACCCAGAAGAGAGTTGTGGTGTCCATAGCCGGGTCAAAAAAAATATCCGGAGCAGTTGAGAAGCTGACGCGCCGAAACATTTGAGCATCCCGGCTAGGCGAAGGCTCTCACCCCACAGTAGATCAAACCGCACATCTGCGACTAGGCCAATAGGGCGCGAAGCTCCATACTTATCGGGTAGGCATCGAGCTAGGCGAGGGGAGCATCGAATATGATGACAGCTGACCAGATTCCGAGTTTTGTCCAAGAGGTTGTAGACGCAGGCTGCGATATCATTGCCTTGACGGGCGGTTCGGGGTTTTTCTTCGGGGATGCCGACCTTTCGGCCAAACAATATGAGCTCGCAGAACCGCACATCCATGCTATCTGCGCGAAATACGGGCGATGGGATCACCTCCTCACGGAAATTTCGCAATATCTTGTTTCCATTGGGCGGGTTTACGTCACGCCGCCAATCTGGCCTCGAGCACCATGTTGAACGGTCCGGTTACGGCTCGTTGCACTTGGCCAAAGCCGCCCGAGCGAATAACCTCGGTCAACTTCTCCTCGCCAGCTTGAGCGCCCAAGCCCTCTCCGACTTCCTGGTCAAGCGAAGTCGGTACGCAGATCATGGTGGAGGCATTGTAGTAGAGGCGGCCCACGGGGTTCATGTTGTCCCGAGGACGATCTCCGGCTATCGGCTCGACAATCATCCACGTTCCGTCGGGCTTCAGAATACGTCGCATGTGAGCAGCGCATCCCCGTGGATCACCCATGTCATGGAGGCAGTCGTAGCTCGTGATTAGATCGAAATCCGTTTCCGTTATATCTTTCGCGGACGCTGCCAAGAACTTGACCCGGTCATCCACGCCATGAGTTCGTGCGTGTTTTGACGCTTCGACGATCGACGGTTCGTGGAAATCGTAGCCAATGAACGTCGCATTCGGATACGCCTGCGCCATGAGGATAGTAGAGAATCCGACCCCACAGCCGACGTCTGCAACTCTCGCACCGCTTTCCAGCTTTTCTTCGACGCCTTGCAGAGAGGGTAACCACACCGAGACAATGTTGTTGACGTAACCGGGACGGAAGAAGGCACCCGTCGCGCAGAACAGACAGCCTGCGGTATCGCCCCATCGTACACCACCGCCCGTACGAAATGCCGCCTCGACCTTCGGCTCGCCCTCGATCATAGCCGCTGCAAGGTCGAACGCGCCCTCGAGGTAAACCGGACTGTCCTTGTTGACGAAGACCATCGCCTGCTCCGGCGACAGGCTGAACGTATCGCTGCTGCCATCGTAGTCGATGTAGCCATTGGCTGCTTGAGCCAACGCCCACTCCCGGACGTACCGTACCGCCAGCCCACCTGCTGCGGAAGCGAGTTCCTCGGCCGAGACGCGACCGGCTTTGTGCAAGGTCTCGAAAAGTCCCAGCCTTAATCCAACACGAACGGTGGGAACGCTGAACGCGCCGCCCAAGTCGCCCAGCATCTTGCCGACGAAATTGTTGAGTTTGGCTTCATCGAGTTCGGTCATGTCATCACCCTCCCGCAATGATGCGAACGGCCAACACGCGAAGCGAGGCCGTTCGATGAAGAAAATTAGAATGCCCTAATGTATCACGGCTCAGCCTCGTTGTCAGCGCTCCCGTGAAGCTTCCGCTTCCACGTCCTTACAACTGAGATGCTTTAGTGCGGGCTGTTCAGCACGATGGCGAGCGATCCATGTAACCCTCTGATCTGATTCGGAACGAATCACTTCGTCGCCAGTTGATTCGCATCTACCGTCAAAGAAGGTTGCGCGTCATGACCGGGTATGCCCTCACACCGATCGAGCCGCTCGAAGTCGAGATTTACGGTATCGGCCAATATGCCCCTGCGGAGACCGTTGAGGAGATGATAATGTACCTCACAGATAAATGGCCGGACAAATCGAAGTCCGCTTTCCACAGCGCGCTTGCACGATCGATTGACGCGATGGTCTTTGCGGCAGAGCCCGAAGCGGCCCGTGCCGCCTTCGTGACGGCAGCTCACGCGGCTGGAATGCATGTGCTTCCGGACGACATGGATGAGCTGAGGAAAGCAAGCTGATAAAAAGAAACCCCGCTGTATGCCGCAGCGGGGTCGAAGGAGGTCATCTTAGGCACATGAAGCCTACCACCCTCATCGCACGCGGCAACCAACAAATTAGAAATCCCTGATGTAATCCACAGATGGCGAAAAAACCGAGATCAAAGCCACTTCTCTCCGACGACAAGTCGTTACGCGGCTCCGTCCGCAAGCGCCGCGACCCTTCGCAACCAAACCTGCTCCTCGATCCGATGCCCTGTCGCGTGGAACCCGCGTTAGCGTTGCTCAAGGCAAAGCCTCCAAGCGATCAGCGCTACCGCGCCGAGGTGAAGATCGACGGCTACCGTCTGGCCATTCACATCGAGCCGACAGGCGTCCGCATCATTACGCGCGGTGGACACGACTGGACCGAACGATTTCCCGCTATCGTTGATGAGGCTCGCCAGCTCGATGTCGCGAGCGCCATCCTCGATGGAGAAGCGGCGGTGCTCGACGAGCAAGGTCGATCGGATTTCGGAGCGCTCCAGCGAACACTGGGTGGGCGAGGCGGGAAGCTTCCATCTTCTGGCTCGATCTTCATCGCATTTGACGTCCTATACCTCGACGGTCATGACCTCCAGAAAATGGAGTTATCGAGCCGACGGCATCTCCTTGAGCAATTAGTCGGCGATCGCGATGGGCCGATCCAATTCTCTCAGGAAATCGAAGGCGAGGGCGGCGCGATATTCCGAGCGGCCTGCGAACATGGCCTTGAAGGTGTGATCTTCAAGAATGCGGACAGCACTTACAGGTCAGGACGGACTGCCGACTGGATCAAAGTGAAGTGCATTGCCTCGGAAAGCTTCTTCGTTGTCGGCTACGAACGGTCATCGACAGCTCGTGGTGGCTTAGGGAGCCTGCTGCTCGCAGCCCACAACGGTGACGCACTTCAATACGTCGGCTCCGTCGGTACGGGATTCAAATATAACGACGCGGTACAACTGCGCGCGGCTCTGGACAAGCTTGCGACCAAGCGGCCGGCGGTCGTCTTCAACGGTCGTCGAAAGGACGTCGTATGGGCAAAACCGACTTTGATAGCTGAGATCGAGTATCGCGCTTGGACGGACGACGGCAAGCTCCGGCATGCGTCCTACAAGGGGCTGCGGGATATCTCGGACAATGCCGCGGTCTTCAGGATCGATTGATGTTATGACCTGATTTTTCAGCATCAGCTGACCGGGCGTGACCGAAAGCTGTCGCAGTCAATTTTCGGTTTGTAGACGTCAGCACTTCAGCAAAGTTTCACTGCAGTCCATGGCGAAGCCTAGACCTCGCCGCGAGGAGGTTTTCCCGCCGCGTCCTTCGGGCGGTCATTCGAGTCTATGACAACCTCCGCAGCATCGTTTGACGTCGCATGGCGTCTATCTAGCGGAGCCTGGTTAGCAGCCTGCGGGACCGGCTTCTGCTCCTTGGATGGCGTACGATCAGAATAGTCCTTGTCCTTCTCCATCGAGGTCTCCTTTTGGGTTTCCGGCAATCATCCGGCTTTCCGGCCTTTAATCTCGGCGACGACGCTCTTCGTAGCGCATCCATGATGTTGACAACGTTAGACCCGGGAGCGGCGCTGGATTTGCCCTTTGCGGTCTTCTTGGGCTTGAGGAGTTTTCGCTTCTCCTCGATCAGCTTTCTGGTTCCACGGAGCTTCGCCGTTGATTTGGGCCGAAAGCATCTGACACAGAGTGGGATTTGACGTCAACTAGCCATTAGAGACCGGACTTCAATGGTCTCGTCGAACAATTCGCTCAGCATGTCCAATACCGCATAAACTCTGTCGGATTTCACGGAATAGTAAACTGCCTGAGCGTCACGCCGTGTGGAAACCAAGTCCATTGCTCGAAGTTTGGCCAAGTGTTGGGAGAGAGCAGACTGGCTTAGGCCAACAGTCTCGGCGAGCTTGCCAACGCCCATTTCTCCATCGCGTAACGTCGTCAAAACTTGTAAGCGGCTTGCGTTGGCCATGACGTTCAGCAAGTCGGCCTTTTCGGTGAAGGTAGACATAGGGTTTCCTTATGAGCAAAAGCCGAATTCAACTCGCTAATAAATAGTTTCCGAATATTCGTGATTCGGTCAACCGCTCACATCGAAACTCGGTTACCGAGTGGTTCCGTTGATCGCTCGGGTAGCAGAATTGTCACGCCCTGCGCGGTTGGTAGTCCAAACCTGGCCAGTGTTTGGAGACTGCGCCTTTCGCGAAACTGCACATGGCCTCGTACCGACAATCTGCGCGCACCCCCAAATAGAGCTGGTTGGACTGGTCGCAGCTTGAAGTTAATTTAGAGTAAGCTAACTTCGTATTCGAGGAATCAGTCCTGCCTGTAGAAGGAAATCCATGCGCGCCCCACAGACCATGACCTTTTCGACCGAGCTCTTTGGAAACGAAGTGCCAGATGCAGGTTTTTTTACGTGGGACCTCCCCGAGAACATATTGTACGCTGACAACGCCCTGGCATCGCTTTTTGGCGTCGATCCAGCCGAAGCTGAGCAAGGCCTACCGATCGAGGTTTTTCTCGCGAGGGTGCATCCCCAAGATGCGCCGATATTGGCTAAGGCGATCAGCGACAGCATTATTGCGCATCGGCCGCAACAGCAGTCGTACCGGGTCTGTAATTGCGAAGGCGTCTATGTGACGGTGACGTGCTTTGGTAGGGGGTTTCGCGATGCGAAAGGCGAGCCCATACGATACGTCGGAATTGTGGTGCCCGCCGACGGTACAGATGATATTCGGCGCAACCATTGACTACATATGCACCCACGCGACCCACGAGCCAGCCCATCATGCGTCTGAGCGCCAGCTCACGCATTCGCGGCGGCCTAAACTGAACGAATACCCAGTCCTGCGGTTAACACCGGAGCGGCAGGACCGCTTACTGGTCAGCCGTTATCCCGCCGCGTGATATCCGCCATAGACTCCGATCCCGACATAGAAGACAAACGCAAAGATTGCGATACCTACGCCCACCCAGATTGCAGCTCGACCGAACCGCAGCTTTGCTCGGTTTTGAGCTGGGCTATCTGAGGAGGGCGCAAGAGCTGGATCGGTATTTGGATTGTCAGCCATCGGTTTTCCTTCGCGTGAATGCAGAGCTAAAGCATTCAGAGGAAGGATTGTTCCGATCATGGACCGAGATTGCGGCAGGCTCCAGCTTACATCTCCTGTTGGCACCGATGACATCGGCACCTACCGGGCCCGTCCCATGTAGCATTTCTAGGAATTGATGTGACGAAAACGATCGAACGACGCGCCAGAAAAAGCCTCAGGTATTCGAGACCACAACCTCGTCCCTCATGAGCTGGGCGAGCTCGGCAGCGTCGTGAATACCGAACTCATGCCATCCCACCAGCGCTTTAGCAGCGAGCTTTCCTCGGTCACTGGAGGGATCGCACGCATTGTTGCGACACCAATCGACGAGGACGCCGTGCAATATTTGCATGTCGGCGTTCGTGAGCGGCTCCTTCGGCCAAGCGGTCTTGGTCAAACGGTTTTCCTTAGGTTTTGATCGGACAAACAAAGCGCAAAGCCAGAGCCGACCATGATAATTGAATCGGCTTACCAGCCAAATCAAGAACTATCCACAAACCACTGCCGTGCAACGGAAAATATCAGTGCGGTAACGGACGGTTGAGCCGCTGAAAGTGCGTGTCCACGCATACGGGCGGTCTAGCCAAGGGCTCCAATGGTTTCATCAACCGCCGCGGGGAGACCCTGTCCTTCAGGGCTGGGGAGGAAAGCGGCTTAGGTCGTCCAATGGCGAAGCCAACTTCGACAGCTTTCGAAAGTACGGCATTTTTCTGCCGGCTATTGCCGGGTCGAACGATCCGGGTTCCCATTGAGGTATTCCTCCGTGATACCTCGCATTGTCCGTTCAGCTCAAACTTCAGCACTTGCTCGCGCGCCTGCGATCGCTGTCCCCTGTCCGCGGTCTGCCGCTTCCATCGGTTGCGTAGCGGCATGGCTTACGGAAAGGGGCAAAGCAAAGACCTCATCAAGAGGGCTGTCGAACTCTGCACGCTGCCGACGTCACCCGACCTGTCATCGCTAAGGTCTGGAATTTTGAGAGCCGTCGCGACGATGGCTGCCTCTATCTGGCCGAGAGACATCCTCCAACCGATCCCGCACGGCGTCGACCGTTTCGATCCATTGAACATCGCAGCCTTCGGCATCTCCTTCGCCCAGAAGGACACCAGCCACCAGCGGGCCTCCTCAGCGATCTGGAGTTCCTCGGCGTCGCTGTGAACAACCAGAACCTGCTGAGTGGGCGCGATATTGAAGCGGGCAGCGGTGTTCCGACCGCGCTCTGAATCCGCGGGAGGTCATAGAGATCGATAAACGCCGACCACTCATGTTCGAACGTGAATCTTCCGCACATGCGCCTTACAATCTCCTCTTCTTCAAGATTGCAAGATCGCGCTCAAGACCGCGGTTGGCAAGCACCGAGAGCATGTGATTGTCGGCTATCTCGACCATTGCCGCGGCGACCTCCTCGGGATGCCAGCCTGCCTCTACGGCTGCCTCTACGGCTGTCGCAAAAGCGTCGTCGAGAGCTTCCTGACATCGGAGGAAGCGATCGGGGTGAGTGGGTGAGGGAGGCGAGGGTGTCTGGGTCATGCCAGCAAAATGTCGCTCGTGATTTCGCGGTCAATGCCAACACTGTTCATCGTCGTCGGGATCAGCATCAAGAGTGCTAAACGTCGATATGGACCTTCGAGCCTGAAATAGACCAACTGGTATATTCAACTTGCGGCCCAGTGCGGACCTGCGCATCCTGTGCACAGTTCCAAGCCCAGCCGAGCCGGAGGTCCATCACCATGCCGCTCGATAGAGGAAAGCAAGGCTGAGCAGATCGGCTCGATGCAGCCGGAACCTGCGTCTTCCGAACATCTCTCCGCTGTTTGGGGATAGTGCCCAAGAGGACCTCAAGCGACGCCGCGGGCGAACGAAATCTTCGATACTTTACTTACCTACAATCAGTTCCTTTACCTTGCGTCCGAGCGCCTCGGCGGAGAAAGGCTTCGTCATGACGTGCATCCCACGCTCCAAGTGACCATGGTTCAAAATCGCGTTCTCCGCATATCCGGTGACGAAGAGCACTCTCAAGTCCGGTCGAGCGACGCGAACGGCATCAGCGAGCTGTCGGCCGTTCATGCCATTGGGCAATCCCACGTCCGTTACCAACAGGTCCACGTCTGGCCGTGTATGGAGAACTTTGATCGCCGATGGACCATCCTCCGCCTCAAGCACTTCGTATCCGAGCTCCTCGAGGATTTCCACGGCAACCATCCGGACAAGAGGCTCGTCGTCGACCACCATCACCGTATCCGTACCGGCGGAGCGGGGTGCCGGCGGTGCTAGGGCAGCCTCGTCAACTTCTTCAGCCTTGGCGAGATACCGCGGCAAGTAAATGCAAATGGTCGTGCCCTTTCCGACCTCGGAGTAAATCCTTGCAGTTCCCCCTGACTGCCCCGCGAAGCCATAAACCATGCTCAAACCGAGCCCTGTACCCTGACCAGTCGGCTTGGTGGTGTAGAACGGGTCGAAGGCTTTGGCGATGACATCGGGCGTCATGCCTGTTCCGGTATCGGTCACGCACAGCGAAACGTACTGGCCCGGCTGCATGTCCCGCTCCCTCGCGGTGCGCTCGTCAAACCAGCGATTGCCTGTCTCGATGGTCACCTTTCCTCCCTGCGGCATCGCATCGCGTGCATTGATGCACAGGTTGAGGAGGGCGTTCTCCAATTGCCCAACGTCAACAAAGGTTGTCCAGAGCCCTGCGGCCGCTACCGCATCTACTTCGACGGCTGGCCCAACGCTTCGCACGATAAGCTCCTGCATCCCTGAAACCAACCGGTTGATATCGGTGGGCTTTGGGTCGAGGGTTTGTCGGCGCGAAAATGCCAAAAGGCGCTGTGTCAGCCCAGCTGCCCGCTTTACTGCGGCTTGTGCACCCGCGAGATAGCGGTCCGTGTCGGCAATGCGTCCTTGCTCAAGTCTCGCGCCCATCAGTTCGAGACTGCCGCCGATACCTGCGAGGATGTTGTTGAAGTCGTGCGCGAGTCCACCGGTGAGCTGCCCGACGGCTTCCATCTTTTGCGAATGCCTAAGGGCTTCTTCGGCTTTTACCAGTGCGTTCGTGCGCTCTTCCACCCTGGCTTCCAATGTCGCGTTCAGTTCGGCTAGGGCCGCATTCGACTCCCGGACGTCCGCTTCGGAGCCTACGCGCTGGATGTGGGCCCAAGACCGCTCCGTGACTTCCCGGATGAGCGCAAGTTCCTCATCCGTCCAAGCGTGCGGAACCTTGTCATGGATGGCCATCAAGGCCGTGAGTTTCCCTTCGCGAACCAGGGGCATGCAGATTGTCGCGGCAATACCTATGTCCTGAAAGGTCTTGGCTTCCTCGGGGGCTAGCTCGGAAAGGTTGTCATTGACGATCAATGGCTGCCCTCGCGAGAGGTTTGTTACGGCGAGCTGTCCGAAGTTCGCCAGGCTGTAGTGTCCGACGATGGAAGGCGATCCTTCGGCCGCCCAGTCGCCGAGAATGGTGAAGCCGTCCTCATCGTCGTCCATCTCCGCGTATGCGCAATTCGACAACGACAAATGCTCGCCCACCATCTTGGTGGTGATCGCCAATATCTCGTCGGCATCGCGGGCACTCACCAGTTCCTTGCCCAGGCCATCAAGAAATCTCAGCAGGGTTTCGGATTTTCGCAACGCCTCTTCGCCGCGGAGACGTTCGGTCACGTCGATCCCGGAGACAAAGATATCTGTGACACGTCCGGTGGCGTCCTTGATCGGCTGATACACGAAGTCCAAGTATAGGTGCCGGACAGGGCCACCGGAATCATCGTCGACCGAGAACAACGCGCCCTCCGCCGAGTGCGCATCTCCAGTCCGATAAATCTCGTCGAGAATGCCGACAAAACCTTGTTGAAACGCGTCCGGCAGGGCCTCCCTCACGGGTTTGCCAACAATGTCCCGTTCGCCGACGATCTCCATGTAGGCTGGGTTTGCATACTGAAAGACATGCTCCGGACCACTCAGCATGGCCATGAAACCCGGAGCGGTTTCGAACATTTGTCGATAGCGTTCGCTCTGGGAGATCAGGTGCTGTCGACCTCGGACAGCTTCCGTCGTCTCGATCACGGTGTCGATCATCCCGCCGACGTTGCCGTTCTCGTCGCGTACCGGGCTGTAGCAGTACGTGAAGTAGGCGGTCTCGAGCTGGCCGTTGCGCGTCGTCTCAAGCGGGAAATCTTCGTAGTAGACGGGTTCGCCCGCCATGGCCCGCTCGGCGATCGGCTTCAATTCCGCCCAGTTTTCCGCCCAGGACTCGCGCAGTGGTCGGCCTAGCGCCTCTTCCTTGGCACCGAGCATGGGAAGATAGCCATCGTTGTAGATAGCGATGAGATCGGGGCCCCAGAACAGACACTGGGGAAACTTCGACGACACCATGGCGTCAACGGCGATGCGCAGCGCCGCGGACCACTGATCGATCGGTCCAAGCGCGGTCCGATCCCATGGGTAAGACCTTATCTTCTCGGCCATGACGCCGGTGGATGACGGGAAGGCAGAGGTAAGTATCATCGGTCCATTATTCGCGTTCGTTTTTCCCTCCAGATAGGGAAATGTTATTCATTGAAAAGGCCTTAGTCCGCAAACTGCAAAAAATATCGACTGCTTTGACGGGGTTGGAGGACCGCGTCCCGTGAGCTCTCTCAACGGCCGTCGAGGGTCGGAAAACAGGCTATTGGATTGGAATGTGGGATTACTTTGCAAAGAGGCTTGGGTCCGCTTTCACCGGGGTTGGCGCATAATGCTCGCCGGCGTTTGGCTGCGGTGCCCGAGCTTCCGCCGCGCCACTAATAAGTGCTACGGGGAAAACCGGAACAACGCCGCCGCTTTCAGGATCGACTACCAGCCTGCTTTCGAGTGAAATCGAGGGCGTCTTAAGTTGGCTTATCTGGGTTCGTCGTCGTCGTTGAGCGTTGCGCAAGCTCTGCCATTCCAAACAAGACGTACGATGCTCTGCCAAGTCGGCGCAAACGTTGCGCGCCAAAAATCGGAACGGGCGCAAATCCTGGTCAAGCAGGCGTTGTCGCTCGACCGATCGTTGGGAATCCAAAGGCTTCCGTAGAGCCAGGGATGTCGCGCAACCTTCTGTGCGTTAACGTACCGGAACCATCGTGCCGACGAAACATTCACTGCTCGCCTTTCGATCAGTTCGCGAGGCACCGAATCCGAGTGCGCCATGTTTCGAAATACCGGAGGCCACAATGTCTGACGAACGTCACGAATGGATTAGCAAACGCGCCTATGGGCTTTGGGAGGAAAACGGCCGTCGATGGGGTCGGGACCAGGAATATTGGCTGCGAGCCTCTTCCGAGAGAGACCATATGGAGAAGACCCGCGCGTCGCCGGATGGGCGTGAAGTGCTGGCAAGGAGGGATCGCCTCGCAGCCGGCCTCGAACCTGGTCCATCCGAGCGCGTGCCTGATCGACATCAGAAAGTTCTCATTGTCGACGACGAACCAGTATTGCGCTTTGCCGCCGTAAGCACGCTCGAGGACGCAGGGTACCTCGCGATGGAGGCCGCGAATGCATCGGAGGCGTTGATATGGCTCAGGATGCAAAAGGTGGATGCGGTGATCACCGACATAAACATGCCGGGCGAGATGGACGGACTTGGGCTCGCCGCGAAAGTTCGACAGCTCTGGCCTGAAACTCGGGTCATTGTCACTTCTGGATTGGTGTCGTTGCGCGCTTCGGATATCGGAGAAGGTGTCAGGTTTCTGAGGAAGCCGTATGAGGAGAGCGCGCTTCTAGGAACTTTGGCAGACGCCGGTTAGTTCAGTTGCGGTTAAAAGGCGGGCAAACATTGTTGCCCGTGATCTTTGAATGGGCCGAGCATCTTAACCTCGTCGCGGAAAGCAACGACAATCGTCCTGTCGACTAAAAACATTACAATTCCCGGTTTTCATCAATTATCTCGATTGTGCGCGCACAGGTAAACGAGGCCGTCTTTCTGGTGTTCACACCAGGCTCGCGGCGTGTCCAGGAGTGGAAGTCCGGCACGAGGGACACAGAAGATGCGTTGCACATCGCAGTATGGTGTCCGACTGCATCCTTTCGCCGCCTTAGACGTTGAGGTTGCACCCAAGCATCGCGAGGTTCACATGGCGGAAGAAAAGCTCTCCAAATACAAGGCAAAGCGGGATTTCAAGGTCACGCAGGAGCCGCATGGGGCCACCGACATCAAGCCGTCGAACAGGCTTCGGTTCATTATCCAGAAGCACGACGCCACGCGGCTTCACTACGACCTCCGTCTCGAACTTGACGGTGTCTTCAAGTCATGGGCCGTGACCAAAGGCCCGTCGCTTGATCCAAGCGACAAGAGGTTGGCTGTTGAGGTCGAAGATCATCCGCTCGACTACGGCGATTTTGAAGGCACGATCCCTAAAGGGCAATATGGTGGTGGCACCGTAATGCTTTGGGATCGTGGCTACTGGGAACCAGAAGGCAAGAAGACCCCGCAGCAAATGCTTGAGAAAGGCGATCTCAAGTTCACCCTGGAAGGTGAAAAGCTCCACGGCAGCTTCGTTCTTGTCCGCATGGGCGGCGACCGCGACGGCGGCAACCGCGTCAACTGGCTGCTTATCAAGCACCATGACGACGATGCAGTTGACGGCGATGGCGCGGCGATCCTTGAGAAGGATACATCCGTTGCCTCCGGTCGAACGATGGAGGCAATAGCTGGCGGCAAGGGCAAGAAGCCAAAGCCTTTCATGGTTGCGGGCGAAGCAATTGGAGCGGACGCCGTATGGGACAGCAATGTCGGCCTCGCTGCCGATGAGCGGGAAGCAGCTGGGAAACCCGCCAAGGCAAAGCCGACCAAGAAGAAGCCGATTGCCAAAGTCCCGGAATTCATTCCACCACAGCTCTGCGAGACCCTGGCTCGACCGCCGGGTGCCGACGGCTGGATTCACGAGATCAAGTTCGATGGGTACCGCATCCAGATGCGGGTTCTCGACGGTGAGGTCACCCTCAAGACCCGGAAAGGGCTGGACTGGACGGCGAAGTATCCGGCCATCGCGGCCGCAGCGTCCAACCTGCCTGATTGCATCATCGACGGTGAAATCTGCGCCTTGGACGAACACGGGGCTCCGGACTTCGCGGCTCTGCAGGCGTCACTATCTGAAAAGAAGACCGACGACCTCGTGTTTTTCGCGTTCGACCTACTGTTCGAAGACGGCGACGATTTACGGGAGCAGCCGCTCACCGAGCGAAAGGAACGCCTTCAGGCTCTGTTGGAGGCAGGTGAAGACGAAGCTCGCCTTCGGTTCGTGGAGCATTTCGATACCGGTGGCGACGCCGTTCTCAAGTCGGCCTGCCAGCTGTCACTTGAAGGCATCGTCTCGAAGAAGGCCGACGCCCCTTACGTTTCCGGGCGAACCGACACTTGGGCAAAGTCGAAATGCAGGGCAGGGCATGAAGTCGTCATCGGGGGGTGGGCCAAAACCAATGGAAGGTTCCGCTCACTGCTCGTCGGTGTCTATCGTGGTGAAAGCTTCGTCTATGTGGGCCGCGTGGGCACTGGATATGGCGAGGCGAAGGTGAAAACGCTGCTGCCGAAGCTGGAAGAGGTGGCCGCGAAGACATCGCCGTTCACTGGCGTTGGTGCACCGAAAAAGGACCCCGATGTCGTTTGGGTCAAGCCTGAACTGGTGGCGGAAATCGAGTTTGCCGGATGGACGGCCGATGGTCTCGTCCGCCAGGCAGCCTTCAAGGGCCTGCGGGAGGACAAACCTGCCGCCGAGGTCGAGGCTGAGAAGCCAGCCAAGCCCGAGGAGACGTTTGTCCCAGACCCGGTCGTGAAGCCGAAGCCATATAATCGGCGTTCCAATGCCAAGGCCAACGTCATGGATGTCATGATCTCCCATCCCGACAAACCGCTGTGGCCCGACGCCGGAGATGGCCAGCCCGTCACCAAGGAAGACCTGGCGCGGTATTTCGAGGCAATCGGGCCCTGGATGATCGAACACATCAAGGGACGTCCGTCATCCGTTATACGCTGTCCGGATGGCATTGGCGGTGAGGAGTTCTTCCAGCGCCACGCGATGCAGGGCACTTCCAATCTCCTGGAGCTTGTCACCGTCTTCGGCGACCGCAAACCGTACCTCCAGATCGACCGGATTGAGGGGTTGGTAGCGGTGGCACAAGTCGCTGCCATGGAAATTCACCCCTGGAACTGCCAGCCCGACGAGCCGGAGGTACCTGGCCGCCTTGTCTTTGACCTGGACCCTGCGCCCGACGTGCCGTTCTCGACTGTCATCGAGGCCGCCAAGGAGATGCGTGATCGGTTGGAGGCTCTCGGGTTGACAAGCTTCTGCAAGACAACCGGGGGCAAGGGACTGCATGTCGTGACGCCTTTAACCAGTCGGAAGACCAAGCTTGGGTGGTCGGAAGCCAAGCATTTCGCCCACGACGTCTGCAATCAGATGGCTCAGGACGCCCCTGATCAATTCCTGGTCAAGATGTCCAAAAAGCTGCGTGAAGGCCGCATTTTCCTCGACTATCTCCGCAATGATCGAATGGCGACGGCCGTCGCTCCTTTGTCGCCTCGGGCGAGGGCCGGAGCCACCGTGTCGATGCCGATCACCTGGCGACAGGTCAGGGCTGATCTCGATCCCAAGAAGTTTACGATAAGGACGGTCCCCGCGCTCTTGGCAAAGACATCGGCATGGGAGGACTATTCCGACGCTGGACGTCCCCTGGGGGAGGCGATCAAGCGTCTCGCCAGGTCCATCAAGGCGGCCGCGTGATGGCCAAGAATACCAAGTCAGCGATCACGCCATCGGAACTGTCGATCGAGACCGAGCCAATGGAGGCCAAGCTTGCGGAGACACTGCCCGAAGGGGACGGATGGTCGTACGAGCCGAAGTGGGATGGCTTTCGGTGCCTCGCCTTCAAGAACGGCCGCGAGGTCGATATTCGTGCCAAGTCTGGTAAGCCGCTTGGCCGTTATTTTCCTGAAGTCATCGCATTCCTGGCTTCGATAGATATCCAGCGGTTTGTCATCGACGGTGAGCTGGTCATCGATCTCGACGGAAAGCTTTCGTTCGATGCTCTCCAGATGAGATTGCACCCGGCGGAGAGCCGGATCAAAAAGCTGTCGGTGGAGACGCCGGCGAGACTGGTTGCTTTCGACATGCTGATGGACCCGGCCGGCCATATTCTGTTGGGCCAGCCTCTCTCAGAAAGGCGCGCGGCGTTGGAGACTTTCACTGAGAAGGCAGCGTGCGCGAAAATCCGGCTATCTCCGACGACCACCAAGATAGCCGATGCCACAAAATGGCTGGCGGCCTCGGGAAGCGACACCGATGGCGTCGTTTGCAAACGACTGACAGACCCTTATCAGCCGGGCGAGCGGGCCATGGTGAAGGTCAAACGGATCAGGACCGTCGACTGTGTGGTCGGCGGGTTCAGGTATGAAAGCGACAGCAAAATGGTCGAATCGCTGCTGCTCGGTTTGTACAACGATGAGGGAGAGCTTGACCACGTCGGCTTCACGTCGGGAATATCGAATGCCGACCGAGCAGAGCTGACAGCGAAACTGGAAGCCCTTCAACAAGCGCCGGGTTTCACAGGTAAAGCTCCCGGTGGCCCAAGCCGCTGGAGCACGGCGCGTTCGGTGGAGTGGGTGCCGATAAAGTCAGAATTGGTCGTCGAGGTGAAGTTCGATCAGGTCACAGCTCGTCGATTTCGGCACGGGACGAGGATCGTCCGGTGGCGTCCCGACAAGAAGCCTGAGCAATGTCGCTTCGATCAAATCATTTGATCGATAAACGTAACCTAGAAACAGTAAAACTGAAGGAGCAGGAAATGAATACCGCGAACTTGCAGCTGGAAGGGCTCATTATGGCAGTTGCCGCTGTGTCGGAAGCCATCGTTCGCAAGGGGCTTATGACCCACGAAGAGATTGGCCAAGCCCTAGCCAGCGCCGAGAACGCAGCCTCGCGTCCTGATGGCGACGGCGTCTCTGACTCAAATCAGGCGGCAACGGTGTTTCCCATCCGCGTCTTGTCTCTCGCCAATCAAGCCAGTCAGCACGGAAGAAGTTACACGTTCGCACGGTATGCGGAACTCGTGGGCAGAATGACATGATGACGACGTCGCAGGAAGAGGGCGTATTCGACCATCGGTGTGTCGTCGAAACACCCTTTGGCACATTGCCGAGACCTTTGCCCAAAGTTTCTGGATGATACCGTCGCGCGGATACCATCTGACGCCCGCCAGATAATGCGAAGCGGTCAGCCCGCTTTGCGGGCTTTCAGCTCTTTGGCAACCGACTTTTTCAAAGCGTCCATTATGTTGACGACATTGCTCTCGTGTTGGTCGTCGCTTTTCGAAGCTTTCGACTTCGTCTTCCCGGATCGCTTTTTGGCCTTCTTTTTGTCAGCTATGAGCTTGATGAGGCTCTCCTGGACAGGGTCGGACGCCATCTCGGGCGACCAGTCAGCCATCTTTTTCTTGATAATCGTCTCAAGAGCGGAAATACCCTTGGCATCCCCCTTCTTCTCGATGCCCGTAAAATACTCGCTCTCCGGCCGAACCTCGTCGCCGAAGCGCAGCGTCCACACAACAATGCCTTGATCCCTGGCTTCCAACATCACGACACGTTCCCGGCGGCCCAACACGACACGGGAAACACCCACCATATCCTGGGCCTTCATGGCGTCACGGATGACTGCAAAGGCTTCGTCGCCGATCTTCTCGTTGGCCGTCAGGTAAAAAGGGGTATCAAGATAAATCCAGTCGATGCTCTCGCGCGAAACGAATTTCTCGATGTCGATGGTCCGAACGGTTTCCAGTTCGACAGCTTCCAAGTCCTCGTCGGTCAGAATGACGTAATCGTTCTCTCCACGCTCGTAACCCTTGGCCTCCTGCTCATCTGAGACAGGCTTGCCCGTGACACTATCCACGTACTGGGAGACGACGCGGTTACCGGTCTTCTCGTTGAGGGTATGGAACCGCACTTTCTCGGATTCCGAAGTCGCGGGCGTCATGGCCACGGGGCAGGTGACGAGTGAGAGCTTGAGGTAGCCTCTCCAATAGGGGCGACTGGCTGGCATGTCTTTAACTCGCCTTCTTATGCGCGGTTTTTGCTCCCGCCTTTGGCTTCTTCGCCGTAGATGCGGCTTTCTTCTTGGAGTTAGCGTTAGCCGCTTTGGGCTTCTTGGATGAGCCCTTGTCCATTCCGGCGCTCTCGCGCAGTGCATTCAGCAGGTCGTTAGGCTTGGACACTTTGATAGGCTTTGGTTTCGGTAGCGTCTTGCCTTCGGACTTTGCCTTGACCAGTGCCGCCAGGGCAGTTTCGTAACGGTCATCCGTCTTGGCGGGATCGAATTCGCCCTTTTTGGTTTCAATGATGTGTCTGGCGAGGTCCAGCATTTCGCCTTCTACCTTGACCTTGGCGACGTTCTTGAACGCTTCCTTGGAAGACCGCACCTCGTAGTCGAAGTTGAGCATCGTCGCGATCAGTCCTCTGCCGTGCGGTCGTATCAGGACGGTTCGCACCCTTCGGAAGAGAACGGTTCGCGCGATAGCTGTGGCCTTGGTCTTTACCACAGCATCTCGGATGCTGGCGAAAGCATCCTGGTCTTCGTCATTGGTCGGCACGAGGTAGTACGGCTTGTCGAAGTAAATGTCGTCGACCTTCTCATGTGGTATGAAGGCCTCGGCCTGTAACATCTTGTCGGCGTCCGGCACGACGGCGGCGACTTCTTCCGGGTCGATCATGACGTAGTCGCCGTTGCCCGTGTCAAAGCCCTTAACCTGGCTGTCGTGCTCAACGACCTCCTCGGTATCGCTATCGATGAATTCGCGCTTGAGTCGATTGCCGGTCTTTACGTTCAGCATATGAAAGCTGATCCGCTCCGACGTCGACGCGGCCGTGTATAGCCCGACGGCGCAGGAAAGTTCGCCGACCTTGAGGTGGCCTTTCCATTGGGCCCGGTGCGCAGTCATACGTGTATCCTCCAACTTGCCGATGCAACAACTCAAATGGGAATTCATGGTTCCCACCTCGCGGGGCTGGTGGCGAAATTGTCACCGAGGAAACCAGTCTCTCACGCGAGCCAAGTCATCTCCTATCGTGTTCGGTGATTTTCGTGAGAAATTGTCGCTCCTCCGCTATACCGTCGGCGTACGACTGAAGAGAGCTGATATCGAATTCGAGAAGACTTTCGATAATTTCCATTTGGGACAGGCGCAGCCGGGCTAAGGCCCGATCAGTTTCTTGTTGTCAGAGGAGTAACGCGGCTTTCCGCGAAGTGGCCTCAAAACATCCACAGCGAGTTGGAAACATATTTTGTTCGCAAGGTCTTTTTAAGCCGTCTCGCTACTTCGACCCTACACTGAAGTCGAAACGCAGCTGGTGTCCTGCTGGGCATGCTCAAGAAGGGCAGGCTCGCTGAACGCAGTGCCTATGCGCAGTGATCCTTCGAGGTTTTGTTCGCATTTTATTAGTGTTAGCCCGCACATGGGTGTTGTCGTGACTTCGGGCAGGGCGGATGTCAATCCGTTCGACTTGCCAGCGGGAGCGAAGTTCTTGCCGAAGCCTTACAATGCGACGGTAGCCATCGCGACGGTCGAAAGCGTGATCCAGCGACGCCGGGGTAGCGAAGAAGCCGTAGCTTCTTAGAGCACCGAGGAATGCGCCGATGTTTGATATTCATTGGCAATCGTCTCACCAAGGGGATGATTGCTGCCTTGCCTTCGATAAACTGTTATTTGTGCGTCAAGTAGGTTGCTAACCACTCGATTTCATCGAGTACGATTGGCCGACCGAAGCGGCGTATCGCCAGCCTGTTTTCGTCAGTTGCGGCCTGTCGTCGCTTCCGGTCACGAGGCCCATAACACGCAACTTGCAAGTGGGGTGCGGATCGAGAAAGACCACGTCTCCGCTGCCGATCTTGCGTAGCTGGTGCAATTCGATAGCGTCGAGCGTCATCACCTTCCCACCGAATTGTTGACTGAGCTCAAGATATCTCGACGGCACTGGATAGTCTAGTTGCAGCGCAGCTCGAAACATAGGTGGATTCCTTTCAAGCTGAAGCGAGCTTACCCAAGATTGTACCAGTCCATCCGTGGTCGGTATCTCGAGCAATGAGGATGACTTTCAAGGTTGATGCGCTATGTACCTCACGGAAATTGCCGCTGTCGTCGACATCCGGCTCTCAGATAGAGAAGACTGGCCTTTGACGTTTAAAAGCAATCATGCAGCATCATCCGACCTCATCATCGCTGAACGAGACATTTTAGCCCGCGTGGCACTCGGCGGACCGCTGAAGGAGGTCCTGCGCGACATCATACTGCTGGTGGAGAAGCCTGCGAACGGCGAGCTCCTCGCGTCGATCTTATTAACGACCGAAGACGGTAAGAATCTTGTAGAAGGTGCAGCTCCAACTTTGCCGGCTGAATACAATGCGGCGGTTGACGGCATTCCAGTGGCTGACGGTGTCGGGTCATGTGGTACGGCGGCCTTCACCGGGGAACAGGTTATGGCCGTCGATATCGCGACAGACCCGCGTTGGGTCGACTACAAAGAAATTGCCTTGAAACACAACCTTCGCGCCTGTTGGTCGATGCCAATCCGCTCCGCTGAAGGTCGTATCCTCGGAACCTTCGCCAATTACTATCGCGAGCCGCGGGAACCTACCGCGCGCGATCTTGAAGTCATTGGGATGGTAACCCGTACGACCGCTATCGCTATTGAGAGATATCGCAACGAACTCGCACGAGACCGAGCCGAAGAGCAACGCATTCTCCTGATCAACGAGCTGAATCACCGGGTGAAAAACGTATTTGCGCTCGCCGACGCGATGCTGGCGATGTCCGCTAAGACCGCTAGCAGCGCGGAGCAGTTCGCGACTGCAGTCAGGGGACGGTTGCGCGCACTTAGCCGCGCTCACGATCTTGTTCGCCCAAAGGCCACTCCAACGAGAGATGGGACTGAACAGCCGGCCATTTCGCTCAAACAGATATTGATGGACATACTTGCGCCCTATGGAAATGACGCGTTCCCTGAGAAAATAGCCATCATCGGATCCCGGCTTCCGCAGGGTGGCTGAGGCCACGGATTGGCTAGTTGTTATGTCATACCTGTAGCATTTTGTGCGCGGGATTCAGGTTAAGGCTAATTGAACCTTTACCGTAAACGCAATGATGTATTGTCATCCTCAGAGTTAACCGGCGATATAATCACAATCCGGTGGAGGGCGAAATGTCTGGTTTTACTGAGAAGGAGATCGCTGCGGAGCTAAAACGCAGGGCTGATGCACGAGATGGGCGCGACTCCAGAGAAGCTGAGATCCGCAAAACAGTTTGCGCCCATTGCGGATCCCCGGTGCTAGGGCTCAGCTCTGAGTTTCCACTTTGCGACGCCTGTGATAGCGATTGATCATTCGATCGACGACCTTTCCTCGGACGAGGAGCCACTGGTAAGTCGGGGTCGAATCTGAGTAGACGTCTCTCCTGCTTACAAGCTGCGCTGTAGACTCCCTCGTGAATGAGCGGCCGACGTTGGCTAAATTTCGGAGTGATGACGGAGTGCCATCGAATAAATATCACGCCGCTTCCCTTGATCGCATTTCGAGCCTTTTCTCCTTTCCGACCGCATACTCGACCAAAACCGGAAAGCCTGATCTCGCTGGCGGGGTCCACACCACACCCACAGGCATCCATTCGAACATGCTCTTGGGCAACTCATCGTAATGGATATGCCGCTCGGTAGAGTTCTCGAGCACAGCCTTCACCTTATGCCCAACGACCGCAGACGTGAATTCCACAGAGAAGTCGTTACCGAGATTGTAGTCGTCCAAAGGGAAAATGCGGAAGCGGTATTTATGTAGGACATCCGGCTTGTCGCGATAGACCGTACGTAGAAGGTAAGGCTCGAGCGCGTACTCATCTCCGTTCTCGTGCCAGCGGCCAATGATTTCGACGCGGCTGACATCTTTGGTGATTTTCCGAGTAAGGGCGCGTCTGATTTCGGACCTATGTTCTTCCACCAACTCGACCAAGTCGTGATCAGTGCTAGCGGGCAGCCCGCCGATTTTGATCTCGAGTTCTCGGTTAGCGTTCAAGGCAATGATGACGTCGTCGCCTGGCAGCAGCAGGTGGCCCGAGTAGCGGACACGGTCATTCTTTCGATCCGCCATTCCCAGTGCTGCTGCGTCGAGCTCAGTGGCGAAATCATTCAGTTCGATATTGTCCATCAGTGCAATCCATGTTCAGGTCCTAGATACAGGGTTGTCCGGATTTTGATGGCTGGCAAGCGGTGAACCGTCGAATTGGAATCACGAATCTCCCGTTGGCCACGAGTGTCGGACGGCATTGTTGCCTACCGTTGACAAGTCGATCCGTTCGCTATATGTTCTCGTCCATGAGCAAGCACAGGTTACCACCGTTTCGAATGCGTTGAGCGTCCCCCGCGCAAGCGGCCGATGTCCTTCTATTCGTTATCGAGGTAATGTAATGGCGTCCCCGGATAGCAATCGTTCGCTAGGCAGACCTGCTCACGTTTCCCAAATCAACCAAAGTTCACCGAGGCCGCTCAAGGGGCCGCCGGTCGTCGTGTTTCGATCCGTTGCCGCCCGCGATCTTGCAAGCATGCTCGACGTAAACCCTTCGATCACGGCCTGGGAGTGCGGATCGCGACAGATAAGCCAAGGCGGCAAGCGCCATTGTGCGGACTTCACAGTCTACGATGGTGACGGCACGGTCTGGCTGATGGATGCGCCTGACAGAAAGCCGAAAATTCAAGGGGCGGCTTTGGACGCATGCGCGCGGTCTCTGGGGTTGCGGTACCGTCATGTCGAGCACTCTGAAATCTATGATGGCTTCAGGCTGCGAAACGCCAAGGACCTGCTGCGATACGGCGGCCATGAGGTTCCGCTCGGCGACCGCCTAAGACTGCTGGCGTTGCTCGACGAAAACGGATCGCTGACATTCGGCGAGTGCCTTCAGGCAATCCGTGAGAGCAAGCCTGTCGCTACTTTGGCATCGATGATCCTGCATGGCTTTATTGAAGTGGATCTGGATGACGCCCTGATCGGCCCGGAAACGAGAGTGACGCGAATGCGGTCCTGATCCGCATCAATGTTCTCCGTTCAATCCGAGGCTTTCATGGACCAGTTTCATCCCCGCCGCCCCGAAAAGCGTCCGCATAATCTTGCCACCGTCGCCGCAGTCATGGCTATGAAGCGCCTCATCAGGCCTTACCTGAATGTTCCTTACTTTGTTTTGGCCATCGAGTTGCCCGACCGAGAAGACATCGGGTTTTACAAGATGGCTGTGCATGACATCCTCGATCCCCACTACATGATGGACGACGAAGGGCGGCGCGCCTTGTTCGTTGAAGAGGCAAGGGACATATCCGGCAGCGGCTGGGAGCTCGTTTGGAAATTTTCGAAGGTCTCGCGAGCCATTCTGTTTCACGTCAGTGAAGAAGACTTCACGAAGCAGCTCTTGCTGACCGTAGACCACTTTCTCGTCCTCACTCCTCCGGAGCGATTTCACCTCAAGGCCGCTGGTCGAGCCATGGGAACGGCGATGACCGACGAGGAAGCGACATACTTTGCCTCCCAAGCCCTGAGCGATGTCCAACTTGCAATGCGCCCCGGGCGATCGGTCGCCCAAGCTATCTCCGTTCTGCAATCGAAATCTCAGGCGGAACCGGAGGTCCAACCCGCACCGGTGAATCAGGGCGAAATCCGCCTCGAGGACTTGTCGGGATATGGTGAAGCAAAGACTTGGGGGCTTCAGCTCGCTCAGGACATCAAGGCTTGGAACGATGGTGAGATCGAGTGGAGCGACGTCGACCGCGGTGTGCTTCTCAACGGCTCGCCTGGGTCGGGGAAGACAATGTACGCCCGCGCGCTTGCCAACACTTGCGGCGTCAAGCTCATCCTTGAATCCGCAGCGTCCTGGCAGGCTACCGGCCACCTCGGCGACCTGTTGAAGGCAATGCGAAAGTCGTTCAGGCTCGCAAGCGCTAGTCGACCGTCGATCTTGTTTCTCGACGAGTTCGACAGCTTCGGAAGCCGCGACAGCCATCGCGACAGCAATAACTACGACTACAAGCGCCAGGTCATAAACGGACTGCTGGAATGCCTCGATCCGTCCGGCGGTCGCGAGGGCGTGGTCGTATTGGCGGCAAGCAACAAGGCCGACGAAATCGATCCGGCACTCATGCGGCCGGGACGGCTCGAAAAGATCATCGATATCCCATTGCCAGACGCCGAGGCGCGCAAGGCTATCGCGCGTTTCCACCTTCCGTCGGCTCAACTTGGCGATCTCGACGATTTCGCAGCGATATCGGAAGGCTGGACGGGTGCGCAGATCGAGAAGGCCGCCAGAGATGCCCGAAGAGTTGCCCGACGAGCAGGGCGGCCGCGAGCCGATGAAACGGATCTGCTGTCAGTGCTACCGCCGGTCGTCGAGTTCACACCCGAAGAGCGGTACCGGATTGCCGTACACGAAAGCGGCCATGCGATAGTGGGCTACCTGCTACGCCCGGAAACACTGATCAAGGTCTCGATAGGCCGCTTGAAAAACGCCAGCGGTGGCAAATTCCTCGGTAAAACCCTCCTGAGAGACCCGACGCCCCTCTTGTCGACGGCATCCAATTTCTCGGACTCCATCGCGATCTTCCTTGCGGGAATGACTGCCGAGCGCGTCGTGTTCGGAAACCATTTCATCGGCGCGGGCGGTGACGCCGGATCCGACCTGGCGACAGCCTCGGACATGGCCACGATGATGGAGAGGAACTTCGGTTTCGGCGATGGATTGCTCACAGATATGGGATCCGGGCCGCGCCCGTTGGAGCAACTACGGCTTTACGACCACGGCCTACGCGATGCCGTGAACAGACGCCTGGAGATCGAGGCCGCGCGAGCGAGGGAATTGCTCGAGCCGCGACGCGACAAGCTCGATCGGTTGGCGTCGCTGTTGGCTGAGAAACTGGAACTGACGGCAGCCGATGTGGCCGAAGTTGTCGGTCAATCGTGAGGGTTGCGGGCTTTTTAGGAGGCGGCATGGGTCGCAAGCGGAAGCGAACAGGAAAGGCAAGCAAGACCGAGAAGTCGTCGTTCGGAAGCGTTCTGGGCGAGGATTTTCGTCCCATTGCGAAGCCGGTGAAAGTCAAACGTAGTGTTGATGGGCCCCGGTTGCGGAGGAAAGATTTGGAGAACGAGAGTAAATGACCGGAAACTGGCATGTCTTGCAATGTGACCATTCCTTCCGATCACATCTCACCACATTGAGATACTTAGCGGATAGCCCCAGGCGGCGTGATGTCCGGAATAAGGTTGTTGTCACCCATCACGCTCCGTTGCCGCGATCCGATGGCCCCATGTTACGCATTTGATTACGATGGGTTCATCGGGGAAAGCCGAGCCCGACGTTTGGATACATGGTCATGTGCATCAATAGTTACGCTCGGATTTTACAGGTCCGTCTGGAATCCGCGTAGCTATCCAGGGGGGCTACGGGGTAATCCAGGCTTGGTTGATCTGGGTCTGACGCTTGCGCGGGTGCCTTCAAATAATTGAACGAGCTCGGATGGAGGTAGATGTGGCTGTGAAACGAATAATACAGCTGTCTGAAGAGCGGGACGCGTTCGCGCGTTCGCTGGTGGATAGTGGAAGATGCTCTAGCGTAGACGAAGTCGTCCGTGAGGGCCTAGATCTCCTTCGTAAGGAGGTCGCCGGGGAAAATGCGACGATGGAAGCGTTCCGAGCTACGATCGAGCGCCGTTCGAAAGGGCCGACAATTTCCGCTATCGAGATGGAGAAGCGGATTTCGGCGATCATCGCGCGAAAGCGGCAGGTGACCTCGTTCGCCGCAAAGCGTCATCAGCTTAGGTGTCCAACCCATCCGGGCGAGCTTCTTCGCGAGGATATTCTTCCCGCAATTGGAAAGTCAAAGACTGAGATCGCTGACTTGATTGGCATCTCGCGACGGCATCTTTCTCAAATCCTTAAAGAGGAACGCGCGGTCAGCGCTGCGGTCGCTGTTCGGTTCGGGAAGATGTTCGGCAACGAGCCGCTGATGTGGATGAGAATGCAAGCCGCATATGATGTGTGGCATGCTGCTCGTGAGATCAATGTCTCGAGCATTCCAATGCTACGCGGCGGTTAACTGCGCATAAGACTAGCGAATGCCAAAAGTTTCAGTGTGACAGAGTCGGGGCTTGAGCCGGCCATGGCCTACACGGACCATGGTGTTATGAAGATAACAGACGCCACCTCCCAGGCCAACATCGACCTCGTAGCGCTCAACGCGGAAATCAGTGCGATCCGCGCGTATGCATCCCGCCATATAAAGGTGAGGGCAAAGAATGCCGACCGTTCGAAAGGCCGTAGGGAGCGCCATCTCAATGAGCCGCAAGTTGCCATGGTCATGGTGCAGCCCATCCTGAACCTGATGGGATGGGGGACGCGCGACGATCCCGACAGCCTTTGGCGCGAGCTGGCACTCCCGAACGGTCAGGCTGACTTCGCCTGCCTCGTCGACAAAGAGGTCAAGGTGACTATCGAGTGCAAGAACCTCGGCGTCAATCTTCGCGACGAGAAAGTCGTGACCCAGGCGGGCTGCTATGCCTTCGCGGCGGGTGCACCATTCGCGGTCCTGACAGACGGCCTGGTCTGGGCGATCTATTCCACCTTCGCCAAGGGCCGTCCTTTGGAGAAGCTCGTCCGCAAGATCGACCTATCGAGATGCTCGATCGACGATGCCATGGAATTCTTCGGGTTCTGGAACAAGGCAAGGGCCGTCGCTGGCGAAATCCGAGTATCCCGGCCGCCAACGTCAGCGCGCAAGGCGAGGGGCCGCAAGGCCAAGCGCCGGCGCGCGAGCCTCAATTCGCCGACGTTTAGTAAACACGTCGCATTGGTGGAGCTCTCGATCGGAGGAACGCTTCGTCCCGTAGAGAACGCCCGCAACACCTTCGAGACGTCGACCGGTGTGCGGGTCAGGTTCTGCCTGTCGTCTGGAAAGAAGGGGGCGGCGATGTTCAACATAGGCAGGGAATACCTCAACGGCGGCATGTTGTTCCTGGCCCATGAGGGTTGCGAGCACGGTTGGCTTGTTCCTGCGGACAAGCTCAGCGAGTATCTGCTCGGTGCGTCAACAGCCGAAAGTTCGGCCCGAAAAACCTGGACGCCGCGCGTCAGCTGGTCAGAGGAAGGCGACGTCCTGTGGACCAACAGGGAAGCCTTTAAGACACTTTCGCTTACAGCACATCGCCATCCAGCCGGCCACGCCTGACCTTCGGAGAAGCCTGCGGGAAGTTGCCCAGTATTCCGTGTTTTACCCGATAAACGTCGACAGAGGGACGTTTTTCATGGAGACAGATTTTTTGACTCAAAGACTGCAAGAAGAGATCAGGTCGGGCGATCCGGCTGTCGCCGCCGAACGCCTGCACAAGTTGCTTCGGAACCGACGCGAACCTACGAACACTCCTTCAGAGAAGGACTGCGTTCAGATCATCTATCTTACTGGTAGAAAGCGCCCACAGATAGCGTCGGCCGCGACAGTTCGGTAAAAGGGATTGGCGGGGGTATCCGAATGCAATTGCCGCTACCGCCAACCGCGGCATGCTTGTGTCGCAATGAGGGAGCTGAGGTGCAGAAGTGCGTCTTACGCAGGGGCGCGTCCCTCACAGGCGGCGTTAGCGTTTTGGTATTTGATCTTGGGAGGTCGTTGGGAAGCTCAACTTTCCTTCGGTGGCTCCCTAAGAAGGCCCGCTGGCCACTGGAGGGTCGTGGAGGTCGACCAATCCCCGCACGATGAGAGCGACATAGTCTGAATGCGGGGCTGATCCCTTCAAAAAGGCAGGCCGCAGCAGCCAGCAACGTGCCTCGCGAGAAAACTTACGTTACCAGCTCAATCGTGGATCAAGCCCATTCGCGAGGAACCGGACCGACGCTCCGGTGCGTGTTGGGTGCCAATCGCTTGCAAGCCGACACGAGAGGTCTTCATCTGTCTGATCTTCGTCCAGCTTTCTCTTGAATATCGCACGGGAGTCGTTCAGCCCTATCCGGGCATCATCATCGAAGCGCTTGAACCTGGACCCCTGAATAATGCCGTCTTTGTTCCTGACCTGGAACCAATAGCCGTCAAGCTGGCTGATGTTGGCCAGATCCGACAGCCTGATCAGCCTGTCTATTTCCTTGCGTTCAACGATCTGATCGTCGCGCGCGCCAAACTTGCTGAACTGGAGCTGACGTAGGGCCCATTTCTTCATCTTTGGCGACATATCGTAGAGTGCGGCGAAAGCGGCCCTGAGTCTCTCGGAAACCGCATCCGAGGCCAATGCTTCCGCATGAGCGTCCACAAATTCCTGCTGCGCCATGCCCAGATCCGCCTTCAGCGGTTCGACATCCTCCGGCAATCGATCGGATCTGGTGATCTCAACCAGCTTGGACACTACGATGGGCAGGCCTGCCTTGTCACCGTCTGCCGCCGGATACCACACCACCCCTTGCAGCTTGGGAAGTCCGCTCGTGCTTTGGGAGCTGTCTCCTGCCATACCGAAGGCTGCGGCCAGCAAGCGGTCCACAAGATGGCTAGGTGACGAAGCCGCGAATTCGCCAATACGGAAACGGCCTTCATCCGAGCGGTCATGGTCGAAGATTTCGATATCGTACGGTCGCGCATGTGCAATGCCGTCGGAGGAGGTCACGTGAATAACGTAACCTTCGAACCAAGGCTGCTGGTCATAGTCGACATGGAACCACACGCCTGTGAACGTGACCCGGTCACTCGGCTCAAGGCACAGCTTGCGCGCCGCTGAGAGGATGGCGTCCCGGTAGTTGTCGATTACTGTTTGGAATGCAGTGTTGTCGCTCGGGCGGCCGAACATGAATTGGGTGATCTGATCGTCGACGACCGAGATCGCCGCATCAGGGCCGCTAACAAGGAGTTTGCCGACGTAAGAGCAATTGGTCAGCTCAGAATTATCTGAGAGTTCGCCTGTCTGGAGTAGGTGTACGTCCGAAGCTGACTGCATTGTTTACCTCATAGACGCAGTTCGACGCCCGAGAAACCAGCTCGGTCATCGATCTGTAGGGTGATCGTTGTTGAGAACTGGTAGCTAAAGAAGCTACGCCGAAGTTCGTTCTGACAACTAGGCTCTCCCGGATTTTTAGGGTTGGCAAGGGGTGTTCGACGATTTTTGGCAACAGCACTGCCGCAGCGCAACCAATTGTCGCGAGACCACCAACTGCTTATCTTCAAAGAGACGCCCCTCAGGTGACTGGCGAGCCACTGAGCCATCGTGCCGTGAAAAGCGACGGCCTTGAACTCACAATGTCCACCTATCCCGTCTCCGCATCAACCGGCATCTCAGAGCAATACGGCGTTAGCACGCGGATAACGCGTGACCTGAGAGCGAACTGTACGCAATCCTGCACCGCCACACGATATTCAAAAACGCATGCCGTTGGGCGTTCAGCCTCCATACCCAGGAGATGATCGAGATGAGTTCATTGGCGACCAGTCTCGCGATGTAGCACACTCTACGATTTTGTCGTAAAGTTCGTCGATCTCGCTTAAATCTTCGGCGTCGTCAATGAGAGCATTCACACCTGATGGCCCCCCCGCGATTTCTACGAAATACCTCATCGCTCTCTTTTTTTCGAGCACTAAGCGTTTATGGTCGTGAAGTGGTATTATCTTGTCCAGCGTCTTCTGAATTTCGGCGTCCATTTCAAATCCTAGAATTCTTTCCGCAAAGCCCGGCTTGTTAGCACTCGCGATAAAGAGTGCCCCGGCTAACCTCGCTCGTTCGACCGCGTCAGACAAAGTTTCGATATGAGCCCATGCGTGTTGGTTTCCACGCAGAACTGAGCCGGTTTTTCCACCGAGAAGTGAGCCACCTCTGAGTATGGTTTTCTGATCAGGCTTTGGTCAAGGGATTGGTCTTTTCTCCTCTCTTTTGTGCTGCGGCGGCCGAGCTGGTCTTGAATCGGAAGCTGTCGTTTCCGGTTTCCAAAATATGGCAACGATGGGTCAAACGGTCGAGCAGAGCGGTCGTCATCTTGGCATCGCCAAAGACGGTGGCCCATTCGCTGAAGCTGAGGTTGGTGGTGATGATGACGCTCGTGCGCTCGTAAAGCTTGCTTAGCAGGTGGAAGAGCAGCGCTCCCCCTGAGGCACTGAACGGAAGGTATCCCAATTCATCGAGGATCAGGAGATCGAGGCGAACCAGGGTTTCAGCGATCTGTCCTGCCTTGCCTTTGGCCTTCTCCTGTTCGAGCGCATTGACCAATTCGATGGTCGAGAAGAAGCGGACCTTCCGGCGGTGATGCTCGATCGCCTGGACCCCAAGGGCAGTCGCGACATGTGTTTTTCCTGTGCCCGGCCCACCGACGAGCACGATATTCTGCGCCCCGTCCATGAACTCGCATCGGTGCAGTTGGCGCACCGTCGCTTCGTTGATTTCGCTGGCGGCGAAGTCGAACCCGGTGATGTCCTTATAGGCCGGGAAGCGAGCGGCCTTCATGTGATAGGCAATCGAGCGAACCTCACGTTCGGCCATCTCGGCTTTTAGCAACTGGGACAGGATCGGCACGGCCGCATCAAAAGCTGGAGCCCCTTGCTCGATCAGGTCTGTGACGGCTTGGGCCATGCCATACATCTTCAGGCTCCGCAGCATGATGACGACGGCGGCACTTACGGGATCATGACGCATGGCGACCTCCCACGATCCGGACACGCAAGCCATCGTAGCGCTCCACGTTGGCCTTGGGTTCGCGTAGCAAGGTCAGCGCCTGTGGCGTATCGATGTCAGGACCGTCGGTCGTCTTGCCGTCAATCAGCCGATGCAGCAAGTTCAACACATGCGTTTTGGTTGCCACGCCTTGGTCCAGAGCCAGTTCCACAGCCCTGACGACAACCTGTTCTTCGTGATGGAGGACAAGAGCAAGGATATCGGCCATCTCGCGATCACCGCCGGCGCGGCGGAGCATCTGGTCCTGCAATCGCCGGAAGGCCAACGGCAATTCCAGGAAGGGCGCACCATTGCGCAAGGCACCGGGCTTGCGCTGAATGACAGCAAGGTAATGCCGCCAGTCGTAAATCGTCCGCGGCGGTTTGTCGTGGCTACGCTCAATCACCCGAGGATGTTCGCATAGGACATTGCCCTCGGCCGCAACGACCAGTCGCTCGGGATAGATTCGCAAGCTGACAGGCCGGTTCGCAAACGATGCAGGCACGCTATAGCGGTTCCGCTCGAAGGTGATCAGGCATGTCGGAGAGACACGTTTGCCCTGCTCGACGAAGCCGTCAAACGCAGCGGGGAGCGCCATCAATGCTGGTTGTTCTGCGGACCAGACGTCCGCGATCGTGCCGGGCAAGGTGCCGTGCGCTGTGTCGCGCCACAGGTCCTGGCAATGCTGTTCCAGCCAGGCATTCAATGCCGCCAGATCAGGAAAGTCCGGCATCTGTTGCCACAGTCGCGGCCGGGCATCCTGGACATTCTTCTCGATCTGGCCCTTCTCCCAACCCGCGGCGGGATTGCAGAACTCGGGCGCGAAGACATAGTGGTTCGTCATCGCCTGGAAGCGGACGTTGACCTGCCGCTCCTTGCCGCGGCCAACACGATCGACCGCGGTCTTCATGTTGTCGTAGATGCCGCGACCAGGCACACCGCCGAACACGCGGAACCCGTGCCAATGGGCGTCGAAGAGCATCTCGTGCGTTTGCAGCAGGTAGGCTCTGACCAGAAACGCCCGACTGTGCGACAGCTTGATGTGCGCGACCTGAAGCTTGGTGCGCTCGCCGCCGATCACGGCATAATCCTCACTCCAATCGAATTGGAATGCTTCGCCTGCACGGAAAGACAGCGGAACGAATATGCCGCGGCCCGTCGTCTGCTGCTCAATTCGCCACTCACGGGCAAAGGCGGCGACCCGACCGTAGGAGCCGGTAAATCCGAGAACCACCAGATCGGCGTGAAGCTGCTTCAGCGTTCGGCGCTGCTTGCGCGACCTCCCGGCCTCGGTCTTCAGCCAGGCCGCCAGTTTGTCGGCAAAAGGATCAAGCTTACTCGGCCGCTCCGGTACCGTGAACGTCGGCTCGATCGTGCCAGCGTTCAAATACTTCGCAATCGTGTTGCGCGACAAACCGGTATGCCGACTGATCTCCCGGATCGACTGCTTCTCGCGCAGCTTCATCCGACGGATGATGTTTAAAAGTCCCATGTGGATCACTCCGTTGCCCCCGTCGCTCACCGCGTTGGGGGAAGGTTCACATGGCTCAATTCTCAATGGAAATTATGCGCCTAACCGGCTCAGTTCTGCGTGGAAACCAACACCCATGCGTGTTCAAAGGCTCTGAAGTCTGTCGCATCGGGTCTCGCCAGCCGGAGAATGGTGCTGTAAATGCCATCCGTTTCCAGCTTTTGTGCATCAACCTGTTCTAAATCAATATAGACATATTCCACCGACTGTTTCGTTACGGTGAGATGTTGTTTCTCTCTGAAGGTTCTTGGGGCATCCCGCCCAGAGTACAGTATGACAAACCGCATACCATCCGCAGGGATCAAATCGCGATGGTTCTCGTCGAATGCTTCTTGATAAAGGAAGGCCCTTATCCCCATGCCAACGTTGTGTGTCGATTGGTATTCAAATCCAACAAGGGGATTGGAGTTCTGAGATTTAAAGACTCCGTCGGGCCTGAGTTCTTTAAACGGCCTCTTCAGATGAAGCGCCGCGGCCACGCGCCTGGACGCCAGATCGCTCGGCATTTGCGACATCGCTCCCAGTTCTCGCTCTAAGCCGAACGCTTCCTTGGCGAGCTTTTTGATGACGGAAGATTGAGGTGCTAAGACCTTGAAGAATGAATCCCAATGAGCCTGCACGGCCTTATCTCTGGAAATCTTGTATTCTTCGTCCATGGATATCTCTTCTGATTTTTGCAGTTCGAGTAAATTGAAAACGATAATATTCTATTGAGGCAGCGGCCCATCAGGCCTTCCCCAGCACCGCAAGCATCAGATCTTGATGCTGACCAAGCGACGGCAACTGCACTCCCGCGGACGATCCGGTCCGAGTGGAAAAATGCTTCGCCTCTTTCGGTGGAAAGCCGCAGCGCCTTCTCAACAGTGCCTTTAGTCTTGCTGCCACCTCGAGGGGTAAAACCTATGGTGAGTTCGCCAGCCAGTGCATATCCGCTCACTAAGCGACGACGACTGGATCCTCAGCGCAATTCAGCCCAGTCGTAATCTCGCCCGACTACCAGCCAACTATCCGGGTCTTCCGCCAATCGTCGATCAAAGGGCAACACTTCCAGCTGAATCGGAATGTCCCGCTCTTGTCTGTGAGCTAGGACATATCGAGTCGAGCGGCCTTGCCATCATCGATAGCGAGTGCCGACACCCATTCGGTCGCGTTGGGGGATATACCAAACCCGATATGATCTTTGCATGCCGTATAGTGGGTTGTCGCCCCGCCATCGACGTGAACAATTGTCCTCCCGGTCGCCCGGTGCCACACGCTCAGCGCTTCGTCAGAAATGCCTTTGATTTCCGATTGGAATAGCGGAGCGTCCGAAAATTCGTTGCATTCCACGAAGGTATAGCCGTCATCGATTTCGTATTCTTTCGCCTGTCTCAGCAACTCGAGGAGCTGCGGCATTTGTTGAATGACTGTCCGTCGACCGTCAGCAATCTTCGTTACCTCGGTATAGATGCCAAACGACTTCAAGATGTCGTTGCCGCCCAGGAGGCTCATCCAGTCTAGGATGTCAGGCGAAGTGAGAAAC
>UBQW01000055.1 GCA_900467745.1 Hyphomicrobiales bacterium
AAGACGCTCGCGGCAGCCGCGAAAATCGGCGGCGACGTGCATGTGCTGGTCGCCGGCAAGGGCGCCAAGCCCGCAGCCGATGCCGCCGCCAAGCTCTCCGGCGTCTCCAAGGTCCTGCTCGCCGAAAGCGACGAGCTTGCCAACAATCTGGCCGAGCCGCTGGCCGACCTGATCGTTTCGCTGGCAGCCGGCTACGACACAATCATCTCGGCCGCCACCTCGGTCGGCAAGAACGTCCTGCCGCGCGTGGCAGCGCTTCTCGACGTCGCCCAGGTCTCCGAGATCATCGAGGTCGTCTCGGCCGACACCTTCAAGCGCCCGATCTACGCCGGCAACGCCATCCAGACGGTGCAGTCGACCGACGCCAAGAAGGTCATCACCGTCCGCACGGCGTCCTTCGCCGCTGCCCCTGAAGGCGGCTCGGCTTCGGTCGAGGCGATCCCCGCCGTTTCCGATCCGGGTCTCTCGACCTTCGTCAAGGATGCGCTGTCGACCTCCGACCGTCCGGAACTGACATCCGCCAAGATCATCATCTCCGGCGGCCGCGCGCTGGGTTCCTCGGAGAAGTTCCAGGAAGTCATCCTGCCGGTTGCAGACAAGCTCGGTGCCGCCGTTGGCGCCTCGCGCGCCGCCGTCGATGCCGGCTACGCGCCGAATGACTGGCAGGTCGGCCAGACCGGCAAGGTGGTCGCACCCGATCTCTACATCGCCTGCGGCATCTCTGGCGCCATCCAGCATCTGGCCGGCATGAAGGATTCGAAGGTGATCGTCGCGATCAACAAGGACGAGGAAGCACCGATCTTCCAGGTCGCCGACTTCGGCCTCGTCGCCGATCTCTTCGACGCGCTCCCCGAGCTGCAGAAGGCTCTCTAAGTCGGTGGATGCCCGGTTTCGCATGCGGCGCCGGGCTTCCATGATCGCCTGTCATCTTTCGCACATGCGAGCGACTGGAAAATTATCTTTTTAGGGGCTACTACTGCTGCCGGGCGATCATTCGTCCGGCAGTTTTGTTGAATAGGTACGGCAATCGCGGGGGCGAAGGCCGAGCAGGGGTGTGGAGATGACTGCGGTGTTCAAGACAATCGGAATTATCGGCGCGGGCCAGATGGGTTGCGGCATCGCGCAGGTTTCGGCTAGCGCAGGCTACAAGGTCCACATCTACGATCTCACCCAGGATCGCATCGAGCGCGGGCTGGCCACCATCAACGGCAACCTCGCCCGCCACGTCACCAGCGGCAAGATGACCGACGAGGAGCGCTCAAGCACGCTCTCCTTGATATCGGGCTCCGCCGACATCAACGACCTCGCCTCCTCCGATCTGGTCATCGAGGCAGCGACCGAGGACGAAAGCGTCAAGCGCAAGATCTACGCCACGGTCTGTCCGGTCCTGAAGCCGGAAGCGATCATCGCCACCAACACCTCTTCTCTTTCGATCACCCGCCTGGCATCCGCCACCGACCGCCCCGAGCGCTTCATGGGCATCCATTTCATGAACCCGGTGCCTGTCATGAAGCTGGTCGAACTAGTGCGCGGGATCGCAACCGAAGAGACCACCTTCAAGAAGGCCCGCGAATTCGTCGCCTCGCTCGAAAAGACCGTCACCGTCGCCGAAGACTTCCCGGCCTTCATCGTCAATCGCATCCTGCTGCCGATGATCAACGAGGCGATCTACACGCTCTACGAAGGCGTCGGCACCGTCGATGCCATCGACACCGCCATGAAACTCGGCGCCAACCACCCCATGGGCCCGCTGCAACTCGCCGACTTCATCGGCCTCGACACCTGCCTGTCGATCATGCAGGTGCTGCATGACGGCCTGGCCGACAGCAAATACCGCCCTTGCCCGCTGCTGGTGAAGTATGTCGAAGCAGGCTGGCTGGGGCGCAAGTCGGGCCGTGGGTTCTATGATTATCGTGGTGAGGTTCCGGTTCCGACGCGGTAGGGTTTGCTCCGAGCCCGGAGCCCCCTCATCCGCCTGCCGGCACCTTCTCCCCGTTGGGGAGAAGAGACTTTGGGGCGGGCCGCTCGATCCGCCATAAGCGAAATTTCTTTCAAGGTTTGAGAAGGGCAAAACGCCCACCACCTGCCCCTTCTCCCCAGCGGGGAGAAGTGCCGGAGCGCAGCGAGGCGATGAGGGGGCCACAGGCGCAAACGCCGCGGCTACCCCCAAAAAAAACACTAAATCCCCACAGCCCCCTTGATCAGCGCCTTGGCATCCGCGCTATCCCAGGCCGCCGGGCCGTTCATCGCCGAGATCAGGCACCCCTTGTCGTCGATCAGCAACGTCACCGGCAGACCGAACGCCAGCCCCTGCTTCTTCAGCCCGTTGAACACCGCGATCGTGTCGTCGCGGTAAAGCTTCAGCGCATCGACGCCGGTCTCCGATAAAAACGTCTTCGGCTTCTCGTCGTCGCCGGTGTCGATGTTGACGGGCACCACCTGGAACTTGTCGCTGCCGAGTTCCTTCTCCAGCGCGTTCAAGGCCGGCATTTCCTCGCGGCAGGGCACGCACCATGTCGCCCAGAGATTGAAGAGCACCGTCTTGCCGGCGAAGTGGTCGAGCGTCATCGGCTTGCCGTCGGCATCCTTGAAGGCGATCGAGGTCATCCGGACCGGCTGTTCGGGCGCCACCATGGCGGCCACCTCGCCCTTCAGGAAGGGCTTGATGCGGGTCGCGATGTCCTTCGTGGCCTTGCATTCGCCCGCCGCCATATCGGCGCCGCCATTGCCAGACCCCGTCTCCTTAATGTAAACCGCTGCCGCACCGGCAATAATGCCTGCGACGACCGCGATCCCGATCAGTTTCAGGGATGGCAGGCGCAAGGGCGTTCTTGTTGTCATTTCATTCTCCCGGACACGCGTTCTTCAAGGCAGGCATCTTTCATGGCCGACAGCACGGACACCAAATCCTCCAACCAGATGTGGGGCGGACGTTTCGCTTCCGGCCCAGATGCGATCATGGAGGAGATAAATGCCTCGATCGGTTTCGACAAGAAGCTGTTTGCGCAGGATATTCGCGGATCGATCGCCCACGCCACCATGCTCGCCCACCAGGCTATCATTTCGGCCGATGATAAGGACAAGATCGTCGAAGGGCTAAACACGATCCTGTCAGAGATCGAGAGCGGCAACTTCGAATTCTCGCGCAAGCTGGAAGACATTCACATGAATGTCGAGGCGCGCTTGGCGACGCTGATCGGCCCGGCCGCCGGCCGCCTGCACACCGCCCGCTCGCGCAACGACCAGGTAGCGCTCGATTTCCGCCTCTGGGTGAAGGAAGAGCTGCAGAAGACCGAACAGCTGCTGACCAGCCTGATCGCGGCCTTCCTCGACCGCGCCGAAGAGCATGCCGATACCGTCATGCCCGGTTTCACGCATCTGCAGACCGCCCAGCCGGTCACCTTCGGCCATCATTGCATGGCCTATGTCGAGATGTTCGGCCGCGACCGCTCGCGCGTGCGCCACGCCATCGAGCATCTGGACGAGAGCCCGATCGGCTCGGCTGCCCTTGCCGGCACCGGCTATCCGATCGACCGCCACATGACGGCCAAGGCGCTCGGCTTCCGCGAGCCGACCCGCAATTCGATCGACACCGTTTCCGATCGCGACTTCGCCATCGAGTTCCTGGCGCTGGCCGCGATCTGCGCCATGCACCTGTCGCGTCTGGCTGAAGAGATCGTCATCTGGTCGACGCCGCAGTTCGGCTTCGTGCGCCTGTCGGATGCTTTCTCCACCGGCTCCTCGATCATGCCGCAGAAGAAGAACCCCGATGCCGCCGAACTGGTGCGCGCCAAGACCGGCCGCATCAACGGCTCGCTGATCGCGCTGTTGACGATCATGAAGGGTCTGCCGCTCGCCTATTCCAAGGACATGCAGGAAGACAAGGAACAGGTCTTCGATGCCGCCGAAAGCCTGGAGCTCGCCATCGCCGCGATGACCGGCATGGTCCGCGACCTGACCATCAACACCGAGCGCATGAAGGCTGCCGCCGGCACTGGGTATTCGACCGCGACCGACCTCGCCGACTGGCTGGTGCGCGAGGCGGGTCTGCCCTTCCGCGATGCCCACCATGTGACCGGCCGCGCCGTGGCGCTGGCCGAAAGCAAGGGCTGCGATCTCTCCGACCTGTCGCTCGCCGATCTGCAGGCGATCAACGCCGCCATCACGGACAAGGTTTACGACGTCTTGACCGTCGAGGCCTCGGTCGCCAGCCGCAAGAGCTTCGGCGGCACCGCACCGTCGGAAGTCAGGAAGCAGATCGCCTACTGGCGCGCCCGCAACTGATCCCGAAACGGGCGGAGCGCAACCCGCTTCGCCCCTTCGATTTCGCAAAGCGCGAGACCTCAACAATCAGGGTGCACAAGGCGGATAAACTTCGCTATGAAGGTGTCCATCCGTGCCGCTTCCCAAGAGGAATTCCATGCAGACCAGCTTCCCGCAGATCATCCGCCTGACGGTCGTTTTCGCCGTGATCGGCCTTGCCGTCGCCGGATGCGGGCGCAAGGGCGACCTCGATCCGCCGAGCGTGCAGGCAACGAAGGAGGGCGACTCGTCCAAACCGACGCAGCAGCCCGGTGTCAAGGACCGCCACTTCTTCCTCGATCCTCTTCTGTAACAGGCGACTAAAGTGAACCATTTCGAGTATCGCGACGGCATCCTCTACGCCGAGAACGTTCCCGTTCCCGAGATTGCCAAGGCCGTCGGCACGCCATTCTACGTCTATTCCACGGCAACGCTCGAGCGCCACTACAAGGTCTTCTCGCAGGCCTTCAGCGATGTCGACTCGATGGTCTGCTACGCCATGAAGGCCAATTCGAACCAGGCCGTCCTGAAGACGCTCGGCAATCTCGGCGCCGGCATCGATGTCGTCTCCGAAGGCGAGCTGCGCCGCGCGCTGGCAGCCGGCATCCCGGCCAACCGCATCATGTTCTCCGGCGTCGGCAAGACCGCCCACGAGATGGATTATGCGCTTGAGGCCGGCATCTACTGCTTCAACGTCGAATCCGAGCCCGAGCTCGAGATCCTCAACCAGCGCGCCGTCAAGGCCGGCAAGAAGGCGCCCGTCTCCTTCCGCATCAATCCCGATGTCGACGCCCGCACGCACGCCAAGATCTCGACCGGCAAGAAGGAAAACAAGTTCGGCATTTCCTGGGAACGCGCCCGCGCCGTCTACGCCCGCGCCGCCACCTTGCCCGGTATCGAAGCCACCGGCATCGACATGCATATCGGCAGCCAGATCACCGAGCTGCAGCCCTTCGACGACGCCTTCAAGCTGCTGCGCGAGCTGGTCAGCACGCTGCGCGCCGATGGCCACGACATCCACCATGTCGACATCGGCGGCGGTCTCGGCATTCCCTACAAGGACGACAACAACCCGCCGCCGCTGCCCGACGCCTATGCCGCGATCGTCAAGAACCAGCTGCGCGAGCTCGGCTGCAAGATCGTCATGGAGCCCGGCCGCCTGATCGTCGGCAATGCCGGCATCCTGGTGACCGAAGTGCTCTACGTGAAGGACGGCGGCGAAAAGACCTTCGTCATCGTCGACGGCGCCATGAACGACCTCATCCGCCCGACGCTCTACGAGGCCTATCACGAGATCCGCCCCGTGGTGATCTCGGCCGCCAACGCGCCGCGCATCAAGGCCGATGTCGTCGGCCCTGTTTGCGAGACCGGCGACTACCTGGCGCTCGACCGCGAAATGGCAATGCCGAAATCGGGCGATCTCTTCGCCGTCAGCTCCGCAGGAGGCTATGGCGCGGTACAGGCCGGCACTTACAACAGCCGCCTTCTGGTGCCAGAAGTGCTGGTCAAGGGCAGCGATTTCCACGTTATCCGCCCGCGCCGGACCTATGAAGAGCTGATCGCGCTCGACAGCGTCCCCGCCTGGCTCGACTGATCAACGGCAATCACTTTTTGGCGAAGACGCGGGAAAAACCGGCATTGACCGGCCCCTGCCCTCGTCTTCGCCACAAAGAATGTTATCCTTTCCGCATGTCAACTTGCCCGGTCGCCGCCGCGCAAGCCCTCTCTGCCCTTTAACGCCAGGCCCTTAACGCCAGATCGCGGAGACCGGATTGAAGAACAGCACCAAGAGCGAAAAGAAAGGTGCCTTTGCCCTGAAGCCGTCGCTCGCACGGCTGGTGGCGGCAAAGCGCCTGACCGCCCAATGCGTGTTGCTGTTCGAGCAGGTGCTGCCTCTCACCCTGCCCATCCTGTCGCTCGCAGCGCTTTATCTGGCCGCATCCTGGTTTGGCGTTTTCCGCATCGTTCCCGATTGGCTGCGCATCGTGCTGCTCGCAGGCTTCGGCCTCGGGCTGCTGGCAACGCTCTATCCCTTCCGCAAGCTGCACTGGCCGGGCTCGGCCGCCGCCGACCGGCTGCTGGAAGAACGCAACGGCCTGCCGCATCAGCCGGTCGCCGTGCAGGAAGACGAGCCGGCCTTCGACACGCCCGTCGCCCGCGCGCTGTGGCGCGAGCACCAGACCCGCATGGCCGAGAAGATCGCCTCGCTCGACGCCGGCTTCCCGCAGCCCGATATCGCCTCGCACGACCGCTGGGCGCTGCGCGCCATCCCGGCCCTTCTGATCGTCGTCGCCTTCGGCTATTCGCTGTCGACGAACGGCGGCTCGGTCAGCGATGCGCTGCAGCCGCGCCCGCAGGCGCAGGCGACCGACCCGGCCGTTCGCATCGACGCCTGGATCCCCCCGCCCGCCTATACCGGCCGCGCCCCCGTCTATCTCACCGCGACCGGCAGCGAGCAGGGCGCGATCAAGATCCCGCAATCGTCGAACCTCACCGTGCGCGTCTCCGGCGGCAAGGCCGACGAAAAGGTGGTCTTCGCCCGCGAGGACGGCCAGCGCATCGAGATCGCCGCAGCCGAAAACCCCACCGCCACGCCGAACGCCCCCGCTTCCGGAACGCCCGCGACACCCGCGCCTGTAACGGCCGAGGCTCAGCAGCTGGCAACGGCAACGCCCCAGCAGCAGACCGCCTCCACGCATCTGATGAAGCTCGAGGAAAACGGCACGCTCGAGGTCAACGGCCGCAAATGGGCCTTCGACGTCATTCCCGACAAGGCGCCCGAGATCGCATTCAACGGCCTGCCGAAACCGACGGTCAACGGCGCGCTGGAGATCGGCTACACGATCAAGGACGACTACGGCGTCCAGGAAGCCACGGCCGAAATCGTGCCTGTCGAGACGGACTCGAGCGCCACGCCCCTCTATCCGCTGCCCGAATACAAGCTCGACATTCCGCGCCGCAATGCTCGCGACTCCAAGGGTGTGGCCAGCAAGAACCTCACCGAGCATCCGCTCGCGGGCAAGCGCGTGCGCATCACGCTGATCGCCAAGGACGCCGCCGGCCAGACGGGCCGTAGCCCGCCGCACGAGATGACGCTGCCCGCCCGCCCCTTCAGCGAGCCGCTTGCAGCCGCCGTCGCCGAGGAGCGCCAGACCTTCGCGCTCGACACGCGCAAGATGCCTGAGGCGATTGCGCTCAACGAGGCGCTGACGCTGCGCCCGGAAGAGACGATCCCCAATCTTACCAATTACCTGCTGATCGAATCCGCCCGCCAGCGCATGAAGCTCGCCAAGGGCGACGAGGCGCTGAAGGACACGGCCGACTATCTGTGGGACATCGCCATCGGCATGGAGGACGGCAACCTCTCTGAGGCTGAGCGCAATCTGCGCAACGCCCAGCAGAACCTCGCCGACGCCCTGCAGCGCAACGCACCCGACGCCGAGGTCAAGAAGCTCATGGACGAGCTGCGCAAGGCGATGCAGGACTACATGAAGGAGCTGGCGCAGCGCATGCAGAATGCGCCGATGCAGCCCAACCAGAACGCCCAGAACGTCATTCGCCAGCAGGATCTGGAGCGGATGATGGACCAGATCGAAAACCTGGCCCGCTCCGGCAACCGCGACGCCGCCCAGCAGATGCTGTCTGAACTGCAGCGGATGATGAACAACATGCAGGCCGGACGGCCGCAGCGTGGCCAGCAGCAGGGCCAGGACAACAGCCAGATGCGCCAGCAGATGGACAAGCTCGGCCAGATCCTGCGCGACCAGCAGCAGCTGATGGAAGAGACCTTCAAGCTCGACCAGCAGCTGAAGGACCGCATGCAGCGCGGCGACCCAAACAACATGAACCCCGACCTCGGGATGAACGACCCGCTTCTGAACGACATGCCGATGGACAATGACGGCATGCCGCAGGATCAGCAGCAACAACAGGGCCAACAAGGCCAGAACCAGCAGGGCCAGCAGCAACAGGGGCAGCAAGGCCAGCAGGGCCAGAACCCCTCCGACGAGATGACGGCTGAACAGCTGCGCGAGGCGCTGAAGCAGCTGCGCGAGCGCCAGGACCAGCTCGGCAAGCAGCTCGGCGAAATGCAGAAGAGCCTCGGCGACATGGGCATGAAGCCCGGCCAGGGCTTCGGCCAGGCGCAACGCGAGATGGAAGGCGCCGGCCGCGAGCTCGGCCAAGGCCGCGGCGAGCCGGCCATCCAGGGCCAGGGCCGCGCGCTGGAGGCGCTACGCCAGGGCGCCCGTGACATGATGAACCAGATGATGCAGGCGCAGCAGGGTCAGCAAGGCCAGGGCCAGGGACCGCAGGGCCAAGTCGGCCAGGGCAACCAGAACGGCCGCGATCCGCTCGGCCGTCCGCGCCGCGCCGACGGTCCCGACTTCGGCGACCAGGTGAAGGTGCCCGACGAGATCGACGTGCAGCGCGCCCGCGAAATCCTCGATGCCATCAGAGAAAAGCTGGGCAACAACCCTTCACAGGAGATGGAACGGCGCTATCTTGAACGCCTGCTCGATATTCAATAAGACGCAGGATATATTCTTGATTTCAAACCTGCCCCGAACAGCGGCTTTTCACCCGTATGGGGCTATTCCAAAACCGCGGAAGCTTCGTAATGTCGCGGCGGCAGGCGACGAACGATAGCGATTCGATGGCAATTCTCTTCAAGACGGTAATCGACGAAAACACGGCATTCGAGATGATCGGCAATGCCCTGTCCGAGCACGGCAACGACTATGACGGCTATCTAAACGTCGTCGCCGACGAAGGTGAGCAGACGCTGACCTGGGGCCCAAACATGCATGCCGAGCAGTTCCAGGCCGAAATGACGGAGATCTTCCGCGCCACCTGGGACATCTGCCCTTTCTGGGTGGTCTATGAGCGCCGCGACGACCGAAAGGATCCCGACGCCAACGACATCCGCAACGCCGCCTTCAGGCTGACCCGCGCCTATGACGGCGTGCTCGTCGTCACGCTTAGCCTGCTCGACAAGCGAGACCATGCCGAAGATATCGAACTGATCTTCGTCTGCTTCAAGGAAGACCCACAGCGCCGGAATTTTCGCGTGCGCTTCGAGGGCAAGTTCATTCAGCCACAGAACTGAAAAAGCCGGCGAGGACGCCGGCTTTGAATGGCATTACTGAGCTATCTCAGGCCGCCAGAGCGCGCGCGACCGCCTTGCGGATATCGGGAAGCGCGAATGGCTTCGACACGACATCGACGATCTTCTCGGCGAGGTCATCGGCGCGTTCGCGCTGTTCGGCATAGCCGGTCATCAACAGGATCTTCAGCGCCGGAAACGCCGACTTCGCCTGGTGCGCGAGCTCGATGCCGTCCATCACCGGCATGCGGATATCCGACAGCAGCAGGTCGTAGCCGCCGATGTTGAGCTTCTCCAGCCCTTCCGCACCGTCAGCCGCTTCTTCGGTCTCATGACCGTCGAGGCGCAAAGCGCGGGCTACGAAAGAACGCAGGGAATCTTCGTCTTCCGTAATCAGAATTCTTGCCATGGTGTGCATTGCTCCGTTTCATGCCCTACCCGCAAATCACACGACTTTCCTTTGCGAGTGGTAAACGGCCGAAGGCAATGATCCGGGCGATGGACGGGATGGTTAACAACCCGTCTTGAAATGGTGCATCCAAGCATGTCGCGCAAAAGTGTGCAGCGGTTTTGCGGCAACGACATGCGACAAGAAAAAGAGGTGACTACGCGTCGCCCGTCACCACGCCGACGAAGGGAAGTTCGCGGAAGGCATAGGCCACGTCCATGCCGTAGCCGACGACGAAATAATCGGGGCATTCGAAGCCGACATAATCCGCTTCCAGCTTTTCCTTGCGCTTGACGCTCTTGTCGAGCAGCACGGCGATGGTGACGTTGCGGGCGCCGCGCTCATAGAGCAGTTCCTTGGCGAACTTCAGCGTGCGGCCGGATTCGAGGATATCGTCGATCAGGAGAACATCGCGGTCCTTCACCTCGCTGTCGATATCCTTGACGATCCTGACACCTTGAGAAACCGTGCCGGTGCCGTAGCTCGACAGCGTGATGAACTCGACCTCGGGCGCAAGCCCGCTGTCGTGCAGCGCGCGGATGAGGTCGGCCGCGAAAATGAACGAGCCCTTGAGGACGGCGATGACGAGCAGGTCCTTGGTCGGTCCCTTGGCGATCTCCCGGGCGATGGCATGATTGCGCTCGGCAATCATCTCGGCCGTGAAAAGAGGATCGATATTCTTACCGCGCACCACAGGCATGAAGGCTTGCTCCCTGAAAACAAGCACAAGCCGTTAGCACAAACCGCGCGGCGAAACACCCCATAAAGCATGTCGCGCAAAAGTGTGACGCGGTTTTGCGCTGCTGACATGCGCTAGAACAAAGATCTAAAGCGCGAAGAGCGAATCCGTAGGATCGCGATGCGCTTTAGGGCATAAAGGAGAGCCGAACCTCAGGCGTTTTTCCACCGGGATACTGTATCCTGGAGGAGAAGCCACGGCTCTGGCCGCCATAGATCACGTCGGTGGGCGCATTGATCACCACGCTGGCGACCAGCTTTTCATCGGCATAGAGATTGGCGCGGATCGGCCGCACCATCTGCGTCGTGCCGCTGACATTGTCGATAATGCCGTTGATCAAAAGCACCCGCATGCCATTGGCATCGCGCGGCGTCGCCGTCACATGGGTGAAGTGCAGCGGATCGGTATCGACGGCAGCGTTGGAAACAGACAGACCGGAGAACCCTCCGGAGAGGCCGAAGACGAGAACGCAGAGCGCCACCACAAGCACCGAGAAATGCTTGAGCGAGGCCTGCTGCAGCCAGGCCTCGGCGGCCTGAACGAAGGATGGCGCCTGAACCGGCGCTGCTCGCTCTGGACGCGGCGACGGACGAGCGCCGGCACTGCGGCTGTTGTCGTTGAAGCTGCGGCCCTTGAAGCTGCGATCGTTGAAGTCAGGCGCGCGCTGCTTGCCGATGACCACGAACTCGGCGTCGGCGATATCGGCGGGACGGCTTTGCCGGTGCTCGCGCTTGACCGCATCCGGAGGCAGGAAATCATAGGCCCGCCCGGGTGCCTGGCGCTTGAACGAGGAGGATGTCATGACGACCGCCTTTCCGGTATCCACTGCTTTCGCGGCCAGCCTCAAAGGCGGGCATTGAAACGAATCCTCTCTACTCGTAAATTTTATTGGTTAATGCTTCGCAAATGCCGCCATCAAACAGGCGTCTTTCCGGCGAAATTTACCCGTTGTTAACGGATCTGGTTAACAAGTCATGCGGTGAAACAACAAGAAACTGAGCGGCCCGTTGATCCACTTCGAGAATGTCGGTTTGCGCTATGGAATGGGACCGGAAATCCTCCGGGACCTGACCTTCGACATCCCGAAGAAATCCTTCCAGTTCCTGACCGGCCCCTCCGGCGCCGGCAAGACCACGCTGCTTCGGCTTCTCTTCCTTTCGCTGCAGCCGACACGCGGGTTGATCCGCATGTTCGGGCGCGACATCACCGATATACCCCGCACCGAACTGCCGCTCCTGCGCCGCCGCGTCGGCATCATCTTCCAGGAATTCCGCCTGCTCGACCATCTCACCACCTATGAGAACGTGGCGCTGCCGCTGCGCGTGCGCGGCAAGGATGAGGCCTCCTACAAGACCGACGTGCTGGAACTCCTGAAATGGGTCGGCCTCGGCGAGCGCATCAACGTGCTGCCGCCGGTGCTCTCGGGCGGCGAAAAGCAGCGTGCGGCGATTGCCCGCGCCCTCATCGACCGCCCCGAGATCCTGCTCGCCGACGAGCCGACCGCCAACGTCGATCCGCCGATGGCGCGCCGCCTGCTGAACCTCTTCCTCGAACTCAATCGCCTCGGAACTGCCGTCGTGATCGCCACCCACGATCTGACGCTGATGGACCAGGTGGACGCCCGCCGGATGATCCTCTCGGAAGGGCACCTCGACATCCATGACTGAGCCAACCGCCCGCCCCGCAGCGCCAGCAGCCTCCAAGGGTCAGAAACGCCCGGAGATGAAGGTGCGCCCGACCGCGCCGATCCTGCCGTCCGCCAACATCCAGGGCAACGCGCTGATGGTCGTGATCGCGATCATGGCCTTTCTCGCCTGCCTGACGCTCGGCGGCGTCTCCATGGTGCGCTCGACGGCCGCAAGCTGGGAAAGCCAGATCTCCCGCGAGATCACCATCCAGATCAAGCCCGACGACGGGCTGGACATGGACAAGGCGCTGAATGACGCCCGCCGCATCGCGCTCACCTTCGTCGGCACCAAGGATGGCCAGATCGTCGACGAGGCCGCCACCGCGCGCCTGCTCGAACCCTGGCTCGGCACCGGCCTCGACATCAAGGAACTGCCCGTTCCCCGCCTCGTCATCATCACCATCGACGAGAGCAACCCGCCCGATTTCGACGCGATGCGCGCCATGCTGAAGGAGAGCATTCCGCAATCCTCGCTCGACGATCACCGCACCTGGGTCGACCGCCTGGTCTCGATGGCGCACACGACGGTCATGATCGGCACCGGCGTGCTGCTGCTGGTCTTCTCCGCCATGGTGCTGACCGTGGTCTTCGCCACGCGTGGCGCGCTGTCGGGCAACAGGCACATCGTCGAAGTCCTGCACTTCGTCGGCGCCGAGAGCTCCTTCGTTGCCAACGAGTTCCAGAAGCATTTCCTCAAGATCAGCCTCAAGGGCTCGGCCGTCGGCTCAGCACTTGCCGCCCTCTTCTTCATGAGCGCCGGCTTTTTGCAGAGCCGCACGCTCGCCACCCCGCAGACCGACCAGGCAACTGCACTCTTCGGCACCTTCTCGGTGGGCGCGCTCGGCTATGCCGGCATCTTCGCGACGATGATCGTCATCGCCCTCCTGACCACCTTCACTGCCCGGCTAACGGTCATGCGCACCATCTACGAAATCGACACGCTGCGCTCCGATCCCACCCGCGCCGACGGCCTTCCGAATTAAGATTACGGGCTGCATTTTGCCATGAAAGCGTCTGTTCGCCGCCCTAATCTGCGTATATTTTTCGATTCATGAGCATGAGCCGCATGTCGCACGACCCGATTCGCCCGAAAACGGAGCTTTCCCGCTCCGAGAGCGAGCCCGCGCGCCGTGGCCCCGTGCGCCGCATGCTGCGCTGGGGCGGCGTCACCTTCGTGCTCGCTATCGCCCTGGTTTTCGGCGGCTTTCTGTTCTTCGCGGATTCGGTCACGACGCTCAAGCCGCCGCTCGATCCGCATGCGGACGCCATCGTCGTACTGACAGGCGGCTACCAGCGCATCGACCAGGCCGTGGAACTCTTGCAGAAGGGCGCCGGCAAGCGCCTGCTGATCTCGGGCGTCCACCCGACCACCACCCGCAACCAGATCCGCAAGATGACACAGGCAGCGCCCGATCTCTTCGATTGCTGCGTAGACATCGGCTACGACGCGCTCGACACGATCGGCAATGCCGAGGAAGCGACCAACTGGATCCACGCCAAGGGCTACAAGAGCGTGTTGATCGTCACCAACAACTACCACATGCCGCGCAGCCTCGCCGAACTCGCCTATGTCGATCCCGAGACCCAGTTCGTGCCCTATCCCGTGGTCAATACCGACCTCAAGAACAGCAACTGGTTCACCGATCCCAACGCCATGCGCGTCATGCTGGCCGAATATGGCAAGCTGCTCTTTGCCGGCGCCCGCAACCTGACTGGCCTCTTCCGCCACCCGGGCCTGCGCTCCGCCGAAGGCGATACCTGAGCGGATCAACGCTTTTTATGGCGTAAAATATCGTGTAGGACGGCTGTGCCGCCCGTCTGGCGGATTTAGGCCTCGGGAAACTTCATGATCGCCCTGCGTTCCGTTCTCTTCAACACGATCTTCTACGCCAATCTCATCCTCAGGATGATCGTGTTCTCACCCTATTACTTCCTGGCGCCGCGCCGGAGCGCCTATCGCATCCCGAAGAACTGGGCGCTCTCCAATCACTGGCTGATGGAAAAGATCGTCGGCACCACCTTCGAGATCGAGGGCCTGGAGAACCTGCCCGAGGGCGGCTACATCCTGGCGCCGAAGCACCAATCCTTCTGGGACACCTATGCGCTGCTCCCATGGCTGAAGGACCCAGTCTATATCCTGAAGCGCGAACTCATGTGGATCCCGCTCTTCGGCTGGTACGCGAAAAAGCAGCGGATGATCCCGATCAATCGCGGCGCGCGCGGCAAGGTCATGGTCGAGGCGCTGCGCCGCACCAAGGAAGAGCTCGCCACCGGCCGCCAGCTGATCATCTATCCCGAGGGCACCCGCCGCCCGCCGGGCGCCGAGCCGGTCTACAAATACGGTATCGCCCGCATGTATCGCGACCTGCAGCTGCCGGTCGTTCCTGTCGCCATGCAGCCCGGCCTCTTCTGGCCGCGCCGCTCGACCATGCGCTATCCCGGCCACTACAAGGTCCGCATCCTGAAGCCGATCGAGCCCGGCATGGACCCGGATGCCTTCTTCGCGCATCTGATCGAGGTGACCGAACGCGCCAGCGACGAAATCCTGATCGGCGACGCCGCGCGCAACCCCGACCTGCCGCTGCCGCCCACGGCACTCCAGCGCCTGGAAGAATTGCGCAAAGAGAGCGCGGCGACGGCCGGCTAAGGCGCGCAGTGCCTTGGCCCGGCTGAGGCGCATAGCGCCTTGGCCTAAGTCGCGCTAAGCCGCCCGCAGCCGCTCCACCTCGTCGACCACATCTTCCAGCCAGTGGTCGCGGATGCCCATCTCTTTCAGGTGCGCCAGCGTGTTGAAGACATAGGCGTCGTTCGGCCCGGATTTCCCCTGCGCCTGATGCACGATGCGCGCCGCCGCCATCGTATCCAGCGAACCGGCATATTGCGTGTGGTCGCGGTCGACGACGTAGGCGACGCCCTTGACCCCGCGCCCGCCTGCCAGCTGCAGCGGAACCTGACGCTCCAGATAAACGTTGGTCACCAGTTCGCGTTCTCTGAGATAACCAATGACCTCGTCCCAATCCTCGCCCGCGACGCGAAACGCCATGCCGCGGCACGATCCCCCGCGATCGAGCCCCAGCACCAGCCCCGGATTTTGCTCGGTGCCCCGATGCACCCACGAACGAACGCAGAGAGATCGCCGATAGCCATGAATAAGCGCTTGTGACCGTTCAACAAACGCGAAGCCCGGATTCCACATCAGCGATCCGTAGCCAAACACCCAAAATTCGTCCATATCCCAAGCCAGACCGAGATTCTAATTTGCGGACAACCATTGGAGAACATCATGGCAGCGTCAAGCCAATCTCGTAGCGGCAGGAAATTCTGGTTGCTGGGGGCAGGCATCGTTCTCGTGGTCGCACTCTATACCGGCGGCTGGTTCTATGCCGCCTCGACGCTGAAGAGCACGGTTCTGACGGCGATCGGCCCCGGCAACAAGGCCGGCGTATCAGGCGAATGCGCCGATATCGACTTCCGCGGCTTCCCCTTCCGCATCGGCCTCTTCTGCTCGAAGGTGGATGTCGACGACAACGTCAATGGCGTGTCGGCAAGCTTCGGCGCCCTGCGCTCGGCAGCTCAGGTCTACGCCCCCGGCCATATCGTCTGGGAGCTTGATTCGCCCGCCGAAATCCGCACCGCGCATGGCCTGTCGGTCAACGCCGAGTGGACGAACCTGCAGTCGAGCCTCGTCACCAAGCTCAAGGGTATCGACCACTCCTCGACCATCATCGATGGTCTGAAGGCGACCGCCGTCTCCTCCGCCACCGGCCAGACCATCAACTTCGACGCCGCCCATACAGAGCTGCATCTCCGCCAGAACGGCGCCGACCTCGACGGCGCGATCTCGCTGACCGACGCGCAGACGGTGATCAAGGATTGGCCGCAGGTCTTCCCGAAGCTCTCGACGAGCGCCGACGTCACACTTCAGGGTAAGGCCGGCATGATCGACGGCAGCGACGAGAAGGGCCTCTACGGCGCCAGCGGCGAGCTTCGCAAGGCGGTGGCCGACATGGGCAACGGCAAGGTGATGACGCTGTCAGGCCCCTTCTCCTTCGACGAGGAGGGCTATCTGACCGCCCAGTTCAAGCTGCAGATCGAGGATGTGAACGCCTGGCGCGACAGCATCAAGCAGGGCTTCCCCGATATCGCCAAGACCGTCGACACCGCCGCCAAGCTCCTGAAGGCCATGGCCGGCGGCGGCGGAACCGTCTCCGTCGACCTCGTCGTCCAGCGCGGCAACGCCACCGTCAGCGGCTTCATCCCGCTGGGTCAGATCCCGCCGATCTGAGGTTTATGCTGGGCGCGTGGCGCGTGCCGTGTGGCATGAAATAACGCGGCGCCTCCCCTCTTTCCCTCATTCCTGTGCTCGTCACAGGAATCCAGCCGACGCGCGTCCGCGCGGCGAAAAGAGTCTATTGCGATCAAGGACTTGATCGCGCTGGATCCCGGCACAAGGCCGGGATGAGGGTGGAAAAGGTGGCGCTTGTCGCCTTACCGGAGAGCGCGAAGCAGATGCGACGCAAGGAGATCGCGCCGCCCCACCTCACCCCTTCTTATCAAGCGTATGCGGCCGCCCGAAGTCCGGCGCGTCGACATCCTGGCCGGCCTCGATGATCGAGCGGCGGATGGCGCGGGTGCGGGTAAAGAGGTCGAAGATCTTGTCGCCCTCGCCCCAGCGGATCGCCCGCTGCAGATAGGCGAGGTCTTCGGAAAACCGCGCCAGCATCTCGAGGATCGCATCCTTGTTGTGCAGGCACACATCCCGCCACATGGTGGGGTCGGAGGCCGCCAGACGCGTGAAATCGCGGAAGCCGGAGGCGGAATACTTGATCACTTCCGATTCCGTCACTGTCCCCAGATCATCGGCCGTGCCGACGATGTTGAAGGCGATCAGGTGCGGCAGGTGCGAGACGATGGCGAGCACCTTGTCGTGGTGTTCGGGGTCCATCACGTCGATCTTCGAGCCCAGCGTCTCCCAGAAATGGCCGAGCGCCTTGAGCGCGGTTTCATCCGTCCCCTCGATCGGCGTGAAGATACACCAGCGGCCGGCAAACAACCCGGGGAAGCCGGCATCCGGACCCGACTTTTCCGTGCCCGCAAGCGGGTGGCCTGGAATAAAGTGGACATTGTCAGGCATATGCGGCTGCATCTGCGCGATGACGGATGCCTTGGTCGAGCCGACATCGGTGACAATGGCGCCCGGCTTCAGGCTATCAGCGATCTCCTTGGCAACCGCCTCCGACGCGCCGACGGGCACCGAGACGATGACGAGGTCCGCGTCCTTGACCGCTTCGGCCGACGACGTCGTGTAGCGATCGCCGAGCTCAAGCTCTTCCGCCCGCTTCAGCGTCTCGGCGCTGCGGGTGGCGATGACGACCTCTTTCGCCAGCCCCAGCCGCTTGATGTCATGCGCCAGCGACGAGCCGATCAGGCCGATGCCGATAAGCGCGATGCGATCGAACTGGACCGTCATGCTTTTCGTCCCATGAATTCGCCGAGCGCTTCGATAACGCCGCGGTTGGCCTCTTCGGGGCCGACGCTCATGCGCAGCGAATTCTTGAAGCCGTAGCCCTTCACGGCGCGCAGGATATAGCCGCGGCTGGTGAGGAACTCGTCCGCCTCATCGGCGCGCTTGCCGTCCACATCGGGGAAATGGATCAGCACGAAATTGGTCACCGACGGTGTGACCTTCAGGCCGATCGCCTCGAAGGCGCCGGTCAGCTTGTCGATCCACATCTGGTTGAAGGCGACGGCTTCCTGCATGAAGGACTGGTCGCGGATGGCAGCCGCACCGGCCGAGATCGCCGCCATGTTCATGTTGAACGGCCCGCGCACGCGGTTCAGCGCATCGACGATATCGGCGGGCGCATACATCCAGCCGACGCGCAGGGCCGCCAGGCCGTAGACCTTCGAGAAGGTCCGGGTCATGACAACGTTCGGGTTCGACGACACGATCTCGATACCGGATTCATAATCGTTGCGGCGCACATATTCGGCATAGGCCGCGTCGAGCACCAGCACGACGTTCTTGGGCAGGGCGGCATGCAGGCGGCGAATCTCGCTGACGGGAACATAGGTGCCCGTCGGATTGCCGGGGTTGGCGATGAACACCATCTTGGTCTTCTCGGTCACGGCGGCGATGATCGCATCGACGTCTACGGTCGCTTCCTTCTCCTTGACCGTGACGACGGTAGCGCCGGCGCCCATGATCTGGATCTTGTAGACCAGGAAGCCATGCTCGGTGATGATGGCCTCGTCGCCGGGCGCCAGATAGACGTTGCAGAGCAGGCCGAGCAGCTCGTCCGAGCCGTTGCCGCAGAGAATGTTAGCCGGGTTAAGCCCATGCACCGCCGCGATCGCCTCGCGCAGCTCGACGGCCTGTCCATCCGGATAGCGCTCGAGATTGTCGGCCGCGGCCCGATAGGCGGCAATCGCCTTCGGGCTGGCGCCGAGCGGCGTTTCGTTCGACGAGAGCTTATAGACGCGCGCCACGCCCGGCGCATGTTCCTTGCCGGGCACATAGGCCGCGATATCAAGAATACCGGCACGGGGAACAGGCTTGCTCGTCTCTACGCTCATTGGATCAACCTTGGAAAAGGCCGGGGTGTCCGGCTGGAAATTGCCTTGAGGCAATAGAACGGAAATGGGGCGTTGTCGAGTGGTGGGGGGCGATAGGGCGAGCGCCCACCACGAGTCTCTTCCCCCAACGGGGGGAAGGTGCCGGCAGGCGGATGAGGGGGCCAGCAGCACAACCTTCACTAATTGCCGACAACAAAACAACGAGGTAGACTCCGAGCCCGGAGCCCCCTCATCCGACCCTTCGGGCCACCTTCTCCCCGAGGGGAGAAGGGAAAACCTCACCTTACCGCGTCCGCGTCGTCGGCACGCCATGCGGCGACAGCACCGGCACGAACACACGCCGCGACGCGCGCACCGCCACCGGCAGCCCCTGATAGAGCCGCTTCTGCGCCTCGACGATGATCACCCCTGAAAACGCCGGCCAGAGCGCCCGTCCGCCATATTCGAATGCACCGCGCAGCCGCATCATCGTCCGCAGCTTCGACGGTGGAAACAAAAGCGCTTCTGCCGAGGCGCCGGGCGTAAAATTCGTCTCGCGCAGCAGATGCGTTAGCTGACCCCGCGAATACGGCCGCCCGGAGCCGAAAGGCGTGTGCTCCAGTCGCGCCCAGACGCCGCGCCGGTTCGGCACGACGATGACCAGCCGGCCGCCCGGCGCCAGCACCCGCCAGAGTTCCTTCAGCGTCTCGCGCGGGTTTTCCGCAAACTCCAGCGAGTGCACCATCAGCACCCGGTCGATCGAGGAATCCGGCAGCGGCAGTTCCTCGTCGAAGATCAGCGCCGTCGACGACAACGATCCCATCGGCCAGTTCACGGCGCCCTGCCCCGCCGGCATGAAGGCGAAGGTGCGTTCGGTATCGGCCTGGAAGCGATCGAGGAACGGCACGGCATAGCCGATGCCCACCAGCCGCTCTTGCGGCAGCCGCACCCAGAGCGAGGAGAGCGCCATGGCGATCGACTGCTCGGCGATGCGGCCGAGGTCGGAATGATAGAACTGGCGTAGGTCGACGATATCTGCGTGCATTGCGATAAATGTTATCAGTGAGCGGTTGGACTTCAAGGCCGCAGCCTCTACATTCGGGGTCAGTCCGAGATAAAGAGGCACTTTAGATTATGAAACCTTTGGATTTAGACGTTTTTCTCTGCCGCACCGATAATTTCGGCGTGCTTGTTCATGATCCCGAGACCGGCCTCACCGCCTCCATCGACGCCCCCGATGCCGATGCCGTCATCGCAGCCGCGAACCGTCGCGGCTGGACGATCAGCCACATCTTCACCACCCATCACCACACCGACCACGTCGAGGGCAATCTGGCGCTGAAGGAGAAGTATGGCTGCGAGATCATCGGCCCGATCAACGAGGCAGTGGCGATCCCCGGTCTCGACATGACGATGTCCGACGACGATACCTTCCTGTTCGGCGAACACCCCGTCCGCGTGATCGAGACCCCCGGCCACACCGCCGGCCATATTTGCTACCACTTCACCGACGACAAGCTGCTCTTTGCCGCCGACACGCTGTTCGCGCTCGGCTGTGGCCGGCTGTTCGAACGCCCGCCGGCTGATATGTGGCACTCGCTGCAGAAGCTCGCCGTGCTTCCCGATGAGACCGCGATCTATTTCGGCCACGAGTACACGCTCTCCAACGCCCGCTTCGCGCTGACCATCGACCCGGACAACGAACGGCTGAAGGCCCGCGCTGCCGAGATCGAGGCACTGCGCGCCGAGGGCAAGTTCACCATCCCGACGACGCTTGCGCTGGAGAAGGAAACCAACCCGTTCCTGCGCGCCGGTGACCCCGCCATCCGCCGCAACCTGTTGATGGAAACCAAGACCAACGAAGAGGTCTTCGCCGAGATCCGCAAGCGCAAGGATAATTTCTGATGGCGCCGGCGCCGATCTCGGCCGACGACATCATCCGCGAACTGGACCTAGAGCCGCACCCGGAGGGTGGCTTCTACATCCAGACCTTCCGCGACAGCGAAGGGGACGGGCGCGGGCATTCGACGGCGATCTATTATCTGCTGAAATCCGGCCAGCGCTCGCACTGGCACCGGGTCCACGACGCGGCCGAGGTCTGGCACTATTACGCCGGCGCACCGCTGGCGCTGCATCGCGCTGAAGATGGCGGGCGAAACGAGACGCTGATGCTTGGCCCCGACATTCTCGGCGGCCAGCGCCCGCAGGCAATCATCCCCGCCAACTGGTGGCAATCGGCCGAGACGCTTGGCGACTATACGCTGGTGGGCTGCACGGTTTCGCCCGGCTTCGAGTTCTCGAGCTTCGAGATGGCCCCGCCCGACTGGTCGCCGGAGGCCTGAGAGGCTTAAAAGCCCTTACCCCTGCTGCTCGACAACCTCGGGCAGCATGACGAACAGTGACTTGAGCAGCGACACCGTGCCGGAGTGGCCGACGCTGTAATAGATCATGCGGCCCTCGCGGCGGGTATTGACCAGTCCCTCGAGACGCAGGCGGGCGAGCTGTTGCGAGACCATGGCCTGCTGCATGCCGAGAATGTCCTCGATCTGGCCGACGGTCTTCTCCTCCTCGGCGAGAATGCAGAGGATGAGCAACCGCGTATGATGAGCCAGCGCTTTCAGAAGTTCACTTGCTGCCCGAGCTTTGGTCGAAAACCCCTGCAATTCGTGATCGGCCATACCCGATCGAGGTGTCGGCAAGTGCATGTTATGTCTCTGCTTGCATATATATCAAAAATGACAAGTGCTCATAACACGTACGCAACGTCGGATAATTTGGATCTCCTAAAGTGCCAAAAAAAGTCAACTAATCAGCAGATAAGCTGGCCGCCGTTAACCTCCAGCACCTGACCGGTCACGTAACCCGACAGCGACGGCGCCGCCATGAAGAGATAGGCCGGTGCGCAATCCTCGGCCGTCCCCAGCCGCTGCAGCGGTATGCCCTTGCGGGTCTGTTCCAGCTTTTCGGCGGACGAATAGCGCTGGTGGAAATCGGTTTCGATCGTTCCCGGCGAGATGCAGTTGACGCGGATGCCATCCGGCGCGAGCTCGCGCGCCAGCGCTTTCGAGTAAGTCGAGACGAACGCCTTGGAGGCCGAGTAGATCGCCGAGCCCGGGCTACCGCCCGTCAGCGCCGAGATCGAAACGGTGTTGACGATCGCAGCCTCGCCAGCGGCCCTCAGCGCCGGCAGTAGCGCCCTGGTGACTTCGACGACCGACGTCTGGTTCAGCTGCACCACCTGGCCATATTGCTCGTCGGTGAGCGTGCCCGCCGGAAACCGGCCGAACATCGTTCCCGCATTGTTGACCAGCGCGTGGATCATCTTGAAGTGGCCGAGCACCTTGTTCGCAAAAACCTGGCACCCCTCGCCCGTCGAAAAATCGCCGGCGATCAGGATGGCGCGGCGATCTTCTTCCGCCGTCAGCAGGAAATCTGGCAAGGTCCGCTCGCCGTCGCGGCCGGTGTGAACCAGAACCCGCGCACCGCAATCGAGAAACTGTCTCGCGACCTCAAGCCCGATCCCGCGGCCGGCACCTGTGACCACCACGTTGCGGTTTTCGAACAACTTCGGATGAAACATCAAACCCTCCCCATCAGCGGCCGAACCGATCCGGATCCGACATGGTGAGAAGATAGCCTCTGCATCCGCCAATGATCAACCGCTACCGGTCTTAGATGGCGGAGAAGAGCGTCGAGCGGGCAACAAAAAAGCGGCCTTGCGGCCGCTTCGATGACAGTCAGAGCTGGAAGGCTCAGTCCTTGTTGACGACACCCTGGAGGTGCGTCATTTCCATGATGAAGTGTTCCAGCTTGGACTTGTGCTCGTGATGCTGGGCATCCTCGAGTTCAGACTTGGCGGCGTCGATCCGGCGGTCGAGTTCGTCCTTGGAGACGTCTTCGACGGGGATCGCGGATTCCGCGAGCAGCGTGCAGCCGGTCGGCAGGATATCGGCGAAGCCGCCGAACACCACGAAGTCCTTCTTGACACCGCTGGCGGAGCGAACGCTCACGACGCCCGGCTTGATTGTTGTCATCGTCGGCGCGTGGTTCGCCATGACGGTCATCTCGCCCTCGGTTGCCGGAATGACAACTTCGGTCACCATCTCGGACAAGAGCAGGCGCTCCGGAGATACGAGTTCAAAATTGAAATTGTCAGCCATGACGTTTCACTTCTTGATTGTCTTTGAAACGAGAGACGGCGCGCGGGGACGGTCCCTGCGCGCCGTAAGTGAATGCATCAAGCGGCTGCGGAGAGCTTCTTGGCCTTTTCGATGGCTTCTTCCATCGAGCCGACCATGTAGAAGGCTGCTTCCGGCAGGTGATCGTATTCGCCGTTGACGAGGCCCTTGAAGCCCTTGATCGTGTCTTCGAGCGCAACGAGCTTGCCCGGCGAACCGGTGAAGACTTCGGCGACGAAGAACGGCTGCGACAGGAAGCGCTCGATCTTGCGGGCGCGGGCAACAGCCAGACGGTCTTCTTCCGACAGTTCGTCCATGCCAAGGATGGCGATGATGTCCTGCAGAGCCTTGTAGCGCTGCAGCGTCGTCTGAACCTTACGAGCCACTTCGTAGTGCTCTTCGCCGACAACCATCGGGTCGAGCATGCGCGAGGTGGAGTCGAGCGGGTCAACGGCCGGGTAGATACCCTTTTCGGCGATCGAGCGCGACAGAACGGTCGTTGCGTCCAAGTGGGCGAACGAGGTAGCCGGAGCCGGGTCGGTCAAGTCGTCGGCGGGGACGTAAATGGCCTGAACCGAGGTGATCGAGCCCTTCGTCGTGGTGGTGATGCGTTCCTGCATCGCGCCCATGTCCGTGGCGAGCGTCGGCTGATAACCAACGGCCGAAGGAATACGGCCGAGCAGAGCCGACACTTCGGAACCTGCCTGCGTGAAGCGGAAGATGTTGTCGACGAAGAACAGAACGTCCTGGCCCTTGTCGCGGAAGTCTTCAGCGATCGTCAGACCGGTGAGAGCAACGCGAGCGCGTGCGCCCGGCGGTTCGTTCATCTGGCCGTAAACGAGAGCAGCCTTGGAGCCTTCGCCGCCGCCGTGCTTGTTGACGCCCGATTCGATCATTTCGTGGTAAAGGTCGTTGCCTTCGCGGGTACGTTCACCCACGCCTGCGAAGACGGAGTAACCACCGTGCGCCTTGGCGACGTTGTTGATCAGTTCCATGATGAGAACGGTCTTGCCGACGCCGGCGCCGCCGAACAGGCCGATCTTGCCGCCCTTTGCGTAAGGAGCGAGCAGGTCGACGACCTTGATGCCGGTGACGAGGATCTGGCCTTCGGTCGACTGGTCGACGTAGGAAGGAGCGTCCTGGTGGATGGCGCGCTTGCCCGAAGTGACCAGCGGGCCGGCTTCGTCAACCGGTTCGCCGATAACGTTCATGATACGGCCGAGCGTTTCCGGACCGACCGGAACCGTGATCGGCTCACCCGTGTCGGAAACCGGCTGACCGCGAACCAGACCTTCGGTCGAGTCCATGGCGATCGTACGAACTTCGTTTTCACCCAGGTGCTGAGCGACTTCGAGCACGAGGCGGTTGCCGCCGTTCGTGGTTTCGAGTGCGTTCAGGATCGCCGGCAGTTCGCCTTCGAAGGCAACGTCCACGACGGCGCCGATAACCTGCGTAACCTTGCCGGCGGAGCCTGCCGCGGCCTTCTTGGGGGTAGCTGCCTTAGCCATCTTCTTACCCTCTTTCCCTTACCTCAGAGCGCTTCCGCGCCCGAAATGATTTCAATGAGTTCCTTGGTGATCTGAGCCTGGCGCTGACGGTTGTAGGAAAGCGTCAGCTTGTTGATCATTTCACCAGCGTTACGCGTCGCATTGTCCATCGCGCTCATCTTGGCGCCCATTTCGCCGGCGACGTTCTCGAGGAGCGCGCGGAAAATCTGGACCGAGATGTTGCGTGGAATCAGATCCTCGAGGATCGATGCCGGATCTGGCTCGTATTCGTAGACCGCGCCCGCATGTGCCGCGTCCTCGGCAACCGCCTCGCCAGCCGAAGCCGGGATGAGCTGCTGTGCCGTCGGAACCTGCGAGATCACCGACTTGAACTCGGAATAGAAGAGCGTGCAGACGTCGAATTCACCGGCTTCGTACATCTCGATGATGCGCTTGCCGATGCTGTCGGCGTTTTCGAAGGCGACACGCTTGACGTCGCGGAGTTCCTTGCGCTCAACGATGAGCGGCAGGAATTCGCGGCGCAGGCTGTCGTAGCCCTTCTTGCCGACAGTGAAGATCTTTACCGTCTTGCCTTCTGCGGTCAGCTTGCGGGCATGATCGCGGGCAAAACGGGAAATCTGCGAGTTGAAACCGCCGCAGAGGCCGCGATCAGCCGTGCAGACAACGAGCAGGTGAACCTGATCCTTGCCTGTACCGGTCATGAGAGCCGGCGCACCATCCGCATCGGTGACGGCATTGGCGATGTTCGCCAAGACCGCACTCATCCGCTGCGAATAGGGCCGGGCGGCCTCGGCCGCCTCCTGCGCACGCCGAAGCTTCGCCGCGGCGACCATTTTCATCGCCTTGGTGATCTTCTGCGTCGCCTTGACGGAGGCGATCCGGTTTTTCAGATCCTTAAGTGAAGGCATCCGTGATCCGTCCTAACTGGGTCCGATTACGAGAAAGACTTCGCGAAGCTGTCGATGGCAGCGGTGAGCTTGCCCTTCGTATCGTCGCTGATGGCCTTTTCGCTACGGATCGTGTCGAGGATCGCCGAACCTTCGGAACGGAGGTACGACAGCAGGCCCTGCTCGAACTTGCCGACCTGGTTGACCGCGACCTTGTCGAGGTAACCGTTGACGCCGGCGAAGATCACCGCGACCTGTTCTTCCGTCTTCAGCGGCGAGAACTGCGGCTGCTTCAGGAGTTCGGTCAGGCGTGCGCCGCGGTTCAGCAGGCGCTGCGTCGAGGCATCGAGATCGGAGCCGAACTGGGCGAAGGCGGCCATTTCGCGATACTGGGCGAGTTCGCCCTTGATCGAGCCGGCAACCTGCTTCATGGCCTTGATCTGAGCGGCGGAACCAACGCGCGAAACCGACAGACCGACGTTAACGGCCGGACGAATGCCCTGGTAGAACAGGTCGGTTTCGAGGAAGATCTGGCCGTCGGTGATCGAGATCACGTTGGTCGGAATGAACGCCGAAACGTCGTTACCCTGGGTTTCGATGACCGGCAGAGCCGTCAGCGAGCCAGCGCCCATTTCGTCGGAGAGCTTAGCAGCGCGCTCGAGGAGACGCGAATGCAGGTAGAAAACGTCGCCCGGGTAAGCCTCGCGGCCCGGCGGGCGGCGCAGCAGAAGCGACATCTGGCGATAGGCGACAGCCTGCTTCGAAAGGTCGTCGTAACCGATCAGGGCGTGCTGGCCGTTGTCGCGGAAGTATTCGCCCATGGCGCAACCGGCGAACGGTGCCAGGTACTGCATCGGAGCAGCGTCCGAAGCGGTCGCGGCAACGACGATCGAGTACTTCATTGCGCCGCGTTCTTCGAGAACCTTGACGAACTGGGCAACGGTCGAACGCTTCTGGCCGATAGCGACGTAGACGCAGTACAGCTTTTCGCTGTCCGGGCCGTTGTCGTGGATGGCCTTCTGGTTCAGGATCGCGTCGAGAATGATCGCGGTCTTGCCGGTCTGGCGGTCGCCGATGACGAGCTCGCGCTGGCCACGGCCAACCGGGATGAGCGCGTCGATGGCCTTGAGGCCGGTCGACATCGGCTCATGAACCGACTTACGCGGAATGATGCCCGGAGCCTTGACGTCGACGCGCGCACGGCGGGTCGCGTTGATCGGGCCCTTGCCGTCGATCGGGTTGCCGAGAGCGTCGACAACGCGGCCGAGCAGTTCCGGACCAACCGGAACGTCAACGATGGCGCCCGTACGCTTGACGGTGTCGCCTTCCTTGATGGCGCGGTCGGAACCGAAAATAACGACACCAACGTTGTCGGCTTCAAGGTTCAGCGCCATGCCGCGGATGCCGCCCGGGAACTCGACCATCTCGCCAGCCTGGACGTTGTCCAGACCGTATACGCGAGCGATACCGTCACCGACGGAGAGCACCTGACCGACTTCCGAGACCTGCGCCTCTTTGCCGAAGTTTTTAATCTGATCTTTGAGAATTGCGGAAATTTCCGCGGCGCGGATATCCATCAGCCAACCTCTTTCAATGCAAGCTTAAGGGTAGAGAGTTTGGTACGAAGAGACGTATCAATCTGACGGGACCCGACCTTCACGATCAGACCACCAAGAATTGACGGATCAACCGTGACGTTGACCGCCACGTCTTTGCCGGTGACGCCCTTCAGCGCCGCCTTCAATTCAGTTTCCTGCGCTGCGTCGAGCGCATGGGCCGAGGTAACCTCGGCAGTAATTTCGCCACGCTGCTTGGCAGCGATGACACGGAAGGCCTTGATCATGCCCGGGAGAGCAAACAGGCGGCGATTGCGCACCACGACCTTCAGGAAGTTTGCAACGAACCCGCTGATGCCAGCCTTTTCGCTGATCGCGATGATCGTCTTCAGCTGATCTTCAGCCGAGAAAACCGGGCTGGAGATGAAGCGCTTCAGATCGTCGCTCTCGTCCAACATCGCCTGAAAACGGTCGAGATCGGCGGTCACGTTCGCGACTGCACCCTCCTCGAGCGCCAGTTCGAACAGCGACGAGGCATATCGCTCTGCAACACCAGATGTAAGCTGGGACGTGTCTGCCACGGGCACAAATTTCCCTGATTTCAACCCAAGAATCCGGCCTCCGGCGGGCGCCTGATTTAAATTCTTGAATTCGTTATGATTTCCCCCAGAAATCGCAAGAGAAGCCTCTTGCTTCTTCCGAAATTCGGGGTCCGTCTAACATAGGATATCGGGACTCGCAACACGCGTAACGCCGTAATCCTATTTTAGCATCGATTTCTGCCGCAAAAATGCCGAAACCGTTCACGGTCCAAAGACCGTCACTCCAAAATCGGCGTGTTTCAGGCGGAAAAGAAACCGAAGACATAGCCGAGCGGAAGCGCCGCCAAAATCACCTGCACAACCAGAAGTACATAATTCATGATGGTGCCTCCCCGGTCGGAAAGCAGCGAGATGATGCGCGCGAATGCGGCCATCGCAAAGGCGGCACCTAGCGCCAGATAGGTGAAGTTCTGCGCCAGCATGATCGCCGCCAGCCCGGTGCCGAGATAGAAGCCGCCCATCGAGCGCAGTTCGGCATAACCATCTCGACGCCCCTCGCGCACCTGCATCCCGAAGAGCCGCATCGCATAGCCCGGCGCGAACATGATGATGAAGCCCGCAAGCGCGGTAAACGCGGCGGCACCGAAGGCGAGCTGCTCGCCCAGCTCCGTCGGAAAGTAGAATTCCATGATGTGACCCCAAATCACTGTGATTTGCAGCCCTTATGCCATGATATCGGCAGGCCGCAAACGCCCGAGATCGGCGTACTCTAAAGGAAGCTCTGCGGATCGATATCGAGCTGCACGTGGATGGAGCCGCGCTCCTTTGGTGATTGCGCCAGCATGGTGCGCAGGTAGGCCTGCATGTCGGAGTTCCTTCGACCATGCACGAGGAGCCGGAAGCGATGGCGTCCGCGCACCAGCGCCAGCGGCGCCTCGGCCGGCCCAAGCACGGAAATCCCCGTCACCTGCGGCGCTGCGTTGCGCATGCTGCGCGCATGCCCCTCCGCATCCTGCCTGGTTTCTGCCGAGACGATGATCGACGCCAGCCGGCCGAACGGCGGCAGGATCGCCCGCTCACGCTCGGCGATCTCGCGCTCGTAGAAGGCGCCCGCGTCGCCGGAGACGATCGCCTGCATCACGGGATGCTGCGGCTGGTAGGTCTGCAGCAGTCCATGGCTCTTCAGACCCGTACGCCCGGCGCGACCCGTCACCTGCGACAATAGCTGGAAGGTCCGTTCGGCAGCGCGCGGATCGCCGTTCGCCAGCCCGAGATCCGCATCGATGATGCCGACAAGCGTCATCAGCGGGAAGTTATGCCCCTTGGCCACCAGCTGCGTGCCGATAACGATATCCGCCTCGCCCTTGGCGATGGCGTCGAGCTCCAGCCTGAGCCGCTTCACCCCGCCCATGATGTCGGAGGAGAGCACGATGGTCCGCGCCTCAGGAAAATGCCGCTCCACCTCTTCCGCGATCCGCTCCACCCCCGGCCCGCAGGCAACCAGATGGTCGAACGTGCCGCATTCCGGGCAGGCCTCGGGCGTATGCTGGTGATAGCCGCACTGGTGGCACTGCAGCTGCCGCTTGAACCGGTGCTCGACCAACCAGCTGGAGCATTGCGGGCACTGGAAGCGATGGCCGCAGACGCGGCAGAGCGTCAGCGGCGCATATCCGCGCCGGTTGAGGAACAGCAGCGCCTGCTGCTTCTTCTCCACCGTCTTGCCGATGGCCCGCAAGAGCACCGGCGAGAGGAAGCCTCCACGCTCCGGCGCATGCCGTCGCATATCGACCAGATGCAGATCGGGCAACGCCGCGTCGCCGAAGCGGGTCGGCAGGTGGATGGTCGTATAGCGCCCGCTCTGGCCGTTGACCTGGCTTTCGACCGACGGCGTGGCCGAGACCAGCACGAGTGGGAAATCGCCGATCCGGGCGCGCACGACCGCCATGTCGCGGGCATTGTAATAGACGCGGTCTTCCTGCTTGTAAGCGGGATCATGTTCTTCATCGACGATGATCAGCCCGAGATCCTCGAATGGCAGGAACAGCGCCGAACGCGCGCCCGCCACGACCCGGACCTCCCCCGTCACCGCCTGCCGCCACACCTTCTCGCGCGTCTTCGGCGCCAGATCGGAATGCCACTCGGCGGGCTTGGCCCCGAAGCGATCCTGGAAGCGCTCGAGGAAACTGGCCGTCAGCGCGATCTCCGGCAGCAGGATCAGCACCTGCTTGCCGCGCTTCAGCGTCTCGGCGATCGCCTCGAAATAGACCTCCGTCTTGCCCGAACCGGTGACGCCATCGATCAGCGACACCGCGAACTGCCCGTTGCGGACCTCTTCGAGAATCTCGTCGGCCGCCTCCTTCTGCGGACCCGCGAGCCGCGATGGCGCGAAATCCGGATCCGGCTTGGCCACGATCGGCGGCGGCGGCAAGAAGATCGTCTCGAAGATCCCTTGCGCGATCAAGCCATCTACCACGCTGGTCGAAACACCGGCCGCATGCGCCAGGCCGATGCGCGTCCACGAAAGCCCGTCGCCGGCGGCATCGAGCACACGGGCACGCGCCGGCGTCATCCGCTCCGGCTCGCCGCCCACGAAGCGCAGCCCCTCGACCATCGGCTCCGGATCGAAGGCGTTCGGCACGCGCAGCGCCATCCGCGCCACCAGCCCCGGCGGCGACAGCGTATAGCTCGCGACCCAATCGACGAAATCGCGCATGTCCTTCGACAGCGGCGGGCAATCGAACACCTTGGTGATCGGCCGAAGCTTCTTCGGATCGACGCCCTCGTCGCCCCCCTCCCAGACGGCGCCCATCACCTGGCGCGGCCCAAGCGGCACCTGCACGACGGAGCCGGGCTCCACGGCCATGCCCTCGGGCACCGAGTAGGAATAGGGCCTGGGTGCCGGCATGGGTACGAGCACCGACACCGTGCGCACGGCGGGCGGCGGCTCGATCGGGCCAAAGAGGTCGGACGAATCTATGCTCATCGGGCGCGACCATGCCCGCAACGAGACCAAAATGAAACCCGCGACATCGTGCTATCAATCGTCATCGTCGTCCTCGCCGGCAATCGTGCCGGTAAGCCGCATGCCCTCGATCCAGGTGGCGCCGTTCTCGCGGATCACCTTGCGCGGCCGCACCCCGCAGCGCTCGCGCACGGCCTCCGCCAGCTGCGCCGAATGGGTGACGATCCACACCTGGCTGCTCTTCGATGCCGTCGCGATCATATCCGCCAGCGGCTCCAGCATGTCGGGATGCAGGCTCGCTTCCGGCTCATTGAGCGCGATCAGCGGCGGCAGGCGATAGGACAGCAGCGCTGCCGCCAGCCCGAGAAAGCGGATCTGCCCGTCGGATAGCTCGCGCGGCTGGAACACCCGGTGCGGAAAATCGGGAAAGGCGAGCCCGAACGACGCCGTCTCTTCCGGCTCCGGCACCACGAGCCGCGCGCCACCGAAGGCCGAGGCGACCACACGATCGAGATCGACGGTATCCTGCCGCGTATGCCTCAGCGTCGCGAACACCGCCGCCAGATTGGCGCCGTCCTCGTCCAGCATCGGCCCGGTCACGGCCAGGCAGGGCTGGCGCAGCGGCGAGGCGCGGTCGGTGCGGAAGCCATGAAAGAAGCGCCAGTTGGCCACCACTCGGCGAAAGGCGGCGATTTCGGGAAAATGCCCGGCATCGCCAAGCAGCGCCATCGCCGTCTCGGATGTCAGCGCCTGATCCGGATAATCCTGCATTCGCCCGGCGCTATCGCGCACCTGGATGGAAGGCCCCGCCCGCTTCATCATAACAACCGGCCGGCCGTGATCGACAATCAATTCCTCGGCCTTCACCTGCGGCTCCAGCGGAAAGCCGGCCGCCGCCTCTGGCGGACGCAACCCGACCTCGACCCTGTAGCGAAACGTAACGGCTCGCTCCTCGTCCAGAAGCTCGACCTCCAGCCTTACCCGCGCCGGCCCTTCATTCTGCTTGCGCGTGCCCGACCACAGCACCGAGAACATGCCGCCCTCGGCCGCAAGCTCGCGCACCAGCCGCCCGGTGACGGCCGCCTGCACCAGCTGCAGCGCACGATAGAGATTGGATTTGCCGACACCGTTCTCGCCGAGAAACAGCGAGGTCTCCGACAGATCCATGCGGATCGAGCGGAGCGACCGGTAATTCTGGGCGAACATGGAGCGGAGTTGCATGCCCCGCTTTACCTCATCCGCTCAGCGAAATGAATGGGCATCGGCCATCTCGGGAAGGCTTGGCTCGACGAGAGGCTGGAACCGCGCGTCGCCATCGAGTTTCAGCGCCTCGACGGTGTGCGTCTCCAGCGCCCTTGTGACATCGTTGATATCGCCATCAAGATGCTCGACCGGGATCATGTCGCCGATGATGAAATCGAAGCGGTCGCCGCGCTTGTTGAGGAGCTCGTGGAACACCGTCATGTCGCGCAGCTCCGTCGACCACTTGGCGAACCAGTAGAACAGCCCGGAATTGCGCGCCGTCATATGAACAGGCAGGATCGGCAGATTGTACTTGCGCGCCAGCCCGACGGCCGACGTCTTCCACGGCCGCTCGTTAAGCCGGCCGTTCGCCCAGTAGGCGATGCGCCCGGAGGGAAACAGCACCGTCGCCTTGCCCTCGCGCACCGCATGGTTGGTCAGCTGCAGCGTCTCGCGCGCCTTCAATTTGCTCTTGTGCTCGTCGCGCCATTCCACAGGAATGATCATCTCGGCAAAGCGCGGATTGACGCGCACCGCATCGCGGTTGGCGAATACCATCATATCGGGCCGCCGCGTCTTCAGCAGATCGAACACCGCGACGCCATCGGCGATCCCCGTCGGATGGTTGCTGACGAGAATGAAGCCGCCCTTGTCGGGAATCCGCTCGGCATTGGTCACGCCGATATCGAGATTGAGCAAATTGCTCATATACTCGAAGCACTGGAAGCCCGGCATGTTGGCGATGTCGTTGGCGAAGGTCATCGCCTTGTTGTAGCGCAGCAGCGTATAGAGAAACGGCCGCATGACGGGCCACAGCGGGTGGCCGACGATGCGTTGTCCGCGTTCGGCGATCAGCGTGTCGACGATATGTCCGGGTCTGCCTTGGGAAACGAGCGCGATCGTTTCTGCGAATTGTCCGAATGCCGTCGTGGGTTGGCGCCGTGCCATGCAAGATCCTGCCTCGTTGGGAAACCAGTTATCGCGATTATTATGATCGAAGCATGACAGGCACTTGGCCGATGTTAGCGATTCCATAACCGTCCCTCAGGCAAAATTGGCGGTCTGGCTGGCAAATTCAAGAGGCGGAAACGTGAATGAACTCCTGACCATGGCCGACGCGCGGCTGATGGCGGAACGCGCCACGTGGCTGCAAAGCCTAGCCGGCGAACGACGCCTCTCGCAGCACACGCTCGACGCCTATGAGCGCGACACCCGCCAGTTCCTGACCTTCATGACCGGCCATCTCGCCGGCCCGACGACACTGAAGGATATCGAGGCGCTACGGCCCGCCGATTTCCGCGCCTTCCTCGCCGCCCGCCGCCGCGATGGCACCGGCGCCCGCTCCCTCGGCCGCAATCTCGCCGGCCTGCGCTCGCTGCTGCGCTATCTCGAAAAGAAAGGGCTGGTGAACGCCGCCGGCGCCGGCGCCATCCGCTCGCCGAAGCAGCCGAAATCGCTTCCCAAGCCGCTCTCCGACACACAGGCCGTCACCGTCGTCAGCAACGACGCGCAACTGCACGAGGAACCCTGGATCGCCGCCCGCGACGCCGCCGTCATGACCCTGCTCTACGGCTGCGGCCTGCGCATCTCCGAAGCGCTCGATCTCTTGCCCGGCGACATCACGCCAGGCGCCACGACGCTGCGCATAACAGGCAAGGGCAACAAGACCCGCCTGGTGCCGCTGCTTTCAGTCGTCTTCGAGGCAGTCGACAAATACCGAAAGCTCTGCCCCTATCATCTCGCCGCCGACCAGCCGCTGTTTCGCGGCGCCCGTGGCGGCAAGCTGCAGCAGGCGATCATCCAGCAGACCATGCGCAAGATGCGCGGCGCCTTCGGCCTGCCGGAGACCGCGACCCCGCACGCGCTGCGCCACTCCTTCGCCACCCATCTTCTCGCCGGCGGCGGCGATCTCCGCACCATCCAGGAATTGCTCGGCCACGCCAGCCTGTCGACCACCCAGGTCTACACGGGTGTGGATGCCTCACGCCTTCTCGACGTTTACGACCGCGCCCATCCCCGGGCGTAATCCTTTGTTAACCTGTTCCCTTAAAGGAATATGGTGACGCGGGCGGGTAAAACCTGACGCTTGAACTCGTTCAGCTTCGAACAACGTGACCGGAACACCATCATGACGATCTCCCTCGGCCACCGCAGCCTTTCCATCGCCTTGCCGGCTCGTTTCGGCAACATCGTGCTCTGGCTGATCGCCGCCGCCCATGTGCTGGCCGCAGCACTCCTGATCGCCACCCTCGTCTCCATCTCGCCGGCGTCAGCCGCGGACGACGCAAGCTGCACCGGCCGCAACATCCTCGATGACCTGAAAGTAAGCGACCCCGCGCGCTACGAGCAGGCGGTGAAGGAAGCCGACGCCGTGCCGAACGGCAAGGGCATTTTCTGGAAGATCGAAAAGCCGGGCATCAAGCCGTCCTGGCTGCTCGGCAGCATGCACGTCACCGATCCGCGCGTCCTCGACCTGCCGCCGCGCACCAAGGCCGCCCACGATGCCGCCGATACCATCGTGATCGAATCCGACGAGATCCTCGACGAGAAGAAGGCCTCGGCGGCCCTGATGATGAAGCCCGACCTGATGATGTTCACCGACGGCACGACCATCGACAAGCTCTTGTCGCCCGAAGATTACACCCGCCTCGAGGCCGGCCTGAAGACGCGTGGCATTCCGCTCGCAGCCGTCTCGCGCATGCGCCCGTGGATGATCTCGAGCGTCGTGGCGCTACCCGCCTGCGAAATGGCCCGCAAGGCAAAGGGCGTCCAGTTCCTCGACCAGAAGATCGCCACCGACGCGGCCGCCCAGGGCAAGCAGGTCAAGGGCCTCGAGACGCTCTCCGAGCAGCTGCAGGCCATGGCCGAGCTCCCCACCGAGTTCCACATGAAGTCGCTGATCGAAACGCTCGAACTCGGCTCGAAGATGAACGACGTGGTCGAGACCATGACCGATCTCTACCTCTCCGGCGATATCGGCATGACCATGCCGATGCTGAAGACGGTGACGCCCGAGGGCGCCGACGACAGCAGCGACTACGCCGCCTTCGAACAGCGCATCATCCTCGACCGCAACAAAATCATGGCCGAACGCGCCGCCCCGATCCTGGCCACCGGCAACGTCTTCATGGCCGTCGGCGCGCTGCATCTGCCGGGCGAAGGTGGCGTGATCGAACTGCTGCGCAAGCAGGGCTTTACGGTGACGGCGGTGAATTGAGGGCCAACCACGAGTCTCTTCTCCCCCGCGGGGAGAAGGTGCCGGCAGGCGGATGAGGGGGNNTCCCCTCCCCAACCCCTCCCAACAAGCGGGAGGGGCTAGCTTGTGGCGACGCCGAGCGTCGCCTTTACCCTTGCATCAATTGAGAGAGCAAAGTTCTGCCGAGCGATTGCCGCCCGGAAGCCCCCCCCCTTGTGGGGAGGGGTTGGGGAGGCGTCTTACGACAACGAGCAAACCGCGCGAGGATTAGCCAAACGAAAAAGGCCGCAGTCCTCTCGAACCGCGGCCTCTTCGAAGCTTACATCAGAGCCTTACATATGGATCGGCTTGAAGAACGCCGCCAGCGCCGCTTCCTTAACCGCTTCCGACATGGTCGGGTGGGCGTGGCAGGTGCGGCCGAGGTCTTCGGCGGAGCCGCCGAATTCCATCAGGACGGCGATCTCGTGGATCATTTCGCCGGCGCCGAAGCCGACGATGTGGCCGCCGAGGACGCGGTCGGTGGTCTTGTCCGAGAGGATCTTCACGAAGCCATCCGTCGCCAGCATTGCGCGCGCGCGGCCGTTTGCCGTGAACGGGAACTTGCCGACCTTGTAGGCGACGCCAGCAGCCTTCAGCTCTTCCTCGGTCTTGCCGACGGAGGCGACTTCGGGCTGCGTGTAGACGACGCTCGGGATGACGTCGTAGTTCACGTGGCCATGCTGGCCGGCGAGGATTTCGGCGAGCGCCACACCCTCGTCTTCAGCCTTGTGCGCCAGCATCGGGCCCTTCACCACGTCGCCGATCGCATAGATGCCGGCAACGTTGGTGCGGAAGTGACCGTCAATCTCGACGCGGCCACGATTGTCGAGCGCAACGCCTGCTTCCTCGAGACCGAGGCCGGCCGTGTAGGGAATGCGGCCGGTGGAGATCAGCACGACATCGGCTTCGACGGTGACAGCGGCGCCGCCGGCGACCGGCTCGAAGGTCACCTTCGCGCCCTTGCCACCCTTTTCGACGCCGGTGACCTTGGAGCTCAGGTTGATGTCGACGCCCTGCTTGGCGAGCATGCGCTGGAACTGCTTGGAGACGTCGCCATCCATCGCGCCGAGGATCTTGTCGAGATATTCGATGACGGTGACCTTGGCGCCGAGGCGCGACCACACCGAGCCGAGCTCGAGGCCGATGACGCCGCCGCCGACGACGATCATCGTCTCAGGCACCTTGTCGAGCGCGATCGCGCCGGTGGAGGAAACGATCACCTTCTCGTCGATGTCGACCTTGACGCCAGGGATGCCGGCAACGTCGGAGCCGGTGGCGATGACGATGTTCTTGCCTTCGATTTCCTGGACCTTGCCGTCTTCAGCCGTAACCGAGACCTTACCGGCAGAGACGATCTTGCCGGTGCCGATGAAGCTGTCGATCTTGTTCTTCTTGAACAGGAAGGCGACGCCATCGACGTTCGACTTCACCGTGGCGTCCTTGTGGGCCATCATCTTGTCGAGGTTCAGCTTCGGCGCCGCGACCTCGATGCCGAGCGCGTCCATGCCGTGGCCGGCCTGATGGAACATTTCCGACGCGTGCAGCAGCGCCTTGGAGGGAATGCAGCCGACATTGAGGCAGGTGCCGCCAAAGGTGGCGCGCTTTTCGACGACTGCGACCTTGAGGCCGAGCTGGGCCGCCTTGATGGCAGCGACATAGCCGCCGGGGCCGGTTCCGATAACGATCACATCATAGGACATTGTTGCTTTTCCTTTTCGTTATTTGCTTAATCCGCCGCGCGGGCGAGCGCGAGACGGAAGCCGAAGCCGACCAAAGCGGCGCCGGTAATGCGGTTGAACCATTTGCCGCTGGCGATGAAGCGATCGCGCACGGCCTTGACGGTGAAGAAGGTGGAGACGGCGGCAAACCAGGCGACCAGCGCGGTGGCCATGCCAATGCCGTAGCTGAACTGGATGAGGCCGGGCGTGTCGTGATGAACGAGCGTCGAAAACAGCGACAGGAAGAACAGCACCGGCTTCGGGTTCAGCGCATTGGTGATGAAGCCCATGCCGAGGCAGCGCAGCGCCGAGATCGGCTTGCGATCCTCTTCGCTTACATTGATGTCGGCCACGTTGAAGCCCGGCGCACGAAACGACTTGATGCCGAGATAGACGAGATAGGCGACACCCGCCCACTTGATCATCGCAAACAGCATCAGCGACTGCGACACGATCAGCCCGAGGCCGAGGATGGTGTAGCTGATGTGGAAGAGCAGCGAGAAGCCCATGCCGATGCCGGTCATGATCGCGGCGCGGCGACCGTGCACGATGCTCTGGCGCAGGATCACCGCGAAGTCGGCGCCCGGCACGACGATGAAGATCGAGAAGACGGCCATCAGGCCGAGAAATTCGAGAACATACTGCATGCTTATACCGCCCTTGAAATGATGAACCCGATCATCGGCCGCCGCTTACATTGAGGATCGCGCCGGTGACATAGGATGCGTCCTTGGATAGCAGATAAAGCACCGCGTCGGCGATCTCTTCCGCCGTGCCGGCGCGCTGCATCGGAATGCTCGGCGCCATGTCGCGCGCCCGATCCGGCAGGCCGCCGGACGCGTGGATTTCGGTGTCGATGACCCCAGGGCGTACGGCGTTGACGCGCACGCCTTCGGTCGCCACTTCGCGGGCAAGGCCGATGGTGAAGGTGTCGATCGCGGCCTTGGAGGCGGCGTAGTCGACATATTGCGAGGGCGAGCCGATGATCGCCGCCATCGACGAGATATTGACGATCGCCCCGCCCTTGCCGCCATGTTTGGTCGACATGCGGCGCACGGCCTCGGCCGCGCAGAGGATCGAGCCGGTGATGTTGATGCGCATCATCCGCTCGATGCGCGCGACCGACATCTCGTCGATCCTCGCGGGCGCATCGACGATCCCGGCATTGTTGGCAAGCCCGTCCAGCCGGCCGAAGTGGCGGTCGATCGCTTCGAACATCTGCGTGATATCCGAGGCCTCGCCGACATCGCCCTTGATCGCGATGGCATCCCCGCCGCCGGCCTTGATCCTGGCCACGACCTCATCGGCCGCGGCCTTGTTGGCGGCATAGTTCACGGCGACGCGCCAGCCCTTGGCGGCGGCCAGCAGGCTGATCGCAGCCCCGATGCCACGGCTGCCGCCAGTCACGAGGAGAACGGGTTGGTCACTCATGACGCACATTCCTTGAAGTCGAGCACATCCCAAGGCGCCACCGATGCCTTGCCCTTGCCCCAGATTGAGGAGGCGCGAATGGCCGGGCCGATGCCGGGGAATAGGATCTTGTCGGCCGCCTGCCCGGCTTCGGGCTGCAGGTTGTCGAGCGTGCCCTTGGCGTCGATGCCGTAGACCATGCCCTGCCAGATCGTGCAGGCCTCGAGATCGGCCCCCGTCGCATCGCCATCAGGGCATTTGAACATCACCATCGCGAGCGACCGCGCCGGGTCCTCCGACGGCATGACATAGCCGTCGAGCGTGAGCGGCGTCTTCAAAACCTTGACCGTGAAGCGATTGCTGGCGGCCGCCGCGGCTGACGCGATCGGCGTGAAGCGCAGCTCGTAGGCGCCGTCGCGATCGGCATAGACGGCATTGGCCTGCTTGCACTCCGCCGCCATCAGCGGCTGGGCGCCAAGGGTGGCGGCGAGCAAGAGCGCAGCCGCACGCGCCACGGAGCGGCCGGAAGCGGGCGTGGTATGCGACGAGCGGAAGGCGGGTTTCAGCGACATCAGGTGTTCCGGTGCTGAGGCGAAAAGGGCCGCTCGCGCGGCCCTGTCGGTCTCTTAGAGATCGAGAACGAGGCGTTCCGGATCTTCCAGGCTTTCCTTGACGCGAACGAGGAAGGTAACGGCTTCCTTGCCGTCGACGATACGGTGATCGTAGGAGAGCGCGAGATACATCATCGGACGGATGACGATCTGGCCGCCGACGACGACGGGACGGTCCTGGATCTTGTGCATGCCGAGAATGCCCGACTGCGGCGCGTTCAGGATCGGCGAGGACATCAGCGAACCGTAGACACCACCATTGGTGATGGTGAAGGTGCCGCCCTGCATGTCTGCCATCGAGAGCGAACCGTCGCGAGCCGACTTGGCGAGACGGCCGAGGTCCTTTTCGATCTCGGCGATCGACATCTGGTCGGCATCGCGGATGATCGGAACGACCAGGCCCTTGTCGGTGCCGACAGCCATGCCGACGTGGCAGTAGTTCTTGTAGATGATGTCGGTGCCGTCGATTTCGGCGTTGACAGCAGGCAGTTCCTTCAGCGCGTGGGTGACGGCCTTGGTGAAGAAGCCCATGAAGCCGAGCTTCACGCCGTGCTTCTTTTCGAACACGTCCTTGTACTTGGCACGCAGGGCCATCACGGCGCTCATGTCCACCTCGTTGTAGGTGGTGAGCATGGCGGCGGTGTTCTGGGCGTCCTTCAGGCGCTTGGCGATCGTCTGGCGCAGGCGCGTCATCTTCACGCGCTCTTCGCGGCCGGCATCCTCGACCGTCGACGGGCCGCGTGCGGCGGCAGGGGCTGCCGGAGCAGCAGCGGCAGGAGCCGCGATGCCCTTGGCGACGGCGGCGATCACGTCGCCCTTCAGAACCTGGCCACGCTTGCCGGAGCCATCGACCTGATCGGCCGAAAGGTTGTTTTCAGCGAGCATCTTCGAAGCAGCCGGTGCCGGCGGCATCGAGGAAGCGGCAGCGGCAACCGGTGCGGCAGCGGCAGGAGCCGGCTCGGCGGCCTTGGCGGGGGCGGCAGCTGCAGCCGGAGCAGCAGCGGCGGCGCCTGCGCTGGCGGCGATCTGGCCGAGCAGTGCGTCGAGACCGACGGTTTCGCCGGCCTGCGCGACGATTTCGGAGAGTACGCCGGCAGCCGGTGCCGGAACTTCGATGGTCACCTTGTCGGTTTCAAGCTCCACCAGCGGCTCGTCGGCCTTGATGACATCGCCGACCTTCTTGAACCAGGTGCCGACGGTTGCCTCGCTGACGGATTCACCGAGAGTTGGAACGCGGATTTCTGTGGCCATTGTTCAAATCCTGAATTTTGATCTTTGTGATGTTTGACGGCGTTCCGGCGCGATCGGCCGGGATCTGAATTAATGCGGAGAGGAAACGCGGCGCGCTCCCTCCCCGATCTCATTCTCGTTAGCCGCCGAGCGCGTCCTCGAGGAACGCGGCGAGCTGTGCCAGATGCTTGGACATCAGGCCGGTTGCGGGCGATGCCGCGGCCGGACGTCCGGTGTAGCGAACGCGCTGGTACTTCGCATCGATATGGGCGAGCACCCATTCCAGATACGGGTCGATGAACGACCATGCACCCATGTTCTTCGGCTCTTCCTGGCACCAGACCATTTCCGCGTTGCGGAAGCGGGAGAGCTCGTTGATGAGCGCCTTGGCCGGGAACGGATAGAGCTGTTCGACGCGCAGCAGGTAGACATCGTCGATGCCGCGCTTTTCGCGCTCTTCCAAGAGGTCGTAATAGACCTTGCCGGTGCAGAGCACGACCCGGCGGATCTTGGCATCCTTCTGCAGCTTGATCGGGCCATCCTTGATCACCTCGGCATCGTCCCAGAGGAGACGGTGGAACGAGGTCTCGCCGGCCATTTCGGCCAGGCCCGATACGGCACGCTTGTGGCGCAGCAGCGACTTCGGCGTCATCAGGATCAGCGGCTTGCGGAAGTCGCGCTTCACCTGGCGGCGCAGGATGTGGAAGTAGTTCGCCGGCGTCGTGACGTTGGCGACCTGCATGTTGTCTTCCGCGCAAAGCTGCAGGAAGCGCTCGAGGCGGGCCGAAGAGTGCTCCGGACCCTGGCCTTCATAGCCGTGCGGCAGCAGGCAGACGAGACCGGACATGCGCAGCCACTTGCGTTCGCCAGACGAGATGAACTGGTCGAACACGACCTGCGCACCGTTGGCGAAGTCGCCGAACTGGGCTTCCCAGAGCGTCAGCGCGTTCGGGCGGGCCAGCGAGTAGCCGTATTCGAAGCCGAGAACGGCTTCTTCAGACAGCATCGAGTTGATGACTTCGTAGCGCGCCTGGGTCGCCGACAGGTTGGCGAGCGGGATATAGCGCTCTTCCGTTTCCTGATCGTAGAGAACCGAGTGACGCTGCGAGAAGGTGCCGCGTTCGCAATCCTGGCCCGAGAGACGGATCTTGTGACCTTCGGTGACGAGACCGCCGAACGCCAGCGCTTCCGCCGTTGCCCAGTCGATGCCTTCGCCGGTCGAGATCATGTTGGCGCGGTTTTCCATGAAGCGCTGGATCGTGCGGTGCGCATGGAAGCCTTCCGGGATTTCGGAAAGCTTGCGGCCGATTTCCTTCAGCTGCTTCATCGGCACGGCGGTCTTGCCGCGACGCTGCTCATCGGCATTGTCTGCCGTGCGCAGGCCCGACCACTCGCCGTCAAGCCAGTCGGCCTTGTTCGGCTTGTAGTGCTGGCCGGCCTCGAACTCCTGCTCGAGATGCGCGCGCCAGTCGGCCTTCATCTTCTCGACTTCGCCTTCGCTCAGCACGCCCTCGGAAACGAGACGCTCGCTGTAGAGCTGCAGAACGCTCTTGTGGGCGCGGATGACCTTGTACATCTTCGGCTGCGTGAAGGACGGTTCGTCGCCTTCATTGTGGCCGTAGCGGCGGTAGCAGAACATGTCGAGCACGACAGGCTTGTGGAACTTCATGCGAAATTCCATGGCGATCTTGGCACCGTAGACGACGGCTTCCGGATCGTCACCGTTGACGTGCAGGATCGGCGCTTCGATCATCTTGGCGACGTCGGACGGATAGGGCGACGAACGCGAGAACGCCGGGTTCGTGGTGAAGCCGATCTGGTTGTTGATGATGACGTGCATCGTGCCGGCAACGCGGTGGCCGCGCAAACCGGAAAGGCCGAGGATTTCGGCAATCACGCCCTGGCCGGCAAAAGCGGCATCGCCGTGGATGAGGAGCGGCAGAACCTTGGCGCGCTCCGACAGCGGAATGATGTCGCCGTCCCAGACGGTGGCGCTCATGTCCTGCTTGGCGCGAGCCTTGCCCATGACGACGGGGTCGACGATTTCAAGGTGCGACGGGTTGGCCGTCAGCGACACGTGAACCTTGTTGCCGTCGAATTCGCGGTCCGACGAAGCGCCGAGGTGGTACTTCACGTCGCCGGAACCTTCGACTTCGTCAGGCGCGTAGGAGCCGCCCTTGAACTCGTGGAAGATGGCGCGGTGCGGCTTGCCCATGACCTGGGAAAGCACGTTCAGGCGGCCGCGGTGGGCCATGCCGAACACGGCTTCCTTGAGGCCGAGATGGCCGCCGCGCTTCAGGATCTGCTCAAGCGCCGGGATCAGCGATTCACCGCCGTCGAGGCCGAAGCGCTTGGTACCCTTGAACTTGACGTCGAGGAACTGCTCGTAGCCTTCGGCTTCGATGATCTTCGACAGGATCGCCTTCTTGCCTTCGGCGGTGAAGGCAACGCCCTTATCAGGACCTTCGATCCGTTCCTGGATCCAGGCCTTTTCCTCGGGGTTCGAAATGTGCATGAACTCGACGCCGATCGTCGAGCAATAGGTGCGCTCGAGGATCTCGATCATCTCGCGAACGGTGGCGTATTCCAGGCCGAGCACGTTGTCGATGAAGATCTTGCGGTCGTAGTCGGCTTCGGAGAAACCGTAGTTTTCCGGCGACAGTTCCTTGTAGTCTTCAACGGGTGCCGCAATGCCGAGCGGGTCGAGCTTGGCGTGCAGGTGGCCGCGCATCCGGTAGGCACGGATCATCATGATGGCGCGCACGCTGTCGCGCGTCGCCTGCAGGATGTCGGCGCCTTCGGTCGGCTTGCCGGCTGCTTCAGCCTTGGCCTTGACCTTGGTCTCGACGACCTTCTCGATCACGCCCCAGTCGCCGTCGAGCGCCGAGACGAGGTCGCCGCTGGCCTGCATCGGCCAGTTCTTCTTGCGCCAGGATGCGCCCTTGGCGGCCCGCTTCACATCATCAGGATTGTCTTCCAGCGCCTTGAAGAAGGCGCGCCATTCTTCGTTGACCGATGCCGGGTCGTCCTCGTAGCGCGCATAAAGCTGCTCGATATAAGCAGCGTTGGCGCCATCCAGGAACGAGGTGATCTGAAACTGCTCGTTGGCTTCTTGCCGTGCCATGGTGTTACGCGGACGCTTCCGCCCGCCTCCTGACTTTGTGATTTGCCGATCCCATCGACCGGCTGCCGCATCTTCATGTTCAGCCGCCTGTCCGCGGCTCAGTCTTGGTTCGAACCGGGCAGCACGCAAAGCGCATCCTGCCCGGTGTATAGATTGGCTTAGCCCTTGAGGACTTCAACCAGCGTCGTGCCGAGGCGTGCCGGCGAAGGCGAAACCTTGATGCCGGCTGCTTCCATGGCAGCGATCTTGGATTCCGCATCGCCCTTGCCGCCGGAAACGACAGCGCCGGCGTGGCCCATGGTGCGGCCCTTCGGAGCCGTACGGCCTGCGATGAAGCCTGCCATCGGCTTCTTGCGGCCCTTCTTGGCTTCGTCGATCAGGAACTGTGCCGCGTCTTCTTCAGCCGAACCGCCGATTTCGCCGATCATGATGATCGAGGTCGTGGCTTCGTCGGCCAGGAACATCTCGAGCACGTCGATGAACTCGGTGCCCTTGACCGGGTCGCCGCCGATGCCGACAGCCGTCGTCTGGCCGAGGCCTTCATTCGACGTCTGGAAAACGGCTTCGTAGGTCAGCGTGCCGGAGCGCGAAACGATACCGACCGAACCCTTGCGGAAGATCGAGCCCGGCATGATGCCGATCTTGCATTCTTCCGGCGTCAGGATACCCGGGCAGTTGGGCCCGAGCAGGCGCGACTTGGAGCGGTCGAGGCGAGCCTTGACGCGAACCATGTCCATGACCGGGATACCCTCGGTGATGCAGGTGATGAACGGGATCTCGGCGTCAACAGCCTCGATGATCGCGTCAGCGGCACCAGCCGGCGGAACGTAGATGACCGAAGCGTCGGCACCCGTGCGTTCCTTGGCTTCGGCGACCGAAGCGAAGATCGGCAGGCTTTCGCCCTTCGAGCCGGTCCAGGTTTCGCCACCCTTCTTCGGGTGGATACCGCCGACCATCTGCGTGCCGTAATAGGCGAGCGCCTGTTCGGTGTGGAAAGTACCGGTCTTGCCGGTCAGGCCCTGAACGAGAACCTTGGTATTCTTGTTTACGAGAATAGACATCTATCAGGTCCTCAAATTAGGCGTTGATCGCCGCGACGATCTTCTTGGCGGCATCGTCGAGATCGTCAGCTGCCGTGATCGCGAGACCGGATTCGTTGAGGATCTTCTTGCCGAGCTCGACATTGGTGCCTTCGAGGCGAACGACGAGCGGAACCTTGAGACCGACTTCCTGAACCGCTGCGACAACGCCTTCGGCGATGACGTCGCACTTCATGATGCCGCCGAAGATGTTGACGAGGATGCCCTCGACCTTCGGGTCAGCCGTGATGATCTTGAAGGCAGCCGCGACCTTCTCCTTGCCAGCGCCACCGCCGACGTCGCAGAAGTTAGCCGGCTCCTTGCCGTAGAGCTTGATGATGTCCATCGTCGCCATGGCGAGACCGGCGCCGTTGACCATGCAGCCGATGTTACCGTCGAGGGCGACATAGGCGAGGTCCCACTTGGAGGCTTCGATTTCCTTGGCGTCTTCTTCGGTCTCGTCGCGCAGCGCCTTGACGTCGTCATGGCGGAACAGCGCGTTGCCGTCGAAGGACATCTTGGCGTCGAGGACGCGCAGATGACCGTCCTTCATGACGATGAGCGGGTTGACTTCGAGGAGTGCCATGTCCTTTTCGCCGAACGCCTTGTAGAGCGCCGGGAAGAGCGACTTCGCGTCTTCAGCGGCAGCGCCGGAAAGTTCCAGAGCCTTGACGATCTTGGCGACGTCGTCAGCCGTCACGCCCGTTTCCGGGTTGATGGCGATCGTGTGAATCTTCTCGGGAGTATCGTGGGCGACAGCTTCGATGTCCATGCCGCCTTCGGTCGAAACCACGAAAGCAACCTGACCGACCGAACGGTCGACCAGAAGCGAGCAATAGAGTTCGCGGTCGATGTCGGCGCCGTCTTCGATGTAGAGGCGGTTGACCTGCTTGCCGGCTTCGCCCGTCTGCGCCGTTACCAGCGTGTTGCCGAGCATTTCCTTGGCGTGAGCGACGACTTCGTCGATCGACTTGGCAAGGCGAACGCCGCCCTTGGCGTCGGGGCCGAGTTCCTTGAACTTGCCCTTGCCGCGGCCGCCGGCGTGGATCTGGCTCTTGACCACGTAGAGCGGGCCCGGCAGCGACTTGGCGGCGGCTTCGGCTTCCTCGACCTTGAGGATCGGCACGCCCTTGGCGACCGGCGCGCCATAGCCCTTGAGCAGAGCCTTGGCCTGATATTCATGAATGTTCATGGATCTATTCCTGTTTGGATTGCGTCAGCGGTCGGTCGGCTTATTTCAGCGACGGCGCGATGTTGATGCAGGCTTCGCACAGGCCGGCGACAGCGGCGACGGACTTGTCGAAGGCTTCCTTTTCGGCCTTGTTCAGGTCGATCTCGATGATGCGCTCGACGCCGCCGGCACCGATGATGGTGGGAACGCCGACATACATGTCCTTGACGCCGTACTGGCCGGAGAGCTGCGCTGCGCAAGGCAGAACGCGCTTCTTGTCCTTGAGGTAGGATTCAGCCATTTCGATCGCCGAAGCGGCCGGTGCGTAGTAGGCCGAGCCGGTCTTCAAGAGACCAACGATTTCGGCGCCGCCATCACGGGTGCGCTGGATGATTTCTTCGAGGCGCTCCTTGGTGACCCAACCCATGGTGACGAGGTCGGTCAGCGGGATGCCGCCAACGGTGGAGTAACGTGCGAGCGGCACCATCGTGTCGCCGTGGCCGCCGAGAACGAAAGCGGTGACGTCCTGTACGGAAACGTTGAATTCCTTGGAGAGGAACAGGCGGAAGCGCGAAGAATCCAGAACGCCGGCCATGCCGACGACCTTGTTGGCCGGAAGGCCGGAGAACTTCTGCAGCGCCCAGACCATGGCGTCGAGCGGGTTGGTGATGCAGATCACGAAGGCGTTCGGGGCGTACTTCTTGATGCCGGCGCCGACCTGTTCCATGACCTTGAGGTTGATGCCGAGCAGGTCGTCGCGGCTCATGCCCGGCTTGCGGGCGACGCCGGCGGTGACGATGCAGACGTCTGCGCCTTCGATTGCGGAGTAGTCGCTTGCGCCGGTCAGGTTGGCATCGAAGCCTTCAACCGGCGAGGACTGCGCGATGTCGAGGCCCTTACCCTGCGGGATGCCGTCGGCGATATCGAAGAGAACGATGTCACCCAGCTCCTTGAGGCCGGCGAGATGCGCCAGCGTGCCACCAATCATGCCAGAACCAATGAGAGCGATTTTGTTACGCGCCATTTCGGTGTTTCCTTTGCGACCAAAATTCGTCGGGCGACGCACTGAGGGGCTGCGCCCAATTGCCGCAATCGCATAGACCCTAAGGCCAAAAATGGCAACTGATTATTTTGAGACCAGCAATTTCAATCGTTTAGAAGACAAATTACTTACGTAAACGTAAGAGTTTTTGTCATGAAACTGCTATTCTGCGGCTCGTTTCTCGTGGTGCAGAGCCAGATATTCCGCACTCCGCATCTCGAAAAGGCGCGATGCCGTCCGGTCGAACTCGAAACCTTCGGTACCACGCGCTTGTGTCAACAAGTTCTCAGGCATGGCCGCCGCCGAGATATAGAGCCTCACCGCATGGTCGTAGAGCGTATCGACCAAAATGATGAAGCGCTTCGTCTGGTTCCGCTTCTCGGGTCCGAGCATGGGAACGTGATCGACAAATATGGCATCAAAGCGTTCAGAGATGGCAAGGAAGTCTGCCGCGCCCAGAGGCTTGTCGCAGAGATCGGAGAACGTGAACCGCGCCAGCCGGTCGACGGCGAGCGGCACATGGATCGAGCGCCCCTTCATCGGCAGCTCGATCGGCTGCGCCTTGCGCCCATGCAGCGCCTGGTTCCAGGCGGCGTCCATGGCCATGTCTGCATGGCGGTCGAGGGGCGTGATGTAGACGGGCAGGCTGTCGATCTTCTCCATCCGGTAATCCGTCGGAGAATCCAGCGTCACGGTCTCGACGTGCTTGTTCAGGAGATCGATGAACGGCAGGAACAGACCACGGTTGAGGCCGTCACGGTAGAGATTGACGGGCTCGACGTTGGAGGTGGCGACCAGCACGCAGCCGCGACCGAACAGGTCGGAAAACAGCCGCGACAGGATCATCGCATCGGCGATATCGGTGACCGTGAACTCGTCGAAGCACAGAAGCTCGGCTTCGTCATAGAGTGCCGCACCCACGACCGGGATCGGATCGGCCTGCTTGGTCTCGCCGTTCTTCAGCCGCAGCCGGTGGGCGGCGATGCGATTGTGCACGTCGGTCATGAACTCGTGGAAATGCGCCCGCCGCTTCTTCGAGCAGGGCGCCATGTCGAAGAACATGTCCATCAGCATCGTCTTGCCGCGGCCGACGCTGCCGTGAATGTAGAGACCCTTGACCGGCTCGGAGGATTTCTTCTTGGCCGCGAACAGCCATCCAAGCGCGCTCGATTTCGCCGCCGGACGCTTCTGCTTGAGTTCCGACAGCACCCGATCCAGGCACTTCGCCACATGCATCTGGGCGGAGTCGAGTTGAAGCGAGCCCGAGGCCGTCAGCGACTTCAATTGTTCGCTGACGCTCAAGCTGTAGTCTGGCATCGGTTGCATTGAGATAATCCGCCTGGAAAAGATCGGCGGAGCGAGCCGCCGGCTCGCTTATCGGCTGAGCGCGATCGGCTGGCCGCTGCTGGTCTGGCCGCTGAAGGCATTGTCGGCGGTCTTGTAGACGCTGCCGATCTGGGTGCCGTTGCGGTCCTTGAGCAGGACCTGCTTGCCCGACACTTCCCAGGAGCCCATCGCCGTCAGCTCGCCGACGCAGCCGCGTGTGCCGCCGCGCGAACCGCTGCCGAGGTTGGTGAGCGTCAGGAACATGTCGCAGGAGCCGTTGACCCGCCAGCTGCCGACCAGGGATTCCTTGGTGACATCGAGGCCGCCGCCATTGGCCGCCATTGCGCCGCCGCCCTGCACGCCGCCCATTGGCGCCGTCGAGGCCGGAGCAGCGGGGAACTGCGAGGAACCACCGGGAGGAGGCAGCTGACCACCCTGCACCGAAGGCACCGGCTGTGCCGTCAAAGGCGCCGGCGCTGCGCTGTAGCTCGCGTCGTTATAGGCCGTACGCTGGCAACCGGCGAGTGACAGAACAACCGCCATACCTGTCATCGCATATCGCAACTGCATCTGAATGCTCCCGAATGTCCGCTTTTGTCGCATGAAAATAGTAATTAGCTTATTTTCGAATGAACGTGTTTCACTTTGGTTAATCAAGCCGTAATGGCCGTGAATTGCCTGACGGAGCTAGGCCTGTGACAGCGCAATTCAACCTTTACGGCTGAGAACTTCCTGAAGATAGAATTTGTCAGCAAGGTGATGACCAGTCATTTCTTCTGGAAATGCTGTCGCCTGTTTCACGATTGAACGATGATCATCTCGCACCGGCAGGCATCGGCGGCCCTAAAAGGGCCGCCGGATGGATGGCATCGCGTCAGACGCGGCGCTCGACCATCATCTTCTTGATTTCGGCGATCGCCTTGGCCGGGTTCAGACCCTTCGGGCAGGTCTGCGCGCAGTTCATGATCGTGTGGCAGCGATAGAGGCGGAACGGATCCTCGAGGTTGTCGAGGCGCTCACCCTTGGCTTCGTCGCGGCTATCGATCAGCCAGCGATAGGCCTGCAGCAGCACGGCCGGACCGAGATAGCGGTCGCCGTTCCACCAGTAGCTCGGACAGGAGGTCGAGCAGCAGGCGCAGAGGATGCACTCGTAGAGGCCGTCGAGCTTCTGGCGGTCTTCGTGGCTCTGCTTCCACTCGGTTGCAGGCGCCGGCGACACCGTCTTCAGCCAGGGCTCGATCGAGCGGTGCTGGGCGTAGAAGTTGGTGAGATCAGGGACGAGGTCCTTGACGACGGGCATGTGCGGCAGCGGATAGATCTTCACCGAGCCCTTGATGTCGTCGAGACCCTTGGTGCAGGCCAGCGTATTCGTGCCGTCGATGTTCATCGCGCAGGAACCGCAGATGCCCTCGCGACAGGAACGGCGCAGCGTCAGCGTCGGGTCGATCTTGTTCTTGATGTAGAGCAGACCGTCGAGCACCATCGGGCCGCAATCGTCGACATCGATGTAGAACGTGTCGATCGACGGGTTCTGGCCATCGTCAGGGCTCCAGCGATAGACGCGGAATTCGCGGGTATTGGTGGCACCGGCCGGCTTCGGCCACACCTTGCCTTCGCGTATCTGGGAATTCTTGGGAAGTGCGAGTTCAACCATGGCTATTTTCCTGTAGCGACGTGGAGCCGGGCAAGGCCGCTCCCAAAATACGAATCTTGTTGTCAAATCCAGCCGCGGAAGCCTTGGCGGCGAATTTTCGGTCGGCAGTCACGAGAATATCGTCGGCATCGTCGAGCGCACAGGCGAGATACATCGCGTCATAGATGGAGTGATCCATCGTGGAAGAAAGATCGAATGCGACATCGATCAGGTCTATCGATGGCACAAGGTGCTTGAAGGCCGTCTTCACCCTTGCAACAGCCTCCGAAGCCTGCGCGGTTGAGATGATGCCGGTGCGGATTTTCCTACGAAGAACATGGACCACTTCAGCCAGAACGATATCGGGTGCCTTCAACGCCGCTTCAGCCTTGGTCAACTGAATGGCGTCGAGATGATCTCCCTCATCGACAAACCATTTCACCACCACCGATGCATCGACGACAATCATCAGCGATCCCGCAATTCGCGAAGGATTTCGACGCTGTCGGTCTGCACGACGCCCTTCGGCGTCATTGCAGCGATACGAACGGCAGCGTCGTAGAGCGACTCCGCAGGTGTGTCCGCGACGGATGCGCTCAAGCGTTCGTTGACCTCCTCTTCCAACGTCCGCTTGTGCGCACGGGCAAGGCTTTCCAGCTTGGTCAAAAGGCTTTCATCGATCCTGATGCGCATTTCACCCATGATTTCGCTCCTTAAAGCGGCTCAGCCAGTTCTACCTTGCCACATTCCCCATCAGTAAACACGCGCCTTGGGCGCGATCTTCTGCGGGTCGATCCCTTCCGCGATCAGCTCGGTATGCACCGGGCGGTAGTCGAGCTTGACGTCGCCGGCGTCGTTCACCCAGGCAAGCGTGTGCTTGCGCCAGTTGACGTCGTCGCGGCCGGCGAATGCGCCTTCCGTGTAATCCTCGCGGGCGTGCGAACCACGGCTCTCCTTGCGCGCTTCGGCGCCGTAGATCGTGGTGATGGCGTTGGCCATCAGGTTTTGCAGCTCGAGCGTCTCGACGAGGTCGGAATTCCAGACCATCGAACGGTCGGTGACCTTGATGTCGCGCATTTCCTGCCAGATGGCCGAGATGCGCTGGCAGCCCGATTCCAGCGATTCCTGCGTACGGAACACAGCGGCGTCTTCCTGCATGGCGCGCTGCATCTTCTCGCGAAGATTGGCCGTCGGCGTGCTGCCGGAAGCGTGACGCAGGCCGTCGAAACGATCCATGATCTTGTCGCAGGCGGCGACGTTGAGATGCGGCACCGGTGCCGCGCGGTCGATGACTTCACCGGCGCGAATGGCGGCGGCGCGGCCGAAGACCACGAGGTCGATCAGCGAGTTGGAGCCGAGACGGTTGGCCCCGTGCACCGAGGCGCAGCCGGCTTCGCCAACCGCCATCAGGCCCGGAATGACCCGCTCCGGGTTGGAGCTGTCGGCGTTCAGCACCTCGCCCCAGTAGTTCGTCGGAATGCCGCCCATGTTGTAGTGAACGGTCGGCAGAACCGGGATCGGCTCGCGCGTCACGTCGACGCCGGCGAAGATCTTGGCGCTCTCGGAAATCCCCGGCAGGCGCTCGTGCAGAACGGCCGGATCGAGATGGTCGAGATGCAGGAAGATGTGGTCCTTGTTCTTGCCGACGCCGCGACCTTCGCGGATCTCGAGCGTCATGCAGCGCGAAACGACGTCGCGCGAGGCAAGGTCCTTGGCCGAAGGCGCGTAGCGTTCCATGAAGCGCTCGCCCTCGGAGTTGACGAGGTAGCCGCCTTCGCCGCGCGCGCCCTCGGTGATCAGACAGCCGGAGCCGTAAATGCCGGTCGGGTGGAACTGCACGAACTCCATGTCCTGGAGCGGCAGGCCGGCGCGGGCAACCATGCCGCCGCCGTCGCCGGTGCAGGTGTGTGCCGAGGTCGCCGAGAAATAGGCGCGGCCGTAGCCGCCGGTCGCCAGCACCACCATCTTGGCGGCGAAGCGATGGATCGTGCCGTCGTCGAGGCACCAGGCGACGACGCCGGTGCAGCGGCTGCCATCGTCAGACATGATCAGGTCGAGCGCGAAATACTCGATGAAGAATTCCGCGTTATGGCGCAGCGACTGGCCGTAGAGCGTGTGCAGGATGGCGTGGCCGGTACGGTCGGCAACGGCGCAGGTGCGCTGTACCGGCGGGCCTTCGCCGTAGTTCTGCATGTGGCCGCCGAACGGGCGCTGGTAGATCTTGCCTTCTTCGTTGCGCGAGAAGGGAACGCCGTAGTGCTCAAGCTCATAGACCGCCTTCGGCGCTTCCATGGTGAGGTACTGCATGGCGTCGACGTCGCCGAGCCAGTCGGAACCCTTGACGGTGTCGTAGAGGTGCCACTGCCAGCTATCCGGCGTCATGTTGCGAAGCGAAGCCGCGATGCCGCCCTGCGCCGCAACGGTGTGCGAGCGGGTCGGGAACACCTTGGTGATGCAGGCGGTCTTGAAGCCCTGCTCGGCCATGCCGAGCGTGGCGCGCAGGCCGGCGCCGCCGGCGCCGACGACGATCACGTCATAGGAGTGATCGATGTACTTGTAGGCCTTCCCGTTCTGAGCGGGGCCATTCTGAGCGGATGAATTCGATGCCATGATATCAATTATCCTACGAAGGCGATCTTCAGAATGGCGAAGAGACAGAGCCCCGCCATCAGGATCGAAAAGAAGGTGTTGAGCATCACGAGCGCGATCTTGGTGACTTCATGGTGCACGTAGTCTTCGATGATGACCTGCATGCCGAGCTTCATGTGGATGACGCCCGACACGACCATCAGGCCCATGACGACGGCGACGAAGGGGTTCGACAGCGCGTGGACCACTTCCGCATAGGGCTGGCCGGCATGGATGATCATGAAGATGATGAAGAAGAGAAAGAGCGGCACGTTGGCAACGGCCGTCACGCGCTGGCGCCAGAAATGTTCGGTGCCGTCCTTGGCCGAACCGAGGCCGCGAACCTTACCCAAGGGGGTACGCATATCCATGTGATCAACCTTTAGAAGCGAATGAGGAAGCCGATCACCCAGACCAGCAAGGTCAGACAGAGCGAGGCGATGATGTTGGCGATGGCGAGCTTGGTCGAGAATTCCTTACCGAAGCCGTGACCGAGGTCCCACATGAAGTGGCGGAAGCCGCCGAGCATGTGATGGATGAGCGCCCATGTGTAGCCGAGCAGCACGAGCTTGCCGATGATGCTGCCGAGCACCCAGTTGGCCCAGTCGTAGGCGCCGACGCCGGTTGCGGCGGCGATCAGCCACCAGGCGACCAGAAGCGTACCGACATAGAGCGCCCCACCGGTGATACGGTGGACGATCGACATAACCATGGTGGGGATTGGTTTATAAATCTGCAAATGCGGCGACAGGGGCCGATTATTTGTCACGTTCGCCATCAGAACCTCGCGGCGGTCTTTCTGCGCTCCCCGGGATCCGGAAAAGCATCCAAGCATCCACACGATGGTCACAAAGCTGTGCGTGCGTTGCATCATTGGCGACGTTTAATCACGGAAACACCTAACGACAAGTATAATTGACGCACCCACGGAATTTAATCGATTTGCGTCTTGACGTCGCAGTTGACATAGGTCAGCCGACCCGCCCCGCTACCCCTTGCGGATGAATTTTCAAGCTTCGGTGGACAAGCCTGCGCTTTTGGCGCATTTTCGCGTTAACGCTTTGTTAAGCATTTCCTTTCCGGAGACCAACGCGATGTTCAAGACATCCTCGAAACTCGTTTCGCTCGCCGCAGCAGTGCTGATCGCGCTGCCCGCTGCAGCCGGCGATTTCGGCGGCAACGTCTTCCCGCGCCACCACGATCGCGGCCATGGCGGCGGCATCGGATATGGCAATGCCGGACACGGTATCGGCCATCGCGGCATCGCAAACGGCTTCGCATCCGGCTCGGTCATCCGCCATCGCGGCACATCGATCATCGGCAATTACGGCGGCTGGAACAACGGTCCGCGGCAGATCGCCGGCGGCTATAACGGCTACCGCCCGCATCCGGGCCGCGGCCGCTTCATCCAGCGCTTCTCCTCGCCCACGTCCAACTTTGCCCGCAGCAACATCGTCATCATCGATCAGCGCGGCGAAGCGCGCGCGCCATCGGGCACCTATGCCGGCTCGTCCTATGCCTATGAGACGGATGGCGGCACCTATGTCGGCGGTTACGGCTATGCCGGTTATGGGTATCAGCCGACCGTCCGGCTGGCGCCGATGGCCAAGGTCATCCACGTCAACAATCGCCGCAACGCCTGCTCCTACGAACAGGGCGTCTGCGTCATCCGCCCGTGATAGCAGTCATCAGCCGTTGAAGCGCCAGACTGTGGTCTTCTTGACCTCGCTGTCTTCAAGCGCCCGCGTGACCGGCACCTGATAGACAGCGCAGGCCGACAGCCGCTCCTTCGGCAGATAGGCCCGCCCGGGATCGCCGACGAGAACGGTCACCCCACCAGCCGCCAGCCGCTCGAACCACGGCACCAGCGCCATGGCGAAGTCGCGATCGTAGAACACATCGCCAGCAAGCAGCACATCGGCATCGATCTCCGAGCCGATCAGGTTCTCGCCCGTAAAGCCGATCTCGACTCCGTTCAGGCTAGCATTAAGCGCCACCGCCGTTTTTGTCCAAGGATCGATATCGGCGGCAAGCACAGTGTCCGCGCCCGCCATCTTCGCCGCGATCGCCACCAGCCCGGAGCCGCTGGCGAAATCGACGACGCGCTTGGCCGAAACCGTTTCGGGATGATCGAGCACATAGCGCGCCAGCCCCTGCC
>UBQW01000056.1 GCA_900467745.1 Hyphomicrobiales bacterium
GAAGCGGCTTATAAGGCCCCAGAGCCGAACAAGTCAACAACCACACGCAAAGTTTTTTGACAGTTTTATAACACACTGATTCTGTTGGGGGAATTTCAACCACATCGGATAGCGGCCAGATTGGCTTTATGACAGCGCCGGCGTTTTTCGAGGCTGATCGCGCCGGAACAGCCCAAAACAGGCAATATTCGTCCTTCACGCCGCATCGAACCGGCGCAATCGGCGTCATCACCGGTTTGCCGAACCGCCGTCGCCCTTTATAGAGTGCGCTTTATAGAGAGATGCGGGGCCGTTCCGCCCAGCCATATATATAGACAGAGAGGACAGACGAGGCGTGATCGACCTGCGTGCCCTGCCGGAGCTCCCGGTCTCCCATGTTCTGCCCGAGATCGGCGCGGCACTAGCCACCGCGCGGCGCGCCGTGCTCTCGGCGCCGCCGGGGGCGGGAAAGACGACGCTGGTGCCGCTTTATCTTCTCAACGAGGCATGGCGCGGCGATGGCAAGATCATTCTGCTCGAGCCGCGACGGCTTGCGGCGCGCGCGGCGGCCGGGCGAATGGCGGCGCTCCTTAATGAGAATGTCGGCGAGACCGTCGGCTATCGCATGCGGCTCGATACCAGGATCTCCCAGCGCACGCGCATCGAGGTGGTGACCGAGGGCGTGTTCGCGCGGATGATCCTCGACGATCCCGAGCTCTCCGGCGTATCGGCGGTGATCTTCGACGAATTTCACGAGCGGTCGCTCGACGCCGATTTCGGGCTGGCGCTGGCGCTCGACGTGCAATCGGCGCTGCGCGAGGATCTCAGGGTCCTGGTCATGTCGGCGACGCTCGATGTGGCCGGCGTGGTGACGCTGCTCGACAACCCGCCCTTGATCGAGAGCATGGGACGCAGCTTCCCGATCGATATCCGCTACCAGGACCGGCCGGGCGGCGAGCGGATCGAGGATACGATGACGCGCGCCATTGTCGACGCGCACAGAGCAGAGAGCGGATCGATCCTCGCCTTTCTGCCCGGACAGGCCGAAATCACCAGGACGGCCGCGCGGCTACGGGAGCGGTTCGACGCGGCTACCGTGATCGCGCCGCTCTACGGCAATCTCAGCCAGAAGGAACAGGACGCGGCGATCCGGCCGGCGGCGGTGGGTACCCGCAAGATCGTGCTGGCGACCTCGATCGCCGAGACGTCGATCACCATCGACGGCGTCCGGATCGTGATCGACAGCGGCTTGCAGCGTCTGCCGGTGTTCGAGGCATCGACAGGGATCACCCGGCTGGAGACGGTGCGGGTATCGCGGGCCTCGGCCGACCAACGCGCCGGACGCGCAGGGCGAACGGAGCCTGGGATTGCCATCCGGCTCTGGCACCAGGGGCAGACGGCGGCGATGCCCGCCTTCACGCCGCCGCAGATCCTCTCGACCGATCTTTCCGGCCTCGTGCTCGACCTCGCCCATTGGGGCGTTCAGGATACGCGGGCGCTCGGCTTCATGGACCAGCCGCCGGAGACGACGCTTGCGGAGGCGCGCGCGCTGCTGCGCGAACTCGGCGCACTCGATCGGGATGGCGGACTGACGGCGCGCGGGCGGGAGATGCGTGATATGGCGCTTCCTCCTCGGCTGGCGGCGATGGTGCTCTCCTCGGGCGAAACCGGCCACGCCAGGGAGGCGGCGATGATGGCCGTGCTTCTGACGGAACAGGGATTGGGTGGCACGAGCATCGATCTCGAGGACCGGCTGCGCCGGTTCAAATCCGAGCGCGGCGAGCGGGCCGAGGCGGCGCGGCAGCTGGCGGGACGGCTGGCCAAGGGGCGCGACCAGATTGTGGCGGACGAGCCGGGACTTGCAGGCCGGTTGCTTACTCACGCCTTTCCCGATCGCATCGCGCTGCAGCGCGGCGGGCGTGGGCGCTTCGTGATGGCCAATGGACGCGGCGCAGAGATTGCCGAGACCGAACGGCTGGCGAGCAGCCCGATGCTTGTGATTGCCGATCTCACGGGCCGGGCGGCGCAGGCGCGGATTCTCGCGGCGGCCGAGGTGACGCGCGGGGATGTCGAGGCGGAGCTGCCGGGCGCGATCCGCACCGACGACCAGACCTTCTTCGACCGGCAAAGCAAGCAGGTGCGGGCAAGGCGGGCGACGCGGCTCGGCGCCATCGTTTTCGACGAGACGCCGCTGCCCCGGCCATCCGGCGAGGCCGTCACGCGGGCGCTGGCCGAGGGGATCAAGGAGATGGGGCTGGAGCAGCTGCCGTTTTCCAAGGAAGCGATGCAACTGCGCGAGCGGATCGGCTTTCTTTATAGAAGCATCGGCGCGCCATGGCCTGATATGAGCGAGGCGGCGCTGCTTGCCCGCATGGACGACTGGTTCATTCCCTATCAGGCGGATGCGCGCGGGCTTTCCGACATTTCGGCGGGTGGGCTTTCGAACGGATTGATGGCGCTGGTGCCGCATGAGCTGCAGCGCGACCTTTCGCGGCTGGCGCCGACGCATTTCGAGGCGCCGACCGGGCAGCGGCATCCGATACAATATGACGGGGAAGAACCGACGCTGACGATCCGGGTCCAGGAGCTGTTCGGGCTGAAGGCGCATCCTGCCATTGCCGGCGGACGGCTTTCGCTGCTGCTGGAGCTGACATCGCCGGCGCATCGGCCGATCCAGACGACGCGCGATCTTCCGGGGTTCTGGGCCGGGAGCTGGAAGGATGTGCGCGCCGACATGCGCGGGCGCTATCCCCGGCATCCATGGCCGGAGCGGCCGGAAGAGGCACTACCGACGACCCGGGCAAAACCACGAGGAACATGAGCCGCAATGCCGAGCAAGAATAAAGAGATGGCCGACAAGGTCGAAAGCATGCCCGAGGAAGATCGGCAGAGCAGCCGTCGGCTGAGGCTGGAGACGCTGGTGCGTCTGCGCTGGCTTGCGGTCTGCGGGCAGACCGCCACCGTGCTGATCGTTGCGCTGTGGCTGCAATTTCCGCTGCCGGTGCAGGCGTGCATTGCGCTCATCACCGCGCTGGCGATCGTCAACTTCTATCTGATGATCCGCTATCCTGCGACGCACCGCATCGACCCGGTGGCGGCGCTGGCGCTGCTCGGCTTCGATCTGTTGCAGCTCTGCGCGCTGCTCTTCATCACCGGCGGGCTGGTCAATCCATTCGCGGTGCTGGTGTGCGTTCCTGTTATCATCGCCTTCGCGTCGCAGCCGATCCGCTACAGTATGCCGCTGATCGTGGTGGCGTTGGCCTGCATCACCATACTGCCGTTCACGCCCTTCCCGCTCCCCTGGTTCGACGGGGCGGAGATCGACATTCCGAGCTTCATGCAGTTCGGGGTGTGGTGCGCGATCGCGTCGACCATGACGTTTGCCGCCTTTTATGCCTATCGGGTCTCTATGGAAGGACGGCAGCTGGCCGAGGCGCTGGCGGCGACGGAACTGGTGCTGCAGCGCGAGAAGCATCTGTCGCAGCTCGATGGCCTGGCTGCAGCGGCAGCGCATGAATTGGGAACGCCGCTCGCCACCATCAGCGTCGTTGCCAAGGAGATGGAGCGGGAGCTGAAGGATGACGATCGCTTCCGCGAGGATGTGCAGTTGCTGCGCAGCCAGAGCGAGCGCTGCCGCGACATCCTCCGCCGGCTGACGACGCTTTCAGCCGAGGGCGATGCGCATCTGAGGCGGTTGCCGCTCTCCTCGATGATGGAGGAGATCGTCGCACCGCATCGCGAATTCGGCATCAAGCTCAACCTGGTCGAGAAAGCGCCGCGCAAGGGCGAGCCGGTGACGGAGCGCAATGCCGGGATGATGTACGGGCTTGGCAATCTGGTCGAGAATGCCGTCGATTATGCCCGCCAGGAGGTGACTGTCACGGTGGAGCATGATCAGGAGCGCGTGCGCATCACCATCGAGGATGACGGTGAAGGCTACTCGCCCGACATCCTGCTCAGGATCGGCGAGCCCTATGTGACCAAGCGGCAGAAGGAGGACCGCGCGGGCGGGCTGGGGCTCGGGCTGTTCATCGCCAAGACGCTTTTGGAGCGTTCGGGCGCGGTGCTGACCTTCGAAAATCGCGGTCCTGATTATGTCGGCGCGCGCGTTCGCGTCGAATGGCCGCGGGTGCTGATCGATACGCATTCGACAAAATGAGCCGATGGGGCTAAAGAAAACGCAATGCAATAGGCCTATATCGGGCTGACAGCGCCAGGATTGAATAAATGAGCGAGCAGATTACCGACCCCTCCCCCGCCAGCGATGACCATATCGGCCCCGATGCGAGCCTCCTGATCGTCGATGACGACGGACCGTTCCTGCGCCGGTTGGCGCGCGCCATGGAGACGCGCGGCTTTCAGGTGGAGACAGCAGAATCGGTGGCGGAGGGTGTGGCCAAGTCCCACGCCAATCCGCCGAAATACGCGGTGCTCGACCTGCGGCTCGGCGATGGTAATGGCCTCGAAGTCATCGAGGCGATCCGCCAAAAGCGCGACGATACCCGTATCGTCGTCCTCACCGGTTACGGCAATATCGCAACGGCGGTCACCGCGGTGAAGCTCGGCGCCGTCGACTATCTTGCCAAGCCGGCGGATGCCGACGATGTCTATGCGGCGCTGACACAGCGCAGCGGCGAGAAGGTCGAGCTGCCTGAGAACCCGATGTCAGCCGACCGGGTGCGCTGGGAGCATATCCAGCGTGTCTACGAGATTTGCGAACGCAACGTTTCGGAGACGGCGCGCCGGCTCAACATGCACCGCCGCACATTGCAGCGCATTCTCGCAAAGCGGGCACCGAAGTAAATTCAAGCTTAGATATCGTCGACGCCGAGCGGCTTGCCGGTGGCCCATTCGGCCATCAGCAGGCGCTGGGCGGCCGCGCGCGAAAAGTTCAGCGTGACGGATTTGCGGGTGGCAGGCGCCAGTCTATGCTCGGGCGCCTCGCGGATCATGTGGGCACCATAGCCATCCGAGAGAAACAGGCCGCAATCCTCCGGGAAGATATCGAGCGGCACATCCTTGTGTGTCGCGAAGAACAGCCGGTCGCAATGCAGGCGGTATTCCGGCCATTTGCGATCCACCCTGAAGTCCTCGATCGAGGTCTTAATCTCGATGATCCAGATCTCGCCCTTGTCCGAGACGGTGATCAGATCGGCGCGCCGGCCGCTTGCGAGCGGCAGTTCCGGCAGCACTGCATGACGCATCTCGTGAAGTAGAATTTGAGTGCCGCGACGCACCAGCATGGCCCTGTCCGATTGCCGGCCATCGATTAACGGATTGTTATTGTAAACACTCAAAATCGTCATGGATAAGTTGGGGTCCGGTGCCAGCGTTGTTGCAAAAAAACCATGCGGTTCTAGTTTGCCATTGCGTAATTGCTCCGCCGCATTGCAACAGCTTGCCAAGGCGAAGTTAATCGAAAATAAACCATAATCTAAGATGGTTCGAAAGAACGATCCTCCCTTGCCCCATTCTTAAGAGACATCCATGCGCATCCGCAATGCACTTCCTGTATTCGGCCTGATGGCGACGCTCGCTCTGGCCGGTTGCTCCACGACTTCCGAGAGCGCCTCTGTTGAAAACAAGGCTGCCATGCCGGGTCCGACAGTCCAGACCGCGCAGATCTTTGACGACGCTTACGGCGTCACCACGGATGCCGGATATTCGCTGCCAGCGATCCCGATCCAGAAGGTCAAGCCGCAGTTCCACAGGCAGGTTGTCTCCTACGAAACCACGGAACGTCCGGGCACGATCATCGTCAACACCCGCGAACGCTTCCTCTACTACATCATGCCCGGCGGCAAGGCGATGCGCTACGGCATCGGCGTCGGCAAGCAGGGCTTCGCATGGGCCGGCACCGCATACGTCGCCTGGAAGCAGGAATGGCCGAACTGGCATCCCCCGAAGGAAATGGCCGTTCGCCGCCCCGAGATCGCCAAGTACGTCGAAGACGGCATGGGTCCTGGCCTTTCCAACCCGCTCGGCGCGCGCGCCATGTACCTCTTCAACGAAGAAGGCAAGGACACGCTGTTCCGCCTGCACGGCACGCCGGAATGGGCTTCGATCGGCACTGCCGCTTCTTCGGGCTGCATCCGTCTGATCAACCAGGACGTCATCGACCTCTACAGCCGTGTCCGTCCGGGTAAGACGACCTCCAAAGTCATCGTTATCCAGTAAGTTGGGTCATCCAATAAGCTGGACCTGAAATTCGGTATAAAAAAGGCCGCCGGGACATTCGCTCCGGCGGCCTTTTTGTTATCTATCGTTTGGGATCAGGCCGCTTTCGCGGCCTTCAGTTCCAGGCGGCGGCGGTGCAGGACCGGCTCGGTATAGCCGTTCGGCTGTGCCCTGCCCTTAAGCACCAGCTCGAGAGCGGCCTGGAAGGCGATCGAGTGGTCAAAATCGGCGGCCATCGGATGATAGGCCGCGTCGCCGGCATTCTGGCCATCGACGACGGCGGCCATGCGCTTCATCGTCTCGACGATCTGATCTTCGGTGACGACCTTATGGTGCAGCCAGTTGGCCATGTGCTGCGCCGAGATGCGCAACGTCGCGCGGTCTTCCATCAGGCCGACATTGTTGATGTCCGGAACCTTGGAGCAACCGACGCCCTGATCGACCCAGCGCACGACGTAGCCCAGAATCCCTTGCGCGTTGTTGTCGAGTTCGCGTTGGATTTCCTCCGGCGTCCAGTTCGGACGGACGGCGACGGGGACGGAGAGGATGTCGCTCAGCTTGGCGCGCGGGCGATCCTTCAGGCCGCGCTGGACGTTGGCAACGTTGACCTTGTGATAGTGCGTGGCGTGCAGGGCCGCGGCCGTCGGCGACGGGACCCAGGCGGTATTGGCGCCGGCCTTCGGATGGGCGATCTTCTGCTCCAGCATGGCCGCCATCAGATCCGGCATGGCCCACATGCCCTTGCCGATCTGCGCGTGGCCGGAGAGGCCGCATTCGAGACCGATGTCGACGTTCCAGTTTTCGTAAGCGGCGATCCAGGCGGCCTGCTTCATGTCGCCCTTGCGGATCATCGGGCCGGCTTCCATCGACGTGTGCATCTCGTCGCCGGTGCGATCGAGGAAGCCGGTGTTGATGAAGACGACGCGCTCGCGGGCGGCGCGGATGCATTCCTTGAGGTTGACGGTCGTGCGGCGCTCCTCGTCCATGATGCCCATCTTCATGGTGTTTTTCGCCATGCCGAGCGCATCCTCGACGCGGTCGAAGATTTCGACGGCGAAGGCGACTTCCTCGGGGCCGTGCATCTTCGGCTTGACGACATACATGGAGCCGGTGCGCGAATTCTTGCGGCGGCCATTCGGGCCGATATCGTAGAGCGCGACGGCGGCGGTGATCATCGCGTCCATGATGCCCTCGGGCACCTCGTTGCCATCGCGATCAAGGATAGCCGGATTCGTCATGAGGTGGCCGACGTTTCTGATCAGCATCAGCGAGCGGCGATGGACCTCGAAGCTGGCACCATCCGGGCCGGTGTAATCGAGATCGGGATTGAGCTTGCGGATGAAGCTCTTGCCACCCTTCACGACCTCTTCCTGCAAATCGCCCTTCATCAGGCCGAGCCAATTGCGATAGACCTCGGTCTTGTCCTCGGCGTCGACGGCGGCGATGGAATCCTCGCAGTCCATGATCGTGGTGATGGCGGATTCGAGCCAGACATCGGAGATGTGGGCGGCGTCGCTCTTGCCGATCGCAGTTCCTGCATCGATGACAATGTCGATATGGATGCCGTTGTTCTTCAGGAGGATGTTGGTCGGAGCCCCTGCATCGCCTCGGTAGCCGGCGAAATGCGAAGCATCCTTCAGCGCGACATGCTCGCCATCAGTGGACGTGATCGCGAGCGCGCCGTCCTTGATTGCGAGACCGGCGACGTCTTTCCAGCTCCAATCGACAAGCGGAACGGCGTTATCGAGGAAATCGCGGACCCAGGCGATGACCTTTTCGCCGCGTTTCGGGTTGTAGCCCTTGCCCTTCTCCGCGCCATCGGCCTCGGAAATCGCGTCGGTGCCGTAGAGCGCGTCATAGAGCGAGCCCCAACGGGCGTTGGCGGCGTTCAGCGCGTAGCGGGCGTTCATGACCGGAACGACCAGCTGCGGGCCGGCGATGGAGGCGATCTCCGGATCGACATTGGTCGTCGTGACCTGGAAGTCGGAGCCCTCGGGCAGGAGATAGCCGATCTCGCGCAGGAATGCCTGGTAGGCGTCCATGTCGGTCGGCGCACCGTGCTGGCGATACCAATCGTCGATGCGCAGCTGCAGGGCGTCGCGCTTGGCGAGCAGTTCGCGGTTTTTCGGCGCCAGATCGTGGACGATGGCAGAGAAGTCGGCGAAGAACTTGTCCGCATCGAGCCCGAGACCGGGAAGCGCCTCCTTGACCAGGAAATCATGAAGGACGGCTTCAATCGCAAGACCGTGTTTTTCGATGCGGCTCATAGACTATCTCCTCGGGCGGCGCGTTTTTCGCATGCTGCCACTTTGACCGGCTTTCATTCATAGTCAATCAGGCAATAGTTTGAAAGATTTATGCCTTTTCAGGCGAGAACTCTCGGCGTCACGCGCATCGGCAGGCCGTTCTGCGGCTGGGTGGTCAGTTTCTGCACCGGCCAGGGATTGGTCTCATCCGTCATGTCGAAGCGGAATCGGTGCATCATGACAGCGAGCGCGATCACCGCCTCCTGCAGCGCAAAGGTGGCGCCGATGCAGACGCGCGGGCCGGCGCCGAAGGGGAGGAACTGGAAGCGGCTGATCTTGGCGCGGTTTTCGGGCAGGAAGCGCTCCGGCATGTAGGCGCGGGGCTTGTCCCAATAGAGCTCATGGCGGTGCAGCGTCCAGGGCATGATCAGCACGGTGACGCCGGCTTCGATCTCGACCGTCTCGCCCTTGGCGTTGGTCCAGCGATCATCCGATATCGCGGCGCGGTTGATCGACGGCGCCGGCGGATAAAGACGCAGGGCCTCCTCGAAGGCGGCGCGGGTGTAGGGCATGAGATCGAGCCATTTCACCGGCTCGGCGCCGGTGGCAAGCACACGGTCGATCTCTTCCTCCATCGCGTCGCGGATATGCGGCGTGTTGGCGACGCAATAGAGCGTCCAGGCTAGCGCGCGGGCCGTGGTTTCGTGGCCGGCACCGATGAAGGTGAGGATGTTGTCTTCGATCTCGGCGTTGGTCAGGCCGCCCGACTTCGCCTGCTCGAGCAACAGCGTCAGGAAATCCTCGGGCGTCGCGTCGCGGTCCGCTTCCATGCGGGCCAAGCGCGCATCCATGGTCTCGCGGACGATGGTGCGGAACTTCTCCAGCACCTTCTGGCCACCGATGCGGGTGACGCGGGGCACCCAGGTGGGGGCACGCAACAGGTCCATCGGATCGACGCGGCCCATGCGATGCAGAAGCGCGTTGACGTCGTCGGCGAAGCTGTCGGAGGAGGTGACGATCTCGCCCGAAAACAAGGTGTCGGCGAGGATCGCGAAGGTAAGTTCTGCCATGTCGCTGGCGATCTCGAAAGTCTTTCCGTCGCTGCCCGCTTCTTCGTACTTACTGATGTATTCTTCCGACTGGCGCAGCATCTGGCCGGCGAAGCCATTGGCGTGGCGCGGTGTGAAGACCGGGGCGACGGCCTTGCGTGAGCGCTTCCAGACCTCGCCTTCCGCCGTCAGCAGGCCATCGCGCAGGATGGGCCGCAGGATCAGCTGGCGGATATCCGACATGCGGTAATTGGCGGCGTTATCGACAAGCACATGCTTGATCAGGCCGGGATCGTTGACGATGATCGTGCGTTCGCGGAAGAACTTCGTCTTGATGAAGGGCAGCGTGTAGGACGGCTCGCCCCACAGCTCCAGCGGATTACGCAGGATGGTGCGGATGATCTCAAGCCGGCTCGGCGGCACGGTGCGCGGAACGGGCGCTGGCGGAACGAACGGATCTGGACGCATGTCCATATGCTGCAAGCCTTTCGCGGAAGATTATGGCCCTCCCCGGCAGGGTTAGAGTTAGAGCAGGCGCTCCAGATCGTCCAGCTTGTCGTTGATCAACCATCCGTAATAGTTCTCTTCCGGCCAGACCGTTTCGCCCGAGGCGCGGTTCTTGGCGGCCAGCGCTGCCGCGCGCTGGCGGGAATTGCCGAGATTGTAGAGCGTTGCCGTCAGGCCCGGATTCTTCGAGATATCCATGCCGGCGATCTGCTTGTAGTCGTCGATCGAGCGGCGCACGGCGGCGGCCACGAAGGCAAGCGAGATATCCGGGTCCATGATCGCCTTGTAGACGCTGCCGGCATCCTTCTCGTTGAGCTTGTCGATACCGGAAACCCTGCTGACGAGGTCGGAGAGCATCAGGGCGGTCAGCGGATTGATCTGGCCGAGGCCGAAGGTCTGGCCGGCATAGAAGGGCTGGAAGAAGACGGCGCTGAAGCGGTTGTTCGGGAAGCTTTTACCGCCGACTGTCTTGCCGCGAAAATCGCTTTCCCAGACATCCTCGCGGCAGCTCCACAGCGTGTAGGAATCGCTCTTGCCGTTGCATTCCGCGAACTGCGGCCGCTTGATGAAATCGTCCACATCCTCGCCGTCATAGGCGAAGCGGAAGCTCTGGCCGGCGTAGGACGCGGCCTTGACGTAATAGGACTGCAAGCGGTCGTAGGCGTCGACATTATAGGTGTGCTCGCCGACGATGGCGCCGATCACGTGGATCGGGTCGATGCCATAGGCGGCCGAGACCTTCTTGATCTTGCCCATCAGCTCGTGATCCGTCGCCAAGAGCTCATGGACCTTATCGTACTTGCGGTCGAAGGTGGTCTTGGTGCCCTTGGTGCGGCGGACCGATGCGCCGGGAACGTTCGGCTGCTCCACGTTGCGATTGCCTGGCGGCACGAGCTGCATGGAAAAAGCGGGCGCGGCGGTCAAGACCGTGGCGGCAATTACAAGGCTCGTCAGAAGGCGTCGCACGATCAGCTTTCCCATCATTTCCAATAGAGGCATTTCCGGTATTGGTCGGCATTTCCAGCTTGGCTGGCGCGCTGACTGTACCAAAATCTTGGCCGAATAATGCTGGCGCCAACAACAAAACGGGCCTTTCACTAAAAAGTAAAAGGCCCGTTGTCGAGAGTTCAGTCGGTCAAAGTTACGGCATCATGCCAGTAAAGCATGAGACCGGTGTTTGCGCATCACAGAATGAAGCGCGAGAGGTCAGTGTTCTGGGCGAGATCGCCGACATGCTTGCGCACATATTCGGCGTCGATGGTCACGGCGGTGCCGCCGCGATCCGGCGCGTTGAAGGAGATTTCGTCCAGCACGCGCTCCATCACCGTCTGCAGGCGGCGGGCGCCGATGTTTTCGACCGAGGCGTTCAGGTGAACGGCCACATCGGCGAGCGCATCGATGCCGTCATCGGTGAATTCGAGCGTCAGGCCTTCGGTTTCCATCAGTGCCTTGTACTGGCGGATGAGGCTGGCCTCGGTTTCCGTCAGAATGCGGCGGAAGTCTTCCTTGGTCAGCGGGCGCAGCTCCACGCGGATCGGCAGGCGGCCCTGCAATTCCGGCAACAGGTCCGACGGCTTGGAGACGTGGAAGGCGCCCGATGCGATGAACAAGACGTGGTCGGTCTTCACCGGCCCGTACTTGGTCGACACGGTCGTTCCTTCGACCAGCGGCAGCAGATCGCGCTGCACGCCTTCACGCGAGACGCCGGCGCCCATGCCGCCATCGCGGGCGGCGATCTTGTCGATCTCGTCGAGGAAGACGATGCCGTCGTTTTCGACGGAGCGCACGGCCTCGCGCTGGATGACCTCATTGTCGATCAGCTTGTCGGATTCGTCGCGGATCAGGTCGGTATAGGAGGCCTTGACCGTGGTGCGCACCTTCTTGGTGCGGCCGCCCATGGCCTTGCCGAACATTTCCGACAGGTTGATCATGCCGATATTGCCACCACCGGGCATGCCGGGGATGTCGAGGCCGCCCATGCCGGTGCTGGTATCAGCCACTTCGATATCGATTTCCTTGTCGTCGAGCTCACCGGCGCGCAGCTTTTTGCGGAAACTGTCGCGCGTGGCCGGTGAGGCGGTCGATCCGACCAGCGCGTCAAGCACGCGTTCCTCGGCACTCATATGCGCCTTGGCCTCGACCTCGGCGCGCTTCTTTTCGCGCGCAAGGCCGATGCCGACCTCGACCAGGTCGCGGACGATCTGCTCGACATCGCGGCCGACATAGCCGACTTCGGTGAATTTGGTGGCCTCGACCTTGATGAAGGGGGCGCCGGCGAGCTTGGCGAGGCGGCGGGAGATTTCCGTCTTGCCGACGCCGGTCGGGCCGATCATCAGGATGTTCTTGGGCATCACTTCGTCGCGCAGGCTCTCATCGAGCTGCTGACGGCGCCAGCGGTTGCGCAACGCAATGGCGACGGCGCGCTTGGCGTCATGCTGGCCGATGATGTGGCGGTCCAGCTCGGAGACGATTTCCCGGGGAGAAAAATTGGTCATGATATCCTCTTGGCTTTCCTGCTCCGGCCGGCCGTTCTCGGCCCGGCCCACAGGACCCATTGTGAACAATTGCCGTTATTCGGCGTCGAGCGTTTCGACCACGAGATTGTGGTTGGTGTAGACGCAGATATCGGCGGCGATATCGAGCGCGCGGCGCGCCACTTCTTCGGCCGACTTGTCGCTGTCCATCAGCGCGCGGGCGGCGGCGAAGGCGTAGTTGCCGCCAGAGCCAATAGCGATCGCGCCATGTTCGGGCTCGAGCACGTCGCCGTTGCCGGTGATCGCCAGCGTCACCGATTTGTCGGCGACCAGCATCATGGCTTCGAGATTGCGCAGATACTTGTCGGTGCGCCAATCCTTCGCGAGCTCGACTGCGGCGCGCATCAGCTGGCCGGGATACTGCTCGAGCTTCTTTTCAAGCCGCTCCAGAAGCGTGAAGGCATCCGCGGTGGCGCCGGCGAAACCGGCAATGACGTCGCCCTTGCCGATGCGGCGCACCTTGCGGGCATTGCCCTTCATGACGGTCTGGCCGAGGCTGACCTGTCCGTCGCCCGCCATGATGACCTTGCCGCCCTTTCGAACTGTAATAATGGTTGTCATCGAATATACCCTAGCCCGTCAGGCGGGCCCTTACCTCGGGCCGCACATCGGCCCTGTTGAGCCCTATGTAAGTTGGCGAATGCCGATTGCAATTGGCTTCGATTTCTCGACCCGCGCTTCTGGATATTTCCCGGCACGCCTGATAAGGAACCCGCGTATTTCCGGAGGGAGCGCCATATGGCCGAGACCGCAGCAAGCCGTACGGGATCCGTATCCCGCAAGACCAACGAGACCTCGGTTTCCGTTTCCGTCAATCTCGACGGCACCGGGAAATCGACGATTTCGACCGGCGTCGGCTTCTTCGACCATATGCTCGACCAACTGTCACGACATTCGCTGATCGACATGGAGATCGAGACCAAGGGCGATCTGCACGTCGACGACCACCATGCGGTGGAAGACACGGGCATCGCCATCGGCCAGGCCATCGCCAAGGCGCTCGGCGACCGTCGCGGCATCACCCGCTACGCCTCGATCGACCTTGCCATGGACGAGACGATGACGAAGGCCGCCGTCGATCTCTCCGGCCGCCCCTTTCTCGTCTGGAACGTGTCGTTCAGCGCACCGAAGATCGGCACCTTCGACACCGAACTCGTCCGCGAATTCTTCCAGGCACTCGCCCAGAACGCCGGGATCACCTTGCATATCCTGAACCATTATGGTGCCAACAACCACCATATTGCCGAGACATGCTTCAAGGCCGTCGCCCGCGCGCTGCGCACGGCGACAGAGATCGATCCTAGGCAGGCGGGCCGTGTACCCTCTACGAAGGGCACGCTCGTCTAAGCCCCTTCAGGGAGCTTGACGACATGACTTCCAGCTATCTGGTTCTGACCGCCCCTGGCGGCACCGATACCAAGCATGAGAAGACGCGCTTCATTCGCGACGGCTTTACCGTGCTCGGCTTCCTGTTTCCCTGGATCTGGCTCGCCGTTCACCGGCTGTGGCTCTACGCGGTCGCCGCCTTTCTCTTGCAGAGCATCGGCGGCGCGCTGATGGATCAACCCAGACTGTGGCTGGTCGGATTTGCCGTGACCTTCGGCACCAGCCTGCTTGTCGGGTTCGAGGGGCAGAACCTGCGGGTTCGCAACCTTGCCTCCAAAGGCTGGCAGGACGATGCGCTGATTTCGGCCGATCGGCTCGATGTGGCCGAGGAAATCTACTTTTCTGAAATTCAGACCGATCTCCGTGACGGCACTCCCTTGCCGTCGCCCAAATGGGATGGTGGGAGCCGCACAGAGCGCGGCACCGCCACATCCCTCGGTCTCTTTGGCTTTGATGGAGGACGCTGATGCGCGTCGCAATTATCGATTACGGTTCCGGCAATCTGCGTTCAGCGACGAAGGCCTTTGAACGGGCCGCCCGCGAGGCCGGCGTAGACGCGGTGATCGACCTCACCGACAAGGCAGACGTCGTGGCCGCTGCCGATCGCGTCGTGCTGCCGGGTGTCGGCGCCTATGCCGATTGCCGCCGTGGGCTGGACGCCGTGCCCGGGATGACCGAGGCGCTGATCGACATCGTCGAGAAGAAGGCGCGGCCGTTCCTCGGCATCTGCGTCGGGATGCAGCTAATGTCCTCGCGCGGGCTGGAGAAGACCACGACCGAGGGCCTCGGCTGGATTCCCGGCGATGTCGTTGAAATGACGCCTGATGATCCCAATCTGAAGATACCGCAGATCGGCTGGAACACGCTGGACCTGAAGCGCCCTCACCCGCTGTTCGAGGGTATTGCGACCGGCTCCGACGGGCTGCATGCCTATTTCGTGCATTCCTACCATCTGGCCGCCCGAAACCCCGAGGATGTGATCGCGACCACCGGCTACGGCGGACCGCTGACGGCCTTTGTCGGCCGCGACAACATGGCGGGCGCGCAGTTTCATCCTGAGAAGAGCCAGAAGCTCGGTCTGGCTCTAATCAGAAACTTCCTTCAATGGAAACCCTAGCTAAACATATCTAGCTGACCGGGCGATGAAGGTGGTGGCCTTGAAATAACTTGCCGCCTTGGAGTGTGAGGCATCGGATTCGTCTGGAGCGCCAAATGAGGGTGCTCTTTCTTAAACTCCTCGTAGGCAATCAAACGAGTTCCATTGTTCTTTTGCTCGGTCCAAACCTCATAGAAACGAAAAGGGCTTCTTTCATAGCGAAGGACCAGCGCCTGCACGCCTTCTCCCATCCACTTAGCTTTCCATATCGCGACCGCTTCGTCGTTAGTAAAATAAGTCATACACCGCTCCATCATGGATCGGAGATGCCAGCCATCAGAGGATTTGATTTGACGACATTTCAGCGCTGTGCCATTTGCCGTCATGTAGGAATATCCTATTCCGTGGCATCTCAGTTGCTTCGGAAGCAAAAAGCCGGGCCGGAATCCCGGCTTTTTGTGTTGGCGAATCGAGTCATATCCCGATTCCGAGCAGGAGTCTCGCCCGAGCCCGTGAATTGCACAGCCGCAAGCGTTCTCGTTATGTGCTTCATTTCATCCAGAGTTGGTTTACAATGATCCTCTTCCCCGCCATCGACCTCAAGGACGGCCAGTGCGTTCGCCTCAAGCTGGGCGATATGGAACAGGCCACCGTCTACAATCCCGACCCCGGCGCGCAGGCTAAGGCCTTCGAGGACCAGGGCTTCGAATGGCTGCACGTGGTCGACCTTAACGGCGCTTTCGCCGGCGAGAGCGTCAACGGTGCTGCCGTCGATGCGATCCTGAAGGCCACGAAGAACCCGGTGCAGCTGGGCGGCGGCATCCGCACGCTCGATCATATCGAAAGCTGGCTCAGCCGAGGGCTGTCGCGGGTAATCCTCGGCACCGTTGCCGTGCGCGATCCGGCGCTTGTGATCGAGGCCTGCAAGAAATTCCCGGGCCATGTTGCCGTCGGCATCGACGCCAAGGGCGGCAAGGTGGCTGTCGAGGGTTGGGCGGAAGCGTCCGAGCTCGGCATCATCGAGCTGGCTAAAAAATTCGAGGGCGCCGGTGTCGCGGCGATCATCTACACCGATATCGACCGCGATGGCATCCTGACCGGGATCAACTGGGATTCGACGCTGGAATTGGCGGACGCCGTATCGATCCCCGTCATAGCGTCGGGCGGACTGGCCTCGATCGACGACATCAAGCGGATGCTGAAGCCGGATGCCGCAAAGCTCGAGGGCGCGATTTCGGGACGGGCGCTCTATGATGGCCGTATCGATCCCGCTGAAGCGCTGGCGCTTATCAAAGCGTCGCGCGCGAAGGAGACCGCGCAATGACCCTGAAGGCTCGCGTCATTCCCTGCCTCGACGTCAAGGACGGCCGTGTCGTCAAGGGCGTCAACTTCCTCAACCTCGTCGATGCCGGCGATCCCGTCGAGGCCGCCAAGGCCTATGATGCAGCCGGCGCGGACGAACTCTGCTTCCTGGACATCACCGCCTCCTCCGACAACCGCGAGACGATCTTCGACGTGGTGTCGCGTACGGCCGACCAGTGCTTCATGCCGGTTACCGTCGGCGGCGGTGTTCGCACGATCGCAGACATTCGCAAGCTCTTGCTTTGCGGCGCCGACAAGGTCTCGATCAATTCGGCCGCCGTCAGCAATCCGGATTTCGTGGCGGAAGCGGCCGACAAGTTTGGCGACCAATGCATCGTCGTCTCGATCGACGCCAAGCGGCGGCAGACGCCTGCTGATGGCGAGGCCAGCGACTGGGAAATCTACACCCATGGCGGTCGCAACGCGACGGGCATCGATGCGGTGGATTTCGCGCGACGGATGGTCGAGCGCGGGGCCGGCGAATTGCTGGTGACCTCGATGGACCGCGACGGAACGAAAGCCGGCTACGATCTGGCGCTGACGCGGGCGATCGCGGATGCGGTGCGCGTTCCCGTCATTGCGTCCGGCGGTGTGGGCGACCTCGACGATCTCGTGGCCGGCGTCAAGGAAGGCCATGCGACGGCGGTTCTCGCCGCCTCGATCTTCCACTTCGGCACCTATTCCGTCGGCGAAGCGAAGCGCTATATGTCTTCCTGCGGCATCGACATGCGTCTCGACTGAGACTGAAAGCGATATGATGAGCGAATTCACACTCAGCGACCTCGAAAAGATCGTCGACGCGCGTTCAAAAGCGTCGCCCGACGAATCCTGGACGGCGAAGCTCGTAGCGGCTGGCCAGCCGAAGGCGGCGAAGAAGCTTGGCGAGGAAGCGATCGAAGCGGTGATGGCGGCCGTCACCGACGACCGCGAAAACCTCACCTACGAGGCGGCCGACGTGCTCTATCATCTCTTGGTCGTATTGAAGATCGCCGGTATTCCGCTACAAGATGTCATGGCGGAACTTGAGCGGCGTACCGCTCAATCCGGCCTCAGGGAGAAGGCCAGTCGGCAAAGCTGATGGGTATCGCAAGACAGATCACCGGTGCGCCCGAGGCGCACGATCATTTCCAGGCGAATGCCTATTCGCCCTATCACTTCTTTTCTTCCGAGGAATGGGCGAAGTTCAGGGCGGATACGCCGATGACGCTGACCTCCGACGAGGTCAAGCGGCTGCGCTCGATGGGCGACCCGATCGATCTCGACGAAGTCCGGCGCATCTATCTCTCGGTGTCGCGCCTGCTTTCGGCGCATGTGGAATCGTCGCTGCTCCTGTTCAAGCAGCGCAACCGGTTCCTCAGCCTGTCGAACGTGGCGAAGACGCCGTTCGTGATAGGGATCGCCGGCTCCGTGGCGGTGGGGAAATCGACCACCGCGCGTATCTTGAAGGAGCTGCTTCGCCGCTGGCCATCGAGCCCGAAAGTGGATCTGGTGACCACGGACGGCTTTCTCTATCCGAACGCCGTGCTGCAGCGGGAAAACCTGATGCAGCGCAAGGGTTTCCCCGAGAGTTACGACACGGGCGCGATCCTGCGGTTTCTGGCGGCGATCAAGGCCGGGCAGCCGGACGTCAAGGCGCCATCCTATTCGCACCTCGTCTATGACGTGCTGCCGAACGAATACAAGATCATCGACCGGCCGGATATCCTGATCTTCGAAGGCATCAATGTGCTGCAATCGCGCGACCTGCCGGCGGGCGGCAAGATCGTGCCGATGGTCTCGGACTTCTTCGACTTCTCGATCTATATCGACGCGGACGAAAGCCGGATTCACGACTGGTACGTGACCCGTTTCATGGGCCTGCGCGAGACCGCGTTTCGCGATCCGAACTCGTTCTTCCATCGCTATGCCTCGATCAGCGAGGAGGAAGCGCTGTCGATCGCCGAGGGGCTCTGGCAGAACATCAACCTCAAGAACCTGCGCGAAAACATCCTGCCGACGCGTCCGCGCGCGGATCTCATCCTGCGCAAGGGGCAGAATCACCTGATCGAGCAGGTGGCGCTGCGCAAGCTTTAAGGCGTTACACGCCGAAGCGTGAGGTTGATGCGGCCGCCATTCTTCAGAAGCGTGGATGTCGACGGATAGATTCGGTCAACGCCGTGGAAGCACAACCGCCCCTGCCCGCCGAGAATGACTACATCGCCGCTTGAGAGCTTGAAGGACGTGGTCTTGTCCGTTCGCTCCGGGCCACCGACGCGAAACAGGCAGGTGTTTCCGAGCGAAATGGACACGACGGGCGCTGAAAGGTCCTGCTCGTCCTTGTCCTGATGCAGGCCCATCTTGGCGTCGTCGGCATAGAAATTCACGAGGCAGGCCTCGGGCGGCTTTTCGTAACCCGACACGTCGTTCCAGATATCAAGCAGTTCACCCGGGATTTCGGGCCATGGCTTTCCCGTGGCTGGATGGGTCGGTTGGTAGCGGTAGCCGCGCTCCTTGTCGGTGACCCAGCCGAGCGAGCCGCAATTGGTCATGCGCACCGACATGGGCTTGCCGGTGCCGGGCATGACGGGTGTGTAGAGCGGCGCCTGCGTGACGATGCTGCGGATGATGTCGACCAGCGCTTCCTGGCGGGGGCGGCTCAGATAATCCGGGCTGTGGCGAATGCCGTTCGGCAGTTGCAGCATCGTGCCCTCCCCTGACTACTCGCCGCTCGGGCGGCTGCGCATCTTCTTGACGTCGGAGCGGCCGGACTTGGCCTTCAGCCGGCGTTCCACGGAGCCCTTGGTCGGCTTGGTCTTCTTGCGCGGCGGCGGCGGTGGCTTGGCGGCCTCGAGGATCAGCTCCTTCAGCCGCTCGCGCGCATCCTCGCGATTGCGTTCCTGGCTGCGGAAGCGGCTGGCTTCGATCATCAGCACGCCTTCCTTGGACATGCGACGGCCCGCCAGTTTCACGGCGTTTATCTTGACCCGCTCGTTCAGCGCCGGCGAATTCTGGATGTTGAAGAAGAGCTGGACTGATGTCGAAACCTTGTTGACGTTCTGTCCGCCGGGGCCACCCGCCAGAACGAACTGTTCCGTCAGTTCCCATCCGGAGATGGTGATCCTGTCGTTGATATAGAGCGGGTCGCTGGCCATGTGATGTCTATCTCACATCGCCTCCCGCTTGGAAAGGCGCTTCAAAACGCGCAAAACCCGACCTTTCCAGGCCGGGTTTCACGTGAATCATCAATCAGTTGTCGCTGATTTACTCAGCGGCCACCCGAAAACCCGGGGCCGCATCGCGCACTCCGCCGTCGACGTGGCCTTCGAACTTGGCGAAATTGTCGATGAACATGGTCACCAGCTTGTTCGCCTGCGCGTCGTAAGCGGCAGCGTCGGCCCAGGTCGAGCGCGGATCGAGGATGCCGCTTTCGACACCTTCAACCGCAACCGGGACGGCGAAGCCGAAGTTCGGATCGGCGCGGAAATCGGCCTTGCTGAGTTCGCCCGAGAGGGCGGCTGCGAGCAGCGCGCGTGTCGCCTTGATCGGCATGCGCTTGCCGGTGCCATAGGCGCCGCCAGTCCAGCCGGTGTTGACGAGCCAGCATTCGACGCCGTGGCGGCCGATCAGCTCCTTCAGGAGATTGCCGTATTCCGACGGGTGCCGGGGCATGAAGGGGGCGCCGAAGCAGGTCGAGAAGGTTGCTTCCGGCTCGGTCACGCCGCGTTCCGTGCCAGCCACCTTGGCGGTGTAGCCGGACAGGAAGTGGTACATGGCCTGATCCGGCGTCAGCTTGGCGATCGGCGGCATGACGCCGAAAGCATCGGCCGTCAGCATGATGATCGTCTTCGGATGGCCGGCGCGGCCGGTTTCCGAGGCGTTCGGGATGAAATCGAGCGGATAGGCGCAACGGGTGTTTTCCGTAAGCGAGCCGTCGTTGAAGTCAGGAACGCGGTTTTCATCGAGCACGACGTTTTCAAGCACGGTGCCGAAGCGCTGCGTCGTCGCGTAGATCTCCGGCTCCGCTTCGGCCGAGAGGCGGATGGTCTTGGCGTAGCAACCACCCTCGAAATTGAAGATGCCGTCCTCGCCCCAGCCATGCTCGTCGTCGCCGATCAGCGTGCGGGCCGGATCAGCCGAGAGCGTCGTCTTGCCGGTGCCCGACAGGCCGAAGAAGACCGCGGCATCGCCATCCGGGCCGACATTGGCCGAGCAGTGCATGGGCATGACGCCCTTGGCCGGCAGCAGGTAGTTCAGCGCGGTGAAGACCGATTTCTTCATTTCGCCGGCGTAGAAGGTGCCGGCGATCAGGATTTCGCCGTTGGTCAGGTCGCAGGCGATGACGGTTTCGGTGCGGCAGCCGTAGCGCTCCGGATCGGCCTTGAAGGTCGGCAGGTCGATGATCGTCAGCTTCGGCGCGAAGCTTTCCAGTGTCAAGCGCTCCGGCCGGATCAGCAGGTTGCGGATGAACAGCGAGTGCCATGCAAGCTCGGTGACCACGCGGGTCGGCAGCGCATTCACCTCATCGGCACCGCCGATCAGGTCCTGCACGAACAGCTCCTTGCCGGCGGCGTGCGCCAGCATGTCCTGCTTCAACAGCGCGAAATGCTCCGGCGACATCGGCTTGTTGTTGTCCCACCAGATCTGGCCATCGGTGTTGGCGTCGCGGACGACGAACTTGTCCTTGGGTGAGCGGCCGGTGTGCTGGCCGGTCAATGCCCGCAAGGCGCCATGAGCGGTGAGTTCGGCTTCTCCCCGGCGAATCGACTCTTCATAGAGGGAAGCGGCGGTGAAGTTATAGCGAACGCTCTTTGCGCCTGCAAAACCTGCCGTCGCCAGCTCTATCGCTGGGTTGTGTGTACCGAACTGCTCCATGGTCATTTCCTTCCCTTGGGGCTCAACGCCGTTAAGAACTGAGCGCGAACCTACGGACAGGATTTTTAAAACGCAAGTGGCATAAATCGATATTATTTAATGATATCAGTTATTTAATCGATTTAAATTTCTTACGTTTATTTTAAATCGTTTGAACTGGCTTGGCGCAGCCGATTTCACCGCACGACTTTCGGTTGTCTCCAAAAATTACCGATCGCCCCACCCTTTATCTTTGCCACAATTTGTTCCACCTTTATCCCCATAAGCGCATCCGGTTCATATGGCCGCCTGGGGACCTTCAAAAAACCTGGAGACGCGCATTAGATGACGGAGACGAATACAATGCCGACAATCGCGCTCGTTGATGACGACCGTAACATCCTGACCTCGGTGTCGATCGCGCTTGAGGCCGAAGGATACAAGGTCGAGACCTACACGGATGGCGCCTCGGCCCTTGACGGTCTTCTCGCCCGCCCGCCGCATCTGGCGATCTTCGATATCAAGATGCCGCGCATGGACGGAATGGAACTGCTGCGCCGTCTGCGCCAGAAATCCGACATGCCGGTGATTTTCCTCACCTCCAAGGATGAAGAGATCGACGAACTCTTTGGCCTGAAGATGGGCGCCGACGACTTCATCACCAAGCCGTTTTCGCAGCGACTGCTGGTCGAGCGCGTTCGCGCCGTCCTGCGCCGCGCCGCCGGACGCGAAGCCGCGGCAGCGGCCGCGACTGGTGCAGCACCCAAGCCCGGTGCCGCACAGCTCGCGCGTTCGCTCGAGCGCGGCCAGCTCGTGATGGATCAGGAGCGCCACACCTGCACCTGGAAGAGCGAACCGGTGACGCTGACCGTCACCGAATTCCTGATCCTGCACTCGCTGGCGCAGCGCCCCGGCGTCGTCAAAAGCCGTGACGCGCTGATGGATGCGGCCTATGACGAGCAGGTCTATGTCGACGACCGCACCATCGACAGCCACATCAAGCGGCTGCGCAAGAAATTCAAGATGGTCGACAACGACTTTGATATGATTGAAACGCTCTACGGAGTGGGGTACCGCTTCCGCGAAGCAGCCTGACGCCCAAGGGCGCGGCGGATAAGAATATATGAGAGCCGGCGCCGCGGACGCGGCCCGCTCTTCGAAAGGGCTGTCGTTGGCACAGTTGGTGCAGGAGAAGGATCTGGATGACGCAGACGGCGTAGGCCGACGCGTCAGGGGACGACGCTGGTCGCATCCCTTCACGATCATTCGCCGTATCTTCGGCAACGCCGTCTTTTCCAGCCTGACGCGCCGCATCCTCTTCTTCAATCTCGCAGCGCTCGTCGTTCTCGTCGGCGGCATTCTCTATCTCAATCAGTTTCGCGAAGGGCTGATCGACGCCCGTGTCGAGAGCCTTTTGACGCAGGGCGAGATCATCGCCGGCGCCGTTTCGGCTTCCGCCTCGGTCGATACCAACTCGATCACCATCGATCCCGAAAAGCTTCTGGAACTGCAGGCCGGCCAGAGCATCACGCCGGTTCCGAACGACGAGGACCTGGAGTTCCCGATCGATCCGGAGAAGGTCGCGCCGGTTCTGCGCCGGCTGATCTCGCCGACCCGCACGCGCGCGCGTATCTTCGATGCCGACGCAAACCTGCTGCTCGATTCGCGTCATCTCTACTCGCGCGGTCAGGTGCTGCGCTTCGACCTGCCGCCGGTTGCCGATGAGGAGCAGACCTGGGGTGAGTGGTTCACGACGATCTTCAACAAGGTTCTGCAGCCGGGCAACCTGCCGCTCTACAAGGAAGCGCCGGGCGGCGACGGCTCGATCTATCCTGAAGTCATGAACGCGCTGACCGGTGTGCGCGGCGCTGTTGTCCGCACCACGGAAAAGGGCGAGCTGATCGTCTCCGTCGCCGTGCCGATCCAGCGTTTTCGCGCCGTGCTCGGCGTGCTGCTGCTATCGACGCAGGCCGGCGACATCGACAACATCGTTCATGCCGAGCGTCTCGGCATCATGCGCGTCTTCGGCGTGGCGACACTGGTCAACGTGCTCTTGTCGCTGGTGCTGTCATCAACGATCGCCAATCCGCTGCGCCGCCTGTCTGCCGCGGCGATCCGCGTGCGTCGCGGCTCCAAGGAGCGTGAGGAGATCCCTGATTTCTCGGTTCGCCAGGACGAGATCGGTAACCTGTCGATCGCGCTGCGCGACATGACGACCGCGCTCTACGACCGGATCGATGCGATCGAGAGTTTCGCAGCCGACGTCAGCCACGAATTGAAGAACCCGCTGACCTCGCTGCGCAGCGCCGTCGAGACGCTGCCGCTGGCGAAATCGGACGATTCCAAGAAACGGCTGATGGATGTCATCCAGCACGACGTGCGCCGTCTCGACCGCCTGATCAGCGATATCTCCGACGCCTCGCGCCTCGATGCCGAGCTTGCGCGCGTCGATGCCGGATCGGTGGATCTGGAAGTTCTGCTTCGTGACCTTGTGGAAATCTCGCGGCAGATCCGCAATCGCAAGAAGGAAGTGCAGATCGAGTTTGCGATCGAGCGCAAGCCAGGCGTGAAGACGCGCTTCCTGGTCAATGGTCACGACCTGCGCATCGGCCAGATCGTCACCAACCTGATCGAGAACGCGCGCTCCTTCGTCTCCGACCAAGACGGGAAAATCACCGTTCGCCTGGTTCGCACCCGCTCGCGCTGCATCGTCTATATCGAGGATAACGGGCCCGGTATTCAGGCGGAGAATATCGACCGCATTTTCGAGCGCTTCTATACGGACCGGCCGGAGTCCGAAGGTTTTGGGCAGAATTCCGGCCTCGGCCTTTCCATCAGCCGGCAGATCGCCGAAGCGCATGGTGGCTCGCTGCGGGCCGAAAACATCATCGACGCCGAGACCGAAGAAGTGGTCGGCGCCCGCTTCACGCTTGCGCTTCCCGCAGATCCCAACTCATGACCACGGCCCCGGTCAATATTCACGCGACGGCGATCGTCGTAGGCAAGACCGGGCTTCTCTTCATGGGGCCATCGGGCTGGGGCAAATCGATGTTGGCCTTCACGTGTCTTACAGAGGCGCGGCGGATCGGGATCGATGCCGCGTTGGTCGCAGACGATCAGGTGTCGATCTCAGTTCGGGATAGCATCGCCATCGCGGCCTGCCTGCCCTCCATACGAGGGATGATCGAGCTGCGCGGAACCGGCATCGTTCGCATCCCCTTTATCCAGGAAGCGCCCATGCATTATGCGGTTCTTCCCGGGCACGTTACGGGGGAAGACCGGGTGCCGCCGGAGGGCGAGACGACCGTGGTTTCAGCAAGTGTCACGCTGCCCGTCATTCGGTTGCTGGCTAATGTGCCGCTTCCACTGGCGGTATTGATGGCCAAAGCACCTGAAATGGGGCGTTAATGCCCACGAAACCGGCAGCTGGCGCGCGAAACCGTGCATTTTTGTCTTGCCATTCGGCTTTTCATAGCCAAGATGTGCCCCCACGGTGGACGCGATTGCTGCGTTGCGATATTGGGCCTACCGTTTGCATACGCCATTGGGAGCAGTAGTATCATGATCGGACTTGTGCTTGTCACTCACGGCAAGCTGGCTGAAGAGTTTCGTCATGCGGTCGAACATGTTGTCGGTCCTCAGAAATTCATCGAGACGGTCTGTATCGGCCCCGAAGACGACATGGATCAGCGACGCCAGGACATTCTGGGCGCTGTTGCAAACGCCGATGACGGCCATGGCGTGGTCATCCTGACCGATATGTTCGGTGGCACTCCTTCCAATCTGGCGATCTCCGTGATGAGCAGCGGACATACCGAGGTGATCGCCGGCATGAACCTGCCAATGTTGATCAAGCTCGCCGGCGTGCGCGGCGAGGACAATATGGAAAAGGCGCTCGCCGAGGCATCCGAAGCCGGCCGCAAATACATCAATGTCGCCAGCCGCGTCTTGAGCGGCAAATAACGAGCCCCAGATGACCGTCCAGCTCTCCCGCGAAATTCTCATCATCAACAAGCGTGGCCTGCATGCGCGCGCTTCGGCGAAATTCGTGCAGACGGTCGAAACCTTCGACGCTTCGATCACCGTGTCGAAGGATGGGATGACCGTTGGCGGCAACTCGATCATGGGTTTGATGATGCTGGCGGCAAGCCCGGGCTCCAGCGTCTTGGTCTCGGCCAGCGGCAACCAGGCCGAACAGGCGCTCGACGCGCTGGACCAGCTGATCCAGAACAAGTTCGGCGAAGATATGTAACGGTCCGCCGGACCATATAAACATATAAAGACTTCTTTATATCATTATTGCCTTCGTCATAGAAGCCTGCTAAACGGCTGGCATGACCGCGCCTGCGCGGAGCTTTTCGTCGCGCGACCTCGTTTCGCGCCTTCGCATCTGAGACGCTTTCAGCATGGAGAACCCAATGAGCACTGAAAAAGATTACGTCGTCGCCGATATCGGCCTCGCAGACTTCGGCCGCAAGGAAATCACGATCGCTGAAACCGAAATGCCGGGCCTAATGTCCTGCCGCGAAGAGTTCGGCGCATCGAAGCCGCTCAAGGGCGCTCGCATCACCGGCTCGCTGCACATGACGATCCAGACGGCCGTGCTCATCGAGACGTTGGTCGCTCTCGGCGCCGAAGTGCGCTGGGCATCGTGCAACATCTTCTCGACGCAGGACCACGCCGCTGCCGCGATCGCCGCTTCGGGCGTTCCTGTCTTCGCCGTCAAGGGCGAGTCGCTGCACGACTACTGGGTTTACACCGACCAGATCTTCCAGTGGGCCGACGGCGGCCTCTCCAACATGATCCTCGATGACGGTGGCGACGCCACCATGTACATCCTGCTCGGCGCCCGCGCCGAAGCCGGCGAAGACGTGCTGTCGAACCCGCATTCGGAAGAAGAAGAAATCCTCTTCGCACAGATCAAGAAGCGCCTCGCGGCAACGCCTGGCTGGTTCACCAAGCAGCGCGACGCGATCAAGGGCGTCACCGAAGAAACCACCACTGGTGTCAACCGTCTGTACCAGCTTTCCCAGAAGGGCCTGCTGCCCTTCCCTGCCATCAACGTCAACGACTCGGTCACCAAGTCGAAGTTCGACAACAAGTACGGCTGCAAGGAATCGCTGGTTGACGGCATCCGCCGTGGCACCGACGTGATGATGGCCGGCAAGGTTGCCGTCGTCTGCGGTTACGGCGACGTCGGCAAGGGTTCGGCTGCTTCGCTGCTCGGCGCCGGCGCACGCGTCAAGGTCACGGAAGTCGACCCGATCTGCGCACTGCAGGCTGCCATGGACGGCTTCGAGGTCGTCACGCTCGAAGACGTCGTCTCCACCGCCGACATCTTCATCACCACGACCGGCAACAAGGACGTAATCCGCATCGACCACATGCGCGCGATGAAGGACATGGCGATCGTCGGCAACATCGGCCACTTCGACAACGAAATCGAAGTTGCGGCGCTGCGTAACCTGAAGTGGACCAACATCAAGCCGCAGGTCGACCTGATCGAGTTCCCGAAGGGCAACCGCATCATCCTGCTCTCGGAAGGCCGCCTGCTGAACCTCGGCAACGCAACGGGCCATCCGTCCTTCGTCATGTCGGCTTCGTTCACCAACCAGACGCTGGCGCAGATCGAGCTCTTCACCAAGCCCGGCCAGTATCAGAACCAGGTCTACATCCTGCCGAAGCACCTCGACGAGAAGGTCGCGCGCCTGCATCTCGCCAAGCTCGGCGTCAAGCTGACGCAGCTTTCGGAAGAACAGGCATCCTATATCGGCGTCACGCCGCAGGGTCCGTTCAAGGCTGACCACTACAGATACTAATAGCGGATCTGATATCCACAACATCTAGAGGGTGCGGCATTGACAAATGCCGCACCCTTATTTTTTGGCACACATCTTCCCGACGAATCCTATCCGAAGTATTGTTTTAACACTCGATTCGTGGAGACGGACGCGTCCGTTTGCTTCGAAAATGGGATGTCTTGTCGTAATGCGGCACAAAAGGACGGAGACATACCGCGCATGTCGGAAATGATGCACCGCCTGGTCAAACAGGCAGAAGACGGCGTTTACCCGTCTTGCTGCACTGGTCACCCGGGCAATGGAAAACCGGTCGATGCCCGCAAGGCTTCGACGCAGCGATCAGGCTTGTTGGCTCAGGTGGCAAGGATCTTTGCCGCGGGGACTGCAATGGCGTCGATCGCCCAGCCGGTCTTCGCACAGGCGGCGGCAGAGGCTGCCGCGTCTCCGCATCTTTTCACCTCCACGCAGGTCGTCGGCTTCTCCGTCGTGATCGGCGTCATCTCGGCAGCCCTTCTTTCCACGCTCTGGGTCGTGCGCCAGCGCGGCAATCTCGAGAGCGAAGGCCGCGAGATCCGTTCCGCGCTATCGGATGCGCAGCAGCGCATTTCGCAATACCAGGCGCTGATTGCAGACAAGAACCGGCGCATCGTGATCTGGGACGGCGATGAGCGCCCCGAGCTGCTGGGACAGCTGCCGGCCGAGACCGGCGCACCGCAGGACAATGAATTTCTGGCGTTCGGCCTCTGGCTGAAGCCACGCTCGGCATCGGAACTCGACCGCGCCATCGACGGCTTGAGGCAGTCCGCCAAGAGCTTCGACATCGTCGTCGAAACCCACCGCGAAGAGGTTCTGGAAGCGCAGGGCCGGGTTTCCGGCGGCCGCGCCTTCGTTCGTTTCGTGGCGCTCAACAATCTGCGTGCCGAACTTGCCGAGCTGAAGATTGAGCGCGACCGGCTGATGTCGTCGATCTCGGCGTTCCAGGGCCTGCTTGATTCCATCGACTTGCCGGCATGGCAGCGCGACACCGAGGGCAAGTTGACCTGGGTGAACCACGCCTATGGTGCCGCCGTCGACGCTGCATCGCCCGACGAGGCGATCTCCGAGGGCCGCGAAATCCTGACGACCATCGCGCGCGAGCGCATCCGCGCCGTCGCCACGCCGGAATCACCGTTCCACGACAAGATTTCGACCGTCATTCACGGCAACCGCACCTTCCTCGACGTTGTCGATGTGAAGGTTCCAAGCGGTTCGGCCGGCATCGCGGTCGATGTCTCCGGCGTCGAGACCGTTCGCGCCGAGCTGGAGCGGACGCTGAAGAGCCACGCCGAGACGCTCGACCACCTGGCCACCCCGGTCGCGATCTTCGACGGCGACCAGCGCCTGCAGTTCTACAACCAGGCTTTCGTGACGCTGTGGCAGCTCGATATCGCATTCCTTGAGAGCAAGCCTGACAATGCCGAGCTTCTGGAGCGCCTGCGCGCCGCCAAGAAACTGCCGGACCAGCTGAACTGGAAGACCTGGAAAGAGACCGCACTTTCGGTCTACCGGGCGCTCGATACGCAATCCGACCTCTGGCACCTGCCGAACGGCCAGACGCTGCGCGTCTTCGCGACCGCGCATCCGCAGGGCGGCGCCACCTGGGTGTTCGAGAACCTGACCGAACAGGTCGATCTCGAGACGCGCTACAACACGCTGGTGAAGGTTCAGGGCGAAACGATCGACCATTTGTCCGAAGGCGTGGCCGTGTTCGGCCCCGATGGGCGCATTCAGCTGTCGAACCCCGCCTTCCGGGCGCTCTGGGGCATTACCGAAGCGGAAGCAAAGCCGGGTACGCATATCCGTGCGCTGGGCGATGCCTGCGCGCCCTCCTACGACAAGCCCGATGGCTGGAAGACCTTCGCCGAGCTGATCACCAGCTTCGACGACGAGCGTCGCTCGAGCCAGGGAACACTGGAGCTGTTCTCCGGCCTCGTGCTCGATTACGCGGTCATCCCGCTGCCGAACGCGCAGACGATGCTGACCTTCGTCAACATGACGGATAGCGTTCGCGCCGAGAGGGCACTGACGGAAAAGAACGACGCGCTGCGCAAGGCCGACGAGCTGAAGAACGATTTCGTGCAGCACGTGTCGTACGAGCTGCGCTCGCCGCTGACCAACATCATCGGCTTCACCGACCTGTTGCGCACGCCGGGGCTCGGCGATCTCAACGAGCGGCAGGCCGAATATATCGACCATATCTCCACCTCCTCGTCGGTGCTGCTGACGCTGGTGAACGACATTCTCGATCTTGCGACCGTCGATGCCGGCATCATGCGGCTGAACTATTCGGAGATCGACCTCGGCGACCTGCTCGACGACGTCTCGATCCAGATCGCCGACCGACTGCAGGAAAGCGGCGTGACGCTGGAGATCACCGCGCCGGCACGGCTCGGATCGATCATTGCCGATCCGCAGCGCCTGAAGCAGATCCTGGTCAAGCTTCTCTCCAACGCTGCGAATTTCTCGCCGGAGGGCGCCTCGATATCGCTGTCCTGCCAGCGCGAGGGAACGGATTTCGTCTTCAGCGTGACCGATCAAGGCCCGGGCATCTCGCAAGAGATGATCTCGACCGTCTTCGACCGTTTCGCGACGGGCGCGAAGAGCGGCAAGCGTGGTGGTGCGGGCCTCGGTCTGTCGATCGTCGACAGCTTCGTCAACCTTCATAACGGCCAGGTCGTCATCGATAGCCAGCCGGGCAAGGGAACGACGGTCATTTGCCGGATTCCTTCGGCCAACCTCCCCTCCTACGCCGCCGCCGAATGACGACAAGCGCGCCTGTCATCTCGCTTTTCCTGGAAGACGAGGCAGCGACCGACCGTCTCGGCGAGGATCTGGCGCTGGCGCTGAAGCCGGGCGACTGCCTGGCACTGTCAGGTGATCTCGGTGCCGGCAAGTCCTCGTTGTCACGGGCGCTCATTCGCGCGATTGCCGACGACGCGGAGCTCGAAGTACCCAGCCCGACCTTCACGCTCGTGCAGCCCTACGAGCTGCGCATTCCCGTCGCGCATTTCGACCTTTACCGGCTGGGCGACGCCGCGGAACTGACCGAGCTCGGCTTCGATGAGGCGCTGCAGAGCGGCATCTGTCTGGTGGAATGGCCGGAAATGGCCGAGAGCGAGCTGCCGGATGACCGGATCGTGCTAACGCTGACGCATGAGGGCACGGGCCGACGGGCGACGATCGCCGCGCCCGAAAAGCAGGCCGCGCGGATCAACCGCGTCCTCGCCATTCGTGCCTTTCTGGCAGAGGCCGGCTACCCGCTTGCCAAGCGCCGGTTTCTCACGGGCGACGCGTCGCTTCGGGCCTACGAGGCGATCTATCCCGACGATGGTTTGCGCCGTATCCTGATGGACTGGCCGCCGCTGCCGGAAGGCCCGCCGGTGCTTGACGGCAAGCCCTACCCGAAGGTGGCGCATATTGCCGAGAACGCTTATCCGTTCGTCGCCATTGCCGACGTGTTGCGCGAGCGCGGCTTCGCGACGCCGCTGATCCATGACGTCGACTACGAGCAGGGGATCCTGCTGATCGAGGATCTCGGCAGCGATGGGGTTCTCGACGAGAGCGGCAAGCCGATCGCCGAGCGTTATCTTGAGAGCGTCGCCTGCCTCGCGGCCCTGCATGCGCAGGCTATCCCGCAGGATATCCGCGTCACCAACGGCCACGTCCACCACATTCCGGATTTCGACCGCACCGCCATGAAGATGGAGGTGCGTCTGGTGCTCGACTGGCATCTGCCGTGGAAACGCGACGGGGCGCCGGTCACCGATGTTGAGCGTGACGAATACCTCGCGATCTGGGACGCGCTGGTCGACCAGCTTGATGCGGCCGAGAAAAACCTGCTGCTGCGCGATTTTCATTCGCCGAATATCATCTGGCGCGAAGACGAGACCGGCGTAAAGCGGGTCGGCCTGATCGATTTCCAAGATGCGATGATCGGGCCGACGGCCTACGATCTCGCCTCGATCGCCCAGGATGCGCGCGTAACCATCGAGCCCGATCTCTTCGACCGGCTGATGGAGCACTACCTGTCTCTGCGCTGCGCACAGGGCGGATTCGACGAGGCGGGCTTCCTGAAAAGCTGGGCGATCATGTCGGCGCAGCGCAACTGCAAGCTGGCCGGCCTATGGGTTCGGCTGATGCGGCGCGACGGAAAACCTGGCTATATGAAGCACATGCCGCGCACGCTCTCCTACTTGAGCGTGGCGCTTCAGCATGAAACGCTTGCCCCCTTGCGCGAGTGGTGCGTAAGGACTGGAATAGTCACCAGCGAATCATAAGTCTCGGACGATATGACCATCAAACAAGCCATGGTGCTGGCTGCCGGTCTCGGCACCCGCATGCGCCCGATTACCGATACGATCCCCAAGCCGCTGGTGAAAATCGACGGCAGGGCGATGATCGATTATGCGCTGGATTCGCTGGCCGAAGCGGGCGTCGAGAAGGCGGTGGTCAACGTGCACCATCACGCCGACCAGATGCTCGACCATCTCAGCCGCTACAAGGCGCTCGAGATCATCATCTCCGACGAGCGCGCCGGCTTGATGAACAATGGTGGCGGCCTGGCGAAGGGCTTGAAACTGCTCGATCGCGGTCCTGTATTCGTCACCAATGCCGATCTCTTCTGGATCGGTGAGCGGTCGGACCGGCCGAGCAATCTACGTCGCTTAGCCGGATTCTTCGACGCGGACCGGATGGACATGGCGATGCTGTGTGTCAATCTCGAAGACACAACGGGGCATAACGGCAAGAACGACTTCAACCGCGATGAAGAAGGCCGGCTGAGCCGCGTTCGCGCCGATGGTCCGGACCCCGTGGTCTATGCCGGCGCGATTGCCATGCAGACAGCGTTTCTCGACGACGCGCCTGCGGACGCCTTCAATCTCAACATCTATTTCGACAAGGCGATCGCGCGCAGCCGGCTTTACGGCATGATGCTTGAAGGGCATTGGCTGACCGTCGGCACGCCTGAGGCGATCGGCGACGCGGAAGAGACGATCCGGCGTTACCGGGCATTGGCATAGGCCATGAGCGAGCGGCACCAGCCCAGGGTTCTCACAATACCGGCAGGGCTGCCCTTTCTCGCGACCCTGGCAGAGACGCTTTGCGACGGGCGGCTGACGCCGCTGTTTCGCCATGACCCTGCCGATCCGTTGTCGCTCTCCAAGGTGACCATCTATCTGCCAACGCGGCGCGCGGTGCGCGTGCTGCGATCCGAATTCGTCGATCTGCTCGGCGGACGCTCCGCGATCCTGCCGATCATCCGGCCGCTTGGCGAAACGGACGACGATAGCGGCTATTTCGACGAAGCGCTGCCGGCGACGCTCGATCTCGCGCAACCGCTTTCCAATACCGCGCGGCTCCTGGAACTGGCGCGGCTGATCCTTGCCTGGCGAAACAAGCTGCCTGACATCGTGCGCAGCATCCACTCGGATTCGCCGCTCGTCGCGCCCGCCAGTCCGGCCGACGCGATCTGGCTTGCCAGAAACCTGGCCGAGCTGATCGATTCCATCGAGACCGAGGATCGCGATTGGAGCGAACTTGCGACGCTGAGCGCGAGGGATCATGCGCTGTGGTGGCAGCTGACGGCGGAGTTTCTGCAGATCGCCAGCGCCTTCTGGCCGGAGCGCCTGAACGAGCTTGGCAAATCCTCGCCGGCGCGGCACCGCAACGCCATCCTGAGAGCAGAAGCCAACCGCATCGCGACGATGCTGGAAAGTGGGCCGATCATCATCGCCGGCTCGACGGGTTCGGTGCCGGCAACGGCCGATCTGATCGCGGCGGTGGCAGCGCGGCGCGAGGGCGTCATCGTGCTGCCCGGTCTCGACGTCGGCATGCCCGATGAGCACTGGCGGATGGTCGCCCCCGATATGGCCGATGCGGCGAGTCGCAGCCATTCGCAATATGGCCTGGCGCAGCTTTTGAAGCGCCTGAGCCTGACGCGCGACGATGTTTCGACACTTGCGAGCGCGCCCGACGCGCTTGCCGTCCGAGCGCAGATCCTCTCGCATGCGCTGTCTCCATCCGAGGCGACCAGCGACTGGAGCCGGTGGAAGACGACGCTTTCGGAGAGCGATATCGCGGCGGCCTTTGCCGACGTATCGCTGATCGAAGCGGGCAATGAACGCGAAGAGGCTACGGCGATCGCCATTGCGCTTCGGCTGGCATTGGAACAACCGGGCAAGGATGGCGAAAGCCGCGCGGCGCTGATTACGCCGGACCGCAACCTCGCCCGCCGCGTGATGGCGGAGCTTTCGCGCTTCGGCATCATTGCCGACGATTCGGCCGGTACGCCACTTGCGGCGATGCCGCAGGGAACTCTGCTGCAGTTGCTGCTCGAAGCGGCGCTGCGACCAGGCGATCCGGTGGCGATCGTCAGCCTTCTCAAGCATCCACTGGCGCGGTTAGGGCTGGAGCGCAACGCGCTTTCCGAGGCGGTGGCCGCGCTCGAATTGCTGGCCTTGCGCGGCGGCGTGGCGGAGGTCGATATCAGCGCACTTGGGCCGCTTCTCGAACACCAGCTTTCCGAACAGGCGCTCGACCGGCATGCGCCACAGTGGCGCAAGGCCCTTCCCGTCCATGCCATCGATCTGGCGCGCGATCTCGCCCGCCGGGTCGGCGAGGCGACCGAACCGCTCGCTTCCGCTCTCGTGCGCCACGACACCGCTAGCCGCGGCCTGACCACGCGCTTCACGCTCTCCGACTGGGCAGATCGCACCGGCCGCGCCATCGAGGCTGTCGCACGCGACGAGAAGGGCGATCTCTCCGGGCTTTGGTCCGGCGAGGCGGGCGACACGCTGGCGACGCTGCTCGGCGAGGTGATCGGGACCGACGGCCAGATCGAGGCGGATGGGGCGCAGTGGATCGATATCATGGCGGCGCTCTCGGCCGGACAGTCGGTGAAGCCGCAAGCGCTCAGCCATCCGCGGCTGTTCATCTTCGGCACGTTGGAAGCCCGCCTGCAGAGCGTCGATACGCTGATCCTCGGCGGCTTGAACGAGGGTTCGTGGCCGGGGCAGACCGCCAACAATCCCTTCATCTCGCGGTCGATGAAGACTGAGATCGGCCTTGAGCCACCCGAGCGCCGTATCGGCCAGCTTGCGCACGACTTCGAGATGGCCAACGGGACGCGGCGTCTGGTCTATACGCGCGCACTCCGCAAAGGCTCGACGCCCACCGTTGCCTCGCGCTGGCTGCAGAGGCTGATGGCCTTTTGCGGGAAAGGTTTCGAAGCGACACTGAAGGATCGCGGAGAGCAGTTCGTGCACTGGGCGGGTCTGCTCGACGAGGGGCAGCGGCAGGCGCCGGCGCAACGACCGAGCCCGGCGCCACCGCGCGAGGTGCAGCCGAAGTCCTACTCGTTCAGCGAGGTCGGCCGGCTTCGGCGCGACCCCTATGCGATCTATGCGCGCCGCGTTTTGAAGCTCGACGCCGTCGATGCCTTCAACCGCGACCCCGGGGCTGCCGAACGCGGGACGCTCTATCACAAGATCATCGACCGGTTCATTCGCGAGGGCAACATCGCCGGCACGCCTGACGGAACGGCGGCCATGGAGCGCATCCTCACCGAGCTGTTCGACATGGAGCAGCTGCCGGCGCATATCGATGCCGTCTGGCGGCCGCGTTTTCGCGAGGTGGCGCGCTCGTTCCTCGCCTGGGAAGCGGAGCGGCGGCCGGGGTTACAGCGGACGCTCACTGAAGTGCGCGGCGCCATGCAGCTCGAGCAGGTCGATATCCGGCTTAGCGGCGTTGCCGACCGGATCGATATTACCGGGCCGCACTCCGCCGATCTGATCGACTACAAGACGGGCTACAACCCCTCGCCCGCGCAGGCACGTGCGTTGCTTGATCCGCAGCTGGCGCTGGAGGCCGAGGTGCTGAAGGCCGGTGGATTCATGGATACTGGCAAGCTGGTGCCGCAGGATCTGCTCTATGTACGGCTGCGGCCGGGAAGTCGGTTCCAGATCGATACCGTCAACAACGAATTCTCGGCGCGCAGCGATAAGGCGAAGTCGGCGATCGAGCTTGCCGGCGATTCGATCGACCAGCTGGTGAAATTCGTGGCGCTGCTGCAATCCGGCGAGAAGGGTTTTACCTCGCGGCTTATTCCCGCCCAGCAATTCGAGTTCGGCGGCGATTACGATCACCTTGCCCGCGTCTCGGAATGGTCGACGGCCGAAAGCGATGAGGCCAGCAATGATGAGTGACGAAACGGCACTGCCTGAGGGCGACGATCCACACGACTGGACCAACTGGACGACGGTGCAGCAATCGATCGCATCCGACCCGCGCCGATCGGCTTGGGTTTCGGCCAATGCCGGATCGGGAAAGACGCACGTCCTGACGCAACGGGTGATCCGGCTGCTGCTATCAGGCGCCCGGCCCTCGGCGATCCTTTGCCTGACCTATACGAAGGCGGCCGCCTCCGAAATGTCGAACCGCGTGTTCGATCGGCTGGCCGAGTGGGCTGTGCTGTCGGACGAGGAGCTCAGCCGCCGCATTGCCCAGATCGAGGGGACGCCGCCTGACTTCCTCAAGCTCGCGGAGGCGCGCAGGCTTTTCGCCAAGGCGCTGGAGACCCCGGGCGGGTTGAAGATCCAGACCATCCACGCCTTCTGCGAAGCGCTGCTGCATCAGTTTCCGCTGGAAGCGAACGTGGCCGGACACTTTTCCGTGCTCGACGACAGGGCAGCTGCGACACTGCTTGCGGACGCGCGGCGATCGCTGCTGACGGCGACGACGCCCGAGGAAGACAAGGCGCTCGCGGACTCCTTCTCCTATGTCCTCAACCTCGGCGACGAATCCGGGCTGGAAACGCTGCTCGGCGAGATCGTTGCCAACCGCAATGCGATCAAGGCTTTCACCCAGGCCGCAGAGCAGAATGGCGGCCTCGACAATGTCTTGCGGGCGGAGCTCGGTCTTTCAGAGGGTGACACCGAGCTTGCGATCGCCGGGCAATACTGGCCGCTGCCCGGTTTGGCTGGCGGTACGCTCAGCCTCTATCTGGAGCTCGCGGACAGCAAGGGCGGCGCCAAGGCGCAGGACGTGGCTTCCGCGCTGAAGAGCGTTGTGCTGGAACCGGATATCCTTCGCCGGATTCCAACACTGGAAAAGATCTTTCTCACCGCCAAGGGCGAGCCGAAAGCGGACGGGCAGTTCACTGTGAAGGCGATGCTGGCGCAGGCGCCGGAGCTTGCCGATGCCATTGCCGCGGCGCGCACGCATGTGGTCGCCTGCCGCGACCGGCTGAAGATCGTGCGGATGTTCGATGCCACACGCACTGCCCTTGTGCTCGCAGACAGGCTTAATCGCGACTACGACGATCTCAAGAAGCAGCGGAGCCAGCTCGACTTCGAGGATCTGATCACCCGCACCGCCGATCTCCTGAACAAGAGCGATGTCGGACCGTGGATCCACTACAAGCTGGATCAGGGTATCGACCACATTCTCGTCGACGAGGCGCAGGATACCAGCCCGATCCAGTGGAGTGTGATCCAATCGCTGGCGGAGGATTTCTTCTCCGGCGAAAGTGCGCGTGACGTGGTGCGCACGCTGTTTGCCGTGGGTGACGAGAAGCAGTCGATCTATTCGTTTCAGGGTGCGCGGCCCGAGCGTTTCTCGGAAGAAAGCCGGCGCACACGGCAGCGTGTGTCGCAGAGCGGCCGGGATTTCTCCTCGGTTCGATTGCCGCTCTCTTTCCGATCGACCTCCGACGTGCTTGCTGCCGTCGACCACATCTTCACACCACCAGACAATGCGCGCGGACTGAGCGCCGGTGGCGAGCCGGTGGTGCATCGCTCCAATCGTATCGGCCACCCCGGCGCCGTCGACCTATGGGAGATGATCGCGCCTGAGGCCGCGATCAAGGACGAGGACTGGACGGCGCCGTTCGACGCCACTCCCGAAAGCGCGCCGGCCGCCATTCTGGCGCGACGCATGGCGCATACGATCGACATGATGGTCGGCAAGAAGACGATCATCGAGAAGGGCAAGGAGCGGCTGATCGAGGCCGGCGACATTCTGGTGCTGGTGCGCAAGCGCGATGCCTTCGTCAACGCGCTCACGCGCGCACTGAAGCGGCGCGGCAATATTCCGGTTGCTGGCGCCGACCGGTTGCGGCTCACCAGCCATATCGCGATCCAGGATCTGGTCGCACTCGGTCGCTTCCTGCTTCTGCCGGAAGACGACCTCTCGCTGGCCGCCGTGATGAAGAGCCCGCTCTTTGATCTCAGCGAAGACGACATCTTCGCGGTGGCGGCGCTGCGTGGCGACGGCCAAAGCGTGTGGGCGCATCTGCAGGCCTATGCGGCGGATGGCAATGAGCGTCTTGGCGCTGTCGTTGAGCGGCTGCAGTTGTTTCTCGAGGAATCGAAAAGCCTTCCGGTTCACGACTTCTACGCCCGAGTGCTTGGGGTTCATGGCGGGCGGCGGCAGTTTCTGGCGCGGCTCGGCACCGAGGCGAGCGATATTCTGGACGAGTTTCTCACCTTCACGCTTGACCACGAGACCGCCGCCCTGCCCGGCCTGCAATCCTTCATCTCGACGCTTGAGCTCGAGGCGCCCGTCGTCAAGCGCGAGCAGGACAAGGGCCGCAACGAAGTCCGGATCATGACCGTGCACGCCTCGAAGGGGCTTGAGGCACCGATCGTGTTTCTGGTTGACGGCGGCTCGAAGGCGTTCACGCATTCGCATATGCCGAAGCTGCGGCTGCTGGAGCAGAGCGGCGAGCGGCCGCCGCTACCGGTCTGGGTGCCGCTTGGCGATCTCAGCAATTCGCTGACACAGGCCGACGCCGCGCGTATCCAGGTGCTGGCGGAAGAGGAATATCGCCGGCTTCTCTACGTGGCGATGACGCGCGCGGCCGATCAGCTGATTGTCTGCGGCTACAGGGGTGTGCGGCTCAATACCGACACCTGGCATGCAATGATAACGGCTGCGATGGACGACAGCCATCCGCATGTCGAAGCCGCCACCTTTTCCGGGCCTGACGGAGACTGGCAGGGCGTCGAATGGCGCGTGCCGGCGATGGAGCGGATGTTCGAGCGCGCCGACCATGTCGAGCAGACCGCCGCCCGTGATGCCCTGCCCTTCGACCTCAATCGCCCGCTGCCGCCGCAGAAGAAGCTCCCTCGCCCGCTCAGCCCTTCCGGGGCCGGAACGATCATCGACGAGGAGGCCGACAATCTTCTCGTGGCCTCGCCGCTGTTTACCGACAAGCCGAAATCCGACCGGGCGCTGCAGAAAGGTTGGCTTTTGCACCGGATGCTGCAGACCTTGCCGGAGATACCGCTGGCGGAACGCGCGGACGCGGCCAAGCGCTACGCCGAGCGCGCCGCCCGTTTCTGGCCGCAGGACGAGCGCGAAAGACTGATCGATTCGGTTCTGAAACTATTGGACGTGCCGGATCTGCAGCCGGTGTTCGAGGCCCATGCGCAGGCTGAAGTGTCGATCATGGGGACGCTGACGCTCGACGGGCGCGACTATGCCGTTTCGGGTCGTGTCGACCGGCTGGCGGTGCTCGATGACCGGGTGGTCATTCTCGATTACAAGACCAATCGCGTCCCGCCGGAGACGACTGCGGCCATTCCCTTCGCGCATCGGGCGCAGCTTGCCATCTACCAGACGATCATGGCGCCGCTCTATCCCGGCAAGCGGATCGATTGCGTGCTCGTCTATACCGAGAACGGCTCCGTGCACACGCTGACGCCTGAGGCCATGGCATTGGCGCTTGCACAGCTCAAAACAAAGTGAAATACCGGTCATTGAAATCCCGCCGGCGCACCATCACATGTGCTTCAACAGGAATCCTTTAAAGGAGCGGCCTTATGGCTACCGTGAAAGTCGATATCAATAATTTCCAGGCTGAAGTTCTGGAATCCGCAGAACCCGTCGTTGTCGATTTCTGGGCTGAATGGTGCGGCCCGTGCAAGATGATCGCTCCGAGCCTCGAAGAACTCGCCGTCGAGTTCCAGGGCAAGGTGAAGGTCGCCAAGCTCAACATCGACGAAAATCCTGAGCTGGCCGCCCAGTTCGGCGTCCGCTCGATCCCGACGCTTGCCATGTTCAAGGCCGGCGAAGTGGCCGACATCAAGGTTGGCGCTGCTCCGAAGACCGCTCTTTCGAGCTGGATTTCCAGCGCAGCCTGATTTGTCAGGATAACAGAATGAAAAAAGCCCGGTCGATGCCGGGCTTTTTTCATTTCAGCGTCTCATTTGGGAGGTGTGCCGTTGTCGGCAAGCACGTCGCCGACCAGATAGAGCGATCCGCCGATCAGGATGCGTGGCGGCTGTTCGCGCTCGAAGGCGGTGTCCCGAATCGCTTCCAGCGCTTCGCCGACTGTGGACATCGGCTCGGCGACCAGACCGGCGTCATAGGCGGCGTTGGCAAGGATGACGGGGTCGATCATCGCGTCGCTGCCGCGAATGGGCACGCAGTAGACCTTTTCCGCAAGGCCCTTGAAGGCGTTGAAATAGCCGATCGGGTCCTTGGTATTGATCATGCCGATGATCAGAAACAGCGGACGCGGCTGCTTTTCCTCGAAATTGGCCATGGCTTCGGCGATAACTTCGCCGGCACCGGGATTATGGCCGCCATCGACCCAGATCTCGGCACCCGAGGGGGCGCTCGCCATCAGATTGCCATCGCTCAGCTTCTGCAAACGGCCCGGCCATTCGACGGAGCTCATCGCCTTCTCCATCATCGCCTCGGTGACAGTGAAGCCCGCGGCCTTGACGGCGCGGATGGCGGCTGCGGCATTGGCATACTGGTGGCGGCCGGGAAGCCGGGGCAGCGGCAGGTCGGCGAGGCCGAATTCGTCCTGATAGACAAGCCGGCCGTATTCCTCGTGCGCCATGAAATCCTGGCCGAAAGCCGCGGTCGGGCAACCGAGACGCTCAGCGGTCGAGATCAGCACGTCGAGCGCCGCATCATATTCCTGCTTGCCGATGACAACAGGCCGCTTGCGCTTCATGATGCCGGCCTTTTCGGCGGCGATCAGTTCGACGCTGTCACCGAGATAGGGCTGGTGATCGAGCGAGATCGGCATGATGACCGACACGGCCGGATCGGAAATGACATTGGTGGCATCAAAACGGCCGCCAAGGCCGACCTCGATGATGGCCGCGTCGGCTGGATGTTCAGAGAACAGGATGAAGGTGACCGCCGTCAGGATTTCGAAGACGGTGATCTTCTGGCCCGCATTGGCGGCAGCGACACGGCGCAGCGCATCGGCAAAGACCGCGTCATCGACGAGCTTTCCGCGACCGCCCTCGACGCCGATGCGATAGCGCTCGTGCCAATTGACGAGATGCGGCGAGGTGTGGACGTGGGCGCTATAGCCGCCCGCTTCGAGAAGCGCGCGGCAGAAGGCCGTGACCGACCCTTTGCCGTTGGTGCCGGCCACATGGATGACCGGCGGCAACTTCTTTTGCGGATCGCCGAGAACGGCAAGCAGGCGGGTAATGCGATCCAGCGACAGATCAAAGCCCTTGGGGTGCAACCCCATGAGCTTGTCGATTTCCTGTGCTGCTTCGCTCACCGCGGTCTGACCTCTGGGTATCATCGCTCAACCCGCCTATGATGTTTGCGGTCAGGCGCTTGCGGCGATCGCAAGCGTGCCGGTGTTTTCGTTGGCAACGGCAGCCGGCTTCTTCGTCAGGATCTTCAGGACACGCGCGAGCGTATCGGGAATGTCATGACGCTTGACGACCATGTCGACCATGCCGTGCTCAAGCAGGTATTCCGACGTCTGGAAGCCTTCCGGCAGCTTTTCGCGGATGGTCTGCTCGATGACGCGCTTGCCCGCAAAGCAGATTTCGGCGCCTGGCTCGGCCATGTGGATATCGCCGAGCATGGCGTAGGAGGCGGTGACGCCGCCAGTCGTCGGGTTTGTCAGCACGACGATGTAGGGCTGGCCGGCTTCCTTCAGCATGTCGACGGCAACGGTGGTGCGCGGCAGCTGCATCAGCGACAGGATGCCTTCCTGCATGCGGGCGCCGCCCGATGCCGGGAACATGACGAGCGGGCACTTCTCGGCGATGGCGCGCTCGAATGCCTTGACGATCGCTTCACCGGCGGCGATGCCGAGCGAGCCGCCCATGAAGTTGAACTCGTGCACGACGGCGACGAGCTTCAGGCCGCGAACCTTACCGACGCCGGCAACGATCGTGTCTTCCTGGTCGGTCTTGATGCGGCTATCGCGCAGGCGATCCGTATACTTCTTGGAATCGCGGAACTTCAGCGGATCCTGGGCGACCTTCGGCTGTATCAGCGCTTCATAGGCGCCGTCGTCGAAGAGATCGGTGAGACGCGCCTTGGCCGGCATCTTCATGTGATAGCCGGAAGCAGGGATGACCCACTTGTTGTCTTCGAGATCCTTATGGAAGACCATTTCGCCCGTTTCCGGGCACTTGATCCAGAGGTTCTCCGGCACTTCGCGGCGGCCCAGCATGGAATTGATGCGGGGGCGAACGTAGTTGGTGATCCAGTTCAAGTCGAAAACTCCTGATTAACTCTTGCCAATGTGGGAAAACTATTCGGCAGCAACAAGGCGCGCCGAACGTGTTCCCGATGACAGCCCGCGAACGAGCGTTGCGACAGCCTGTACGGTATCGGCTGTCGCCTTCCCGTCCTTGGTCAGGCTGAGGGCTACCTGGTTGACGATCGCCGTGCCGACGACGACGCCATCGGCAGACGCGCCGATAACCTTCGCATGGTCGGCCGTCTTGACGCCGAAGCCGACGCAGACAGGCAGATCGGTGTGGTTCTTGATGCGCTTGACGGCGCCGGCGACCAGCGTCGGATCCGGCAGCGCCGAGCCGGTGATGCCGTTCATCGAGACATAATAGACGAAGCCGGAGGTGTTTCTCAGAACGACCGGCAGGCGCTTTTCATCGGTGGTCGGGGTGGCGAGCCGAATGAAATTGATGCCCTTGCGCAGTGCCGGGATGCAGAGCTCATCGTCCATCTCCGGCGGCAGGTCGACCACGATCAGGCCGTCGATACCCGCTTCAAGCGCGTCGTCGAGAAACTGTTCGACGCCGTGGACGTAGATCGGGTTGTAGTAGCCCATCAGAACGATCGGCGTGTCGTTGTCGGTCTTGCGGAAATCGGCTGCGAGCTGCAGCGTCTTCTTCAGCGTCTGTCCGGCCTTCAGCGCGCGCTGGCCGGCCATCTGGATCGCCGGGCCATCGGCCATCGGATCGGAAAAGGGCATGCCGAGCTCGATGATATCGGAACCCGCTTCCGGCAGCGCCTTCATGATGCCGAGCGACGTGTCGTAATCCGGATCACCGCCCATGAAATAGGTGACCAGCGCCGGGCGGCCTTCTGCCTTCAGAGCGGCAAAGCGTTTGTCCATACGTGCGGTCATGACTTATGCACCCATTCCCAGAATCTTGCCGACAGTGAAGATGTCCTTGTCGCCGCGGCCGGACAGGTTCATCAGGATGATCTCGTCCTTGCCCATCTTCGGCGCGCGCTTGATGACTTCGGCCAGCGCATGCGAGGGCTCGAGCGCCGGGATGATGCCCTCAAGGCGCGTCAGCGTCTGGAAGGCTTCGAGCGCTTCGTGGTCCATGATCGGCACATATTCGACGCGGCCGATATCGTTAAGATAGGAGTGCTCGGGGCCGATGCCGGGATAATCGAGGCCGGCCGAAATCGAGTGGCCTTCCTTGATCTGGCCGTCGCTATCCTGCAGCAGATAGGTGCGGTTGCCATGGAGAACGCCCGGCGAGCCCGCGGTGATCGAGGCGCAATGCTCGTCGCCCTGAAGGCCCTTGCCACCGGCTTCGACGCCGACGATCTTGACGCTGGCGTCATCGAGGAAGGAATGGAAAATGCCGATCGCATTTGAGCCGCCGCCGACGGCCGCGACAACGAGATCAGGCAGGCGGCCTTCGGCCTCGAGCATCTGCTCCTTGGCTTCGGCGCCGATGACGGCTTGGAAATCGCGGACCATCTCGGGATAGGGATGCGGGCCGGCGGCCGTTCCGATCAGATAATAGGTGTCGTCGACATTGGTGACCCAGTCACGCAGCGCCTCGTTCATCGCATCCTTCAGCGTGCCGTGGCCGGCGGTGACCGGCTTCACTTCGGCGCCCAGGAGCTTCATGCGGAACACGTTCGGCGCCTGGCGCTCGACATCGGTCGCGCCCATGTAGACGACGCAGGGAAGACCGAAGCGGGCGGCGACGGTTGCCGAGGCAACGCCGTGCTGGCCGGCACCGGTTTCGGCGATGATGCGGGTCTTGCCCATGCGCTTGGCAAGCAGGATTTGGCCGATGCAGTTGTTGATCTTGTGCGAGCCGGTGTGGTTCAGCTCTTCGCGCTTGAAATAAATCTTGGCGCCGCCGAGTTCGGCGGTCAGGCGCTCGGCGAAATAGAGCGGGCTCGGGCGGCCGATATAATGCGCTCCGAGATGCTTCAACTCCGCCTGGAATTCCGGATCGGTCTTGGCCTTGTCCCACTCGTCCTGCAGTTCCAGGATCAACGGCATCAGCGTTTCGGCGACGAAGCGGCCACCGTAAATGCCGAAGCGGCCATCCTCATCGGGACCGGAGCGGAATGAATTGGGTTTTGGGGTCTCGTTCACTATCAACTCCCTGAGGCCATTTCAGGCCGGCAAGCCTGCTCGACCGCATCGAAAAACTCATCAATCAGTGCGACGCTTTTCACGCCGGGCGCGCTTTCCAGGCCCGAGGACGCATCGAGCCCCGGCGCCTTGGTGATGGCAAGCGCTTCGGCGATGTTGTCCTTGTTCAAGCCACCGGAAAGCATGTAATCCACGGTGCCGTCAAGCCAGCTGAGCAGCGTCCAATCGAAGGACACGCCATTGCCGCCGGGCAATTCGGATCCCTTCGGCGGCTTCGCGTCAAAGAGGAAACGATCGGCGATACCAATATAGGCCTCGACGCGCTTCAGATCATCGGCGGTGCGGATCGAAAACGCCTTCATAACCGGCAAAGCGTACACGGCCTTTATGGTCAAAACGCGCTCGGGGCTCTCATCGCCGTGAAGCTGAAGAATATCCGGCCTCAAGGTTGCGACAATCTCGTCGAGATCATCATTGGTCGGATTGACCACCACGGCAACGATCTTGGCGCGGCCGCGCACCCGATCAGCCAGTTTGGCGGCATCATCGGGCTCGATGTAGCGCGGGCTCTTTTCGAAGAAGATGAAGCCGATATGGGTCGCGCCGCGCGTCACCGCGCGATCGATCGCTTCGGCCGTTTTCAGGCCGCAGATTTTGATATCCGGTTTCATGGCAGCGAAGTGACACGAAAAAGGCCGTGAGTCGAGCCAATTCCGAGTGCTGCGATATTTTGAACCGTGGTTTACTGGCGGGGCTTATCAGTCGAAGTCGATCGCGTGCAGCAGGCTGCCGTGCCGCTTCAGCCAGGATTTAGCATCTTCCATCCCAGGACACAGCTTCTTGCACAGCGCCCAGAAGTGGGGACCGTGGTTCATCTCCTTGAGATGGGCAACTTCGTGGGCGGCGAGATAATCAACGACCGATGGCGGTGCCATGATGATGCGCCAGGAGAAGCTGAGGTTTCCCTCGGCCGAACAGGAGCCCCAGCGGCTGCGCGTATCCTTCATCGAGATCGACTTGATCGGCGCCCGGATCGAATGCGCATGGAACCTTGCGAGCCGCTCGAGATCGGCGCGTGCTTCCTTCTTGAGAAACGTCGCGATGCGGCGGCCGAGATGCTCCGGCATGCCGCTCACCCGCAGCACCGGCTTGCCATCGATGACAGTCGCCTCGGTCAGTCCGCGCAGGCTGCCCGTGTGCTGGATGCGATGGGACACGCCGCGAAACAGGATCGTGCCGCCATCGTGAAGGCCGGTGTCGGTCGAGAATTTCGCGAGCTTGGTCATGAGCCAGCCCTGGTGACGGTCGAGGAAGGCGTCGACGTCGCGTCGCGCCAAGCCGCTCGGGATCGTCATCTTCAGGGCGCGGCCGCCGGGCTCGATGCGCAGCGTGATGCGGGTTGCGCGCTCGTGCTGCTTGATCGTCAGCGGCATCAGCCGTCCGGCAACGTCGAGCGTGCGGGTCTCCGGCGGAGCCGGTTTGCGGACACTGCGTCGTGGCTTGGACAAGAGCGGGAACATCGGCATTTTCTATATGATTCGTCGCAATTCTGGTCAAAGAAAAACCGGCACCTGATGGTGCCGGCTGATGTTTTGATGTCGATCGTGGTTACGGCGCCTGATATTCGGCAACCGGGCCGTTATCGTCGCGCCTGGTGTTCTTGCGATCGCGCATGTAGCGGTCGAACTCGTCCTGATCCTTGGCGCGGCGGAGCTCGCGCACATAGGTTTCGAAGTCCTCGCGCATTTCATCGAGCTTGCGGCGTTCTTCCTCGAGCCTGTCGAGCTCGGCCTTGCGCCAATCGTCGAAGGCGACATTGCCCGTTGAGAATTGCGGGCGATAGCGGCCATGCGAACGTCGGCAGCCGGCGAAGAATCCATCGGCGGCACTATTGGCGTCGCGCTTGAAGCCGCGCAAACGCTCTCCGAAGATGATGTAGGCGAGCATGGCGAGACCCAGAGGCCAGAAAACCACGAAGCCGAGGATCATCAGGGCAATGGTAGCCGGAGTCCAATCCGGGCGAAGCAATGCTGACTGGTTCATCGTGCGGTATCCTCGCATTTTCGCGCCCGGCGAAATGCCGAACGCTGGAAATCGATGTGGTTACCGTTCGACACCGCTTCAAGACGATCTCCGCTCAAATCGGACAAAGCCTTGAAAGCACAACGCTAATTCAGATGATGCTAAATCAGGTTGATTTGCCGCCCTTGATCACGCGCTTGACCGCAGGCTTTCCAGCGCGGCCATGCTCGCGGACGAAGTTGATGATGCGTGGCGCGATCTCGCGGCGGAAACGCGAGCCGTTGAAGACACCGTAGTGGCCAACATCCGGCTGCAGGTAGTGCATGCGCATGTGGTCGGGGATGTTGGTGCAAATGGTCTGCGCGGCTTTCGTCTGGCCGACGCCGGAGATGTCGTCGTTCTCGCCCTCGACAGTCAGAAGCGCCACGTTGCGGATCGCCGTGGGGTCGACAAGCTTGCCGCGATGCTCAAGCTCGCCCTTCGGAAGCGCATGCCTGATGAAGACCTGATCGACGGTCTGCAGGTAGAACTCGGCGGTCAGATCCATGACGGCGAGATATTCGTCATAGAAGTCGCGATGCTTCTCGGCCGGCTCGCCATCATTCTTCACCAGGTGCATGAAGAACTCCTTGTGGGCGACGAGATGCCGATCGAGGTTCATCGACATGAAGCCGGAGAGCTGCAGGAAGCCCGGATAGACCGGCCGCATGAAGCCCGGCTGCGGCCAAGGGACGTTCATGATCACGTTTTCGGCGAACCATTCCAGCGGCTTGTCCTTGGCCAGCTGGTTGACGGCGGTCGGATTGATACGCGTGTCGATCGGGCCGCCCATCAGCGTCATAGACGCCGGCGCCAGCGGATCGTTGGCCTCTTCCATGACGGCTGCGGCAGCGAGCACTGGCACGGAGGGCTGACAGACCGCGATCACATGCGTGTCCGGCCCGAGGAAGTGCAGCATCTCGATGACGTAGTCGACGTAATCGTTGAAATCGAAGGTGCCGTCGGTCATCGGCACCATGCGGGCGTCGATCCAATCGGTGATGTAGACATCCGCACTCGGCAGCAGCGCCTCGACCGTGCCGCGCAGCAGCGTCGCGTAGTGTCCGGACATGGGGGCGACGATCAGGATGCGCGGGTCGGGAGCGTGGGCCGCGGGCAGATTGCGCGAGAAATGCAGCAGATTGCAGAAAGCCCGTGCCCAGACGACCTCTTCTCGAACCGCGACCTTCTTGTCGCCGACGATGGTCTCGGGCAGATCGAAGGACGGCTTGCCGTAGCGGCGCGTCGTGCGTTCGAACATCTCAAGTGCTGCGGCCATTGTCCGGCCCCAGGGGGTTTGGGACAGCGGATTGAGCGGGTTGGCATAGGCAAGCCGCATGATGTCGGCCACGGCGCGGTAAGGCGCCATCGCGGCATGATTCATTTCATAAAGCTGGTAAAACATGAGATGCATCACTTTTCTTTCATCTGGAAGATGACGCCTGCTGAAAGGCATCGGACTCTTTCCAACGATGTGCTGGCATCTCAACGCACAGTAACAGGTTTTTGTTGCACAGCAACATGAGCGATCCGCACCGCAATAAAGAAATGCCGGGGATCCTCTCCCCGGCATGATGCTGCGCTCAAATGCTTAACACTCGTCAAACGCCTAGAGATCGGCCTGAAATGTCTGCTTCTGCGTGCCGAGACCCTCGATACCGAGCTCGACAACGTCGCCGGCGCGCAGGAAACGCGGCGGCTTCATGCCCATGCCAACGCCAGGAGGGGTGCCTGTCGAGATCACGTCGCCCGGATGCAGCGACATGAACTGGCTGAGATAGGACACGACGAAGGCAACGCCATAAACCATGGTCTTCGACGAGCCGTTCTGCATGGTTTCGCCATTGACCTTCAGCCACATGCCGAGGTTCTGCGGATCGGCGATCTCGTCCTTGGTCACCAGCCATGGGCCGATCGGGCCGAAGGTGTCGCAGGACTTGCCCTTGGTCCACTGTCCGGCGCGCTCCGTCTGGAACGCGCGCTCGGAGACATCGTGCGAGACGCAGTAGCCCGCCACGTAGTCGAGAGCGTCGGCTTCGCTGACATATTTCGCGGTCTTGCTGATGACGACGCCAAGCTCGACTTCCCAATCGGTCTTTTCGGAGCCGCGCGGGATGAGAACGTTGTCATTCGGGCCGACGATGGCCGAAGTGGCCTTCATGAAGATGACGGGCTCGGGCGGCACAGCTGCGCCGGTTTCGGCGGCGTGGTCGGAGAAGTTCAGACCGATACAGATGAACTTGCCTGTGCCAGCAACGCAGGCGCCGATGCGACCGGGCTGAAGCTCGGGAAGGGTTTTCAGGTCGATCGCCGCCAGCTTGGCCAGACCTTCCGGCGAAATCGCCGCACCCGCGATATCGGATACATGACCGGACAGATCCCTGATCTTGCCGTTTGCATCCAGCATTGCCGGCTTTTCCTGGCCGATCTCTCCAACGCGCATGAGCTTCATCGAATATCCTCCTCAGCGTGAGCCATGTTTCCGTCACCTATGAACGAATTATTCACCGGTGTCATTACGGCTTTTCGTGCGAGCGGTACGCCTCGATCAAAAGCCCGGCAAAAATCCGGGCGAGGAGCCACTGTCTTTCCGGCGCGTGGTGCCCACATATCTTGACGGACGCATAAGAGTGACAAGACTGCGTTTGCCGAGGAGACCAAACCTCGACGCCCACGCCACCAACCGTCGGAAAGACCATGACAAAGAGCAACAGCCGCGAATCCCAATATCCGATCGAGCCGATCTTTCTCGACCGCTGGTCGCCCCGCGCCTTCACCGGTGAGATCATCGATGAAGCCGACCTGCTGACCGTGCTGGACGCCGCGCACTGGGCGCCCTCCTCCGCCAACCAGCAGCCGTGGCGCTTCATCTACACGCTGAAGGGCTCCGACGACTGGGACACGTTTGTATCGCTGCTGGTCGAGTCCAATCAGGAATGGGCGAAGAATGCGTCTGCGCTGATTTTCGTCGTGTCGAAGGGCTTCAGCGGCGACTTTTCCGAGGGGCGCAAGAGCTATACGCACTCCTTCGATGCCGGCACCGCATGGGGCTATCTCGCGCTGCAGGCCAAGCTCTCTGGCTTCTATGCCCATGGGATGGGTGGCATCAAGCATGACGAGATCCGCGATGCATTCGCGATCACGGAAGGCTACCGCGTGGAGGCGGGCATCGCGTTCGGACGCCTTGCTGACAAGAGCGTGCTTTCGGAGCGCAACCAGGAACGCGAATTCCCCAGCCAGCGCAAATCGCTCGCTGAAGTCGCCTTCAAGGGCAAATTCGTAGCCGGATAATTGTGCAATAAAAAACGGCCCCGCGGCTGGTGAGCCGCAGGGCCGTTTTTCGATAAATGCCAGCGATCAGATGTCGAGATTGGCGACGTTGAGCGCGTTTTCCTGGATAAATTCGCGGCGTGGCTCGACCTCATCACCCATGAGGCGGGCGAAGAGACCATCTGCATCCGTGGCATCACTGACGCGCACCTGCAGCAGCGAGCGGACGTTCGGATCGAGCGTGGTTTCCCAGAGCTGCTCGGCGTTCATTTCGCCAAGGCCCTTGTAGCGCTGCATGGTCAAACCCTTGCGGCCGCTTGCGAAAACGGCTTCCAGCAGTTCGCGAGCGCCCGACAATTCCAGGTTACCGTCGCGACGTGTAAGCTTCGGCGGGGTCTGGTAGATTTCCTTCAGGCGAGCCGACATCTGGTCGATCAGGCGTGCATCCTGCGAACCGATGAGCGCCATGTCGAGAACCACGACTTCCTTGACGCCGCGAACCATGCGCTCGAGACGCAGGCCGCCTTCGCTCGTCAGGCCGCCTTCCCAGCCACGCTCGGTTTCCTCGGCGATAACGTCGAGGCGACGTGCCACTTCGGCCACGAGTTCCTGGGCGCGGGCGTTATCGCTGATCGCTTCAGCGTTCAGCGCGCCGGCGATGGCCGCCTGTTCGACGACCGCGCGATTGTAGCGCGAATGCAGATTGTCGAGCAGCGCGCGCAGGCGCAGCGCATCGACGATGACTTCGCGCAGATCCTGACCGACGCGGACTTCGCCGCTGCCGAGCGTCAGGGCAGCGTCATCGAGACCCTGGGCGATGAGATATTCCTCGAGCGCCTTTTCGTCCTTCAGATACTGGATCGATTTGCCGCGCGACACCTTATAGAGCGGCGGCTGGGCGATGTAGATGTGACCGCGCTCGATCAGTTCCGGCATCTGGCGGAAGAAGAAGGTCAAGAGCAGCGTTCTGATGTGAGCGCCGTCGACGTCAGCGTCCGTCATGATGATGATCTTGTGATAGCGCAACTTGTCGGCGTTGAATTCGTCCTTGCCGATACCGGCGCCAAGCGCAGTGATCAGCGTGCCGATTTCCTGGCTCGACAGCATCTTGTCGAAGCGCGCGCGCTCGACGTTCAAGATCTTACCGCGCAGCGGCAGGATGGCCTGGTTTTCACGCGAGCGACCCTGCTTGGCCGAACCGCCCGCGGAGTCACCCTCGACGAGGAAGACTTCCGATTTTGACGGATCGCGCTCGGAGCAATCGGCAAGCTTGCCGGGAAGCGAGGCGATATCCAGCGCACCCTTGCGTCGCGTCAGTTCGCGCGCCTTGCGGGCGGCTTCGCGCGCGGCGGCGGCTTCGACCACCTTGCCGACGAGGATCTTGGCATCAGCCGGATGTTCTTCCAGCCACGTGCTCAGCGCTTCGCTGACGAGATTTTCGACGACCGGGCGAACTTCTGATGAAACGAGCTTGTCCTTGGTCTGCGATGAGAACTTCGGGTCTGGCACCTTGACCGAGAGAACAGCCGTCAGGCCTTCGCGGCAATCGTCACCCGTCAGAGAAACCTTCTCCTTCTTGGTGATGCCCGAGGTGTCTGCATAAGAGGTAATCTGGCGGGTCAGCGCGGCGCGGAAGCCGGCCATATGGGTGCCACCATCGCGCTGCGGGATGTTGTTGGTGAAGCAGAGCACGTTCTCGTGGTAGCTATCGTTCCACCACATCGCGACTTCGACGGTGATCCCATCCTTGTCCCCGCGAATGGCGACCGGACGCTCGACCAGCGGCTTCTTGGCGCGATCGAGGTAGGAGACGAAGGCTTCAAGACCGCCATCATAAAGCAACTCTTCCTGGCGCACGTCGGAATGGCGCTTGTCGGTCAGGAGGATGCGGACGCCGGAATTGAGGAAGGCAAGTTCGCGCAGACGATGTTCGAGCGTGTTGAAATCGAACTCGATCATCGTGAAGGTTTCGGAGCTCGGCATGAAGCTGACTTCGGTGCCGGTCAGGCCACCGGAATCGCCGGTCTCCTTGAGCGGGGCATCCGAAACGCCGTGCGTAAAGCTCATCTCGTGGACCTTGCCCTGACGGCGGATCTTGAGCTTCAGCCAGACGGACAGCGCGTTGACGACGGAAACGCCGACGCCGTGCAGACCGCCGGAGACCTTGTAAGAATTCTGGTCGAACTTACCGCCGGCGTGCAGCTGGGTCATGATCACTTCGGCAGCCGAAATACCTTCGCCGCTGTGAATGTCCGTCGGGATGCCACGGCCGTTGTCGGTGACGGTGACGGAACCATCGGCATTGAGCGTGACGGTGACGATGTCGGCATGACCGGCGAGCGCCTCGTCGATGGCGTTGTCGACGACTTCGTAGACCATGTGATGCAGGCCGGAGCCGTCATCGGTATCACCGATATACATGCCGGGGCGCTTGCGCACGGCGTCAAGACCTTTCAGGACCTTGATCGAGTCTGCGCCATACTCGGTGCTAACGCCGTTTTCCGTCGCGGGTGTATCGGTCATATTGTCGAGAATTCCCTGTTGTCGATGCCGGGGTGACACGCGGGCGAATCACCGGCCTTAATCACGTTGAATATAGGGTTTTTGCATGAAGTTCCCAATGCCAGCGGTCGCCAAGAGCGCATAAAACAGGGGATTATGACCGTTTTCCGTCGGCGTTTTCCGCATTTTCGAGAACCTCCGACAGTTTTGCCAAGGTCGCCTCATCCAGATGGCGAATGGACCCCGCCAAACGGTTGGCGAAGGTGGTGTATTGGGCCGCCAAACCCGAGGTATCGATGACAATTCGCGGATCGGAAAAGCGCGCAATCAGGAACAGATCGTCGGCCTCATCCCAGATGATGTTGAAGTAGCCGGCGATGCGCTGCAGAAGATCGAAGGTCGGGACGCCGCGCTTTCCACGCTCAAGCGCCGAGAGATAGGCGGGGGAGACGTTCAAGGCCTCGGCCATCTGCTTCTGCGACACCCCCTTGCGCTCTCTGAGCTTGCGGATCGCTTCCCCGAACGGCGTCATAGCCGATCGCCCACTCGACGAGACAAGCGGATGTAGAGCGCGCCCTCGCCGCCATGGTGCTGCGCCGCCGCCTCGTAAGACGAGATGAGATAGCGAAATTCGGGCTTGGAGAACCACATCGGCACGGCGCGCTTCAACGCGCCATCGCTGCCGAGCGAACTGCCCTTGCCGGTGATCACCAGAACGTGGCGCATACCGCGATCGTGGGCTCGCATCAGGAACTCAAGCAGCATAATGTGCGCTTCGCTTTGAACCAGGCCATGGAGATCGATGCGGGCCTCAAGCGCGAGGCGGCCCTTGGCGATCTTGCGCTTGACCGGGCGTTCCAGCGGGTGATGGATGCCACCCGCGGGCTTTGGCGCCGCTGCAGGTTCCGGCTGCCCGCCGGCGCCTGCGACCGACTTCGGTGCGGCAGCGGTTTTCAGGTTGGCGGCGTCGGCTTCCTTTTCGGCCTCGACGAGGAAGGCATCGAGCTCGTTCATTGCGCCGGCGTTCCCGGGCATGGGTCGCGTGCTGCGCGCGACCTTGCCCCAAAGGATGCGTTCATCGGAGCTGAGCTTGCGATCCTTGGCCATCACGCAAACCTCGCGGCGGCTTTGTTCGGGATCAGGATCGCGAAATCGGCGTCGTGGCGCACGGTGCCGGCAAGCTCGCCGGCCGCGTCGCCGGAGCCGGTGAAGATATCACCCCGCGCCGGGCCAACGATCGCCGAGCCGGTATCAAGCGCCAGCATCAGGCGCTGGAAGGGCTTTCCATCCTGCAGGTGCAGCAGGCCTTGCGACTGGATGTAGAACGAAAAGCCGAAGGTGTGGATCAGGCGATCGACGGCAAGCGATCGTCCGGCAATCAACGGCACCTTGGCGGCCGCGATCGGACCGGCGGCCTCGTTGTCGATCTCGACCTCACGGAAGAAAATGTAGGAGCGATTGTGCGCGAGAATGTCATCGACACGGTCGGGGTTGATCGCCAGCCAATGCCGGATCGATTGCATGGAGATGTTGGCCCGGTCGATCTCGCCGAGGTCGATCAGCAGTTTGCCGATCGCTGAAAACGGATGGCCGGCCTTCGCCGCATAGGTGATCCGCCCCGTGCGCCCACCGGGGTAACGCAGGCGTGCGGCACCCTGGACATGCACGAAGAAGACGTCGACCTTGGATCTTGCCCAGCAAATTTCCAGCCCCTGCCCTTCCAGCGCCCCTTTGTCGATGGCGGCGCGGTCGAGATAGGGCTCGATCGTTCCCTCACGCAGGCGGCCGAACATGTAGTACGGATCCATCGAGGCGGGACGGTTGTGATCGTCGAGGTCGATCAGGTCGTCGGGGCGGCGGTAGAATGGGAAACGGTATTCGTCGTCGGGCCTGGCCGAGACGGCTATTTCGGGCTCGTAGAATGCGGTGACGAAGCCGGGCTGGCCGTCGGTTCGCCTGACCTTGAAGGGCCGACAGTGCGCTTCGAAAAATGTTCGCGCTTCGACTGCCGACGTCGGCCGTACATCGCGCGCGGCCCGCAACAGGTCCAGGAGATCGGCGCTGGTTAGGCCCAGCGATCCGGTTCGGTATGGCTTGGTCTGCTCGATATGCTGACGACAGGCTTCCATAGCCTCGAAAAGGCTGGAGGGATCATCATCCCGCCAGCCTTCCAGATCATCAAAGCCTATCGCCTCGAGGGCAAAGCCTCGTTCATCATCACTCATGTTCCGATTCGGTGGCCACGAGTTTCCAGTTCGGATCGCGCGAGCGGGTGTCGCGTGCGAATGTCCAGAGGTCGTTGATCTCGGCAACGGTTTCCGCGTCACCGTCAACAAGGACATCGGCCTTGTCGTAGGTCGCGGAAATCATCTGGCTGATGATGCGCAAGGTGATCTGCGCTTCGCTGCCATTGACCTCGACATTCTTGATTTCGGCCTTGTCGATTCCGACGAAGGTAGACTTGACCTTCTCGCCCTTGCTCTCACGATCGGCAATCGCCGCATCGAAGCCTTCGTAGACTTCCTTCGACAGCAGATTCTTGAGCGTCTTGCGATCGCCATCGGCAAAGGCCATCACGATCATTTCATAAGCCATGCGGGCGCCGTTGACGAATTCCTTCGGGTTGAAAGAGGGATCCGCCTTGTTCATCTCCCGCAGCGATTCATTGAGAGCCGTGCCGGCTGGCGCGAAGGCGTCGATTGCCGCGAAGCGGTCTTCTTCCTCGCCTGCGGCATCGCGGCGCGGCAAGGTTACGACCTTTCCGGCATCCGGCGTCTCAGGACCGGCTGCATCGCGCGGCGTATAGAGATCGCGTGGCGGCTTCTCATTTCCCGTGCGTCGGCCAAGGACATTGCGCAGCTGCAAAAATATCAGCACCGCCGCCACGAGAAAAAACAAAGTGATGAAGTCGTTTGAACCCATATCCCGCCGCAATCTGTTAACATCTAGAATTTGTATACCCATATAGTCTGCATATACAGATGATTCAAATGGGTCCGGTACGTTGGGCCGATTTCAATGGAGACCGGTGAGAGCCGGAGAGAAATAATGCGCCTTACAATGCTGCCTGGTTTTCTGCTGCTCATGCCTTTGGCCGAGATCGCGGGCTTCGTGATTGTCGGCAAGGCGATCGGTCTTTGGGCGACGCTCGGACTGGTCATGCTGAGTTTCGTGGCCGGCATGATGCTGTTGCGCCGGCAGGGTATCGGCATCCTGCAGCGCATGTCCAGAGAAGGACGGACTGGCGCCATGCCGGGCCGCGAGTTGCTGCGGCCGGCAATGTTCGTGATCGCCGCGCTGCTCCTGATCATTCCGGGCTTCATCAGCGATATCGTCGCGCTGCTCATCTTCATCCCCGCGGTGCGGGATCTCGCGTGGAATTATGTGAGCCGTCGTTTCGTGGTGGTGGGTGCATCCGGGCCATCCCGCACGTCGGCGCACTCGCCTTATCGAGACAACAACGCAACCGTCGTCGATCTGGATGCAGACGATTATCAGCGCGACCCGAACGGCAAGTCTCCCTGGTCCGGCAAAAGCCTAGGCGAATGAGGCCCTTGCTAGATTAGCGCTGGCTGGCCTAGGGTTGTAACGACATCGTCGAAATGATAGATGCGGCGAAATCCAATGCCCTCGAGGAAAAGCCAATGGACAGCGAAAACAGCAATAACGGCGCAACGAGCCCGAGCCTTACCATTCTAGCGCAGTACACCAAGGACCTTTCCTTCGAGAATCCTGGTGCACCGCGTTCGCTGCAGGCCCGCGACAAGGCACCTGCCATCAACATCAATGTCAACGTCAACGCCAACCCGCTTTCCGACACGGACTTCGACGTCGTTCTTTCCTTGAACGCCGAAGCCAAGGAAGGCGACAAGACGGTATTCCACACGGAGCTAGTCTACGGCGGCGTTTTCCGGATCGCCGGCTTCCCGCAGGAACACATGCTGCCGGTTCTCTTCATCGAGTGCCCGCGCATGCTCTTCCCGTTCGCACGCCAGATCATCGCCGACGTGACCCGCAACGGCGGCTTCCCGCCGCTGATGATCGACCCGATCGATTTCTCGCAGATGTTTGCCCAGCGCGTTGCCGAAGAGCAGGCCCGCGCAAAGGTTCAGGCGAACTAATTGCTGATCACATGACGACCGAGATGCCCGGGCCAGCGCCCGGGCATTTTAGTTTGGGCGATCGTATTTTGCCCAGATGCCTTTTTGCCCGAGCTTGGCAATCAGCGCATCATGCTGCTCGGCTTCAGTTTCGCTGAGGCGCGGTGCCAACGGCCGCGGCCGCTCAAGCGCGACCAGAACAATATCGTTATCGCTGTCATTGCGTTCCGAGGCGCCGTTGTTCTGCGAGACACCGAGACCAAGTGCTGTCTGGCGACCGCCGATCATCTCGATATAGACTTCGGCAAGCAGTTCGGAGTCGAGCAAGGCGCCGTGCTTGGCGCGATGGGAGTTGTCGATCCCGTAGCGACGGCAGAGCGCATCGAGCGAGTTCGGGCCCATCGGATTCTTGCGCCGGGCCATCGACAGCGTGTCGATCACATTTTCGGGAGAGATCGGCGGGAGAGATAGCCGCGCCAATTCGGCATTGATGAAGCCCATGTCGAAGGTGGCGTTGTGGGCGATCCACTTGCCTTCACCGAAGAAATCCAGAATTTCCTGAACTACCGCCGCGAAGGGCTGCTTGTCCTTCAGGAACTCGTCGGTAATCCCGTGAACGGCGAGCGCGTCCGGATGGACCTTCTGGTCACCCGGATTGATATAGATGTGCAGCGTCTTTCCGGTCGGAAAATGATTGAAGAGTTCGATGCCGCCGATTTCGATGATGCGATCGGTGCGGTTATCAAGCCCGGTGGTTTCCGTATCGAAAATGATTTCACGCATTCGGGAAATCTCCGTTCGCTATCCGCTGTCTCAGGTCCGCGATGATGACACCGACCCGCGCCCTCGCCTCATCGATACCGTGACCAGTATCGACCACGTAATCCGCGCGCCGGCGTTTTTCCGCATCGGGGGTCTGGCGCGAGAGAATCATATTGAATTTCTCTTCCGTCATGTTCGGACGCGCAAGTACCCGCTCACGCTGAATCTGTGGATCACAGCTGACGACGACGATGACATCGACGCGATCGGCGCCGCCGCTCTCGAAAAGCAGCGGTATGTCGAGAAGGACCATCGGTGTGCCCTGCCCCCGCTGCGCGTCGAGAAACATCGCCTCGCGATCGCGGACAAGAGGATGAACGATCTGCTCCAGCTGCTTGAAACCTTCAGGACGCAACGCAAGCTGCCGGCCCAACTCCTGGCGCTCGACCGTGCCGTTTTTCACCGAGCCTGGAAACGCGGCATCGATAAGCGGCACGGCTTCACCGGCATAAAGATCATGGACGACGGCATCGGCATCATTGACCGGCAGACCGGCATCGGCAAACAGCTTTGCCGTGGTCGATTTGCCCATCCCGATCGAGCCGGTCAGTCCGATTTTCAGCATCAATGCTTTTCCATATCCGCGATGATCAAAGCGCGAAGCGTCTCATCGACGACGGGCCGCTTGCCGAACCATTTCTCAAAACCGGGCACCGCCTGGTGCAACAGCATACCCAAACCGTCGACCGTCGCGAAACCCTGTTCCTCAGCCTGCGCGAGAATGGGCGTCTTCAGTGGTACGTAGACGATGTCGGTGACAACAGCGTCGGACTGCAACGGCGAGAAATCGATATCGGGTGCGATCTCCCCTTCCATCCCCAGTGAGGTGGTGTTGATAAAAAGGCCGGCGCCTTTCATCACTTCGGAAAGAGCCGTCATCGGATGCGGATGCACTGCTTCTCCAAAACGATCCGCGAGCTCGACCGCGCGGGCGACGGTACGATTGACGAGGTGGATCTCCTTGATCCCGCGATCACGGACGGCCTGGATGACGGCACGGCTGGCGCCACCAGCGCCCAGGATGACCGCCGATCGCACCTTGTCCCAGCCGGGATGGCGCTCATCCAGATTTGCGGTGAAGCCACGGCCATCGGTGTTCGTGGCCTTCAGCTTACCGTCCTCGAGCCAGAGCGTATTGGACGCACCAAGCTCGCGCGAGAGATCATCCGGCTCGTCAGCCAGCTTGAATGCCATCTCCTTGTGCGGGATCGTCACGTTACCGCCAGCAAAACCCGAGGCGCCTGATTTCAAGGATTGGATGAAAGCCGGAAAGTCATCCGGAGCGACTTCATGGGTAAGGTAGCTTCCCTCGAGCGATAGTGAATTCAGCCAATATCCGTGGATGATCGGCGAGCGCGAATGCTTGACAGGAAAGCCGGTGACGAAGGCGCGCGGGCCGATTGTTTCACGTGAATCATCCATCGATCGCACCCAATTCTCTCAGTTTTTCCAGGAGCGGCAGCATCGGCAGCCCCAAAATGGTGAAGTAGTCGCCATCGATTTTCGAGAAAAGCTGCAAGCCCTCCCCTTCCAGCTGATAGGCACCGACGCTGCTCAAGGCGCGCTCGCCAACCCGCTTCAGGTGTCGTTCGATGAAATCATTGGTGAGCGGACGCATCGTCAGCTCGGCGCGCGAGACATGCTCCCAGATGACGTCGCCGTTATAGGCGAGCGCGACTGCGCTGTTCAACCGATGGGTCTGTGCGGACAGCGCGGCAAGATGAGCGGCCGCGTCCTCCATGCTCTTCGGCTTATGAAATGTACGCTGACCCAGCGACATGGTTTGATCGGAACCAATGACGATTGCGCCCGGCGAGCGATCGCTCACCTCCCTGGCCTTGGCCTTGGCCAGGACCAGCGCGATCGCGTCAGGCGTTGCGCCATCCTGTTCGAGCGGTGCTTCGATCGCCCGCTCATCGACCTTGGCCGGATGAGCCTCGAAGGACAGGCCGGCGTTTTCCATCAGCATGCGACGGAAAGGGCTGGAGGAAGCGAGTATGAGTTTCGGTATCATCTGTGCTCTCGGCGCGGTTGGCTAAGGGCAGCGCTTAGCGCAGCTTGGGACGCAGGGCAACGATTGCCGCTGCCGTCTCCTCGATGGAACGGCGGGTGACATCGATGAGCGGCCAGTTGTGGCGGGCGCAAAGCGAGCGGGCATATTTGAGCTCTTCCGATATGGCGGCGCGATCGGTGTAGTCGCCGCGATCAAAGCCGGGTGTCGCGCCGAGGTCGCGATTTTCGCGGACCTGGGAGATGCGATCGGTGGTGGCGATCAGGCAGACGATGAGCGGCTTGGTCGCTTCGAAGAGGCTTTCCGGCAGGGGCACGCCATAGACGATCGGAATGTTGGCGGTCTTGATGCCGCGGTTGGCGAGATAGATGCTGGTCGGTGTCTTGGATGTTCGGCTGATACCGATGATGACGACATCGGCGTCATTATAATCATCCGGCATCTGGCCGTCGTCATGATCCATCGTGAAGTTCAGCGCTTCGATGCGCGCGAAGTATCCGGCGTTCATGACATGCTGGGCGCCGACCCGGCGGCGCGACGGTGCGCCGAGATAGATCTGAAACGCATTGAGAACGGGCTCGAGCACATTGACCGAGGCGACGCCCATTTCGAGGCAACGCTCGTCGATCAGCGTGGCGAGCTCTCGATCCACAATCGTGTAGAGCACGATGCCCGGTTCACCATCGATCGCCTGCAAGACGGTCAGCAGCTGCTTTCGATTGCGGATCAGCGGATAGACATGCTCGATCGGCTGCGCCGACTTGAATTGCGCCGATGCCGCCCGGCCGGCCGAAATCAGCGTTTCGCCCGTCGAGTCAGAAATGAGATGCAGATGGAAGAAGTTCGTACGGTTCTCCACGCTATTTTCCGCTGCCTGTTGAAAACACTGGATGACGGAGAGCTACGAGACGCGCCGGGGGTTAAGCAAGGGAAAACATGCCTGGTTTTCCACATTTCGGATTCTTTGGAGGGCGGACAAGATGGCCTGTTGGTTTTGTGGAAAGTTTGCGGCTGTTCGTCAGATAGCCACAGCTTATCCACAGATTGGGGAATTTACGTGGAAGCTATATCTCATTGAAATTGTATCGAATTTCGCGCCATTCCTGTTTGTGACACCGAATTGCGCGATTTTCTTCCCGGGCGGCCAGCGAAACAGTGACAATTGGTATCGGACGTGGATGGATTTTAATCCTTGATAGTCACCGACTCTAAGAAATAGAAACCTTATAAATATCTTTGATTTTTTATAGGGAAGAAGCGCTTGAGTGAAATGCGCCGGAAGATCATGCGGGTTCTGGACGGGGAAACATTGAGCCCTCCCCCCATCTGGCTGATGCGGCAGGCAGGCCGATACCTGCCGGAGTATCGAGAGGTACGAGCCAAGGCTGGAAGCTTCCTCGATCTCTGTTACACCCCGGATCACGCAGTCGAGGTCACGCTGCAGCCGATCCGGCGCTATGGCTTTGACGCTGCCATTCTCTTCTCCGACATCCTCGTCATTCCCGATGCGATGAAGCGCAATGTTCGTTTCACCGAGGGGCATGGGCCGGAAATGGATCCGATCGACGTCGATGGCATCGATGGTCTGGATGGCAGCCGCGTGCTGCAGCACCTGGAACCAGTGCTGGAGACCGTCAGACGTCTCCGGAGTGATCTGCCAACGGAAACCACACTACTCGGCTTCTGTGGCGCTCCCTGGACCGTTGCGACCTATATGATCGCTGGACATGGTACGCCCGACCAGGCCCCTGCCCGCCTGTTTGCCTATCGGCATCCGAAGGCTTTCGAAAAGCTGCTGATGTTGCTGGCGGATGTTTCGGCAGATTATCTCGTCGCGCAGATCGATGCCGGCGCCGATGCCGTGCAAATTTTTGATTCCTGGGCGGGCGTGCTCGGCGAGCGTGAGTTCGAAGCATTTGCCGTGAAGCCCGTGGCGCGGATGATCGCCTCGATCAAGGCGCGGCGCCCGAATGCGAAGATCATCGCCTTTGCGAAGGGCGCGGGCTATCTCCTGAAGACCTATCGCCAGAAGACGAGGGCTGATGCGATCGGCCTTGATTGGTCTGTCCCGCTCGACTTCGCGGCCGAGCTGCAGAAGGATGGCCCGGTGCAGGGCAACCTCGATCCGATGCGTATGGTTGCCGGCGGGGTGGCACTTGAAGAGGGTATCGACGATATCCTGCAGCGATTGGGGAATGGTCCGCTGATCTTCAACCTCGGGCATGGAATTACGCCCCAGGCCGATCCCGAAAATGTTCGTCTGCTCGTCGAGCGTGTTCGCGGCGGAAGGGTTTGATCATGGAACGCCAGATCGACGAGAGACCGGGTTCCTATGCGCGCCGGCGCGCCTTTATCGCCATCGCCTTCTTTGTGGCGCTGGCGGTCGGTCTCTTCGTCTGGAATCCCGACACGCTCTATCTGTGGATCAAGGCGCTTCACATCATCGCCGTGATCTCATGGATGGCCGGGTTGTTCTACATGCCGCGATTGTTCATCTACCACACCGATGCCGAGCCCGGCTCGGTGCAGTCGGAAACCTTCAAGGTCATGGAACGGCGTTTGCTGAAGGTGATCATGAACCCGGCGATGATGCTGACCTGGATCTTCGGGCTGTATCTTTCGTGGTCGGTTTACGGCTTCCAGGGTGGATGGCTGCACGCGAAGATCGGGCTCGTCGTTCTCTTGACCGCCGTGCACGTGTTTTTCAGCCGCGCGGCGAAGGCTTTCGAGCGTGACGAGAACCGGCGTTCGGCGCGCTACTGGCGCTTCATGAACGAGGCGCCGACCGTTTTGATGATCGCGATCGTCATCCTTGTCGTCGTCAAGCCATTTTGACGCAGCCGGCTGACGGGTTAAATTTGCTTCATTTTAAGCAGCCCCCTTGCGGCGGGGGAGCTGACTCGCTATTTTCCGTCCACCTCATCCTTGTGGCATGTATGTAAAGTTCGATCGTCTGCGGGCTCCTCGCAGGACCGGTTACTGTCTCGACATCGCCTTTCCCCTCAAAATTATAGAGTAATGGACACTTCATGTCTGAAATGAAGCTTCAGGAACTTAAGAGTAAATCCCCGACCGATCTTCTGGCATTTGCCGAATCGCTCGAGGTCGAGAATGCCAGCACGATGCGCAAGCAGGAGCTGATGTTCGCGATACTCAAGGTTCTTGCCAGCCAGGACGTCGAAATTATCGGCGAAGGCGTGGTCGAAGTTCTGCAGGATGGCTTCGGCTTTCTGCGTTCCGCCAATGCCAACTACCTCCCCGGCCCCGACGACATCTACATCTCCCCCTCCCAGATTCGCCGCTTCTCGCTGAAGACAGGCGATACGGTTGAAGGCCCGATCCGCGGACCGAAGGAAGGCGAGCGCTATTTCGCGCTGCTGAAGGTCAACACGATCAATTTCGACGATCCGGAAAAGATCCGTCACAAGGTTCACTTCGACAATCTGACGCCGCTCTATCCGAACGAGCGCTTCAAGATGGAACTCGAGATCCCGACGAACAAGGATCTCTCGTCGCGCGTCATCGATCTGGTCGCGCCGCTCGGTAAGGGCCAGCGTGGTCTGATCGTGGCGCCGCCGCGCACGGGTAAGACGGTTCTCCTGCAGAACATCGCGCACTCGATCACCGCCAATCATCCGGAATGCTATCTCATCGTTCTCCTGATCGACGAGCGTCCTGAAGAAGTGACGGACATGCAGCGTTCGGTTAAGGGCGAAGTCGTCTCCTCGACCTTCGACGAGCCGGCAACCCGCCACGTCCAGGTCGCCGAGATGGTCATCGAGAAGGCGAAGCGCCTTGTCGAACATGGTCGTGACGTCGTGATCCTTCTGGATTCGATCACACGTCTCGGCCGCGCCTACAATACGGTTGTACCCTCCTCCGGCAAGGTTCTGACGGGTGGTGTTGACGCCAACGCGCTGCAGCGTCCGAAGCGCTTCTTCGGTGCTGCGCGTAACATCGAAGAAGGTGGATCGCTGACCATTATCGCGACAGCGCTGATCGATACGGGTAGCCGTATGGACGAAGTCATCTTCGAAGAATTCAAGGGTACCGGTAACTCAGAAATCGTCCTCGACCGAAAGGTTGCCGACAAGCGCATCTTCCCGTCGATGGATATTCTCAAGTCAGGTACGCGTAAGGAAGACCTGCTTGTTCCACGCCAGGATCTGCAGAAGATCTTCGTTCTCCGCCGTATCCTCGCCCCGATGGGCACGACAGATGCAATCGAGTTCCTCATCGACAAGCTGAAGCAGACGAAGAGCAATTCGGATTTCTTCGAATCGATGAACACCTGATTTATCCTTAGCCGGATTCTATCAACCAAAGCCGGCCGTTATCATGGCCGGCTTTTCTGTTTCTAACGTCTGGTTGAAGTAGACTTATAACCCTTCATCAGGCGGACGGACCGATCGATTCGGTATCGTATCAATTGGAGTGTGCCCGTGGTGGAAATAATTGAGACGATCTACGCGCTCTCCAGCGGCGCGGTTCCCGCTGGCTTGGCCGTGATCCGCATAAGCGGGACAAGTGCTCGGAATGTAATGGACAGCATGGTCTCAGAATCTGTCCCTGCCCGCACCACCGCGTTGCGAACGATTCGAACCCGTAACGGTGAGGTGCTGGACAATGGCCTCGTGCTGTTCTTCCCGGGACCAAACTCCTTCACCGGTGAAGACGTCGTCGAATTTCACCTGCATGGCGGCCGCGCTGTCGTAAGTGCTGTTTATAGAGAGCTGAGTTCGTTCGATGGGTTGCGACAGGCCCTGGCCGGTGAGTTTTCCCGACGCGCGTTCGAAAACGGGAAGCTTGACCTGCTGGAGATCGAAGGTCTTGCGGATTTGATCTCCGCAGAGACGGAGATGCAGCGCCGTCTGGCTCTCGAGCAAAGCTCCGGCGGGCTCTCGGCGATCTACGAATCTTGGGCGCAGCGACTGACGCGCGGCCGCGCGCTGATCGAGGCGGAACTGGATTTCCCTGATGAGGACGATGTTCCGGGATCGGTGTCGGACCAGGTCTGGTCGGATATGAGCGAGCTGGTCACCGAGATCCGGCGGCATCTTGGAATGGCTAAGACGGGCGAGATTATCAGAGACGGGTTCAAGGTGGTTATTGCCGGCCTGCCGAACGCCGGAAAGTCCAGCCTTATGAATGCGCTTGTTCGTCGCGATATTGCGATCGTAACGGATATCGCCGGAACGACGCGCGATGTGCTTTCGACGGATCTCGACATTGATGGGTTTCTGGTCAAGCTCTACGATACCGCCGGCCTGCGAGAGACGGAGGAGGTTGTCGAGCGTGAAGGTATTCGCCGCGCGCGCACCGCGATGGAAGCGGCCGATCTCGTCATATACATAGAGGACATGTCGGTTCCGACGGAGGACAGCGACGTTCCATCATCCGCCCTTCGCGTTGGAACGAAGGCGGATTTGCCGGCCATCTCTCCGAGTAAATACGATGTGAAGATCTCGGTAGAAACGGGCGCTGGCTTGGATGAGCTGCGACAAGCCATTGGAGACCGGTTGCGCGAGATGGTCCCGCCACATTCATTGGCTATTCCCACCCGTACGCGACATAACGATTCGTTAGCGGAATGTATTAAGGCAATCGAGCGGGCGATCGCTAACGATCACGTCGATCTGGATCTCAGAGCGGAAGATTTGCGCATGGCCGGCGCTGCGCTTGGCCGCATTACCGGCAGGGTCGATGTCGAGAATTTGCTCGACGTTATCTTTGGCGAGTTCTGCATCGGCAAATGATTCACGTGAAACACTGCCACGTTCCGGAAAAGCGTGGTTTCACGTGAAACGCCTTGACTCCCGGGGCGGCTTGCCGCATCACCGTGCGATCTCAGGAGCATTGTTATGAATACCTCACGGTTCGATGTCATCGTCATTGGTGGCGGGCACGCTGGATGCGAAGCCGCTTCCGCGGCGGCGCGCGCTGGCGCGAAGACCGCGCTCGTGACGCATAAGCGCGAGACCATCGGCGTCATGTCGTGCAATCCCGCAATTGGCGGCCTTGGCAAGGGTCATCTGGTTCGCGAGATCGACGCCTTGGATGGACTGATGGGCCGAGTGGCTGATGCCGGTGGTATCCAGTTCCGTATGCTTAATCGCAAGAAGGGGCCGGCCGTGCGCGGCCCGCGCACGCAGGCAGATCGCAAGCTCTATCGCCAGGCGATGCATGCCGAGATTTCCGCTATCCCTAACCTGACGATTGTCGAGGGCGATGCCTTTGACTTGTCGATCAAGGATGGACGTGTCACGGGCGTCATCATGAAAGATAGCCGGATTCTCGATGCTGGTGCCGTGGTCTTGACGACCGGCACGTTCCTGCGCGGCCTCATCCATATCGGCGACACGAAGATCCCTGCGGGCCGTGTTGGCGAAGAGCCGTCGATGGGTCTTTCCAAGACTTTGTTGGGAATAGGATTGCAGCTCGGTCGCTTGAAGACTGGTACCCCCGCCCGGTTGGACGGGAAGACTATCGACTGGGCGGGCGTCGGCCGGCAGGGCGCCGATGATGACGCTGTTCCCTTCTCCTTTATGACCGACCATATTTCTAACCCGCAGATCGATTGCGGTGTCACGCGCACTACGGAAGCGACGCATCGTATCATCGTCGACAATCTCAAGCGTTCAGCGATGTATTCCGGTCAGATTGAGGGTGTTGGTCCACGCTATTGCCCGTCGATCGAGGATAAGCTCGTCAAGTTTGGTGAGAGAGATGGCCACCAGGTGTTTCTGGAGCCTGAAGGTCTTGACGACGACACGGTCTATCCGAACGGTATATCGACTTCGCTTCCGGCGGAGGTTCAGGATGCTTTTATTCGAACGATACCAGGTCTTGAGCACGTCAACATTCTGCAGCCGGGCTATGCGATCGAATATGACCATGTCGACCCGCGGGAGCTCAAGCCTTCGCTCGAAGTGAAGAAACAGCCTGGCTTGTTTCTGGCTGGGCAAATCAATGGTACGACGGGATATGAAGAGGCGGCAGCACAGGGTTTGGTTGCTGGGCTCAATGCTGCGCGTCTGGCCGGGCAGCAAGACGCTGTGCGATTCAGCCGCACGGATTCCTACATTGGCGTGATGATCGATGATCTGACGTCACGTGGGGTTGCCGAACCCTACCGGATGTTCACGTCGCGCGCGGAATACCGCCTCTCGCTGCGGGCTGACAATGCGGATGTTCGTCTTACACCACTTGCGATCTCATTGGGAATCGCTTCCCGCGCCCGTACCGATCGTTTTGAGCAATATGCATCGGCGATTGAGGCTGGCCGCGCGCTCTTGACGTCCCTCTCGGTAACGCCAACCGAGGCACGGCGGTTCGGACTTAAGCTCAACCTAGATGGTCAGCGTCGCACCGCTTATGAGTTGCTGGCGTTCCCTGACTTCAATCTCGAAACACTCCGGCCGGTGTGGCCTGAGTTGAGCGCAGTCGATTCGAAGGCAGGTGCTGCGCTTGAGATCGAGGCCAACTATGCGGTCTATATGGACCGGCAGCAAGCTGACGTCGCTCATATCAAGCGGGATGAAGAACGCCTTATCCCCACGGATTTTGACTTTGATCGCTTGTCCGGCCTGTCGAACGAGCTCAAGCAGAAGCTGGCGAAGACGCGCCCCTACGACGTAGCGCAGGCTTCGCGAATTGATGGGATGACGCCGGCGGCAATTTCGCTTTTGCTCGTGCATTTGCGACGTGGCGAAGTCGCGGCATAGACTGCAACCTACACTATTTGAGAGTCCTCATATGGAATTAAACGGCCGGCGTGTTTCACGTGAAACACAGGAACGACTTGAGCATTTTGTGGGTCTATTTCAAAAATGGAGCAAGGCTATCAACCTCTCCGCGCCCTCTACTCTCAAGGACGCTTGGGAAAGGCATATCGCTGATAGCGCTCAGATCTTCCAGCTTCAGCCAAATGTGGGCAACTGGGTCGATCTCGGTAGCGGCGGCGGCTTTCCCGGCGTGGTGACAGCGATCTTTCTCGCTGAACTCAATGACGGCTGGGTGCACCTGGTTGAGAGCAACAACAAGAAGGCCGCCTTCTTGCGCACGGCGCTGAGGGAAACGGGCGCCCGTGGCTCCGTGCATCCGGTTCGGATCGAGGATGCGGTCGCGGACCTGCCAACCTGCGATTTCGTGTCAGCCAGGGCGCTTGCGGACCTGGATAAACTTCTGGAGTTCGTCGATCCATTCGCGATCCGTAACGAAAAAATCCGTGCCTATTTCCATAAAGGCCGGGATTACCGATCAGAGGTGGCAAATGCGCATGGTCGCTGGGCGTTTGATCTGGTAGAACACAAGAGTGCCGTCGAGATGGACTCAGTCGTTCTCGAAATTTCCAATTTACGGCATTTGGTCTAACAAATCGGGCGTTGCGACAATGGTTGCTGGACGGAATCGGATTATCACGATCGCAAATCAGAAGGGTGGCGTCGGCAAGACGACGACGGCTATCAATCTGGCAACTGCACTAGCAGCGATCGGTGAGCGAGTTCTTATTGTAGATCTCGATCCTCAGGGCAATGCGAGCACGGGCCTGGGTATCGACCGCAAGAACCGCAACAGGTCCTCTTACGATCTCTTGATCGGCGACCATGGTATTCTTGAAGTTGTTCAAGAAACCGCTGTGCCGAACCTGTTCATCGTCCCCTCCACCATGGACCTTCTGGGCATCGAGATGGAGATCGCGCAGCAGAGCGATCGCGTCTTCAAGCTCAAGAAAGCGCTTGCCGAGCGCGACGCATTCCAGTTTTCCTATATTCTCGTCGATTGCCCGCCGTCATTCAATCTCTTGACCATGAATGCAATGGCGGCCGCGCATTCGGTGCTGGTTCCTCTACAGTGTGAATTCTTCGCGCTTGAGGGGTTGAGCCAGTTGCTCGAAACTGTCGACCAGGTTCGTAGGAGCGTGAACCCGCAGCTTGATATCCAAGGTATCGTGCTGACGATGTTCGATTCCAGAAACAATCTAGCCCAGCAGGTCGTCAACGACGTGCGCACTCATCTCGGCGAAAAGGTTTACCATACGTTAATCCCGCGGAATGTGCGGGTGTCCGAAGCGCCTTCGTACGGCAAGCCTGCCATTCTCTACGACCTCAAATGTGCTGGAAGCCAGGCTTATCTGCAGCTGGCTTCTGAAGTCATTCAGCGTGAACGCCAGCGCCTTGCTGCCTGAACAAGCTCTTGAATAAGTGGTGAGTACCGACATGAACGATGATGTCTCGAAGAGAAGACTGGGGCGCGGCCTCGCGGCGCTAATTGGCGAAATGGATCAGCCGGCGCCTGTTGACGCAAGTCAGCGCGCGGTCAGCGCCGATCGTTTGGTGCCCATTGAGTTCATCACGCGCAACCCACGAAACCCTCGCCGCTTCTTCGATGATGGCGAGCTTCATGATCTCGCAAGCTCGATCCGTCAGCATGGTATTGTGCAGCCGGTTGTTGTACGTACACTTTCGACCAGCCAGTATGAAATCATAGCCGGCGAAAGACGTTGGCGCGCAGCACAGCTTGCAGGTTTGGTCGAGATTCCTGTCATCGTACGTGATGTTGACGACAAGACCGCGCTTGAGATCGCGATCGTCGAAAACGTTCAACGATCCGATCTGAATGCATTGGAAGAAGCGCTCGGCTACGAGCAGTTGATTGCGGATTACGGTTATACACAGAACGATCTCGGGGAGATCATCGGCAAGAGCCGTAGCCATGTCGCTAACTCGCTGCGGCTCCTGAAATTGCCGGAGCCTGTTCGTGACTTGCTCGCCGCCGGCAGCCTGTCTGCGGGCCATGCGCGCGCGCTCGTATCCACGTCTGACCCAACCGTCCTGGCCCGGACGATCGTTTCCAAGGGCATGTCGGTGCGCGACGCCGAGCGGCTTGCGCAAAACGATATCAAGGCGCAGTCGGAGCCGAAACCATCGGTCAATCCGCGTGACCAGAAGGATTCCGATACGATTGCGCTTGAGCGTACCCTCTCCGATACACTCGGATTGGATGTCGTCATCAATCACAAGGCGAATGGCGGGCAGATCCGGATTTCTTATAAGTCATTGGATCAACTGGAAGAAATTTGCCGTCTGCTTGAGCGGCGCTGATCCGACCTATTTGCGACCAGACTGAAGCGTGGTCGATAGAAGCGTCTGCATGGCGATCGTATCCTCCAGCGAGGCGCGACGCCTTGTCTGCAGGATGGCCGCCTGTAGGCGGCTTGCTTCACGGGCCAGCGCGTCGGCCGACCATGTCCTAAGAGCCTGCTCGATGATCGGCTTGCGCTTGAAATGAAGATGCCGTCCCAGCGTCTGCATCACCTGCGACGCCGGCGTGCGCTTCTCTTCCATTTCCGCACGCATGGCATCCATCAATTGGAATTGCCGCAAGCATGCCTGTATTACCAGGAAGACGGACGTTTTCGACGCCGTGATCTTCTGCATGGCATGCAGGAAGTTTCCCGAATTTCCGGTCAGGATGGCATCGACGGCATCGTCGACAGATATGGCGCTGGCGTCACCGATGATCTCCGTGACGTGATGTTCCTCGATGACTTCAAGATTGAGGCAGTAGAGCGCAAGCTTCCTGACCTCGTTGCGCGACGCTATGCGGTCGCCGCCTATCAGCTCGAGCAGCGCCTGGCGCGCTGCGGTGGTGATGCGAAGATTGGCGCCCGCGAGTTCGGCGTCTATCAGGCTATTCAGCGCCCGCGCGTCGTCTGCGTAGCACGGGATGGTCGCGACGCTGCGGGCGGCTTCGCTTGCCTTGCGTAGGAGCGATCCCTTCTTGAGATCGCCGGCCTCAATGATGATGAAAGTCGCCTCAGGAGGCTTCTGCGCCAAGACCTGAAGACCGTCAACGAGGTACTTCTCGTTTGCGGCGCCGCGGATCCAGATCAGCTTTTGACCGCCGAATAGGCCGATTGCTCCTGCCTCGTCGAGCAGACGTCCCTGGTCTTTCTGTAGGTCGCCAATGTCGAGTTTGATGAGGGAAAATGGGTCAGTTAGATCGACGCCGGTCTTGCCGGCGAGCAGGCTGGCGCGCTCGGACACCAGCCCGCGATCCGGGCCATAGATGACGAATAGCTGGTAGTGGCGGGCAGATTTCTCAAGAAATCCCTCGAACTCGTGCGATTTTATCTCCGCCACTCAGCCGCTCCTCAGCGGCCAAGCGCCGCGGCGATATCAGCTGCCACAAACTCAGCGACCTGGCGTGCTGCGCGGTCTTCTGAGTCGCGAACGGCGCGCTGCTTGGCAAATTCCTGGGCCGGGAAGTCGATGAGAGCGGTAGCCGACTGGTGGCCAGCACGGATTACGTGGCCGTCCTTGTTAGACTTCAGCGTATAGTCGACGCTGACGGTCGTACGGCCCGCGCGAGATTCATCGGAGGATGCGACCAGCAAGGTGTCGATCACACTCGATCGTGCGTTCATCTCGACCTTGTAATCGGCCTTGTCCGGCTCGCCGGCGCCGCGAGAAGCGAGGAAGATCAGACGATTGCGAACTTCCTGCTCGACGCGCGAATTCGCCTCTGAGAAGGCGATGGATGACAACTTGCCAGCAACGCCTGACGTTTCGGAATAGAGCGGCCGAACCTGGCACGAGGCGAGAAGAACCGTGGTTGCCAGCACCGCGGCAATCCCTGCGCGGCTAGCCAGCTTGGAAGCGATATTAAACGACAATGTTCACAATCCTTTGCGGAACCACGATAATTTTCTTCGGCGCCTGGCCGTTGAGCACGCGCTTGACATCCTCCAACGCAAGGGCGGCATCGCTGACCGTAGTTTGATCTGCGTCGCGAGAGATTGTCAATTCGGCGCGCTTCTTGCCGTTGATCTGAACGGGCAGAACGACGTCGTTTTCGACCACAAGAGCGTCATCGTATGTCGGCCACGCGGTCTGCGAGAGCAGCGTGTCGTGGCCGAGAACCGACCAGCACTCTTCGGCCAGATGCGGTGTCATCGGTGCCACAAGCTGGACCAGGATTTCGGCTGCATCCCGGACGGCGGCGCGATAAGCAGCATCGGCCTTGCCTGCTGCAACGGTTGTCAGCGGGCCGGCAATGGCGTTCACGAGCTCATAGATGCGCGCGACGGCCTTGTTGAACCACAGCTTGTCGTAGTCGTTCTGAACGGCCTTCAGCGTCTTGTGTGCCAGCTGGGAAATGGCAAGCGCGTCGCCATCCTTAGCCGGAGTCGCTGCCACATCACTTAAAGCTTCGGCAGCTTCCGAGATGAGACGCCACAGGCGCTGGGTGAAGCGGTGGGCGCCTTCGACGCCGGCTTCCGACCAGATCACATCGCGCTCGGGCGGGGAGTCCGACAGAACGAAGAATCGGGCCGTGTCGGCGCCGTAGGAAGCAATGATGTCATCGGGATCGACGACATTCTTCTTCGACTTCGACATCTTCTCGATCGAGCCGATTGCAATCTCTTCGTTGTTGGAGAGGAGAAACGCACGGCGCTTCCCGTCCAGTTCCTCGATCTTGATGTCGGCCGGTGCGACCCATTCGCGGGTCATGCCAGAGCCACGGCTATAGGTCTCGTGCACCACCATGCCCTGCGTGAACAGGCCCTTGAACGGCTCCTTCACATCGACATGGCCGGTTTCGCGCATGGCGCGGGTGAAGAAGCGCGAATAGAGCAGGTGCAGGATCGCATGCTCGATACCACCGATATACTGATCGACTGGCAGCCAGCGGTTGGCGGCCGCGAAATCCGTCGGCTTGCTCTCCCAAGGCGCCGTGAAGCGGGTGAAGTACCAGCTGGAATCGACGAAAGTGTCCATCGTGTCGGTTTCGCGACGAGCATCCTTGCCGCAATGCGGGCAGGCGACATGGCGCCATGTGGGGTGCCGGTCGAGCGGATTGCCCGGTTGATCGAAGGTCACGTCCTCCGGTAGCTTGACCGGGAGATCCTTCTTCGGCACTGGCACGACACCGCAATCCTGGCAGTGTATTACCGGGATGGGGCAGCCCCAGTAACGTTGGCGGGAAATACCCCAGTCGCGCAGGCGGAAGTTGACCTTGCGCTCGCCCTGCGGGGCATTGCCCAGCGATGCGGACGACAGACGGTCGGCCACGATATTGAAGGCTTCGTCCGTCGACTTGCCATCCAGGAAGCGCGAGTTGATCATGATGCCGTCGCCATCATAGGCGGTATCACCGACAGCGAAGGTCGCGACGTCGCCGTCACGCGGCATGACAACAGGTATGACGGGCAGGCCGTATTTGCGGGCGAAATCGAGGTCGCGCTGATCGCCTGCCGGGCAGCCGAAGATGGCGCCCGTGCCGTAGTCCATCAGCACGAAATTGGCGATGTAGACGGGCAGCTCCCAGGAGGGGTCCAGCGGATGGCGAACACGGATGCCCGTGTCGATGCCCCGCTTTTCGGCGGTCTCGAGCGCTGCCAGCGACGTGCCGGCGCGGCGGACGTCTTCGCAGAAGGCATCGATCTCGGCGTTCTTGGCCGCGGCGTCCTTGGCCAGCGGGTGATCGGCGGAAATGGCGAGGAAGGAGGCGCCAAACAGGGTGTCCGGGCGCGTGGTGTAGACCGTTACCTCGGTCTCACCAGCAGGCGCGGTTTCGCCGACGATTTCCCAGCGGATCGTCATGCCTTCGGAGCGGCCGATCCAATTCTTCTGCATCAGGCGGACCTTCTCAGGCCACTGATCGAGACCATCCAAGGCGTCCAGCAGATCCTGGCTGAAGTCGGTGATCTTGAAGAACCACTGAGTCAGCTCGCGCTGTTCGACAAGCGCACCGGAGCGCCAGCCGCGACCGTCGATAACCTGCTCGTTGGCGAGAACGGTATTGTCGACCGGGTCCCAGTTGACCTTCGACTGCTTGCGGTAGACGAGACCCTTTTCCAGGAAGTCCACGAACATATGCTGCTGATGCTGGTAGTATTCGACATCGCAGGTCGCGAATTCGCGGCTCCAGTCGAGCGACAGGCCCATGGCCTTCAGCTGCGCCTTCATCGAGGCGATGTTCTGGTAGGTCCAGGCCGCTGGATGAACGTTGCGCTCCATGGCGGCGTTTTCAGCCGGCATGCCGAAAGCGTCCCAACCCATGGGATGCAGCACGTTGAAGCCACGGGCGCGCTTGTAGCGCGCGACGACGTCGCCCATCGCATAGTTGCGGACGTGGCCCATGTGGATGCGGCCGGACGGATACGGGAACATCTCCAGCACGTAGTATTTCTCGCGCGGATCAGCGTTGTCGGTCTCGAAGACCTTCGCTTCGTTCCATTTTTTCTGCCAGCGAGGCTCGGCATCGCGCGGATTATAACGTTCGGTAGCCATGGTATTCGTATTTCCGGAAAATCAAGGGAAGTTGGTGGTGACCTTCACCATGAAACCACGGTAGCGTCAAGTTTTGCCGACATGGTTTGGGGCCAATCGGCGCCTAGCTGCGATAATTTCGAGGCTTCGGACCTTGGCAAGCCAAGATCGGGTGTTTAGTGCATTTTCATTGTTTTCGATGATGGACCGAGGCGCAACATGGAACTTCAAGAGCGACTGGAAGAGGTTCGCGGCCGGATCGCCGCGGCGGCCCGTGAAACGGGCAGAGCGGAAGGCTCGGTGCAGCTCGTGGCCGTGTCGAAGACATTCGACGCGGATCATATCCGCCCGGCCATCGAGGCTGGTCAGCGCGTGTTCGGTGAAAACCGGGTGCAGGAGAGCCAGGGCAAGTGGCCGGAGCTGAAGGGCGAGACGGCTGGCATCGAGCTGCATCTGATCGGACCGCTGCAGTCGAACAAGGCCGGCGAAGCGGTCGCGCTTTTCGATGTCATCGAGACGGTCGATCGCGAGAAAATCGCGCGTGCGCTGGCCGATGAAATGAAGCGCCAGGGCAAGGCCCCTCGGCTTTATGTGCAGGTCAATACGGGCCTCGAGCCGCAGAAGGCCGGCATTGCGCCTGACGATACCGCGGCGTTCGTGGCGCTCTGCCGCGATGAGCTCGGTCTTTCCATCGAAGGATTGATGTGCATTCCGCCGGCGGACGAAAATCCAGGCCCGCATTTTGCCCTGCTGGCGAAACTGGCGAAGGCTTGTGGTGTCGAGAAGCTCTCGATGGGCATGTCGGGCGATTACGAGACAGCGGTCGCCTTTGGTGCCACCAGCGTCCGGGTAGGGTCCGCCATTTTCGGCACCCGCTAATCACCGTGTCTTGCTCTCGTGGTCGGCTTGAATGTTTCACGGGAAACATTGGCGATCCGCGTTACGGCGCAATTGCGAACCGGTAATAAAAAACCCCGCCGAAGCGGGGTTCTAATCTCAGTCCGTCCAATCGCTTAGTAGCGATCGTCTTCGTCTTCATCCGGGGTCGATGACTTCAGCGACTTCAGCTTCGCGAAGACGGCGTCGGCGTCGATTTCCTTCTCTTCCTCACGCTCGTAGCTCGGAGCCAGGCGTTCGGTTTCGTGCGCGGACTGCAGCGTTTCGCCGAGTTCGGCAGCGGTCGGCAGCGGACGGCCCTTGGCTGCCTTTTCGACTTCCATGTCGAGGTCGATCTGGCTGCAGAGACCGAGCGTGACCGGATCCATTGGCGTCAGGTTGGCGGCGTTCCAGTGGGTGCGCTCGCGGATCTGTTCGATGGTCGACTTGGTCGTGCCGACCAGACGCGAAATCTGCGCGTCCTTCAGTTCCGGGTGATTGCGAACCAGCCACAGGATGGCGTTCGGGCGGTCCTGGCGCTTGGAGACCGGGGTGTAGCGCGGGCCACGACGCTTGGATTCCGGAACGCGAACCTTCGGCTCGGAAAGCTTCAGCTTGTGGGCCGGGTTCTTCTCGGCGCGTTCGATTTCGTCGCGCGACAACTGACCGGTAGAGATCGGATCCAGGCCCTTGATGCCCTGCGCAGCTTCGCCGTCGGCGATCGCTTTTACTTCCAGAGGGTGCAATTTGCAGAACTGAGCGATCTGGTCGAAAGACAGAGCTGTGTTGTCGACGAGCCAAATAGCGGTCGCCTTCGGCATAAGCAGTTGTTGAGCCATGGATATAGTCCTTCTGTCGTCCGCGCCGGTGTCGCGGTCCGTGGGTTGTCACCACTATGTCCGGGAAATTATGCCGCTATATAACCGGAGTGACGCATAATTGCAATTGATCACGAATGAAATGACCTTTGTCTAATTGCCGGGTCGATCTGACCTGTTATGAATGCACAAAACCGCCTGCGGCTCGCTTCTGCCGCCGGCGTCCGAGTGAGGAGGAAATCGATGTCGGAGAAGATCTACCCGGTGCAAAAGCCGGTTCAGAACCATGCGTTGATCGACAAGGCCAAGTACGAGAAATGGTACGAGGAGAGCGTCGAAAACCCGGATAAGTTCTGGGGCAAGCATGGCAAGCGGATCGACTGGTTCAAGCCTTACACGAAGGTGAAGAACACCTCTTTCACCGGCAATGTGAAGATCAAGTGGTTCGAAGACGGCCAGACGAACGTCTCCTACAACTGTATCGACAGGCACCTGAAGACCAACGGCAATCAGGTCGCGATCATCTTCGAGGGGGACAACCCCTACATCGACAAGAAGATCACCTATAACGAGCTCTACGAGCATGTTTGCCGCATGGCGAACGTCCTGAAGAAGCATGGCGTCAAGAAGGGCGATCGCGTCACCATCTACATGCCGATGATCCCCGAGGCGGCCTATGCGATGCTCGCCTGCGCCCGTATCGGCGCCGTGCATTCGATCGTCTTCGGCGGCTTTTCGCCGGAAGCGCTGGCGGGGCGTATCGTGGACTGCGAATCAACCTTCGTCATCACCTGCGACGAGGGCGTGCGCGGCGGCAAGCCGGTGCCACTGAAGGAAAACACCGACACGGCGATCCATATCGCCGCGCGTCAGCATGTGATCGTCGAGAAGGTTCTGGTGGTTCGTCGCACAGGCGGCAAGACCGGCTGGGCGCCGGGCCGCGACCTCTGGTATCATCAGGAAATGGCGACGGTGAAGCCGGAGTGCCCGCCCGCCAAGATGAAAGCGGAAGATCCGCTTTTCATTCTCTACACGTCGGGTTCGACGGGCAAGCCGAAGGGTGTGCTGCACACGACCGGCGGTTATCTCGTCTACGCGGCGATGACGCATGAATATGTGTTCGACTATCACCCCGGCGATATCTACTGGTGCACGGCCGATGTCGGCTGGGTCACCGGCCATTCCTATATCGTCTATGGCCCGCTTGCGAACTGCGCGACGACGCTGATGTTCGAGGGCGTTCCCAACTTTCCGGATCAGGGACGCTTCTGGGAGGTTATCGACAAGCACAAGGTCAATATTTTTTACACAGCGCCGACGGCCATCCGCTCGCTGATGGGCGCCGGCGATCATTTCGTGACGCGCTCGTCGCGGTCCAGCCTGCGTCTGCTCGGGACGGTGGGTGAACCCATCAATCCCGAAGCCTGGGAATGGTACTATAATGTTGTCGGCGACAAGCGTTGCCCTGTGATCGACACCTGGTGGCAGACGGAGACGGGTGGCCACATGATCACGCCGCTGCCTGGCGCGACCGATCTGAAGCCGGGATCGGCGACCAAGCCGTTCTTCGGCGTAAAGCCGCAGCTGGTGGACAATGAAGGCAACGTGCTTGAGGGCGCAGCGGACGGAAATCTCTGCATCACGGACAGCTGGCCGGGGCAGATGCGCACGGTCTATGGCGACCATGAGCGCTTCATCCAGACCTACTTCTCGACCTACAAGGGCAAGTACTTCACCGGCGACGGCTGCCGGCGGGACGAGGACGGCTATTACTGGATTACCGGTCGCGTCGACGACGTGCTCAATGTCTCCGGCCATCGCCTTGGCACGGCCGAGGTCGAATCGGCGCTGGTGTCGCATAGTCTCGTGTCGGAGGCCGCGGTCGTCGGCTATCCGCATGCGATCAAGGGTCAGGGCATCTATTGCTATGTCACGCTGATGGCCGGCAACGAGGGCTCTGACGAGCTGCGCCAGCAGCTGATCAAGCATGTCCGCAACGAGATCGGCCCGATCGCAGCACCCGACAAGATCCAGTTTTCGCCCGGGCTGCCGAAAACCCGGTCGGGCAAGATCATGCGACGCATCCTGCGCAAGATAGCCGAAGATGATTTCGGTTCACTGGGCGATACGTCGACGCTGGCAGATCCAGCGGTCGTGGATGATCTGATCGCCAACAGGCAGAACAAGGCGGCTGCTTAATATCAGCTGTCTGCTAATGAGAGGCCGCTTTGGGAAACCGGAGCGGCCTTAATCTTGATCAGGGCATGGCGTCTTGGGCTTCCGACCGCCGTCATAGGCAACGGCGATCCCCTCGCCCAGCATATACTGAGCCGGATTCCGTCCATCGGATAGCGTGACGTCAGCCAGGATGCGGCCGAAATACTTGTCGCCGGAAATGCGGGTCAGCTGCACTTGTGGCGAACCATCGGTCAAGTTTTCCAACATCTGACGGGCATCTAATGCCGCGCGTCTGACCGCGCCGCATTTCGAGTGCATCTCTGGCGTATCGATGCCGCGAATGCGGACATAGACCTCCACGGTCTGCTGCGGCCACGGACGGGCCGCGACCAGCAAGGTGTCTCCATCGATCACCCGCAGAATTTCAGCCGATACAGGTCCGGCGATCTCATCGCGTGCGAAGCCTGGCATAGAAAGTGCCGCAAGGATCGTCAGTGTCGTTATGGTGCGCGTGAACATATCAGGAATAAATTCCGATATTCACGCGAAGTCAATAGGAATATTTACTTAGAAGTCGATAGCGCGACCGTTGATTTCCCAATCGCCGAAGCGAGCCGGATCGGCGCCCCCTCGCCCGCCGATCTCGGTCGGCATATCGCTCGGCTGTTCGTTGCGGCGACGCTCTTCGGCTTCGGCAAGCGCACGCTTGGCGGCGGGGGAGAGCATCTTGCGCGGGCGCTCCGTGACTTCCTCGGCCAGAGCCTCGATATTGTCGTTGTCCGCTTCCTGCATCACGCACGCCCGCTTGAAAATATTGAAAATGGCCGATGAATAACCAGATTATAGGACGCCGACGCGGCGATTGAAACCCTTTGAGCGCAAACGACGCTCGCCTGAAATGGAGATGATGATGAACCTTGTCCGTACTGCCATGTTGCTTGCCTTCATGACGGCACTGTTCATGGTCGTCGGGTTCATGATCGGTGGCCGCAGCGGCATGATGATCGCGTTCCTGGTTGCGGCGGGCATGAACTTCTTCTCCTATTGGAATTCCGACCGCATGGTGCTTTCGGCCTACCGTGCCCAGGAGATCGATGAGCGCAACGCGCCGGAGTTCTTCAACATCATCCGCGATCTCTCGCACAATGCCGGTCTGCCGATGCCGAAGGTCTATCTCTATGACAGCCCGCAGCCGAACGCTTTCGCGACGGGCCGCAATCCGGAGAACGCCGCGGTGGCGGCATCGACTGGCCTGTTGAGCGCGCTGTCGCCGGAAGAGGTTGCAGGCGTGATGGCGCATGAGCTCGCGCACGTGCAAAACCGCGACACGCTGACGATGACGATCACGGCGACGCTTGCCGGCGCCATCTCGATGCTCGGCAATTTCGCCTTCTTCTTCGGCGGCAACCGCGAGAATAACAACAACCCACTCGGTTTCGTCGGCGTTCTTCTGGCGATGATCGTCGCGCCGATGGCCGCCATGCTGGTGCAGATGGCGATCAGCCGCACGCGCGAATATTCCGCCGACCGGCGCGGCGCCGAGATCTGCGGCAACCCGCTGTGGCTGGCCTCCGCACTTGGCAAGATCGCCCGTGGCGCCTCGAACATTCCGAACTACGACGCGGAACGCAATCCGGCGACAGCGCACATGTTCATCATCAATCCGTTGACGGGTGCGGGCATGGACAACCTGTTTTCTACCCACCCGAATACGGAAAACCGCATCGCGGCGCTGCAGGAAATGGCACGAGGCGGCATGAATAACTCGACGCCGTCGGCTCGTGCTGCTAATCCCGTGCGCAAATCGCGCTCAGTTCCGGATGCCGGCCTTGGCCGCGGTGGCTCGCAACCGCCAAAGGGTCCCTGGTCTTGAGTTCAGACGGTAAGAAAAAGCCATTTCGCAAACCAAAGTCGTCCGCGCCGGCGGAATCGTCCGCTTCCGCCAAGCCAGGTCTTCAGGCGCGCGCCGCAGCCTCCAAGATTCTGGCCGCCGTCATCGACCGCAAGCTCTCGCTTGATGGCGCGCTCGACCATGAACATGGCAATCCGGCTTACAAGGCGTTGGCTGACGACGACCGTGGTCTCGTCCGCGCTATCCTGAACACCACGCTGCGTCACCTGCCCCGCATCGAGGCTGCAGTGTCATCCCTGCTGGAATCGCCTTTGCCGGAAGGTGCTCGCTCGCTGCAGCACGTGCTCTCGATCGCCGCCGCGCAGATCCTCTATCTCGACGTTCCCGATCATGCCGCGGTCGACATTGCCGTCGAGCAGGCCAATCTCGACCCGAGAAACCGGCGCTTCGCCAAGCTGGTGAATGCTGTGCTGCGTCGCCTTGGGCGCGAGAAGGAAGAGATCCTTCGCCAGATCGACGACATTCCGTCGATGCCCGCTTGGTTTCTTGAGCGGTTGGAGAAGGCCTATGGCCGTGAGGCGGCGCGGGCGATCTCGGATTCCCAGCTTCAGCCGGCTGCCATCGACCTGACGGTAAAATCCGATCCACAGACCTGGGCCGAGAAGCTGAACGGCATCGTGTTGCCGACCGGCGGGGTCCGGCTTGCCGCATTCGATGGCTCCATTCCGTCTCTCGAAGGTTTCGACGAGGGGCTGTGGTGGGTGCAGGACGCGGCGGCGAGCATTCCGGCTCAGCTGTTCGGCGATCTTTCCGGCAAGCGTGTTGCCGATCTTTGCGCAGCACCTGGTGGCAAGACGGCGCAGCTCATCCTTGCCGGCGGCAACGTGACCGCCGTCGAGCAGTCTGAAAACCGCATCAAACGCCTGCGCTCGAACCTTGATCGTCTCCAGCTGTCGGCGGAAACGATGGCGCAGGATCTGACCAAGTTCACGCCTGACGAGCTCTTCGACGCTATCCTGCTCGACGCTCCCTGCTCCTCTACTGGCACGACGCGGCGACATCCCGATGTGCTCTGGACCAAGGGTCCTGAAGATATCGCAAAGCTCGCCGCGCTGCAGGAGCGTCTGTTGCGCCATGCGCTGAGGCTGCTCAAGCCTGATGGCACGATCGTATTCTCCAACTGCTCGCTTGATCCGAGCGAGGGTGAAGAAGTCGTTGCTCGGGTGCTCAAGGAGACCAAAGGATTCGAGCGCGTGGCGATCGAGCCGAGCCGCTGGCCAGGGCTTGAGGAAGCGATCAGTCCGCTTGGCGAGTTCCGCACCACACCCGACATGCTGAAGCTGCCGGCCGGTTTCGCGCCGGGTCTTGACGGTTTTTATGCGGCCGTGTTGCGCCGTGTTGCCTGATCGGAGAGCAACTGGCATAGTTAAGCATTGTTGCAGAATCATCGACGGTCAGTGCCGTTTCCGGACTTGTCCATCCAATCCTAACGATATGGGTCAATAGACAATCGAAATGCGGTCCGGACGGTTTTCAGGTCTTTACCTGCGGGAGGCTTGGCGGCGGGTACTTTGCCGTGCTGCACTTCTGCGCCTCAAGTTGTTTCGCCACACGGTCTATGTGCCCGAGCGGCTGATCGTGGCGCCGACGGATTTGAGGCCCGTCGATTCGCATGTCGCCGAGGAAATCATCAACGGTCGCTTCCCGCTTGCCGGCCGCATGCTGGAGACGGGCGGAAAGTCGCCGTTTACGCTGAGCCTCCCTTCGCGCTCCTTCGCCATCAGGCTGCACGGCTTCGGCTGGCTGCGCCACATGCGCTCCAAGAAGAACGACCTGCATTCCAACGTCGCCCGCGCGATCGTCAATAGCTGGCTGTCCATTCACGGCGGCCGGATGGAGGGCATTGCCTGGGAGATCGATGTTACGGCGACGCGCGTCATTGCTTGGCTCTCGCATTCGCCCGTGGTGCTGCAGAATGCCGACCGCGGCTTCTATAGGCGCTTCGTCCGCTCGCTTGCGTTTCAGGTCCGCTTCCTGCGGCGCATGGCACGTTATGCGCCGCCCGGCGAGGTGCGTTTTCGGGTGCGTCTTGCACTTGCCATGGCGTCGATCTCGATGCCGGTGCGCGCCAGCGTGATCCGCAAATCCTCCGAAGCGCTTGATGTCGAGTTCGATAGCCAGATTCTGCTGGATGGCGGGCATGTGTCGCGCAATCCCCGCGTCGCGCTCGAGCTTCTGCTCGATCTGCTGCCGTTGCGGCAGACCTATATCAATCTCGGCCACGATCTGCCGCAGAAGCTGATATCCGGCATCGATCGCATGTATCCGGCGCTGCGCTTCTTCCGTCACCAGGATGGCGATCTCGCTCTGTTCAATGGTGCGACCTCGACCTCGGCGAATGAGATCGTTTCGCTGCTGCGCTACGATGAGACGGCGGGCGAGCCGTTCAAGGCGATGCCGCATTCGCGTTACCAGCGGCTGGCGGCCGGGCGCACCGTCGTTATCGCCGACACCGGCCTTCCGCCTGCCGGTAACCTCTCGCGCACTGTTCATGCCGGATGCCTGTCCTTCGAGATGTCATCAGGCCGGCATCGCTTTATCGTGAATTCGGGCTCGCCGAAATTTGCCGGCAACCGCTATGTGCAGGTCGCGCGCACCACTGCCGCGCACACGACCGTGACGCTCAACGATACGTCGTCGAGCCGGTTTGCGTCTTCCGACTTCCTGGCCCATCTGATCACCGACCCGGTGAAAACGGTGCAGGTCGATCGTGTGGTGGCGGATGATGGCCGCGATGTCGTCAAAGCCAGCCACGACGGCTATCTGAAAGAGTTCGGCGTCCTGCACGAGCGTGAGCTCACGTTGAACGCCACGGGGTCGATCATGACCGGGCTCGATCGTCTTGCCGTTTCGGAAGAGCGGAAAGGCGAAGGCGAGCTTAGGGCCGTCGCGCGTTTTCATGCCCATCCGTCGATCAATCTGAAGCAGATGGACCGGGAGTCGATCCTGATGACGGCGCCAGATGGCGAGAGTTGGCTGTTCTCGTCGCCGGGCAATACGGTCGAGATCGCCGAGGACGTGTTCTTTGCCGATGCCTCCGGCATCTGCGCGTCAGATCAGATGGAAATCAGCTTCGCCTATCCGGAAAAGCCGGAAATACGGTGGTTTTTGTCCCGCAGAAGCTAGGGGCTGTTTTCGCCGGCGCAAAGCTGTGCTAACGCGGCGCCATATTCCGCGCACCTCGCCGGATGTCTCCCGAAGATCGAACGGAGAAGCCACATGGCCGTTGTTTCCAAGAAAATCCCCGCCCCCGACAAGGTTGCCGTCAAGACCGCCTTGCTCTCCGTGTCCGACAAGACCGGGATCGTAGACCTCGCCCGCGCGCTTGCCGAAAAGGGCGTTCGGCTGCTGTCGACCGGCGGCACCCACAAGGCGATCGCAGCCGCCGGCCTCGATGTCACCGACGTTTCCGACGTCACGGGCTTTCCGGAGATCATGGACGGCCGCGTGAAGACGCTGCATCCGAGGGTTCACGGCGGTCTGCTGGCGATCCGCGACGACGCTGAGCATCAGGAAGCGATGAAGGCGCACGGCATCGATGGTATCGACCTCGCCGTCATCAACCTCTATCCGTTCGAGGATGTGCGCGCGGCGGGTGGCGATTATCCGACCACCGTCGAGAATATCGATATCGGCGGCCCGGCGATGATCCGCGCATCGGCCAAGAACCACGCCTATGTGGCGATCCTGACCGATCCGGCGGACTATCCCGAGCTTCTCGAGCAGCTGTCGTCCGATGCCGGCCAGACCAACTATGCCTTCCGCCAGCGCCTCGCCGCCAAGGCCTATGCGCGCACGGCCGCCTACGACGCGATGATCTCCAACTGGTTCGCCGAGGCGCTGTCGATCGACACACCGCGTCACCGGGTCATCGGTGGCGTGTTGAAGGAAGAGATGCGCTACGGCGAAAACCCGCACCAGACGGCGGGTTTCTATGTGACCGGTGAAAACCGTCCTGGTGTGGCCACCGCAACGCTGCTGCAGGGCAAGCAGCTTTCCTACAACAACATCAACGACACGGACGGTGCCTTCGAGCTGATCGGCGAGTTTTCGTCCGAGAAGACCGGCCCGGCCTGCGCGATCATCAAGCATGCCAATCCGTGCGGCGTCGCGACCGGCCCGACGCTGAAGGACGCCTATCTTCGGGCGCTTGCCTGCGACAGCACGTCCGCTTTCGGCGGCATCATTGCGCTAAACCAGCTGCTCGATGCCGAGACGGCGGAAGAGATCGTCAAGCTGTTCACCGAAGTCATCATCGCGCCTGAGGTGACGGAAGAAGCCAAGGCGGTTATCGCAGCCAAGAAGAACCTGCGCCTGCTCGTAACCGGCGGTCTGCCCGACCCGCGCTCGCGCGGCATCACGGCGAAGACCGTGGCCGGCGGCCTGCTGGTGCAAAGCCGTGACAACGGCATGATCGACGATATCGAGCTGAAGGTCGTCACCAATCGCCAGCCGACGGCGCAGGAACTGGTGGACCTGAAGTTCGCCTATACGGTTGCCAAGCACGTCAAGTCGAACGCCATCGTCTATGCCAAGGACGGCCAGACGGCCGGTATCGGCGCCGGCCAGATGAGCCGCATCGATTCAGCACGCATCGCCGCGCTGAAGGCCGAGGATGCCGCCAAGGCGATGGGCTGGGCCGAGCCGATGACCAAGGGCTCCGCTGTTGCTTCGGAAGCCTTCTTCCCGTTCGCAGACGGGCTGCTGTCGGCGATTGCCGCCGGTGCCACCGCTGTCGTCCAGCCGGGTGGCTCGATGCGCGATCAGGAAGTGATCGACGCGGCGAACGAGCACAATGTGGCGATGGTCTTCACCGGCATGCGCCACTTCCGCCACTAAACATCGATGAAAACGGCTACGCCCTATCCGCCGGATAGGGCGTCCGGATCAATAGGACCAGCCCGCCGGCCAGAAACAGGACCAGCGTGGCCATGCCGAGATGCGACGAGCCTGTCGCATAAGTTACGATCGAAAACAGAAGCGTCGCCATGAAGCTGGTTGCCCGGCCTGACAGCGCGTAGATGCCAAAATAGCGGCCAGCCTCATCAAGGCTGACACTGCGCGCCAGATAGGAGCGCGAAGAGGCCTGCACAGGGCCGAATGCCAGGCCGATCAGCAGGCCGTAGCCGATATAGGCTTTCTCCGCCGCCGTGCCGAACAGACCTCCCGAATCCACTGTCGAAAGCGGCACCAGCCCAAAGAGCGTATAGCCGGGTTCGGTCGATACGATGCCGAAGGTCGCCAAGAGCAGCATGGTCAGGCTGATGACGATCGTCGCCTTCGAGCCGATGCGCGCGTCGATCCGACCGGCGATGATGCAGCCAAAAATCGCCACCACATTGAGAATGATGCCGTAGATGCCGATCTCGATGGTTGCCCAGCCGAACATGCCGGCGGCAAAGGCGCCGCCAAGGATCAGCAGGCCGTTGACGCCGTCCTGGTAGATCATGCGGGCGACGAGAAAGCGCAGCAGCGGGCGGCGCTCCTTCAGTTCCGACAACGTGTGCCTGACTTCACGCAGCCCGGAGCGCACGGCGGCGCCGAAGGGAAGGCCGCCTTTCACATCAGGCGTGAACAGAAACATCGGCAGGACGAAAATCAGATACCACACGGCCGAGATCGGCCCGGTAATGCGCGCATCCTCACCCGTGTGTGGATCAAGGCCGAAGAGCGGGTCGAGGCCGAGGATGGTCTTGCCGGACTCGGGACTTCCGGCGAGTAGCGCCACCACCGCGATCAGCACGATCATGCCGCCAAGATAGCCGAGGCCCCAGGCGGTGTTGGACAGCCGTCCGACTTCGTCCTTTCCGACGAGGCGCGGCATCATGGAATCGTTGAAGACGATCGAGAATTCCGCGGCGATCGACGCCAGGATCATGAAGATCACGGGGTAGATGACCGGTGAGCCTGGTGCCGCGAACCAGAGGCAGCAGAGGCTGGCGATCTTGATGACGGCGAAGAAGCCGATCCATGGTTTTCGTCCGCCGGACTGATCGGCGATCGAGCCGAGAATGGGCGAGAGAATGGCTATGATCACCGAGGAGATCGTCGCCATGTTGCTCCAGAGCGTTTGCGCGGAGACCGGATCGGACGTCAGCCTGGCCACGAAATAGGGGCCGAAGATGAAGGTTGTGACGACGGTGAAGAACGGCTGCGCGGCCCAGTCGAAGAACATCCAGCCCCAGATGCCCCTGCGCGTGGCGCGCTGGGGCTGTGTTCCCGTCCAGTCAATGCGATTCACCGGCCTGCTCCTGATTTGGGAGCGGACTGTCTCACCTCGTCCCGTCTCTGGCAAGATCGGTCAGCAGGCCGGCGGCGACGGTGATGCGGGCCAGATTCGGATCGCCACCTTCGCTGAGACCCGCCAGTTCCTCGGCGATGCGGTTTATCCTGATCCGGTCGCTCGCATGCCATGCCTGCACCGGCAGCTTTTCCTTGCCGTTGTTCGATAGGGCGGAGCTCACGATATCGCGGCGCGCCGTCGCGATCTGGTCGAGGCTTCGCGCCAGGGCCAGGTTTTCGTAGTGATCCGAAGTGGTGATGCGGCTGCCGGCTGCTAGCAGCCGGCCGATGCGGAAGGTCTGGCTGACCGCGAAATAGCTCTCGGCGGCGCGGATCAGCGGCTCGCCCGTGCGCTCCGCGATCTGCATGATCTCGGGCACGAGCGCGAAGCCGATCAGATGCGCGATCTCGGCTGCAAGCTTGTCCGGCACGCCGGCCGCCTGATACTCGGCCTGGCGCGCCTCAAGTTCGGGAACGACCTGGTTGGCGAAGACCGGCTGCAGCTTCTTGAAGGCCGCGCGAAGCCTCTCGATGGTCTCGGCGATATCACCCTTGGCCATCTGCATCTTCAACAGCAGACGCGTCAGCACGGTGAAGATATGGCTGATTTCCTCGTAAATGCGGTTCTGCATCTGACCGGAAATCCGGCCGTCGAGCGCATCGGTCTCGCTCCAGAGCCGGCTCAGATCGAAGCCGTCGCGGGCGATGATCGCGGCGCGCACCACTTCGGGCGCCGATGCGGCCGTCGCGTCCATCATGCTGACGGCAAAGCTTGGGCCGCCGCGGTTGATGGCCTCGTTGGCAAGAACGGTCGCCACGATCTCGCGCTTCAGGCGGTGGTTGGCGATATCCGACGCGTTGGACTTGCGCATCTTGGCGGGGAAATACTGCGAGAGAGTCGCCTCGAAATAGGGATCATCCGGCAGATCGCTTGCCGCGAGCGCGTCGAAGAGAACGATCTTGGCGTAGGACAAGAGGACGCCGATCTCGGGCCGTGTGAGCGGTCTGCTGGCGGCGTAGCGTTCGGCCATGGTGGTGTCGTCGGGGAGCGTCTCGACCTTGCGATTGAGCTGCTTGGCGGTCTCCAGAACGCCCATGAAGCGGGTGAGCTCGAGGCCGTTCCCGGTGCCCTTGCGCTCGGTCAGCGAGATGGCGAGCGACTGCAGGTAGTTGTTGCGGAGCACCAGCTTGCTGACTTCATCGGTCATCGAGGACAGCAACTGGTCGCGCTTCTGCCGGGTCAGCCGGTCGTCGTGCATGGCGGCGGCGAGCGCGATCTTGATGTTTACTTCGACGTCCGAGGTGTTGACGCCGGCCGAGTTGTCGATCGCATCGGAATTGCAGCGCCCACCTTTCAGGCCGTAGGCGATGCGGCCGCGCTGTGTGACGCCGAGGTTGGCACCCTCGCCGATGACCTTGGCGCGTACTTCGTCGGCGCTGATGCGGATCGGATCGTTGGCGCGATCACCGACGTCGGTGTCGGTCTCGGATGTCGCCTTCACATAGGTGCCGATGCCGCCGAACCAGAGCAGGTCGACAGGGCTTTTCAGGATCGCGGTCATAACTTCAAACGGCGTCGCGACCGTCTTGTCCATGCCGATCGCGGCGGCGGCCTGTGCGGTGAGCGTCACCGATTTCGCCGAGCGCGAGATGATCATGCCGCCCTTCGAAAGCAGGTTCTTGTCGAAGTCCTGCCAGCTCGAGCGCGGCAGATTGAACAGCCGCTGACGCTCAGCCAGGGTCTTGGCCATGTCAGGATCGGGATCGATGAAGATGTCACGGTGGTCGAAGGCGGCCAGAAGCCGGATCTTCGGCGACAAGAGCATGCCATTGCCGAAGACGTCGCCCGACATGTCGCCAACGCCGGCGACCGTGAACGGCGTCGTCTGGATGTCGATGTCCATTTCGCGGAAATGGCGCTTCACGGTCTCCCAGGCGCCGCGCGCGGTGATACCCATTTTCTTGTGATCGTAACCGGCGGAACCGCCCGATGCGAAGGCATCGTCGAGCCAGAAGCCGGCTTCCTGCGCCAGTGCATTCGCGGTGTCGGAGAAGGTTGCCGTGCCCTTGTCGGCGGCTACAACGAAATAGGGGTCGTCACCATCCAGCCGCACGGTGTTCTCAGGCGGGATGATCTCGGTGCCGGAAATGTTGTCGGTGATCGACAGCAGCGTGCGGATATAGGTCTTGTAGGCTTCACGTCCGGCATTGAAGATCTCATCGCGATTGCCGCCGACGGGGAGCTTCTTCGGATAGAAGCCGCCCTTGGCGCCGACTGGCACAATCACGGCGTTCTTGACCTGCTGCGCCTTCACCAAGCCCAGCACCTCGGTGCGATAATCCTCGGCGCGATCCGACCAGCGAAGGCCGCCGCGGGCTACCCGGCCGAAGCGCAGGTGAACGCCCTCGACCTCGACGCCATAGACGAACATCTCGCGGAACGGCTTCGGCGCCGGCAGGCCGTCGATCAAATGCGGATCGAGCTTGAAGGCCAGCATCGCCTTTGCGGAACCATCGGGATTGCGCTGGAAGTAGTTGGTGCGCAGCGTCGAGTCGACCACGTTGACATAGCGGCGCAGGATACGGTCGTCATCAAGGCTTGGAACGTCCGACAGCGCGGTTTCGATCCTTGCGTGAAGATCTGTCGCCTTCTTGATCCTGTTCTTCTCGGTCAGCTTCGGGTCCAGGCCGTCGTGGAACAGGCGGAAGATGAGCGAGGAGATAGCCGGGTATTTATCCAGCGTCGTCGCGATGTAATCCTGCGAATAGGCGATGCCGGCTTGGCGCAGATAGCGCGAGTAGGCGCGCAAGACGCTTGTCTCGCGAGCCGACAGGCCGGCGGATATGATCAGGCGATTGAAGTTGTCGTTGTCGATGACACCTGCAAAGGCGAACAGGAAAGCTTCTTCCAGTGCGACGCCATGCTGCTGCAGATCGATCTCGGCGCCGCTTTGGGCCTCAAGTTCCATGTCATGCAGGACGACCAGCTTCTCGCTGCCGTCGGCCAGCGTCACGTTGATGTCGAAGGTACCTTCGCTGATGACACTGAAGCCGAGATTCTCAAGAAGCGGCACGCGGCGGGAAAGCGCGAGCTGGCCATTGAAGTGGAAGATCTTCAGGCAGAGGAGCGACACGCCGTCCTTGATGCGCGTGTAGAACTCGATGCGGATCTGCTCGCCCGTGGCGCAGGCGACGATATCGGCGAAGTCGGCAAAGGTTTCTTCCGGCGGGAAGAGATCCTGATAGGCGTTGCTGACCTTGATCTTCGGCGCCTTTGGACCGGCAAGCATTTCGAAGCGGTCGTCCCAACGCGCCGTGATGGCTCGGATCGCGTCCTCGAGCTTCGCCTGAGGGATACGCGGGGTCTTTCCGCCGGAGCGTCCAATGATGAAATGGACGCGGGCGACGCCGCCTTCGGGGAAAGCCGGATAATAGGCCGAGACGCGGCCGTCATAAATGGTCTTGAGGTAGGTGCCGATCTTCTCGCGCACAATCGAATCATATTCCTCGCGCGGTACGTAGACGATAACGGAGACGAAACGATCGAAGTGATCGATGCGCGGCAGCACCCGCACCCGCGGCCTGTCCGTCAGATCGTTGATCTGTTCGGCGAAGGTGGCGAGCAGGGCGGTGTCGATCTGGAAGAGATCGTCGCGCGGATAGGATTCAAGCGTGTTGTCGAGCATGCGGCCGGAATGGCTCATCGGATCGAAGCCGAAATGCTCCTTCACCTTCTCGACCTTCGAGCGCAGCAGCGGGATATCGGTGGCGAGCGACGTGTAGGCCGTCGAGGTGAAGAGGCCGACAATGCGCAGTTCGCCGGTGACATTGCCATTCTCGTCGAAGCGTTTCACGCCGACATAATCCATATAGGCGCGGCGGTGGACGACGGATTTGACGTTGGCCTTTGTGACGATCAGGAAGTCGGGACCGTCGAGGAAGGCCAGGATTTCGGGCGTCGTGGTTACGGCGTCGCGGCCGGTCCGGAGCACCAGGACATCCGGGTTGGAAAGGATGCCCAGCCCCGTGCCCTTGTCGCGCTCGACCTTCGCGTTCGAGCCCTTGCCTGAATAGACATACTCGCGCATGCCCAGAAGGGTGAAGTTGGCGTCGCGCAGCCATGTGAGGAACGCGACGGCTTCGTCGCGATCCGCCTTGCGGCGGCCGACATTGCGTGACGACAGTTCGTCGATGGCGGTGCCGAGCTTGTCCAGCATCGGCTTCCAGTCGGAAACCGATAGGCGCACCTGTTCGAGAACGATCTCGATCCGCTCGATCAGATCGGCGGACTGCGCCGGGGTGAGTGGGGCGAGGTGTAGCTGAATGTGGCTGACGCGGTTTGCCGGCTCGCCCGGCATATCCGGCGAATAGAGTTCCGGCGGGTGACCTGGCTGCATGACGAGAATGGGATGAACCGCCATGAAGAGATCGCGGTAGCTGCTCGTCACCTCGCCCATGACCGATTCGTAGAGGAACGGCATGTTGTGATCGGTCACCGACAGGACCGATACCGCTACGCCATCCGGCTCGACATTGTCGAGCGAGGTGACGGTGACGCGCGGCGCGTTGCCGGTCCAGGCGGCGAGTTCGGCCGCGCAGTGAACGGCGGAAATCGCCAGCATTTCAGGCGTGTAGGATTCGAGGTCGTCGCCGCTGGCGCGTCCGAAGAGGATGTCCGGCGCGAGATAGTGCTCGCCCATCGCCGTCGCGATCTTGTTCGCGCTCTCGATTTGCTTTTCCCGTTTCGGATTGTTTCGAGCAGCCATTGACTGTGTCCCCCATTTTCTCGATTGCGCGCAGGTTAGCAGAAGGTTTGACAGAAAAATTGCTAAAATAGGGACGTCGATCGCAGTTTTCGTGCGAATTTAGCCGGCATGTCGTCAATTCTGTAAAAAATGATCCGAATATGATTTTCGTCGCCAGAACTTTGATCACGTCCCAATGAAGAGTTGTTGACAGTCGCGCAGCAAAAAGACGATCAACTGAAGATCGGAACCCGGATCGGATAAACATGTCGCAGAATGCAGCAGGCACGGTCATCGTCATATCGAGCCACGTCGTTCGTGGATCGGTCGGCAATCGGGCGGCGGTGTTCGCGCTCGAGACGCTCGGCCACCAGGTATGGGCGCTGCCGACCATCGTCCTGCCCTGGCACCCGGGCCACGGCCGTTCGACGCGGCTGACCTTCGCCGAGGCGGATTTCGACGCAGCGATCGACGATCTCATTCGCGCGCCCTGGATCGGCGAGGTCAAGGCGGTGCTTTCGGGCTATTTCGGCAATGCCGCGCAGGCGCGATCCGTCGGCCGGCTGATCACCGCGCTCCGTGAGCGCAATCCCGATCTGTTTTACGTTTGCGATCCCGTCATGGGCGATCTCGGCGGGCTCTATGTTCCCGAGGCGACTGCTGAGGCGATCCGGGACCATCTGATCCCGCTGGCATCGCTGGCGACCCCAAATCGCTACGAACTTGCCTGGTTGTCCGGCGCGCCGCTGGAAAGCAACACCGAGATCATGGAGGCGGCGCTCGCGCTCGGTCCCGCGCGCATGCTGGTGACCTCGGCGGTGCCGATGATGGCTGGTGGAACGGGCAACCTCTATCTTTCCGGGCGCCACGCGCTGCTTGCCGAGCACCGGCTGATCGACAATCCGCCAAACGGGTTGGGCGATCTTCTTGCCGCTCTCTTCCTGTCCCGGCTGCAGTCCGGCATGGAAGACGAGAAGGCATTGCAGCTGGCGACGGCAAGCGTCTACGAGGTGCTCGCCCGGGCAGTGAAGCGCGGCAGCGATGAGTTGACGCTCGCAAACGATGCCTCCAGCCTGTCGACGCCGATGGCGATGGTGCAGATGCGGCATCTGATGCACCCCGCACAGCGGCGAAAGAGCTAGCAGCCGCGCCGTTAACGCATTTGGCGCTGCGATATTGATCTTGCACCGCTCTCGCTGTAATCGAAGATCATGCAGCGTTTTCCAGATACACTTCTCGACGGCTATCGCAACTTCATGAGCGGGCGTTATGCCGACGCTCGTGACCGATACAGGACGTTGGCGGAGCACGGGCAGAGCCCGAGCACGCTGGTCATTGCCTGTTCGGACTCGCGCGCGGCGCCGGAACTCATCTTCGATTCCGGACCTGGCGAGCTCTTCGTCGTCCGCAACGTCGCCAACATGGTGCCGCCCTACGAGCCTGATAGTAATTTCCATGCGACCTCGGCGGCACTCGAGTTCGCGGTGCTGGCCCTGAAGGTTACCGATATCGTCGTCATGGGTCACGGTCGCTGCGGCGGTATCCGCGCGGCGCTCGATCCCGATGCCGAGCCGTTGTCGCCTGGCGATTTCATCGGACGCTGGATGTCGCTGGTGCGACCGGCTGCCGAGCAGATCCAGAGCAATGACGTGATGACCCCTGGCGAACGCCAGACGGCGCTGGAGCGCGTGTCGATTCGCAACTCGATCGACAATCTCAGAACATTTCCGGAGATCAAGGCGCGCGAGGAAGCCGGTGACATCCAGCTGCACGGCGCTTGGTTCGATATTTCGACCGGCGAATTGTGGGTCATGGACGCAGAGACGCGAGACTTCATTCGCCCTGACGTCTGACGCCATAATCCGAGACAAGAAAAAAAGGCGCCGCGGTTTCCCGCGGCGCCTTTTTCATTTCATCATCAGGTGTGGATCAGTTCGCGTCGATCTGCTGGCCGATATAGGCGATCGCCTGCTGATAGACCGTTGCAGCGTTCCAGCCCGAGATGGCTGCGAAGTTCGGCTCGCCCGGCTGGTAACCGGCGCCCGGACGCCAGCCGTGGCCCTTGAGGAAGTTCGCGGTCGAGGCCAGAGCGTCGGCGCGTGAGCCGACCATGTCGACCCGGCCGTCACCATCGCCATCTGCACCGTAGAGCACGACGTTGCGCGGGAGAAACTGTGTCTGACCGATTTCGCCGTGGGCGGCGCCCCGCGCCTGCGGGCTGAGGAAGCCTTCGCCGACGAGCTGGAGCGCTGCGTAGAGCTGGTCGGTGAAATAGGCGGTGCGGCGGCAATCGAAGGCGAGCGTGGAGACGGCGGACATGGTGTGCTGGGTGCCCATGTAGCTGCCGAAGCCGGTTTCCATGCCCCAGATCGCGATCAGCGGGCCGGCCGGAACGCCGTACTTGCGTTCGATGTTGGCAAAGAGCGCTGCGTTGGCGCGCTTCATGCCCTTGCCGCGCGAGATGATGGCCTGGCCGCCGCGCTTCTGCATGAAGGCGTCGAAGGAGAGCTTGAAGCTCTTCTGGCCGCGGTCGGCGGAGATGGTGGGTCTGTTGTAGACGACGTTGGCGAAGGCCTTGTCGAGAACGGAACGGCTGACGCCGTTGGCCGCGGCTTCCTGCTTGAAGGCGACAACCCACTGGTCGAAGCCCGCGCTGGTGTTGCTGCACTGTGGTGCCGCTTCAGCCGTTGCCGGAAGTGCCTGGAACATGGCGAACACTGCCGCCGCTGCCAGCAAAAGTCTTGTCTTGCGCATCGAATACCCCGATCCCGATCAGCCTAGCCTTCAGCCGGGCTGCAGCCCGCTATCGGCGATATTGTCCCGACCATCCTTTGATTAAGCGCGGGAAGCCTTTCGGCACCCCGCGCCTTTGAGAATAAGCCTTAACTTAAGTAACGGGCTTAACAAGACATGGTTAAGAAAATATTCAAGCGGCCTGCTTGCGCGGCTTCACAAGTCCGCGATTGACGAGCAGTTCGGCGATCTGGATCGCGTTCAGTGCTGCGCCCTTGCGCAGGTTGTCGGAAACCACCCACATGTTGAGGCCGTTCTCGACGGTTGCGTCCTCGCGGATGCGCGAGATGAAGGTCGCGTCTTCACCGGCGGATTCGTAAGGCGTGATGTAGCCACCGTTCTCGTGCTTGTCGATGACCTGGCAACCCGGCGCATCGCGCAGGATATCGCGAGCCTGATCGGCGGTGATTTCCTTCTCGAATTCGATGTTGACCGATTCCGAGTGGCCGATGAAGACGGGTACGCGCACGGCCGTGCAGGTCACCTTGATCTTCGGGTCGAGCATCTTCTTGGTTTCGGCCAGAACCTTCCACTCTTCCTTCGTGTAGCCGTCTTCCATGAAGCTATCGATGTGCGGAATGACGTTGAAGGCGATGCGCTTGGTGAACTTCTTGTTCTCGATCGGATCGGCGACGAAAACCGCGCGGGTCTGATTGAAGAGTTCGTCCATGCCGTCCTTGCCGGCGCCGGAAACGGACTGGTAGGTCGAGACGACGACGCGCTTGATGGTGGCGGCTTCGTGAAGCGGCTTCAGGGCCACGACGAGCTGGGCGGTCGAGCAATTCGGGTTTGCGATGATGTTGCGCTTGGTGAACTGCTCGATGGCGTCAGGGTTCACTTCCGGCACGATCAGCGGAACGTCCTGGTCGTAGCGCCATGCAGAGGAGTTGTCGATGACGACGCAGCCCTGCGCGCCGATCTTCGGCGACCACTTCTTCGATACGTCGCCGCCGGCAGACATCAGGCAGATATCGGTGTCCGAGAAATCGTAGTTTTCGAGGTTCATGACCTTCAGTGTCTTGTCGCCGTAGGACACTTCAAGACCCTGCGAGCGCGCGGAGGCGAGCGCTACGACTTCGTCAGCGGGAAAACCGCGTTCGGAAAGGATGTTGAGCATCTCCCGGCCGACATTTCCGGTGGCTCCCGCAACTGCAACTTTAAAACCCATTTTCAAGCTCTCTTTCTCATCTCTCCTCTTGTTCGGTGAGGGGGAAAGCACGCAACGATTGCGGCTTTCTGTCCCCAGCCGAGCCGGGGAGAGAGCGGCAGGCCAGAGACGTCAGACGGTTTTCGTCGTCGTTTTGGCCTTGGTTTTGGAAGAAACCGGAAACATCATAACCATCCCGGCAACTCGTGCCCGGTCACTGCGTGCAGCAATGGCGTGTTCTTGGCGAACCATGGATATTCCTTTTCCACCGCTGCTCTTAAAAGGTTTTCCACAGGAGTCAAGGTTTTTGCGAGGGGCCGCGCCTGTGCTGATAGCGCTGGCGGTCGCTCGAAGCATTACTTCCGGTCAGTGCTACGGAAGCGATCGGCGCGCACGGAAACCGTCTGCAACGCGCCGGTCTGCGGTGCCTTCCGCGTGCCGGAGGCGGCGCGACCGAGCTTCCGCTTGCGCTCCAGATGGTAGGCATAGACGAACTGGATAACGATACCGAGAGCTACGAAGATCGGGCCGACGACCTGGTCACCGTTGTTGATGTAAAGCAGTACCTGGCCGATCATCGCCAGGATCGTGCCGGCGACGAAGATGTTCAGCGAATGGCGGCCGAAGATGACGAGCGGATTGTCCTCGGGGCGGCGCAGCAGGTTCGAGAGCGCGCCGATGTTGAGCACCAGGTAGGTGAGCGCGAGAACGTGCAACAGGCGCGGCAGGGACAGGAAGGTCTTGTCGAAGCCGGTGATGACTGGCGGCAGGCCAAGCGAGGCCAGAGCGTTGCCGATGCCCCAGAGCTGGCCGACGACCCACGCAAAAGACAAGGCGACATAGCCGGCTGCCAGAGCCATCAGCAGCGGGTGGTGCGGTAGCTTGCCACCACGGCGCACGTGCATCATCCCGACGATGCCGATCGTGAACAGGAACTGCCAGGAGAGCGGATTGAGGAACCAGTAACCCTCGAGCAGCGTGTTATGCGGCGCGATTTCATAAATCCCGGAAAGAAGCCAGACCGAACCAGAGACCGTCAACGCAAGCAGGGGGCTCTTGGCTTCCAGCAGGAGGATGATCGGGATCATCAGCATCAGCGCGCCGTACATCGGCAGGATGTTGTTGTAGCCGATCTGGTGGCCAAGCCCCATAAGCGACGGGATGCCGGCTTGCGGATTGGTGAGCACGGGAAGGATATTGATCTCGCAAAGAAGGCCCGGACGGTGAAACAGCCAGGCGCCCGCGATGAACAGCGCGAGTGTCATGAATGTCGTGATCATGTGGGCGAGATAGAGTGTGAAGGCGCGCTTCGTCGATTTCTTGGCCGTTTCGAACCAGGTGGCGACCTTGAAGCGCGAGCCGTAGGCAATGCCCACGGCGATGCCCGAGATCAGCACGAATGCTTCGGCGGCATCCGAAAAGCCGTAATTCTTGGTGGTCAGATGTTCGAAGATCTGGCCGGGCACGTGATTGATAAAGATCGTGATCAACGCGAGACCACGCAGAACGTCCAGTCGCGTGTCTCGTTTCGATGGCGCCGCAGTCGCGATTCTCCGCTCTGCACCGAACGTGATTTCGGGCGTCGTTACCATTGACCTCTCCATGCTTCCATTTTGCAAACGCAGTTGAGGCCAAAAGGTTTCCCTTTTGGCCTCAACGAATCGCCGGATGGTTTGCATGAAAAGTGCGGTTATCCGACCGGATATCCCTCGTCGGGATCGGTGACTTGACGTCCGTTGATGGTCAAATCGTAGCCCCTTGGATGGGACGATTTTGAGACCGAAATGAGGTATTTAGCTCCTGCGTGCTCGATTTCCGCAGAGAAGCCTTCCCACGTTGTCGGCAGCGACGGCTTCACATGGATGCGGCCGTTCTTGAGCCGGATTCCGAGGATGCCCTCGACCGCTGCGCGATAGAGCCAACCGGCGGAACCGGTGTACCAAGTCCAGCCACCACGACCCGTCAATGCGCCGTCGCCATAGACGTCGGCGGCGATGACATAGGGTTCCACGCGGTAGTGCTCGGCGGCTTCAGGGTCCTTGGCGTGGCTGATCGGGTTCAAGAGATCGAAGCAACGCAGCGCGTCGTCGCCGCGATTGAGCTCGGCCAGCGCCATGACGACCCAGGTGGCCGCATGGGTGTACTGACCGCCGTTTTCGCGAACGCCGGGCGGATAGGCCTTGATGTAGCCGGGATCCTTCGCCGAGTTGGCGAAGGGCGGCGTGAACAGGCGGATGATGCGCGCATCCATGTCGACGAGCTTGGCGAGGACAGAATCCATGGCCTTGGCGGCATGGGCCGGATCGCCCTCCCCTGACAGAACGCTCCAGGACTGTGCGATCGAATCGATCTGGCATTCCAGGCTTTCCTTCGAGCCGAGCAGGCTGCCGTCATCGAAAGTGCCGCGACGGTAGTGGGCGCCATCCCAGGCGGCGGTTTCGAGTGCCGCCTTGAGTTCGGTCAGGTGCTTACCCCAGCGTTCGACGCGGGCCGTGTCGCCACGTTCGGCGGCGAAGGCGCTGAAGGAGCGCAGCGCGCCGGCTAGGAACCAGCCGAGCCATACGCTCGTGCCCTTGCCGCCGATACCGACGCGGTTCATGCCGTCGTTCCAGTCGCCGCCGAGGAAGAGCGGCAGGCCGTTCGCTCCCTTGCGGGCGATGGCGAGATCGAGCGCGATGGCGGCGTGTTCGTAGACGCTCACCTTGTCCTCGGATTTCTCCGGGCGGTAGAACGAATCGTGCTGTCCCTGGAGAAGGGCTGGGCCCTCGATGAAGGCGAGCTCGTCGTCGAGAACGCTCTTGTCGCCAGTCACCGTGCAATAGTGATGGATGGCATAGGCCAGCCAGACCACGTCGTCGGAGATCAGCGTGCGTACGCCGGCACCCGTTCCCGGCAGCCACCAATGCTGGACATCACCCTCGCGGAACTGGCGCGAGGCGGCGTTGACGATCTGCTTTCGGGCGATCGATGGCTCGTGCAGCACGAAGGCCAACGTATCCTGCAGCTGGTCGCGGAAGCCGAAGGCGCCGCTCGCCTGATAGAAGGCCGTGCGCGCCATGATACGGCAGCCAAGGCTCTGGTAGGGGAGCCAGGTGTTGATCAGGGTGTTCATGCCTTGATCGGGGGTCGAGATCTGCAGCTTGCCGGTGAAGGCGTGCCAGAAGTCCCGGTTTGCCTGAACCGCGCCGTCAAAGGACGACTTACGGATATCGGCGATCAGCGTGCGGGCTTCTTCCTTCGTCGCGGTATCGCCGAGATAAAGGATGACATCGCGTTCCTCGCCGGCGGCAAGATCGATGTCGATTGCGAGAGCCGCTGCCGGATCGCCGTCCAGATCGATGTTGCTCGACAGAACGGTAGCCGGATTCAAGGCTGCCGGAGCCTTGATGGTGCCCGCCTTGCCGATGAACTCGCGGCGGCTTGCCGTGTAGCCCGACAGTGTCTCGCTGGCGGCGAAGAAGGCCACGCGCGAGGAGTAGTCGATGCTGTAGTTGTTGCTCGCAAACAGGGCGCCGGTCTCGGCGTCATGCTCGGAGAGAATGAACGGCGCCGTCTTCTGCGGATTGTTGCCGAGCACCCACTCGACATAGCCGTAGAGCCGCAGCTTGCGCTGGCTGCTGCCGTTGTTACGCAGGCGCAACCGCTGCAGCTTCACCGGCCGTTCGCGATCGACCGTCTGCGTCAGCTCCAGAGAAACGTCGTTCTGGACGCTGGAGAAGACCGAGTAGCCGAGGCCATGGCGGGCTTCGAACTGGATATCCTGGCGATCGGACAGGGCAGCAAACGGCGTCATCACAGTTCCGTTGTCGCGATCCATCACATAGATCGCTTCGCCCGGACGGTTGATGACCGCATCGTTGGTCCAAGGGGTCAGCTGGTAGTCACGCGAGTTGGTGCTCCACGTGAAACCGGCGCCTTCGGCCGCGACGTGGAAACCGAACTTCTCGTTCGAGATCACGTTGATCCACGGCTGCGGGGTGGCATGGCCGCCCGGGATGCGGACGACATATTCGCGTCCGTCGCCGGAGAAGCCGCCGATGCCGTTCCAGAAGTTCAGATCGCCATGCTCTTCGACAACAAGTGCCGGGACCTGCGCCTTGGCGACCGGTGCCGTGCGCTTGGCACGCGACTTCGTGGCGTTGACCTTCTCAAGCTCCTGCTGCTCTTCCTTGGTCGGCGCAAACAGCGCCACGGCACGATTGATCTGATCGATGATCTTGCCGTTCTTGGCATGGAAGGTGACGCGGGATGCCGAGATCAGTGCGTGGTAGGTCGATTCCTCCATCAGATCCTTGCGGACCGTGAAGATGTGCTGGCGCAGGCCGTCGGCCTGGCCGAGACGACGGACGTTCTCGGCCATCTGGTCGACGGCGTGCTGCATGTCCTGTGCGTAGGAAGATGCACGCTCGTTCATGATCACGAGATCGGCGGTGACGCCGCGCGAGCGCAGGTATTCCTGTGCCAGCAGGGCTTCCCTTGCGATATCCAGATCCATGTCGTCGTTGATGCGCAGGGTGAAGATCGGGAAATCGCCCGAAATCGCCAGCGGCCAGAGCGAGGACTGCGACTGCATGCCCGCCTGAACCGCTGCCGTATCCGCACGCAGATACATGTCGGGGTAGACGAGGTGGCGGCCGAGATGCTGGAAGGCGGATGCCTGCTGCGAGGTGACGCCGACATGGCGCATCTGCACCTGCGTGCGCGTCCATGCCTGCACGAGCTCGTGGTTGAAGGCATCGGCGTGGCGATAGCGATCGACTGCCTGGTCCACCTCGTTGCGTGATGGTGCCGCGATGGTCCAGAAAATGACGCTGACTTTCTTGCCAGCCGGAACACGGACGGTGCGGCGCAGCGACAGCACCGGATCGAGCGTGAAGCCGTCGGTGCCCGAGAGCGTCGCGCCCTGGTCGAAGGCGGCAGCGTTTGTAAGGCTGCGACCGCGTCCGAGGAACTTGCGGCGGTCGGTTTCGAACTCGGTGTGGCGCGTCGCGCCGGCGTTATCGACGATCAGATGCGCGACCGCGATATTCGGCTCGTTGCCATCGCGCTTGTTGCGCTCGACGCGGATGACGTCGCCGCGCTTGCCGATCTCCGTCTTCACGAACATGCGGGCGAAGGCCGGATGTGCGTTGTCGGTGTCATCGTTGGTCAAGACCGGTTCGAGATAGGAGGTCACTTCGATGAAGCGGTCTTCCGTGCCGGTGTTGAGCAGCGTCAGGCGGCGGCCTTCGGCATCGTGCTCGGTGGCGACGATGACCTCGACTTCACTGGTGAGCTCGCCAACGGTCTTGGTGAACTCCGCCTTTTCATCGGCGAAGAGAACCTTGACCTGCTCGCCTTCGATGCTCTTCGGCTCCGCCGTCGCCGACCACCATTCGTTGGTGGCGGTGTCGCGCAGGAAGATGAAGGTGCCCCAGCGATCTTCGGTCGGATCGGGCTTCCAGCGGGAAACCGACTGGCCGTTCCAGCGCGAGTAGCCGGCGCCGGTGGCGGTCAGCATCATCGAGTAGTGGCCGTTGGAGAGGAAAACGAGTTCGCGGTCGCGCGCCGCCGGATCGTAGATCTTGCGGATCTCCGGACGCAACAGGTCGTCCTGGATGCTGGCAGGGGTGTCGGACTCGTGCTTGCCGCTCATGACAGGAATGTCGCGCGGCGCCTTTTCCTGCAGCATCAGCTCAGCCGCTTCGATGACGGGATCGGAGTGGAAGAGTTCGCGCAGATGGCCGTTGAAGGCGACGTTGGCGACGGCCGCGATCGACATGCCATGGTGGTGGGCATAGTAGTTGTAGACCACCGCGCAGGCCTTGCCCTCGGGCACCCGGGTCGGCGTGAAGTCCACGGCGTCGTGGAAGCCGTATTTGCCGAGCGCGCCGAGCTTGCGCAGGCGTTCGAGGTTCTCGATAGCCGCGGGCGGATTGTACTGGCTGGCGAGGATCGAGGCGTAAGGAGCGATGACGGCGTTGTGGCCGAGACCGCGCTTCAGGCCGAGCGTCGGTACGCCGAAGTTCGTGTACTGGTAGTTGAGGTTATGGTCGCGGGCGTTGAAGGCCGCTTCCGAAATGCCCCACGGAATACCCAGCTTGCGGGCGTAGTTCATCTGCTCGACCACGACCAGATTGTTGGTCTGGTTGAGGATACCGCCGCCACGCTCCTGCATGACGAGAGGCGGCATCAGATATTCGAACATCGAGCCGGACCAGGATACCAGCGCGCCGCGCGAGCCGACCGGCACGACCTGACGGCCGAGACGGTACCAGTGTTCCGTCGGCAGGTCGCCCTTGGCGATGCCGAAGAGGCTGGTCAGGCGGCATTCCGATGCCAGAAGGTCGTAGCAGGCCTGATCGAGTTCGCCGCTTTCGACGCGGTAGCCGATCGACAGAAGACGACGCTCCGGGCGGAAGAGGAAGCCGAAGTCCATCGAGAAGGCGAGGTCGCGGGCCTTGTCGCGCAGTGCGATCAGGCGCGGGCGCAGCGCGTCGATGTTGGCGAGGTCGAAGGTGCTGTCGGATATATGGGCTTCGCAGACCTTGACCAGCGCCTCGGCCCACTGGGTGACCTCGGCGCTGAGTGCCGACTTCACCTCGTGATCGAGGTTGGCGGCGAGCTTCTGGATGTCGCGGGCAAGGACCGAGAGGTTGATGATGCGGATCGACGCGAATTCGTGCTCGCGCTTGACGGCGGCGAGCGCGTTCTGGAAGCCGATGATGCGCTCTTCCAGACGGCGGCGCAGCGGACGCACGGTCTTGCGGTCATCCGGCAGGTCGGCCAGCACTTCGGCCAGGATGCCCGCCGTGTCGCCGACGCCATCGAGGCTGCCCTGCATGTGCGCGGACGGGGCTTCGGCCCAGTTGCGGCAGGCGGATGAGATCGCGATCAGGTGACCGGCGAGGTTGCCGCTGTCGACGGCAGAGACGTAGCGCGGTCCAAGCGTTTCCAGCGTATCGGTGTGATACCAGTTGAACAAGTGGCCGCGGAATTTCTCCATCTTGTCGATGGTGGCGATCGTCTGCTCCAGGCGCTCGATCGTTTCCTCGAAGGAGAACCAGCCGAACTGGCGGCCCGAGACCACGGACAGCAGGTAAACGCCGATGTTGGTCGGAGACGTGCGGGTCGCGACGATGACGTGCGGCGTTTCCTGGACGTTGTCAGGCGGCAGGTAGTTCTGTTCGGCCGTGGTGAAGGTGTCGAAATATCGCCAGGTGCGGCGCGCGATCTTGCGCAGATCGTTCGATACGGATTCGGCGACTTCGAGGCGATCTTCGGTTTCCGCCGACTGGCTGACGTAATAGGCGACCAGCGGGGAAAGAATCCAGAGCGCAACGAAGGGGATACCGACCAGATAGGCCTTGTCGCCGGAGACGACGGCGAAGGCGAGGCCGAGCACAGCCAGCACTGGTGCGTGCCACATGGCCTTGTAATAGGACCAGATCGTGCCCTGCTTGCCGGCCTGAACGCTGGCTGCGGTTTTCCATTGCAGCATCAGCTTGTGGCTGACAAAGAGGCGGTAGAGCGAGCGGCCGATGGCGTCGGCCATCATGCAGGCGCCGTCGGCGATGAAGACGATGCGGAGCGCAACCTGCGCATTGGCGGCGCGGATGTCGGACCAGACGGTATAGAGGTGGGCGCGCGCGACGATATCGCTGGTGCGCGGAATGATGCCGTTGATCAGCGACAGTGTCGGCGCAACGAACAGGCAGAAGATCAGGACGATCTGCCAGATCAGGGCGCCAAGCGGATCCATGAAGTACCAGCCGAGCACGGAGGCGAAGAACCAGGCGATCGGGGTCAGCGAGCGGCGCAGGTTGTCGAACATCTTCCAGCGGCCGAGCGCGGTCACGCCGTGCTTGGTGCTGAACATGTAGGGCAGCAGCTGCCAGTCGCCGCGCGCCCAGCGATGCTGACGCGACGTCTCGACTTCGTAGCGGGTCGGGAAGTCCTCGACGAGTTCAAGGTCGGTCACAAGCGCGCAACGCGCCATCGAGCCTTCGAGCAGGTCGTGGCTTAGAACCGAGTTTTCCTCGATGCGTCCCTTCAGGGCCGCTTCGAAGGCATCGACGTGATAGAGGCCCTTGCCGGTGAAGGTGCCCTCGCCCGCGAGGTCCTGGTAGACGTCGGAGACGGTGAAGACATAGGGGTCCAAACCGCGGTTGATCGAGAAGACGCGCTGGAAGACCGATGCGTCCTTGCCAGTCGTCAGAGACGGCGTCACGCGGGGCTGCAGGACGCCATAACCGCTTTCGACGCGGCCGGTCTCCGGGTTGATCACGGGGCGGTTGGTCGGGTGATAGAGCTTGCCGACGAGCTTGGTGACGGCGTCGCGCATCAGGCGCGTATCGGCGTCGAGCGTCATCACGTACTGCACGTTTTCAGGCACGATATTGGCGCCCGGCAGATAGGTCGTGTCGCGGTCGCCGCGCAGGAGCAGGTTCAACTCGTGCAGCTTGCCGCGCTTGCGTTCCCAGCCCATCCACGCGCCTTCCGACGGATTGTAGAGGCGGCGGCGGTGCAGGAGGTAGAAGCGGGTCTTGCCGTCATAGGCATAGCGCGCCGAGAGGTTGGCGACTTCGCGGCGTGCATAGTCGAGTACTTCGAGATCGGCGGCCGTCTCCTCGACCTGGCTGTCCGGCCAGTCGCTGAGAAGCGCGAAGTAGATTTCGCCGCGCGGGTTGGCGAGATAGTGAACCTCGATGTTGCGGACGAGTTCGTCGACGCTGTCGCGGTTCGAGATCAGGCAGGGGACGACCAGAAGCGTGCGTGCGTCTTCGGGAATGCCTTCCTTGAACTCATAACCGACGAGGCGCGCCGGCGTGACGAAGAAGGAGAGCACGGTGTTGAAGAGACCCGTCGCGCCTTCCGATGCCGGCAGCGAGAACATGATCAGCAGCAGGATGATCGCGATCGGCGCCATGCCGGCGCTCGCCATGAAATGGCCGACGATGACCATCGCGAGAATGGTCAGGAGCAGCACCGGTACGGCGATCGACAGCCAGTTGAAACGGCGCACGGCGCGAACGAAATGCTGCACCAGCGTCGGGCTGTAGGTCGCTCTCGCTTCCAGCTTCGGGCGCTGCGCGCCGGCCAGGAATGCGCCGACGTTCGGCTCATGGGGTTGCTCGTCGGCAGATGCCTTGGCTTCATCCGTCATGTCGAGCGCGAGCTGTGCGATCTCCATTTCGGTCATGGTGGAGCGCTTGGCGAGCTTTTCGATCTGCTTGCGATACTTGTTGCGCGAGCCGGAATCGAGAAGACCGTAGTCGGAATTGTCCCAGAGCAACTTGTCGACGTGGCTGACCTGCTCGACCCACACGGACCATTCGGTGTCGTCGATCTCGCGCAAGCTGCGAATGATGTTGCCCATCGTGACATTGCCGGAGGAGAGACGGCTGTGTTCTGCCATCGTCGTCGCTTCGGTGTCACGGCCGAGCGCCTCGAGGCGCTCATCCAGCCATGTGATGGCGAGGCTCGAGGTCTGCGAGCCGTCGCGCATGCGGTAGAGGAACTGCGTCGAGAAGGTATTGTCCTCGGCAAGCGGCTCAAGCGTCTTCAGATACTCGGCTGCCTTCGCGGGATCAGTCAGGCGCACCAACTCGTCGGCTGCCTCGTTGGCGCGGCGGCGCATGCGGCGGCTGCGCTCGACGCGGATCGAGATGCGGCGCAGGTTTTCGACCAGAACGTAACGCACCAGCGAAGGCAGCGCCCAGAGCTCGCCGATCCGCAGTGTTTCATGTTCCTGGAAACCATCGACCAGCGCGGTCAGGCTTTCCTGCGAAATGGTGCTATGCGTGTGGGCGACATAGAGCCATGCCAGCGCCAGTGTACGCGGGATCTGTGTGCCGTTCACATCGATTGTCGGCAGCTCTCGGTAAAAGCGCTTGGGGAAGTCTCGGCGGACTTCCTGGATCGCTTCCTCGACGATGTAGTGGTTGTCCAGAAGCCACTCAGCGGCCGGGGTAATCGTCTCGCCGGCCTCCACATCCGCCGCCGTCGTGCGGTAGACGCGCAGGATTTCCTTCTCGTTCTCCTTATGCCGGGCGAAGAAGTCGAAGGGTGCGAAAGCGACCAGCGAGTTGACACCTGAGGTGGCTGCGGATGCACCCATCGCCCTGATGTCTTCGATCGACATATAGGTCGCGCGGATCGAGTCGTTGTGATCGATCTGCTTGGTTTCGGACTCGCGGGACGGGCTCGGAGACGTAGGGGAAATAGACATGGGTTCGGTTCTGGATCCAAACAAAGTTATGGTCGGTAGGGTTTGCCTTGTGCACTGCCAAATATGACTGCCGCATGAACAATACCGGTCTTTTGCGGCCACACTGAAAACATTGGCAGGTGCAATCGAACGGCAATGCGAATCGATTTAGATTTGATCTTGCGACCAGCCGGGCAAAGAGGTGGGTGAGATTGAACGACGCCTCCCCGCCAAGCCAATCGGGAAAGTTGGACACTATTGCGACAATTCAAGTCAAGAGGTTTCGGCAAGTGGCAAACGCACGAAAAATCCGGCGCCTTTTGGACGCCGGATTTCTCTGATTATGCTGGATTTAGACGCGGCGCATGAGCCGCGCGACAAGCGATACAACAAACAGCACCAGGAATATGAAGAACAGTACCTGGGCAATCGATGCTGACGCGCCTGCGATGCCGCCGAACCCCAGAACGCCGGCGATCAGGGCTACAACAAGAAATACGAGTGCGTAGTAAAGCATTGCCATCTCCATTTAGTCGTTGCTGACCAGATAACGATGGTGTGCCTTTTTGGTTCCGTGCCTGGTGAAAAAGGGTTTGTTTTCGGTGCCCTAACCGATAACGCCGCAGACTACGGCTGCGAGAAAGGTGAACGCGGCCACGACCAGCGCCGCATTGGCCGCCAGATGCAAACGACCAAGCGTCGTTGCCGGCTTCTTGGAGCGTGCGGAACGATAGTGGTCCGCGTGAGTATGCGACATACCCAAGTTTGCCATGTGTTGCCTCCGCCTGTTTTCAGCTCTTATTGAGAGCTCAGTTTCTGAATGGTAGAGATAAAATTCCACCAGATGTCGCTTGCTGAGAAAATCCGTCTTGTCTTGGACGGCCTAAAAGAGACGGTCTAACATATGGTGTGCCAGGCCCAGATCAGGGAGCGCTCTACCGCTGTGTCCTTGTAGGAGCTCTTCTTCTTCGCAACGATCTTTCGATCCCGCTTTACCGTCTTGAACAGCGGAGCTGCCCGCTTGGCAGCCTTGGCTGGAGGTGCGAAGTAACCCATGGTCATGCCGCCGAGAAAGAACATCTTTATCTCCATGATCACGAAAGCTAACAGCCGTTAACGCAATCATGACAGAAGCAAGGCAGCTGTCAATAGTCTAGTCGATTGGTCGTGTTTTAACGGACCGTTATTCTTAACGGTCCGCCGATTGTTAAAAATTTCAATTACTTGAAAAGACTGGGCTTCAGACTTTCACGAAGCCCTTGCTCGCGACCATCAAACTTTTCGTGTAGTCCTCGTGAACCTCGGCCTTGGCGAGCTGATCGGCAGTCAATCGCTCGACCACGGTGCCGCCGCGCATCACGGCGAGGTTTTCGCACATGTGGGTGATGACGCCGAGATCATGGCTGACCATGACGAAGGTCAATTTCCTGTCGCGCCTGACCTGCTCCAAGAGGTTCAGCACTTCGGCCTGCACGGATGCGTCCAGCGCCGAAGTCGGCTCGTCGAGAAGCAGGATCGACGGCTCAACGATCAGGGCGCGGGCAATCGCGACGCGCTGGCGCTGACCGCCAGAGAGCTGATGCGGATAACGGAACCGGAAGCCGTTGCCGAGGCCGACTTCATCGAGCGCGCGAGCGATACGCGTGTCGCTGTCCGAGATGCCATGGATCGCCAGCGGCTCGAGCAGCAGCCGGTCGATCGTCTGGCGCGGATGCAGCGAACCGTAGGGGTCCTGGAACACCATCTGGACCTTGCGGTAGAAGGCCTTGCTGCGCTTGGAGCCTGACAGCTGCTCGCCGTGGATCTTGATGGTTCCGTGTTTGACAGGAGCAAGGCCCGCGACAGCGCGCAGGAGAGTGGATTTTCCGGAGCCGGATTCACCGACGAGACCGAAGGACTGGCCTTCGGCGATCTCGACGCTGACATCCTTCAGCGCGTGGAAATGGTCGTAGATGACGGTGACATTGTCGACGGAAAGGGCTGCTGTCATGCGGCCCACTCCGGCTTGCGGTCCAGCACCGGCAGTGGATGCCTGTTTTCGCCGATCTGGGGCATGCAGTTCAAAAGTCCTTGCGTATAGGGATGCTGGGCGTTCTTGAGCTCGGAGGCCTTCAGCTCCTCGACCACCTTGCCGGCATACATCACAATGACGCGGTCGCAGAAGGAGGAGACGAGGCGCAGATCGTGGGACACGAAGATCAGGCCCATGCCGCGCTCGGACACCAGGCGATCCATGATCCTGAGAACGTCGAGCTGCACGGTCACGTCGAGCGCCGAGGTCGGCTCGTCGGCGATCAGCAACTCGGGGTCGGCGATCAGCATCATGGCGATCATGGCGCGCTGGCCCATGCCGCCGGATACTTCATGCGGATAGAGATTGAAGACGCGCTGCGGCTCGCGGATCTGCACGGCTTCCAGCATGGCGATCGCGCGATCGCGTGCTTCGCCCTTGCTGATCTTCTCGTGGGTTCTCAGCGTCTCGCAGATCTGCTTGCCTATCGTCATGACCGGATCCAGCGAATATTTCGGATCCTGCAGCACCATGGCGATGCGCTTGCCGCGCAGCTGCCGGCGTTCCTTGGCCGAGGCCGACAGAAGGTCGATGCCGTTGAAGTTGAGCGTATCAGCACTGACGATGCCGTGCGGCGGCGTCAGGCCCATGATGGCGCGGCCGGTCTGCGACTTACCGGAGCCGGATTCGCCGACGATGCCCAGGCGTTCCTTACCGAGCGTGAACGAGACGCCGCGCACGGCCTCGATGACGCCGGTGCGCGTGGGGTAGCTGACCTTGAGGTTTTTGACGGTGAGAAGCGTGCTCATTGGCCGCTCTCCTTCGGGTCCAGCGCGTCGCGCAGGCCGTCTCCAAGCAGATTGAAGCCAAGGCTGACGACGAGGATGGCGATCCCCGGCATGGCGGCAACCCACCATTGGTCGAGGATGAAGCGGCGGCCCGAGGCGATCATCGCACCCCATTCCGGCAGCGGCGGCTGGGCGCCGAGGCCGAGGAAGCCGAGACCGGCCGCCGTCAGGATGATGCCCGCCATGTCGAGCGTGACGCGCACGATCAGCGAGGAGATGCAGAGCGGCATGACATGACGCACGACGATACGCAGCGGCGATGCGCCCATGAGGCGGACGGCCGAGATGTAATCGGAGCGCCGCACCGTCAGGGTCTCGGCGCGCGCGATACGGGCGTATGGCGGCCAGGAGGTAATGGCGATGGCAATGATGGCGTTCTGGATGCCAGGACCGAGTGCTGCGACGAAGGCGAGCGCCAGGACGAGCTTCGGGAAGGCGAGGAAGATATCGGTGATGCGCATCAGGATCGCATCGACCCAGCCGCCGGCATAGCCGGACACGGTGCCGACCAGGAGGCCGATCGGCGCGGAGATGATGGCGACGAGGACGACCACCATCAGCGTCAGGCGGGAGCCGTAGATCAGGCGCGAATAGATATCGCGGCCCTGATCGTCGGTTCCGAGAAGATAGCCCTCGGCGCCGGGTGGCAGAAGGCGGGCGTTGCGCAGATCGCCGACGACGGGCGAGTGCGTGGCCAGCACATCGGCAAAGGCGGCCATCACGAGCAGCGCGATGATGATGAAGAGACCAACGACCGCCAGGCGGTTGGCTGTAAACTGCCGCCAGGTGACGTAGGCGCGGCCGAGGCGGGCCTGAGTACGAGATTGCGGCCGGTCGGAGAGCAGCCACTCGCGGCGGGTCATCGGTCTGACATTGGTTGCGGTGTTGTTTGCTTGCATGCTCATCGGGTTCGGGTCCTGGGATCGAGGGTCCGATAAAGAAGATCAGACAAGAGGTTGATACCGATGAAGACGGTGCCGATGACGATCGTGCCGCCAAGCACGGCGTTCATGTCGGCATTCTGCAGCGAGTTGGTGATGTAGAGGCCGATACCGGGCCAGGAGAAGACCGTCTCGGTCAATACCGAACCTTCGAGCAGTCCGGCATAGGAGAGCGCGATGACGGTGACGAGCGGCACCGCGGCATTGCGCAGCGCATGGCCCCAGATCACCCGGGTTTCCGACAGGCCCTTGGCGCGCGCGGCCACGACATATTCCTGGCTAAGCTCGTTCAGCATGAAGCTGCGTGTCATGCGGCTGATATAGGCGAGCGAGAAATAGCCGAGCAGCGAGGCTGGCAGGATGATGTGGCGGAAGACGTCGTAGAAGACATCCCACTGCCCCTGCATGGCGCTGTCGAGCAAATAGAAGCCGGTGACCGGCGTGAAGCTATATTCGAAGACGATGTCGATGCGGCCAGGGAAGGCAACCCAGCGCAGCTTGGCATAAAAGATCACCAGCGAGATCAGCGACAGCCAGAAGATCGGCACGGAATAGCCGATCAGGCCGATGACCCGCACGATCTGGTCGGCGAAGCTGCCGCGCTTGACGGCGGCGAGGACGCCGAGCGGTACGCCGATCACCGAGCCGATGATGGTGCCGAGCGTGGCGAGTTCGATCGTTGCCGGGAAGACGCGCTTGATATCGACCATGACAGGATTGGTCGTCAGCACCGAGGTGCCGAAATCGCCGGCCAGGATCCCTTTGAGGTAGATATAGAACTGCTGGTAGAGCGGCAGGTCGAAGCCCATTTCGCGCCGCACGCGCTCAACCACGTGGGCGGGCGCGCGGTCGCCGAGAATGGCAAGCACGGGATCGATGGGCACGACGCGGCCGATGAAGAAGGTCACGGCCAGAAGGCCGAGATAGGTGGTGACCGCGGCGACCAGAAAACGGCCCACAGCCTTCGCAACAGGAAGAGCACGGCCGGGTTTCGGCCGTGCTTCCGTCTTTGTTTCGACGATGCTCAATCTATCAATCCTGCCGGATCATTCCTTGCCGATCATGCCGACATAGTTGGTGTCGAAGCTCGGGCCGAGTTTGAAGTTCGATACGCCCTTGCGGTAGCCTGCGACTTCGGTCTGCTGGAAGATGAAGACGAACGGGCTGTTGGCCAGATACTTCTTCTGAATGTCCTGATACATCGCCGCGCGCTTGTCGTTGTCGCGCTCGAGCAGGGCAGCCTTGGCTTCCTTGTCCAGTTCAGGCGCTTCAAACGTGTTGCGCCATGCGAGTGTCTTCACCGTGCCGGCGTCGGAGTTATCCGGGTTGCTGGTGAAGGTATCGGCGTTGGAGTTCGGGTCGAAGTAGTCGGAGCCCCACTGGCCGATGTAGATGTCGTGCGTGCGGGCGCGGAACTTGGTCAGCGTCTGCTTGCCGTCACCCGGGATGATTTCCATCTTGATGCCGGCCTGGGCGACCGACTGCTGGATGGATTCGGCGATACCGGTTACCGGCTGCGTGTTGCGCACGTCGATGGTGACCGAGAAGCCGTCCTTCAGGCCTGCCTTGGCGAGCAGTTCCTTGGCCTTGGCGACGTCGAACTTGTAGGGGTTCTCGTCGAGCGCGCCGAGCTGGCCCTTCGGCAGGAAGGTCTGGTGGATTTCGCCGATGCCCTTGATCAGGGTGGCGCCGATCGCATCGTAGTCAACCAGGTACTTGAAGGCTTCCTGGACTTCCGGCTTCTTCAGGTTCTCGTTCTTGGAGTTGAGGCTGATGAAGTAGACGGTGCCCTTCGGCGCGCTTTCGCTGGCGAGGTCGGCGTTCTTGGCGACGGCGTCGAGGTCGCCGGGCTCCAGGTTGCGGGCGATGTCGATGTCACCGGCCTCGAGCGCCAGGCGCTGCGCAGAGCTTTCCTTCATGAAGCGATAGATGACGCGGGCGAGCTTGGCCTTTTCGCCATAGTAGTTGTCGTTGCGCTCGAGCACGACAACTTCGTTGGCGCGCCATTCGCGCAGCTTGAAGGCGCCGGAGCCGGCGTAGCCGGTCTTCAGCCACTCGTTGCCGAAATCGTTGTCGTACTTGTAGTCGGCCGACGGGGTGACCGGCTTGACGTGGTCGAGAACCAGCTTCTTGTCGACGACGGAAGCAACCGTTGCCGTGAGGCAGTTCAGGACGAAGCTTGGCGCGTAAGGCTTGTCGACCGTGAAGGTGAAGGTGTTTTCGTCGGTCGCCTTGGCTTTTTCGGTGACGTTGTCGCCCGTGATGCCGAACTGGGTGATGATAAAGGCGGGGCTCTTGTCGAGCTTGACGGCGCGCTCGAAGGACCATGCAACGTCTTCGGCGGTGATCGGGTTGCCGGAGGCGAACTTCATGCCGGGCTTCAGCTTGAACGTATAGGTCAGGCCGTCATCAGAAACGGTCCAGCTGTCAGCGAGATCGCCCTTGACCTTGGACGTGTCGGCCATGTCGAGGCGCACGAGCAGGCTGTAGGTGTTGCTGGTCATCTCGGCGGTCGAGAGCTCGAAGGCTTCGCCCGGATCCATGGTGATGATGTCGTCGATCGCGAAGCCCTCGACGAGGGTATCCTTCGGGGTTTCGGCGAAGGCGGCGGGCGCGGCCATCATCAGGATAGAGAGGGCGGCGCCGGCGGAAAGCGCACGGAAGCTGCGGTTCAATCTGGTCATCATCATATTTTTCGTCCCCTGTTCATTTTTGAATTCAGTCAAAGCACGTCAGCAGTCTCAGGCAGCCTCTTCTCCCCATGCCGAAGACAGAATTCGAAGCCAGTTTTCGCTGGCTATTTTCTTCAAATCCTCGCCACCATATCCAGCACGCTGAAGCGCATCAATCAGCTTCTGGTTGCCAGCGGCGTCGCCGATTTCATCCGGTATGGTTGCGCCGTCGAAGTCCGATCCGAGCGCCACGCAATCGATGCCAATGCGCTCGACGAGGTAGTCGATATGGCGAACCATGTCGCTGAGCGGCGTGTCGCCGTCTGAACGGGCGTCGTCGCGCAGCATGGCGGTCGCATAGTTGAGGCCGACGAGGCCGCGGCTTTCCTTGATCGCGTCGAGCTGCCTGTCGGTCAGGTTGCGGGCGACGGGCGTCAACGCATGGACGTTCGAGTGGCTGGCGACGAGCGGCTGGTCGGTTGTCTTCGCCACATCCCAGAAGCCCTTTTCGGTGATGTGGGCGAGATCGATCATGATGCCCATGCGGTTGCACTCCCGAACCAGCTCGAAGCCGGCGTCGGTCAGGCCAAGGCCGGTATCGGGCGACATCGGGAAAGCAAACGGAACGCCGTGGCCGAAGATGTTGTGCCGGCTCCAGACGGGCCCCAGCGAGCGCAGGCCTGCCGCGTAGAAGACTTCCAGCGCGGCCAGATCCGAGCCAATCGCCTCGCAGCCTTCCATATGCATGACAGCGGCGAAAACGCCATCATCGATGGATTTGCGGATGTCCTTGACCGTGCGGCACAGACGCCAGGCGCCGGCGCGATCGAGGCGCAGGGCGATCGCGGCCATTTCATTGGCGATCCGCAGCGATGGCAATGGATCGAGAGGCGCTGCAAGTGGGGTGACGTAGTGGCCGTCCTTGTCGGGATCGGCGAAGACCAGATCGCCCGAGGGAATGTAGATGGCGCAAAGGCCGCCAGCCAGGCCGCCCGCCTTGGCACGCGGCGCGTCGATGTGGCCGGTGTCCGTTCCGTTCGCAAACTCGGCAATGGGATCGCCGCCCTCCCGCTCATGGGTCCAAAGGCGGAGAAGAACGTCGTTGTGGCCGTCGAATACGAATTGCATGTCAGTTCCTGTAAGCCCTCATCCTGTGAACCAGGGCGAGCGATGCGAAGCGCGCAGAATAGAAAAGCTGGTAAAATAAGCCACCTCTTTTTTGGGATTATTTTGGCGCAACAACCCACGGTTAGGCGCGCTACGACGGCCTGGCCGCGACGCCTTAAAAACATCGAGAATGCAGCGCGGGCCGATGAAAATGATATGTGGCCCCACTATATGATGTCGCGGAAACGGTGGCCGGTCGTCGGCCCCGGTGGAGAGCGCAATGTCTATTTCAATCTATCGCCTCACAGTGCCTGTATTTCAGCGCGGCCTGACAACGTTGGCCAACTATCTCGACAAGGCGGAGGCCTTCGCCAGCGAGAAAGGCATCGATCCGGTGGAGCTGGTCGCGACGCGGCTGGCGCCGGATATGTTGCCGTTTTCCGGCCAGTACCAGCGCGCCACCGATAGCGCCAAGCTCGCCATTGCACGGCTAACGGGTACGGATGCGCCGAAATTCGAGGACAACGAGACGACGATCGCCGAACTCAGGGCGCGTGTCGCGAAAACGGAAGCCTATCTCGCGACCGTTTCGCCGGATGCGCTCGATGGCGCTGAAACCCGCGAGGTCGTCATTTCTCCCGGCGGTCACAGAACAGTTTTCCGAGGCGATGACTACGCCTTGAGCTTCGCGCTGCCGAATTTCTATTTCCACATCTCGATGGCGCACGCGATCTTGCGCAACAAGGGCGCGCCAATCGGCAAGCTCGATTATCTCGGGCGTTTTTCCTGACGCATACTCAGGGCCGGTGTCGAACCGGCCCTTTCTCCGTCAGCTCGGTGTAGGCCAGGGTCTGGTCGAGGTGGCGGGCGCGCAGCGACAGCAGCTTTTCCGCGTAGGCGAGCCGTGTCGAGGCGTGCGCTGGGTCGGCCGCGATATTTCGCAGCTCCATTGGGTCGTTCCTGAGATCGAAGAGCAACGGTGCCAAGCCGGCGAAATGCACATACTTGAAGCTCTCGTCCCTGATGACGGCGAGATTGCATTCGTTCGATCGCAGGCCGAAATGCCGCTCCGCATGCTGGTGAGCGACGTCGCGGAAATCGAACTCCCAGAAGGCCGCATCCCGCCAGTTCGCAACGCCCTTCCCCTCGGTAAAGGGTAGCAGCGATTGCCCGTCCAGGCCGTTTTCCGGCTCGACGTCCAGGCGCTCGCAAAGCGTCGGAAAGATATCGGCGGCGCTGGTGAAGTGCTCGACCGTTTCGCCGCGAGTGCCCGAGCGCGGATCGCGGATGACCAGCGGGATGTGATAGCTCCCGTCAAAGAAGCCGCCCTTGCCGAAGGACCAGTGATCGCCTGCCATCTCCGCATGATCGGATGTGAAGACGATAACCGTGTTTTCCCAGGCGCCGGCATCCTTGAGCGCGGCCCAGATACGGCCCAGCTGCGCGTCCACCTCGGCGATCATTCCATAGTAGATGGCGCGAATGGCCGCGATGTCCTCGGCGTTCCAGTCATCGACCGGGCCGGTCGCGCCGTGGATGAAGCTGCCCTTGTCGTTTCGCGGCATCGCGTAGGCGAGATAGGGGTGGGATGCTTCCTCGCTCTGCCGGTCGGCAGCGCGGGAAAAGGCCGACCCATCCTCAGGCGAGAACATGTCGTTGTAGGGCGCCGGCGCGGAAAAGGGCGGATGCGGGCGCAGGAAGGATATGTGTGCGAACCACGGACTATCCTGTTCGCCCAGCCAGCGAATGAACTCGCCGGCCAGGAAGGCTGTCTGCGTCTCGTCTTTCGAATAGGCGGTGGGGGCGTTGGAGATTTCGCCGGGTCGGGCGCCCAAGGGGACATGAATATCTCGGCTCGTCGCGTCTTCATGGCCGCGCGAGCGAAGCCAGGATAGCCATTGTTTCTCATGTTCCGGGAGTAGCTGCCGTGCGGTAAAGCCGGGCAGCAGGCCTTCATAGGTGGTCAGATGCGGATCGTTGGCATCGATGCCGCGGGGGTCGGGCGCCGTATCCGTGTAGCCGAACAGGGTCGGCTCGTAGCCGGCGCGACGTGCTGCCAGCGCCAGATTGTCGAACCTGCCATCGAGGGGCGAGCCGTTTCGGCAAACCCGATGGTTCATCTGGTAGAGGCCGGTATAGAGCGTGGCGCGCGCCGGCGAACACGGCGCGGCGCCAGCAAAATGACGGGCAAACAGCGTGCCTTCGGCCGCCAGCGCATCGACATTCGGTGTCCTGACGCAGGCGTGATTGCGTGCCGAGAGGCAATCACCGCGCCACTGGTCCGCGGTGATCAGCAAAATGTTCGGTTTGCCCGTCATCGATATGGCCAATCAGTGATGGTTGGATTTCGAATGCCAGTTCCAGGCCGAGCGGATGATCTGGGAGAGATCATGCTGCGGCACCCAGCCGAGCACTTCGCGCGCCTTGTCGTTGTTGGCGACCAGCGTATGCGAATCGCCTTCGCGGCGGCCGACATATTCGACGGGGAATGGCTTGGCGGAGACGTCTTCGATGGCGCCGAGCAGTTCCTTGACTGTCGTGCCGGTGCCGGTGCCGAGATTGAGCGCAACCGATTCACCACCGCGCAGCAGATGCTCGACGGCGCGGACATGCGCATCGGCAAGATCGAGCACGTGGATGTAGTCTCGCACGCAGGTGCCGTCGCGGGTCTCGTAATCGCTGCCGAACACCTTGAAGCCGTCGCGCCGTCCGAGTGCTGCGTCAATCGCGAGCGGGATGGCGTGGGTTTCCGGCTGATGCCACTCGCCGATACGGCCTTCGAAATCGGCGCCGGCGGCGTTGAAGTAACGCAGCACGACCGAGCGGAAGCCGGTGTACTTGTCGTAATCGGCAAGCGCCTGCTCGACGATGTATTTCGTCTGGCCGTAGGGATTGATCGGCACCTGGCGGTGGGTTTCATCCAGCGGCACGCTCTGCGGCAGGCCATAGGTCGCGCAGGTGGAGGAGAAAACGAAAGCCTTGATGCCGGCCGCCTGGGCCGCTGCCAGCAAGGTCAGCGTGCCGATGACGTTGTTTTCGTAGAAGGCGACCGGGTCCTTGACGGATTCGCCGACCTCGATCAGGGCCGCGAAGTGCAGGATGGCTGCGGGCTTGTACTTGGCCAGAACCTCGTCGAGGCGCGCGCGATCCCGGATATCGCCTTCTTCGGCCGGACCCCATTTGACGAACTCGCGGTGTCCGTTCGAGAAGTTGTCGTAAACGACGGGCTTGAAGCCCTTGTTGGCGAGATCGAGACATGTGTGGGAGCCGATATAGCCTGCACCACCAACGACCAGAACTGTTTCACCTGCCATGCACCACCTTCTGTGATTTGGAATCGGACAGCACCAGAGTTAGGCCAACGACATGGCGATAAAAAGAACGAAGTGGGTTGTATGCCGCTTTCGCCGCATCTTATGGCCAACGCGATTACCGATTTTCGTTAGCCGAGATCGAAGACCGGTCGAATGAGGATTATTCGCCTGCGATGCATGATCAACATATGCCTAGCCGACAATATCACTGGAATTACTGGTAGTGACAGAAAATCTTGCTACCTATGATACTGCCTTATTTTAGCTTTCATGCATGGTCTATGCTTTGTGTCTTGTTATGTCTGTTTCACTAGACTTCAAAGATATCTGGAAAAACATCGCGCATGGATGCAGCTATTCGCAAGTTTATCTTTCATGATCTTCAAACGATCGAGGGTTACATCGATCCCCCGGATGCGCTGGTGTTCCTGGCGATCCTCCAGCATCAGGCTCTGGCCGGTTTTGAAGGAGCGATCGCCGAGATCGGCGTCTATTACGGGCGATCGTATTTCCTCCTTCGGCGCATTTGCGGTGACGAGCAGCGAATCGTTGCCATCGATCTTTTCGATCTCGACAGTGCAACGAAGGGCAGTGCGCAATATCTGCAATTTGTCGAGAACGGCCGTCGTCTCGGCCTTCCTGTATTGGAAGACTTGGTGATCAAGGGCGATAGCACGCTTCTGAAGCCCGCCGATATCTTCGCGAAAGTGGGGCCGGTCCGCTTCTTCAGCATCGATGGCGGGCACATGCTGCATCACGTGATGTCTGACACGCATTTGGCGGCGGATACGCTGACCGATTATGGCATCATCGCCTTTGACGACACCTTCAACCCGACATGGCCGGAGGTGACGGTTGGCGTCGCCGACTTCCTGCGTGAGCAGCAGGGCGAGTTCGCCGTTTTCTGTATTACCAAATACAAGACCTATGTCTGCCGCCGGGCATTTCACGCCGAATATTCGAGAGCGATTGCCGCCTCTCCCGATCTTGCCGCTTTCGAACATGTCGAGACCGAGTTTCTCGGCTCCAAGGCGGCGCGGCTTGAAAATCCGATGCGCCGGCGGCTCGTGCACCAGCTTCTGGTGCGTAGCGGCATGAGCGTGTTTTCGGAGCGAGCCTATCGATAGCCGGCTTTTCGGCAGTGGGAGATAGAAAGAAAAATGCCTCGCCGAAGCGAGGCTAGTCCAAGGTCGCTTCGGGGAAAACAGAAGCGACGCGGCTGTTTTATTGCTGCGCTAACTTTCCGCAAGCGCAGTTTCACGAATTTCGGTACGCCCGGCGAAATGCTGGTGGGCTGGTGTCAGGACCGGCTGCTGCCGCTCTTCAAGCCCGCCACAAGCCGGCGGCCGCGACGGAAAGCGGTGAACGCAGCGCCGACCGCGATCAGCCATAGCGCTGCAAGCAAGATTTCATTGGTGCCACCCCAGAGCGGCTGAAACACCGATAGGACAGCGGCGCCTGATATCGTTGCCATGCGGTGCTGCTTCGCCATGGGGCCGGAGAAATCGCTCGGCTGGCCGGTGGCGCGGCCGAGCTCGCGGACATAGGCGGTCAGCACCGCAAACGCCGCCGCCGCCCAGCCAAGCCCCGGCGCCCCGATG
>UBQW01000058.1 GCA_900467745.1 Hyphomicrobiales bacterium
CTCTTTTCGAGTCCGACTCTCAGTCGATCTTAGTGGTGATCTGTCGACCCGTTTGGGTGAGCAATTGCGACGTGGAAGGCTTCTCGGCGTCGAGCTTATCGATCACAGAAATGAGCCATCGCAACTCGATGAAGAGCATGTCTTTGTTGAGAAAAAGAGAACAATTGAGCTTAGCGTATCCGGAGAGCCAGACGAGAATATAGTGACGCGCAGCATCAATTCTCTAAAGCGTCGGCTCGCCCGTGAAGGATACGATGAGCTGAAAGTGCGTATTTCATATGATGATGCAGGCAGCCAGACAATCCCAATCAGAGTCGACATGGATCAAGACGCCACAGAAACTTTGGCTGTTCGAAAAGAACTTGTTTCTGTCGAACATCCAATGGGACAACGACATGCCGCGATAAACTCCGAGCTTGTGGCAGGAATGATCCTCATAATGGACTGATAGGAAAAATTTCCTTTACGGCAACTGGGGATTGAGATAAGGTGGGGTCATGAAACAGATATTCACGCCCCTGCTTTATTTAAGAATATCGCATGCTCAGAAAAGGCGATTTGATTTATGGATTCCGCTGTTTCTGACCGCGATTTTTCTTAGCGCGTTGTACTTTTCCGATTACTGGTCAATTGCGTACGATGCGAACACTAAGCAGTCGATTATATCGGACAGGATACTAACGCTACTATCAGCGCTTAGTGGCTTCTTTGTCGCCGCATTGGCTGCCATTGCGACTTTCAATGGAAAGAACCTTGATGAATTGATGCTAGGTGATCCGCCCACTCTGCGTCACGGAAAGTATAAGAACGAACCGGAGAAATTGACCAGAAGAAGGTTTTTATCTTTTCTTTTTGGATACTTGGCATTCGCATCGTTTGTTTACACGATTCTTGTCGTCCTCTCGCCTGTAGTTGGTCAAGTGTTTTTCCATTTTAGAGGATTTTTAATTTATCACGGTTTCTCATCGTTGATTTTCAAGGTTCTTTCCCTTGTTGTGATAGGGATGTATTCCTTCTTGTTCTTTCACATATTCATAATAACGCTTTTGGGGCTTCATTATCTTTCTGAGAGAATTAGCCGTGAATAAAACGCTCTACTAAGAAGAATACGGGGCCAATCCCCACAAAGTTGTAGGCAAAAAAACCGCGTTCACCTCGTCTTCGCTCGCAAATTCTCCCCGGTCGGCTTCCGCGAGGCCGGCCTCGATTTCGGCCAACTGCCATTCCTCGCGGGCGAGAAAATCCTCGATCGCATCGGCGGCGACGCTGTCCGCCGGCTTCGACAGCTTGTCGGCCATGCGGTCGAGGCGGGCGGCGGTTTCTTCGGGGAGATGGACGGTAATCGCGTTCATGGAGAACCTCCGGTTCAGGCGATTATGGAAGTTTGGTCGGTGGCGTCAAGCTGGCGCCACCTACCGCCCCGGCCGCCCCGTCTTGCCCTTCGTCCGCTTCTGCCTCTTCACATCCCCCGCATCCTCATAGCTGCCGACGCCTGTCTTGCCGCGCACCAGGGGGCGCGGGTCGTCGCGATCGGGCTGGCCTTCGAGCAGGGGGGAGAAGCGCTTGCTGCTCTTGGCGGCGTCGGGCTTTTCCGGGAGCTTGCCCGACACGGGCTTCTCGGTGCGGCCGACGGTCATTTCGTCGAGATCGTTGCGGCGGAAGGTGCGGGACGGGATGGCGGTGTCGGTGCCTGGGCCCATGTCGTCGAGGGTGGGTTTCTGGAAGAGGGAGGTGGCCTCGGCGTTCGCGGCCTTCCCCTCCCCAACCCTTCCCACAGGGGGGAGGGAGTTCGTTGAGGTTGCCGATGGGTTGAGGGACTCGCGGGTCGCCTTGGCGTTCCGCTTGATGCCTTCCATGGCCTTGGACTCCTCGCGCGCCATCGGGTCGTCCATGACAGCGAGTTCGGCGGCCTTGAGGCGTTTGATTTCATCGCGCAGGCGCGCGGCCTTTTCGAAGTCGAGGTCGGCGGCGGCGTCGCGCATCTGTTTTTCGAGCGCGTTGAGATGGGTCTGCAGGTTGCCGCCCACGAGGTTGCCGCCGTCGGCAAAGCCCTTGCCTGATACACCCGAGATGTCGGCGCGGACGTGATCGCGTTCGTAGACGCTGTCGAGGATGTCGGAGATCTTCGCCTTCACCGATTCCGGGGTGATGCCGTGTTCGGTGTTATAAGCCACTTGCTTTTCGCGGCGGCGGGCGGTTTCGTCCATGGCGCGCTGCATCGAGCCGGTGATATTGTCGGCATATAGGATGACCTTGCCGTCGACGTTGCGCGCCGCGCGGCCGATGGTCTGCACCAGTGAGGTCTCGGAGCGCAGAAAGCCTTCCTTGTCGGCGTCGAGGATGGCAACGAAGCCGCATTCGGGAATGTCGAGGCCCTCGCGCAGAAGGTTGATGCCGACCAGCACGTCGAAGGCGCCGAGGCGCAGGTCGCGGATGATCTCGATACGCTCCAGCGTGTCGATGTCCGAGTGCATGTAGCGGACGCGCACGCCCTGTTCATGCAGATATTCGGTGAGGTCCTCGGCCATGCGCTTGGTGAGCACGGTGCAGAGCGTTCGGTATCCCTTGGCGGCGGTCTCGCGGATCTCGCCGAGCACGTCGTCGACCTGGCTGCGGGCGGAGCGGACTTCGACCGGCGGGTCGATCAGGCCGGTCGGGCGGATCACCTGCTCGGCGAAGACACCGCCGGACTGGTCGAGTTCCCAGCCGCCGGGGGTGGCCGAGACGGCGACGGTGTCGGGACGCATCGCGTCCCATTCCTCGAAGCGCAGCGGCCGGTTGTCCATGCACGACGGCAGGCGGAAGCCGTATTCCGCAAGCGTCGCCTTGCGGCGGAAGTCGCCCCGGTACATGCCGCCGATCTGCGGGATTGTGACGTGGCTTTCGTCGATGAAGAGCAGGGCGTTGTCGGGGATATATTCGAACAGCGTCGGCGGCGGCTCGCCCGCGCTGCGGCCGGTGAGATAGCGCGAATAGTTCTCGATGCCGGCGCAGGAGCCGGTCGCTTCCAGCATCTCGACATCGTAGCGGGTGCGCTGTTCCAGGCGCTGGGCCTCCAGCAGGCGGCCGGCCTTTTCGAGCTCTGCGAGGCGCAGGCGCAGCTCTTCCTTGATCGCCTTGATGGCGCCATTCAGCGTCGGGCGCGGGGTGACATAGTGGCTGTTGGCGTAGATCTTCACGCTCTTCAGGTCGCCGGTCTTCTGGCCGGTGAGCGGGTCGAACTCGGTGATGGCGTCGATCTCGTCGCCGAACATGGAGATGCGCCAGGCCGCGTCTTCCAAGTGGGCCGGGAAGATTTCGATCGTGTCGCCGCGAACACGGAAGGAGCCGCGGACGAAGTTGATGTCCTGGCGCTTGTATTGCTGGGCGACGAGGTCGGCCAATAGTTGACGTTGGTCCAGGCGGTCACCGACCTCCATCTGGAAGGTCATGGCGGTGTAGGTCTCGACCGAGCCGATACCGTAGATGCAGGAGACCGAGGCGACGATGATGCAATCGTCGCGCTCTAGCAGCGAGCGGGTGGCGGAGTGGCGCATGCGGTCGATCTGTTCGTTGATCGAACTTTCCTTCTCGATGAAGGTATCGGAGCGCGGCACATAGGCTTCCGGCTGGTAGTAATCGTAGTAGGAGACGAAATATTCCACCGCGTTGTCGGGGAAGAAGTTCTTGAATTCGCTGTAGAGCTGGGCCGCCAGCGTCTTGTTCGGCGCCAGGATGACGGCCGGGCGCTGCGTGGCCTCGATCACCTTGGCCATGGTGAAGGTCTTGCCGGAGCCGGTGACGCCGAGCAGCACCTGGCTGCGGTCGCCATTGTCGAGGCCTTCGACGAGATCCTTGATCGCCGTCGGCTGGTCACCAGCCGGTGAATATTCCGAATTCATGCGGATCTCGATGCCGCCTTCGGATTTCGGCGGCCGGGCCGGGCGATGCGGCGTCCACATCTTGCCGTCCTTGAACAGCGGATTGCCGCTCTCGATCAGCGCCGAAAGCGCCTCCACCGTGGCCGTGACGGCCGTGCCCGCCTTCAGCGCGGCAGCGTCTTCAAGCGAGACGTCGAGACCGGAAACCGGGTTGAGGCCGGCGGCGGCGCGCGTCTTCGGGTCGGTCGAGCCGCCCATGGACGTGCCGCGCGCACTCTTTGAAGCGCTCACGCTGTCGGCGCTTTGCGCCTTCGCTCCGCGGGGGCCTCGCACGGGCTCGGACGCCCGTTCGGGCTTGCGGCCTTCGGCCGATCTGGCCGCGATTTCCACCTTCTTGCGGTGCTTGCCGGCTTTCGAGGCAATCTGCCGCTGCGTCTCGACACCGGATGCCTCCGCATCGGCCTCCAGCTGCTTCACCCAATCGGCGACGGAACCCTCAAGCGGGGCGCCTTCGAACGCGGATTGGGGAGCTTCCTCGAAACCATCGGGGGCGGGGGTCTTTTTCGGAGATTTGGCCATGGCCGGAATATGGAGAGAGTCAGCGCGAAATGGAAGAGGCAAAGAGTACAAAAGGGAAACGGATTTTGCGGCGTCCGACGCTGGATGCCTGCGACGATCAAATGGCGCGGCGATATTGCATCGCGGCAAAAAGGCGGGCTATAACGGACACACTCACCACGGACCCGGTGAAACTCCGGGTGGCTCTTCTGGCCGCCGATCCGCCAGACAACGCAAAACCTGCACGCCATATTTCGACCGCCCGCCCGGGCGCGTTGGGCCACGCTTTGCGAGATATCACCAACATGCACGTATCCTCCTTCCGCCGGGATTGGTTTTCCAATCCGACCCGCGAAATGCTTGCCGGCGCCGTCGCCACCTTCGCGCTGATCCCCGAGGTCATCGCCTTCTCCTTCGTTGCCGGCGTCGATCCGCAGGTCGGCCTCTTCGCCTCCTTCGTCATCGGCATCGTCATCGCCTTCACCGGCGGCCGCCCGGCGATGATCTCGGCCGCCGCCGGTTCCGTGGCGCTGGTCGCGGCACCGCTGGTGCACGCCCACGGGCTGCCCTATCTCTTCGCCGCCGGCCTGCTTGCCGGCGTCATCCAGGTCGTGTTCGGCTTGCTGCGCCTCGGCGTGTTGATGCGCTTCGTGTCGAAATCGGTGCGCACCGGCTTCGTCAACGCGCTGGCGATCCTGATCTTCGGCGCCCAGCTGCCGCATATCATCGGCGGCGACTGGATTGCCTATGCGATGCTGGCCGCCGGTCTCGCGGTGATCTACATCGCCCCGCGCATCACCACCGCCATCCCGTCGCCGCTGATCTGCATCCTGCTGCTCACGCTTGCTTCCGTCGGCCTGCATCTGCCGGTGCTAACGGTCGCCGATCTCGGCAAGCTGCCGGATTCGCTGCCGATCTTCGCCTGGCCGCAGGTGCCGCTGAACCTGGAGACGCTTGAGATCATCGCCGGCCCGGCACTGGCCATCGCCATGGTCGGCCTGCTGGAATCGATGATGACGGCGAGCGTCGTCGACGATCTCACCGACACGACGAGCGACAAGAACCGCGAATGCGCCGGCCTTGGCATCGCCAACGCCGCCGCCAGCCTGTTCGGCGGCATCGCCGGCTGCGGCATGATCGGCCAGACGGTCAGCAACGTGAAGTACGGCGGCCGCGGCCGTCTCTCGACCCTGTTCGCCGGCGCGCTGCTGTTGATCCTCATGGTGCTGTTGAAGCCATGGGTCTCGCAGGTGCCCGTCGCGGCCTTGGTCGCGATCATGGTCATGGTGTCGATCGACACCTTCGACTGGTCGTCGGTCAAGACCATGGTGGTGCATCCGAAGACCTCCAGCATCGTCATGCTGGCGACCGTTATCGTCACCGTCTTCACCGCCAACCTGGCGCTCGGCGTCACCGTCGGCGTGCTCCTGAGCGGCGTCTTCTTCACCTTCAAGGTCGCCAAGCTGCTGTCGGTCCGCAAGGAGACGGACGAGGCCGGCGAGCGCATCGCCTATCACGTCACCGGCCAGGTCTTCTTCGCCTCCGCCGACGTTTTCATCGATGCCTTCGATATCGCCGATGCCGAGGGCATGGCGGTGACGATCGACCTGAAGCACGCGCATTTCTGGGACATCACCGCCGTCGCGGCGCTGGACCGCGTGGTGCAGCGCTTCAAGGCCCACGGCGTCACCGTCGAGGTGAACGGCCTCAACGAGGCGAGCGCGACGCTGATCGGCCGGCTCGACAATGCGCGAGCCTGAAGGAAATCTGATCGCTTAAAGTCGTCCTGCCGCGAACCGACCTGTAACAAACCCGCCGACACCGGCGTATACGGGTCGCGTCAGGACAATCAGGCATAAACGGCATGCCTGAACGAGGGACATCCTCACCTGCGCCAGCCGGCGATCGTGTCTTGGCTGCAGGTCTTGGCCAAGGCACGGCGACACCATCAGTGGTGTCGCGACGGTGCCCGGAAGAGAACCGGCAGGCCGATGCAGATCGATCGGTGCCGATCATGCGCGGGGTCACTGCCTGCCGCAGGGTCGGATGGATCAAAGCCGAAGGTAAAGACCATGATGATCAACAGACGGACTTTCTCGACAGCGCTTCTCGCCGGTGCTGCCGCTTCCCTCATTTCCTCGCGCGGCATGGCCGCGATGGCGCAGCCCGCCAAGGCGCGCAACATCGTTCTGGCCCACGGGCTGTTCGCCGACGGTTCCTGCTGGACGGAGGTGATCGCGCGCCTTCAGGCTGCCGGTTTCAACGCGACCGCCGTGCAGAACCCGCTGACCACACTGCCGGAGGCCGTTGCCTCGGTTGAGAAGGTGCTGGATCGCCAGGATGGCCCGACCGTCCTCGTCGGCCACTCCTTCTCCGGCATGCTGGTCACCGAGGCCGGCGTCCATCCCAAGGTTTCGGCGCTTGTTTATGTCGCCGCCCGCGCGCCCGATGCCGGCGAGGACTACACGGCGCTGGCGAAGACCTATCCGACCCCGCCTGCTTCGGCCGGCATCGTCTTCGATGGCGATGAAGGACGGTTGAGCGAGGAGGCGTTCCTGCGCGATTTCGCCGGCGATCTGCCGGAGGCGAAAGCCAAGGTGCTCCATGCGGTGCAGGAGCCGTTCCACAAGGCGTTGCTGACCGGCAAGACCACGCAGGCGGCGTGGCGTTCGAAGCCGAGCTGGTATGCGGTGTCGACGGAGGATCGGACGATCAACCCGGATCTGGAACGCTTCATGGCCAAGCGCATGGGCGCCAAGACGATCGAGCTCAAATCCAGCCACCTGTCCCTGATCTCGCATCCCGACGAGATCACCCGGATGATCATCGAGGCCGCCGGCGGCCGCTGAGGTGACGTGAAGCGAGTGACGTCGCGGTCTTAGGACCGCGACGAGAACAGCGAGGCGAAGGTGGAGCGCGGCTTGTCGGGCATGCTTTCGACGACGACGAGCTGGCGGATGTCGCCGCGCTTGAACGCGGCGAGGAAGCGCTTGTAGTCCTTGAAGGAAACGCAGCCGTTGGAGTCGCCGCGTGCGCCGAGCATGTAGGTGTGGGCGAGCAGGCCTACGCGGTTGAAGATGTTGCCGGCGCCGCCGACCGGGTTGAGGCGGATCGCCTCGACGCCGTGGAACAGGCTTTCGCGCATGGTCAGCTGGTAGGTGTGCGGCGGGGTCGGGCCGCGCATCTTCTCGCGAACATATTTCGGATTGTCGCGCATCTTGCCGAGACCGGAATGGGCTTCGAGGCGTTCGCCGTTCGGCAGGTAGACCATGCTTGCGGAGATGTCATAGACGGCGACGCCGGCGCGGGCGACAGGGCTTGCCTGGCGCTTCGGCACGACGGGGATTTCGCCTTCGTCATCACCGATATCAGGTCGTGCATAGGCAAGCACCGGTTCGGCAGGGCGGCTGGCGCGATCGTTTGCCGGCGCGCGCTTGGTCATGCCGTCGGGACGGGCCATCGGCAAGGGTACGGAATTGTTGTCGTTGAGAACGAGGCCGAAGGCATTGCCGGCGTCGTCGCCTTTGCTGGCGTCGCTTTCGACATCGACGCTCGCCACTTCAACAGGGGCGGGCTTCGCGGGAATGGAAGCGGGTGCGTTGACGGCAACGCGGGCCTGCTGCTCATCCGAAGCAGCCTTCGGCATGGCGGCAAGCGCGAGCAGGGCAGGGCCTTCGAGTGCGGCGATCTCAGCCTTGGACGGAATGACGATGCGGTCGGACGAGCTGGCGCTGGCAACCTGAGGTGCGCTTGCGACCTGAGTTGCCGCGGCAACGGCGTCGTCCTTGACCTTCGACGGCTGCGCGGCGGCAACGACGGTGCGTGCGGGCAGGGCGTCGGCGATGACAGGGCCGGATGTGCCGACGAATGCAGCCCTCAGAACGTCAGGCGTCAGCAGCCGATCGCGCTTCGACGACCGGTTCTCGGCCGTCAGCGGCTGCAGGCGCGAGAATTTGCTGACATGAATGTTGCGCTCTTTGGGAGCGGCCGCGGCGGTGTGCTGCACGAGCGCGATATCGCCGATAGCGTTCTTGTAGGGTGCGGGAGCAACGGCGTGCATCGTCGCGATCGACGTGACGACCCATGCCGAGGCAGCAAAACTAGCACCGATGAGACCCGCCCCGGACATAAGGCGGAATGAGCGACTGAAACGAGAAATGGACGTACCTACTGGCCTGGTATTGGCAAACACATCGACCGCAAACGCCATAACACTCGTCTTTCACAACTCGTTACTAAGGCCGGCGGTACAGATAGATGGATACTTCTTCGCCGGGGCCGGTAATGGAGCAACAGGGCCAAAATGCGGCCTGTGCGTGATTTCCGGTTGGCTCAGATAATGCCGAATTATGGTAACCAAACCCTTTACGGCGGCCGCGCCTGTTTCGAAATTCCTCACCTTGTCCGCTAACCATATTGATCTTGTTCGATTTTTTCTAATGTTCCTCGACGTGCGTCGGGCAATGCAGCCTATGTCGCCGTTTTGACATAAATATTAGCGGGAAAAGATATTGCGGATATGCTATGAAAAGGCATCGAAGGCTTCCGAGGGGAAACGCCAATGTCTTCGGCACAAACCACACCTGTTAACGAGATTTCGCCGGCCTTGCTTGTCGATGCGATGTTCGCTGTCCGCAAGACGGCCGCCATCAAGGCGGCGATCGAACTCGACCTCTTCACCGTCATCGGAACGGGCCAGACGGCCAAGGCGGCGGCATCCGAGATGCGATGCGCCGAGCGCGGTGTCCGCATCCTCTGCGACTACCTCGTCGTCGCCGGCTTCCTCGCCAAGAGCGGCGACGTCTACGCGCTGACGCCCTCGAGTGCCGTGTTCCTCGATCGCCATTCGCCCGCCTATATGGGTTCGGCGATCGATTTTATCGCGGCACCACAAATGCTCGCGCTCTTTCTGAACGACCCCGCCGCCTGCGTGCGCAATGGCGGCGCCGAGGGGCTGGCGAACCTCTCGCCGGACAATCCCGTCTGGGTGCGCTTTGCCCGCGCCATGGGCGCCTTTACCGGCGGGGCGGGCAGGACGCTCGCCGCCGACGTCGCGGCATGGCCGTCACCACCGTCAAAGGTGCTCGATATCGCCGCCGGCCCCGGCTATTTCGGCATCGAGCTCGCCAGGGCCATTCCGCAGGCGCGGATCGTCGCGCTCGACTGGAAGCCGGTGCTGCAGCTGACGCGGGAGAATGCGACGGCATCAGGCGTTGCCGATCGTTTCAGCTTCATCGCCGGCAGCGCCTTCGATGTCGACTGGGGCAGCGACTACGATCTCATCATGCTGCCGAACTTCCTGCATCACTTCGATATCGCCGGCTGCGCGGAACTGCTGAAGAAGGCACGTCCATGCCTCAGCGCCAGCGGCAAGCTGATCGCCGTCGAGTTCGTCCCCAACGAGGACCGAGTCTCCCCCGACTTCCCCGCCGCCTTCGCCTTCGAAATGCTGGCGACGACACCCAAAGGCGACGCCTACACGGCGTCCGACCTGCGAGAGATGGCCTCGATGGCGGGCTTTCGTGACATCGCGATCAGCCCGCTGCCGCCATCGCCGGCGAGCGTGATTGTGTTTGAGTAGCTTGATCGTCACTGATCGGTGACGCTGCCTGAGCGCCGCTCAGGCCTTCTCCAGCACATAGCTGCCCGGCGCTTCCTCGAGCGCATTGAGCGCATCGCCGCCTGGCTTGCGAGCAGGTACCCGCTTGCCGTCCTTGGCCTCAATCCAGGCCTGCCAGTGCGGCCACCAGGAGCCGGCCGCTTCCTCGGCGTCGATGAGCCAGTCCTCGTATTCGCCCTTGGCCGGACCGCCGGTCCAGTATTGGTATTTCTTCTTGTCCGGCGGGTTGACCACGCCGGCGATGTGGCCGGAACCGGCCAGCACGAAATCGACCTTGCCGCCGAAGAACTGGCTGCCGAGGAATACGGATTTCGCCGGCGCGATATGGTCCTCGCGGGTGGCGAGATTGTAGATTGGGATCTTGACGCTCTTCAGCGACACGGCCTGGCCGTCAAGCACCATCTCGCCTTTGGTGAGCGCGTTCTTCAGATAGCAGTTGCGCAGGTAGAAGGCGTGGTTGGCCGCCGCCATCCGCGTCGAGTCGGCGTTCCAGAACAGGAGGTCGAAGGGCATCGGCTCCTGGCCCTTGAGGTAATTATTGACGAAGTAGGGCCAGATGAGCTCGGAGGCGCGCAGCATGTTGAAAGCGGTCGCCATCTTCGAGCCGTCGAGATAGCCCGTCACGTTCATGTAGTTCTCAAGCCGCGTCAGCTGTTCCTCGTCAACGAACACCTTGAGGTCGCCGGCATGGGTGAAATCGACCTGGGTGGTGAACAGCGTCGCGGAGCGTATGCGCTTGTTCTTCTCCTTGGCGTGCAACGCCAGCGTCGCGGCCAGCAGCGTGCCGCCGACGCAATAGCCGATGGCGTTGACGTCCTTCTCGCCGGTCGCCTTCTCGATCGTCTCGAGCGCGAAATCGATCCCTTCGCGCGCATAGGCCGCCCAGTCCTTGGCCGCATGGCGGGCATCCGGATTGACCCAGGAGATGACGAACACCGTCTGCCCCTGGTCGACGCACCACTTGATGAAGCTTTTTTGCGGATTGAGATCGAGGATATAAAACTTGTTGATCCACGGCGGGCAGATGAGGAGAGGGCGCTTCAGCACCGTCTCGGTCGTCGGCTCGTACTGGATGATCTGGCAGATCTCGTTCTGGGCGATCACCTTGCCCGGCGTCAGCGCCATGTCGCGGCCGACGGCGAACTTGGTCATGTCGGTCTGTCGAAGCTTCAGGTCGCCATGGCCGGCCACGATGTCTTCGGCCAGCATCTTCATGCCCCGCACCAGGTTTTCACCGCTGCTCGCGATCGTCTCGCGATAGAGCTGCGGATTGGTGGCGACGAAATTGGTGGGCGAGATCGCCGCCGTGATTTGCCTGACGTAGAAATTGGCCTTCTGCCGCGTGTGCTCGTCGAGCCCCTCGGTCTCGGTGACCAGCTTTTCCGCCCAGTCCGCGGTAATGAAATAGGCCTGCTTCAGGAACTCGAAGAAGGGGTTCTTCTCCCAGTCCTGGTCGGCGAAGCGCTTGTCCTTGCGATCCGGCTCCGGCTCAGGCGATTCGCCCTGCATGCGCTGCATCGAGCGCATCCACACGCCGAAAAAGCTGGTCATCAGCTTGGTCTGCGCATCGAAGGCGCGGCGCGGGTCGGAAATCCAGTATTCGCTGACCTTGGAGAGCGTCTTGACCATGTCGGTGACGGGGTCGGCGGTGTTTTCGCGGATCTCGCCGCTTTCGCGCGGGCCAAGCCAGGCCGATGCCGCTTTGCCCAGGTTTTCCAGGGCGCGGGCGAAGTTCAGCGCCATCGTTTCCGGGTCCTTCAGCACGTAAGGATCGAAATCCTTTGCCTCGAAGCCCGGGCCTTGGCCCTTATCGCTCTTGTCCTGGTTGCTGTCGGTCACGCGGTTCCTCCGGCGGCAGCATCTTAATCCAAATCAAGTTGTATCCGCTCGGATCAAGAAAACAAGTTCCACAGACATGCCTTCATGCTATTGCTTTGTGCAGGCTGCGAATTTAACAAGTCGAAGCAGCTTAAGGATTTGGAACCTCTGGCATGACCAACACAGGCATTCGTACCATCGCAAACGTCACCCGCATCGCCCTTATCGGCGCCGCCGCGGCCATGGCGCTTGCCGGATGCATGCGAACGCCGGAAGAAAAGGCCGAGATCGCCGCCAGGCGCGCGGCCCCGACAGCCGTGGTCATGAACGCCACCAAGGGCGAGGCGCCGACCGAAAGCGGTCTGTCGCACTACCGCGATGGCTATCCTGGCTTCGGCGCGCCGCTGACCGCCGCCAACGTTCAGATGAACGACGAGGAAGCCTCCGGCCTGCAGCAGAAGCTGACGGCGCTGAGCAACCGGCGCAAGGCGGGCACCATCTCGGAAGCCGAATACCAGCGCCGCGTTGCGGAATACCGCAAGCTCGCCGAAGACCACGGCCCGGAAACGCTGTCCGAAATCACCAAATAAGGCCTTGCCTTCTCTGGCGTTTGCAAGCAAAGCCTTCCGTCAGGTGCGGAAGATGAAATTTTCCTGATAAAGCGTCAGCCCCGAGGCGGTCCGTCAAAGAATCGCCGTGCGCTGGACGTCTGATGAATACGGCCTTGGCGATTCTGAAGTTCGTGTCGCAAGCAGCCGGAAGTTAGGACGAACTTCGATTTGCGGTCATGGTGGCCGCGTTTCCGTGGGGAAAGAGATGGAAGAGTTTCACAAAGTCCGGCGTTTGCCGCCTTATGTTTTCGAACAGGTCAACCGTTTGAAAGCAAGCGCGCGAGCGGGCGGAGCCGATATCATCGATCTCGGCATGGGAAACCCTGACCTGCCGACCCCCAAGGCGATCGTCGACAAGCTGTGCGAAGTGGTTCAGGACCCGCGCACGCATCGCTATTCCTCGTCCAAGGGCATTCCCGGCCTGCGTCGCGCCCAGGCCGCCTATTACGCCCGCCGTTTCGGCGTGAAGCTCAACCCGGATACGCAGGTGGTCGCCACCCTCGGCTCCAAGGAAGGCTTCGCCAACATGGCGCAGGCAATCACCGCGCCCGGCGACGTCATTCTCTGCCCGAACCCTACCTATCCGATCCATGCCTTCGGCTTCCTGATGGCGGGCGGCGTGATCCGCTCTCTGCCGGTCGAGCCGGATGACAGCTTCTTCCCGCCGCTGGAACGCGCCGTGAAGCACTCGATCCCGAAGCCGCTGGCGCTGATCGTCAACTATCCGTCGAACCCGACGGCCTATGTCGCGACGCTGGATTTCTACAAGGACGTCATCGCGTTTGCGAAGAAGCACGACATCATCGTGCTCTCCGACCTTGCCTATTCGGAAATCTACTTCGACGACAACAGCCCGCCGCCATCGGTGCTGCAGGTGCCTGGCGCCATGGATGTCTGCGTCGAGTTCACCTCGATGTCGAAGACCTTCTCCATGCCCGGCTGGCGCATGGGCTTTGCCGTCGGCAACGAGCGCCTGATCGCGGCGCTGACGCGCGTGAAGTCCTACCTCGATTACGGCGCCTTCACGCCGATCCAGGTGGCCGCCACGCACGCGCTGAACGGTGACGGCTCGGATATCGCCGAAGTCCGCGGCGTCTACAAGCGCCGCCGCGACGTCATGGTCGACAGCTTCGGCAAGGCCGGCTTCGAAGTGCCGCCGCCGGCAGCGACCATGTTCGCCTGGGCGAAGATCCCGGAGAAGTTCCGCCATCTCGGCAGCCTCGAATTCTCCAAGCTCCTGGTCGAGAAGGCTGACGTTGCCGTGGCGCCGGGCATCGGCTTCGGTGAAATGGGCGACGACTACGTGCGTCTGGCGCTCGTCGAAAACGAGCACCGCATCCGTCAGGCGGCGCGCAACATCAAGAAGTTCATGTCCACCGCCGATGAGACGATGCACAACGTCGTCTCGTTAAACGCTCACCGCTGATACAATCAGTTCTTTCGGCAGCCGCTCCGGCGGCTGCCATTCATGACATATTTCAGGATCATCCATGGCAGATGCCCTTAAAATCGGCGTTGCGGGCTTGGGTACCGTTGGTGCCTCTCTCGTTCGTATCATTCAGCAGCGCAGCGACGTGCTTGCCGCGACGTGCGGCCGGCCGATCCTGATTACCGGCGTTTCCGCCCGCGACAAGACCAAGGACCGCGGCATCGATGTCGGCGGCATCGAGTGGTTCGACACGCCCGAGGAACTGGCGACCAAGGGCGACATCGACGTCTTCGTCGAGCTCGTCGGTGGCGCAGAAGGGCCAGCCAACATCGCCGTCCACGCAGCCCTCAACCGTGGTCTCCATGTGGTGACAGCCAACAAGGCGCTGCTCGCCTATCACGGCGTCGAGCTTGCCAGGATCGCCGAGGAGAAGGGCGCGCTGCTCAACTTCGAAGCGGCCGTCGCCGGCGGCATCCCCGTCATCAAGGCGCTGCGTGAATCGCTGACCGGCAACACGATCTCGCGCGTCTACGGCATCATGAACGGCACCTGCAACTACATCCTGACCAAGATGGAGAAGGAAGGCCTGTCGTTCGCCGATTGCCTGAAGGAAGCCCAGCGCCTCGGCTACGCCGAAGCGGATCCCGCCTTCGACATCGAGGGCAACGACACCGCCCACAAGCTCTCGATCCTGACGACGCTCGCCTTCGGCAACCAGATCGCCGTCGACGACATCTATCTCGAGGGCATCACCAACATCTCGATCGAGGACATCCATGCGGCCGCCGATCTCGGCTACCGCATCAAGCTGCTCGGCGTTGCCCAGCGCACCGATACCGGCATCGAGCAGCGCGTGCACCCGACCATGGTTCCCGTCGACAGCGTCATCGCCCAGGTGGATGGCGTCACCAACGCGGTGGCGATCGAATCCGACATCCTCGGCGAACTGCTGATGGTCGGCCCCGGCGCCGGCGGCAATGCCACGGCCTCGTCGGTGCTCGGCGACATCGCCGACATCGCCAAGAGCCGCCCGGGCGCCCAGCAGGTTCCGGTGCTCGGCCACCCGGCCAAGTCGCTCGAGCCCTACCGCAAGGCGCAGATCCAGAGCCACGAGGGCGGGTATTTCATCCGCCTGACGGTTCTCGACCGCACCGGCGTCTTCGCCAGCGTCGCCACCCGCATGGCCGAAAACCACATCTCGCTCGAATCCATCGTGCAGCGCTCCAAGCAGCACCTTTCGCCGTCGCATCACCAGACGATCATCCTCGTCACCCATGCGACCACCGAGGATTCGGTGCGCAAGGCCGTCGAGGCGATCAAGACCGAGGGCTATCTGGTCGGCGAACCGCAGGTGATCCGCATCGAGCGTCCGAAGGAAGATTGATCGGCGTCACCGCATGGTGATCTATTCTGTGGGCGGCGGGGCGCAGGTGCGCTCCGCCGTCTTTCGTTTGCCGTCACGGCTCTGTAGAACGGCCTTGTAGTGGCAGTGGAGTGACATGATGGATATCCCGGCCGATCCGGTACAGCGCGCCTTTCTGGGTGTCGAGAAATCCGTTCTCGACAATCGCTGGATTTCGCGGCTGGACCAGGCCGGGCAGAACCGGGCACTCGCCATGTCGCAGATGCACGGCCTGCCGGATCTGATCGCCCGGGTGCTCGCCGGCCGCGGCGTCACCGTCGACGAGGCGGTCGAATTCCTCGATCCGACGCTGCGCTCGCTGATGCCCGATCCCTACAAGCTGACCGATTGCGAAAAGGCGGCCAAGCGCATCGTCGATGCTATCAACACCCGCCAGCAGGTGGCGATCTTCGGCGATTACGACGTCGACGGCGCATCCTCCTCGGCGCTGATGTACCGCTTCCTCAGCCATTTCGGCGTGACATCCGAAATCTACATTCCAGACCGCGTCTTCGAAGGCTATGGCCCGAACCCGGCCGCCATGGACCAGCTGATCGACAACGGCGCCCGCCTGATCGTCACCGTCGATTGCGGCTCGACGAGCCACGAGGCGCTGGCGGCGGCGGCAAAGCGCCATGTCGATGTTGTTGTCATCGATCACCACCAGGTGACACATGACCTGCCGCCGTGCCACGCGCTCGTCAATCCCAACCGCGAGGACGATCTGTCGGGGCAGGGGCATCTCTGCGCCGCCGGCGTCGTCTTCCTCGTGCTGGTCGCCACACTGAGGCTGCTGCGCGAGGCCGGTCATCCGAAGGCGCGCAGCATCGACCTCCTGCAATGGCTCGATATCGTGGCGCTGGCGACGGTCTGCGACGTCGTTCCGCTGAAGGGCCTGAACCGCGCCTATGTCGTCAAGGGCCTGATCGCCGCCCGCCACCAGGGCAATGCTGGCCTCTCGGCGCTGTTTCGCAAGGCGGGCCTCGCCGGGCCGGTGACGCCCTATCACTTCGGCTTCCTCATCGGCCCCCGCATCAATGCCGGCGGCCGCATCAGCGACGCGGCACTCGGTAGCCGGCTATTGACACTCGATGATGCCGGCGAGGCCGAAGCCATTGCCGAGCGTCTGGACGAGCTCAACCGCGACCGCCAGGTGATGGAAGCCAACATGCTGCAGGAGGCAGAGGCTGAAGCTTATGCCGAATATGGCGACGGCAGCGGCGCCTCCGTCATCGTCACCGCGCACGAGAAGTGGCACCCCGGTATCGTGGGCCTGATCGCCGCAAGGCTGAAGGAAAAGTTCAAGCGCCCGGCCTTCGCCATCGCCTTTGACCCCAACGGCAAGGGCACCGGCTCCGGCCGCTCCATCAACGGCTTCGACATGGGCAAGATGGTGCGCGCGGCTGTCGACGAGGGCCTGCTGGTCAAGGGCGGCGGCCATGCCATGGCGGCGGGCCTCACTGTCGAGCGCGACAAGCTCGGCCGGCTGCGCGGCTTCTTCTCGGAACGTGCCGAAAAGACGGTGGCGGCGCTGGTGGCCAACGAGACGCTCAAGATCGACGGCGCGATCGGCGCCAGCGGCGCGACGATCGACCTGATCGATCGCCTGGAGACGGCGGGCCCCTACGGCTCCGGCCATTCGCAGCCGATCTTCGCCATCCCCGCCCACCGCGTTCGCGATTCGAGGATCGTCGGCGAAAAGCATGTGAAGGTCACGCTGGAAGCCATGGACGGCGCCCGCCTCGACGGCATCGCCTTCCGCGCCGCAGATACGCAGCTCGGAAACCTGCTCCTGAACTCGCGCGGCGCCAACCTGCATGTGGCGGGCTCGCTCGGCGACAACCACTATCAGGGCTCGCGCCGCGTCCAGCTGCGGGTAATGGATGGCGCCATCGCGCGCTGATCTTTTCTCGTCAGAGCGGCACCGTCAGCGTCGATTTGACGTTGTCCATGGCAATGAAGGTCTTGAATTTCTTAACATTGCCGCTGTCGAAGAAGAGCCGCCGCGTCAGCCGCTCATAATGGGCCATGTCGGGCACCAGCACGACCAGCACGAAGTCCGCCTCTCCGGTCACGTAATAGCACTGCTGTATCTCGGGCGCCGCGGCAAAGCTCTCCTTTAGCGCATCGATCAGATCGGCGCGCTCATTGTCCACCTCCACCTCGACGAAGATGGTGATCGGCTGGCCGACCTTGGCGGGATCGAGCAGGGCCGAATTCTGCCGGATGACGCCGCTCTGCTCCATCCGCTTGATGCGCCGCTGCACGGCCGGCGCCGACAGGTTGACGGCCTCGCCGATCACCCGCTGCGGCGTCGTGTTGTCCTCCTGCAGGATCTTCAGAATGGCGATGTCGAATTGGTCGAGACCATCGGCGGACATGGCGGCTCCACGAAACAAACTTGCAAAACAGGGGCCGTTTTGCAGCGCCTTTTTCGCGCCTCCTGCAATATATCTTTATGGACAGGAGGGATCGACATGTTTTTGAAGAACACGCACACCGACTTCGGCAAGCCGCTATCCGCAACCGATGCCGACATGCTCGGCCCCGAGGGCGCTGCCCATGCGCAAAACTATCTCAGCCACCGCGACGGCCATAAGCCGACGCCATTGCTTGCCTTGCCGGGCTTGTCGCGTGACCTCGGCGTCGCCTCCATCCACGTCAAGGATGAGGGCCACAGGCTTGGGCTTGGGAGCTTCAAGGCGCTTGGCGGCGCCTATGCCGTCGCCCGCCTCGTGCTCGACGAGGCATCGAAGCGATTGGGCCGCTCGGTCGATATGGCCGAATTGCAGACGCCTGAGGTGAGGGCCGTGGCTGCCACCATGACCTTTGCCTGCGCGACGGACGGAAACCACGGGCGCTCGGTGGCGCAGGGTGCGCAGCTGGTCGGCGCCCGCTCAGTCATCTCGGTTCACTCAGGCGTCAGCGCCGAGCGCGTCGCCGCCATCGCCCGCTATGGCGCCGAGATGGTCCGCGTCGAGGGCACCTATGATGATTCGGTGGCGGAAGCCGCGCGCGTCGCCACCGAAAACGGCTGGACGATCGTGTCGGATACCGCGTGGCCAGGTTACGAGCGCATTCCCGGCCTCGTGATGCAGGGCTACACGGCGCTGGTGCGCGAGGCGCTGCAGCAACTTCCCGAGATACCCACCCATGTCTTCGTGCAATGCGGCGTCGGCGGCATCGCGGCAGCCGTGGCCGCGCATCTGGCGCTCGAGCTTGGTGAGAACAGGCCTGTTTTCACCGTCGTCGATCCGGCTCGCGCCGCCTGCATGTTCGAGGCGGCAAGAGCGGGGCGGCCTGTTACAATCGCTCATGCGGAGCCGACGGTCATGGCGATGCTCGAATGCTACGAGCCGTCGCCGATCGCGTGGCGAATCCTTAGCCGGCTTGCGGATGGTTTCATGACCGTGGAGGATACCGACGCGATCGCGGTGATGAACCGGCTAGCGCGGCCCGCTGCCGGCGATCCGGCCATCGTTTCGGGCGAAAGCGGCGGCGCTGGCCTCGCCGGACTGATTGCCGCGCTGTCTGATCCCGGGGCCAAGGCGGCGCTCCGGCTCGATGAGACGGCGCGCGTCTTCGTCATCAACACCGAGGGCGCCACCGACCCGCAACGCTACGAGGAGCTGGTCGGGATAGCACCGGGTAAGGTCGGTCACCGTGTGGAGATATCCGCATGAGCCCTGCTTCCATCGATCGCGAGCGCATGCTCGGGCGCATTCGTGAATTGGGTGAGGTTGGGCGGGAGGATGGCCGATTGACGCGGCTCGCCGGATCGGATGCGGACCGCGCCGGCCGCGATCTGCTGGTCTCCTGGCTGGAAGGCGCCGGGCTTGATGTCAAAATAGACCGCATCGGCAACATCTTCGGGATCTGGACGGAAGAGCCTATCGCTGGCGAAGCGCCGGTGCTGCTTGGCTCGCATATCGACACCGTGATCAACGCCGGCATTTATGACGGCTGCTACGGCGTGATCGCCGGGCTGGAGGTGATCGAAACGCTGAAACGAAACGGCTTCGTACCATCACGGCCGATCGCGGTGGCCGCCTTCACCAACGAGGAGGGCGTGCGCTACGCGCCCGATATGATGGGCTCGCTGGTTCATGCCGGCGGCCTCTCGGTCGAGGCGGCGCTTGCAAGCGTCGGAACGGACGGATCGGTGCTGGGCGAGGAGCTTTCGCGCATCGGCTATGCCGGCGATGTCGAGGCGGGCTTTCTCAGGCCGAAAGCCTATGTCGAGCTGCATATCGAGCAGGGTCCGGTGCTGGAGCGCGAGGGGCTGCGGATCGGCGCGGTCGAGACCCTGCAGGGCATTTCCTGGCAGCGAGTGACCATATCAGGTGTCGCCAACCATGCCGGCACGACGCCGATGTCGATGCGCTCGGATGCCGGCCAGGCCGCCGCCGAGGGGATGGTTTTTCTGCGCCAGCGCGCGATGGCGTCAAACATTCCCGTTGTCGCCACCATCGGCTGCATGGCCTTCGAGCCGAACGCCATCAACGTCATCCCGTCGCTGGCAAGCTTCACCGTCGATCTCCGCGGTCCCGACGAGCAGCGTCTGCGCGAGGAGGAGGCGGCCCTTGCCGCCTTTCTCGATGCGCTGGCATTGCGCGATGGTTTCGGCGTTTCCGTCGAGCGGCTGGCGCGTTTCCAGCCGGTGACCTTCGACCCAACTATCGTGGCGCTGATAGAACAGGCAGCCGGCCGACGTGGCCTGTCGTCCCGCCGGATGACCTCAGGTGCCGGCCATGACGCGCAGATGATTGCCCGCATCGCGCCCTCGGCAATGATCTTCGTTCCGAGCCGCGACGGCATCAGCCACAATCCGAGAGAACATACCGACGCAGACGACCTTGTCGCCGGCGCCGACATCCTGCTTGATGTCGTTCGCGACCTCTCTGCATGATCGGGAGACGATAAAATGACCGACCTGAATGCCCTGAAAGACGAGATGACGGCATGGCGGCGCGAGCTGCACGCGCATCCGGAATTCGGCTTCGAAGAGACCAGGACCGCGGCCTTTGTGGCGGATAAGCTGCGTTCGTTCGGCCTGGAGGTCGCGGAAGAGATCGGCGGGACCGGCGTTGTCGGCACGCTCAAGCGCGGTACCGGTAATCGCACGGTCGCGCTCCGCGCCGATATGGATGCGCTGCGTATCACCGAGCGGGGACAGGCGGATTACCGCTCTCAGGTGCCGGGCACGATGCACGCCTGCGGCCATGACGGGCACACCGCCATGCTGCTCGGCGCCGCCAAACTATTGGCCGAGGAGGAAGGTTTTGACGGCACCGTGCGCTTCCTGTTCCAGCCGGCGGAGGAGTGGGGCAAGGGCGCGCTCGCCATGCTCGACGACGGGCTGATGCAGCGCTTCCCCTTCGACGAAATCTACGGCCTGCACAACATGCCGGGCCTGCCGGTTGGGGATTTCGAAACAAGGGCAGGGCCTATCATGTCGGCGGAGGATAACTTCGAGATCGTGCTCACGGGGCTCGGCGGCCACGCTGCCCGGCCGCAATCCGGCAACGAGGTGCTGGTCGCCGCCTGCGCGCTGGTGACCAACCTGCAGACCATCGTCTCGCGCCGGCTGAGCCCCGCTGATATCGCCGTGGTCTCCGTCACCGAACTCATCACCGACGGCACCCGCAACGCGCTGCCGGGGCTTGCCCGCATTCTCGGCGACGCCCGCAGCTTCCGCCCGGAGGTCAGCGCCGAGATCGAGCGGCAGATGCGCGTGATCGCCGAGGGTACGGCGATGGCCCACAACGTGGCCGCCGAGACGCGCTACACGCGCGAGTTCGTGCCGCTCATCAACGACGCCAACTTGGTGGAGGAGGCGATGGCCGCCGCCCGCACTGTCCTGCATGCCGACGACGTCAAGATCGCCGCCGAACCGATGACCGCATCGGAGGATTTCGCACGCTTCCTCGAACACGTGCCCGGCTGCTTCGTCTTCATGGGCAATGGCGAGAACTCGGCGCCGCTGCATAACCCCGATTTCGATTTCAACGACGCTGGCCTTCTGCCCGGAGCACGCTACCATGCCGCGATCATCAGGCGACGCCTGCCGATTGCCTGAGTTTCCGCCCGCATATTTCTACTGCCTGACATTCAATCGCAATGGAGCATCGACATGGCGCATTCCCTGAACAAGTCCTCCGCGGCAACCGGCGTTTCCGGCGCCAACCAGCCGGAGCTTGACACCGAGGAGGTCTGGCAGGCCCGCGCCGATCTGGCGGCCTGCCTTCGCATGGCGGCGCGCCATGGGCTCGAAGAGGGGATCTGCAACCATTTCTCGGCGCTGGTCCCCGGCTATGACGACCTCTTCATCGTCAATCCTTATGGCTATGCCTTCCGCGAGCTGACGGCCTCGAAGCTGCTGATCTGCGATTTTCACGGCAACGTCGTCTCCGGCGAGGGTGAGCCGGAAGCGACGGCCTTTTACATCCATGCCCGCATCCACGCCCGCATTCCGCGCGCCCGCGTCGCGTTCCACACCCACATGCCCTATGCGACGGCGCTGTCGATGACCGAGGGCGAGCCGCTGATCTTCGCCGGCCAGACGGCGCTGAAATTCTACGGCCGCACTGCTTACGACCGCGATTACAACGGCCTGGCGCTGGACGAACGCGAGGGCGACCGCATCGCCAATGCGATCGGCGACGCCGACATCGTCTTCATGAAGCATCACGGCGTGATGGTATTGGCGCCCAATATCGCCGAAGCCTGGGACGATCTCTACTATCTCGAGCGCGCCTGCCAGGTGCAGACGCTGGCGCTCTCCACCGGCCGCCAGGTCCTGCCCGTCGCCCCCGATATCGCCGAGGCCGCCTACCGCCAGATGCGCGAGGGCGACCCGGAATCGGCGCGGCTGCATCTGGAGGCGATCAAGCGCATGCTCGACGCCGAGGAGCCGCAATATCGCGATTGAGGTCGGGAGGGCGCGTGTCCGGATGGGTGCGCGCCTGATACGAGACGGCGATGCCTGATGGGGAATAACAGATCGGGCCGAAAGGCTTGTTCGTTATGTCGTTTACTGAAAATTTTGGGGAAAGTTGTTCGTTATCAATGATAACGAAGAGAGAAGTGGCACGCCCTAGGGGAGTCGAACCCCTCTTCCCAGAATGAAAATCTGGTGTCCTAACCGATAGACGAAGGGCGCTTCCTTCGTGGTGGCGCCCTTATAATCAGGCACTTGGATTCCCGCAAGCGGCAAAACGCATAAAAATGGCGATGCGCTGATCTTTTCCCTATCCGTTTGATAGTTAATGGCTATTTTCAGCGTTTGGCGATGCGTCGATCCTGTCCGGGCCGTGGATGTCGGCCTCTTTTCAAGCGCGGACTTCGAACACCATGTTGAACGGTGTTTCGGTGGCACGGTGGAAATGCTTGAAGCCGGCGTCGAGCGCCACCTTGCGCAAGCGCGTTTCGCCGGCCTGCGCGCCGAGCGCCAGTCCGACCTCCTGCGACATCGAGGCGGGCGTGCAGATCATCGTCGAGGCGCCGTAATAGACGCGGCCGACAGGGTTGAGATTGTCCTTCAGGTGATCATGCGCGAAGGGCTCGACGATCATCCAGGTGCCGCCCGGCGCAAGCGTCTCCTTCACATGCTTTCCCGCGCCGACGGGATCGCCCATGTCGTGCAGGCAATCGAACATGGCGACCAGATCGTAACGCCCCGCCGGGAAGCTTGCGGCCGACGCCTGCTCGAAGCTGACGCGGTCGGAAACGCCGGCCTCCCTGGCCGCGATGCGGGCGCGTTCGATCGACGGCATGTGATAGTCGTAGCCGACGAAGCGCGAGGCGGGATAGGCCTGCGCCATCAGGATGGTCGAGCTGCCATGGCCACAGCCGACATCGGCCACCTTGGCGCCGGCCTTCAGCTTGTTCTCGACGCCATCGAGCGCCGGTATCCACTCGGTGACAAGGCTGTTGTTGTAGCCGGTGCGGAAGAAGCGTTCGGTACCGCGGAACAGGCAGTTGCTGTGCTCGTGCCAGCCGAGCCCCTTGCCTGTGCGGAAGGCATCGGCCACCTTCGGTTCGTCCGTCCACATCGCCTGCACCAGCTGGAACGCGCCGGTGAAGAAGGCGGGGCTGTCCTCGTCAGCGAAAACCAGTGCTTGCTCCGGCGTCAGCCGGAAGCGGTCGGTCTTTTCGTCATAGGTCAGATAGTCGGCGGCGGCGAGCGCCGACAGCCATTCGCGCAGATAGCGCTCCTTGACCGCCGTCTTTTTGGCAAGCTCTGACGCGGTCACAGGCTCGCCGTCGCTCATTGCCTTGAACAGTCCGACGTCGTCGCCGAGCACCACGAGGGAGCCGGATACGGCGGCGCCGATATCGCCGACCAGCCGGCCGACGAGGGCATCCACTTTTTGCATATCGGGTTGGCGCATGTCATCCTCCATAAAAATGCAGGGAAGAACCAGCGGCGCGACTATACACCCGCTCACGGCGGCGTGAAAGGACGACGGAGTAGGGGCGATGGCAGTGTGGAGCCCAAGCGTGGCCGCTGCGAGCCACGCGGATTGGTGTCACGCAATATTCGCGCAACCATCGAAAAAGCCGCGTTGACAACAAAATGCGCCGGGATAAGAGTGGCTTAGCCTGCATATTAGGCTTTGGAGGAATGACCATGATCAAGCATCTGACAATTCTTGCCTCTGTTTCACTGCTCGGCGCGCTCGCCTTCGCCACACCGTCCTCGGCGCTCTCGATGAAAGAGTGCAGCGCCAAGTACAAGTCGGCGCAGGCGGATGGTTCCGCCAAGGACATGAAGTGGAACGACTTCCGCAAGGCGCAGTGCGGCCCGGATGCGACCGCCGAGCCCGACGTCACGATGGCAACCGGCGCCGAGCCTGAAAAGCCGACGATGGACGCTCCCAAGGGCGTGAGCTTCCCGACGGCGATTGCTCCCAAATACGCCAAAGAAACCCCCGGCAAGGGCCGCATGCACACCTGTGTCGATTCCTACCACACCAACAAGGACGCCAACACGCTGAACGGCCTGAAGTGGATCCAGAAGGGCGGCGGCTTCTACAGCCTCTGCAATGCCAAGCTGAAGGGCTGATTTTGGCATTTTATGTTGGTGTAAGGCACCATCAGAAACGCTAGAAACAGAAAACCCGCCGCGGCTTTCGCCCGGCGGGTTTTTCATTGAGCGTTGCTGTCGCAGTCCTAGTGCAGGATCTGGCTGAGGAAGAGCTTGGTGCGCTCGTGCTGCGGATTGTCGAAGAACTCGGCGGGCGAGTTCTGTTCGACGATCTGGCCCTGGTCCATGAAGATGACGCGGTTGGCGACCTGGCGGGCGAAGCCCATTTCGTGAGTCACGCACAGCATCGTCATGCCTTCTTCGGCAAGGCCGACCATGGTGTCGAGCACTTCCTTGATCATTTCAGGGTCGAGCGCCGAGGTCGGCTCGTCGAACAGCATGATCTTCGGGTTCATGCACAGCGAGCGGGCGATCGCCACACGCTGCTGCTGACCGCCGGAGAGCTGGCCCGGATACTTGTTGGCCTGCTCGGGGATCTTGACGCGCTTGAGGAAGTGCATGGCGATCTCTTCGGCCTGCTTCTTCGGCATCTTGCGCACCCAGATCGGCGCCAGCGTGCAGTTTTCCAGGATCGTCAGGTGCGGGAAAAGGTTGAAGTGCTGGAAGACCATGCCGACTTCGCGGCGCACTTCGTCGATCTTCTTCAGGTCGTTGGTCAGTTCCGTGCCATCGACGATGATCTGGCCCTTCTGGTGCTCTTCCAGACGGTTGATGCAGCGGATCATCGTCGACTTGCCGGAGCCGGAAGGGCCGGCGATGACGATGCGCTCGCCGCGCATGACCTTCAGGTTGATGTCGCGCAGCACGTGGAAATCACCGTACCACTTGTTCATGCCGATGATCTCGATGGCAACATCGGTTGCCGACACGGTCATCTTTTTGGGTTGGGCTTCAGCCATGATTTTTCCCCTTGCTCTTATCGTTTGTGGCCAGTGTCGAGGTGGCGTTCCATGAAGTTTGAATAGCGTGACATGCCGAAGCAGAAAAGCCAGAAAACGAAGCCCGCGAAGATAAGGCCGGTCAAAGGCGTCACGGCACTTGCCCAGTTGGCGTCCGAGAAGTTCAGGCGCACGATGTTCAACAGGTCGAACATGCCGATGATCGACACCAGCGACGTATCCTTGAAGGTGCCGATGAAGGTGTTGACGATGCTGGGGATAACCAGCTTGATCGCCTGCGGCATGATCACCAGCCGGGTCTTTTGCCAGTAGCCGAGGCCGAGCGAATCCGCACCCTCGAACTGACCCTTCGGAATGGCCTGCAGGCCACCGCGGATGACTTCGGCCATATAGGCCGAGGTGAAGATCGACACCCCGATCAGCGCGCGCAGCAGCTTGTCGATGGTCCACCCGGTCGGCAGGAACAGCGGCAGCATGACGCTTGCCATGAAGAGGACGGTGATCAGCGGCACGCCGCGGACGATTTCGATGAAGGCCACGCACACCATGCGGATGACGGGCATCTTCGATCGCCGACCGAGCGCAAGCAGGATGCCGCAAGGGAAGGAGACCGCGATGCTGACGAAGGACAGGATCAGCGTCACCATCAGGCCGCCCCAGAGCGACGTTTCAACGACCTCAAGACCGAAGCCGCCGTAAAGCAGCCAGAAGGACACGACCGGAAGCACGAGGAACAGCAGGATCGCGTTCAGGCCCTTGCGCGGCACCGAAGGGATCAGCATCGGCACTAGGAGTGCCACGAACAGGATGCCGACGATGGTCGGGCGCCAACGGTCGCTGATCGGATAGCGGCCGAAGATGAACTGGTCGTACTTGGCCTGCACGAAGGCCCAGCAAGCGCCGCTCCAGCCATCAGGCTGAACGCCGCCTTGCACGGTCGTTGCGCAGAAGGTGCGGTCGGGACCGGACCAGACGGCCTCGATGAACAGCCAGTTGACGATGTGCGGCACCGCCCAGAGGATCAGCGCCAGCGCAAGCACCGTCAGCACGACGTCTTTCGGCGTCGCCAAAAGGTTCTTGCGCACCCAGGCGGTGACGCCCTTTTCTCCCGCCGGAGCGGGTTCGGGCGACAACATGGTGGTTCGGACGAAGGAGTTCTTGGATACGGACATCGTCTTATCTCTCCACCAGGGCCATCTTGGCGTTGAACCAGTTCATGAACAGCGAGGTGAGGATGCTCAGCCCGAGGTAGATGATACCCCAGATGCAGACGATCTCGATCGCCTGGCCGCTCTGGTTCATGATGGTGCCGCCGACCGCGACAAGGTCCGAGAAGCCGATGGCGATCGCCAGCGACGAGTTCTTGGTGAGGTTGAGATACTGGCTCGTCAACGGCGGGATGATGATGCGCATGGCCTGCGGCACGACGACGAGGCGCGTGATGCTGGAGGGATGCAGACCAAGTGCTCCGGCCGCTTCCGACTGGCCCTTCGGCACGCCCCGGATACCGCCGCGAACGATCTCGGCGATGAAGGATGCGGTGTAGAAGGACAGCGCCAGGAACAGCGACATGAACTCAGGCCCGACAACCGAGCCGCCGGTAAGGTTGAACTTGCCGGCAACGGGAATGTCGAAGGACATCGGCAGTCCCGATGCGAGGAAGGCCACGACGGGCAGACCGACGATGAGCCCGATCGATACCCAGATGGTGTGGAACGGCTTGCCGGTGGCCGCCTGCCGCTTGTGTGCCCAGCGTGCCATGATGATGACGGCGATGATCGCGATCACGAAGGCGGCGAGCACCGCGAGCATGCCGCTCTCGAAGATCGGGCGAGGGAAGGCCAGGCCGCGATTGTTGAGGAACATGCTGAACGGCAGATGCAGCGATTCACGCGGTTGCGGCAGAACGGCGAGAACGCCGGAATACCAGAAGAAGATGACGAGCAGCGGCGGGATGTTGCGGAACACCTCGACATAGATCTGGCACAGCTTGGCGATCAGCCAATTGTGCGACAGGCGCCCGATACCGACGATGAAGCCGATGATGGTCGCCGTGATGATGCCGGTGATTGCCACCAGCATGGTGTTGAGGATACCGACGACAAGCGCGCGTCCATAGGTCGAATCGCTGGAATAGCTGATCAGTGACTGGCCGACTTCGAAGCCGGCGCGGCCGCGCAGGAAGCCGAAGCCCGAGGCCGTGTTGCTGCGCGCCAGGTTGGCCGCGGTGTTGTGCGCGATCCACCAGACGAGGCCGACGAGTGCGACGACGGTGAGAACCTGGAAGAAGATGCCCCGATATTTCGGGTCGTTGAGTACGGACCGGTAGTTCCAGCCGTTTTCGGATATGGGTGTGGTGTGAGCCGCCTCTTGCTGCGCCATGCCGAGCCTTTCCCCTGTGTGCCCCTTTTAGGGCTTTTCTTTTTTGGAAGACGGAAAGGCGGCTTGGCCGCCTTTCCGGGCTTTCAGGTGGGGCCGATTAGCGGACCGGAGGTGCGTACTGGATGCCGCCCTTGTTCCACAGCGCGTTCAGGCCGCGAGCAATCTTCAGCGGGCTGCCCTGGCCGATGTTGCGCTCGAAGATTTCGCCGTAGTTGCCGACGCCCTTGATGACGTTTGCAGCCCAGTCGTTGGTGAGACCGAGATCGGTGCCGATCTTGGTGTCAGCCTCGGAGCCGAGGAAGCGCTTGATATCTGGGTTCGGCGAGTTCTTCATCTCGTCGACGTTGGCCTGGGTGATGCCGAATTCCTCGGCATTGATCAGCGCGTAAGCCGTCCAGGAAACGATGTCGAACCACTGGTCGTCGCCCTGGCGAACGGCCGGGCCGAGCGGCTCCTTGGAGATGATCTCAGGCAGGATCATGTGCTCGTCGGGGTTCTTCAGCGTCAGACGCAGCGAGTAGAGGCCGGACTGGTCGGTGGTGTAGACGTCGCAACGGCCCGAATCATAGGCTGCGTTGACTTCTTCGAGCTTTTCGAAAACGACCGGATTGTACTGCAGGTTGTTGGCCTTGAAGTAGTCGGCGAGGTTGAGCTCGGTCGTGGTGCCGGACTGTACGCAGATGGCAGCGCCCGAAAGTTCGAGAGCCGACTTCACGTTCAGGCTCTTGCGAACCATGAAGCCCTGACCGTCATAATAGGTGATCGGGCGGAAGTTGAAGCCGAGAGCGGTGTCGCGGTTGATGGTCCACGTCGTGTTACGCGACAGGACATCGATTTCGCCGGACTGCAGCGCGGTGAAGCGCTCCTTGGCGTTGGTCGGCGTGTACTTCACCTTGGTCGGATCGCCGAAGACGGCGGATGCAACGGCCTTGCAGAAATCGACGTCGAAACCGGCCCAGTTGCCGGAAGCGTCAGGTGCCGCGAAACCGGTCAGACCGGTGTTGACGCCGCACTGAACGAACCCTTTTGCTTTTACGTCCCCAAGCGTCGTCGCCGAAGCTGCCGAAGCGCCAAGTGCGAAGACTGCTGCGCCAATGGCGACCGACAGAAGCTTAATCTTCATTTTTCCCAACCTTTTTCCGTTATCTTTTGTTTATTGTGGGAGCGTCGGCAGAAGCATGCAGACCCCCCAAAAGACCCGACACCCTCCCGGCGCGAGTTGGCCTATCACAGTCGGAAATGTCACCACGGTCAAGTGTCGCGCCACAAGATTGCGTGATATTTCGGCAATTTGCTGAGCGCAGCTCACAAAATGAGCAATTGATTACCCAAAAGGCAGTGTTTGGCGAAAAAAATCGCGCAAACTCACTGATATATCTGGATAATTGCCGTACCGGCGGGTTCTCTTGGTCGGCTTTACGTTACGTGAGCGGGGTTGACCCCGCCTCGGGAGAGGTCCAAGACTTCGGCAAAGCGCGTTCATTCCAAAGGCTTAATTAGACATGACAGATAGAGACGGCCTGCTTCAAAACGCTGGCATCAATACCCGCCTTTCGCATATCGGCAACGACCCTTCCGACTATCATGGCTTCGTCAATCCGCCCGTCGTGCATGCGTCCACGGTGCTGTTTCCCAATGCCAAGGCGATGGACCAGCGGGCGCAGAAATACACCTATGGAACGCGCGGAACGCCGACCACCGATGCTCTTTGCGAGGCGATCGACGCGCTCGAGGGATCGGCCGGAACGATCCTCGTTCCGTCGGGTCTCGCCGCCGTCACCGTGCCGTTCCTGGCTTTCCTGTCGTCGGGCGATCATGCGCTGGTGGTCGATTCGGTCTATGGCCCGACCCGCCATTTCTGCGACACGATGCTGAAGCGCCTCGGCGTTTCCGTCGAATACTACGATCCGGCGATCGGCGTCGGCATCGAAACGTTGATCAAGCCGAACACCAAGCTGGTGCACACCGAGGCGCCGGGTTCCAACACCTTCGAGATGCAGGATATTCCTGCGATTGCCGCGATCGCCCACAAGCACGGCGCGGTGGTGACGATGGACAATACCTGGGCGACACCGGTCTATTTCCGCCCGCTCGACTACGGCGTCGACATCTCGATCCACGCGGCGACGAAATATCCGTCCGGCCACTCCGATATTCTGATGGGCACGGTTTCGGCCAATGCCAAGCATTGGGAGCAACTGCACGAGGCCAACATCACGCTCGGCATCTGCGGCGCGCCTGATGACGCCTACCAGATTCTGCGCGGCCTGCGCACCATGGGCGTGCGCCTCGAGCGCCACTACGAGAGCGCGCTCACCATCGCCAAATGGCTGGAAGGCCACGAGGACGTGGCCGCCGTGCTGCATCCGGCACTGCCGAGCTTCCCGGGTCACGAGCTCTGGAAGCGCGACTTCAAGGGCGCCAGCGGCATCTTCTCCTTCGTGTTGAAGGCAGATGGCCCGGCCGCCTTCACGCCAAAGGCGCATGCTTTCCTCGATGCACTGAGGATCTTTGGTCTCGGCTGGTCCTGGGGCGGCTTCGAAAGCCTGGCGGTCCACGTCAACCTGAACGACCGCCGCGTCACCAAGGCGCCGACCGAGGGTCCGGTGATCCGCCTGCAGATCGGTCTGGAGGATGTCGCTGATATCAAGCTCGATATCGAGCGCGGTTTCGCCGCCGCCAAGGCGGTCTGATCAGCTGCGCTGTCAGTCCATTGCGCGATAAGCGTAGATCCAGTCAAGATCCGCCGCGAGGCTTTGCGGCGGCTTCAGAGAGAGAACGATATCACGCCCGATCCGGAATGGACCACGGGCGTGATAGACGAACTGGTTGAACGCGCCGCGCTGACGTAGCCGGTGCACACGGGGAACACGATGGGCTTCGAACAGCGGCAACGCTTCTGAAACAGGGCGCTTGGCCAGGAACGATGCCAGTTCGTAGGCGTCTTCGATCGCCATCGCCGCACCTTGCGCGGCAAACGGCATCATCGCATGCGCCGCGTCCCCGATCAGCACCGTATCGCGGCCGTTCTGCCACTTGCCGCGCGTCGCTTCGTAAAGCGGCCAGAAGGTCATCTCGCCGGATTTTTCGAACAATGACAGCAGCGCCGTGTTCCAGCGCGAGAAGCGGGCGAGCAGTTGCTGTCGCTGCGCCTGCGTCGGCTGTGCCAGCCATTCGCGCGTAGCGGCATGGCCCGTGGTGATCGCCACCATGTTGAAGCTATCGGTCTCGCGCAACGGATAGGCGACCAGATGCGCCGATGGACCGAGAAAGGCCGAAACGCTCTCCCGGTTGAGGATACCCCGCGCATCCGCCGCCGAGACGGTGAAGCGATAGGCGATGTTGCCGGAAAAGCGCGAGGAGGGGCTGTCGGCGATAAGATCGCGCGTCTTCGACCACACGCCATCGGCGCCGATGATCACGCCGCCAGCGCGGGCGATTGCGGCGATGTCGCCGCTTTCGATGCGCGAGCCGAGATGAAGCGTGCAGAGCGGATTGTCTTTGACGGCGGCAAGCAGCGCGCCTTGCAGGCTGGTGCGATGCAGCACCCCGTAGGGCGCCTCCCAGCGCGCGCGTGCAGCGGGGCCTGATGGCACGGCGGCCAGTTCATGCAAAGACGTGCCGGAGATCAGGCGAATGTTGTTCGGCTCGAGCCAGATCGGCGTCAACAGGTCGAGAACGCCGAGCTTGTCGAGGATGCGCGACGCATTGGGCGATATCTGCAGCCCGGCGCCCACCTCGGCCAGTTCCGGTGCCTGTTCGAAGATCTCGGAGCGAATGCCATGCCTGGCGAGTGCCAGCGCCGCCGTCAGACCAGCGACGCCCGCTCCGATAATAGCGGCATGTTCGACCGACATGGTCGATCCAATCTGTGTTTCGGTGAATTAAGCGACGTGTGACTTAGGCGACCTGGAAATGGAAGACGCAACCGGCCGGGTTCGTCTGGGTGGCCTTCAGTGCGCCGTTGAAGCGGTAGAGGGTCGAGCAGTAGGAACAGACCTTCTCGTTCTCGTCGCCCATGTCGATGAAGATATGCGGGTGGTCGTAGGGAACGGAGGCGCCGGTGCACATGAATTCCTTCACGCCGACTTCGATGACACGGTGTCCGCCGTCGTTCTGGAAGTGAGGGATATTGTGACCGGCCATGAGGGATCTCCGAATGCCTTTGAAAACGTGCGCACCTTATAGTGCGTCGCCGGAAATGTGTCGAGCCAAAGGAGAGGGGCGCCCGATAGTTTTTGGAGGCGCTTTTGGGCCTTGCTTTTTGATTGGGGCAGGGGTTCCCGTCAGCGGCCCGATAAAATATGGTCCCGGCAAAACAGGACTGCCCCGATGAACTTGAATACGCCTGCCTTTTCGACCTTCGTGCGCGACGGCCTCAACCTTTCCTATTTCGACGAGGGAAATCCTGAGGGGCCGCCGGTGTTGCTCATCCACGGCTTCGCCTCGACCGCCAGCGTCAACTGGGTCTACCCGGGCTGGCTGAAAACGCTGGGCGAGGCCGGATACCGGGTGATCGCCATGGACAACAGGGGCCACGGCGCAAGCGACAAGCCGCATGATTCCGAAGCCTATCGTCCTTGGATCATGGCGGCTGATTCCATCGCGCTGCTTGATCATCTCGGCATTCAGGAAGCCAACCTGATCGGCTACTCTATGGGTGCGCGCATCTCGGTCTTCGCGACGCTCAGCAGGCCCGATCGCGTCCGTTCGCTGGTGCTCGGCGGCCTCGGCATCGGCATGACCGATGGTGTCGGCGATTGGGACCCGATCGCAGACGCGCTTCTCGCGCCGTCGATTGATGGCGTCACCCATGCCCGCGGCCGCATGTTCCGCGCCTTTGCCGAGCAGACGAAGAGCGACCGCCAGGCGCTCGCCGCCTGCATCAGGGGCTCGCGCGATCTGGTCGAAAGAAGCGACATGGCAAAGATCGAGGCGCCGACGCTGGTCGCCGTCGGAACCAAGGATGATATCGCCGGTTCTCCGCAGGAGCTGGCGGCCCTGATGCCCGATGCCCGCGCGCTCGATATCCCCGGCCGCGACCACATGCTTGCCGTCGGCGACAAGGTGTTCAAGGCGGCCGTGCTGGACTTCTACGCGGAGCTCTCCGCCCGGTGACATCGGGGCGGGCGCGCAAGGACGATCGTTCATCAAAATGCGGAAATAGCGAAAAGCTGTTTCCGTCGCCCCATTTATATCAGCCGGATTTTGCCCTATATAGGGTGGCACTCAGGCGCAAATGCCCGGCGCCGATCGACGGATCCAGCCGGAATGCCCAGCCTGAATACAATGCCCGGATGGAGTGCCGTCCGGAAGACAAGGAGACCTCGATGGTCGCGAAGTCAGACATTCGTCCTCTTGAGACCCAAGGTTCGCTCAAGGCGATGGACCCGATCTGGGATAGCCTGCGCGAGGAAGCGCGTCTTGCCGCCGAAGCCGATCCGGTGCTGGCGGCATTTCTGTATTCGACCGTGCTCAACCATCGTTCGCTCGAGGAATGCGTGATTTACCGCATCTGCGAGCGTCTCGATCATCCCGACATGCAGGCGATCCTGCTGCGCCAGACCTTCGACCAGATGCTGGCCGACTGGCCGGAATGGGGCGCCATCCTGCGCGTCGACATCCAGGCCGTTTACGACCGCGATCCGGCATGCCTGCGCTTTATGGAAGCGCTGCTCTACTTCAAGGGTTTCCACGCGCTGCAGACCCATCGCCTCGCGCATTGGCTGCTCAATCGCGGCCGCCGTGATCTGGCGCTCTACCTGCAGAGCCGCTCGTCGAGCGTCTTCCAGACCGACATCAACCCGGCCGCCCGTATTGGCCGTGGCATCTTCCTCGATCACGCGACCGGCCTCGTCGTCGGCGAAACCGCCGTCATCGGCGACAACGTGTCGATCCTGCACGGCGTCACGCTCGGGGGCACCGGCAAGGAGGGGGCCGATCGCCATCCGAAGATCGCCAGCGGCGTCTTGATCGGCGCAGGCGCCAAGATCCTCGGCAATATCGAGATCGGTCATTGCTCGCGCATCGCCGCCGGCTCCGTCGTGCTGAAGGCGGTGCCGCCGAAGACGACAGTCGCGGGCGTACCCGCCAAGGTGGTCGGCACGGCCGGCTGTTCGGAACCATCCCGGCTCATGGATCAAGTGATCATCGACCAAGTGATCGTGGACCAGGTGATGGGCGCCGACATCTAGGCGCTTTCGCGTCGCTTATCGCGACAACATGGCCTGAAGAACGGCGGGGAAAGCGGTGTCACAACCGGCTCCGCGCCTTTACAGGCCCATCTTTCCCATGCAAAAAGCGGCCATTGAGACCGCTCAGGAGATGCATTGTGAAGCCCGAAGAAATCAAGAAACTCGACGCCTATTTCAAACGCACGTTCAACCCGGAAATGATCGTCAAGGCACGTCCGCGCAAGAACGACTCCGCTGAAGTGTACATGGGCGAGGAATTTCTGGGCGTCGTCTACATCGATGACGAGGACGGCGACCGCTCGTACAACTTCTCGATGGCGATCCTCGACGTCGATCTCTGATCCGGTAGCGAGCTTCGTCTCGCGCCGATTGTGCCTGGGCCGCGACGTCGCGGCCTGGCCGAAATTGCTGGTCCCGCTCTGGACCACCCGGTCTTGCGCCCCATCTTGGGCTTGAGCATGTGCTCAAGCGCCATCAAGGGGAAACCGGACATGGGTATTTTCGACAAGATCAAACACGCAATCTGGGGTGAAGCGCACGCCGCCGAGGCAACGCCGGCCGCTGCACCTAAGATCGAGCCCGCGCAGGCGCCGATATCGCCTTCCGCGGCCCCGAGCCCGTCTCCGACCCCTGCACCCACATCGCCAGCCACTTCCGCGCCATCGACCTCGGTCGATATCGCCATGGTGCTCGACGCCGCCGTCAAGAAGAGTGGCCAGAAGCTCGATTGGCGCCGTTCGATCGTCGATTTGATGAAGGCAGTCGGCATGGATGCGAGCCTGACCGAGCGCAAGGAACTGGCGACCGAGCTCGGCTATACCGGTGACAAGAACGACTCGGCGACGATGAACATGTTCCTGCACAAGGCGCTTCTGAAGAAGCTGTCGGAGAATGGCGGCAAGGTTCCGGCCGATCTGCTCGACTGATCGTCGTCGAGAAGTATTCGCGGCTCGCAACCGAGTTTTTATTCAAAGCTTACGGTTGCGGCCGCCTGATATATTTTAGCGAAATCAATTAAAGACGTACGTCGCTCGGAAATCGGGCCAGAATTACAATTGCTACCGCAACCAATGATTGTTTTGCATTGCACAAAGTCGCTTGACTTCGTGTGCGGTGCAGCTAACGTTGTTCATAGACGCACGGCAAAGGAGGATAGTCATGCTGAATTTTGAGGACATGAATCGCAAGAGCAAGGAAGCCATGGACGCGGTGCTGAAAAGCTACTCGGAAACCGCCAAGGGCATGCAGGCGATCGCGACGGAAACCACCGAATATTCCAAGAAGTCTTTCCAGGACGCTGTCACGCATTTCGAGACGCTCTCGGGCGCCCGCAGCTTCGAAGCCGTCTTCGAGTTGCAGACCAGCTTTGTGAAGTCCGCCTATGAAAACTTTGTCGCTGAAGCGACGAAGCTGACGGAAATGTACTCCGACATCGCCAAGAGCGCCTACAAGCCCTACGAGGCGCCGGTCGCGGCCGCCGCCAAGGCAATGAAGCCGGCGCCGGTGGCGACGCAGACGGCGGCCTAAGCTTAGCGCACACGTCTCTTACCTCTTGAAATACAAAGACCGGCTACGCATCTGCAGCCGGTCTTTTTGTTTTGCCGTCAGGCAGTCTCAAATCTGCGCGCTATTTTTGTGTCTTTGCGCCTGACGCGGGCGAATTGTGATTGCAGTGTGAAGCAAGGGGCTTAAAATCGCTCTATTATGAACTAAGTTAGTAGTCAGACATTCGGCGGGTAAAGCACATCTCCCATGCTCCGCCGGGTTGATCGAGGAACGAATGAAAATGATCGCAACTCCCGTCCGGATGCAGGATGATAGCGAAAGGAACGGGGACAACGGAAATCGCGGCACCTCGGTCATAACGCGCACCAAACCGAAGACCAAGAAGCCTAACCTGTACCGCGTGCTTATTCTGAACGACGACTACACGCCCATGGAATTCGTCATCCACATCCTGGAGCGGTTTTTTCAGAAGGACCGTGAAAGTGCCACCCGCATCATGCTGCATGTCCACAACCACGGCGTTGGCGAATGCGGAACATTTACATACGAGGTGGCGGAAACCAAGGTGAGCCAGGTGATGGACTTCGCCCGACAGCACCAGCATCCGCTGCAATGCGTCATGGAAAAGAAGTGAGGATCTGAACGTGCCAACATTTTCGCCTAGTCTTGAGAAGGCGCTCCATCAGGCACTGACCTTTGCCAACGAGCGGCATCACGAATATGCGACGCTCGAGCATCTGCTGCTCGCCCTGATCGACGACGCCGATGCGGCAGCCGTCATGGGTGCCTGCAACGTCGATCTCGTCGCGCTGAAGAAGACGCTCGTCGAATACGTCGACAATGAACTTTCCAACCTGATCACCGGTTACGATGAAGATAGCAAGCCGACCTCCGGCTTCCAGCGTGTCATTCAGCGTGCCGTGATCCATGTGCAGTCGTCCGGCCGCGAGGAAGTGACCGGCGCCAACGTGCTCGTCGCCATCTTCGCCGAGCGCGAAAGCCATGCTGCATACTTCCTGCAGGAGCAGGAAATGACCCGCTACGACGCGGTCAACTACATCTCGCACGGCATCGGCAAGCGCGCCGGCTCTTCGGAGAACCGCACGCCGCGTGGCGCCGAGGAAGGCGAAGCCGAGAGCAAGCCGAATGCCGCACGCGGCACCGAGGAAGAGGGCGGCGCCAAGAAGCAGCAGGACGCCCTGAAGGCTTATTGCGTCAACCTCAACGAGAAGGCCAAGACCGGCAAGATCGATCCGCTAATCGGCCGCCACGCCGAGGTTAACCGTACCATCCAGATCCTGTGCCGCCGTTCGAAGAACAATCCGCTCTACGTGGGCGATCCCGGCGTCGGCAAGACGGCGATTGCCGAAGGTCTGGCCAAGCGGATCATGGAAGGCAAGGTTCCGGAAGCGCTGGCCGATGCGACGATCTTCTCGCTCGACATGGGCACGCTGCTCGCCGGCACCCGCTATCGCGGTGATTTCGAAGAGCGCCTGAAGCAGGTCGTCAAGGAGCTCGAAGAGTATCCGGGTGCCGTTCTGTTCATCGACGAAATCCACACGGTGATCGGCGCCGGCGCCACCTCTGGCGGCGCGATGGATGCATCGAACTTGCTGAAGCCGGCTCTGTCTTCGGGCGCGATCCGCTGCATCGGTTCGACCACCTACAAGGAATATCGTCAGTTCTTCGAAAAGGACCGCGCCCTGGTGCGTCGCTTCCAGAAGATCGATGTGGCTGAGCCGTCCATCGACGACGCCATCGCGATCATGAAGGGGCTGAAGCCTTACTTCGAAGAGTATCACCACCTGCGCTACTCGAACGACGCCATCAAGACGGCGGTCGAGCTGTCGGCGCGCTACATCTCCGACCGCAAGCTGCCGGACAAGGCGATCGACGTGATCGACGAAACCGGCGCGGCCCAGATGCTGCTGCCGCCCTCCAAGCGCCGCAAGCTGATCACCGAGAAGGAAATCGAGGCGACCATCGCCACGATGGCCCGCATCCCGCCGAAGAGCGTGTCGAAGGACGACGAAGCCGTTCTCGCCAATCTCGAGCAGGAACTGCGCTCGGTCGTCTACGGCCAGGATCTCGCCATCGAAGCGCTCTCGACCTCGATCAAGCTGGCACGCGCCGGCCTGCGTGAACCCAACAAGCCGATCGGCTCATACGTCTTCTCCGGCCCAACAGGCGTCGGCAAGACGGAAGTCGCCAAGCAGTTGGCCTCGTCGCTCGGCGTCGAGCTTCTGCGCTTCGACATGTCCGAGTACATGGAGCGGCACACGGTTTCGCGTCTGCTCGGTGCACCTCCCGGCTATGTCGGCTTCGACCAGGGCGGTCTCTTGACCGATGGCGTCGACCAGCATCCGCATTGCGTGGTTCTGCTCGATGAAATCGAAAAGGCCCACCCCGACATCTACAACATCCTGTTGCAGGTGATGGACCACGGCACATTGACCGACCACAACGGCAAGAAGATCGACTTCCGCAACGTCATCCTGATCATGACGACCAATGCGGGCGCGTCGGAAATGGCAAAGGCCGCCTTCGGCTTCGGTTCGTCCAAGCGGACGGGCGAGGACGAGGAAGCGCTGAACCGCATCTTCACGCCGGAATTCCGCAACCGTCTCGACGCGGTCATTCCGTTCGCGCCGCTGCCGACAGTGGTCATCCACAAGGTCGTGCAGAAGTTCATCATGCAGCTCGAAGCCCAGCTTTCCGAACGGAACGTTACCTTCGACCTGCACGAGGATGCGATTTCGTGGCTGGCCGAGAAGGGCTACGACGAAAAGATGGGCGCCCGTCCGCTGGCGCGCGTCATCCAGGACGTCATCAAGAAGCCGCTGGCCAACGAGATCCTCTTCGGCAAGCTGAAGAAGGGCGGGGTCGTCAACGTCACTGTCGGACCGAAGGAAGACGGCAAGCCCGGCATCATCCTGGAAGCTATCTCGGACACCGCGCCGATCAAGCCGAAGCCGGAAGCCGAGGTCGTGCACCCGGAGGTGGACGACGAGGATGACGGCGAGCTGAAGACGAAGGCCAAGGCCAAGAAGGCCACGGTCAAGAAGTCGAAGGCAGCAGCGGTTGCCGAGCCCGAGGTAAAGAGCGCGCCGAAGAAGGGCGCGGTGCCAAGGGTGCCGAAGAAGTAAAGCGAATAAAAAAGGCGGCTCCCGGGCCGCCTTTTTTGATGTTTCGGAGCCTGTGTCTCCGACACGCGAACGCTGCCCAGAAACGCTGGTCAGAGCGGTGTGTAGTCGATCTCGAGAAACTCTTCGACCTCGGGCACCCAATGATCGCGGACAAAGGCCGTGTGTATGGGATGCTCGTTGTAAGCGTCGTATCCAGCCTGATTCTCGAACTCCATCGAAAAGCCGAAAGCGAAGCTGTTCTTGCGGCTGGTCTGCCGCAACTGCTCGAAATTTCCTACACTTGGGATCGTGGTGAGGATGAGTGCTGCGTCAAGAAACGCCTTTTCCTCGGCGGATCCTTCCGCGTGCTTCAGGCGAAATGCCACGGTATGACGTATCATCGGTGTCCTCCTGATGTAGATGCGTGCAGCCTAGTCGGCCTCATCAATCAGAGCTCGGCGTTGTCTATCAAAGCGCCGCTTTGATCTTCTCGGCATTCGCCGCCAGCACGGCGCCATCTTCCATCTGGCCGGAATGCGGCTTCAGCGCGATGCCTTCGTGGCGCGGGATGACGTGGAAGTGGAGGTGGAAGACGGTCTGGCCGGCGGCCGGTTCGTTGAACTGGCAGACGAAGACGCCGTCGGCGTCGAAGGCTTCCTTCACCGCGTTGGCGATCGTCTGCACGACGGGGATGGTCTTGGCGAGTGCGGCCGGATCGGCGTCGAGAAGGTTGCGCGAGGCGGCCTTCGGCACGACAAGCACGTGGCCCGGCGCCTGTGGCATCACATCCATGAAAGCCAGCGTGTGCTCGTCCTCGTAGACCTTGACCGAGGGGATCTCGCCACGCAGGATCTTGGCGAAGATGTTGTTGGTGTCGTAAGCCGCGCTCGTCATCTTTTCTCTCCTGATGGTGTCCTGTTCGCGTAGCCCGGCAAAGGCGAGGGCGTCAATCCTCCTGTAGCCGCTCGCCGCGACGGAACGGGCTGTGCTCGCTCAAAATCTCGTTCATGTGCTCGACGTCATCGCGCTCGCGGGCGAGATAATCGCCGATCGCCTGGCGAAGGCCCGCATGGGCGACATAGTGGGCCGAGTGCGTTGTCACCGGCAGGTAACCTCGGGCGAGCTTGTGCTCTCCCTGCGCACCCGCTTCCACCCGCTTCAGCCCCTTGGCGAGGGCAAAATCGATCGCCTGGTGATAGCAGACCTCGAAATGCAGGAAGGGATGATCCTCGATGCAGCCCCAATGCCGGCCGTAGAGCGTTTCGGAGCCGATGAAGTTGATGGCGCCGGCGACGTAGCGGCCATTGTGCTTGGCCATGACAAGCAGGATATCCTCGGGCATGCGCTCGCCGATCAGCGAGTAGAACTCCCGCGTCAGATAGGGCCGTCCCCATTTGCGGCTGCCGGTATCCATGTAGAAGGCGAAGAACTGGTCCCAGATACCCTCGGTCAGGTCGCTGCCGGTCAGCCAGTCAATGCTGATGCCGTTTTCGAGCGCCGCCCGACGTTCCTTGCGCAGCGCCTTGCGCTTGCGCGAGGCGAGCGTTTCCAGGAATTCATCGTGATTGGCATAGCCGTCATTGATGAAGTGGAACTGCTGGTCGGTGCGGTGCAGATACTCCTCGCTCTCCAGCACCGCCATCTCGTCGTCGGGCACGAAGGTGATATGCGCGGAGGAGACACCGAGGCGACGCACGACTTCCTTCAGGCTCTCTGCCATCGCGTCCTGCACGGCCAGACGCGGATAGTCCTCGGCGACCAGTAGGCGCGGCCCGGTGGCGGGCGTAAACGGGATCGAGCATTGCAGCTTCGGATAATAGCGGCCGCCGGCACGCTCGAAGGCGTCGGCCCAGCCATGGTCGAAGACGTATTCGCCGCGACTGTGGTTCTTCAGATAGCCGGGCAGGGCGCCGACGAGGCGCCCGTCGTCCGTCTCAAGCAGCATGTGGTGCCCGAGCCAGCCCGTCTCCGCGGTTGCCGACCCCGATTCCTCGAGCGACGACAGGAAGGCATGCGAGACGAAGGGATTGTAGGCGATCGATATGTTTGATCGGGAGGCCCCGGCGAGCTTGGACCAGCTCTCCGGGGAAATCGCGGTGAAAGACCGCTCTATGCGGATTGAAAGTTCATCAGTCATGGAGCGAATGCGAGACCGTTTCAATGATTTGGGGGCATTGCCAGTCTGCGCATATCTTGATGAAAAAGCGAGGGCTTGTTGAAAAAGCGAGCGTCAAACGGACGCGCGCGGGTCGAAGCCCTCGAAGGTCATCTGGTCGGCGTTTTCGAAGGTGTGCTTGCGCGCCTTCTCGTCGCGAACCGTCCAGGTGATGACGACGATGCCCTTCTCTCGCTCTGCGGTGATGAAGGGGTTGGGCAGGTCGGCATAGAAATAGGAAATGAAGTCGAGACCGTGTTTCATAGCCTTTTCATGGGCTTGGAACTCTTCCGGCTTGTTTCCGCCGGCCGTCAGCCCGATCGGGTAGGGCGCGTTCAGCGCCTTCAGTTCCTTCAAGAGCCAATGGTCGAAGCTCATCAGCGCCACCTGGCCTTCATAGCCCTCGAGCTCTTCCAGCACCGCTTCGACAAAGCCTTCATCGTCGGTTTCGCGGCCCTTGAGCTCGATCACGAGCGGCACTTTTCCCTTCACAAGTTCGAGAAGTTGGCGAAGCGTCGGGATCTTGTCGGCCGTTCCGCCGACGGAGAGCATGCCGAGTTCTTTCGATGTACGCTCGCGCACGTCGCCCTTCAGATTGCACAGGCGCTCGAGGTTCTCATCGTGAAAGACGACAGGAACGCCATCCGAGGCGTAGTGCAGGTCGCACTCGATCGCAAAGCCGGCCTCGACAGCGCGCGCGAAGGCGGAAAGCGTGTTTTCCCACACCACCTTGTTCTGGTCGTGATAGCCGCGGTGGGCGACGGGACGTTCCTTAAGCCATGCTGCAGAGGTCATTACGCAATTTCCATGATGGCATCGATTTCGACGGCGGCATTCATCGGCAACGCTGCCATGCCGACGGCGGCACGGGCATGCTTGCCGGCATCGCCGAGAACATTGGCGATCAAGTTCGACGCGCCGTTGATGACGAGGTGCTGTTCGACGAATTCAGGCACGGAAGCCACGAAGCCGTTCAGCTTGATCACGCGCTTGATGCGGCTAAGATCGCCGCCGAGGGCTGCACTTGCCTGCGCCAGGATGTTGATGACGCACAGCTCAGCGGCGCGCTGGCCAGTGGCGACGTCGACATTGCGGCCGAGGTGGCCGGTAACCGCGATCTTGCCGTCTTCGATCGGCAACTGGCCGGAGATGTGAAGGACGTTGCCCGAGATGACATAGGAAACGTAGTTTGCGGCGGGTGCTGCAGCCTGGGGCAGGGATATCCCCATCTCTTTGAGCCGTGCTGCGATCTGATCGGACATTTTTCTCTCCGCTTTTGTTGTGAATAGTTCTAAAACTATGCATCTGGGCTTGAATCAATTTTGTGACACGATCGAGCCTCGATTTAGCCGGATGCGTTCTTATAACATCGTTGGTGAGTCCAACAGGAGATTATCTATGGTCCGATCGAGTCTTGCCGCGCTGTTGCTTGCAGGCGTTTCGGCAACCGCTCATGCGGCGACACCCGCAGCCGGCGCAGTGATGGCCACGGGCCTGATCGCGCATCGGGCGATCTACGATCTGGAACTGAAGGATGCGTCGGAACGCTCCGGCATTTCGGGCATGTCCGGCCGTATGGTCTACGAGTTCGACGGCGATTATTGCACCGGCTACACCACGAAGTTCCGCTTCGTCACACAGATCGACACCGGCGATGCCGTGCGCGTCAGCGATCAGCAGACCAATACGTTCGAGAACCTGAAGGACCGCAAGTTCACCTTCGACACCAAGTCCTTCACCGACGACCAGCTCGACAAGGAAGTGAACGGTGCGGCCCAGGATCAGGCCGATGGGACCAAGGTCGATCTGAAGCAGCCATCGAGCAAGGAGCTGCAGCTGGCCGCAAGCCGCTTCCCCACCGAGCACATGATGGATGTCATCAAGAACGCCAAGGCCGGCACTCGTCTGTTCGAAGCCCGCGTCTTCGATGGCTCTGATGATGGTGACAAGGCGCTGGCGACGACAACGGTTGTCGGCAAGGCGGTGACGCCCGTCAGCGTCGAGGCCGATGCCGGCAATGCAGGCGCCTTTTCCAAGACGAGCTTCTGGCCGGTGACCATCTCCTACTTCAACGAAAACACCAAGACCGACGCTCTTCCGGTCTATCGCATGTCGTTCAAGCTCTATGAAAATGGCATCACGCGCGATCTGACGATGGATTACGGTGACTTCGTGCTCACCGGCAAGCTGTCGAAACTCGAGCTTCTCGATGCGAAAACGTCGCCTGTAAGTAATTGCACGCGTTGAAAGATTTGGACGTATTAGCGTGATACGGTATGCAAAGCGACTTGCTCTGTGCTAGACATCGCTCGACAGTGAGCGTTGACGGCAGGCGGAGTGCGTATATTGCCAGGCTTTAGAGTATCGATCGTGGCCTTGATGGCCTTGGCTGTCGCCATCGGGGCGGCGGCGTTTTCCAGTTCGATCTCCGCGGCCGATTGCGGTTCGACCGCTTCGGCGGGCATCGATTGGGGTGGCTGCACCAAGAAGAACCTGATGCTGCAGGACGGCGATTTCCAGAAAGGAAACCTCGCCGATGCCGATTTCACGCTCACCAATCTCAGCCACAGCAACCTCGCCTCCGCCAACCTGGAGAAGGCGACCCTGGTGCGCACCTGGTTTACCGGCTCCGATCTGACCAAGGCCAACTTCTCCAAGGTCGAGGCCTATCGCTCCGGCTTCGAGGGCGTAAAGGCCGAGGGTGCCAATTTCTCGGGCGCGGAGTTGCAGCGAGCCAATTTCAGCGGCGCAACGCTGAAGGGCGTCAATTTCGAAAAGGCCGAACTCAGCCGCGTGAATTTCAAGGGCGCGGATGTAACGGGCGCGAATTTCTCGCTCACCAACCTGTCGCGCGCTGACCTCAGCGGTGCCACCTTTACCGGCCCGCTCTCTTTCGATCGCGCTTTCCTGTTCCTGACGAGAATAAGCGGACTGGATCTGTCCCAAGCAACCGGCCTCGACGAGGCGCAGGTGGCACTAGCCTGCGGCGATTCGAAGACCAAGCTGCCCCAGGGCATGGCGACGCCGACAAGCTGGCCCTGCGACGCCGACTGATCCGGCCAAGGGTCGGGAATGTGCCTAAAGGCCGGGCATGGCGGTTATTTTGCCGATAAGGCTTGATTTTCCGGGGCGGGGAGGGTATGGCCCCCGCATTCCACACGTAAGGCATGGGATTGTCCGGGAGAAATCCGGATGGTTCCGCCCGGTGGCATTCTCGAAGAGAGTGCTGTTCGCCTTGCGGAGGTTCAACCGGAAAAGGATAACAAGGCATGGCATTGCCCGATTTTTCTATGCGCCAGCTGCTTGAAGCAGGCGTCCACTTTGGTCACCAGACTCACCGCTGGAACCCGAAGATGAAGCCGTACATTTTCGGCGATCGTAACAACATCCACATCATCGACCTCGCGCAGACGGTTCCGCTTCTGTCGCGCGCTCTGCAGGCTGTTTCCGACACCGTAGCCCGTGGCGGCCGCGTTCTGTTCGTCGGCACCAAGCGCCAGGCTTCCGAGCTCATCGCTGACTCGGCCAAGCGTTCCGCTCAGTACTACGTCAACTCGCGTTGGCTCGGCGGCATGATGACCAACTGGAAGACGATTTCGAACTCGATCCAGCGTCTGCGTAAGCTCGACGAGATCCTGTCTTCGGAACAGTCCGGCTACAACAAGAAAGAGCGCCTGAACCTCGAGCGCGAGCGCGAAAAGCTCGACAAGGCTCTCGGTGGTATCAAGGACATGGGCGGCACGCCGGACCTGATGTTCATCATCGACACCAACAAGGAAAAGATCGCGATCGACGAAGCCAAGCGCCTCGGCATCCCGGTTGTCGCAATCATCGACTCGAACTGCGACCCGGACCTGATCGACTATCCGATCCCCGGCAACGACGACGCTTCGCGCGCCATCGCCCTGTACTGCGACCTGATCTCGCGCGCTGCCATCGACGGTATCGCTCGCCAGCAGAGCTCGTCGGGCCGTGACCTCGGTGCATCGATCGAAGCTCCGGCTGAGCCGGCGCTCGAAGGCGAAGCCGAAGCCTGATAAAAGAAGCAGGCGGATCAAATGGTCCGCCATGCTTTCCAGAGATTGGGAAAAGGCCGCTCGCGACTTTCATGAAGTTGGGCGGCCTTGACCATTTCAGGCGAGGGGAAAAAGTCTCTCGCCATTTGAGTTTCGTTATGACGCGTCATTCATCACGCTGTCATACATACAGGTACATTTCGTGCCTCAATCCGGTGCCGCACCGCTTTAGCGGGCCACCGTTTGAACCGACAAGAGGAAGCTTATGACCGAGATTACGGCTGCACTGGTGAAGGAACTGCGCGAAAAGTCCGGCGCAGGCATGATGGACTGCAAGAAGGCGCTGGTGGAAAACAACGGCGACATCGAAGCATCGATCGACTGGCTCCGCGCAAAGGGCATCTCGAAGGCCGACAAGAAGGCTGGTCGCGCTGCTGCTGAAGGCCTCGTTGCCATCGCCGGCGCCGGCCACAAGGCTGTTGTCGTCGAGCTCAACTCGGAAACCGACTTCGTTGCCCGTAACGACGCCTTCCAGGATCTGGTTCGTGGCATCGCCAACGTTGCCCTGACGACCGACGGTTCGGTTGAAGCCATCTCGGCTGCGACCTACCCGGCATCCGGCAAGCCGGTCGCCGACACGATCAAGGACGCGATCGCCACCATCGGCGAAAACATGACGCTGCGTCGCTCTGCCAAGCTCGAAGTCGAGCATGGCGTTGTTGCGACCTACATCCACAACGCTGCCGGCGACGGCATCGGCAAGCTCGGCGTTCTGGTTGCCCTGAAGTCGGAAGGCGACAAGGCTGTCCTGACCTCGATCGGTCGCCAGGTTGCCATGCACATCGCTGCGACCAACCCGCTCGCGATCCGCGCTGAAGAAGTCGACGCTACCGTTGCAGAACGCGAACGTAACGTCTTCATCGAACAGGCTCGCGAATCCGGCAAGCCGGAAGCCATCATCGAAAAGATGGTCGACGGCCGCATGCGCAAGTTCTTCGAAGAAGTCGCTCTTCTCTCGCAGGCTTTCGTCATCAACCCCGACCTGACGGTTGGTGCTGCTGTTGAGGCCGCTGCCAAGGAAGCCGGTGCCAAGATCGAAGTCGTCGGCATGGCGCGCCTCCTGCTCGGCGAAGGCGTCGAGAAGGAAGAGAGCGATTTCGCTGCTGAAGTGGCTGCTGTCGCCAAGAGCTGATCGTCCTATATATGTGAAAACAGAAGGGCATCGCGTGACAACGCGGTGCCCTTCGTGTATCCGGCACTCAGCGGTAATATACGAGGAGCCAAGATGTCGTCAGAGCCTGTCTACAAACGTGTTCTACTCAAGGCTTCCGGCGAAGCCCTCATGGGCAGCCAGGGATTTGGAATCGATGTAGCGGTGGCCGACCGCATTGCGGCCGACATAGCCGAAGCGCGGCAGATGGGTGTGGAAGTCGGCGTCGTCGTCGGCGGCGGCAACATCTTCCGCGGCGTGGCCGTCGCTTCCAAGGGCGGTGACCGCGTCACGGGCGACCACATGGGCATGCTCGCGACCGTCATCAACGCGCTGGCGCTGGCGACCTCGCTGCGCAAGCTCAACATCGACACGGTGGTGCTGTCGGCGATCGCCATGCCGGAGATCTGCGAGAGCTTCTCGCAGCGCGCCACGCTCTATCATCTTTCGCTGGGCCGCGTGGTGATCTTCGCCGGTGGTACCGGCAACCCCTTCTTCACGACCGACTCGGCCGCTGCCCTTCGCGCCGCCGAAATGGGCGCCGAGGCGATCTTCAAGGGTACCCAGGTCGACGGTATCTATTCGGCCGATCCGAAGAAGGTGCCCGATGCCACGCGCTTCGACCAGCTGACGCACAAGGAAGTGCTCGACAAGGGCCTCGCCGTCATGGACGTTGCGGCGGTCGCGCTGGCACGCGAAAATTCCATTCCGATCATCGTCTTCTCGATCCACGAGAAGGGCGGTTTTGCTGAAATCCTCCGGGGCGGCGGTCTGAAGACCATCGTTACCGACAACTGACAGAGTGGCGGCGCCCGAAGCGCGCCGCAGCTTCTACCGAGACAGGAGCACTGCTATGAGTGAAGGCATCGACATCAACGATATCAAGCGCCGCATGGATGGCGCGATCAATGCGTTCAAGAGCGATATCGCATCGCTGCGCACCGGTCGCGCATCGGCGAACATCCTCGACCCGGTCACGGTCGAAGCCTATGGTTCGCGCGTGCCGCTCAACCAGGTCGCGAACGTGACCGTGCCGGAGCCGCGCATGCTCGGCATTTCGGTCTGGGACAAGTCTATGGTCGGCGCCGTGGATCGTGCGATCCGCGAAGCCAATCTCGGCCTAAACCCGATCGTCGACGGCCAGAATCTTCGCATTCCGCTGCCCGAACTCAACGAAGAGCGCCGCAAGTCGCTCGTCAAGGTCGCACACGACTATGCCGAGAAAAGCAAGGTTGCGATTCGCCATGTTCGTCGTGACGGCATGGACGGCCTTAAGAAAGCCGAAAAGGACGGTGTCATAGGGCAGGACCTGAGCCGCTCGCAGTCGGATCGTGTGCAGAAGATGACAGACGACACGATTTCTGAGGTCGACCGCTTGCTTGGCGAGAAGGAAAAGGAAATCATGCAGGTCTAAGGCGCAAAGCGCCTGCGCCTTGGACTGTAAAAACCGGACGGGAAATGTTGGAAAGAACATTTGTGACTGTGCCAGAACACGTTGCCATCATCATGGATGGCAACGGTCGATGGGCAAAGCAGCGGGGGTTGCCGCGCACCATGGGGCATCGCAAGGGCGTTGACGCCGTGCGTGAGACCGTGCGCGCAGCGGGCGACATCGGGGTCAAGTATCTCACCCTTTTCGCCTTCTCGTCGGAGAACTGGCGCCGTCCGGAAACCGAGGTGTCGGACCTTTTGGGTCTGCTGAAGGCGTTCATCCGACGCGACCTCGCCGAACTGCACAAGCAGAACGTGCGCGTGAAGATCATCGGCGATCGCCACAGCCTGCAGAACGACATTCTCGACCTCTTGATCGACGCCGAAGAGACCACCAAGGCCAATACGGCGCTGACGCTGATCATCGCCTTCAACTACGGCTCGCGCGACGAGATCGCCCGCGCCATGGCGAGCCTGGCGCGCGATGTCGAGCAGGGGCGGTTGCGCTCGCAGGATATCACGCCGGCGCTCATTAACGCCCGGTTGGACACGGCAGGCATTCCCGATCCCGATCTCATCATCCGTACCAGCGGCGAAGAGCGGCTGTCGAACTTCCTGCTTTGGCAGGCGGCCTATTCGGAATTCATCTTCATTCCCGATTACTGGCCGGATTTCAGCCGCGAGACGCTTTACGCCGCGCTCGAGACCTTCGCGTCGCGTAATCGCCGCTTTGGTGGCCTGGTCGCCGAAACCGCGGCGGCGGTGGGAACCTGATGCACCGCGAACTGCAGCTTCGTATCATCTCGGGCATCATCCTCGCGGTCATCGTGCTAGCCGCGACGTGGTATGGCGGGCTCGCTTTCAGCCTGCTGTCCGCCCTGATCGGGCTTTTGATCTATTATGAGTGGTCGACGATCACCCGCCTTGCGAGTGAGCAGCCGGTTGCCAATGCGATAGGCTGGATCGGGCAGGCGGCGATCGCCGTTGCTGTTGTATCCGGCACTGTTGGCTACTCGCTCATCCTGCTCTTGTTGTTCTTCGCCATCGCTGTCGGCTTTGTGGTCACCCGTGGCGTATCGCGCTGGTTCCCGGCGGGTATCGTCTATGCTGGGCTGACCGGGATCGCGCTCGCGAATATTCGCGGCAGCGACGCAGCCGGCCTGCACGCGATGCTCTTCGTCTTCGCCGTCGTCTGGGCAACCGACATCCTCGCCTACTTCATCGGCCGCGCCATCGGCGGGCCGAAGCTTGCGCCAAGGATCTCGCCCGGCAAGACATGGTCCGGTGCGATCGGTGGCGCCGTCTGCGCGGTCATTGCCGGTGTGCTGGTGGCCTACGCGGCATTTCCCGATGGCATCGCTCTCGCGGCCTTCGTGGCCCTCGTACTGTCCGTCTGCAGCCAGTCTGGCGACCTCTTCGAATCCTTCATCAAGCGCCGCTTCGGCGTCAAGGATTCCAGCCGTCTCATTCCGGGGCATGGCGGGGTCATGGACCGGGTTGACGGGCTCATTTTCGCCTGTTTTGCGGCGTTCTTGCTTGCCGGGCTTTTTTCGCTGATAAAGGGCGGAGAAATGGCGTCGCTGGGCGCAGCCTTGTTCGGCGGATAATGTCGAGAGAGGCTGACGGAAGGATTTTATGGCAGGCTTGACCGAAATTTTTGGGTTTCTGACGGGATATATCGTTCCTTTCGTGCTCGTGCTTTCTCTCTTGGTGTTCGTACACGAGATGGGGCATTACCTCGTCGGTCGCTGGAGCGGCATCCGCATTCTGGCGTTTTCGGTCGGGTTTGGTCCCGAACTCCTGGGCTTCACCGACAAGCATGGAACGCGCTGGAAGCTCTCGCTGATCCCGCTTGGCGGCTATGTCCGGTTCTTCGGCGACGAGGATGCGTCGAGCAAACCTGATGAGGGCAAGCTCGCGCAGATGTCGGACGAGGAGCGGGCGCGGTCGTTTGCCGGCGCTAAGCTTTGGAAGCGTGCGGCAACCGTCGCAGCCGGCCCGATCGCCAACTTCATCCTGGCAATCGCCATCTTCACCGTCCTGTTTTCGATCTACGGCCGCTCGGTCGCCGATCCCGTCGTGGCTGAGGTCAAGCCGGGCAGCGTTGCTGCAACGGCCGGCGTCGTGCCGGGCGACCTCCTGATCGCGATCGACGGCTCCAAGGTGCAGACTTTCGACGATGTGCGTCGCTACGTCAGCATCCGCCCGATGCAGAAGATCGTCGTCACGATCGAACGCAACGGCGAGAAGATCGATGTGCCGATGGTGCCTAAACGCACCGAAATGACCGACCAGTTCGGTAACAAGATCGAGATCGGCCTGATCGGCCTTGTCACCAATCAGGACGTCGGACATTTCCGCCAGCAGACCTACACGCCGCTTGAAGCGCTGCATGAGGGAACGCTGCAGACCTGGCACATTGTCACCGGTACCTTCAAATATATTGGCAATCTGGTGTCCGGTTACATGAAGCCCGACCAGCTCGGCGGACCGATCCGTGTCGCGCAGGCATCCGGCCAGATGGCTACCTTGGGCGTTGCAGCTTTGCTTCAGCTGGCCGCCGTATTGTCGGTTTCGATCGGATTACTCAACCTGATGCCGGTTCCGGTACTTGATGGCGGGCATCTGATGTTCTATGCGATTGAAGCTGTGAGGGGAAAGCCGTTGGGATCGTCGGCCCAGGAGATTGCGTTTCGCATCGGACTGGCCATGGTTCTGAGCCTGATGGTTTTTGCCACGTGGAACGATATTAGTGCGCTGATCGGCTGATTGCGGGACGAGGGAAAATTACGATTTATTTACGATGTTTCAAAGCTGTAGTGGCGAAAGCGTCACGCTTTGAAATGAAGTAAACAGAAATTAACTAGCTCCCTTGCTTGTATATCAAAAGCGGGTAAAACGACACACGTGACCGGAATCGGGGGACGCCTGGTGATGGGGACGAGAAAAAAGGTAATGGGTGAAATGAAGGCTGGTTCAAGATTTTTGAACGCAGTATCGGCGGTTGCGCTGTCTGCAGGTATCGTTGCGTCGGGAGCGGGTGCGACAGTGTTCATCTCGGCTTCTGCTGCCGAGGCTGCAGTCATTCAGCGTGTTGACGTTCGTGGTGCAAACCGCGTCGGCGCCGAAGCTGTGCGGTCCAACCTCACGATCCAGCCCGGCCGGAGCTTCTCCAACACCGACATCGACGACTCCGTAAAGCAGCTCTACGACACGGGCTACTTCTCCGACGTCAAGATCTCCGTTTCCGGCAGCACGCTGGTTGTGACCGTTGAGGAAGCTCAGCTGATCAACCAGGTCGTGTTCAACGGCAACCGCAAGATCAAGGACGACAAGCTCGCAGCGGTCGTCAAGACGCAGTCTTCTGGCGCTTACAACGAGACCCAGATCCAGGCCGACATCCAGTCGATCAAGGACGCTTATGCAGCGACCGGTCGCAGCGAAGTCGAAGTGACGACGCAGGTCGTTCCGCTCGGTCAGGGCCGCGTCAACCTCGCATTCGTCATCAATGAAGGCGACCGCACGAAGATCGACTCGATCAACTTCGTCGGCAACAACGCCTACAGCTCTGGCCGCCTCGCATCGGTCATTGCCACCAAGCGAAGCAACTTCCTGTCCTTCCTGACCCGCAAGGACGTCTACAGCGCTGACAAGCTGCACGCAGACGAAGAAGCGCTCCGCCAGTTCTATTACAACCGTGGTTACGCCGACTTCCGCATCGTGTCTTCGGACGCTGCGTTCGACGAGACGACCAACAAGTACACGCTGACCTTCAACATCGAAGAAGGCCCGCGCTACGATTTCGGTGCAATCTCCGTTCAGTCCACCGTTCAGGGTATCGACGGCGCGCAGCTTCAGGGTCTCGTTCGCACCCATGAAGGCCAGGTCTACAACGCCAAGGAAGTTCAGAAGTCGATGGAAGCGATCTCGGATCAGGTGGCTTCGGCCGGCTATCCGTTCGCCCGCGTCACGCCTCGTGGCAACCGCGACCTGAACAACAACACCATCGGCGTCGAATACCTCGTCGACCAGGGCGAGAAGGCCTACGTCGAGCGTATCGAAATCCGCGGCAACAGCCGTACGCGTGACTACGTCATCCGTCGCGAGTTCGACATGAGTGAAGGCGACGCCTTCAATCAGCAGATGATCACCAGAGCCAAGCGTCGCCTTGAGGCTCTCGGCTACTTCTCGACCGTCAACATCTCGACCCAGCCTGGCAGCTCGCCGGACCGCGTCGTTGTTGTCGTCGACGTTCAGGACCAGGCAACCGGTTCGTTCGGTATCGGCGCGGGTTACGCTGCCGGCGGCGACGGCCTGCTGCTGGAAGCCTCGATCGAAGAAAAGAACTTCCTCGGACGCGGCCAGTACATTAAGGTCTCTGCCGGTGGTGGTCAGGAAGGTTCGCGTACCTACGGCCTGAACTTCACCGAGCCTTACTTCCTCGGTTATCGTCTGGCTGTCGGCTTCGACATCAACCACAGCGAGACGTCGAGCAACGACAACTACGACTACGAAGAAAACAACGTCGTTCTGCGCGCGACCGCTCCGATCACCGAAGATCTGGCGACGACGTTCCGCTATAACTACAAGCAGATGAAGTACGATCCGTCGGGATCGCTCTCCGATCTGTCCACGCCGTACCAGGACCTCGTCAACAACAGCCCGTGGGTAAAGTCGTCTGTGTCGCAGACGCTGACCTACAACACGCTGGACGACATGGTTCTGCCGCGTGAAGGTATCTACGCCAGCCTGACGCACGAAATCGCCGGCCTCGGCGGTGACTCGCAGTTCTACAAGATCTACGGCAAGGCGCGCTATTTCCACACGCTCGCTGACGACGCCGACATCATCGGCTCGGTTGCCGGTTCTGCCGGTTACGTAGTCGGCTTCGGCAAGGATCTGCATGTCTTCGACCAGTTCACGCTGACGAACGGCGACATCCGCGGCTTCGAGAACAAGGGTATCGGCCCGCGCGTTGGCGGCGGTCCGGATGATCCGCTCGGCGGCACGACCTACTTCACCGTTTCGGCTGAAGCGTCGTTCCCGCTTCCGGCTTTCCCGCGTGACTTCGGTCTGCGCGGCGCGGTCTTCGCGGATGCTGGTACGCTCTTTGGCAACAAGGTCAATGTCAGCGGTTCCGAGTTCGTGAACGGCGAAGATGCTTCGCTGCGCGCTTCGGTCGGTGTCGGCATCGTCTGGAACTCGCCGTTCGGCGCCCTGCGCGTCGACTACGCGATCCCGGTCCTGAAGGAAGACTACGACAAGGTTCAGCACTTCAAGTTTGGCATCAACAACCAATTCTGATATCGGCAGTCCGGAACCGTAAAATCGAATTCCGTTCTGGAGATTTGCCGATGGAGCAAACCTATTTCTTTCCGCCCCATGACGGTGTGAAGCTCTCGGAGCTAGCGCAATTTCTTGGGGCGGAACTTGCCGACCCCAATCATGCCGACATCGTGATCCGTTCCGTTTCGCCCGTAAACCGGGCGAAGGCGGGCGATCTCTGTTACGTCATTTCCAAGAAGAGCAAGGACGAACTCGTGACCTGCGAGGCGTCCGCTGTGCTGGTGAGTTCGGCATTGCAGTCGATCGTGCCGGCGCATGTTCCTGTTCTCGTGTCGAAAAACGCCCATGCCGCGTTCGCGATGGCTGGTGGACTGCTCTATCCGAGCGCCCTGACGCCTCAGCGTTTGCGCTCTGCGAGCGCGGATGTTTCCGACCGTGCGTCCGTCGATCCGACGGCGAGACTGGAAGCGAATGTCGAGATTGAGCCGTTCGCAGTAATCGGCGCTCATGCCGAGATCGGTGAGGGCACGCGCATTGGCGCTGGCGCCGTCATCGGGCCAGGCGTCAAGATTGGCCGTGATTGCACGATCGCCAGCGGCGCCAGCATCCTGTGCTCGCTGGTGGGCAATCGCGTGATCATCCACAACGGCGCACGCATCGGCCAGGACGGCTTCGGGTACGCGCCGGGTCCTCGCGGCATGATCAAGATCGTTCAGATCGGCCGCGTTATCCTGCAGGATGACGTCGAGGTCGGTGCGAACACGACGATCGATCGCGGCACGATGGATGACACTGTCATCGGCGAGGGGACGAAGATCGACAACCTCGTCCAGATTGGCCACAATGTTCGCATTGGCCGTCATTGCGCCGTTGTCTCGCAGGTCGGCATCGCCGGAAGCGCCATTATCGGCGATGGCGTGCAGATCGGTGGTCATTCCGGCATTCGAGGCCATATAACAATTAACGACGGTGCCCAGATCGCTGCCATGAGCGGCGTAGTGTCCGACATCCCCGCCGGGGAGCGCTACGGCGGCATACCTGCACGGCCGGCGCATGACTTTTTGCGCGAAGTCGCGGCAGTCATGATGCGGACGACGGGCCCCAAGAAAACGGGAGAAAAGAATGGCTGAAGAAGTCAAGAAGTCGCTTTCCTCGGCTGACATCATCGAAATCATGAAGTTGCTGCCGCATCGCTATCCGTTCCTGTTGGTCGACAAGATCATCGAAATCGACGGCGATGATTCCGCGATCGGCATCAAGAACGTGACGGCCAACGAACCGCATTTCACCGGACACTTTCCGGAGCAGCCGATCATGCCCGGCGTCCTGTTGGTCGAAGGCATGGCCCAGACGGCCGGCGCGATCTGTGCGAAGAAGGAAGGCGAAAGCGGCAATCTGGTCTACTTCATGACCATCGACAACGCCCGTTTCCGCAAGCCTGTGGTTCCTGGCGACCGGGTGGAGTACCACGTCGTCAAGCAGAAGCAGCGCGGCAACATCTGGAAGTTCCATTGCGATGCGAAGGTCGATGGAGCGCTGGTCGCCGAAGCCGATATTGGCGCGATGATCGTGCGCAAGGATCAGGCATGAGCACGATCGCAGCCAGTGCCAGCATTCACCCGATGGCGGTCGTCGAAGACGGCGCCGTGATCGGCGAGAACGTCAAGATCGGTCCGTTCTGCCATGTCGGCCCACGGGTCGTGCTCGGCGACAACACGGAAATGCTTCCGCATTCGATCGTCAGCGGCATCACCACGCTCGGCAAGGGATGCCGGATTTTCCCGATGGCCGTTATCGGCGGCGATCCGCAGAGCGTTCATCACGGTGGCGAAGAGACGACCTTGACGGTCGGCGACAATTGCACGATGCGCGAAGGTGTGACGATCAACACCGGCACCGCCGATTTCGGCGGCAAGACCATCGTCGGCAACAACAACCTGTTTCTCGCCAACTCGCACATCGCCCATGACTGCCGCGTGGGCAACCACGTCATCATGTCGAACAACGTGATGCTTGCAGGCCACGTCGTCATCGAGGATCGCGTGATCCTCGGCGGCGGTTGCGCCGTGCACCAGTTCACCCGCGTTGGCCGCCACGCCTTCGTCGGCGGTCTGTCGGCCGTGAGCTACGACGTCATTCCGTATGGCATGCTGAACGGTAATCCCGGTCTCCTCGGCGGCCTCAACGTCGTCGGCATGACGCGTGCGGGCATCGATCGCGCGACGATCCATATCGTCCGCCGTGCCTACAAGGCGATCTTCGAGACCGAAGGCAATCTGCGCGACAACGCCGCCGCCATCCGCGAGGAATTCGCTGATTGCGAGCAGGTCGTCCAGATCCTCGATTTCATTGCCGCCGAAAGCGATCGCGCGCTCTCTTCTCCGACGCGGGGACAGAAGGGATAGATCTTGTCTCCAGCAAGTGACACGGCAAAAGGCCGCCTGGCGATCATCGCCGGCAGCGGCTTTCTGCCGTCCTATGTCGCCGAAGCCGCCAAGAGCGCCGGCGAAAACCCGCTGATCATCGCGCTGAAAAACGAGACCGATAGGTCCTGGGAAGGCTTCGAGCACGCTATTGTCGGCGTCGGCGATTTCGCCGCCATCGACGGCATGCTGGATAGCCATCGCATCGACCGCGTCGTGATGTCCGGCGCCGTGCGCAGGCGGCCGGAATGGCGTGAAGTTCGCCCTACGCTGAAGACGCTCGCAAGCATTCCCTCGACCATTCGCACGCTGCTGTCCGGCGGTGACGACACCGTGCTGCGCATGGTGATCGGGCTGATCGAGAAGAACGGTCGCCGCGTGATCGGCGTGCAGGAGATCGCACCGGATCTTCTGGCCGCCGTCGGTCCGCTCGGCGCGATTGCGCCATCGGCCGAGGACGTCAAGGATATCGCCAAGGCGGGGTCGGCGGCCGACGCGCTCGGCCGGCTGGACGTTGGGCAGGGCGCCGTCTCTGTCGGTGGTCGCATCGTGGCGCTTGAGGGTGTCGAGGGAACGGACAGCATGTTGCAGCGTGTGGCCGATCTGCGCGCTGCCGGGCGCATCTCGGCGCGCCGTCGCGGTGTTCTAGTCAAGCTCTGCAAGCCGCAGCAGGATCTGCGCGCAGATCTGCCGTCGATCGGCATCTCGACCATCGAGAATGCCAGCAAGGCCGGCCTGGCGGGCGTGGCGATAGAGGCCGGGCGCGCGCTGATCCTGGATCGCCCGGCAGTCATATCGGCGGCAAAGGAAGCCGGTATCTTCGTCTGCGGTCTGGATCGTGGATTGCCATCCTGGGGGCTTGAATGAGCGTGCGTGCATTGAAGGTCGCGATCATCGCGGGCGAAGTCTCCGGTGATCTTCTGGCGGCCGATCTGATCGCCGCGCTGAAGCAGCAATATGCGGGGCCGGTCGAGCTCATAGGCGTCGGCGGCGAGGGGCTGCAGGCGCAGGGCCTGACGTCGCTGTTCGATTTCTCCGAGCTGTCGATCATGGGCATCACCCAGGTTCTCGCGAAGCTTCCGACGCTTGTGAAGCGCATCCGCCAGACCGCGGCCGCCGTCATCGCCGCAAAGCCGGATGTGCTCGTCATTGTCGATAGCCCCGATTTCACCCACCGCGTCGCCAAGCGCGTGCGCACGGCGTTGCCTGACCTGCCTGTCGTCAACTACGTCTGTCCGAGCGTCTGGGCGTGGAAGGAATACCGCGCGCAGCGCATGCTGCCCTATATCGACCATGTGCTCGCCGTGCTGCCCTTCGAGCCCGAGGTGATGCGCAAGCTCGGCGGTCCGCCGACAAGCTATGTCGGCCATCGCCTGACCGCTGATGTCGATGTTCTCGCGACCCGCAAGGCGAGGGCGGCAAGCAAGCCGCGTCCGGCGCACGAGCCGAAGACGATCATGCTCCTGCCAGGTTCACGCGGATCCGAGATCACGAAGCTCTTGCCCTATTTCGGCGACGCGGTGGCTGAGCTTTCCGCCCGCAATGAAGGCATGCGCTTTGTGCTGCCGACGGCGCCGCGCCGCGAGGCCATGGTGCGCGACATCATCAAGGACTGGCCGGTCAAGCCCGACGTGGTGACGGGCAAGGACGACAAGTGGAAAGCCTTCGCCGAGGCCGACGCCGCCATGGCCGCGTCCGGCACCGTTATCCTGGAACTGGGGCTTGCGGGCGTGCCCACCGTCTCGGCCTACAAGACCGACTGGATCATCAAGCTGATGACCGGCAAGATCAAGATCTGGACGGCGGCGATCCCGAACCTTGTCGCGGATTACGCTGTTGTGCCCGAATATATCAACGAGGTCGTGCGCGGCGCGAGTTTCACGCGCTGGGCCGAGAAGCTCTCATCCGACACCTTGCCGCGCCGCTCGATGATGGAAGGTTACGATCTGGTCTGGGAGCGGATGCAGACCGAAAAGCCGCCCGGCGTTCATGCCGCGGAAATCGTGCTTGATGTCCTGAAAAACAAAAAACCCGGTCAAAACTGACCGGGTTTCTTTTTGAGCTTCGATGCGTCGAGATTAACGCTTGGAAACCGGAACGTAGTCGCGCTGCGCTTCGCCGATGTAGAGCTGGCGCGGACGGCCGATACGCTGCTGCGGATCTTCGATCATTTCGTTCCACTGCGCGATCCAGCCGACGGTGCGGGCAAGGGCGAACAGAACGGTGAACATGGTCGTGGGGAAGCCGAGAGCCTTGAGCGTGATTCCCGAATAGAAGTCGATGTTCGGATAGAGCTTCTTCTCGATGAAGTATGGATCGGTGAGCGCGATGCGCTCGAGTTCCATGGCGACGTCGAGCAACGGATCGTCCTTGATGCCGAGCTCGCCGAGCACTTCATGCGTCGTCTTCTGCATGATCTTGGCGCGCGGGTCGTAGTTCTTGTAGACGCGGTGGCCAAAGCCCATCAGGCGGAACGGATCGTTCTTGTCCTTGGCGCGGGCGATGTACTCAGGAATGCGGTCAACCGTGCCGATTTCCTGCAGCATGTTGAGCGCCGCTTCGTTGGCACCGCCGTGAGCCGGGCCCCAGAGGCAGGCAATGCCGGCCGCGATGCAGGCGAACGGGTTTGCACCCGAGGAGCCGGCGAGACGAACGGTCGAGGTCGAAGCGTTCTGCTCGTGGTCGGCGTGCAGGATGAAGATGCGGTCCATGGCGCGGGCAAGCACCGGATTGACCACATATTCCTCGCAAGGAACGGCAAAGCACATGCGCAGGAAGTTCGACGCGTAGTCGAGGTCGTTCTTCGGGTAAACGAAAGGCTGGCCGATATGGTACTTGTAGGCCATGGCGGCGATCGTCGGCATCTTCGCGATCATGCGCAGCGAAGCGACCATGCGCTGGTGCGGATCGGTGATGTCGGTGCTGTCGTGGTAGAAGGCCGACAGGGCGCCGACGCAGCCGCACATGACGGCCATCGGGTGCGCGTCACGGCGGAAGCCGGTGAAGAAGCGGCTCATCTGCTCGTGCACCATTGTGTGGTGCGTGACGCGATGGTCGAAGTCCTTCTTCTGCGCAGACGTCGGCAGTTCGCCGTAGAGAAGCAGGTAGCAGACTTCGAGGAAGTCGCCCTGTTCGGCCAGCTGCTCGATCGGGTAGCCGCGATGGAGCAGAACGCCCTCGTCGCCATCGATGTAAGTGATTTTCGATTCACAGGATGCGGTCGAGGTGAAACCAGGATCGTACGTGAAGGAAGCCGTGTTCTTGTAGAGGGCGCCGATATCGATGACATCAGGGCCGATCGTGCCGCTCTTGACCGGCAGGTCGACTGTTTTCTCACCGAGTTTCAGTGTTGCGCTTTGATCCGTCATTCTGATCCTCCAAACTGGCGGTTGGCGCCTTAAAAGCGCCATAGGGTTAAGCGTCGTCTGCGATAGCTATATGATCGCGCGCCTAATGCCAAGTTACCGTGATGCCATTTTGTGCATCGCAGTATCAACTTTTAAGCACTCCAGCGATGTCGTCTCCGCATAGCGGAAGTCAATGATAAACCTGACATTTTTGATGGTTTTATTTCCCGTTTGAATTCAAACGATTATAGTTGCGTTTAGGCTCCGCTGGCCTCATTCTGATTGCAGTTCAGGGTGGCTTTCGGGTGTCGTTGCATGCCGGAGTTGAATGCCAGTCACGTCGTTTTGATGCCACCCGAAGCGGCGCAAATTGCCAATTTGCCGGCCGTAAGAGGGCAAAATGCCCGTGCCATAATGACGCGCGCGCCATTGACGCAGTTGACGTCAGGTTTTCTGAGTCGCGCGAGCCGCCAGATCCACCGCCAAGCCGCAGCCGCCCGGCAGGCATTCAGCACCGAATTCGACCACGGCCGCTTCTTCCTGGCGTCCCCCGTCTTCCTCGGCGCCGGCGCCGTCATTTGGTTCCGTCTTGCCGTCGATATCCCGCCCATGCGCCTCCTTGCATGGGCTATCCTCTTCGGTCTCGTCTTTGTCTTGGCAGGCGCTGCGCGCGTCGCGACACGCCGTGTGGCGATCTCAGGCCTGCTTGTCGTCCTCGGCATGTTCGCGGCGCAGCTCGAGACCTGGCGCGCTGATACCGTCGTTCTCGATACAGCGGTGACGACGACTGTGACCGGCCGCGTGGAACGGCGCGAGGGAGATGACAATGGGCGCTGGCGCTATATCGTCAGGGTAACGCGCACGGACCAGCCCGTACTCAAGCGTCCGCCGCAGCAGGTCTCGCTCGTCGCGCGTGCCGGCGAGCCCGTCGCGGTCGGCGGTTGGCTGACCGGCCGCGTGCGCCTGACGCCGCCGGCGGGACCGGCATTGCCCGAACTCAACGATTTCGCCTTCTCCGCCTATTTCGACGGCATCGGTGCCAACGGCTTCTTCTACGGCATCCCGCAGCCCGTCCCACCGCAGGCGAATGCCGCCGATCTCTCCGCCGATCGTGCCATGGAATGGCTCTACGGCCTGCGCAGCAGCATCGGCGACCGCATCCGCAGCATCCTGCCCGGCGACACCGGCGCCTTCGCAGCCTCGCTGGTCACCGACGAGAGACGTGCCATCTCCAACGAGACGACGGAGGCGCTGCGCCAATCCGGCCTCGCGCATATCGTGGCGATCTCGGGCCTCAACATGGCGCTGTCGGCCGGCATCTGCTTCGTCGGGCTGCGCCTGTTCTTCGGCCTCTTCCCCGGCTTCGCGCAGGCCTTTCCGACCAAGAAGCTTGCCGCCGGCAGCGCGCTTCTGGCGTTGACGGCCTATTACATGATCTCTGGCTTCGCTGTCTCCGCCGAGCGCGCCTTCATCATGATGGCGATCATGCTTGTTGCGGTGCTGTTCGATCGCCCCTCGATCAGCCTGCGCAACATCGCGCTTTCTGCGCTACTGATCATCCTGATGTCCCCATCGGAGGTGCTAGGCCCCAGCTTCCAGATGTCCTACGCCGCGACGCTGGCGCTGGTCGCGGGCTTTGCCGTCTGGACCAAGAGACGGCACCGCGAGAGCGTTTTTCTCACGCACCCCGCGATAAAGCCGGTCATGGTCACGCTTCGCTTCTTCGGCGGCATCGCGCTGACCTCGGTGATCGGCGGCTTCTCGACAGCGCTATTCTCGATCGAGCATTTCCACAGGCTGAGCGGCTACGGCCTTCCCGCCAACCTGCTCGCCATGCCCGTCATCTCCTTCATCGTCATGCCGTTCGGAATGGCCGCGATGTTGGCGACGCCATTTGGCCTCGACGCTGTGCCGTGGAAGGTCGCCGGCTTCGGACTGGATCTGGTGATCGATATCGCCAAGATGGTTTCCGGCTGGGGCGGCAGTGTCGACATCGGGCGGATACCGGAATGGTATTTCGCGATCGCCGTGCTCGGCTTCCTCATATGGGGGCTGATGCGCACGCACCTGCGATGGATCGGCGCTGCGGTTGCCGCGCTTGCAACCCTCGTCGTCATCCTGCTCCCGGCAGCGCCTGTGCCCGAACTCGTCGTGTCCGAGGATGGAACCCTCGTAGCGGCAGTCACAGGCAACAGCCTCGCCAGCAACCGCGAGCGCCCGCCCGACTTCATCTTCGGGCAATGGCAGCGCGCGCTCGCGATCGAAGACCACAAGCCGCCCGATATGCTCGACGGCGAGGCCTTGCCCATCCCCAGGAGGGGTGAGCCACGACCAAGGCTGACACCGAAACAACAACGCGAAGCCCGCGCAATGATGCGCGCTGCAGCGGCTTCGGCAAACAATGGCGGCTTCCAATGCCTGAAGACCGCGTGGTGCGTGACAGCGCTCGACAGCGGCTACATCATCGCGACGCTCGAAAACGCCGCCTATCTCGGCCCCGCCTGTGATGTGGCGGATATCGTCATCACGCCGGTGCGCCTCCGACAGGCGACATGCCGCTCCGGCGCCATGCTATTGACCGGCGAAACCCTCAGACGATCGGGCGCCGTCGAAATTCGTATCGACGAGCAGGGCACACCCGTCGTCAAAACCGCCTATGAAAGTCTCGGTCGTCCCTGGATGCGCCATCGCGCCTATGACTGGCGCAACGACAGCTTCAGCGATGAAACGTCACCACTCAGTGATATCGGCGAATAAGCCCGACGAGCTTGCCCTGAACCTTCACGCGGTCAGGGCCAAAAATGCGTGTTTCGTAAGCCGGGTTGGCGGCCTCAAGCGCAATCGACGCGCCCTTGCGGCGGAAGCGCTTCAGCGTTGCCTCTTCATCATCGACAAGCGCCACGACGATATCGCCGGGATTGGCGGTGTTGCCGTTGCGGATGATGACGGTGTCGCCGTCGAAAATGCCGGCTTCGATCATCGAGTCGCCCTTGACCTCGAGCGCATAGTGCTCGCCGGAGCCGAGCATGTCGGCGGGGACGGTGATGTCGTGGGTGTTGTTCTGGATCGCCGAGATCGGCACACCGGCGGCGATGCGGCCCATGACGGGAACGGACGCCGAATTGCCGTTGTCGGCGCTCGGCGCGGCCTTCGGGGCAGGGGCTGCGGCCACCGGCTGCGGCTTGCCGAGGCTGCCCTCGATGACGCTCGGCGAGAAGCCGCGTCGCGGCTGCAGGCTCGGATTATAGGCTTCCGGCAGCTTGATGACCTCAAGCGCGCGCGCCCGGTTCGGCAGCCGGCGAATGAAGCCGCGCTCTTCCAGCGCCGTGATCAGCCGGTGAATACCGGATTTTGATGCGAGATCGAGTGCATCCTTCATTTCGTCGAAGGATGGCGGAACGCCCGACTCTTTCATCCGCTCATGAATGAACAGAAGCAGTTCTTGTTGCTTGCGTGTCAGCATCGAAATGAACCCCAGAGTCGTGAAACAAAGCCAGAACGGACACTATATGTTCCATATGTGTTCCGCAAGTGCCTAAATTTTCGTAAAACTTGGCTCGGAATCGTCGCGATTTTGCACTTCATTCGATTTAACCGCGCTCGCCTCTTGCATTGTGACGCAAGCCAGCGCACATCTCTGCCGATTTCGGGAGGATTTGCCTATGAGTGACCCCCATCCCCTGGACCACGTGGTGCTGCCGGTCGTCAATATCGAGATGGCGCGCGAGCGCCTGGGCAAACTCGGCTTCACCGTCGCCGCCGATGCGCGGCACCCATTCGGCACCGAGAATGCCTGCGTCTTCTTCGCCGACAAAACCTATCTCGAGCCGCTCGGCATCGCCAGTCTGGAGACTTACGAAGCGGCCATCAGCGACGGCAACGTCTTCACCGCCCGCGACCGCGCCTTTCGCTTCCGCTGCGGCGACGACGGCCTGTCGGCGATCGTCTTCGGCACGCCGGATGCCGATAGCGATCACACACGCTTCATCGCCGATGGTATGAGCGGCGGCGAGATGCTGCAATTTGCTCGGCAGATGAAGATGCCGGATGGTTCCGAGGCGACCGCCGCTTTCCGTCTGGCTTTCGCGGCCGATCTTCGCGCGCCTGATTTCTTCCTCTTCGCCTGCCAGCGCGTCAATCCGCTGCCCAGCGACCGCAAGGCCTTGGAAACCCATGCGAATGGCGTCTTGGGCATCCTGTCGATCGTGCTCTCGTCTTCCGATCCCAAGGCGTTCGCGCCGCTGTTGCAGCTGGCGTCGGATGCGCAGGCGACCCGGGAGGAGGCCTTCGGTGTGAGCCTCGATGCCGGCAACGCCCGTGTCAATATCCTGTCGCCGGATGGCCTGAACGCCTACTACGATCTCTCCGAGCCAAAGGCCGATCGCGGCCTGCGCGGCGCGGCGATTGTCTTTTCCGTTGCCGATCTCGCCGTGACAGAGGCGCATTTGGCTGCTAACGGGATCACCTATACACGCAAGAACAATCGAATTCTGGTGAAGGCAGCGCCCGGCCAGGGCGCGCTCTTCGCCTTCGAGGAGAAACGATGACTGAAACCAATTCCGAAGTGGCCGTTGGCGAAGGCGCCGGCCGTGTGGTGTTTTCCAACACTGGCAAGCTGTCGCTGATCGCCGGCCCCTGTCAGATGGAAAGCCGCGACCATGCCTTCATGATCGCCGGCACGCTGAAGGAGCTCTGCGACAAGCTCGGTATCGGCCTTGTCTACAAGTCCTCCTTCGACAAGGCCAACCGCACCTCGCTGTCTGCCCAGCGCGGCATCGGGCTTGAAACGGCGCTCGAAGTATTCGCCGATCTCAAGAAGGAATACGGTTTCCCTGTCTTGACCGACATCCACACCGAGGAGCAGTGCGCCGAAGTCGCAACCCTCGTCGATGTGCTGCAGATCCCGGCCTTCCTTAGCCGGCAGACGGACCTGCTGGTGGCCGCCGCCAAGACCGGCCGAGCCATCAACGTCAAGAAGGGCCAGTTCCTGGCGCCCTGGGACATGAAGAACGTGCTTGCCAAGCTGAATGCCAGCGGCAACCCGAACATCATGCTGTGCGAACGCGGCGCTTCCTTCGGCTACAACACGCTGGTCTCCGACATGCGCTCGCTGCCAATCATGGAAGCCTTGGGCGCGCCGGTTGTCTTCGATGCGACGCATTCGGTGCAGCAGCCGGGCGGGCAGGGCGGCTCGAGTGGCGGCCAGCGCGAATTCGTGGAAACGCTGGCGCGTGCCGCCGTTGCCGTCGGTGTCGCCGGTGTGTTCGTCGAGACGCACGAAGATCCCGACAACGCGCCGTCGGATGGCCCGAACATGGTCTATCTCAAGGACATGCCGCGCCTGCTGGAAAAGCTGCTGGCCTTCGACGCCATCGCCAAGGGCTGACGTTCAAACGACTGACACGTTCCTGTATTAGGCCACCGAAGAACAATGTGGAGGAGCATGCGCAAAAGGGTCCCAAACTGCCCCAAACCGGCATTGTAATTTGCGCATCTTCGATTAAAGACGAATTTCAAACGATTTATCCACCCCTCAAGCAGAGAAGAGCCGATGACCGCTATTACCGATATTATCGCCCGCGAGATTCTCGACAGCCGTGGTAACCCCACCGTCGAAGTCGATGTCTATCTCGAAGATGGCAGCATGGGCCGCGCCGCCGTTCCGTCGGGCGCATCGACCGGCGCGCACGAAGCCGTCGAACTCCGCGATGGTGGCAAGCGTTATCTCGGCAAGGGTGTCGAAAAGGCCGTCGAAGCCGCCAACACGGAAATCTTCGACGCCATCGGCGGCATCGACGCTGAAAACCAGATCCAGATCGACAACATCATGATCGAGCTGGACGGCACGCCGAACAAGTCGCGCCTCGGCGCCAACGCCATCCTCGGCGTTTCGCTCGCCGTCGCCAAGGCTGCCGCTGAAGCTGCCGGCCTGCCGCTCTACCGCTACGTTGGTGGCGCTTCCGCGCACCTGCTGCCGGTTCCGATGATGAACATCATCAACGGCGGCGCGCATGCCGACAACCCGATCGACTTCCAGGAATTCATGATCCTGCCGGTTGGCGCTGATTCCATCCGCGAAGCCGTTCGCATGGGCTCGGAAGTCTTCCACACGCTCCGCAAGGAACTCGCTGCCCAGGGTCACAACACCAACGTTGGCGACGAAGGCGGTTTCGCGCCGGGCCTGAAGAGCGCCCCTGAAGCCCTCGACTTCATCATGAAGTCCATCGAGAAAGCCGGCTACAAGCCTGGCGAAGACATCCATCTCGGCCTCGACTGCGCCTCGACCGAATTCTTCAAGGACGGCAAGTACGTTCTCGAAGGCGAAGGCCGCACGCTGGAGCCGGGCGCAATGGCTGAATACCTGGCGCAGCTCGCTGCCCAGTACCCGATCATCTCGATCGAAGACGGCATGGCTGAAGACGATTGGGATGGCTGGAAGGCTTTGACCGATCTGGCCGGCAAGAAGGTTCAGCTGGTCGGTGACGATCTCTTCGTCACCAACTCGGCTCGCCTGCGCGACGGTATCAAGATGGGCGTTGCCAACTCGATCCTCGTCAAGGTCAACCAGATCGGTTCGCTGACGGAAACGCTCGACGCCGTCAACACCGCGCACAAGGCAGCCTACACCGCTGTCATGTCGCACCGTTCGGGCGAAACCGAAGATTCCACGATCGCCGATCTCGCTGTCGCGACCAACTGCGGTCAGATCAAGACCGGCTCGCTGTCGCGTTCGGATCGTCTTGCCAAGTACAACCAGCTGATCCGCATCGAAGAAGGCCTCGGCCCACAGGCCCAGTACGCCGGCCGTTCGATCATCCGCGGCTAATCATCTGAAATCAAGCATTTGGAACCCGCGCCCTAATCGGCGCGGGTTTTTTGTTGCGCCGCGTTCATAGTCAACGGACGGTTAATCTCTACCCGGTAGTCTCTTGGTCAAGGGTAATGCGTTTCGAGAATGCGTGTATGTGGACCAAGCATCATAAGAAGAAAAAGATCGGCCGTTTCGTCATCCCGGCGATGACGGTCGCGTTTCTCTCCTACTTCGGCTACCATTGCATCCATGGCGACTACGGCCTGCGCGCGACAGAAGTGTTCGAGCGCCAGCGCATCGCGCGCGAAAGGGAGCTTTCCGTGCTTAAAAATAAGCGCGAACACCTTGAAAAGCAGGTGGCGCTCCTAAGTGATGGTTCCATGGATAAGGACATGCTGGACGAGAAGGCCCGTCTGCAGCTGAACTTCTCCCGCGCCGACGAGATCGTCATATTCAATCATTATTCGAATTAACCGAATTCAGGTTAATCCAAATAAATTGATATTTATCAACGGCTTGCGCCAGAATATGAGCCATGCATTTATGGCATTGCTGTGGCGAAATTTCTTCCCTATGGTGCGCACCACCCAAGAACCGATAAACCCATAGGGAGGGTTGAATGGCTCCGCGAAAAAACGCGACCGTTTCCAGCCGTAAGACAAGCGCAAAGCCTGCAGCCAAGGCATCGAATGGTGGCCCGGTGGCCGATTTCGATCGTGACGAAGAGCTCAAGGCCTATCGCGAAATGCTGCTCATCCGCCGTTTCGAAGAGAAGGCGGGCCAGCTTTACGGCATGGGCTTCATCGGCGGTTTCTGTCACCTTTATATCGGCCAGGAAGCTGTCGTCGTCGGCATGCAGATGGCGCAGAAGGAAGGTGACCAGGTCATCACCGCTTACCGCGACCACGGTCACATGCTGGCAACCGGCATGACCGCACGCGGCGTCATGGCCGAGCTGACCGGCCGCATCGACGGCTACTCCCGTGGCAAGGGCGGCTCGATGCACATGTTCTCCAAGGAGAAGCATTTCTACGGCGGTCACGGCATCGTCGGCGCCCAGGTGTCGCTCGGCACCGGTCTCGCCTTCGCCAACCGCTATCGCGGCAATGACAGCGTCTCGATCGCCTATTTCGGCGACGGCGCTGCCAACCAGGGCCAGGTCTACGAGAGCTTCAACATGGCTGCTCTCTGGAAGCTCCCGATCATCTACATCATCGAGAACAACCGTTACGCCATGGGCACGTCCACGGCTCGCGCCACGGCGCAGTCGAACTACTCGCTGCGCGGCTCCGGCTTCGGCATCCCCGGCGTCCAGGTCGACGGCATGGACGTTCGCGCCGTCAAGGCTGCGGCCGACGAGGCGCTCGAGCATTGCCGTTCCGGCAAGGGCCCGATCATTCTCGAAATGCTGACCTATCGCTATCGCGGTCACTCCATGTCCGACCCGGCCAAGTATCGCTCCAAGGAAGAAGTGCAGAAGATGCGCTCCGAGCAGGACCCGATCGAGCAGGTCAAGGCACGCCTCATCGAAAAGGGCTGGGCCTCAGAGGACGATCTCAAGGCGGTCGACAAGGACGTTCGCGACATCGTCGCCGATAGCGCCGACTTCGCCCAGGCCGCACCGGAGCCGGATGCATCCGAGCTCTACACCGACATTCTGCTGTAATCGGGGAGGGTAGACCCATGCCAATCGATATTCTCATGCCCGCCCTCTCTCCGACGATGGAAGAAGGCACGCTGTCCAAGTGGCTGAAGCAGGAAGGTGACAAGGTCACCTCCGGCGACATCATTGCCGAAATCGAAACCGACAAGGCGACGATGGAAGTCGAAGCCGTCGACGAAGGCGTCATCGGAAAGCTGCTCGTTGCCGCCGGCACCGAAGGCGTCAAGGTGAATGCCAAGATCGCTATCCTCCTGCAGGACGGCGAATCCGCATCCGACATCTCGGCTGCACCTGCCGCTGCCGCACCGGCCGCCGCCGAAGCACCCAAGGCTGCTGAAGCGCCCGCCGCTGCTGCAGCTCCGGTTCCCGCCGAGCCCAAGGCTCAGGTTCCGAACGATCCTGAAATTCCCGCTGGCACCGAAATGGTCTCCATGACCGTGCGCGAAGCGCTTCGCGACGCCATGGCCGAGGAGATGCGCGCCGACGACAACGTTTTCGTCATGGGCGAGGAAGTGGCCGAATACCAGGGCGCCTACAAGGTCACCCAGGGTCTGCTGCAGGAATTCGGCGCCCGCCGCGTCATCGACACCCCGATCACCGAGCACGGCTTTGCCGGCGTCGGCGTCGGTGCTGCGATGTCCGGCCTGAAGCCGATCGTCGAGTTCATGACCTTCAACTTCGCCATGCAGGCGATCGACCAGATCATCAACTCCGCTGCCAAGACGCTCTACATGTCTGGCGGCCAGATGGGTGCACCGATCGTGTTCCGTGGCCCGAATGGTGCCGCTGCCCGCGTCGGCGCCCAGCACAGCCAGGACTACTCGGCCTGGTACAGCCAGATCCCGGGCCTCAAGGTCGTCATGCCCTACACGGCATCCGACGCCAAGGGCCTGCTCAAGGCCGCGATCCGCGATCCGAACCCGGTTGTCTTCCTTGAAAACGAAATCCTCTACGGTCAGCACTTCGACGTGCCGAAGATGGACGACTTCGTTCTCCCGATCGGCAAGGCCCGCATCCACCGTCAGGGCAAGGACGTCACGATCGTCTCCTTCGGTATCGGCATGACCTATGCCACCAAGGCTGTCGCCGAACTCGAAAAGATCGGCATCGACGTCGAACTGATCGACCTGCGCACGCTGCGTCCGATGGACCTGCCGACCGTGATCGAATCGGTCAAGAAGACCGGCCGTCTTGTCACCGTCGAGGAAGGCTACCCGCAGAACTCGGTCGGCACCGAAATCGCCACCCGCGTCATGCAGCAGGCCTTCGATTATCTCGATGCGCCAGTTCTGACGATCGCCGGCAAGGACGTTCCGATGCCTTACGCCGCCAACCTCGAAAAGCTTGCGCTGCCAAGCGTCGACGAAGTCGTCCAGGCCGTGAAAGCCGTCTGCTACAAGTAACAAGGGAAGGGTATTTCGATGCCTATCAACATCACGATGCCTGCCCTGTCTCCGACCATGGAAGAGGGCAACCTCGCCAAGTGGCTGGTCAAGGAAGGCGATACGGTTAAGTCTGGCGATGTCATCGCCGAGATCGAAACCGACAAGGCGACGATGGAAGTCGAAGCGGTCGACGAAGGTGTCGTCGCCAAGCTCGTCGTTCCCGCCGGCACCGAAGGCGTCAAGGTCAATGCCTTGATCGCCGTTCTGGCGGCCGATGGCGAAGACGTCGCTGCCGCCGCAAGCGGCGCTGGCTCGGCTGCTCCGGCATCGAAGGCTGCTGAAGCGCCGAAGGCCGAGGCAAAGACCGAAGCCGCTCCGGCTCCGGCGGCTGCTCCTGCACCGGCTGCAGCGCCCGCCGCTGCTTCCACGGGCGGCAACCGCACCTTCTCCTCGCCGCTCGCGCGTCGCCTGGCGAAGGAAGCCGGTATCGATCTCTCGGCTGTTGCAGGTTCCGGCCCGCATGGCCGCGTCGTCAAGAGCGACGTCGAGGCCGCCGTCGCTGGCGGTGGTGCAAAGGCTGCATCTGCCGCTGCTCCGCAGGCTGCCGCATCGGCTCCTGCCGCCGCACCGAAGGGCGCATCCGACGAGACCGTTCTCAAGCTGTTCGAGCCGGGTTCCTACGAACTCGTGCCGCATGACGGCATGCGCAAGGTCATCGCCAAGCGTCTGGTCGAATCCAAGCAGACCGTGCCGCACTTCTACGTCACCGTGGATTGCGAGCTTGATGCGCTGCTGGCGCTGCGCGCCCAGCTCAACGACGCCGCTCCCCGCAAGGAAGGCGCGCCGGCCTACAAGCTGTCGGTCAACGACATGGTCATCAAGGCCATGGCGCTTGCACTGCGCGACGTTCCGGATGCCAACGTCTCCTGGACCGAAGCCAACATGGTCAAGCACAAGCATGCCGATGTCGGCGTTGCTGTCTCGATCCCGGGCGGCCTGATCACCCCGATCATCCGCAAGGCCGAGGAAAAGACCTTGTCGGCCATCTCCAACGAGATGCGCGATCTCGGCAAGCGTGCCAAGGACCGCAAGCTGAAGCCTGAGGAATATCAGGGCGGCACCTCGTCGGTCTCCAACATGGGCATGATGGGCGTCAAGCACTTCGCAGCCGTCATCAACCCGCCGCACGCAACGATCCTCGCGGTCGGCGCGGGCGAGCAGCGCCCCGTCGTCAAGAACGGTCAGCTGGCTGTCGCTACCGTGATGACGGTAACGCTGTCGACCGACCATCGCTGCGTCGATGGCGCGTTGGGCGCGGAACTGCTGCAGGCGTTCAAGGGCTATATCGAAAACCCGATGGGCATGCTCGTCTGATCAAACGGCGGAGGCGGAAATGACGAAGACCGTTCTTTGCTATGGTGATAGCCTGACCTGGGGTTATGACGCCGCGTCCGTCGGCCGTCATGAGTACAAGGATCGTTGGCCGAGTGCGCTTCAGGCAGCACTCGGCAACGAAGTCCGGGTTATCGCCGAGGGATTGAACGGCCGTACCACCGCCTTCGACGACCATCTCGCCGATTGCGACCGCAACGGCGCACGCATCCTGCCGACCATCCTGCAGACGCATGCGCCTCTCGATCTCGTCATTCTGCTCCTCGGCACCAACGACATGAAGAATGTCGTGGCCGGATCGGCCTTCGCCGCCTGCCAGGGCATCGCTCGGCTGGTGCGGTTGATCCGCAACCACGCATGGCCGTTCGATTTCGACGTGCCGGATATCCTGATCGTCGCGCCACCGAGGATTTGCGAAACGGCCAACGTTCCCTTCGCTGCTTCCTTCATCGGCGGCATCGAGGAATCGGCGATGCTGGCGACGCTCTATCGGGATCTCGCCGATGAGCTCGGCTGCGGTTTCTTCGACGGCAATTCGGTCGCCAAGACGACGCCGCTCGACGGCATCCATCTCGACGCCGAAAATACCCGCGCTCTCGGGCGCGGTATGGAATCGACCGTGCGGATGATGTTGGGGCTTTGACGGTGGCGTCTTTCGTGACGCTGCGTCCCGCCACACGGGATGACGCGGCCGAACTGGCGATCCTCTCGGACATTGCCTCGCATGGCTTCGCCTCCTGGCTTTGGCTGGGTGAACTGGGCGGCACCGGAAGCGACACGCCGATGGAGCTTGGCCGGCTGAAGATGCGTCAGGACGAAGGCTATGGCACATGGCGCCATGCGGTGCTGGCCGAGGCCTACGGAGAGACGGCGGGCGCGGCGGTCGGTTACGCGCTTGGCGATGACGTAAAGAATATGGAGGTCGACCGCGTGGCTTTGCAGCCGGTGATCGACCTGCAGAAGATGGTTGTTGGCAGCTGGTTCATTGCAACGCTCGGCGTCTATAGCCATCTGCGCGGCATCGGGATCGGCAGGGAAATACTGAAAGACCAGATCGACAGGGCAGGAATGCTGCCGGTCAGTCTGATCACCGCAAGTGACAATGAAGCGGCTCTGTCGCTTTACAAGAAGAATGGATTTTCGGAAGCGGCGCGCTTGAACGCAATGTCTCTTTTCGAAAGCAGCAGGAAACACGAGTGGGTGCTTCTCACCCGCGACGCCCGATAACAAAGGCAGGAAAACATGGCTGAGAATTACGACGTCATCATCATCGGCTCCGGTCCCGGCGGCTATGTGGCCGCTGTGCGCGCCAGCCAGCTCGGTCTCAAGACCGCGATCGTCGAGCGCGAACACCTGGGCGGCATCTGCCTGAACTGGGGCTGCATCCCGACCAAGGCGCTGCTGCGCTCGGCCGAAGTGCTCGACCACGCCAACCACGCCAAGGACTACGGCCTCGTTCTCGAAGGCAAGATGAGCGCCGACGTGACGGCAGTCGTCGCCCGTTCGCGCGGTGTCTCGGCGCGCCTCAACGGCGGTGTCGGCTTCCTGATGAAGAAGAACAAGGTCGATGTGATCTGGGGCGAAGCCAAGATCACCAAGCCGGGCGAAATCGTCGTCGGCAAGTCCTCCAAGCCCGTCGTCGAGCCGCAGAACCCGGTTCCGAAGAACGTCAAGGGCGAGGGCACCTACACCGCCAAGCACATCATCATCGCAACCGGCGCCCGCCCGCGCGCGCTGCCGGGCATCGAGCCGGATGGCAAGCTGATCTGGACCTATTTCGAAGCGATGAAGCCGGCAGCCCTGCCGAAGTCGCTGATCGTCATGGGCTCTGGCGCCATCGGCATCGAGTTCGCGAGCTTCTACCGCTCGATGGGCGTCGACGTCACCGTCGTCGAAGTCATGCCGACCATCATGCCTGTCGAGGACGTCGAAGTCACCGCGATCGCGCGCAAGCAGCTTGAAAAGCGTGGGCTGAAGATCCTCACCAGTGCCAAGATCACCAAGGTCGAAAAGGCGGCCGACAGCTTGACCGCGCATGTCGAGACGGCTGACGGCAAGGTCCAGCAGATCACTGCCGACCGCATGATCTCGGCTGTAGGCGTCCAGGGCAACATCGAAAACCTCGGCCTCGAAGCCGTTGGCGTCAAGACCGACCGCGGCTGCGTCGTCATCGACGGCTACGGCAAGACCAATATCGCAGGCATCTACGCCATCGGCGACGTCGCCGGCCCGCCGATGCTCGCCCACAAGGCCGAGCACGAAGGCGTCGTCTGCGTCGAAAAGATCGCCGGCCTGCCGAATGTTCACGCCACCGACAAGGGCAAGGTCCCCGGCTGCACCTACTGCCACCCGCAGGTCGCCTCTGTTGGTCTGACCGAAGCCAAGGCCAAGGAAGCCGGCCGCGACATCCGCGTCGGTCGCTTCTCCTTTGCCGCCAACGGCAAGGCGATCGCGCTCGGCGAAGACCAGGGTCTCTGCAAGGTGATCTTCGACAAGAAGACCGGCGAGCTGCTCGGCGCGCACATGGTCGGTGCCGAAGTCACCGAACTTATCCAGGGCTTCGTCGTCGCCATGAACCTGGAAACGACCGAAGAAGAACTGATGCACACCATCTTCCCGCATCCGACGGTTTCCGAAACCATGAAGGAAGCGGTTCTGGATGCTTACGGTCGCGTCCTGAACGCTTGATAATTTTCTTCGCCGCTCTCTATGACGGATTGAACTAGGTTCAATAACGGACTGGAAAAAGCGAAAGGAAATCATCATGTCTATGGGTACGCAGGCACTGCTCATCTTCCTCCTGATCGGTCTGGTCGCAGGGTTCCTCGCCAGCCTGATCGTTGGCTGAGGCGGATTGATACGGTGCCTGCTCAGCGGCATCATCGGCGCGTTCGTCGGAGGCTTTCTCTTCAACGCGCTGGGGATCAATCTGGGCATAGACAGCGCCATTGTGGTGCAGATCATTCACGCCACGGTCGGCGCCATCATCGTGGTGCTGATCGCAAGGGCGATAGCTTGAGGGGATAAGACTGCATGGAAGGTGTGGGCTTGATTACGGCGATCATCGTCGGGGGCTTGGCGGGTTGGCTCGCGGGCATTTTGATGGGCATACGCTTCGGCGTTTTGATGAACATCGTCATCGGCATCGTCGGTGCCGTCATCGGCAGTGCGATCTTTGCCCGCGCCGGCATCTATGTCGCCAGCGGTTGGCAGGGTTACCTTGTGACGGGTTTCATCGGCTCTTGTATCTTGCTATTTCTGGCAAAACTCGTCAGACGCTGACGAAAGAGGCCGTTTCGGCGGTTTGAAGGCAGGTTATTGATGGTAACTATTCTCGACAGGATCAATCCAAGCGCTGAAAAGCGCGTGCGGCACCCGGAAAAGGCGCATCGCCCGGACACGGAAGTCATGCGCAAGCCGGACTGGATCCGCGTCAAGGCGCCGACCTCCAAGGGCTACGCCGAAACCCGCTCGATCGTGAAGGAGCACAAGCTCGTCACCGTCTGCGAGGAAGCCGGCTGCCCGAATATCGGCGAGTGCTGGGACAAGAAGCACGCCACTTTCATGATCATGGGCGAGATCTGTACCCGCGCCTGTTCCTTCTGCAACGTCGCGACCGGCAAGCCGAACGCGCTCGACATGGCCGAGCCCGAAGGCGTGGCGAAGGCCGTCAAGGAGATGGGCCTCAGCCACGTGGTCATCACCTCCGTTGACCGCGACGATCTGGAAGATGGCGGCGCCGAGCACTTCGAGAAGGTGATCTGGGCGATCCGTGCCGCGTCTCCGACGACCACGATCGAAATCCTGACGCCCGACTTCCTAAAGAAGCCCGGTGCGCTGGAGCGCGTCGTCGCCGCCAAGCCCGACGTCTTCAACCACAACATGGAAACCGTTCCGGGCAACTATCTCACTGTCCGCCCCGGCGCTCGCTACTTCCACTCCGTTCGCCTGCTGCAGCGGGTGAAGGAACTGGATCCGACCATGTTCACCAAGTCGGGCATCATGGTTGGCCTCGGCGAAGAGCGCAACGAAGTGCTGCAGCTGATGGACGACCTCCGCGTCGCCGACGTCGACTTCCTGACGATCGGCCAGTACCTGCAGCCCACCCGCAAGCACCACGCGGTCATGAGCTATGTCACGCCCGAGGAATTCAAGTCCTACGAGACGGTCGCCTACACCAAGGGCTTCCTCATGGTCGCCTCCAGCCCGCTGACCCGCTCCTCGCACCACGCCGGCGACGACTTCGCCCGCCTACGCGCTGCGCGTGAGAAGAAGCTGCTGGTGGCTGCGGAGTAATCAGGCTATTTCCTCGGTCGACACAAGGAGATGCGGATGCAGATCATTCCTGTCGACCCCATCCATCCCGGTGAAATCCTCAAGGAGGATTTCCTGACGGAATACGGCATCTCGGCCTATAAGGCGGCGGAGGATATGGGAATTCCACGCACGCGGATCGAACGTGTCCTGCGCGGCGAAAACGGCATTACCGCAGACACGGCGTTGCGTCTGTCCCGCTATTTCAACAATAGCCCGGAATTCTGGCTCAATCTGCAGCGCACCTATGACCTTGCGGTCGCACGACGGGCCGCCGGCGATCTCAGCGGGATTACACCCGTCCAGGCGGCCTGATCTTCCCCGCAATCAAACGAGGCCATCGTGTTGCAACAACCGAAGCATCGGCTGAACGTCACCGATCTCGGTGAGGCGGCGGAAGTCCTGAAGCGTGCGGACCGCATTGTCGTCTTCGGCTCGTCTGGTGGCGGCAAGAGTACGCTGGCGCAAAAGCTCGCGCGCATCCTCGGTGTCCGCTACGTCTCCATGGACCGCGAGGTGTTCTGGCTGCCGGGATGGGTGTCGAGGCCGAGGCCGGAGCAGCGCGAGATCATCGCCAGGATCGTCACCGAGGATCGCTGGATCATCGATGGCAACAACCCAAGGACGCTCGATCTCAGGCTGCCGCGCGCCGATGTGATCCTGTGGGTGAGGGTGTCGCGCTGGCTCTGCTTGTGGAGCATATTCAAGCGGGGCATCGTCTATCGCGGCAGGACGCGCCCCGACATGGCACCGGGATGCCTGGAGCAGTGGCCGGACCGGGAGTTCATGTCCTATGTCTGGAATTTCGAGAGAGACGACGTGCCCGAATTCATGGAAGGAATCCGCCTGCATGGGCCTGACGTCCCGCTCGTCGAATTGAGGAGCAGGGCGCAGATGGGGCAGCTGCTTCAGCACCTCGAAGCCATCGGCTAGGATGATGGCCTGATTCGGTCTTTGCTTGCGGGAGGGAAAGACATGCCGAATTTCGTCACCGATATCACCAGCGCCGCCGACCTCGTCAGCCGCGCCGACCGCATTCTCGTGATCGGCTGCTCCGGCGGCGGCAAGACGACGCTGTCGAAGCGCCTCGGCGCGCGGCTCGGTGTGCGGCACATCTCGATGGATCGCGACTTCTATTGGCTGCCCGGCTGGGTGAAACGGCCAAAGGCCGAGGAGCGCGAGATGATCGCGGCCGCTGTCGCCGAAGAGCGGTGGCTGATGGACGGGACGGGCGCCTCGACCTTCGATCTCAGGATGCCGCGCACCGATATAGTGCTCTGGGTGCGGCTGCCGCGCTGGCGTTGCCTGCTCGGTGTCACCACAAGGTGGCTTCGCTGGCGGGGCAGGGCGCGGCCGGAGATGGCGCCGGGTTGCCCGGAAAAGCTGGATGGTGAGTTCCTGAGTTACATCTGGAACTTCGAGCGACGCTGGGCGCCGCTCATCCTCGCCGGCATCGAGCGACACAAGCCCGATGTGCCCGTCCTTCAGTTGAAATCGCACCGTGAAATGCGCCGCCTTCTTGATCTTCTTGGCGCGCCCGCTTAACTGCCGGTCATGCCTCAGTTCGAAACGCACCGCCCCGTCCCGCATTCCGCAGACCAGATGTTCGATCTCGTTGCCGATGTCGAGAAATACCCGCAATTCCTGCCGCTCTGCGAAGGACTTGCGATCCGCAGCCGCAAGGAGCGCGATGGCAAGATTCTGCTCATCGCCGACATGACGGTCGGCTACAAGGCGATCCGCGAGACCTTCACGACGCAGGTGCTGCTCAACAAGGCCGAGCGCGTCATCGACGTCAAATACATCGACGGCCCCTTCAAGTACCTCGATAATCGCTGGCGCTTCGAAGACACGGCGTCAGGCTCCACCGTGCATTTCTTCATCGATTACGAGTTCAAGAGCCGCATCCTCGGTGCCCTCATGGGCTCGATGTTCGACCGCGCCTTCCGGATGTTCACCGAAGCCTTCGAAACGCGCGCCGGCAAGATCTACAGCTGAGTGAAACTCACTGCGGTCCGAGCTGCCGGATCATCGCCAGCGCCGTCCGGACGGTGGCGAGACGAATCTCACCGCGGCCGATATCGCCATAGAGCATCTTGTTGTGAATGAGGTCACCGTTGCGTGACTTGGCGGCGAGGTGCACCAGCCCGACCGGCTTGTCCGCCGATCCGCCGCCTGGCCCCGCAATACCCGTGACCGCGACGGCGATCAATGCTCGCGAGCGGAAGAGGGCGCCATGCACCATCTGCCGCGCCGTCTCTTCCGACACGGCGCCGAAATGCGCAAGCGTCGCTTCCTGGACGCCCAGCATCTCCATCTTCGCGGTGTTCGTATAGGTGACGAAGCCGCGGTCGACGACAGCGGATGAACCCGCGATTTCCGTGAGCGCGCCGGCAATCAGCCCGCCGGTGCACGATTCCACCGTCGACACCATCAATCCCGCCGCTCCGAATGTCCTGATAATGGCTTCGGCCTCGGACAGGATATCAGCGGGAAAGAGGCTCATTGGCTGATCTCCTGATAGACGACGGTCGCTGTGGCGATGGCGGCGATCCCCTCTCGGCGGCCGACGAAGCCGATGGTCTCGTTGGTCGTCGCCTTGACCGAGCAGCGGTCGATCGAGATGCCGAGAAATTCCGAAAGCATGGCACGCATCGTGTCGCGGTGCGGCCCGACCTTCGGCGCTTCGGCGATCAGCGTCACGTCGGCGTTCATGATGGTGCCGCCGCGCTCGCGCACGATCTTGGCTGCATGCTCGATGAAGATGCGCGATGGAGCGCCCTTCCATTGCGGATCCGATGGCGGGAAGTGATCGCCGATATCGCCCGCGCCGCAGGTGGCAAGCAGCGCGTCCGTCAGCGCATGCAGCGCGACGTCGGCATCCGAATGGCCTTTGAGCTTCTGGTCGTGCGGAATGAACACGCCGCAGAGCGTCACGCCATCGCCGGCCTCGAGCTGGTGCACGTCATAGCCGTTGCCGGTGCGCACATCGGGAAGGCGTGTTCTGGAAAGTCTCTGGTCGGCCATTGCGATATCGCGCCTCACTGTCAGTTTTACATTGTCGGCCATGCCCTCGACGATCGTCACGGGATGGCCGGCCCATTCGGCGATCGCCGCATCGTCGGTAAAATCGTCGCGATCGGCGGCGGCCGCCTTCTCATGCGCGGCAAGGATGATGCCGAAGTCGAAGGATTGCGGTGTCTGCGCGGCAAAAAGCTGCGCGCGGGGCACTGTCTCGACCACGATGCTGGATTGATCGGCGCGCTTCAGCGTATCGGCGACCGGCATGGCCGGCAGCACGGCAGGTGCGCCCTCAGCCAGCGTGGCCGCCACGCGGTCGAGCAGATCGTGATCGAAGAACGGCCGCACGGCGTCGTGAATCAGGACGTGAGTGATCCCCTTGTCCCTCAGGTGCCGAAGCCCTGAGAGCACCGATTGCTGGCGCGTCGAGCCGCCATGGACAGTGGCGATCGGCAGCCTGGAGGTGACATCAGCGGTTGCCTTCGCAAATAGCGCCTCATCATCGGCGTGAATCACGGCGACGATCTCGGTTGCTTTAGGCCATGTCGCGAAAAGTTCGAGCGTGTGGGCAATGACGGGCCGGCCACCGATCCGGCGATATTGCTTTGGGCCTTCAACGGATGCGCCGGCGCGCTCGCCCCGGCCTGCGGCCACCACGATAATTCCGATCGATATCGGTTGCTTTTGATGCATTTGCGGCATAAATCCCCAAAAAGCAGAATTTCTGGAGGTGCTCTAACGGCTTGGCGCACCGAATTCCAGCATTTGCCCGAAAAATATCAATTCGGGCACTTCCCCCTTGGCAAGTCTTTTAAATCTGTCTAAAAATAGTGCACCTGCTTAGCGTGCCTGAAAGATAATCAGTTGTCTGACATACACCTCGCATCTCCTTTGTGCATCGGAACCGTTGCGGTGCGCAACCGTATCGTGCTGGCGCCCATGTCCGGCGTCACCGATATGCCGTTCCGTCAATTGGCCTGGCGCCATGGCGCGGGGTTGGTGGTGACCGAGATGGTGGCGAGCCGCGAGCTCGTCAACGACACCGAGCAATCCTGGGCGCGGCTGAAGACCGCAGGCTTCAATCCGCACATGGTGCAGCTTGCCGGTCGCGAAGCGCACTGGATGGCGGAGGGCGCGAAGATCGCTGCCGCGCACGGTGCCGATATCATCGATATCAATATGGGTTGCCCGGCGAAGAAGGTGATCGGCGGCTACTCCGGTTCGGCGCTGATGCGTGACCCGGACCATGCGCTCGGACTGATCGAAGCGACAGTCAAGGCGGTGGATGTTCCCGTCACGCTCAAGATGCGTCTTGGCTGGGACGAAAATTCGATCAACGCCCCCGAAATCGCAAAGCGTGCCCAGGAGGCCGGCGTCCAGTTGGTGACGATCCACGGCCGTACGCGCATGCAGTTTTACGAGGGACGCGCCGATTGGGATGCGATCCGCGCCGTGCGCGATGTCCTCACCATTCCGCTGGTCGCCAATGGCGACGTCGAAACGGTCGAGGATGCCCGTGAAATCCTGCGTCGCTCCGGCGCCGATGCCGTGATGATCGGCCGTGGCTGCCAAGGGCGCCCGTGGCATGCCGGCGTGCTCGCCGGAGCCGATGCGCCTCAGCCGTGGGAGATCGCCGATATCGCCGTCGAACACTATCGCATGATGCTCGATTTTTACGGGGAAGCGGTCGGTGTTCGTCATGCTCGCAAGCATCTCGGCTGGTATATGGAGCGCTTCGCACCGTCGGTTTCGGCAAACGACAAAGCGGCGATCATGACCGCGCGTGATCCTCGCGAGGTCTCGCAACGATTCCACGATGCCCTGGTCGCGGCGGCAGACAATACAGATGCCCGGGAGGCTGCATGACAAACGACGCGTCGCTATCATCTGCCCATGCCGGCAGTGCCGTCGCCATGGCCGTTCTCAACGCCATTCAGAACCCCGTCATCATGGTCGACGATGCGGGGCTTGTGGCCTTTGCCAACTGGGAGGCGGAAGCCTTCTTCGGGGCCAGCGCCTCGCATCTGGCGCGATACAAGATCTCGACCTTCATTCCCTTCGGCAGCCCGCTTCTGGCGCTGATCGACCAGGTGCGCGAGCGCCGTGCGCCGATCAACGAGTATCGCGTCGACCTGAGCTCGCCACGGCTCGGCCAGGACAAGCTCGTGGATATCTACGTGGCCCCGGTGACGAGCGAGCCGGGCTCCGTCGTCATCGTCTTCCAGGAACGCTCGATGGCCGACAAGATCGACCGGCAGCTGACGCATCGCGCCGCCGCCCGTTCGGTCACCGGTCTCGCGTCCATGCTGGCGCACGAAATCAAGAACCCGCTCTCGGGCATTCGCGGCGCCGCCCAGTTGCTCGAACACTCGGCAACTGACGATGACCGCGCGCTGACCAGGCTGATCTGCGACGAGACCGACCGCATCGTCTCGCTGGTCGATCGCATGGAGGTCTTCTCCGACGAGCGCCCAGTCGATCGCGTGCCCGTGAACATTCATTCCGTGCTCGATCATGTGAAGGCGGTGGCCAAGGCGGGCTTTGCGCGTCACATCAAGATCACCGAGAACTACGACCCCTCGCTGCCGTCGGTCTATGCCAACCGCGACCAGCTGGTTCAGGTCTTCCTCAATCTCGTCAAGAACGCCGCCGAGGCGATCGGCGACCGGCCGGATGGCGAGGTCGTGCTGACGACCGCCTATCGTCCCGGTATCCGCCTCTCTGTCGCCGGAACGCGCGAGAAGATCTCGCTGCCGCTGGAGTTCTGCGTGCAGGACAATGGTCCGGGCGTGCCATCTGACCTCCTGCCGCATCTGTTCGACCCCTTCATCACCACCAAGACCAACGGCAGCGGCCTCGGCCTTGCGCTGGTGGCCAAGATCATCGGTGATCATGGCGGCATCATCGAATGCGACAGCCAGACCAACAAAACCACATTCCGCGTGCTCATGCCTGCCTCCAAGGACGCATCGCTTGAGGACGCAACCATAACCCCCACAGGACCTTCTCGATGACAGCAACGATCCTCGTCGCGGATGATGATGCGGCAATTCGTACGGTGCTTAATCAGGCCTTGAGCCGCGCCGGATATGACGTGCGTATCACCTCGAACGCCGCCACCCTGTGGCGCTGGGTTTCAGCCGGCGAGGGCGACCTCGTGGTCACCGACGTCGTCATGCCGGACGAGAATGCCTTCGATCTCCTTCCGCGCATCAAGAAGGCCCGTCCGGATCTTCCCGTGCTGGTCATGAGCGCGCAGAACACCTTCATGACGGCGATCAAGGCGTCGGAAAAGGGCGCCTACGATTATCTGCCCAAGCCCTTCGATCTGACCGAGCTGATCGGCATCATCGGCCGAGCGCTGTCCGAGCCGAAGCGCAAGCCGGCAAAGGTTGAGGACGACGTGCAGGACGGCATGCCGCTGGTTGGCCGCTCGGCCGCCATGCAGGAAATCTATCGCGTCCTGGCGCGTCTGATGCTGACCGACCTGACGCTGATGATCACCGGCGAATCCGGCACCGGCAAGGAACTCGTCGCCCGCGCGCTGCATGACTACGGCAAGCGCCGCAACGGTCCCTTTGTGGCGATCAACATGGCCGCGATCCCGCGCGACCTGATCGAATCCGAACTTTTCGGCCATGAAAAGGGCGCCTTCACCGGCGCCCAGACCCGCTCGACCGGCCGCTTCGAGCAGGCCGAGGGCGGCACGCTGTTCCTCGATGAAATCGGCGACATGCCGATGGACGCACAGACGCGCCTGCTGCGCGTGCTGCAGCAGGGCGAGTACACCACCGTCGGTGGCCGCACCCCGATCCGTACCGATGTGCGCATCGTGGCCGCCACCAACAAGGACCTGAAGCAGGCGATCAACCAGGGCCTCTTCCGCGAGGATCTGTACTACCGCCTCAACGTCGTGCCGCTGCGCCTGCCGCCGCTGCGCGATCGCGCCGAAGATATCCCCGATCTCGTCCGCCACTTCGTTCAGCAGGCGGAGAAGGAAGGTCTCGGCACCAAGCGTTTCGATCAGGAAGCGCTCGACCTGATGAAGGCTTACGCCTGGCCGGGCAACGTGCGCGAGCTGGAGAACCTCATCCGCCGCCTGATGGCACTTTATCCACAGGATGTGATCACCCGCGAAATCATCGAATCCGAGCTTCGCTCTGACGTGCCGGACAGCCCGATCGAGAAGGGTCCGATCCGCAATGGCAACATGACCATTGCGCAGGCTGTGGAAGAAAACATGCGGTCCTATTTCGCGACGTTTGGCGATAATCTGCCGCCTCCGGGCCTTTATGACCGCGTTTTGACCGAGATGGAGTATCCTCTCATCCTGGCAGCGCTGACGGCCACGCGCGGAAACCAGATCAAGGCTGCCGATCTGCTTGGTCTCAACCGCAACACGTTGCGCAAGAAGATCCGCGAACTCGGCGTATCCGTCTACAGAAGCTCCCGCACCGCTTGAGGCCCTGCAACGCTTGACAATGTGACGCGATGCGTTGCATTTTCGCCACATTGCGTTGCCAATAAGTCACGCAAGGGGTTTGTGTTCCTGCGGTCAGTTCTGCGTCCGAAGATCCGGCTCGACGATGGACGAGCGGGAGATCGAGCGCGGTCTTCACCCTGACCCAAGGACGGCGGCGAAATGCGTTTCGCCGCGTGGAGAGTTAAACGAATGAAGCAGGATGCGTTGCCGCCGGCGGCGGAGGGCGAAGCAGTTACCACGGTAACGGATCGCCGCGCGCTATTTGCTCTGCCCGGTCTGGTCCTTGCCGGGGGCGCGCTCCTCTGCGCCACGATGACGCTCTTTGTGCTTCTCGGCCTGACGCCGATCGCGCCGACATCGCCGGTCGTCATCACCTCGGTCGTCGTCAATTCCTTCTTCGTGCTCGGCCTGATGGCCCTGATCGGCCGCGAGGTTTCGCGGCTCCTGAAGGCGCGCAAGCGCGGGCGCGCGGCGGCACGTTTGCATATCCGCATCGTCGTCCTCTTCTCGATCGTGGCGATCACGCCCGCCATTCTCGTCGCCCTCTTCGCCAGTATCACGCTGAACGCCGGTCTCGACCGCTGGTTCGCGCTGAGAACGCAGTCGATCGTCAGTTCTTCCCGTAATATCGGGCAGGCTTACATGATGGAGAACGCGAGCTATCTGCAGGGCCAGACGGTCTCGATGGCCAACGACCTGGAGCGCAATCGCCAGCTGTTCAATCTCGACCGCACCGGCTTTGCCGAACTGATGACGCGCCAGGCGAGGGGACGCGGCCTGCTCGGCGCCTTCCTGGTACAGGCTGACGGCACCGTCATCACGCAGGCCGATATCAAGACCGAGAAACCGCTGCCGGCGATCCCGCAGGATGCCCTGAACAAGGCGTCGGCCGGCCAGCCGACGCTCATTCCGCCGGGTGTGACGAACCTTGTCGGCGCCATCATCAGGCTCGAATCCATTGACGGCGCATTCCTCTACACCGTGCGCGCGGTCGATCCCAAGGTCATGACCGCGATGCGGATGATGGAGGAGAACGCCACCGAATACAGGTCGATGGAGGCGGGACGCTTCTCGCTGCAGATCGCCTTCGCCATTCTCTATGTCGGCTTCGCGCTGATCGTGCTGCTCGCCGCCATCTGGACCGCGATCGCCGTTGCCGACCGCATCGTCCGCCCGATCCGCCTGCTGATCACCGCAGCAGACAGCGTCGCATCCGGCAACATGGACATCGTCGTTCCCGTGCATGCCGTCGATGGCGACGTCGCCAACCTGTCGCGCACCTTCAACAAGATGATCTCGGAGATCCGCACCCAGCGCGACGAGATCCTCGAAGCCAAGGACGAGGTGGACGACCGCCGCCGCTTCATCGAAGCCGTGCTCTCGGGCGTCACCGCTGCCGTCATCGGCGTCGAGCACGATCGCCGGGTCACCATCGTCAACAGTTCGGCCGAGACGCTGATGGCGCTCGATGCCGGCGACATGCTCGGCAAGCAGTTGTCCGAAATCGCGCCCGAGGTCGATCAGGTGCTCACCGAGGCGGCGTCGCGCTATCGCGGCGACTTCCGCAAGCAGATCGCGCTGGTGCGCGCCGGCACCGTGCGCACGCTGAGTGTTCAGGTGACGCGCGAGGAAGTGCGCGACATGAGCGAATCCTACGTCATCACGCTCGATGACATCACCGACCTCGTCATCGCCCAGCGCTCCACCGCCTGGGGCGACGTGGCGCGCCGTATCGCCCACGAAATCAAGAACCCGCTCACGCCCATCCAGCTTTCGGCCGAGCGCATCCAGCGCCGCTACGGCAAGCAGATCAACCAGGATGACCGCGGCGTCTTTGATCAGTGCACGGAGACGATCATCCGCCAGGTCGGTGATATCGGCCGCATGGTCGACGAGTTCTCCTCCTTCGCGCGCATGCCCAAGCCGATCAAGGAGCCGAGCGACCTGCGCAAAATCCTGCATGACGCGGTCTTCCTGCGCGAGATGGGCAACAGCCACGTCGCCTTCCTGCAGGAATTCGGCGATGCGCCGCTCGAAGGGCAGTTCGACAGCAGAATGCTGGGTCAGGCCTTCGGCAATCTCATCAAGAACGCGGTGGAAGCGATCGAGGCCGTGCCGGCCAACGAGCGCGATGAGCGCAAGGTGCTGGTGCGCGCATCGCTCGATCAGCCGCGTGACCGCTTTACCGTCGACATCATCGACAACGGACGCGGTCTGCCTGTCGAGAACCGGCACAGCATTTTGGAACCGTATATGACGATGCGCGAGAAAGGGACCGGTCTCGGCCTCGCCATCGTGAAGAAGATTATTGAAGAACATGGCGGGCAGCTCGAACTGCATGATGCACCCGCTGATTTTGACCAGGGAAGAGGGGCCATGATCCGCGTGCATCTGCCACGCCTGGAGCAATCGCCCGCCGCCTCGGCCGCAAGTGACAAGGAAAATGCATATGGCCTCTGATATTCTGGTCGTCGACGACGAACACGACATCCGCGAGATCGTCTCCGGCATTCTCTCCGACGAGGGCCACGAGACCCGCACCGCCCACGACAGCGACAGCGCCCTTGCTGCGATTTCGGACCGCGCGCCGCGGCTGATCTTCCTCGACATCTGGATGCAGGGCAGCAAGCTCGACGGTCTGGCGCTGCTGGATGAGGTCAAGGCGCGCCATCCCGACATTCCCGTCGTCATGATCTCCGGCCACGGCAACGTCGAAACCGCCGTCTCCGCCATCAAGCGCGGCGCTTTCGATTTCATCGAAAAGCCCTTCAAGGCCGACCGCCTGATCCTGATTGCCGAGCGTGCGCTCGAAAACTCCAAGCTCAAGCGCGAGGTCTCCGAGCTGAAGCGCAAGGCTGGCGATCCGGTCGAGCTGATCGGCACCTCCGTTGCCGTCTCGCAGCTGCGCCAGACGATCGAGAAGGTATCGCCGACCAACAGCCGCATCATGATTCTCGGCTCCTCCGGCTCCGGCAAGGAGCTGGTCGCGCGAATGATCCACAAGAAGTCGTCGCGCGCGAGCGGGCCGTTCGTGGCGATCAACGCCGCCAACATCACGCCCGACCGCATGGAAGTGGCGCTCTTCGGAACCGAGGGTTCGCCCGGCCAGGCGCGCAAGATCGGCGCGCTCGAGGAAGCCCATCGCGGCATTCTCTATCTCGATGAGGTCGGCGAAATGCCGCGCGAGACACAGAACAAGATCCTGCGCGTGTTGGTCGATCAGCAGTTCGAGCGCGTCGGCGGCTCCAAGCGGGTGAAGGTCGACGTGCGCATCGTCTCCTCGACGGCCTACAATCTCGAAAGCCGCATCGCCGAAGGCTGGTTCCGCGAGGATCTCTATCACCGCCTCGCCGTGGTGCCGGTCAAGGTGCCGTCGTTGGCGGAGCGTCGCGAGGACATCCCGTTCCTCGTCGATCAGCTGATGCGCCAGATTTCCGAGCAGGCCGGCATTCGTCCGCGCCGCATCGGTGACGACGCGATGGCGGTTCTGCAGGCCCATGACTGGCCGGGCAATATCCGCCAGCTGCGCAACAACATCGAGCGCCTGATGATTCTCGCCCGGTCCGACGGCCCGGATGCGCCGATCACCGCCGAGATGCTGCCGACCGATCTCGGCGACATGCTGCCGAAAGTATCGGCGAAGAACGACTACCACATCATGACGCTGCCGCTGCGCGAAGCGCGCGAGATGTTCGAGAAGGATTATCTGATTGCCCAGATCAACCGATTTGGCGGCAATATCTCGCGCACCGCCGAGTTCGTCGGCATGGAGCGCTCGGCGCTGCACCGCAAGTTGAAGTCGCTGGGTGTCTGATCAGCGGCGCAATCGGTAGCCGGCGTGTCTTTTCGATGGGCGGGCAGGGTAGCGGCAGGGGTCCACCGCGATCTGCCGCCGCATAAAATTAGACAGGCCTTTTTCGCCGTTGCGGAAAAGATTGCGATTTGATACCAAAGGCTTTCCAGGCAGCAGGGATGAGGGTTGTCGGCTGCCTGATGGAAAAATAAGAAGTATTTTACCGGCACGTGAAGGCCGGCAATAAAGAAAGAATCGGCGCGATGGCGGAACGTTCTCAAAACCTGCAGGACTTATTTCTCAATACTGTTCGCAAGCAAAAGATTTCCCTGACTATATTTCTGATTAACGGTGTGAAGCTGACCGGCGTTGTTACGTCGTTCGACAACTTCTGCGTTCTGCTGCGCCGTGACGGCCATTCGCAACTCGTGTATAAGCACGCGATCTCGACCATCATGCCTGGCCAGCCGATGCAGATGTTCGAGAGCGAAGAATCCGCTTCCTGACAGGACAGACGTCATCTCGACACGTGATACCAAGAATGATTCGATCATCCCGGAAGCCATGAAGCACCGGGATGACATGCGCGCGACCGTCGTCGTGCCCGTGCTCAAGCAGGCACGCGGCAGCCGCGGTAGTTCCGACACCGTCACCACGACCCGTACGCCGGAAAGCCGCCTCGAAGAGGCGACGGGCTTGGCGCAGGCGATCGATCTCGATGTGGTCAAGGGCACCATCGTCACCGTCAGCGAGCCGCGCCCGGCGACGCTGATGGGCACCGGCAAGATCCAGGAGATCAAGGACAGCCTTGATGAGACCGATTCCGGCCTCGTCATCGTCGATCATCCGTTGACGCCGGTTCAGCAGCGCAATCTCGAGAAGGAATGGAACGCCAAGGTCATCGACCGCACGGGCCTCATTCTCGAAATCTTCGGCCGCCGCGCCTCCACCAAGGAAGGCACGCTGCAGGTCGATCTCGCCCATCTCAACTACCAGAAGGGCCGGCTGGTTCGCAGCTGGACCCACCTTGAACGCCAGCGCGGTGGTGGTGGCTTCATGGGTGGTCCGGGTGAAACCCAGATCGAAGCCGACCGCCGCATGCTTCAGGACCGCATCATCAAGCTTGAGCGCGAGCTGGAGCAGGTGGTCCGCACCCGCCAGCTGCACCGCGCCAAGCGCCGCAAGGTGCCGCATCCGATCGTGGCGCTGGTCGGCTACACCAACGCCGGCAAATCGACACTCTTCAACCGCATCACCGGCGCCGGCGTTCTGGCCGAAGACATGCTGTTTGCGACGCTCGATCCGACGCTGCGCCGCATGAAGCTGCCGCATGGCCGCACCGTCATCCTGTCGGACACCGTCGGCTTCATCTCCGACCTGCCGACCCACCTGGTCGCCGCCTTCCGCGCGACGCTGGAAGAGGTGCTGGAAGCGGACCTCGTTCTACACGTCCGCGATATGGCCGATGAGGACAACCAGGCGCAAAGCGCCGACGTGCTCCGCATCCTGAAGGATCTCGGCATCGACGAAGCCGAGGGTGAAAAGCGGATCATCGAGGTCTGGAACAAGATCGACCGCCTCGAGCCGGAAAACCACGAAGCGATCGTCCAGAAGGCGGAAGGCGCGCGCAATGTCGTGGCGGTCTCCGCCGTGACGGGCGAAGGCGTCGATGCGCTGATGGAAGAAATCAGCCGCAGGCTTTCCGGCGTGCTGACGGAAACCACCGTCGTGCTCCCGGTCGACAAGCTGGCCTTGCTGCCATGGCTTTACGATCACGCCATCGTCGACAGCCGCGAAGACAACGAAGACGGATCGGTCACGCTCGATCTCAGGCTGTCTGAAACGGAAGCTGTCGAACTTGAGCGCCGGCTTGGCAATACGACCAGGCCGAAGGAAGACTGGGAGCGCTGATCAGGCGCCCCCATTGTCCATTCAGCGCTCGGCTAGACCAGCACGTCCTGATCCTGCACCGCGACTTTTTTCTCCGACACGAGTCGATCGAGCTCGATCCGTCCAACCGGATCGAGCAACTCACCTGTGACCAGCGTTGTGATCAGGCTGCGCACCAGCGGCAGCTTGGTCGCCGGCCCAATCATGATGTCGCGGCTGAAAGGCAGCACTGAACTGTCTGATTGGTAGAACGGCGTCAGGATACGACTGAGCAGCTGATAGAAGCGGATATGGATCTGCCGCTGCTTCAGGTGACGCTCGATTGCCTCGCCGACCGTTGCCTCACGGCAGAGCGCTGAAGCGAGCGACGCAGCATCAAGCAGCGCCATGTTCGCTCCCTGGCCAAGCTGCGGGCTCGTTGCATGCCAGGCATCGCCGATCTTCAGGACGTGCTTTCCGGCGACTGGCGTTCGGGTCAAATGCCGGTAGCGCGCGTGCACCGGCTCGGCCACGGCGGCAAGCGCTTCCGCTTCCGGCCAGAAGGATCGCACCGCATCGATCCAGGCCTCGCGCCCGGCGGCCCGCCACGCCTCGAAATCCTTGTTGCGGATGCTCCAGAAGAACGTCGCCATCGGAGCCGCGCCATCGCGCGCGGTGCCGACAGGCAGTACGCCGGCCATCTGGCTTGCCGTCTTGTAGCGTTGCTCCAGCTCGTCCCTGCGGAAGATACCATGCTCCGGCCAGGGAACAGTCGCCCAAAGCGCCCCATAGCCGAGTTCGGTGGCGGCCTTCGCCGCGACCGGCGAGTTGGCGCCCATGGCATCGATGGCGAGATCGGCGGTCGCTGTGCGTATGCCGCTGTCGAGGATCAGGCGCGGCGCGCTGCCCGCCTCGATGTCGGTCACCCGTGATGATGTCTCGAACCGCACTCCGGCATTGATCGCAGCCTCAAGCAAGAGGTCGAACAGGGCGACGCGCTGGATGGCGATGCCGTAGGCGCCCGGACGATAGCCGACGTCGAGCACGGTCCGGCCATTGCCGGACAGGCGCCCATGCATGCGGCTGATGCGGGCGCCGCGTGCCTCGACCTGGGCAAGCAGACCCATGCGCGACAGAACCGCAGCCCCGGTCGGCTGCAGCACGAAGCCGGAGCCGACGGGCTGCGGCGCGCTCATCTGGTCGTAGATGGTCACGCGGGCGCCACGGCTTGCAAGCAGTGCTGCCAACGACAGGCCACCAACGCCGGCGCCTGCAATCGCGATGTCGAGCGTTTCAAGCTTCATGCCGCGACCCGTCAATCCAGCTGTCGCTCGATGGCCTTGGCGGCTTGCCAGAGATCTTCCATCCGCTCCAGCGTCGCGGCCTCCAGCGTTTTACCTTCCGCTTCAAGAGACGTTTCTATATGGTTGAAACGGCGTCGGAACTTGGTATTCGTTCCGCGCAGGGATTGCTCCGGATCAGCCTTCACGTGGCGGCCGATATTGACCACGGCGAAGATCAGGTCGCCGAGTTCATCGCTCACCTTGGCTTGGTCGCCCGAGGCCAGCGCTTCCCTCAATTCGCCGATCTCCTCCTCGATCTTGTCGAGAATGGGCTCCGGCGCCGACCAGTCGAAGCCGACCTTGGCGGCGCGTTCCTGCAGCTTCAGCGCTTCCGTAAGAGCCGGAAAGCTGCGCTGCACGGAGCCGAGGTAACCGGCCTTGAAATCCTCCGAAATCCCGCGCGCGGCCCGTCGCTCGGCGCGCTCGCGCTTTTCCGCCTGCTTGATATCGTCCCACTGCTTCTTCACCGCATCAGGCGTATCCGCCTCGGAGCGGGCGAAGACATGCGGGTGGCGGCGGATCATTTTGCGCGTGATCGCCTCGACCACGTCGCCGAACGAAAACTCGCCGGCCTCCTCGGCCATGCGGGCATGGAACACGACCTGCAAAAGCAGGTCGCCGAGCTCGTCGCAGAGGTCGTCCATGTCGTTGCGCTCGATCGCGTCCGAGACCTCATAGGCCTCCTCGATCGTGTAGGGCTTGATCGTCTCGAAAGTCTGGACGATGTCCCAGGGGCAACCGGTCTCGGGATTGCGAAGGGCTGCCATGATTTCGATCAGGCGGGAAATGTCTTTGGAGGCTTCCATCGTGCTCTGGCCGATCGTGTCAGTTCAACGGAATGTCGTTGTCGCCCTTGGACGACTGGTAGCTTTCCGAAAGTGCGTCGTAGCGCCCCTTGATCCGCGCCATCTGCGCCTTCAACTCGGCCTTCTTGGCATCGCTCTCGGTTTCGACGAGGTCGGCGATCGCGAAGCTGTTCCAGAACGCGTTGCTGCGACGGTAGCCGCCGGGCTCGAGCCCGAAGACTTCCTTCAGGATCTTCAGGTCGTGGGGGATCGCGAAGGCGTCGCGGGAATCCTCGTGGCTGAAGAAATAGTAGAAATTGTCGAAGCCGGCCCAGGTGATCGCCGACATGCACATGGTGCAGGGTTCGTGGGTCGATAGGAAGATCAGGTCCTTGGTGGCAGGCTTCTCGCCCAGCTGGTAGAAGCGCTTCAGCGTGTGCACCTCGCCATGCCAGAGCGGGTTTTCCAGCTCGTTGTTGGTCTCTGCGACCACAAGCGAAAGGTCCGATTTGCGCAGGATCGCGGCGCCGAAGACCTTGTTGCCGAGGCCGACGCCGCGTTCGGTCATCGGCAGGATATCGCGCTCCATGACATCGAGCAGGCGGGCGGCAATGGTGGTGTCGGACATGGTGTTCTCCTTGTTGCCGGCACTGTATCGCCGGTGCCGCGCGAGGCAAACGAGGATTATTGGGCCAGCCCGAATTTGTCACAGGCTTTGTGCCGCATTGCAGCGTGATTCATCGTGCCGCGCGCGCCGCATCGGTGAGTTTTGCTCAAATCATTGACATGCCGGGTAAAACAATACGCGGTCGCAGCGGGTTTGGAATTTATGTTTCTTCATTTGGCTGGTCCGGTGGTGCATATTCCGGCAACTTCGAAATGGATTGATGATGCCTTCCAAAAGTGAGCAACTGTCGGTTTTTCCTGCCTTCGTTCGTGTCGAAGGCAAGATTGCGGCTGTCTTCGGCAATGGCGATGAAGCCTTCGCCAAGGTGCGCCTGCTGTCCAACACCAAGGCCCGGATCGTCGCCTACACGGATCGCCCCGAGGCCGATTATCACGCCCACCTGATCGCCAACCGCATCGAAACCGTTCGCGCAGCCTTCGCGCCCGAGCAGGTCGAAGGTGCAACGCTGGTCTTCGCGGCCACGGGCTATGCCGCCGCCGATCGCGCCATCGTCGACGCCGCGCGCGCCGCCAAGATCCCGGCCAATGCCGTCGATCAGCCCGACTACTGCGATTTCTACACCCCGGCGCTCGTCAATCGCGCGCCTGTCGCGGTTGCTATCGGTACGGAAGGGGCAGGGCCCGTTCTTGCGCAGATGATCCGCGCCCAGGTCGATCAGCTGCTGGCGCCGTCGCTCGGCCGCCTTGCCGAACTGGCCGTCAGCTATCGCTGCCGCGTCGAGCATGCGCTTGAGAAGGGCGCCACGCGCCGCCTCTTCTGGCGCCGCTTCTTCTCCGGCGCGGTTGCCGATGCTGTCTCCAACGAGAACATGCCGCAAGCGAAAAGCCTTGCCGACGAGCTGTTGCGCTCCGCCGACAAGGCCGAGGGTCGCATCTGGCTGGTCGGTGCCGGTCCGGGCGCTGCCGATCTCCTGACGCTGCGCGCCCAGCGCGTGATGATGGAAGCAGACGTCATCGTCTATGACGCATTGGTGCCGCAGGAAATCGTCGACATGGGCCGCCGCGATGCGGAGCGCCTCTCGGTCGGCAAGCGCAAGGGCTGTCATTCCAAGTCGCAGGAAGAGATCAACGACCTGCTCGTTTATCTCGGCCGCGAGGGCAAGCGCGTCGTTCGCCTGAAGTCGGGCGATCCGTTGGTCTATGGCCGCGCCGGCGAGGAGATGGCCGCATTGCGCGCCGCCGGTATCGCCTATGAAGTCGTCCCCGGCATCACCTCTGCTTTCGCCGCCGCCGCCGATTTCGAACTGCCGCTGACGCTGCGCGGCGTCGCCTCGTCGCTGGTCTTCACGACCGGCCACGACCTGACCGGCGACGTGCTTCCCGATTGGGCGAGCCTTGCCGTATCGGGCGCCACGATCGCCGTCTATATGGGTCGCACCGTCGCCGCATCGGTTGCCGAGCGACTGATGCGCGCGGGGATCGCGCCGGAGACGACGGTCGCCGTCATCGAGAACGCCAGCCGCGCCGATCGCCGGCTGCTGCATGGTACGCTGCGCGATCTGCCCGATCTGCAGAACCGCGATGAACTCACCGGACCTGTCATGGTCATCATCGGCGACGCCGTTGCGGGCGCCAATTTCGAACTGTCCGAACCGCTGGTGCGTGCACGCGCCCGGTCCGATGAACTGCTAAGGAGCTGACTATGGGAGACAAGGTTCTGACCGCCAACAGGCTGACCGACGGCATCGCCGTCTGGCTCGATGCCAACGGCACCTGGGTGACGTCGCTGCAGGATGCGCTGGTCGCGCGCCATGCCGAGGCCGTTGCCGCGCTGGAGGCAATCGGCAAGAAGTCCTACGCCAACAATCTGGTGGTCGATGTCGCCGTGGTTGACGTGCAGGAGACCGATGGTGTTCTCTGGCCGCTGCGCCTTCGCGAGCGCATTCGTGCACAGGGTCCGACCATGGAATACGCGCCGGGCTACAAGCCCGCCGATCCCGCATTCATTGCAGTCTGAGGAATACGATGTACCGTTACGACGAATTTGACCACGCCTTTGTCGCCGAGCGCGTCGCGCAGTTCCGCGATCAGGTTGAGCGCCGTCTGTCCGGCGAGCTCGCCGAGGATGCGTTCAAGCCGCTGCGCCTGATGAACGGCGTCTATCTTCAGCTGCACGCCTATATGCTGCGCATCGCCATTCCCTACGGCACGCTGAACTCCAAGCAGATGCGCATGCTGGCCCATGTCGCGCGTACCTATGACCGCGGCTACGGCCACTTCACAACGCGCCAGAACCTGCAGTTCAACTGGCCGAAGCTGTCGGATATGCCCGACGTGCTGGCCGAACTCGCCACCGTCGAGATGCATGCTATCCAGACCTCGGGCAACTGCATCAGAAACGTCACTGCCGACCATTTCGCCGGTGCCGCCGCCGATGAAGTCGCCGATCCGCGTCCTTACGCCGAAATCCTGCGCCAGTGGTCTTCCGTCCATCCGGAATTCTCCTTCCTGCCGCGCAAGTTCAAGATCGCCGTCACGGGTGCCGAGCGCGACCGCGCCGCGATCCAGGTCCACGACATCGGCCTGCACCTGAAGAAGAACGACAAGGGCGAGATCGGCTTTGCCGTCTACGTCGGTGGCGGACAGGGCCGTACGCCGATGATCGCCAAGCTGATCAAGGACTTCCTGCCGGAAGAGGATCTGCTGTCCTACACGACCGCCGTGATGCGTGTGTATAACCTGCACGGCCGCCGCGACAACAAGTACAAGGCACGCATCAAGATCCTCGTCCATGAAACGGGCGCCGAGGAACTGGCCCGCCAGGTCGAGGTCGAGTTCGCGGCGCTGAAGGACACCGAGCTTAAGCTGCCTGAAGCCGACGTCGCCGCCATCACGGCCTATTTCGCGCCGCCGGCTCTGCCGCAGCGTGCCGAAGGCTGGGAAAACCTTGCGCGCTGGAAGAAGGCCGATCCGGCGTTCTCGCGCTGGGTCCACCAGAACGTCCAGCCGCACAAGAACCCCGATTACGGCATGGTGACGATCTCGCTGAAGCCCATCGGCGGCATTCCGGGTGACGCCTCCGATAGCCAGATGGATGCGGTTGCCGATATCGCCGAGGAATACGCCTTCGACGAAATCCGCGTCAGCCACGAGCAGAACCTGATCCTGCCGCACGTCGCGCTGGCCGATCTTGAGAGCGTCTATCGCGGCCTCGTCGCCATCGGTCTTGCCGAAGCCAATGCCGGCCTGATCACCGACATCATTGCCTGTCCCGGCTTGGACTACTGCGCGCTCGCCAATGCGCGCTCCATCCCTGTCGCGCAGGAAATCTCCAGGCGTTTCGGCAATCCCGAGCGCCAGGCCGAGATCGGCGAGCTGAAGATCAAGATCTCCGGCTGCATCAACGCCTGCGGCCACCACCATGTCGGCCATATTGGCCTCTTGGGCGTCGAGAAGAAGGGTGCGGAACTCTATCAGATCACGCTTGGCGGCTCCGGTGACGAGCACACCTCGATCGGCGAAATCATCGGCCGTGGCTTCGAGCCGGAGAAGGTGACCGATGCGATCGAAAAGATCGTCGATACCTATCTCGGCCTGCGCAACGATCCGTCCGAGATATTCCTCGATGCCTATCGCCGCGTCGGGCCGCAGCCTTTCAAGGATGCGCTCTACGGTGATTCCAAGGCGGAGGCTGCGTGATGACCAGGATCTGGAGAGAAACCGGCTTCGTCGAGAACGATCCGTGGGTTATCGAAACCGAAGAGGTGAAGGCGGGCGAGGGGCAGAAGCCTCTGCTGAGCCTTGAGGAACTGGTGGCCAAGGCCGACGAGAGCAATGAAGTCGGCTTCGGCGTGCTGATCAAGCCCGCCGACGACGTGCGCAAGCTGGAGCCCTATCTCTATCGCCTCGAACTCGTCGCAGTAGCGTTTCCGGCTTTCAACGACGGCCGCGCCTTCAGCCATGCTTCGCTGCTGCGCGAGCGTCTCGGCTACACCAACGAGCTTCGCGCCGTTGGCGATGTGCTCATCGATCAGGTGCCGCATATGCTGCGTTGCGGCATCGATAGCTTCGCCGTGACCAACGAGACTGCGATAAAGCGTCTCACGGAGAAGCGCCTGCCTGAGATTCCGCATTATTATCAGCCGACTGCGCGTGACGCGGAGCCGGGCAAGAGCTATAGTTGGCGCCGTCAGGCGAAGCCGGCGGCATAAGGCCGGCTCGCCGTTTCAGAATTTGCGGAACGGTGCAATGAAGACTTTCGAAATCGCGGTGATCGGCGGCGGACTGGCCGGTATGATCGCCGCAATCGCCCTTGGACGCGGCGGACGCAACGTTGCACTCGTTGCGCCCCGGGCCCCAAGGGAAGATCGCCGGACGACGGCGCTGATGGATCAGTCGATCCGCTTCATCGACCGGCTGACGCTCTGGGAGCGCCTGCGTCCTTCCTCCGCGCCGCTTTCGACCATGCGCATCATCGATGGCACCAACCGCCTGCTGCGCGCCCCGACCGCGACCTTCCGCGCCGCTGAAGTCGGGCTCGAAGCCTTCGGCTACAATTTTCCCAACAAGGCGTTGATGGAAGTGCTGGAAGCGGCCGCGGCCGCCGAGGGCAACATCACGCGCTTCACCGCCTTTGCCGATGTGATCGATGTTACCGAAGACACCGTCTCCATTTCGCTCGACAATGGCGAAACGCTCACCGCCGATTTCGCGATCGGCGCCGATGGCCGCAGGTCGAAGCTGCGCGAGACTGTTGGTATCGACGTCAAGAAATGGTCCTATCCGCAATCTGCCATGGTGCTGAATTTCCAGCATTCCCTGCCGCACGAAAACATCTCCACCGAGTTCCACACGGAAAACGGCCCCTTCACCCAGGTGCCGCTTCCCGGCAATCGCTCGAGCCTCGTCTGGGTGCAGAGCCCGTCGGATGCTCAGACGCGCAGCGAGCTTTCGCTGGCCGAACTTGGCAACGTCGTCGAAGAGCGCATGCAATCGCTGCTCGGCAAGGTGACTGTCGAGGAGGGCGTGCAGATCTGGCCGCTGTCGGGGATGATGGCACACCGCTCGGGCAAGGGCCGGGTGGCGCTGATCGGCGAGGCCGCGCATGTGTTTCCGCCCATCGGCGCACAGGGGCTGAATCTGAGCCTGCGCGACGTCATGGCGCTGACCGATATTCTCTGCGACCGGCCGGAACTGCCGATATCAAAGGACGCCGGCAGCCAGTTCGACCGCAAGCGCCGCGTCGATATCATGACCCGCACGGCAAGCGTCGACGTGCTGAACCGCTCGCTTCTATCCGATTTCCTGCCGATGCAGGTGCTGCGCGCAGCCGGCCTGCATATCCTGGCCGCCGTACCGCCGTTCCGCAGCATGGTGATGCGCGAGGGTGTCGAGCCCGGGCGTGGTCTGCGCGCGATCCCGGATGCGATCAAGGAACATCTACGTCGGAAGAAAGCCTGACTTCATCGCGATCAAAGGTGTGACTTAGGCCCACTCCTGCTGGTGCGAGCGTGACGCCCAGCTGATGGGTGTGGCGTCCTGCAGGACGTCAAGTGTGTGCCGTGGGCCCTTGGCCGGGCGTCGAAACGCCCGAAGTTGTATATGAGAAGCACCACGCCGAGGGCGATGAGAACGGCCGAGACGAAGTCCGGTATTTGAAACGGGCTGGAAACGGCCGCCGCCGCCAAAATGAAGAGTAGGATGCTTGCCGCACAGAGACGGCAATGTGTGGATTTCAGGAACTGCTTCATTCTTGCTTCAACGGAAGTGGTTGGTCGGTATCGGGTTCGCCCGAACACCCGGTGGGTAGCTGTCCGAGCAGGACGAGGTTAGCGCCATGCCCAGACAGGAAACCGATCGCGCGGTCATTTGAGGGTGTGGTCGAAGTATTCCACCGTTCGCTTCAAAAGCTCTTCGCCCGCTTCCTTCGTCACTTTCGGATCATCCGAGACGAAACCGTGCTGCAAGCCTTCGACATAGTACGTCGATACGGCCACGCCATTCTCCTTTAGCTTCTTTTCGAATTCCGTCGATTGCGCGAAGGGAACGACCTTGTCGTCGCGGCTATGAGCCAGGAAGAAGGACGGTGCGTGGGCATCCACATAGGAAATCGGGCTGGCCGTCTCCAGGACGGTATTGGTGCAATAGCCTGGATTGCATTCCAGCAGGCGTGAGCGAGGGTGGCCGTTCTGAGCGGGCGTAGGGGCTGGTTCCATCGCCTTGAAATCAAACACGCCGTTCCAGATGGCTGCCGTGTTCACGCAGGTGGACGTGGTGGGCGTCTTGTCTCTGACGCGAGTAAGCGTATTCGAGTTGCAGGCGACGGCGGCAAGTGCCGCGAGCTGTCCGCCGGACGAACTTCCCCAAATGCCGAACTTTTCCGGATTGATTCCATACGATGCGGCGTTGTCTTTCAGGAAACGAATTGCAGCCTGAACGTCGTCGTAAGGGGCCGGAAAGGGTGCCTCGCCGCTGAGACGATGTTCCGCTGATGCCACGACATAACCCTTCGCTGCGAGGTCTGCCAGAACCGACGGAAAGTCGGCAAACTTCCCTTGAGCCTGGCGGTTGCCACCTTCCCACGCGCCTCCGTGAATGAATAAAATGACGGGTGCCGGGGCTGTTGTCTTCGGATTGCGATAGATGTCGAGGCGCAGCGGGCGATATCCCACCTCGGTCGAATAGGTCACGCCGTTATAAGCCAGCGTGCCATTCGGAAACTCGACCGGATGCGTTTGAAGGAAGTTCTGCGGCTTTGCCTGTTCTGCGGAGGCGAGGCCGGTCATGCCCGTCATCAGCGCGATCGTCGCGACTGCCAGGGCTCGGCCAAGGGGATAAGATCGAAATGGTGACATGAAATCTCCTTTGGGTTTAAATCAGTGGAAGGAAAGCGATAGGGCAGCAGCCAGAAACGGCAGTGGAGCTGCGGCCGCGAGACGCACGACGACGAAGCGCCTGCCCATCAACGGCAGTTCGTAGGTGAGGATGCGATGCACCGCGAACACTGACCAGCTGGTGAGCAGCGCGATCATCTGGGCTCTGCCGGCATCCATCTGGAACATCGCGAAGGCGATCGGAAACGCGACCATCGGACCGCCGGGGATGAAGCCGCCCAAGGCGGAGGCGACGATAACGCCCAGAAATCCGCTGTCCCGGCCAAGCAGCGCCGACACGATTTCGGCAGGCAGAAGCCGGCTGACGAACGCGGCGATCAGCAGCCCAAACGGCAGGCTGATGAGAATACTTCCCGCCTGATTGCGAACATTTGCCACCAGTTCGCCGAGCCTGTCGGGATGTCGAAGTGCGATCAACCCGACGAGAAGCGCGGCGACGCCGATCAGGATGATGGTTCCACTATCCAGCATGGGACTGCTCTCCCGAAGCGCGGTAGCGAGCCGCGATCTCTCTGGCGAGAAAACCGGCAACGAAAGGAAGCGGAATGCTGACGACAAAGCGCAGCACCGCGAAGTCCAGCCCAAGCATGGGGATTTCCCAGATCAGCAGGCGGCTCACGCTGCTGGCGGCCCACGCCGTGAGAAACGCGATCAACGCTCCCGTGTCCGCGCCGGCCTTTGAAAGGCTGAGCACGAGGGGAAACGAGGCATAGGGACCGCCTGGCGTTACCATCCCGAGCGCCGTCGCGATGCTAAGGCCTCGAAACCCGGAATTCTCGCCGAGCCACCGGGAGACCTTGTTCTTCGGGACAAGGATGCCGACCGCGGACGCGATCACCAGCCCCAAGACCAGTTCAAGGGCCAGCGCGATCAGCTCCGACCATGCATCGCCGATGCTGTTGGCGACCGCCTTGGGCCCGCGCAGCGCATAGCAGAATGCGCCGGCAACCACGGCAACCGAGAAAAAGGTAGCAAACATTCGGGCATGCTTCGCCCTGCCGCTCGATCGACGAACGGCGCCGGCTTCTTTCGAAGACATTGAAACTCCTAAAGGGGTGCGCCACGAAATGCGCGGCGTGGATCAATCGCTTCCGTGCGCGACAGCTCGGTCGGGGTCTGCGGACCATGCCGAGAACGATCCGACGAATAGCCGTGCGTCTATACCTGCGGATCGAAGCGCCAGCGTCTCCAGGGCGCCGCCGACGCCACCGCCGCAATAGACGCCGATATAGTCGGCACCGTCGGCGCCGCGGGCGTCAAGAACTTCGCGAACCTCGTTTGGCTTCAACACAAGACCGCTAGCATCGAGAAGCGTGGACGACGGCAGGCTGCGCGCGCCGGGGATGTGGCCGCTGCGCGGGGATCCGTCGCCAGCGTATTCGGCGCCACCGCGCGCGTCGAACAGAGGTCCGCCCGCCTTGATGTATCCGGCGACTTCGTCTGCCGAAAGCGTAGGGAGCCCATCCACCTGGGCGATCGTGAAGGTGCCGGGGACCTCCGGCGGCGGTTCACCATCGGTTTTCCCGCCGGCGGCCTTCCATGCGGCAAGACCACCATCCAGATATCGTACATCGGGCAAACCAGCCCACTGGAGCACAAACCACGCCCGTGCTGCCGCGGCAGGTGTGCGGTCGCTATAGGCCACGACAAGCGTTTCCGGCCGAATGCCCCACTGGATCACATTGCGCTGAAGATCGGCGATCTCGGGCAGGGGGCGCGAGCCGTTCAGCCCACCGCCTTTGCTCTGGAGTTGCGTCTTGAGATCGACATGATGTGCGCCGGAAATGTGCTCGTTGTCGTAATCGCTACGAAAGTCCTGCTGCTTGGGACTGAAGCGAACGTCGAGGAAGACGACATGGCGTCCGGAGGACTGCTCCGAAAGCGCGTCCGTGGCGGAAATGATGTTGGTGGCGAAGGCGTCTGGGCGGCCTGTCATTGGGGTCCCTTTCAATTCTTCTCGAGGCCGAGATGGCCGAGGAGCGTGGAGGTCTCGTACTCTGTGCGGAAGATTCCCCTGCGCTGCAGCTCCGGCACCACCAGATCGACAAAGGCGGCAAGCGGCTGTGGCGAGTAGGGCGGGAACACCTTCACGCCGTCGAACTCGCGGTTTTCGAAGCGCTCGTGAATCCATTCCGCGACATCGCGACCGCTGCCGACCACCGGGGCCTGATTGCCGGGGAAGTTGGCGATGTAGTTATGCAGGTCGCGGAATGTGACGTTCTCCCAGTCGCCATAGGCGTCCAGCGCGAGTTCGAGCGCCCAGAGCTTGTCAGCCGCCTGTCCGGGCTGCCCGTTGAAGTTCGGCGTGCGCTGCGCGGCCTCACGCTTCAACTTGTCGTAGTCGACCACGCTCAGCACCTTCTCCGTCGGCGCAGGAGCGCCGAGTTCCAAGCCGAGGAAACCGACGACGGCCTTAGGCGCGTATTCGTTCAGCGTGAAGTTCTGAACTTCCCGATACTTGGCCTTCGCCGCGCGAGTGGTCTCGTCGACGAAGAACGTGAACCCCGGCAGGATGAACTGATCCGCCTCGGTGCGACCGTACTTCGGCAGGCGACCCTTGATTTCGTTGTAGTAGGCCTTGTTCCAATCGCGACCGCGATAAGGACTGAAGCGGATGTCTGCGTATTTGGCGCCAAGCTCGAAGGATTCGTCGCTTGTCCCGGCGTGGATAACGGGAATTCTGCCCTGCGGCGGCGGGGGAATGTTCAAGGGGCCGCGCACGGAGAAGAACCTGCCCTCGTGATCGATGCGATGGCCCTTTGCCGCGTCGAGGAAGATGCCGCGTTCGCGGTCGTCGACAAGCCAGTCAGGCTCCCAGCTGTTCGTCAGCGCATTGAAGACCTGGAGGAATTCGTCTGCATGGGCGTATTTCTCGGCCGCCAGTGGGTGCTCTTCGCGCGAGAAGTTCCTGGAAGCATCGGTTCCCGCAACGCCGGTTACGACGTTCAAGCCCGTTCGTCCGCGGCTGAGATGGTCCAGCGAGACGATGGCGCGCGCTGTGTTGTAGGGATCCGAATAGGTGATGTTGATGGTGACGACGATGCCGATCTTCTTGGTCAGGGCAGCGGCGTAGCCACCGAGAGCATAGCCTTCGATCTTGAAAACCTCGTTCCCATTGGCGCGCGCCGATTCCGGATCGCTCTTCACGGCGTTGCCGATGAAGTAATAGTCGAAAAGGCCGCGCTCGGCGGTCTGGATGGTGTCCGCCATGAACTCGGGATCGACGGTTCCGGTGTTGCTCGCCTCAGGCAGCCTCCAGGCGGTCCTGTGGTGTCCGGTTGGCCAGATCGAGTATCCGATCTTCAGTTGGCGCTTGTCTTTGCTCATCTTGAATTCCTTCAAAGCCCCGCAGGCGCAGCCGGTCGCGCCGGCTGCGTGCTGGTTTGATGCATGTGATTTACTTTGCGGTCGGCAGCAGGTGGTCGGCGATGGAGACACCAGCAGCGACCTGATCTGGTGCAGCGGCAACGCCCGAGTCGATCCATTCCTGCGTAGCGGCAACGTCTACCGGGCCGGCGACATATTTGGCTGTCGTTAGAAACGCGAGGTTCTTCAGCTTCTGTGGATCGCCGGCGGACAGTTCGTTGAAATCGAGTTTGTCGAATTCCTTGGCGAGTTCGACGCGCCTGGCCTCGTCCTGGCCGTTGTACCAGGAAGCGAATTCCTTGTAGGCGTTGGCGAAGGCTTTGGCGGTATCCTCGTTCTTGGCGGCCCACTCGGTCGTCGTCCACCAGCCAGCTTGCAGCGCTGCCGGGTTCTGGTACTTGGCGCTATCCGGGTCGATGATCGACCGGAAGTGATATCCGGTTCCGACACCGTCATTGAGATAGGCGACCTGGAAGCCCAGCGTCTGGATCGCGTCCACCGCGCCATTCTGCAATGCTTCAGGAAGCGCGCTCACCTGCTTGATTACGCTGAATTTTACGTCCTTTGCGGTTAGCCCGTTACCGTTCAGGAATTTGTATGCGAAGACCCGGAAGAAGGGCACGCCGCCAAGACCGAGCGTGCGCCCCTTGAGGTCCGCGATGGTCTTGATGTCGCTGTCTTCCTTAACGAGGAAATTCACAGCCGGGCTCGGATGGTTCGCGCCGGCGACGAGCTTGATGTCGAAGCCGTTGTGGATGGCGTTCACGCCCGCAAAGGTGTCGGCGTAGGCAATGTCCGCGCTTCCGCCTTTGACGGCGGCGATCGTTTCCGTGCCTGTCGCAAGCGGAACCAGCTCGACCTTAAGGCCGTGCTTCGCGAGAAAGCCCTCCTTTTCGGCGATCGGGATATTGTAGGTCTGCGGCGTGAGCGCGATGCGAATGGTCTTCAGCTCTTCCGCGAAAACAGAGCTTGAGGCAAGCGTGGCGACGACCGATACGGAGATCGCGAGAACCTGGCGGCGATAAATGCTCATTATGATCTTCTCTCAAATGAAGGGCGGGAAAGTTTATGCGGCGGCTTCGGTCGCTGTCGTTTGCCTGCGCAGGGCGGGCGCAACCTCGTTCGCCAGGATTTCGATCGCGCGGACCTGATCGGCCTGCGGGACAGCGCGCCAATCGATCTGGAAGATGTGCCGGTCGTGTCCGATGCGCGCTCTCTGGTGCGCGAGCTTGGCAATCACGTGTTCGGCGTCCCCAACGATAATGTTCGAGTTCAGATCCGCTGCCGTCTCTTCGAACTGCTCGCGCGTCGGCGCCGGCTTTCCGCGATTGAGGCGCATGTTGGAAACGTAGGCCTGATAGTGCGGGAAGAACGTATCGAGCGCCTTTCGTCGATCGTCGCCGATATAGGCGTGAGCACTGAGCGCCACTTTCAGGCGCTCTGGCTTCCATCCGCGTTCGGCACCCTTGTTGCGATAGGTCGCGACGAGGCCGGCGAGGCGATCGAATTCCGCAGCCGGCGCGCCGGTCTGAACCGACAGTCCAAGCCGTGCGGCTCTTTCAAAGCTCTGCTCGGTCAAGCCCGTTGTCTGCCAGATGCTGAGGTGCTCGCCGTATGCGCGCGGCCAGACGATGAGGTCGTCGAGTGGAGGCCGGCTCTTGCCCCCGAATGTTATCTTTTCAGACGCATCGATTGTCGCGATGAGTTCGATTTTCTCGTCGTAGATCCATTTCCGATCTTCATAGTCGACGCCGAAGAGGTCGTAGGATTCGAGGAAAACGCCGCTTCCCAGTCCGATCTCCGCGCGACCCGCGGAGATCTGGTCGAGTGTGGCGAACTGCTCATAAAGCCTCACGGGATCGTCGGTGGTCAAAACAATCGTCGCTGTGCCAAGCTTGATCGTCTTGGTGCGGCTGGCTGCGGCGGCAAGAACCGTCGAGCAGGCGCTGACGGAGAAATCCGGGCGATGATGTTCGCCGACGCCGTAGAAGTCTAGACCCAGCCGGTCTGCGAGCTCGATGCGATCGATGAGGTCGCGAAGGCTTTCATGCGCGGACTGGCGTGCGCCTGTCAGGGGGTGCGGGTAGGTGTCGCCGAAACTAAAAATGCCGATTTCAAACATGTCTTGAACTCTAGTTGGCGTCCCGAAGCGACCCGCGACGACGCGCGAGGTAGCTTTCCAGGAACAGGAAGATTGCGTTGATGGTGTATCCGACGAGCGCCACGAGAACGGTGGCCGCGAGCAGCTTGCGTATGTTGAAGGCCTGCTGTGCTTCGAGGATGTAGTAGCCGATGCCGTCATTGCCAGCGACCATGCCGACGACGACCGACATCATCAGCGAGGTGCCGAGCGCCTGTCTGATGCCGACGAGAATGTAGGGAACCGCAGCGGGCAGGGCGACTTCCCATTGGGTGGCCCACCATCCCAGTTGGAAGGTCTGCGCCGTCTCTTTCAGCGTTCGCGAGAGGCTCCTTGCACCGGCATAGGCAGTCATGAGCAGCGGAAACACGGCCGACAGCAGGAAGACGAGGATCTTCATCAGATCGCCCACGCCGAAGAAGAGAATGAGCACGGGTATGATCGCGGTCGTCGGCTTGGCCCGGGCGATCTCGATGACAGGCTCCATCAATGCCCACACGATGCGAACGCGGCCCATGAGGAAGCCCAGACCGATACCGATGGGAGCGGCAATCACGAACCCGATGCAAAGCAGGCGAAGCGTGTCGAGCATCGCCTTCAGCAGGTCGCCGCCCCATAGCTCGACGGCGAGCGTTTCGCCGATCAGGGCTGGCGAGGAAACGGTCGGATTGTAGTCGATCCAAGCAGAAATCTGCCACGCCGCAATGAGGCAAGCCAGGACGGACCATCCAAAGCCGCGGCTGCGCAGGAAATGTCGCACCAGGCGTGGCGCGGCCGCTTTGCTTGAGCGCTGCCGTTTGCCCAGCCCCTCGATCGTTCGGTCGTCGGTGAATTCGTCGCGTGTTCCGAGCAGCGTCATCTCGCACCACCCAGCACAAGTTCGAGTATTTCCCGGCGCAGGCGAAGGAATTCCGGCGTTTCCCTGGTCGCGACCTGATCGCGCGGGCGGGGGATTGGTACGGGGAGGTCGCGTGCTATCCCGATCCCGCCTTCGCCCATGACGACAACCCGGTCGGCGAGGTAGAGCGCTTCATCGATGTCATGCGTGACAAAGACGATGGTGATGCGACGCTCTTGCCAGATCCGAAGCATCAGATCCTGCATGCTCGCCCGGCTTAGCGCATCGATCGCACTGAATGGCTCGTCGAGCAGCAGGATTTCTGGCCCGGAAGCGAGAGCGCGCGCGATGGCGAGGCGCTGCTGCATTCCACCCGACAGTTCCGAAGGATAAAGTGCAGCGGTGCCAGGAAGACCCACTTCGTTCAGAAGACGATCGATCTGGCTTGCTCTGTCGCGTGAGTTTCCGGTGCGCTGCGAGCTTGCCGGCGTGAACGCATGCCGCAGCCCGAAATCTATGTTCTTTGCGACGCTGAGCCACGGCAGCAGGGACTCACCGTAGCTTTGAAACACATAGCGAACGCTTTTCACACCGTCCGAGCCGTTGATCGAAAGAGTGCCCGAGCTCGGCGTCTCCAATCCTGCGGCCATACGTAGAAGCGTTGATTTTCCGCATCCGGAGCGGCCGACGATCGCGACGAATGAGCCGGCGTCGATGTCGAGATCGAGCGGCTGGAGAGCCTGAACGCATCGTCCGGACGCCGAACCATATGCCTTGCTCACCTGGTGCAGCTCTATCACACGCCTTGCCGCCGGTTTTTGCGGACGTTGGGCTGGTATTGGCATCATTGCGTTCATCATCGATCTGCTTATAATTTTTATAATCTATGGTTTTTATAGATTATAATTATAATTATAAAAGGTCGATTTTTTCGTTCGAACGGCTTTGTCGTGGAAATTTTTCCGTATTTGGTCGCGCGTCACGCCCAAAACAGCGCAGCGTGCTGCGTCGCCGAATGCAGTCAGGCTCAACGCAGCCTTAGAGGCTGAATCTAGCGCTTCTCATTTGCGATAGGTGACCGGCTGCCGCACGGCGCGAGGCGTCAGGTGAGGTCGGGGAAGGTGCGTTTTGCGGCTGACGCCGCAGCTCGAGTGTCAACCGAGTTCCATGGGCGCATCGGGATCACTGATCCACTCTATGAGGGAGCCGTCGTATTCGAGCGTGTTGGTGTAGCCGATAGCCGCCAACGCCAAGGCGCCGAGCGTCGAGGCGATGCCACCGCCGCAATAGGTCACGATCAGACGCCCGTCCAACGGGACGACGCTTGAGAACGCGGCTCTCAACTCGTCCGCGTCTCGCAACGTGTTGTCCGCCTCGTCGAGAAGGTCGGTGAAGGGAAGATTGACGCTGGTTGGAATATGGCCGGCGCGGCTTCTCACGGAAACGGCGCCCGAATAATCGTCCTGTTTGAGCAGGCAGACGAGCGATGCCGTTCGTTCACCGGCGACGATTTCCTTCACGTCTTCCTGGAACGCGACAAAGTCCTCGGAGCCAGTCGGCGCGTAATGCACCTTGTCGAACGGCACGGTTGGCCCCGTTTCGACCGGCAGTCCGTCCTTCTTGTATTTCTTGAAGCCGCCATTGAGAACCGCGACATTCTCATGTCCGAAGCTCTTGAAGATCCACCAGAGCCTCGACGCCCATTGACCGGCCAGTCGATCGTAGATGACCACCGTGTTGTCCGTTCGGATGCCAAGCGAGCCGCAGGCGGCGCTGAACTGTTCTTGCGTGGGCCGCGTGAACGGCAGCGCGGCTTCCGGATCGGAGAAGCGAAGGAAGAGATCGGCGAACCGAGCACCGGGGATACGTCCCTCGTGCTCGAATTCATCGACGCCACTGCGAAAACGCGAAGCGGGTGCGTTCGGTGTCCCGCGCTCCATGAAGATCGTCGGTTCGAGAACGACGACGCGGCTGTCGTCGATATGATTTGCAAGCCAGTCGGTTGAGACGAGGGGTAAGGTTGCTTGCTCCAAAGCGAGCATCTCCTTTGAGGAAGGGGCGGGCCGCACTTTACACGACTCCCAAAAATTATAATAATAATTCTAGTTGGTTTGCTGCACTTCGCAAGCCTGAGATGGAGTAGGGTGGCAACGTCTGCCCGACCAGAAGGTGCTGATGTCCTCTTCGTCGCAAGAAAAGAGCCAGGGTTTGTTTTCGGCGAGACGTTATGCGGAAGACGTGCGCTCGAACGCCATTGCCGCAGTCGATGAGCGCAGGCTGAAAAACCCGATGGACCGCACGATCTATCGGGAAGTGGCGGATGAGTTCAATATCGGCGAGCAGTCCCTGCGGCTGTGGGTCAAGAAGCATGACGCCGACAGCCGAGATGTAGCCTCCAGAGACGGGAGTGAGGCTGACGAGCCAGCCGAGCGCCCGGCGAAAAACCTGACGCACGCGCAGCTCGAGGCGGAGGTTCTCAGTCTTCGCAAGAAGATAGAGAAGCTTCAGGCCGAAAACGACGTCCTAAAGAGAGCCTTTGTCGTCTTCTCATCCGAATGGGAAAAGTGAGCCATCCGATGAATTTGGTCACTAGAATTATAATTAGATTCTAGAGCCGTCCATTCCATGTTGCAGTCGTTTTGTGACGCGACCCGCTCAAAAATAGCAGATTTTGCTCCCCTTTGCCGACAATTTAGAACTCTATCGATTTTATAGTCTATTAAAATTATAGATTATATATGTGAAGCATCCGCTTCGATTTTTCATTCGACGACCAAGTTCGAGGGTGATGTCGGTCTGACATCGAACCGGGAAGTCGTCCTATTTGGGGATATCCATACTATGAGTATCAAGAGCCTTCTCATCGGCTCCACGGCTGCACTTGCAGCTTCTTCTGGCGTGTATGCGGCCGACGCGATTGTCGCCGCAGAACCCGAGCCTGTAGAATATGTTCGCGTTTGCGACGCCTATGGTTCGGGCTATTTCTATATTCCAGGAACAGAGACCTGCTTGAAGATCAGCGGCTACATCCGCTTTCAGGTAGGCGCAGGCCCGAACCGCAGTGAAACTGTTGGCAATGGCTCGACCGTTGCCAATAGAAGCGATTGGGATGCCTTTACGCGCGGTCAGGTTCAGTTCACTGCCAAGAGCGACACGGAATACGGTCCTTTGACGGGGGTGATCGTTCTGCAGACGAACGCCGACAATGCCTCTTCCCAGTCGGCGATCCTCGACTCCGCCTATATCGACGTCGCCGGGCTTCGTGCCGGCCTCTTCTATTCCTGGTGGGACGACGGCCTTTCAGGGGAGACCGACGAAATCGGCTCGGCCGTCACGCTCCACAACTCGCTGCGCTATCAGTATGAGACGTCGAGCTTCTACGCCGGCTTGAGCGTCGATGAACTGGAAGACGGTGTCTATCAGCGCGGCGAAAACAGCAACAACGTCGGCGTGGCTTTCGCGGTCGGCGGAAAAGCCGGTATCTTCAGCTATCAGGTCACGGGCGGCTTTGATACGGACAACAACGACGGCGCCATTCGCGCGATCGCCAACGTCAAGCTGGGGCCGGGGACGCTCGGCCTGGCTGGGGTCTATTCCTCCGGCCCGAACTCCTACTACAGCAAGGCCGAATGGGTTGTCGCCGCACAATACGCGATCGATGCGACCGACAAGCTCAAGATCACGCCGGCCTTTCAGTACTTCGGCAATTATCATGGAGCGAACAAGGTCGGCGTACCCGACACGTTTAACGGCCTTGGCGATGCGTGGAAGGTCGGCGTGACCGTCGATTATCAGATCGCCGACAATCTCTACGCCAAGGCGACGGTCAACTATCTCGATCCTGATCGCGGCGATGACGTGACAACTGGCTTCTTCCGTCTGCAGCGCGCGTTCTGACAAGGACGCTGACTGCAAATAAGCCCCCGATCATGGACCTGGGATCGGGGGCTTTCACGTGCGCGTCACACAAGATCGGTGCGGATCAGCCGATTTTCATCAGGATTGGAAAGGTCTGCTGGAACCAGATCGCGGCATCGCTGACGAAACCGAAGATGAAGGCGAGGCCGGTGAGGATCAGGAACACGCCCATGACTTTCTCCACCGTGCCGAGGTGGCGGCGGAAGCGCGTGAGGAAGCCCATGAAGGCGCCGGAAAAGCCAGCGGCGATCCAGAAGGGGATGGCAAGCCCCAGCGAATAGACGGCAAGCAGGCCGGCGCCCGAGCCGACGGTTTCACGCGAGGCGGCAACACCCAGGATGGCGCCGAGCACCGGGCCGATGCACGGCGTCCAGCCGAAGGCAAAGGCTAGCCCCATCACATAGGCGCCCGTCAGCGTCGCCGGTTTGCCGCTCCCCTGGAAGCGTGCCTCTCGCGCCAGAACGCCGATGCGGAAGACACCGAGGAAGTTCAACCCCATGACGATGATGATCAGCCCGCCGATCTTGGAAAGAAGATCGAGATGCTGGCGCAGCGCCATGCCGATGCTCGATGCGCCGGCCCCGAGCGCCACGAAGACGGTGGCAAAGCCGAGCGTGAAGAACAGCGCCGAAAACAGCACGCCGCGCCGTACGTCCGGCGCAACCGTGACCGCCCCGCCACCCCTGAACTGCTCGACCGATATGCCGGCCATGTAACAGAGATAGGGCGGCACCAGCGGCAGTACGCAAGGCGAGAGAAATGACAGGGCGCCGGCAAGCAAGGCACTCAACAGGGAAATATCGGCAATCGACACGCGGTTCTCCGGCGCAGGGCATTCGAGCGCAGTCCTAGCGCAGCCGGTGGCCCGCCGCCAATCACCTTTTTGCGTCTCGCGTTTCAGGCATTCGGACAGTCCAATACAACCTGTGTTACCCGTGTTAATTGTCTGGCAATTCGGATGCCCTAATATACCCTCATGCGGATCAGCGTCATCACCAACTGGGCCTACGGAGTGACGGTTGTTCTGACCGTGCTCTCGGGCTCTGCCTTCATCCTGTCTGCCACAAGTGCCACCCGCGAACGGATCGCGGTCGAGGAGCATCTGGCGCTGGACGATCTCGCCGACGATCTGGCGCTGGGCGCCGAAGAGCGCACCGATGAGGCGCGCCTCTATGTCATGCGCGACGACATCAGGCATCTCGATGCCTTCCAGGGCAAGGAAGGCGAGGAACGCCGGCGCGAACGCGCAATCAAAGGTGTCCGCGACTTGGGCGCCACGCCTATCGAGTTGCAGGCGCTTGAGGACGTGGAGAAAAGCGCCGACGTTCTCGACAAGATCGAGGAAGAGGCGATCGCCGCGTATCGCCACGGCGATGAGGCGGGCGCCCGTCAGACCTTGTTCGGCCCGGAACACGACCGCCTGCAGACGGCGCTCCTCGCCGCTGTCACGCGCTTTCGCGATCTGGCGAATGCCCGCACCCAGTCGGTCATGCACGACACGCAGCTGCGCAGCGACTGGTGGGGCTTCATCGCCAAGACGCTGCTGGCCATCACCGCGGCGCTGTTCCTGAGTGTCCTCTATTTCATCCTCAAGCGCCGCGTCGCCATGCCGTTGATGCGCATGACCGGTATCGTCACGCGTCTGGCTAAGCAGGATTACGCGGTCGACGTGCCGCTCGATCGCCGCCGCGACGAGATCGGCGAGATGAACGAGGCCATCCACATCTTCCGCGAAAATGGTCTGGAGCGCGATCGTCTGGACGCCGAGCGCCGTCGCGACCAGCAGACGAAGGATCTCATCCTGCAGATGATGCACCGCCTGCAGGCCTGTCAGGCGCAGGAGGAACTGGCCGAAGTCGTAGCACTTTTCGCTCCGCAGATATTCCCGGATCTCGCCGGCAACCTCTACATCATGAACGAAAGCCGCTCGACATTGTCACGCATCTCCTCATGGCATGAGCCGCAGCGCTCCGAGCCTGTATTTCCGGCGACGGCCTGCTGGGGCCTCAGGCGCGGCCGGCCGCATGTAAGCTCGCACGAGCACGGCGACATCAGCTGCCAGCATCTCGACCAGTCCGATACGATGGGGCTCTGCGTCCCGCTGACGGCGCAGGGCGATGTGGTCGGGCTGCTCTATTTCGAGGAGCGTCCGCAGGGCCATATGGAGGCCGAGGCATCGCGCCTCTATCTCGAGCTGATCGCCGAGAACATCGGCCTGGCCGCCGCCAACCTGCAGCTGCGCGACAAGCTCACCAACCTCTCCATTCGCGACGCGCTGACGGGCCTCTATAACAGGCGCTCGCTCGACGAGGACATGAACAATCATGCGCGCGATCGCGAACTGGAGCAGCTTAGCTGCATGATGGTCGATATAGATCATTTCAAGCGATTCAACGATGAATTCGGCCATGACGCCGGCGACGAGGTCATGCGCTACGTCGCGCAAACCATTCTCGACACGATCGGCGGCGCCGGCCGCGCCTACCGCTTCGGCGGCGAGGAATTCACCGTCCTGCTGCCTGATATAGGAGATGCGGAAGGATTCGAGATCGCCGAGCGCCTGCGCTCCAACATTCGCGGACTGGCGCTCTCGCATCGCGGCCGCATTCTCGGGCCGATTTCGGTATCGATCGGCGTCGGCTCGCTGTCGGAAGGCGCTGCTGTCTCAACATTGCTGACACGCGCCGACGCGGCATTGCTGCAAGCGAAGGCGGAGGGACGCAACAGGACGGTCATGGCCTCGGTGCTGATGCCGGACAGCAAGATGCGCGGCTCGGCCTGAAAGACGAGGCAATCGCTTATTTCTGCGTCGATCCCAGCCGCACCAGCACCTCATCAGGAATGTCGTAGCGCTGGATAACGTCGCGGGTGTTGCGCAGACCGCAGATTTCACGCTGAACGAACAAATCCCAGACAGCATCCGCTGCCTTGCGGAGGCGCGCATCGCGCTCGTCCCGACCGTGGCGCGCGGGATCCCACGCGTTAAGCTCTGCCAAGGCGGCCTCAGCCTTCAACCCGCTACGCCCCAACGAACTGGCGCGCTCCGCTCTTAATTCGTATTCGAGAACATTGAACCCGCTCTCGACCGAGAAGGGCTGCCTCAGCGATTGCGGCGGACGAACGGTCATGACCATACCCTCATGCTCGCGCTCACCTATACTGTGGGCGAGCGTAGCTTGTTTGGCGAATACGGTGACAACGTAGGGGTGATCGGCTTGCCGGTAAAGACAGCCGCCGAGGCAATCGAGATGCCCCTGCCGAGAAGCTGATCTTCGGAGTGATGGTGATAACCGAGCCGCAACGAGCCGCCTTACTTGGCGGCAGCGTTGCCAACCCGGTTGCCCGCATTCTGCGTCGCGTCAACGGTGTTGGCCGCATCCTTGCCCATGCCGCGGATCGTATTGCCGCAGGAGCTGAGGGCCAGCATGACGCAAAGAGCAGCGGCGATCTTCGTGGTGATGGAGGAAGTCATGTCACAATCCTTTTCGTGGAACCTGTGACACAACGCATGGACCGGCAGCTGGTTGCATTCCATTGCCGTTCACGCATCCTTACCGCTCTATGGCTGCTCGCGCATTCCAGGCGTCGCTTCCCGCTCGTCGGCATCTTCCAGATCCGTCTTCACGATGAAGGCATCGGTATGCTGTCTTGCCGCTTCCCTAAGCGCCTCGAGGTTCGGCACATCATCACCCTCGATCTGGTCGCCGCCATGGTTGATCTCATGCTCGGCCTGCGACCAATGCTCCTCGTGCCGTCCCTCGGGTTTGCCTTCGCGCTCCCAGATGGCATGGGCGCGGTCGCGGATATCTTTTTCACGGTCTGACATGATGTTCTCCGATGTTTTCCATCGCTAGAACTGGCGGCAGCATCAAATGTTCCGCATACGGCTGGGGAACCGGAAAATATAATCCCGGCTGACGGGCAGGTAATGCCCGTGGGACTTTCGATCCGTCCCAAAAGTCCGATGGCAATCTGCTAACTAATTGATTTAATGGTGAGAGCGATGGGGCTCGAACCCATGACCTACTGATTAAAAGTCAGTTGCTCTACCAGCTGAGCTACGCTCTCCCGTGCTCCGAAGCATCCCTCTAGGACCCCCGGCTGGAAGTGCGCGGAACATATGCAGACGACCCATTGCGGTCAACTGAAAAATCCACCTTTCCTGTGCATTAGGCACATTTCTTGCGAGAGATCGCGAAGCAGGCGGGGCAACACAGCGGGAGGGCCTGCGGCTTACGGATTGGCGATGGCAAGTGGGGGGCTAGCGATTAAGACTGTCGCCTATTGTCGATGCCCGAGGCCGAACGAGCGCATCAAATGCACGAGCAGCAATAAAGTTCCCGAAAAATATTTAGGAAAATCAATCGGTTCAATCGCTTTCGCGGCTTAACAAATCGATCCCTGGCCCTAAATCTCACTTATAGAAGGAGATGACCATGACCAACGTGATCGAACACACCAATAGCCGCAAGGTGCTGCGTGGCCGTGCCTATAGCCTAACGGAATTCTCGCGCAAATACAGGCTCGGCTACGATGAAGCCGTTCGCCTGTTCGAAAAATTCGGCCCCTCCGCCACCGAGCTTGACCTACTGATGGCTGCCAAGCGCCGTCCGCCCGTCTCGCTGGAATCACTTGGCGCCTGACAGGCGCCATCCACGCTCGTGGGCAGAATCACGCGGACCATCAGCGTTCGCGGGCAGTGATGTGCGACTTCACTCCGCGACAAACTCGAGTTTCATTACCAAGATTTCATTTCCATTTGACGTTGCTGCGTGCCAATGCGGTCAACTTGCTAATCCTGCGTTCAGCTTCAGATCGTTATTCCCGAAGCTGACAGTCGTATTGGCTGTATCTGACCGAGGCTGCCCGCATGAACGATATGACAACGCCCAATAAACCCCAGAGCACGAAGCCCCAGAGCACGGCAACCGCCGATCTCGCCTCTGTCCTTGCCGCCTCTCAGCAGAAGCAGAAGGGCCGCTGGTGGAAGCGTTCGTTGGTGTCGCTCGTCGTGATAGCGGCGCTTGGGGGCGGATTCTATCTGTATTCGCGCCAGGGCGGCAGCGAGGTGAGCTACACCACGCAGCCGGTCAAGAACGGCGACCTGACCGTGCTTGTGACAGCCACCGGATCGGTGCAGCCGACCGAGCAGGTCGATATATCGAGCGAACTCTCCGGCACCGTGCGCGATGTCAATGTCGACTATAACAGCGAGGTGAAGGCCGGTGACGTGCTCGCGGTGCTCGACACCATCAAGGTCGAGGCCGACGTCAAGAGCACGCAGGCGAAGCTCGATTCGGCGAAGGCGAACGTCGTCAAGGCGACGGCCGATCTGGAATCGGCCAAGAGTTCCTACGATCGCTACCGCAACCTCGTCCAAAGCAATGTGACAACCCAACAGAGCCTCGAGGACGCGCGCTACAAGTACGATTCGGCCGTCGCCACCAAGGAGATCAACGAAGCGGCGGTGCTCTCGGCGGAAGCCGATCTGCAGCTCGCCCAGGTCAACCTCACCAAGTCCAAGATCGTTTCGCCGATCGACGGCGTCATCCTCACGCGCTCGGTCGATCCGGGCGCGACGGTCGCGGCTTCGCTCTCGGCGCCGGTTCTCTTCGTCATCGGCGGCGACCTCAGGCAGATGGAGTTGCAGGTCGATGTCGATGAGGCCGATGTCGGCCAGATCGCGGTTGGTCAGAAAGCGACCTTCACGGTCGACGCTTATCCCGATCGGACATTTCCGGCCGAGATCAAGCAGATCCGCTTTGCCTCGGAGACGACAAACAACGTCGTCACCTACAAGGCCATCCTCTCCGTCGACAATGCCGATCTGCTGTTGCGCCCGGGCATGACAGCGACCGCCGACGTCACCGTGGAAGCGGTCAAGAGCACGCTGATGGTGCCGAACGCCGCCTTGCGTTACGCGCCGCCGGCCACGGAAACCAGGCGCAACCGAGGCCTGTTCGGCATGTTCGCTCCGCCACGCATGGGCCCTCGCGGCGGCAATCAGGGCGGCGGCGAGACCCTGAGCGGTGCCAAGCGTCGGGTCTGGGTGCTGAAATCCGGCAAGCCATCGCCTGTCGTCATCCAGGTCGGCTCCTCCGATGGGCAGTTCACCCAGGTGGTATCAGGCGATCTCAAGGAAAGCGAAGCGATCATCACCGATTCGACCGAGCGGTCGAGATAGCAGGCGTATTATGACAACGCCGCCTCTCATCGAGTTCAGCAAGGTGTCGAAGATCTACGGTCGCGGCGAAGCCTCGATCCGTGCGCTCGATCATGTCGATCTCGCGATCCGCGAGCATGAATTCGTCGCGATCATGGGACCATCGGGGTCCGGCAAGTCCACGGCCATGAACATTCTCGGCTGCCTCGATGTGCCGAGCGCCGGCGACTATCTGTTCCAGGGCATTTCGACCACCGGTTTCGATCGCGCGCAATTGACGATGCTGCGCCGTCACATGCTGGGCTTCGTCTTCCAGGGCTTCAACCTTCTGCCGCGCACGTCGGCGGTCGAGAATGTCGAGCTGCCGCTGATCTATCGGGGCATGCCGGCGGCCGAGCGGCATCGTCTGGCGAAGGAAGCGCTTGGCCTCGTTGGCCTTGGCGGCCGCGAGAATCACAAGACGCAGGAGCTGTCCGGCGGCCAGCAGCAGCGCGTCGCCATCGCCCGCGCCATCGTCACGCAGCCGTCCCTGCTTCTGGCCGACGAACCGACGGGCAATCTCGACACCAAGACCAGCATCGAAATCATGGACCTGATGACGCGGCTGAACCGCGAGCAGGGCATTACCATCGTCATGGTCACGCACGAGCCTGATATCGCGGCCTATGCACAGCGGCTGCTGCGCTTCGTCGATGGAAAGCTGGAAGCGGAAACGGTGCATCAGGGAAGGGCGGGTCATCATGTTTCTTGAGACAGTCAAGCTCGCGCTTCGCGCCATCAGCCGTAACATGCTGCGCTCGTTCCTCACTGTTCTCGGCGTTGTTATCGGCGTCGCCGCCGTCATCGCGCTGGTCACGATCGGCAACGGCACCACGGCGCAGGTCACGTCAGAGCTGTCGCGACTCGGCACCAACATGCTGTTTGCCCGCCCCGGACAGTTCGGCCCAGGCCGCGCAAGCTCCGAGGCACGGCGCTTCACCGTGGCCGATGTCGACGCCATCAGCGAGCAGGTGAGCGGGCTGAGGGCCGTGGCGCCGCTCAACCAGACCACTGCGACCGTCATCTATGGTGGACAGAGCCACTCGACGACGGTGATGGGCACGACCAACGACTATTTCACCGCGCAGGATTGGGATATCGCCTCCGGCCGTACCTTTGACGCCGCCGAAGAGCGCGGCCGCGCGCGCTGCATTCTCGGCGAGACTGTCCGCTCGCAGCTCTTCGGGTCCGCCGATCCGATCGGCCAGCAGGTGCGCGTCGGCAAGGTCTCCTGCGGCGTCATCGGCGTTCTGGCCAAACGCGGGCAATCCGGCATGGGCACCGACCAGGACGATGTCGTCATCGTGCCGATCAAGGTCTACCAGCGCCGCATCGGCGGCAAGGCCAACGCCAATGTCTCGATGATCCTCATCTCGGCGCGCGATGGCGTTGCCACATCCAAGGTCCAGTCGGACACGGAAAACCTGCTGCGCGAACGCCGCAAGATCATTCCCGGCCGCGAAGACGATTTCAACGTCAACGACATGACCCAGATCGCAGCCGCGATGACCGGAACGACGACGCTGCTCACCAGCCTGCTTGGCGCGGTGGCCGCGATCAGCCTGCTCGTGGGCGGCATCGGCATCATGAATATCATGCTCGTCTCGGTTACCGAGCGCACACGTGAAATCGGTATCCGTCTGGCGATTGGCGCGCTGGAGCGACAGGTGTTGATGCAGTTCCTTGTCGAGGCGGTGGCGCTGTCGATATTCGGTGGCATGAGCGGCATACTGCTCGGGCTGGGCCTCGGCTTCGGCGCCGTATCGCTACTCAAGGTGCCGTTCGTGGTGAGCCCGACGATGATCATTGTCGCCTTCGCCTTTTCTGCCGCGATCGGCATGATCTTCGGCTATTTCCCGGCAAGGCGGGCAGCCCAGCTCAATCCGATCGATGCGCTGAGGCACGAGTAAGCCGCTGCAAAATAACGGCTCTCCCTTCGGTCTAATATATCATGGCAACCTGCCATTGAATCCGTTAACGCGGGGCTTATGATATATCAGGTCGAATCACGGATCCGCGATGCCGAACTCTTCACAGAGCCATCTTGCCTATCTGGCGCTGGAACATGCCATCGTGACCTTGGCGTTGGCGCCTGGTGCGCTCGTCAATGAAAAGCAGCTGATCGATCTCTCCGGGCACGGCCGCACGCCGGTGCGCGAGGCGATCCAGAAGCTGGCCTGGCAGGGGTTGATCGTGGTGAAGCCGCGCGTCGGCCTGCAGATCGCCGAGATCAAGCCGACCGACCACGCCCATGTCATGCAGGTTCGCCGCGAGCTTGAGCCGATCGCCGCCGCACTCGTTGCCGAACAGGCGACCGACGGACAGCGTAACCAGCTTGTCGAGTGCGCGCGCGCCATGAACGACTGCGCCGTCAGCGGCGATCTCGCGGGCTTCTTCGCAGCCGACAAGGCATTCGACGAAATTCTCGAAGAATCCTGTCCGAATGCCTTCATCACCTCGGCGCTCGGACCGGTGCAGACCCATTCGCGCCGCCTCTGGTATTCGAAGGCGAGCCCCGAGCGCATGGATCGCTCGATTTCGCTGCACGTTGCCGTTATCCGCGCGATCCAGCAGGGCAAGGCGACTGAAGCACGCAAGGCGATGACGACGCTGATCGATTATCTCGGCCAGAAATGAAAACGGCCCCGTTTCCGGAGCCGCTGTTCTAAGCATTTGAGATAGGCAATCAGCCGACGAAGGCGCGTTCGATGACGAACTGCGCCGGCTTGCTGTTGGCGCCTTCCTCGAGACCAGCCTGCTCAAGCAGTTCCTTGGTGTCCTTCAGCATCGCTGAAGAGCCGCAGATCATGCCGCGGTCGATCTCGGGATCGAGCTTGGGAACGCCGAGGTCGGTGAACAGCTTGCCTGAGGAGATCAGGTCGGTAATGCGGCCGCGATACTCGAAGTCCTCGCGCGTCACCGTTGCGTAGTGCAGCAGCTTGTCGCCGACCACTTCCTGCAAGAGTTCGTCGTTCTGGATCTCGTGCACCAGGTCGAAGCCGTATTTCAGTTCGGCTATGTTGCGCGTGGTGTGGGTGAGGATGACCTGGTCGAACTTCTCGTAGGTCTCCGGATCGCGGATCAGGCTGGCGAAGGGCGCGATGCCGGTGCCGGTCGAGAACATGTAGAGACGACGTCCGGGCGTCAGTGCGTCGAGCACCAGCGTACCCGTCGGCTTCTTGCGCATCAGCACCTGATCGCCTGGCTTGATGGCCTGCAGATGCGAGGTGAGCGGACCATCGGGAACCTTGATGGAGAAGAATTCGAGTTCTTCGGCCCAGGCGGGGCTGGCGATCGAGTAGGCGCGGAAGATCGGCTTTCCCTCGACCATGAGACCGATCATCGCGAATTCGCCAGAGCGGAAGCGGAAACCTTCAGGACGCGTCATCGTGAAGCGGAACAGGTTGTCCGTATAGTGCGTGACGCTGAGAACGGTTTCGGCGAAAACGCCGGCAGGGATTGGGGCTGCGAATTCTTCGGTCTTTGCAGGGGCGTTCATTGCGGTATCGGATCCCGTAGTTCGTCGATCATCAATTCGATGCGAGCGAGATATTACAAATAGGCGGCGGATTAAAGGTATTCCATTCCCTCTGTGGCGAGTTGCATGAAATATGCATGTTATCGTCAGGTTTGGGAAACCCGATGTGCATCATTCGCTTTTGCTCTGGCGAAGCCCGACAAAGGATGCATATTAGGCCGAAATCGCGCCTCGGGGGTGCGGATTGCTTATGGCAACTCGGGGAAACATGAAGATTTTCAATTACAAGCGCGTACCCTACGCGGAAATGCGCGCATTTTCCGTCCATATTTTGACGGCCTCCGGTTCCTTCCTTGCTTTCCTCGGCGTCGTCGCCGCCGCCGAGCATCGTTTCGTCGATATGTTCTGGTGGCTGGGGCTGGCACTTCTGGTCGATGGGATCGACGGCCCGATCGCGCGCAAGGTCAAGGTCAAGGAAGTCCTGCCGAACTGGTCGGGCGATACGCTCGACAACATCATCGATTACGTCACCTACGTCCTGCTGCCTGCCTTTGCGCTCTATCAGAGCGGCATGATCGGCGAGCCGTGGTCCTTCGTGGCTGCCGGCATGATTGTCGTCTCGAGCGCGATCTATTATGCCGACATGGGCATGAAGACGGAGGAGTATTTCTTCTCAGGCTTCCCTGTGGTCTGGAACATGATCGTCTTCACGCTGTTCGTCATGGATGCCAGCGCCACGACAGCGCTCGTCGTCGTCACCGTCTCGGTGATCCTGACCTTCCTGCCGATCAACTTCTTGCATCCGGTGCGCGTCCAGCGCCTGCGTCCGCTCAATCTCGGCATCTTCTTCCTGTGGTCGGCGCTCGGCATCTATGCGCTGCTGATGCATTTCGTCGTGCCGCAATGGGCGCTCGTTCTTTTCGTTCTGAGTGGTATCTATCTCTATTGCATCGGCGCCGTCCTGCAGTTCCTGCCGGCGCTGGGACGTCGTGTATAGGAGAATTGGCATAGGAGAGTTGGAATGGCGAAGACACATGCCGTCGTGCTGAATGGGACCGGCGGTCCCGAGGTGCTCGATTATGTCGATATCGACCTGCCGCCGCCCGGCGCCGGCGAAGTGCAGATAAGGCACGCCGCGATCGGCCTGAATTTCATCGACGTCTATTTCCGCACCGGCCTCTACAAGGCGCCGCATATGCCCTTCATTCCGGGCAAGGAAGCAGCCGGAACCGTGACGGCCGTCGGCCCCGGCGTTTCTGATTTCAAGGTCGGCGACCGCGTCGCCTATGCCGGCTCCGACGGCGCCTACAGCCTAGAGCGCAATATCGAGACCAGGCATCTGGTCGCCGTGCCCGATGGCATAGGGCTCGATACAGCCGCGGCGATGATGCTGAAGGGCATGACGGCGCAGTATCTGCTGAACCGCACCTTCAAGGTCGGCCCTGACACCACGCTGCTCTTCCACGCCGCCGCCGGCGGTGTCGGCCTGATCGCCGGCCAATGGGCCAAGGCGCTCGGCGCGACCGTCATCGGAACGGTTGGCTCGGACGCCAAGGCTGAGCTCGCACGCGAGCATGGCTACGACCATGTCGTCAACTACAACACCGAGGATTTCGTCGCGCGCGTCTCGGAGGTCACGGGCGGCAAGGGCGTAGACGTGGTCTACGATTCCATCGGCCGCGACACCTTCCCGCAATCGCTCGACTGCCTGAAACGCCTGGGCATGTTCGTGTCCTTCGGCCAGTCATCCGGGCCGATCGAGGATTTCACCCTGGCGTTGCTGGCGCAGAAGGGCTCGCTTTTTGCGACCCGTCCGACGCTTTTCACCTATATCGCCACCCGTGATGAGCTAACTGATTGTGCAAACGCATTATTTGATGTTGTTTTGAGCAACAAAGTGCGTATCAATGTCAATCAGACCTATCCGTTGCGCGAGGTTGGGCGAGCCCACACGGAACTGGAAGCTAGAAAAACGACCGGAACGACGCTGCTGATCCCAGAATGATCCTGAAGGGGCAGGTCGGCAGTGGGAAATGAGGGGAAAGTGTCGTCATCGACTGTGCCGGCATCAGGCGCGTTATTGTCGGTCCAAAAGCTGACAAAGCTCTTCGGCAGCTTTGCTGCCTGTAACCACATAGACCTTGATATCGCTCCCGGCGAAATCCATGCATTGCTCGGCGAAAACGGCGCGGGAAAATCCACGCTGGTGAAGATGCTTTTCGGCGTGCTGGAGCCGAGCGAGGGCGAGATCGTGTGGGAAGGCCGTCCGGTCGCGATCAACTCGCCCGGAGCCGCGCGCAAGCTTGGCATTGGCATGGTGTTCCAGCATTTCTCGCTGTTCGAAGCACTGACCGTTGCCGAAAACATCGCGCTCTCGCTCGATGACAGCATACCGATCGGCAAGATCGCCGAGGAGGCGAGGGCGTTGTCGCAGGCCTATGGCCTGCCGCTCGACCCGCACGCCCATGTGGCCGATCTGTCCGTCGGCGAGCGCCAGCGCATCGAGATTGTCCGCGCGCTCTTGCAAAACCCGAAGCTGATCATTCTCGACGAGCCGACCTCGGTGCTAACGCCGCAGGAAGCCGACAAGCTGTTCGAGACGCTGTTCAAGCTGAAGGCCGAGGGCCGCTCGGTGCTTTACATCAGCCACCGCCTGGAAGAGGTGCAGCGCATCTGCGACCGCGCCACGGTGCTACGCCATGGCAAGGTCACCGGCGCCTGCGTACCGGCCGATGAAACGCCGGCCTCGCTTGCGCGCATGATGGTCGGCAACGACGTGGCCTCCGTCACCCACCCCGATCGCGGCGCCAAGGGTCCAGTTCAGCTTGCCGTCTCCGGCCTCTCCGTCTCCCCACGCACGCCTTTTGCCATGCCGCTGAAGGACGTGTCGATGACCGTCTGTTCGGGCCAGATCCTGGCGATCGCAGGCGTTGCCGGAAACGGGCAGGGCGAGTTGTTCGATGCGCTCTCGGGCGAATATCCGGTTTCGACACCCGAAGCCGTCGTCATCCGCAACAAGCCGGTCGGAAACCAAGGGATCACCGCCCGCCGCCTGCTCGGCGCCGGCTTCGTGCCCGAGGAGCGCCACGGCCACGCCGCCGTGTCGGCAATGAAGCTCTCCGACAACCTCGTGCTTGCCCGCAGCAAATCCGACCGCAAGGCGTTTCTGTCGGGCGGCTTCCTCAAAATCATCCGCCGCAGCGCGGTCAGGAACGCCACGAAGCGCATCTCCGAGGAAATGGATGTTCGCAAGAGCGGCGAGGATCCCGCAGCCGGGTCGCTCTCGGGCGGCAACCTGCAGAAATTCATCGTCGGCCGCGAGCTCGACCGCCAGCCGGCCGTCCTCGTCGTCAACCAGCCGACCTGGGGCGTGGACGCGGGCGCGGCAAGCCGCATCCGCCAGGCCCTCGTCGATCTCGCCCGCAATGGCTCTGCCGTCGTCGTCATCAGCCAGGATCTGGACGAGATCTTCGAGGTGGCAACCGAGATCGCCGTCATCTCCGAGGGACGCCTGTCGTCGCCATTCCCTGCGGGCGAGCTGACGCGCGAGAAGATCGGCCTGCTGATGGGCGGCCTGCATGAAAGCAAGACCGCGCCGGAGACCACGCATGCGCATTGAACTCGAAAAGCGCCCGCAGGCGTCGAAGCTCTACGGTCTCGTCTCGCCGCTCCTGGCGTTGGTTCTGACGCTGGTTGCCGGCGCGATCATGTTCGAGATCCTGGGCAAGGACCCGATCGAGGCGCTCGACGCCTTCTTCCTGGAGCCGCTGCTCGAAGTCTGGTCGCTGCACGAGCTGGCGATCAAGGCCGCACCTCTGATCATGATCGCCGTCGGCCTAGCCGTCTGTTATCGCTCGAACAACTGGAACATCGGCGCCGAAGGCCAGTTCACCATGGGCGCGATCACCGGCTCGATCCTGCCGATCCTTTTCACGGAGTGGCACTCGCCCTTGGTGCTGCCGCTGATGCTGATCATGGGCGCTCTCGGCGGAGCGCTGTTCGCCGGCATCCCGGCACTGCTCAAGGCGCATTTCAACACCAACGAGATCCTGACCAGCCTGATGCTGGTCTATATCGCGCAGCTCTTTCTCGATTGGCTGATCCGCGGCGCCTGGCGCAATCCCGCCGGTTTCAACTTTCCCGAAAGCGTCTCCTTCCCGCCCGAAGCGGTGCTGCCGGCGATCTGGGAAGAGTCAGGCCGTGCTCATTGGGCCTTCATCTTCGCGATCATCGCCGCGATCCTCGTCTGGTTCATGCTGAAATACACGCTGAAGGGCTTCGAGATTGTCGTGCTCGGCCAGTCGGAACGGGCAGGGCGCTTCGCCGGTTTCTCGTCGAAGAAGATGATATGGTTCAGCTTCCTGTTCTCGGGCGCGCTGGCCGGTCTCGCCGGCATCTCGGAAGTCTCGGGCTCGATCGGCCACCTGCAGCCGGCGATCTCACCGGGCTACGGCTTCACCGCGATCATCGTCGCCTTCCTCGGACGCCTCAATCCGCTCGGCATCATTGCTTCCGGCCTGGTGCTGGCGCTGACCTATCTCGGCGGCGAGGCCGCGCAGCTGTCGATCGGCGTCTCCGACAAGGTCACCCGCGTTTTCCAGGGGTTGCTGTTGTTCTTCGTCCTGTCTTGCGACACGCTGATCGCCTACAAGATCCGCATCGTCTGGTCGCGTGTCCGGGGAGGCGTCGCATGAGTATTTTCGAAGCCATCCTGCTGACCGTCATCACCGCTTCGACGCCGCTCGTCATCGCAGCCCTCGGCGAACTGGTGACCGAACGCTCCGGCGTGCTGAACCTCGGCGTCGAGGGGATGATGATCATGGGCGCCGTCGCGGCCTTCGCCGGCGCGCAGATGTCGGGCTCGCCCTATATCGGCCTTCTCGCCGGCATCGCCATGGGCGCCATCTTCTCGCTGCTCTTCGCCTTCCTGACGCTGACGCTCGTTGCCAATCAGGTGGCAACAGGCCTTGCGCTCACCATCCTCGGCCTCGGCCTGTCGGGCATGCTCGGCGAGGGCTATGTCAGCGTGCCCGGCGTGCGGCTCGCACCGATCGTCGTACCCTACCTCTCCGACCTTCCCTTCGTCGGCTCGGTGCTCTTCAAGCAGGACTTGACCTTCTACCTGTCGTTGGCGCTGCTCTTCGGCGTCAGCTGGTTCCTGTTCCGCAGCCGCGCTGGTCTCAAGCTGCGCGCCATCGGAGACAGCCACGGCTCAGCGCATGCGCTCGGCATCAGCGTTATCCGCACCCGCTATCTCGCCGTGATGTTCGGCGGCGCCTGCGCGGGCCTTGCCGGTGCGCAGCTGTCGCTCGTCTATACGCCGCAATGGGTGGAGAACATGTCATCTGGCCGTGGCTGGATCACGCTGGCGCTGGTGGTCTTCGCTTCATGGCGTCCATGGCGGGTCTTTGCCGGCGGTTATCTCTTCGGCGCCGTCACGATCCTGCAGCTGCATGCCCAGGCGTTCGGTATCGGTATTCCGGCACAGTTCCTGTCGATGCTGCCTTATGCGGCCACTATTGTGGTTCTCGTCATCATTTCTCATAATCGGCGCACGACGCTGATCAACACGCCGGCGTCGCTGGGAAAACCATTCGTCCCGGAACGATAAAACAAGAACAAACGAACTTCGAAATTCCAAACCACAGGGGTTATCATGAAAAGACTAGCATTCGCATTTGCCGCTTCGGCAGCTGCCATTTTGAGCGTCGGCTCGTCCGCACAGGCCGCCGACAAGACCAAGGTCTGCTTCGTCTACGTCGGCTCCCACACCGACGGCGGCTACTCCCAGGCGCACGACCTCGGCCGCCAGCAGATCCAGAAGGAATTCGGCGACAAGATCGACACGCCGTACCTGGAAAACGTGCCTGAAGGCCCGGATGCCGAGCGCGCCATCGAGCGTCTCGCCCGCTCCGGCTGCAAGCTGATCTTCTCCACCTCGTTCGGCTTCATGGACGCCACCGTCAAGGTCGCCGCCAAGTTCCCGGATGTGAAGTTCGAGCACGGCACCGGCTACAAGTCCGGCCCGAACCTTGCGACCTACAACTCGCGCTTCTACGAAGGCCGCTACATCCTCGGCCAGATTGCAGCCAAGACCTCGAAGAACCACGGCGCCGCCTACATCGCCTCGTTCCCGATTCCGGAAGTGGTCATGGGCATCAACTCCTTCGAGCAGGGCGCGAAGTCTGTCGATCCTGATTTCAAGCTCAAGGTCATCTGGGTCAACACCTGGTTCGACCCGGGCAAGGAAGCCGATGCCGCCAAGGCCATGGTCGACCAGGGCGTCGACGTGCTCACGCAGCACACCGACACGACGGCTCCGATGCAGGTTGCCGAAGAGCGTGGCATCCACGCATTCGGCCAGGCTTCCGACATGATCGCGGCCGGCCCGAAGGCACAGCTGACGGCAATCGTCGACACCTGGGGTAACTACTACTCCAAGCGCGTCCACGCGCTGCTCGACGGCACCTGGAAGTCCGAGCAGAGCTGGGACGGCCTGAAGGATAACATCCTCAAGATGGCCGACTACACCAACATGCCCGACGACGTGAAGAAGATGGCTCAGGACACCGAGGCCAAGATCAAGTCCGGCGAACTGCATCCCTTCACCGGCCCGATCAACAAGCAGGACGGCACCCCGTGGCTGAAGGCCGGCGAGAAGGCTGATGACGCCACGCTGCTCGGCATGAACTTCTACGTCGAAGGCGTGGACGACAAGCTGCCGAAGTGAGCATTTCTCACTGTTAGCACATGCGAAAGGGCGCTCGTTTCGGGCGCCCTTTTTTGCTGCATTGCATACCAGAAAGTGCATTTACAAAAGTAATACTATATGATTTTCCTAGTGCGTGCCGCGGGAGGCGGCTTTTGGAGGAAATCATGAAATTCAAGACAGCACTCATGAGTGCCACGGTTTTTGCTGCCTGCATGTTCGGCTCGGCACAGGCCGCCGAACTGGTTGTCGGCTTCTCGCAGATCGGCTCGGAATCGGGCTGGCGCGCTGCTGAGACGACCGTCACCAAGGAAGAGGCCAAGAAGCGCGGCATCGACCTGAAGTTCGCCGATGCCCAGCAGAAGCAGGAAAACCAGATCAAGGCGATCCGCTCCTTCATCGCCCAGGGCGTCAACGCCATCCTGCTTGCTCCGGTTGTCGAAACCGGTTGGGACGCGGTTTTGAAGGAAGCGAAGGAAGCCAACATCCCGGTCATCCTTCTCGACCGCACGATCAAGGCGCCTGAGGATCTCTACCTGACGGCGGTAACCTCCGACCAGGTGCATGAAGGCAAGGTTGCTGGCGACTGGCTCGTGAAGACCGTTGCCGACAAGAAGTGCAACATCGTCGAGCTCCAGGGCACCACCGGCTCTTCGCCGGCCATCGCCCGCAAGAAGGGCTTCGAGGAAGCCATTGCCGGCAAGTCGAACTTCAAGATCGTTCGCAGCCAGACCGGCGACTTTACCCGCACGAAGGGTAAGGAAGTCATGGAAAGCTTCCTGAAGGCTGAGAACGGCGGCAAGGACATCTGCGCCCTCTACGCCCATAACGACGACATGGCTGTCGGCGGTATCCAGGCGATCAAGGAAGCCGGCCTGAAGCCGGGCAAGGACATCCTCGTCGTCTCGATCGACTCCGTTCCTGATATCTTCAAGGCCATGGAAGCCGGCGAAGCCAACGCGACCGTCGAGCTGACGCCGAACATGGCGGGCCCGGCATTCGACGCGCTCGACGCCTACCTCAAGGACAAGAAGGCTCCGGCCAAGTGGATCCAGACCGAATCGAAGCTCTACACCCAGGCTGACGATCCGAAGAAGGTATACGAGTCCAAGAAGGGCCTCGGCTACTGATCTGACACATGAACCGCACCGGTCCATCATGGACCGGTGCGGAACTGCCGCGAACGCTGCCAGACATGATGTCGGGTTGCTATCAGGCCATGTCGGTCAATATCAGGAAAAGCCCACTTGATGATTCACAATTTCGAGAACGTCCTTGCCGCATCAGGCATATCGAAATTCTTCCCCGGAGCTGTCGCTCTCGACAAGGTCGATTTCACCCTTCGCAAGGGCGAAGTGCACGCGCTTTTGGGTGAAAACGGCGCCGGAAAATCGACGCTGATCAAGTGCATTACCGGTGCTTATCGCCGCGACGAAGGCAGCCTCACGCTTGATGGCGCCGAGATCGATCCGGCTGATACCCTTGCTGCGCAGCGGCTTGGCATCGGAACCGTGTATCAGGAGGTCAATCTCCTTTCCAATTTGAGCGTCGCCGAAAATCTTTTCCTCGGACGCCAGCCGAAGCGCTTCGGCATGATCGACGTTTCCACCATGAACCGCCAGGCGCGCGAACTGCTGCGACAATATGGCATGGAGATAGACGTCACCGCGCAGCTCGATCGCTTCTCGGTCGCCGTCCAGCAGGTCGTGGCCATTGCCCGCGCCGTCGATCTCTCCGGCAAGGTGCTGATCCTCGACGAACCGACGGCGAGCCTCGACGCGCAGGAAGTGGCGATGCTCTTCAGCATATTGCGCGACCTTAAGAAACGCGGACTAGGTATTGTTTTCATTACCCACTTCCTCGAGCAGGTCTACGACATCAGCGACCGCATCACGGTGCTGCGCAACGGCAAGCTGGTCGGCACCCGCGAGAAAGCCGAATTGCCGCGCCAGGGCCTGATCTCGATGATGCTCGGCCACGAGCTGGCGCATGCGGAAGCCGCCGTGAAGGAACGCAGCGTGGCGGCCGGTCCCGTCAAATACAGCTTCGAGGGATACGGCAAGCGCGGCAAGGTGAAGCCCTTCGATCTCAACGTTCGCGTCGGCGAGGTCGTCGGCGTCGCCGGTCTTCTTGGCTCCGGACGCACGGAAACGGCCGAGCTTCTCTTCGGTATCGAGAATGCCGATAGCGGCACCGCCAAGATCGACGGCAAGCCGGTGGCGCTCTCCAACCCGCGAGCCGCGATCCGCGCCGGTTTCGGCTTCTGCCCAGAGGATCGCAAGACCGATGGCATCATCGGCGATCTCTCGATCCGCGAGAACATCGCGCTGGCGCTCCAGGCGCGCCGGGGATGGGCGCGGCCGCTGTCGCGCGGCGAGCAGAACACGCTCGCCGACCAGTATATCAAGGCGCTCGATATCCGCACCACCGACCGCGAAAAGCCGATCCGTCTGCTGTCAGGCGGCAACCAGCAGAAGGCGATCCTCGCCCGCTGGCTCGCCACCAATCCCGACTTCCTGATCCTCGACGAGCCGACCCGCGGCATCGATGTCGGTGCTCATGCCGAGATCATCAGGTTGATCGAGGAGCTCTGCGAACGAGGCATGTCGCTGATCGTTATTTCGTCGGAATTAGAAGAGCTTATCGCCTATAGTTCACGTATTTTGGTATTGCGGGACCGCGAGCATGTGGCGGAGTTGACGGGTGAGAACGTCAGCACGTCGCGCATCGTCCAGGCAATTGCCGCCGTGCAGAAAAAGACGGAGGACGCATGACGTCGTCACAGAAGGCGCTGCTCATCCGCCTGGCACCGCAATTGATCGCGCTTGCAGTCATATTGCTGTTGAACTTCATAATGTTCCCGCAGTTTTTTAATGTCACAATTCAAAACGGCCGCCTCTATGGCAGCTTGATAGACGTCTTGAACCGTGGTGCGCCCGTAGCCCTGCTCGCAATCGGCATGACGCTCGTTATCGCCACCAAGGGCATCGACCTCTCCGTCGGCGCGGTCATCGCCATCTGCGGCGCCGTAGCCGCGTCGTCGATCGTCTCAGGCAACTCACTAGCCTGGACGCTGGTGCTGACGCTGCTGATCGGTCTCGCATGCGGCGTCTGGAACGGCTTCCTCGTGGCGATCCTCAACATCCAGCCGATCATCGCCACCCTGGTGCTGATGGTTGCCGGTCGCGGCATCGCGCAGCTGATCACCGAAGGCGTGATCATGACCTTCAACGATGACGGCCTGATCTTCTTCGGCAGCGGCTCCTTCGCCTTCATGCCGATGCCCGTCGTGATCTGGTTGGTGGTCGGCGTTCTCGTCACGCTCCTTGTCCGCCGCACCGCGCTCGGCATGCTCGTCGAGGCAACCGGTATCAACCGCCGTGCAAGCACGCTCTCGGGCGTCCGCACGCCGGTGCTCCTGATGGCCGTCTACATGCTGAGCGGTCTTTGCGCGGCGATCGCCGGTATCATCGTCGCCGCCGACATCAAGGGCGCCGACGCCAACAATGCCGGCCTTTGGCTCGAGCTCGACGCGATCCTCGCGGTCGTCGTCGGCGGCAATTCGCTGCTCGGCGGCCGCTTCAGCATCGTCGGCTCGCTCATCGGTGCGATGATCATCCAGGCGGTCAACACCGGCATCCTGCTCTCGGGCTTCCCGCCGGAGTTCAACCTGATCATCAAGGCGGTGATCGTTCTGGTCATCCTGGTGATCCAGTCGCCGGCCGTGCAATCGGCAGCCGTCTTTATGGGGCGCCGCTCCGGCCCGAGAGGGGAACTGCAGAAATGAATTCGAAATACCTGCCGCTTCTCGCGACAATCGTGATCTTCATCCTCTCCTACGCCGTCTGCGCCATGCAGTATCCGAGCATGCTGTCGACACGCGTGGTCGGCAACCTCTTGACCGACAACGCCTTCCTCGGGATCGCAGCCGTCGGCATGACCTTCGTGATCATTTCAGGTGGAATCGACCTCTCGATCGGCTCGGTGATTGCCTTCACTGGCGTGTTCCTCGCCGTCATCCTGCAGAACACCGGCATTCATCCTTTGGTCGCCTTCGCGCTGGTGCTCGTCATCACCACGGCTTTCGGCGCGGCGATGGGCGCCGTGATCCATTATCTGCAGATGCCTGCCTTCATCGTCACGCTTGCCGGCATGTTCCTGGCGCGCGGCATGGCCTTCGTGCTCTCCATCGACAGCATCCCGATCGGCCACGATTATTACAACACGCTGTCAGGCCTCTATTACAAGCTGCCGGGCGGCGGCCGACTCACTTTGATCGGCGCGGTGATGCTCGTGGTGTTCGCGGTCGGCATCTTCATTGCCCACCGCACCCGCTTCGGCACCAACGTTTACGCGCTAGGCGGCGGGGCGCACACGGCTCAGTTGATGGGTGTGCCGGTTGGTCGCACCACAATTCAGATTTATGCGCTTTCCGGCTTCCTTGCCGGCCTGTCAGGAATCGTTTTTTCCCTCTATACGTCCGCCGGCTACTCGTTGGCGGCTGTCGGTGTCGAGCTCGATGCCATTGCGGCGGTTGTCATTGGGGGCACTTTGCTGACGGGTGGAGCGGGATTTGTAGCAGGGACCTTTATCGGGCTCCTGATACAGGGGTTGATTCAGACCTACATCACCTTCGATGGAACACTCTCCAGTTGGTGGACGAAGATACTGATCGGCCTGCTGCTTTTTGCATTCATCCTGATGCAGAAGGCCATCCTGTTCCTCTCGAGTTTGAACAAGAGGTATGCCTGACGGGGGTCGTGGCTTGCGCAATAGAATTCTGGACACCGGAAAGACACAACGGCGATCTCGCACCAGCCACGCACAGGTGGTGGACGAACTCGGCCGCTCCATCGTCGCCGGCACCTATCCCGTCGGGAGCATCCTTCCTGGCGATATCGAGCTCGCGCAGCGCTTCAAGGTGTCCCGCACGGTGCTTCGCGAAACGATGAAGACGCTGGCCGCCAAGGGCATGATCGTCGCTAAGGCGCGCGTCGGCACCCGCGTCACCGAAAAGAGCCAGTGGAACATGTTCGACAGCGAGGTGATCGCCTGGCACTTCGATGACGACGTGACCGAGGAGTTCCTGCTGCAGCTCTACGATATCCGACTGGCCGTCGAACCTTTCGCGGCCGGGCTCGCAGCCGAGCGGGCAACGCCGGAAGAGATCGCTCTTTTAACCGATCTCGCCAAGGAGATGGCGGCGCCCGATCATACGACAGAGAGCCTCGCGATGGCCGATCTCGAATTCCACCTCGCCGTCGCTGACGCCGCGCACAATCCTTTCATGCATACGCTCGGAAGCCTGATCGAGGCCGCACTCGTCGGCATGTTCCGCATCAGCACGCCGCCGTCTCAGAACGGCTTCTCGAACATCGCTGAAACGCATATGCGCATCGTCAAGGCGATCGCTGCAGGCGACGTGCCGGCCGCCCGTTCAGCGATGGAGGCGGTCATCGTCGAGGGCCGCGATCATGTGCATGACGCCTATGCCGGAATGACCAGGGTATCGGCCTAATCCTTTTTTGATCTTTGTTCCGTTACCGAGTTGCTGCTATGAGGCGGCAACGCGCCTGTAACGGATTCTTGGGAGCAGACCATGGAACGCACTTGTCTTGCCGTCATTCTCGCTGCGGGTGACAGCACGCGAATGAAATCGTCGAAGTCGAAGGTTCTCCACCCGGTGGCCAACCGCCCGATGATCGCCCATGTCGTCGAAGCCGTGGCCAAGACGGATATCGGCGCCGTGGCACTCGTGGTCGGCCGTGATGCCGATGAGGTCGCCAAGGCCGCTGCGGTCGGCAATGTCGAGATCGAGGCCTATCTCCAGAAGGAACGCCTTGGCACCGGCCATGCGGTGCTCGCAGCCCGCGATGCGATTGCGCGTGGCTATGACGATGTGATCGTAACCTACGGCGATGTTCCCCTGCAGACGGAAGCGCCGCTCAAGGCCGCACGCCAGGCGCTGGCAGATGGCAGCGATATCGTCGTCATCGGCTTCCACACCGACAAGCCGACCGGCTACGGCCGTTTGCTGGTCAAGGATGGCGAGCTGATCGCCATCCGCGAAGAGAAGGATGCGACCGACGCCGAGCGCGCCGTCACCTGGTGCAACAGCGGACTGATGGCCATCAACGGCCGCAAGGCGCTGGAGCTTCTGGCGCTGATCGGTAACAACAATGCCAAGGGCGAGTTTTATCTCACCGATCTCGTCGAGATCGCCCGCTCGCAGGGCGGCCGCGTCACCGCGGTCGATGCCCCCGAGGTCGAAATGACCGGCACCAACAACCGTGCCGAACTCGCCGTCATCGAGCGGCTCTGGCAGGAGCGCCGTCGCCACGAATTGATGATCTCGGGCGTCACCATGATCGCTCCCGAAACCGTCTTCCTGTCCTACGACACCGTCATCGGCCAGGATGCGCTGATCGAACCGAACGTCGTCTTCGGCCCAGGCGTGGTGATCGATGGCGGCGCCATCATCCATGCCTTCTCGCATATCGAGGGCGCGCATGTCAGCGTCGGTGCGACGGTCGGCCCGTTCGCGCGCCTACGGCCGGGCGCTGATCTCGCCGAGGGATCGAAGGTCGGCAATTTCTGCGAGGTGAAGAACGGCAAGGTGGGCGAGGGCGCCAAGGTCAACCATCTGACCTATATCGGCGACGCCCGCATCGGCGCCGGTGCCAATATCGGCGCGGGCACGATCACCTGCAACTATGATGGCGTCAACAAGAGCGAAACGATCATCGGCGCAAACGCTTTCGTCGGATCGAACTCCTCGCTGGTGGCACCCATAAGCATCGGCGACAACGCCTATATCGCGTCGGGCAGCGTCATTACCAATGACGTTCCGGCGGACGCGCTTGCCTTCGGACGCGCGCGCCAGGAGATCAAGCCCGGACGCGCCAAGATCCTGCGCGAACTGGCGCTTGCGAAGAAGGCCGCCAAGAAGGCGAAAGGCTGACTGCCTTCGTAACGCGCGGTCACC
>UBQW01000084.1 GCA_900467745.1 Hyphomicrobiales bacterium
TTTGTCAACAGGGCCTAGGTTGCCCATACCCGATACTGACCCGGTTCTAGGGGCGTTCGACGGGCTGGTAAGCCGCTGGAAACCATGAAATCGGATGCCCGACGCCGTTAGAGGGGGTGGGTTGGGAAAAGTCAGCGAACTTTTCGCCCGAAATCGTTGGCTAGCTCGCTCGCAACATCAGGTGCGAAAAAATCCACGTCATAGCTTCGCTGGCGAGGAAACGGTGAACGATTTCAACTGTACCCTTGCCCTCGACGGCAACTGGACTCGTCTTCTAGGCTGTCGAGCGCCAAGAGATCGCCAGACACGATATACTTAATCGCCTAGGCAGGAAATCTCGGATTGAAGCGCAGGGTGCGCCCCTTGCGGGATAATGGCAGGGATACGAACAAGAGAGGAACGCAGTTGGCGAAGTCGGCTGTACGCACAGGGTAAAGGGGTAGCAAAAGCGATCTCAGCTGTGCAGCTGTTTGGTGCCGGCCCCTTTTCAGAAGCGACGACGTCACAATGGCGCGGATATCGAACGGTTCCACCAAGGCTTCCGGCCGTCAGTACCTTCAAGGGAACAAATTACCTGCTAGGGCATTTTTTCGCAAACTGAAGGAGGCAGCGAATGAATGACAAACTCTCAGAACGCGCACGACCCCTGCGAGGTAGGCCATACTCCCTCGAGGAATTTCGCGCGAAGTATGGGCTAGACAGGCGGGATGCTGATGATCTGTTCAAGCGTTTTGGACCTTCCTCCGTCGAGCTTGATCTTCTAATGGCGGCCAAGCGCCGGAGGCCATCGTTCCAGGCCGTCGCCGCCGACATCATACTGTGAGGCAGGGCGATGCTTTGCGAAGTGATCGCAAAGATGTCTTGCCCGGCCGTAGCAATCGGACACATCAGCACAGGTTTCTGCTTTCTGTGGGACGTTACAGAGGAACCTAAATCGCAATTGAAGGTTCTCCATCGGAACAGGAGGCAACCATGGCAGATCCGAATAAATCCCCCGCAGTCCGGTCATACAATGCAGACAAGGCTCGGCGGCGTTCTGCCGACCGCGATAATCTCGAACAAGGCCTCGAAGATACCTTCCCTGCATCCGATCCGGTGTCGGCGACCCAATCGTCAGTCGCCAGCACCATTGATGGAAATGCCGCGAATGATCGTGATGATGCTCCGCTCGTGGACGAAGCTTTGAGGTCGACCGGTGAGCTCGGCGGTATTGAGCATGGCGGAGGTGTCCGTGCTCTTCGCCGAGACGCTGTGCGCTTGTCGGACCGAGCCTCCGAAGTTGCTAGCGGAGCCGTGGCAGTTGGGAAGGCTGAAGCAAAGTCAGTCCTCCAGAGCGTTGAAGACATAGTCAAGGAACGCCCGCTTGCTGCCGTCGCCATCGTCGCTGCGGTAGCCTGGTTCTGGGGAGCCACCCGATAGAGGTTCAGGCAACAGTTCAAGCGCTATGGCGTTATCCAGTCAGTTCTCTGCGTGGGGAACGGGTCGACGCAATAGCCGTCACAATTGATGGCGTTCGAGGAGATCGCAGTCATCTTCTCGTCGACCTCATTACGGGAGAGGTTGCTGCTCCGGAAAAGATCGCCCGCTGGCGTCCAGCGCTGGAGCTCGAAGCTCGTTTCGTCAATGGGGACGTCGCGATCTCCTCAGGTGCTTGGAACTTCCGGGCGGATGACCCCAAGTTGGATATTGTGCTGTTGGACCATTTTGGCTTCCGCTGCGCGATACGTCGGGTGGGCAGCACTCTCCCGACGGACACGGGCGAGGCTACTTTATATCCTCGCTATACTGCAACCCCACTCCATTTGCTCTCGACCAGGTCACTTTCGGACTTGTCTGCGTTTATTCCACAGTCGGTTTTGGACGTCCGCAGATTTCGCCCGAATATCGTTGTGGATACCAGTGCGGACGAGAGCGATTGGGTTGGCCGTCAAATCGCCATCGGCACCTACCGTGGCTTAGTCACCGAGAGAACCAAACGCTGCGGAATGACCATAATCGCGCAGGCTGACGTACCCGAAGATGCCGAGGTCCTCCGAACGATTGTCAGGACCCGCCAGCGGTGTTTCGGTGTATACGCTAACGTTGGTTCTGAGGGCGCAATATCCGTTGGAGACACGATTTCCGTCGAGTGAGCGTTACCCGGAGTGCACGAGAAGATCCAAGTTCGCTACCGCATCGATGATAGTGGCTGCCACGTTGCTTCCCATTTCATGAGCACTGGTGATGCCTTGTATGAACGGCATCTTATGCAGCAGGAACGGGACTGAGACACAGTAAAGATTGTTCGACAGCCCAGGTCCAACGCGGGGTCGAAAATCATCGTTGATCTCAACGCCACCTGTTCGCCGAGTCTCGTCGGTCGCGCTGACCTCGGCCTTCCGGGTCTTTGCTTCTTCGATTGCGCCGGTCTGACGAAGGCTCGGGAACGGTAGATCGGAAGCGGAGAGCGCATGCTGTCCAGTAGCGTCGATGAAGGCGTCGTACTTGCACTCATCTCCGTCAACAATCACGACCGCTCCTGGCTTTTCACCACCTCGGCTAATGTCGTAATCGTCGCCTAGCGCCTTGACGGACAACTTCCCTGCCTGATGCAGGGCAAGGAGCCGTTCGACGGATTCGTGGGGAACCGTCGCGTAGTCGTCGACGAAAACTGTCTTGAAATCCTTGTGGAAGCGCTTCAGATCTCGGTCATTCAAACGAGGGATGGCAAGCGCGATGACTTCGTGCATCCTGAGGATGGCGTAACGCCACTGGACGGTTTGCCGCTCGGCTTTGTTTTTCTTGGCTTCTGCAAGGTTCTCAGCGGCCCAGACGAAGGGATCGGCATGCTGTCGCGCTCGAAAATAGCGGTCGGCAATGTCCTCCACGGACGCCAACGCAAGTCCGATGCGGGCAGCGTAGTCAGGATCGGCTGCGGCAAGCTCTCGCCGGAATAACTCGAAGACCTCATCCAGAAGCCGCTCCTGCTTTTGCTCCGTCAACAGCCGTATGGCTTCTTCAGTGCAAAACCTGAGAGGCTCGTATGGGATCGGACAATAGAAGTCCGCCTCGGGCAACAAACCCTTACGAGACATCATTGTGATAGAGAAGCCGTGGCTTGAGGCGTCAGGCTCATATCGCAGCGCTCCATTGTCGTCACGAAGGAACATGCCATGGGCGGTGGCGACGGAGACGACTGCGTCGATACCACTAAGCGACGTGCCCAAGACACCAACCTCTACAGCGCCAATCCTTTTGATCGCGGCAGCAGGCCATGGCGACACAAAATAACCAGGTGACGTCTCGGTGTTTTCGGGCCAATCGTGACCTGTGGCCATGACAACGTGGTCGAAGGACATTGCAGCATCGTCGCCACCGTGCCTTTTGAACTTGAGCGTTATGTTATCTTTGCCAAGCTTGATATCGAGAATACGGTGGCTGGCTTTCACATCTATGGAGTGGCCGCGAGAGAGCCCCTGGTTCACCAGTATCCAGAATTGTGCTGCCAGGAACTCGCCAAGAACAATCCGAGGGTAGAACTCACGTTCGCCGATTGCTGACCTTTCGATGCCTAGCTCTTGAAGCTCGCTGTCACTGCGCGACGACAGCCACTCGACGAGCGTCTGCTCAATGCGAGGGATTTCGATGCTGGCGATATTTGCCAGCATAGCGCGGTCATTGATCGCCGGATGGTAGGGCGTACCCTTCCCCGCATCAGGTGTTTCCTCAAAGATCGTAATAGACAGCGGCGTGGCGCTGGAAATCAATCCGGCGAGCGAATAAATCCCCGTGGGTCCAGATCCGATGATGGCGATTCTTGGCATGGTGGCTGGTTAGTCTCGTATGGAAGGGCGGCGGGGAGAGAACAGATAGGGAGCCGCTTGGAAGCGGCTCCTGAAACAATTAGTTGGCCGAGGACCACTGACTGCGGACGTCGTCAGCGCTCTTGGTCAGGTGGACGTGCTGATCAACATGGTCGACCCAGTCGAGTGGAATGAGATGATGCTGACCATCGTCAGAGTCCGACTTTGTCAGCTTGATGCGCGATGTGCCATCCATGTGGTCTACTGTGCCCACGTGTGCACCATCGGCGCCAATCACTTCCATATGCTCGCGAACCTGTTCTGCAGAAATCATAGTATTGTCTCCTTTGTTTAGATCGCATGGGGGCAACGTCCACTGAGGGGCTTGGTTCCCGCAGGATGGGACCACTGCGGACAGGTCGGGCGCTCGACTGCCATTTCGTTGGCTATGGCGAGAAACTGGAAAAACCGCCATATTCACCATCCCTGTCGCGTCCAGTTGACACGCTCGTGGTCCCGTTAGATGAATGTCCGTAGGCACCGCTCGTTCCGCCAGCAGGTTTTCGGGTACGCTAGTGTACCAAGCAGATGAGATGCCAAACGGCCTCGGGTATCGCTAGTCATATTCTATCCGTTGCGATCAGCTGTAGCGTCGTTATTACGGTTATCGCCTGTCTACGGTCCGGTGCGAGCCGTTTCGATGCCAGACGTAGCGTTTTCCTTTCCTGCGCCCCAGCGGTATGGCGCTTCCAGGCTACCCGGGCTGCCCTTCAAAAGTTCGCGGATTGCCTCTTTTGCGGGGCACGATGTTCGGCCAGCTCTAGTCGAAAACGAAGCGATTTTCCGCTCTGTACAGGACGCCAAGTTCGGTAAGCCTGCACCGAGGCCGTAGGGGCTGTATCGGTTCAGGCTCAACCTCCACAAGCCCCGCAGCAGCAGCGGCGTTAACAGTTTTCCGCCCCACCTGCCAGGGGAGCTCCTCAAACGAAGAACGATTGAGACCTTGCAACAAGAGCGCCAATCGTACGGTTGGATGTTGCAGCTGCATAATTGGCTCCTGGTGGATTGCACAGAGACAACCTTCCTCACCGATCGAAGTTCCATTGGGAGGACGAGACGTCGTAAGTGAGCTCAATGCGGCCCCGCCTTTAAATGACTGTTGCATAGCACGCCACGGCTCATCATACGCCCATCTTTAAGCGTGAGCAGCGCTGCCAGTGATCTGGTGCGCCCTTATCAGGTCGGAATCACTCGCGTGCTTGCGGCGATCGGCACGCGATTTCGCCCTAGGGTTGCCCGCTGACTTTGGGGCGCCTTATCTCCGGGTATCGTCTTCATCCATTGCTGACCTTTCTTCATCGGAGAGTTCGGACATTTCCTCCGGGTAGATGCCAAAACGCTCCGCGACGTCAGGCGCGTATCGAAGCAGGTCCGGGCGAAGATGTACCAGCGCAAGGTCTTTGGCCTTCGCCTCCAGCATGACGTCGAAATCGAAGCCCGCAACCTGACGCATGAAGGTCGCGAACTCGAAGGGATTGCAGAAATCTGCATGTCCGGTGAAGACAGGAGCCACTGGTTTCACCAGCTTCTTTTTGGTCGCTTTGTCGATCAGTACTTTCTCGCGCATCTCTGTCCGAGGGGATGAGAAATGGATTTTCGGCTGCTGGCCCGACGGCCAAGTTGCCATAACCTTCGCGAAAGTCTCGACCAGATCCGCTTTCTCTGGATTTAGACACCAAAAATGCTAATGGTCGAAGATGATACGGACACCTGTCTTTTCATGGATCCATAATACATCCGCCGCCGAGAACCGAAGGTCGTCATGCTCCAAGACAAGACGGCGCCGCACAGGCTCTGGAAGGGTGTGCCATGTGTCGACCCATCGCTGACGGCTCGCTGGAATGTCGCCGTATGCGCCGCCGACATGGATGACCAAGACAGCCTCCGGCCCCAGTCCCATGAGATCGAGCATTTCGGCCTGACTTGATAGGTCCCACACACTCTTGGAAACGAGGTCGGGATCAGGACTGTTCAAAACTACATACTGGGACGGATGAAAGGATAGCCGGATGTCGAGGCGGCGTGCTTTTTCGCCAAGCGCGGCTAGTTCGACTTTGCTCTCGCTGACCATGCCGTGAAAATGCGACATTCCCGGATGCGTAGCATAAGGTGCCAAGTCAGATGACATTCTGTACATCGAAATGTGGTGCTTGGCCAAGTGGTCCAGGATTTTGTCCACATACTCGAGCGAAACTTTGAGATGAGGCATATTCGCCGCTCGTCGAGCATCGTTACTCTTCAAATCATCGCGAACCATCACTTTGACTGGAAATCCAAGTCTCGACGTCCGACGCCTCATGCTGCCCTCTCCGTCTGATTGTCCTACCCGAACGCTCGTTAAGCAGCGGGGTTCCCGGCCTTGGCGGCGCGCGGAACGAACTGGTCGGTCGAAGGTTCATCACTTAGGCCATGCTTCATCAGTGGGCCGGTTGATGGAATTCCGCTCGCGCTGTTCAGGAGTGTTCAATGTCCAAATACGACAGTCAGACTGTTGGTCCAATTCACGCACTGTTCGCGGAGCTTGGCATCGTTGATCCGATTGCCATTGAAAATGCTCACGAGCAGCATGCCGAGGTCATTGCGGCCTATCAAAATGGAAAGCTGACCGAAGCAGCACTTAGGCACAGTCTTGCGAGGTCTCCAGAAAAGGACGATGCGGCAACTGCTAACGCCGGAAGCGCTGACCCTCGACAGACCGAACGGTGACGTCTACTCAGCGCGGCCGCCTTTACCTCGGTACCAATGCGCGAAAAACACTGGCATACTGCGGGTGAGAAAGGTCTGGAAGAGCAGCGGCTTCGTTCGGTGCGATCCAGCGCATCTCAGTATGTTCGTCGCCCAGTAGTCTTGCCTCCTCTCCTTCCCACTCCGTTATTAAAAATAAATGATAGCGGGCCTTCTTATGTCCGGTCTCTTCAGGTTCCGCCAAAACGGCGAGCGAGGTGTAGCGGCTTGGGGTCAGGCCTACCTCCTCCACACATTCTCGGACAAGCGCGTCTTCGACACTTTCGCCCTTCTCAACGTGGCCGCCCACAACGTCCCAGCGTCCTGGATACCAATCTTTGTGGGGTGCCCGCCGTACCAACAGCAGAAGGCCGTCTCTCATGAAAATTCCACAGGCGAGGTCGATCATGGGAATCCTCCAACTCATGGCAATCGAGCTTCCTCTTGTTATCGGGAATGTAGAGGAAGGCTGTCAGTTCTCGGCGCTCAATCCATCTATCCCAAGCCGTCGCTGCCTCGCCGGCGAGCTCTGAAAGCATGAACCATTATAACCATCGCTCCGAATGCACAAAGGGCGGCGCAAAGCGTGAACAGCGACCAGTAGCCAAAAGCATCTGCCCAAGTGCCTGTTCCCAGCCCCGATAGCAGGAAACCGACGCTAATGGTGTTACCGAACAATGCCGATGCCGTCCCTGCCCTGCCACGTAACATACCTTGCACCATCTCCATTCCAACAATGCTGATAATCCCGATCCCAGCAGCCCGCGGCAGCTGGCCGATGTAAAGGGACAGCATTGTGGGAAGGGTAATTGCCATCAGAAAATATCCGCCGAACAGCAGAAAGCCCACGAACAGAAGCCAATGTTTACTCGACAAATTGGGCCATGCAACGAAGGCTCCCATCACAAAGACCTCCAGACCAGCACATAAGCTAAACAGTATCCCTACGTCACTCTGTGTGCCGAGATCTCGCGCTACCACTATCGACATGGCGTTTGACCCCATGAACATTGCGGTATGGAACGCTGCGAGCGCCATAAGCACTGGGGCGACAGATAGCAGCACATTCATCGAGAAGTGTGCTCGGTCTTGCTGATCAGACGGTGCGACCCTCATTTGCGCGAACACCACTATGGCTAGTGCTGTAGCGGCTAGGAAGGCCGCGCCTAAGTAGACCCCGGCAAATCCCCTCGCCCAAACCAGGGCCGCGCCAAGCGCAGGGCCAATGGTCCAGCTGAGTGACGCGACGAGCCGTAGTGCCGCCATCCCACGCGAAACAATCGTCCCACCAAGTTGATCAAGATAGGCCTTCGCTACGGCGAATAACAGCGCGAAAGAAGCGGCGCTTAGCCCGAATAAAACGCCCGCTACGGCGATTAGCAGCCAAGTCTGTGTGATTGAAGCGCAAGCAACAAGGCCAAAGACTTTTGCAAACAGCGAGATGAGCATTGGCCAGATGACAGGCTTTCGATCCTGCAGATGGCCGAAGATTGTCGTGATCGCGATCCCCATCACCGCAGGCACCGTCAGAAACGCGCTGAGCTCCAGAGGCGACATACCGATCTTTTGAACTGCAAGCAGCGCCATGTAGCTGCCAGCCATTGCTTCGGCCACCATCGCTAGCAGGAAAGCCGACATGATAGGCATGAAGAATGGTACGCGCCAGAGCCGCGTTGCCACGATATCGCCAGACTCGCCGTCACCTTGCATGAACCAAACGGTACCTTGTTGCCGTCCTTGGTCAGAAGGCATCTGAGGCTCAGGTGGTTCAAAGGTCCAATGCCTTTGCCACACTTTGACTAAATGAGGAAAGCGGGCGCTGCTTTTATACTCGCGTCAATGGGTCGCTCCGGCACTGGCGCAGCGTATGGTCGTCGCAAAATACAGCCGTTTTGCTCCGCGGCAATCAAGCACAGACTGCGGAAGAAAGCGTTGTCTTTGATCGAGTGCTCATACAGCCTTTTGGGAACAATGCTTGGTGCGATTTAGTTTCCTTTGTCCAGCTCTCGGAGGAATGTGGAATGACCGCTCACCGCGCCCAATGGAAAGGACATCTGAAAATCGGCGAACTTAGTTGTGCCGTTAGCCTCTACACTGCCGCTTCTACTTCCGACCGTATCAGCTTTCATATGCTGAACCAGAGGACCGGAAACCGGTTGAAGAGAGAATTCATCGACAGCGAAACCGAAGAGGTTGTCGAGCGGGAACAACAGGTGAAGGGTTTCGAGACGGGAAGCGGCGACTACATAATGATCGACCCGGAGGAGGTTGCCGCGGTCATCCCGGAGTCAGACAAGGTGCTGGAGGCAGAAGCTTTCATCACGTGTGGCGAGGTTGATGATGTCTATTTCGACAAGCCGTACTACCTGGTGCCCGTTGATGATGAAGCCAACGACGCCTTCGCCTGCATCCGCGACGCCTTGTCCAAGACGAACATGGCTGCACTCGCCAGGACCGTCCTGTTTCGACGAATGCGGTCGGTTTTGATCAGGCCACACGGGAAAGGCTTGATCGCAACCACACTCAATTTCGATTACGAGGTGCGGTCCTCCAAAGATGCCTTCAAGAGCGTCGCGAAGGTCAAGGTCGAGGGCGAGATGCTCGACCTTGCCAAGCACATCATTGATACGAAAATCGGAGATTTCGACCCCGCCAAGACCGACGATCGGTATGAGGCCGCCCTCGCCGCCTTGGTGAAAGCGAAGGCAGAGGGGAAAGCGCTTCCAAAACCAAAGCCGGTGAAGGTCTCGAAGCCCAATGATCTTCTGAAGGCACTCCGAGAAAGCGCTGGGACGAACAAGACTTCATCCAAAAAGCCAAAAGCCGCAAACGCAAACGCTGGCAAAACGAAAGCCAAGACGTCGTCCAAGACCACTCAGAAAAAGGCAAGCTGACCATGGCCCCACGTCGCCCCTACTGGAGAGGTTATTTAAAGCTTTCGCTGGTGACCTGCCCCGTAGCAATGATCCCAGCGACCTCGGAAAGCGAGAAGGTCCGGTTTCATACACTCAACGAAAACACCGGCAATCGGGTTTTTTCGCAGTACATCGACAGTGTCACGGGCAAACCGGTCAAAGATGAGGACGAGGTCAAGGGATATGAGCGCGGCGAAGGTGATTACGTCATACTTTCCGATGAAGAACTGGAATCCGTCGAGCTCGATAGCGTCCGCACCATCGACATCGAGAAATTTGTGCCGCGGGAGAAGATCGAGTGGATTTATCTCGACACACCGTTCTATCTGACCTCGAATGAGAAAATAGGCGATGAAGCGTTTGCTGTCATTCGAGAGGCCATGAAAGCTAAGGGCGTCGTGGGCGTCGCTCGCGTAGTCCTCGGGCGTCGCGAACGTGCCGTGATCCTTGAACCTCGCGACAACGGCATTGTCGTGTGGTCTCTCAGATTTGGTGACGAAGTCCGGCCAGAAGGAGAATATTTCACTGGCATAGATAAGGCCTCGGACACCAAAGGCGTCGCCGCACTCGAAAAGATCATCGAGAAGCGAACACGAAAATGGTCGCCGGCCATGGCGTCCGATCCGATCCAGAATAGCTTACTGAAGCTTATCGCGTCAAAGAAGAGGTCTCACAAACCCCCGACTAAAGGGACATCTGGATCGAGAAAGGGCAATAATGAAAAGCAGAATAACGTCGTTAACATAATGGATGCGCTGAAGAAGTCGGTCCAAAAGGAACTGAAAGCGCGCAAGTCCGATTAGCGCTAAGGGGCGTCGCTCTTTTCGGCTGCTTCGCGCGCGGATCGAAGTCGCATTGTCTTCTTTCGAGCTTCGGCTTATGACGCTATCGTTGCCATAGCGGTTTTGTGTGTTTTTACGAACCGGTTATGACGCTCTTGGGATATGAGCGAATTCCGGCGGCGAACATCTTCATCATTGCTTTCAGACATAATCCTAAGTTGTCGGCCTGCTGCTGTTTTGGCAAGGATTGGTGCGCCATCGTGCAAAGGTCTACGGTGGTAGCGAACCGGAAGGCCGTAGGAAGGACGGGTGGTTACCGTTCTGCGCGCCAGGCAAGAAAATGGGCGGTGCGCTGCACGAAGAAAAAGCCCACGACGTGGAGGCGTGGGCTTTTCACTTCTCTGCTGTTGAGGGGGTTAGCAGAGTGAACCGGGTCCCCGAGTTCGACAGGCCCGTTCAGTGACAGAACTAGGAGCTCAGTTAAAGGTTCCTCTCGGCGTCATCGATTTCTGGTCCCTCGCGTTGCGAGACGGAATGGTTGGCCAGCTCGCCAATCGCTCGAAGCAGATCGTTTTGCGTTGCTCCCGGATCCGTTCTCACGCGAACAGTTCTTTCGACGTCGCTTCGCGGCGAAGGGTCCACCTCGGCATATGCTGAAATCTGCGCTGCGTGCTCCGTGCCGGGGAATGACTCTGAAGGAAATATCCTAGGGACCGACTCGCGGGTCCTCAAGGCGACTTCTTTCATTTCGATCCGACCATCGATCCACTGTTCAATCAATTCCATGAAACGTGCATCGCCGTCGATAGGAATGCCGAGGTCACGGTATTTCATCGCTGATTTCATGAATATGAGACGCCGCCGCTCTTTCTGGGAAAGCTTCGAAAGGTCGTCGAGGGAGTGGGCCATTGACGTTTGCCTGAATAAGATGCTCGAGATGGAGAAATTGGCCCACCACGTGTAACGAGGAGCCCAAGTTGGCCGCGGCTCTGGAGAGCCGAAAGCGACAACTTTTGGTGAAACTATCCTCATTTCAGCGGCTTAAGATTTCGCTAACACAAAAAGGCCAAATCTTCATTGTGGCGATTACTCTAATCAATCAGGCGGCCTGACCTTACCCTTGTTCAATCGCTTGATCGCCTGCTCCAGCGACCGCTGGCTGTCGCAATAGTCCTGCCAGGCGGTGCTATTTTTAAGCATACCGGGCACCGTTCTGATCGTGAACCGCTCTGGATCAAGTCCTGCCTTGACCTGCGTCCAGTTGAGCGGCATCGACACCGTTGCTCCTGGCCGGGCTCTGGGAGAAAGCGGCGCGACCGCGGTGGAGGTACGGTCGTTTCGCAGGTAATCGAGGAAAATGCGCCCATTCCGCAAGCTCTTCGTCATTTTGATCAAATAGCGGTCCGGATTGTCTCTCGCCATTTCCTGACAAACGTCGTGCGCGAAGGCCTTCCCCTCGTCCCACGTAAGCTTCTTGCCTTTCGGCACCGACAATGGCGTTACTACATGGAGGCCCTTGCCGCCGGTTGTTTTGCAGAAGCTTACGAGACCGAGCTCCTCCAATCGATCTCGTATCTCGCGGGCTCCTTCTATGACAGTGTCGAAGTCGACGTCAGGGCCCGGATCGAGATCGAACACAAGCCTGCCTGGCACCTCGGGAAGATTGGGTTCGCAATTCCAGGGATGCAGCTCTGTACCCCCGATCTGGGCGATGGCCGCCAACCCTTCGACACGGTCAATCTGCAGGTAGGGCTGTTTATCGCCCGACACTTTAACTTGCTCGATCAGGTTTGATGTTCCCTGCATCGCGTGCCGCTGAAAGAACTGTTCGCCCGCGATACCGTCTGGCGTGCGAATGATCGAACAGGGCCGCCCCTTTATGTGATCGATCAGCCATTGGCCCACGGCCTCATAGTAGTGTGCCAAATCAACCTTAGTGACCGGCTTCTTGTCGAGAGCATCGGGCCAGAGTGGTTTATCAGGGCTGGATATCAGGACGCCCATGACATCGACTTTTGCTCCCTTCCGGTATTTCGACGCCTTTGGCGGTTTCGGTGCTTCCGTCTCAGGATCGGTAACATCAGTTTTGTCTGGGTTCGCGGCCTGCTCTGCCTCAACCTCATCGGCTGGCTTGTCCTCACGTAAACCTTTGAACGCGGCTTGTCGGACTTGGCCGTCCCCTGTCCATCCTGCAAACTCGATTTCAGCGACGAGTTCGGGCTTCAGCCAAACAATATCGGGCGTCTTCTTCGGAGCGCCGATGCCGGTGAAGGGAGATTTTGTTGCCTCGATGTTTCTGAGTTTCGGCAATAACTTGTCGACAACGCTCGCCCTGTAGCCGGTTCCAACGCGGCCGACATAGACGAAGTGGTCACCGCGATTGACACCGACTAGCAGTGAACGAAATTTGCCGTCGGTGGTAGCGTAGGCTCCAATCACCACTTCGTGGCCTGCGCGGCATTTTGATTTCGCCCACGTATTCGTTCGTCCCGACACGTAGGTTGCATCGACCTTCTTCGATACTATGCCTTCAAGCGACAACTTGCAGGCTGATTTCAAAACTGCATCACCGCCGGTCTCAAAGTGTTCGACGAAGCGCATACGCGGGTCGTCTCCTGCCTCCGATAGAAGAGCAGCCAACCGCTTTTTTCGCTCTGTCAGCGGCAAATCGCGAAGATCTTGCCCGCCAACAAACATCAGATCGAAGGCGAAGAAGACGAGATCGTCGGTCTTCCCCTCAGACAGCGATGCCTGCAGCGCTGCAAAATCCGGCGCACCGTTCTCGTCGAGAGCGCAAATCTCGCCGTCGACTATCGCGTCCGGGAGACTTTCGCCAGCACCCGCGATAGCAGAATATTTCTTGGTCCAATCGAGGCCCTTGCGGGTCTTAAGAGTGACCTGACCATCTTGGATGCGCATCTGTATCCGATAACCGTCGAACTTGATCTCGTGAATCCACCCTTTCGCTGACGGCGGTCGTTCCAATGTCTCGCAGAGCTGCGGCTCTATGAAGAGTGGCGATGACGCATCGGCCTTTTTCTCAGACTTCGGCTTTTTCTTGCTGCCTGCCTTTCGTTCGTCGGCGGCAAGGCCTTCGCTACTGTCCCAGACCGCATCTGCCTCGACGGCCACACCTGTTGTCATGAACGGCTTTGGCTTTCGGCCCTTACCGGAAGCGATGGCATCCATGGTCCGTCCGGAGGCAACAGACGTTTCATTCTCTTTGAGCACCGCCGCCCCATCTTCGTCGACAGAGAAATCATCCTGGTGTTTGATCAAAAGCCAATTGGTTCGCTTCTCGCCTTCTCGCGCCCGCATTCGCACAAGGACGAAGCTCCCATGCAGCCGTTCGCCCTCAAGAGTGAATTTGAAATCGCCTTTGGCGAGAGCCTGCTCTGGAGTCTTGTTTCCCTCTGGCTCCCAATAACCCCGATCCCAGAGCATGACCGTGCCCCCACCGTACTGGCCCTTGGGGATCGTGCCTTCGAAATCGCCGTAATCGAGCGGGTGATCCTCGACTTCCACCGCTAGACGTTTGTCTTGCGGGTCTAGCGATGGCCCTTTGGTGACCGCCCAGGATTTAAAGACCCCGTCCAACTCCAGCCTGAGGTCGTAGTGGAGGCGAGTGGCGTCGTGCTTTTGGATGATAAAGCGTCGGCGGTTCGAGGATTTGACCTGTGCCTCTCCGCTAGGCTCAGCGGTCTTCTTGAAATCCCGTTTTGCACGGTATTTGGAGAGGTTGTCGGCCATGGCTTTTCTCGCAATCTATCACCAATCGGAATGCTGAGGAGGCGACATCGGTTCCAAGAAAGATGGACATTGATCGGAAACATTGTGTTTCTGGCTGACTGTGAAGTGCTTCCGTGGGTGGCCTACGTCAAGGTTTGACGCACGTTGGCCCAGCGGCGCCATCGAAAATCCGGGCGATGTCCGCTACTCAAGTATCGGCGGCGCGGAACGAACTGCTCTGACAGAGGTTCATCTTCAAGAGGCAATCAAGTCTCGCAAAGGAGTCTTCAAATGGGCAGTACAGCCGACAGGATTTTCGGTAAGGCCAATGAACTCGCTGGCAAGGCCGGTCAAGGTGTCGGCGAAGCGACCGATGATCGTGAGATGCAAGCGAAGGGTATGGCACAAGAAGCCAAGGGTGACGCCCAGCAGGCAAAAGGTGAGGCTAAGGAAGCTGTCAAGAAGGTCGTCGACAAGGCATGATGCCTTGAGTTGACCGTCTGGTTCGCTGGAAGTGCTACCCCAGCGGACCAGCCAACAGGATGCCGCTATAGCACCTGACAGCCATCAATATCGCATTTGTCGCAATCATATAATTGATCCAGTTCACGCAATGCTCGCAGAACGTTTGCCATTTATCCCTCACGTCATGCATATAGGCCAAGGTGATTGCAGCGTACATGCACAGCTTAAAAGCTGCTGCTGCTTCGAAACAGTATGGCAAGCAGCTATGCCAAAATTTGTGCTCCGTCTTTCAGCGAAAAAACATGTATCGCCATAGAATAAGGCACTGTGCAAGCCTGTCACAGAGGACTGAGCGAGTTTTGTGGTTGCCCCCTCATTAAGACGGGGCGAGGAAGGACCGGCCTCAAACTGTGGCGCCGAACCTGGTCCCAGCCGAGGATCCTCAACATTATTGAAAGAGCCCAGGAAGCCAGCCGCAGCGACATCAAAGCCGGACAAACGTGGATGACGGTAAGGCCACCAACTTATTTAGTATTACGGACGCACTGAGGAATTAAGTTGCGACGGTGTTAAAGTCCCGAAAACGGGTTGCTAAGAAGGCGTGTTTCCTTCTTCGGCCTCGCGTGCCGCGCGGAGGAGTTCGTTCTTCCTGCGGCGAGCCTCGACTTCGGACGCTATCGTTGCCATTGCGGTGTCATGCGTTTCCTGAAAGCGATCACGCCGCTCCTGCTGCGTCATCGATGATCTTCGTTGTCGGTCGCCATTATTTTGCTTGGTCATATACCATTAGGTATTTGCCCTATTGAGATCGGCAAGTTTTTGTACGCATCCGTACATGGCAAAAAGGCGGAGCACCGATCGAGGTCGTATAGCAAGAACATCGTCTGCGCCTCGGCAAGGACGACCATAAACCTGCTACATAGTTTCGGGAAGGTCAGCAGGCTTTCTTCCTTTCAGCCATTTCACCACCCGGATTTCCTCGTCGTCCATCCACTGCAGCAGCCGCTCGCTTTTCGTCCTCAGCTTCAACACATCACCGAGAGTCCCACCTTCGAAATCCTCAAAGACGGCGGGGTGTATGTAGGATGATCGGCATACTGACCGAGTGTTCACTAGTCTGGCGGCGACCCGATCAATCGCCTCATTGAGCTGGCGCGCGAGCGCGCGCTTCGTGCTCGCTGCCTCGATCGAGGCTAACGCTTCCACCGCCATGCACGTCGCACCCCACGTTCGAAACTGCCGAGAGCTGAAATCCTCGCCGGTCACCTCTTTGATGTACGCGTTCACATCACTGGATGAGATCTGACGACAGCCGCCTTCATCGCAGACGTATTGGAACAATTGCTGACCTGGCAATTCTTGCAGCTTCCGAACGACGTTGGCTATCCGACGGTCGCTATGGGCCAGATTCCATTCTTTGCCAGATTTGCCCTTAAAGCGGAACTTTACACTCCCGCCTTCGACTTTAACGTGGCGGTTGCGCAGCGTGGTCAGGCCAAACGATTTGTTCGTCTCCGCATAGGCAGCATTGCCGATGCGGATGTAGAGGTTGTCTAGCATCCAAACCACGGCCGCCAGCGCCTTATCCATTGTGAGACCGCGCGAACGCAAGTCAGTGTCGACCCTCTCACGCAGATCCGGTAGACGATCTGCAAATTCTGCCAGGCGCTCGAATTTAGCTCTGCCGCGTTCTGCGTGCCAGTCGGCGTGATAACGGTATTGGCGCCGTCCTCGGGCATCTTTTCCTACAGCTTGCAGGTGCGAGAACGGGTTAGTAGAAATGACGACGTCTGTATAAGCCGGCGGAATCGCGAGCGAGTTCAATCTAGAAATTTCGGCAGCCGCGGTGATCCGGCGGCCATCCGGTCGATAATACAGAAATCCCCTTGCCCCCATCTTGCGGGTGATACCGGTTTCCAATCCAGGGATATACACGAGGCCCGAAGAGAGCTTCGCCTCAGCAGCAATCGTATCGATCTCAGTAAGGGTCTGGTTCATGTCGCAGTAACCTCCAACACGGGATTTCGTTCCTGAGAACCGTCATGAACCTTTGATCCAATTTATCAATTTCGCCCTCATGTAGCACTGGAGAGCAGCTGTTTTCACGAGGTCGATAGAAATGTCCGGAGGTCGAAACACGTCGTAAGCAGCGATCTCAACCCAATTGCAGGACCTCATTCCCCATGTGAGTGCTCCGTTAATCTGCGTGGAGGTGCGTGGGTTCAATTCCGCGACGACGTGGTCGACATTAGACGTCAAGACTGGAGCGCAACGGTGACGAAGAAAGCAGGCAGCTCCAGACTGTCGGCAGTGGCACTCTCGTAAATTACGTCGCCCAGGTCCTGCGGCCGCGAGACGGGCTCATTCGAAAGGTTTGCCCTAAGCTGAAGTGTCTTAGAACCGAGTTGCCAATCAAGAAATAGGCACCCCTCCCTCGCCGCAATAGCGGTACCCGAATGCGCACGAGCCTTCTTGAGGAGCGGAACGATCAATCGCTGCCGCACAGAAATCAAGCGCCGCAGGAAATCGCCCCACGCCGCCGCGCCCTCTGTGTCGCTCTCGTTCCAGTTCAGTTTGCTTCTCGTGAATGTCTTCAGCTCATTCGGGTCCGGGATATCGGCCTGAGCCATTTCGTCCGGTACCCCGCCAAAATTGGCGGCTTCCTTAGGCCGATTGTCGCGAACCGCCTTTGCTAGTTTCCCCTGGTAATCGGCGAAAAAATGGAACGGTCGAAGCGAGAGATGATCGTCGCCCATGAACAGCATCGGGATTTGCGGCGAAAGCATCAGTATCTCAACAAGCGCACGGTAGAGCTGCCTGTTGATACCGAGATGCAGCCTGTCACCTTTAGCCCTGTTTCCGACTTGATCGTGGTTCTGCAGAAAATGAATAAAGGAAGTCGGCGCGAGCGCACGAGACGGTGGTGGATTACCGCCGAGGACGGCTTTACCGGCCTCAAAATAACCCTCTGTCATGATTTTGCGAAGCTTCTCCCAAGGCTCGTGACTGAAGGGCTCATAGTAACCTGTGTCCTCGCCGGTCACGGCAACATGCATGGCGTGATGGAAGTCGTCATTCCAGTCCGCTTTGTAGTAGCGCCCGCCTTCTCGAGGGGCCAAGAGGTCTGTGCTGTTCGCCGGGTTTTCGGTGATCAGATGCACGTGTCGGTCCGTGATGTCCGATCGCACCGTCTTGGCGATTTCTTCCAGTATGTGCAGATCGCCCCCGTCTTCGATCTGGTCGATAGCGTCGAACCTCAAGCCATCCAGTCGGAATTCCTTCAACCAATAGAGAACGTTCTCGACGAAGTAAGAGCGGACTTCCGATTGACGAAAGTCGATTGCCGCACCCCAGGGCGTGGAGACATCAGGGCGGAAGAATTGAGGGGCGTAGGTTGGGAGGGAATTTCCTTCCGGTCCGAAGTGGTTGTAGACCACGTCGAGAAACACCATCATGCCGTGGCGATGCGCTGCATCGACAAGACGTCTCAAGTCATCAGGAGGACCATAGGCAGCATGTGGGGCAAACTGAAGCACTCCATCATATCCCCATCCTCGTTTTCCTGGAAAATGCGCCAACGGCATGATCTCGATCGCAGTTATGCCGATCTGCGCTAGATGCGCGATCCGCTCGGCTGCCGCTCTGAAGGTCCCCTGCTCGGTGAACGCGCCTACGTGGATTTCGTAGATAACGGCCTCCTCCCAAGCACGTCCCCGCCATCCGTCGGCCTGCCATGGAAACGAATTGGAATCCGTTAGGATCGACGGTCCATTCAAATCGAGCTGTTGCTGGCGCGATGCCGGGTCCGCGACCCTTCGGCCATCACTGAGGATGAAGCGGTATGCGGAGCCAACAGCGGCTTCGACTTCCACCCGATGCCAACCGTCTTGCGACCGCATCATGGGGAGCGGTTTCACTTCGAGTTCGAGCGATACGAGCGTTTCCGCCGGAGCCCAGATTTGAAACCGCGTGAGACCATCTTGAAGCGCGAAGGGCCCCCACGTTGGCTCGTTGGTCATCGCAATAGCCCCTGTCCGCCGTCGACCCAGATCGGTGATCCGGTGATGTGTCTTGCTTTGTCGGATGCCAGAAAAGTGATAACATCCGCTACATCGGCGCTCTTCCCCGGTCTGCCGCCCGTAATGGGTACTTGGCCCTCTGGCCATATGACGGGGATGGCGGTCTGATCTTCCCGACGGAGATCGGTATTAGCGTCAATGTTCGTCTCGATTTCACCAGGGCAAACCGCGTTGATACGGATATGATGACGGGCGAGTTCGAGAGCCAGCTGCTGGACCATGGCGACCTGGCCAGCCTTGGTCGCTGTATATGCTGTTGCACCGGGCGTCGTGAAAGTCCGGGTCCCGTTGATCGACGAGACCACGATGATTGACCCGCCACCTGCCCGCTTTAGGTGAGGAACGGCGGCTCGGATGGTCAAGAATGTCCCGGTCAGGTTCACGGAAATCGTCCGGTTCCACTCTTCCAAGGTCAGATCGTCTATGGGGGCCCACACCCCGTTGATCCCGGCGTTCGCTACGACGACATCAAGGCTGCCGTATCGATCCACCAACTCGCCGGTTGCTTGTTCCATCTGCCTTTGCATGGCTATATCGGCATTCAATACGCAGCCGGCGCCCCCATTTTGCGTAATACTATCAAGCGTCGCCTGAAGTTCGTCGGGGCTATGTCCAAGCAGGCCGACCGCATATCCATCCTTAGCAAGCGCTTGAGCCGATGCTCTACCGATGCCCGATCCAGCGCCTGTTACCAGGGCTACTCTGTTTCCCATGTGACCCCCT
>UBQW01000025.1:0-148714 GCA_900467745.1 Hyphomicrobiales bacterium
TTCTTTTTGAGGCAGCCTCTAAGATTCTCCTTCTTGTTTCCCTTTAGTATAAATACAGGGTCCTCAGTTATTACTTCGTTTGACCTCCAGCGACGCGTCCATTCTATTGCGCGAGCATTTTCAGGTAACTGATAATTACTTGGGATTGCTAGCTGAAGATCGATACGTATCTCAGGCGCCTTGCCTTGCCCGGTTTTGGCTTGCGTAGAGAAATCTCTGCTGAAGTCGAATGCTTGGCGGAAGTCTGTTTGATCATTAAAGAAGAGATTCAAAGCACGAAGAATGTTACTTTTCCCCGTATCATTTTTGCCGATGAGAATACTGAGATCAGCGGGATCAATAGAGAGATCCGAAATCGATCTAAAGTTGCGTATGCGAATTTTTCCAATCATTCTAATGGCCCGCGCAGAGAATCACAATTCTAGGTAGACACAATTCACCATATTGAAGCGCGCGTATCCATAAAGTTTTAGATCACAACAGACTTTTCAGAATATTCACTTTCGGACCCTCTATCGAGCGACTAACAAGCAAAGAAAATCATCCAGATAATTGACAGAACGTTGAGTTAACCTCCTCCGCGTTGGCAATGGCAATGGCAATGGCAATGGCTATGGCTATGCGGCACGGCTGGACACCGAGCAACACGTCCCGCTCACCCCAAGATCGGCATCGACCCCAGCCCCAATATATCGTTGAGCAGCGCCAGCCCGATCCCCACCGCCACGATCGTGAGCCCGATCAGAAACAGCCGCCGCGAGCGGTCGTATTTGGCGGCGATCAGCGAATCCCGCGCGAGGAGATCGGCGAAGACCTTCACCTGAAGCGCGATGCCGACGACAAGCAGCAGCATCGGCAGGATGTCGATCGGGCTCCAGTCGTTCGGGTTGGAGACCCAGCGGCTGATGAAGGTGAGGCAGAAGCCGAGGATGATGCCGGCGGCGGTCAGCGAGCCGTTGCGGAAGGTGGCGTCGATCTTCTCTTCCGGATCCGGCTCGGGCATGGCTCTGGCTTTCGGTTGAACGGCTGATCGAAGCAAGGCAGAAATCGCGCGAAACGGCAAGAGCGGTCGAAGATTACAAAAGCTTCACCAAAAAATCATGTTTTAATCTTGCCAGCCCTCTCGGCCCCGGCTAGGTAAGAAACACATCTGCCGCATCCGCTCCTTGAGAGCGGCGCCGCACGTAAGCGTTAACGTCAACCAACGCGCTGATCGAACCCGAAGCCGGGGTGCGAGCGGCGCGGCGTGCCTGCGTCCTGAGCGTCCCGGTTCTCTTACAAGGAACCAAAGATGACGGCCAACACCACGCCATCCCCCACCGAAAAGCGCCACCTGATCGAACGCGTGCGCCATGAACTGAAGCGCCGCGTGCTCACCGTCCGCCGCGTCGAGTATGTCACCCCGCAAATGCTGCGCGTTACCCTCGAGGGCGCCGATCTCCAGGGCTTCGTCAGCCTCGGCCATGACGACCACGTCAAGATTCTCGTGCCCCGCCCCGGCGAGGAACCGGCTTTTCCGGAGATGGGCCCCGAGGGCAAGCTTTTGATCGACCCGGAAAACCGCCCGTCGCTGCGCGACTACACGCCCCGCCGCTATGATCCCGTGGCGGGAGAACTCGATATCGACTTCGCGCTGCACGAGGCCGGCCCCGCCACCGAATGGGCGCTCAATGCCAAGCCCGGCGACAGGCTCGGCCTCGGCGGCCCACGCGGCTCCTTCGTCGTCTCCACCGATTTCGACTGGTACCTGCTGGTTGGCGACGAAACGGCGCTCCCCGCCATCGGCCGGCGCCTCGAGGAACTGCCCGAAGGCGCCAAGGCGATCGTCATCGCCGAAGTCGCCGGCCCCGAGGAGGAACAGGCCTTCGCCAGCAAGGCCGACCTCTCCGTCACCTGGCTGCACCGCGGCGCGCAGCCGGCGGGCACCACGGATGATCTCGAACAGGTGCTGCGCGATATCATGTTGCCCGAAGGCGACGGCTATGTCTGGATCGCCTGCGAAACCGTGCTCGCCAAGCGCCTGCGTGTCGTCATGGTCGAGGAGCGCGGCCATCCCAAACCCTGGATCAAGGCCGCCGGCTACTGGAAGCGAGGCCAGGCCGATTTCCACGAGACCCACGGGGATTGAGGTCGGCGCGATGCGGTCCCCTCCGCCCCACTCTGTCGCGTTGACCGACGGGGATGGAAACGAGAAAAGGCCGGGCTTCGGGTGAGACGCCCAGCCCAGCCCGAATCGCCAAAACACATAGGGTAAACGAAATCTTAATCCCGCCCCTTGACCTCGGTCAATCGGCTGAAATTCATCACAACATTCCCCTTTTGACGCCGCCGGCAAATCACCTTAGCCCGTCCCTGTTCGTCCATGAAGGACGGTTTTCACGATGGACTCGCAAAGGAGATTCAAGTGACCAGTGTTTCCTCCCTGGGCGGCAACAATGCCCAGTATATTTCCAGCCTCGACAAGAACGGCGACGGCATCATCTCCGCCGACGAGCAGGCCGCAGCCAACACCACCAGCACGACCGCGACAACGACGACCAAGGCCTCGACGGCAAACAGCACCGCCGACAGCGCCAGCGTCACCCAGAAGATCGCAGCCGATATCCTCTCCTTGATGCTGCAGCTGCAGCAGTCGAGCGAAAGCGACGATGGGTCCAGCGACGATGGCAGCCTCTCCGGCAACAGCCCGAAGGGCATTCTGGCGCTGATGGACAGCAACAACGACGGCAAGCTGACGACCAGCGAAGTCCTTTCCGCCGATCCGTCGAAGATCGCCGAAAGTGCCGGCGACGGCGACGACACCGCCGTCACGCAGGTCCTCACCGACATGCAGACCGCGATCCGCGCCTACCAGACCACCTACGGCTCCTCGCTCGCCTCCGATACCGACAACACGCAGACTGCGTGATTGGCCGCCTGATTGGCGTGCAACAAGGCTCCGCCGGGGGAGCCGTAACAGCCTGTCTTGGTGATACCGCCCGCCGTGTATGGGCAAGCGGATCCAGCCTCATCAAGCACTTGGCCCACAGTGCACGCGCCTATGGCGCAATGTCGCAGGTCGGGCGAACCAATAGCCCCGCCGTTGCAACGACAGCCAAAAACCCGCAAAACCGAACTTCGACGGTAAGAACGAAGGACATGGCATTTCATGGAAAGCATCAGCGTTTCGTTGATCCTGCTGTTTGCAGTGGTCGTTAGCGGAACACTCACCAGGCTCTCCCCGATCCCGATCCCGCCGCCTCTCGTGCAGATCGCGCTCGGCGCCGTCATCGCCTCGGTGGCCGATCTCGGTGTCAGCCTCGATCCCGATCTCTTCTTCCTGCTCTTCCTGCCGCCGCTGCTCTTTCTCGATGGTTGGCGCATTCCCAAGGAAGGCCTGCTGCGCGACAAGGGCGTCATTCTCGAGCTGGCGCTCGGTCTCGTCATCTTCACCGTCCTCGGCGTCGGCCTCCTTATCCACCTGCTCATCCCGTCCATGCCGCTCGCCGTCGCCTTCGCGCTGGCAGCCATCCTCTCGCCGACGGATCCGATCGCGGTCTCCGCGATTGCCGCCCGCGTGCCGATCCCCAACCGACTGATGCACATTCTCGAAGGGGAATCGCTGCTCAACGACGCGTCCGGCCTCGTCTGCATGCGCTTTGCGGTCGCTGCAGCACTCACCGGCACCTTCTCGCTGACGGATGCGGTCGGCACCTTCTTCTGGGTCGCGATCGGCGGCATTGCGATTGGCATCGGCGTCACTTGGGCCGTCATGCAGCTGCAGCGCTTCCTCACCCGCAAACTTGGCGAGGAGACCGGATCGCTGATCCTGATCAGCCTGCTGCTCCCCTTCGCCGCCTATCTGATCGCCGAACATCTGGAATGCTCCGGCATCCTGGCGGCGGTCGCGGCCGGCATCACCATGAGCTTCGGGGAGCAGAGCGGCCGCGCATCCGCCGTCACCCGCGTGCGCCGCACCGCCGTCTGGGATACCGTCCAGTTCGCCATGAACGGCGTCATCTTCGTGCTGCTCGGCGAGCAGCTGCCGCAGATCGCCTCCAGCGCCATCAACATCGTCCGCGAAACCGGACATTACGATCCGCTGTGGCTCATCGTCTACATCGTCGCGATCAACGTGGCGCTCGCCGCCCTGCGCTTCTCCTGGGTCTGGGTGTCGCTGCGCTTCACGCTTTATCGCGCCGCCCGTAGCGGCTACGAGTTCACCCGCCCAAGCTGGCGCCTCGTGGCCGCCACCTCGCTTGCCGGCGCGCGCGGCGCCATCACGCTCGCCGGCGTTCTGACATTGCCGCTGACCATGGGCGACGGCTCGCCCTTCCCGGGCCGCGACCTGTCGATCTTCCTCGCCGCCGGCGTCATTATCGTCTCGCTCGTCGCCGCCAGCATCGGCCTGCCATTTCTCTTGAAGAACCTGCATGTTCCGGCAGAACCCTCCCATCAGCGCGAGGAGGACGAAGCCCGCATTCGCGGCGCCGAGGCCGCCATCAAGGCGATCGAGCAGCTGCAGCACGACATGGGCGAAGGCCGCGCCGACGCTGACCTCTACGCCGACGCCGGCGCGCGCCTGATGGATATCTACCGCCAACGCATCGCCGGCCGCTCCAAGACCGGCGACGACGCCATGCTCGCCCGCCGCAGCGAAGAAATCGAACGCAAGCTCCGCCTCGCCGGCGTCAAGGCCGAACGCGCCGAGTTCTTCCGGCTGGCCAAGAACCGCAAGCTCTCGGAAGAGCTGATGAAGAAGCTGGTGCGTGAGGCGGATCTTGCGGAGGCGCGTTTTTCCGGGACGTGAGGACGAGCTTTGGGGTGGGGCGGGTCGTGAGCTAGCGTTTTGCCGTGTAACGCCCTTTCTGCCTGCCGGCATCTCCCCCACAAGGGGGAGAACGCTGGGGGCAGCCGCTCGCTCCACTCTTGCTGTCCGGGCGAGTTATCGCCGCGGGTCTTCTCCCCCCTTGTGGGGGAGATGCCGGCAGGACAGAGGGGGGTAACACACGGTAGGACAGAGCGGCGTCCACGGCACAGCACCGCCCCAAACACCCCAAAACCACCCTCTCCCCCACCCGCCATCTCGCAAATGCGAAACATTTTACTGCAAAGCACAACAAAACACTTTGAATACTATCGAAATCCGAAAATTGCGCATATATGACGCACCGTGGCTTGCTGCACGCTTCCCCCAGAGCGCCCCGCCGAGCCACCGCCGGCCCGTTTTGACAACGGCATTCAAAGGAAAATACCCGGCGTCCACAACAGGAGGTTCCAAAGTGGCCAGTATAACAACAAGCAATGCTGCGAAGACGTCGGCGTCGTCGTCCCCGGCAGCCAACTATCAATTCGCGCTCATTGCCCTGACATCGCTGTTCTTCATGTGGGGTTTCATCACCTGCCTGAACGACATCCTCGTTCCGCATCTGAAGAACGTCTTCCAGCTGAATTACACGCAGTCGATGCTTATTCAGCTGTGCTTCTTCGGCGCCTATTTCATCGCCTCGCTGCCATCGGGCGCGATCGTCAAGCGCATCGGCTATAAGTGGGGCATCGTGCTCGGCCTGATCGTCGCTGCCATCGGCTGCGCGCTCTTCGTTCCCGCCGCAAGCTACCGCGTCTACGGCCTGTTCCTCGGCGCGCTCTTCGTGCTGGCATGCGGTGTTACGCTGCTGCAGGTCGCCGCCAATCCATACGTTACCGTTCTCGGCCCGCCGGATACCGCCGCCAGCCGCCTGACCATGACCCAGGCCTTCAACGCGCTCGGCACCACGGTCGCGCCGATCTTTGGTGCCTTCCTGATCCTGTCGGCAGCCACCGCGGCCGTTTCCGGCACCACGCCCGAACAGCTCGACGCGATCAGGATCGCTGAAGCCGGCGCCGTGAAGTTCCCCTACATGCTGCTTGCCGCCGCATTCCTGGTACTCGCCGCCGTGTTCGCGGCTCTCAAGCTGCCGCAGGTCGAAGGCGATGAGGAGATCGAACCGATCGTCGGCGGTGGCTCCGCCTGGCAGTTCCGCCACCTCGTGCTCGGCGCCATCGGCATCTTCGTCTATGTCGGCGCCGAAGTCAGCATCGGCAGCTTCCTCGTCAACTTCATGAGCCAGCCCGACATCGCCGGCTTCTCCGAGGCCGACGCCGCCCACTACGTCTCCTATTTCTGGGGTGGCGCCATGGTCGGTCGCTTCATCGGCGCGGTTGCCATGCGCTATGTCGACGACGGCAAGGCACTGGCCTTTAACGCGGCCGCCGTCATCATCCTGCTGCTCGTCACCGTGTTCACCACCGGCCACACCGCCATGTGGGCGATCCTCGCGGTTGGCCTGTTCAACTCGATCATGTTCCCGACGATCTTCTCGCTCGGTCTCTATGGCCTCGGCAAGTTCACCAGCCAGGGCTCCGGCATCCTGTGCCTGGCGATCGTCGGCGGCGCGCTCCTTCCTGTTCTCCAGGGCGTTCTTGCCGACACCATCGGCATCCACCTCGCCTTCCTGATGCCGATCGTCTGCTACGCATACATCGTCTTCTACGGCCTGAAGGGTCACCGCCCGAATGCACAGCAGGTTGCCAAGCACGCCTGATTGATAAAATTGCGCCCCGCCGCACTGGCGGGGCGTTTCCACTCTTGCGCCATCACACACGTCTTGGCATGTTGCCGTGCAACAATAGGTGGAGAAACTGCCAATGAAGGCCTTGCTGCTGATCGACATCCAGAACGGGTTCTGCCCCGGCGGAAACCTCGCCGTTCCCGATGGCGACAAGGTGGTCCCGATCGCCAACCGGCTGATCGCAAGCGACCGATACGACCTGATCGTCGCCTCGCAGGATTGGCATCCGGAAGGCCACGGCAGCTTCGCCTCCTCTCATGAAGGCAAGCAACCCTTCGAACTCCACGAGCTCTCAGGCAAGCCGCAGATGATGTGGCCGGACCATTGCGTCCAGGGCACGAAAGATGCCGAGCTGCATCCCGAGCTCAGGGTGCCCGAGATCGATGTGATCTTCCAGAAGGGCGAGAAGCACCACGTCGACAGCTACTCCGCCTTCCGCGACAACGACCAGGACGCCATCACCGGCCTCGCCGATTATCTCAAGGAACAGGGCGTCACCGAGCTCGACCTCTGCGGCCTCGCAACCGATTACTGCGTCAGGTTCTCGGCGCTCGATGCGCTCGAAATGCTACCCGGCGTCAAGGTTCGCTTCATCGAGGACGCCAGCCGCGGCATCACGCCGGAAGGCGTGGGGGCTGCGATCAAGGAGATGCGCGAAAGCGGCATCGACATCGTCACCAGCGAGCAGCTGATCGAAAACTAGAGCAATTCCAGCAAAAGTGTAGCGCGGTTTTGCGTCCGGAATTGCGTAACAACAAATGCTCTAATCACCGGCCTCGCGCTGCAACTGATAGACATCATCCGAGAAGTCGTCGATGCGGCGCGCCAGCGCTGCCTGTGCATCGTCGATGCCCTGGCGATAATAGGCGGCCCCCACCTCCTTGGCGAAGAAATCAAGCACCAGCTCGGCCTTCAACAGGCCGATCGGCTGGTCGAGCTCGCGGTCGAAGTGGTGCTGGATGCGCGCTATCAGCGCCGCCTTCTCGTCCTTGGAAAATTCGATCGGCTTCATCGTCCCCTCGTGTGCTTCACGGCTACTGCTTTGGCACCGTTCAGCGAAATCGATCGGTCAATCAAGGAAATTCGCTTGCCGCCGTAGCCGCCTCCCCTTAGAGGGGTTCCAAATTCCAGGAGGATGATCGCCGATGTCACGCGCGAATTTTATCGACGGTCTGCGCGGCGGTTTCCCCATCGCGCTTGCGTCCGCCCCGTTTGGCGCGCTGTTCGGCGCGCTCGCCGCCGATCACGGCATGTCGCTCTTCGAACTCACCTTCATGAGCGCCACCGTCTATGCCGGCGCCAGCCAGATGGTCGGCCTCGAGCTTTTCGGCCATGACGTTCAGGCATGGCTGATCGTCGCCTCTATCCTCGCCGTCAACTTCCGCCACGTGCTCTATTCGGCGGCGATCGCGCCTTACATCAAGCATTTCACCAAGCTGCAGAAGTTCTTCACCTTCTTCCTGCTCGTAGATCCGCAGTTCGCCGAAACGGTGAAGCGCGGCGAAGCCGGAAAGCCGGTGACCTTCGCCTGGTATCTCGGCTTCGGCCTGATCATCTATGTCCCGTGGACGCTGGTCAGCCTGCTCGGCGGCACGCTTGGCCGCTATATCGGCGATCCGAAGTCGATCGGCCTCGATATCCTGCTGCCGGCCTATTTCCTCGGCATTGTTCTCGATTTCCGCCACCGCGACAACTTCATTCCCGTGGCAGCCGTCAGCGCCGTCGCCTCTGTCGTCGCCTATCACTATGTCGGCTCGCCCTGGCATGTGAGCCTTGGCGCTGCCGCCGGCATCCTGCTTGCCGCTTTGTTCCCGCCGCCGCCGACGGCGCAGGAACTCGAATCCGATCTGCACGAGGTGTGACGTGACCTTCGATCCCCACATGTTGCTGATCATTCTGGCGGCCGCCGTCGCAACCTATGCGACGCGTATCGGCGGCTATATCCTGATCACCACGATGAAGCGCATCCCGCCGCGCATGGAAGCAGCCCTTGCCGCCGTGCCGGCAGCTGTTCTGACCACGCTCGTCGCCCCCGCCTTCTTCACCGGCGGCTGGGAGACCAAGCTGGCATTGGTCGTTGCCCTTCTGGTCGGCCTGCGCGTCTCGCACACATGGATGCTGGTCGCCGCCTGGGCGGTCGTCATGGCCTGGCGCCACACGATCGGCGGCTGACGCGGCGACCGATCAAACGGTCGCCGCCCCTACAGTTTCAATAGTTCTCAGTATTCCAGCGGCAGCGTCGCGTTTTCCAGCCACGCCTTGACCTCGTGGTCATGGATCAGCGGCATCAGCGCCTCACGCGTCTTCACGTGATAGTCGTTGAACCAGTGCAGCTCGTCATGGGTCAGAAGCTCCGGAATGACGAGGCTGCGGTCGATCGGGCAGAAGGTCAGCGTCTCGAAGCTCAGCACCGGCATGTCGCCACCCTCGACGGGCTCGGCATCGCGCACGTAGATCAGGTTCTCGATGCGGATCCCGAAGGCGCCCGGCCGGTAGTAGCCCGGCTCGTTGGAGAGGATCATCCCCGGCAGAAGCTCCTGCGTCGACATCCGGGAGATCCGCTGCGGCCCCTCGTGAACCGAGAGATACGAACCGACGCCGTGCCCCGTGCCATGGCCGAAATCGGCCCCTGCCCGCCACAGCGCGATACGCGCCAATGGATCGAGATCGCAGCCCCGCGTGCCCTTCGGGAACCGCGCCGTGCTGATCTGGATCATGCCCTTCAGCACCAGCGTGAAGAACCGCTTCTGCTCCTCCGAAACCGTGCCGACGCCCACCGTGCGGGTGATGTCGGTGGTGCCGTTGATGTATTGCGCGCCGGAATCGATCAGGAACAGCTCGCCCGCCTCAAGCTTGCGGTTGCTCTCGGTCGTCACCCGGTAGTGCATGATCGCCGCGTGCGGTCCGGCACCGGAGATCGTGTCGAAGGAGATGTCCTTCAGCGGGTTCTGCATGCTCTGCCCAACCTTGGCACGCGCCGCCTCGAGCTTCTCGGCGACTTCGATCTCGGTCACCGTGCCGGGCTTGGTCTGCGCCAGCCAGCAGAGGAACTCGACCATCGCCGCGCCATCCTGCAGATGCGCCGCCGCAGACCCATTGATCTCGACGCTGTTCTTCACCGCACGCGGCAGCTTCGCCGGATCGTTACCCTCGACCACGACACCATCAGCCGCGCGAATGATGCTGGCAAGCCCGTAGGAGGTGAGATCGGGGTCGACAAGCACCCGGCCGCCATCCCTGGAGACAGCCGAAAGCTTGTCCTCAAGCGCCGATGGCGACAGCTGCACGCACATCTGCGCCAGATAGGCCTCCTGCTCGATCCCGGTCTTGCGCTTGTCGAGAAACAGGTCGGCCTTGCCATCGGCGTAGACGATGGCGCGCGCCAAAGGATGCGGTGTGTGCGGCACGTCGGCGCCGCGAATGTTGAAGATCCAGGCAACCGACGACGGATCGGCGATCAGAACGGCCTTGATATCCTTGGCTTTAAGATCGGCCGCGATCTTGGCGATCTTCTCATCGGCGAGAATACCCGCCTGCGCCACGTTCTGGATGGCAACGGCGCCCAGCGGCTCCTGCGGCCGGTCGGCCCAGAGCCGGTCGAGCGGATTGTGCGGAAGGATGACCAGCGAACCGCCGATCGCATCCAGCGCCTTCTCCAGCCGCTTGACCTCGGCGCCCGAATGCAGCCACGGGTCGATCCCGAGGCGGAGCCCCTTGGCGCCGTGATTGCCGAGCCACAGATGCGGCGGCTCGTTGACGAGATCGCCGCCCGTAAACACCGAACCGTCCACCTGCTCGGCAAGCTGCGTCACATAGCGGCCGTCGACGAACACGATCGCCTCAGTGCGCGTCACCAGCGCCATGCCGGCAGAGCCGGTGAAGCCCGTCAGCCACGCCAAGCGCTCCGAACATGCCGGCACATATTCGCCGTTGAACTCGTCAGCCCTGGGGACAAGAAAGGCGTCGATCGCAAGTTCGTCGAAACTTGCACGCAGCGCAGAGGTGCGATCGCGGCCGAATTGTGGCGTGGAGGTGACTTCGAAAGACTGGTACATGCTCAAAAACCTGATGTTTGGTCCGACATTCAACACGAATCCGGCAGGCGGAATGCCGCTATGTTATCGGAATTTCACGCGAACGGGAGAAAAACCGCGTCGCGCCGATGATCGAAAGCCGCGTAATATTTGGGCGGAAATGAGGCGCAATTCACCGGCTTGGCACGCTTTATGCATTGGCTGCATGGCTCCCATGAGACAAACCCTCTGCCTCGATTTTTTCAATCGGTTATAAGGCGGCCATCGAATGGTTCAAAGTGAACCGGAAACAAAAGGAATTTTGAAATGACTGCCTCTCTGTCGCGCTCCGCTTACAGCAGCCCGGTACAGGCTGGCGAGCGCCAGACTGTCCGTCATATCATCGGCGCTCGTCGCCCGCTGAACGAAGGCCCCCGCACCATTCTCGCGGGCGCCGCAAGAAGCTACGCATTCTGAGCAACGCGCCGCTCCGCTCTCCTCCTCCCTCACCGGAACGGCGATCAGAATAAGTAGACGTCTGCTTGAGCACTCCTCCTCATCAAGCTCGCAGACATGATCGGGAAACCGGTCGCAAGGCGGTGCCATCGGCGCCGCCTTTTCTTTTTGTCGCGACGTGACGCGATTGAAATGCAAAAGCCCCGAGGCCTTCAGGCACTCGGGGCTTTTTTGATTGCTAATTAAATCTTAGTGGCCTCATGGCCGGTCGAGATGGATCGTCACCCAGCCATTGCGCCAGATGGTGCGCACATGCCTCAGATGCGCGCCATTATAGGCCGCCAGCACCTTCCAGCGCTGCGATGCCAGAATGCCCGACAGGATCACCGATCCGCCCGGCGCCAGATGCGTGACGAGCTGCGGCGCCATCTTGATCAGCGGCCGCGCCAGAATGTTGGCGATGATGAGATCGAACGGACCGTGGTTCGAAAACGCCGTCGAATGAAACCCCGGCGCCGTTTCCGTGACGATGCCAGAGGCGATGCCGTTGCGGCGCACGTTCTCGGCCGCGACACGGGTGGCGATCGGATCGATGTCGGTGGCGAGAACCGGAATGTTCTTCAGTTTGCGCACCGCGATCGCCAGAACACCACTGCCGGTGCCGAGATCGAGCGCATTGCGCACCCGGCGCGAGCGCACCACCCGGTCGATAACCTCGAGGCAGCCCGCCGTCGTGCCATGATGGCCGGTGCCGAAGGCCTGGCCGGCATCGATCTCGATGGCGATATCGCCGGAGCGCACCTTGTCGCGGTCGTGCGAGCCATGCACCAGGAAGCGCCCTGCCCGGACCGGCTTCAGCCCCTCGAGCGATTTCGCCACCCAGTCGACATCGGGAATGACCTCGCGCTCGACGGTCATCTCGGGGAATGCTTCGGAAAGCGCCGCCTCGACGCGGACGCGAACGTCATCTTCGTCGACCTGCATCATGTAGACGGAGGCTTCCCAGATGTCCTTCTTCTCGTCGATTTCGGTGGTGGCGATGGCGAAGTCTTCTTCGCCGAACACCTCGGACAAAAGGTCGAGCACTTCCCCGGCCAGCACTTCTGTCGTCGTCACATAGAGGCGGATTTCACTCAAGGTCGGTCTTTCCCGTTACAACGCGCCGTCGATCCACGGCGGCGGCGGCGTGTCGTATCCCGCAACGCCGGTCAGCAATCTTCGTTGGAATGCAGGTAGTCTAAAAAGCACCGGCACCGCAAGGTTCCGGATCGAAATTGCCAGTCGATTGCGCATCGCAATCAGCCTTGTCAGCTGCCGCGTCTGCTTCAGCACGGTCTTGACCGCCGGCAGCCGCAACCGGCTGTACTCGCTCTCGCGACCCTCGGAAATCAGATAGGCCAGCCAGCACGCATCCTCGATCCCGAGATTCATGCCGCGCGCGCCGGCAGGCGAATGGATATGGGCGGCATCGCCGGCCAGAAACACGTTGCCCTTGGCCATCGTCTCGACATGGCGGAAATGAATGCGAAACTCCGAGGCCCAGAGACGCTCCGCCACCGGCCCGGGATGCACGATCTTCGCCTCGAAATCCGGCAGCGTCGAAATGAACCGCAACACATCGCGCTCGACCGGGATCCGGCCGATCATGCCGGGATCGACCAGCTGCATCTCGATAAAATGCGGGTCGATCTCCTTTTTGTAGCGAAAGTCGGCGAGATAGAAGCTGCTCTCCAGCGCCTCGCCCGGAAAGCCGATGCCGACAGCCTTGCGCACCACCGAATGCGCACCATCGGCCCCGATGACGATATCGAAAGTCGCGGTCTCGACCGTCCCGTCAGGCTTGCGCAGCGTGACGACGGGCTTGGCATCGCCGGATACCTTCTCGATCGCGGTCTGCCATTCGGGATCGACCTCGTAATCATCGAGCTTGCTCAGGAGCAGCCGTTCGGTGTGTCCCTGCGCCAGCGCGTAAATGGCGCTGAAGCGCCCCGGCAGCTTCGTCGTGTCGACCGTCGCCAGGCGATGCCCCTCCGAGGTCGCGCGAAACTGCGCGATCTGCTGCGCCTCCTGCAGGATGGCATCCGTCACCCGCGATGGACCAAGCAGCGTCAGCGTTCGCGCATTGACGCCGAGAGCCCGGCTTTCTGCAAGAGGAACGGGACCGACGTCATTGTCGACGACGCGCGGGCGAAAGCCGCGTCGGGCGAGTTCGAGGGCAACGGTGAGACCGGTCGTGCCGGCGCCTGCAATCAGAATGCTGCGATGCCCCGGCGCCATAATCTCATCCCTTGTTGGCGAGGTTCTCCAGCTTTTTTACCGCCGTATCGGGATTTTCGCCATAGGCGATCGTGCCGGAGAATCGCCCTTGGGAATCGAGCAGGAACACCTGCGCGCTGTGATCCATCGTGTAGTCGCCATTGGGGTTGTTTTCGTCGACAGGCACCTTCTTGGCATAGACCCGGTATCCCTTGATTACCTCGGCCACCTTGTCCGGCGCGCCCGAAATGCCGACGATCCGCTTGGAGACATTCGACACATACTGGTTCATCACATCGGGCGTATCGCGCTCCGGATCGACGCTGACGAAATAGGCATGCAGCTTGTCGCCATTGGGATCGACCTGCTTCAGCCAGCCGTCGAGCTCGAACAGCGTCGTCGGGCAGACCTCGGGGCAATGGGTGAAGCCGAAGAACACCGCCGACGGCTTGCCGCGAAACGCCTGCTCGGTGATCGGCTTGCCATCCTGCGCCACAAGCGTGAACGGCACGCCGAACGGACCATCGGAGGCCACCTCCTTGGTCTGCGTCACATTTAAGGTGAGCCATCCCAGGATACCGGCCATCAGGAACACGGCAACCCACACGGCGATACGCACTGTTTTCATCGATAATTTCCTCGCCCGGGAAAGCACTCCCGTCCCCTTGCCTGATATCGCGTCGCCGGCAGCCACGCAATTCAACAAGACGTTTTTCGGGCCGTGATGAATTGCCTCACCCAGTCAGGAGCGCAATCGCGGACCCGCCATTTCCATGCGCGGTATCGTTAGCAAATACTTAAAAAATCATTGGCATATTTAGCCTCGGATAGGACGCTCGCCGTTCGACTGACATGATGTCCGGCTGGAGCTTGATCCCGCATATCCGCTTGCTGGCGAATGAGAACATGACCGCGCTCATCGCGGAGGGGACAAGTCTTCAAATGACAGACATGACAGTGCGTAAGAGCCTTTCCGTCAGCCAGAGGCTCGGAACGCTCGCCGGCGCGGCATTGATCGGCTTCGGCGCGATGATGGGCATCGGATGGTATGAAAACATCACGGTGCGCAAGGCGCTTGATCGAGCCAACGAAATTCAGGCAAGCGTCGACTACATCAACGAGATGCGCACCGCCAACCTCACGCTCATTCTGGCCGCGATGGACACCATCGTCGATCGCGACAGCAAGGTGGTCACGGCGGAACGCCTGAAGCTGATGAACGATTCGATCGCCCAGCTCTCGAGCGGTTCCAGCCAGATGCGTCTGCTCGCAGACGAAATGAACGCCGCCGCCCTCGTCGCGAATTATGACGGCGATGTCGCCGCCCTCAAGCAGAGCATTCTCGCCGACCTCAAGAATGCCGTCGAGACAGGTGCTCCGGAAGCCGCCTTCGACCAGCTGGAGGACGCCATCGACAGCGGCGGCGACAAGCTGACCACGACGCTCGACAAGCTGGCGCTGGATGGCGGCGCCATCGCCAAGAAACGCATCGAGCAGGCCAACGTCATTTCCCAGAACGCCGTCTACATCCAGATCGGCCTCGGTATCATCGCCATGCTGTGCATGGCCGGCCTCCAGTACATCCACGGCGGCTCGATCCGCCGCGGCATCGAGAGCGTTCGCGCCAGCATGCAGCGGATCACCAATGGCGATCTCGACAGCCCCGTCCCCGCCACCCAACGTGGCGACGAGATCGGCGACATGGCCCGCGCCGCCGAAGGATTTAGGCAGGCGGCGATCGACAAGCGCGCGCTGGAGCAGCGCAGCGAAAGCGAACGCCAGCAATCGGACACTGAGCGCCGCAGCCGCGACGCCGCCAAGCTCGCCGACACCGAGGCGCTCAACACCGCCGTCACAGCGCTCGGCCAGGGCTTGAAGCGCCTCGCCGCCGGCGATGTGACCGCGACGATCGTAAACGCCTTCAAGCCGGAGCTGGAGGGCCTGCGCGCTGACTTCAACCAGACCACCGCGACGCTGCGCCAGACGATGACCGAGATCACCCGCAACGGCACATCGATCCAGGCCAATGGCCGGCAGATGCGCTCGGCAGCAGACGACCTGGCCAAGCGCACCGAGCAGCAGGCCGCCTCGTTGGAGCAGACATCGGCCGCACTCGACCAGATCACCACCACGGTGCGCAACGCCACCAACCGCGCCGAGAGCGTCGGCCAGATGGTTGCCCACACCCGTGAGAACACCGCCAAGTCCGACATCGTCGTCAACGACGCGATGGCTGCGATGGAACGCATCGAGACCGCCTCCCGCGAGATCGGCCAGATCATCAACGTCATCGACGAGATCGCTTTCCAGACCAACCTGCTCGCGCTGAACGCCGGCGTCGAGGCGGCGCGTGCCGGCGAGGCCGGCAAGGGATTCGCGGTCGTGGCCCAGGAAGTGCGCGAACTGGCCGTGCGCGCCGCCAACGCCGCCAAGGACATCAAGACGCTGATCGGCAAATCCGGCGCCGAAGTGAAGACTGGCGGCGAGCTGGTGACGGCCGCGGGACAGGCTTTGCGCGAAATCGGCGAAGATGTTTCGCGGATCGACGAACATGTTAAATCAATCGTAACCTCTGCACGCGAACAATCGGTAGGACTGAACGAGATCAATACAGCCATCAGCCAGATGGACCAGGTCACGCAGAAAAACGCGGCCATGGTGGAAGAGACGAACGCGGCAAGCCATACGCTTGCCACCGACGCCGACCACCTGATCCAGCTGATCGGCACGTTCAATATCGGCGAGGGCATGAATGCCCGTCACACGCCGCGGGAAGCATCAGCAGCCTCGCATCCGAAATCATCTCCCGCCCGAGCCCTCATCGGCAAGGTCGCGGGCGCATTCAGCGGCGGCAGCGCCGCACGAGCCATGGCCGCTCCGGCCGGAGACAACTGGGAAGAATTTTGATCATGAATAGCACTGTCATCAACCAGACCGGTTCTCATTTGGAGATCGTGTCCTTCCATCTCGGCGAGCAGGAATTCTGCATCGACATCATGGCGATCCGCGAAATCCGCGGCTGGGCGCCGGTCACCCCGATGCCGCACACGCCGCCCTACGTTCTCGGCCTGATCAACCTGCGTGGCGCAGTCATCCCCGTCATCGACATGGCCTGCCGCCTCGGCATGAAGATGACCGAGCCTTCCGAGCGCTCGGCCATCATCGTCACCGACATCGCCGGCAAGCTGGTCGGCCTGCTGGTCGAGCAGGTCTCCGACATGATGACCATCAAGAGCGAAGACCTGCAGCCGGCGCCGGAAATCATTCCGGAAGAACAGCGCGCCTTCTGCCGCGGCATCGTGGCCCTGGAAAAGACCATGGTCTGCTTCCTCAACCTCGACACCGTCATCGCCGACGAACTGGCCCGCGAAGCCGCGTAAGCCGGATCGAGAATCGCAATACGAAACAGCCCGCGACGGCATCCGTCGCGGGCTGTTCTCGTTTCAATCGGCAGTCGGCCTAAGCCTAGCCCGAGATCTCGACGGAGAAGGCAAAGCGCGCGGTCTTGCCCGCTTCAAGCGTCTGGCTGTAGGGCCGCTCGGCAAGCGCCTTGGAGGCGCCATTCTCCGCCGCCATGCCATGCCAGGGCTCGATGCAGATGAAGGGTGCGCCGGGCTTCTGCCAGAGCGCCAGATTGGGCAGGTTCTCGAAGCTGAAATGCAGCGTCGGCCCACCCTCGGCGCTATAGCGCAGCCCATCGCCGGCACCTTCCGGAAAGACCATCGCGTCCTCATCGAACATCCTGTGATCGAGCACCAGCCGCCCATCCTTGAACGGAGACGGATGCTTGGCGAACGACAAGAGCCCGCCGGAGAGGCGGATGAACGCGGGCTCGGCCTTGTTGTCGAGCGTGATTACATGATCGCTCCCTTGGGCACCCGGCAACGGCCAGACGAAGGCGGAATGAAAGCCCAGCCCGAACGGCATCGGCCGCGTGTCGCGATTGCTCACCTCTGCGGCGACCGTCAGCGTGCGGCCCTCAAGGCTGTGCTCCACCGCAAGCACGAAATCGAACGGATAGACCGCCTTCGTCGCCTCCGACGCCGCAAGTTCGTAGCGGCACATCGTATCGCTGGACGCGGCAAGCGCGAACTCGGCGCGGCGGGCAAAGCCATGCTGGTTCATCGGATAGCTCTTGCCCTCGATCTCGACCGCATCGTCAGGCGCCTTGCCGACGATCGGAAACAGGATCGGCGACCGCCCGCTCCAGAAGGCCGCATCGCCGTTCCACAGCAGCGAACGGCCATCGCTGGTATCGAGCGCCTGCATCTCGGCACCCAGCGACGATACGTCGACGCTCAGAAACTCGTTTGCTATCCTGTAGTTACCAGCCATCATCAGACCTCTCGCATTAAATCTCCGGCGCGGACCTTATCCGCGCCGCATGACGATTGCCATATCGCACGAGACGACAAGAGCAGGCTTCACCGAAAGTTGCGCGTCCTATTGCGGCTTGCCGTTCTTCCAGGTCACCGTCTGCCCGTAGAGCGACACGGTGGAGATCGCCATCTTCGCCGATCCGTTGGTGAGCTCGCGCGAATGCGCCAGATAGATCAGCGTATCGTTCTGCTTGTCGTAGATGCGGGTGACGACGAGCTTCTTCCAGACCAGCGAGATGCCCGACTTGAACACCTCGTCCCCGCCCTTCGAAAGGTCGATGTCACCGATCTCGATCGGCCCGGTCTGATGGCAGGAAATGGCGCTGTTCGAAGGATCCTCGAACCAGTTGCCGTTCTTGACGCGATCGATGACGCTGCGGTCGAAATAGCTGACATGGCAGGTGACGCCCTTGACCTCCGGATCGGCCACCGCATCGACGAGGATATCATTGCCGATCCAGTCGACCCCCACCTTGCCGACGACATCCGCGGACGCGGCACCTGCGGACACACCAGCCAGGATGGCTGCGGAAAGGACGAGATTGCGAAGTCTGGACATGGCGGAATTCCCTCAGCGGCGCTTCAATGTTGCGCAAGCTAAGATAGGCGGGGCCCGCCGCATGGCAAGAAACCCATACCCATGAATTGAGCCCAGGAAGCGAGGCACACCGCGCCGGCTTCACCGCCAGCAGGACGCCAGGGCCGCTAGCCCTTGCGGCAGGTACAGGGCTCGTAGCCGCGCGACGTCAACCGCCCCGGCTTCATGCCGATGAACTCCGGGATCGCATGCACCGCCGCAGCCCCCACATGCCGCGCCATGGCAATCGCCGCCTGCGCACACACGGCGGCATCCTCGGCGGCATTGTGGTGCACGAAACGCAGCCCGAGATGCTCGGCCAGGATATTCAGCCGGTGCGACAGGAAATGCGGCCAGATCCGCTGCGACATCTTCAGGCTGCAGAGATAGGTAAGCTCGGGATAGGCCTGCCGGTAGCCATCGAGGCAGGCGCGCCAGACGCTGAAATCGAAGGAGGCATTATGCGCGATCATCGTCGCGCCCCTGAAATCATCGACGAACTCGTCCATCACCTCGGGAAACTCCGGCGCATCCTCGACATGTTCAGGCCGAATACCATGGATGGCGATGTTCATGCCCGAGAACCGCATCTCCCGCGGCCGGATCAACCGCTCCTCCACCCTGGTCACCACTCCATCCTCGATCCAGGCAAGCCCGACCGAACAGGCACTGCCGCGCTGCTCGTTGGCGGTTTCGAAATCGATGGCGATGGTTTTCAAGCGAACTTTCCCGACTGACGGTCCCGCCGCCCTTTTAGACGCGGCGGAACGATTCGGCAAAAGCAGACGTCGACCCGCAGGTCTCGGTCGCCGAGTCTAGAACATCGTATTCGTGTTGGCGGACTTTTCCGGAATGGGCTGAACCGCGTCCCAGTGCTCCTCGATCTTTCCATCCTTCAGGCGAAATATGTCGACGATGGCGTTGCCGCGTGTTCCCGGTTCGCGCAGCGCGAAGACGTGCAGGATCACATAGTCGCCGTCGGTGAAGACCTGTTTGATTTCGCTGTGAGACTGCGGATATTTCTGCTTGAGGAAGCCGAGAAAGTCCTTCAGTCCCTCAGGACCGTCGGCCGCATTGGGATTGTGCTGGATGTATTTGCCGAGATAGGGCGCAGCCGCCGCAAAGTCCTTCTGGTTGAGCGCCTTCTCGTAAAAATCGAGCACGATTGCCTTGTTGCGCTGCTCGACAGTTTCGCTGTCAGCCTGCTCGGCATAAGCCGGCGCTGCGCAGGCCAGCATCAGGGCAACGGCAGAGAGAGTAAGCACTTTCCTCATCGGACTTCCTATCGGTTCGTATCTGACGACTCGCCGCTGAGCGAGGCGATGACCGAAAGATGCAAATCCGCTCGCCCATGGAAAGTCACAGTCGCTTTACCGGCCGATTCGCCCGGCGGGGCAATACCCGGATGAGTTGACAATGATGACCACATATCGCACCCTTACGCCATGATCGCTAACGCAACCATGATGACCCTTCATATCACCACGCCCCACCAAGGGTGCGCGGGTGCTGTGCTGTGTTGAACGCATAGCGATCATCCCGAGAACCCTGCCGAGGCGAGCAGGGTTTTGGGAACCGGCTCTCCTCTTATCGACAAAGGAGAGCCAGAATGCCCAGAGACCCTGAAAATCCGTAGCCCAGTAAAGCCGCACCGGCTGGAGACATCCGCGTGCGCGCCCTGCTTTCATCGGACGCCGAAGCAATCGCCGAGTTGACGAACCTTCCCGGTTTTCGCGCCGGCACGCTGCGTCTGCCTTATCCATCGGTGACCGAGGTCCGCAAGCACGCGGAGAACCCCTCGCCCGGCGCACTCAATCTCGTTGTGACGCTCGACGACAAGATCGTCGCCAATGGGGGACTCAACCGCTTTTCCGGACGCCGGCAACACGTCGCGAGCATCGGCATGGGCGTGCATGATGATTTCGTGGGCCGCGGTTTCGGCAGAAGGCTGCTGGCGGCAATGGTCGAGGCGGCGGATGACTGGCTCGACATCAAACGCCTTGAGCTCACCGTCTACACCGACAACGAACCCGCCATCGCGCTCTACCGAAAGTTCGGCTTCGAGCAGGAGGGGCTGCTGAAATCCTTCGGATACCGCGCCGGCGAATACGTCGACGCTTATGCCATGGGGCGGTTGCGATGAGAGTACGGTGGTCGGCAATCAACCGATCACCGTCTATCAAACACCTGAAACCTCATCCACCGATCAACGCCAGCCACTCATCCTCGTCCAGCGTCTGGACTCCGAGTTCCCTTGCCTTGTCGAGCTTCGATCCTGCGCCGGGGCCGGCAACCAGGATGTCGGTCTTCTTCGAGACAGAGCCGGCGACCTTGGCGCCAAGGCTTTCGGCGCGCGCCTTCGCCTCGTCGCGGGTGAATTTCTCAAGACTGCCGGTGAAGACGACGGTCTTGCCGGCGACGGGGCTGTCGGAAGCGGCGATCTGCTCGGCAGCCTCCGGCGTCACCTCGTCCAGCAGGCGGCCGACGACATCCAGATTGCGCGGCTCCTTGTAGAACTCGACGATGGCGCGGGCGACGATCTCGCCGATACCCTCGACATTGTTCAGGTCCTGCCAGGCGTCACCGCTAAGTGACGAGGCCTCTTTCATCGCGGTCTCGAAAGCCTCGTAGGTGCCGTAGTGGCGGGCGAGCAGCTTGGCGGTGGTTTCGCCGACGTGGCGGATGCCGAGCGCATAGATGAAGCGGTTGAGCGCGATCGAGCGGCGCTCGTCGATCGCGTCGAACAGCTTCTTGACGCTGACCTTGCCGAAGCCGTCGATATTCTCGAGCTTGGTCAGCGTCGAGGCTTCCTGCCGCTTCTTCAGCGTGAAGATATCCGGCGCCGTGCGGATCTTCAGCGCCTCGTCCTCGCTCTCGAAGAAGAAATCGACCTGCTTGGTGCCAAAACCCTCGATGTCGAAGGCATTGCGCGAAACGAAGTGCTTCAGGTGCTCGGTCGCCTGCGCGCGGCAGACGACGCCGCCGGTGCAGCGGGTGACGGAATCGAGCTTGCCCGTCTTCTCGTTGCGCTCCCGCACCGCATGCGATCCACAGACCGGACACGTTTTCGGAAACACATAAGCCTCCGCCCCCGCCGGCCGCTTCTCCATCACCACGTCGAGCACCTGCGGAATGACGTCGCCCGCCCGCTGCACGATGACGGTGTCGCCGATGCGGATATCGTGATCATCCTCGCGGATGCGCTCGCCGGAATTGCCGATGCCCTTGATGTAATCCTCGTTGTGCAGCGTCGCATTGGTGACGACGACGCCGCCGACGGTAACAGGCGTCAGCCGCGCCACCGGCGTCAGCGCGCCGGTGCGGCCGACTTGGATGTCGATGTTTTCGACGGTGGTGAAGGCCTGCTCCGCCGGGAACTTGTGGGCGGTCGCCCAGCGCGGGCTGCGCGAGCGGAAGCCGAGGCGCTGCTGAAGGTCGAGCCGATCGACCTTGTAGACGACGCCGTCGATATCGTAGTCGAGATCGGGGCGCTGCAAGCCGATCTCGCGGTAATGGCCGAGAATATCCTCGACCGAGGACAGCCGCTTCATCAGCGGGTTGATCGGGAAGCCCCATTTGCCGAAGGTCTCGACCATGCCCATCTGCGTATCCGATGGCATTTCGGAGATCTCGCCCCAGGCGTAGGCGAAGAAGCGCAGCTTGCGGCTCTCCGTCACCTTGGCGTCGAGCTGGCGCAGCGATCCCGCCGCCGTGTTGCGCGGGTTGACATAGGTCTGTTTGCCCTCGGCCTCCATCTGCGCGTTGAGCGCAAGGAAATCGCTCTTGGCCATATAGACCTCGCCGCGCACCTCGACGATATCGGGCGCATCCGCAGGCAGCGTGTTCGGGATCTGCTTGATGGTCTTCACATTGGCGGTGACGTTCTCGCCCGTCGTGCCGTCGCCGCGGGTCGCGGCACTCACCAGCTTGCGGTTCTCGTAGCGGATCGACATCGACAGGCCGTCGATCTTCGGCTCGGCGGTAAACGCGATGGAGCCGTCGGGCAGCTGCCCGAGGAAGCGATAGACCGAGCCGATGAAATCCTGCACGTCCTCGTCGGAAAACGTGTTGTCGAGCGACAGCATCGGCCGCGAATGGGTGATCGGCGCGAAAGTCGGCAGCGGTGCGGCGCCGACCCGGCGCGACGGACTGTCGTCGCGGATGAGTTCGGGAAAGCGCTGTTCGATCGCATCATTGCGCCGCTTCAGCGCATCGTACTCGGCATCCGAAATCGCCGGCTGGTCCTTGCCATGATAGAGCTCGTCATTGCTGGCGATCTCGGCTGCCAGAAAGGCAAGCTCTGCGGCGGCCTGTTCTTCGCTCAGGGTTTCGACGGGCGTTTGGTTGGCGGCGGACATGACGGAGCTCCTGTGAGGAGTCGTTTTCTAGAGCAATTTTCACCGGGGAAAAAGCGCCGCTTTATGGTTGTCAGCAACTGGTTACAGATCGGTCCGATGATCGACTGGACGGATCGCCATTGCCGCTGCCATCTTGTTGATCGCTACGTCGGCGTGGTGGTCGACGCCTACTCGCCCGCCGTCAACAACCGCTTGGCGGCCGCCCTCGCCTCTTCGGTCACCGAAGCGCCGGCCAGCATGCGGGCGATCTCTTCGGTGCGGTCGTGCGGCTCCATCGTCGCCACGCGGGTGGCGATCTTTTCGGATCCCTCGGAAGCAGGCCCCTTGGAGATCAAGAGATGCGTCGCGGCCCGTGCCGCCACCTGCGGCGCGTGGGTGACGGAGAGAACCTGCACCTTGGCCGACAGCCGCTTCAGCCGCTGGCCGATCGCATCGGCGACAGCGCCACCGACGCCGGTGTCGATTTCGTCGAAGACCAGCGTCGGCGCCGAGCCGCGATCGGCAAGCGCCACCTTGAGCGCCAGCAGGAAGCGCGAGAGCTCGCCGCCGGATGCGACTTTCATGATCGAGCCGGGGCGTGTGCCCGGGTTGGTCTGGACGTGGAATTCGACGACGTCGATCCCTTCGGCCGCCGCTTCTTCCGGATTGGAGGCGATCTCCACCATGAAGCGGGCGCGCTCGAGTTTCAGTGCCGGAAGTTCGGCCATGACGGCTGCGGCAAGCGCCTCGCCGGCTTGGTGACGCTTGGCCGAGACCACCTGCGCGGCCGCCTCATAGGCAACCTTGGCGACGCCGACCTCGGCTTCGAGCTTGGCAAGCTTTTCCTCGCCGGCGTCGAGATCGGCCAGATCGTTGCTCATGCGGATTGCAAGCGCCGGCAGCTCGGTGACCGGCACCGAATATTTGCGCGAGGCGCCGCGCAGCGCGAAAAGGCGTTCCTCGACGCGCTCGAGTTCCTTCGGATCGTATTCCGTCTTGCGCAGTGCGGCTTCGACTTCCATCTGCGCGTTGGACAGCTGGTCGAGTGCTGCATCAAGCAGCGCCACGGTGTCCTCGAGCAGGCCCGGCGCCTCATGGCTCTTGCGCTCCAGCCGGCGCACCAGCGAAGCGATATGGGGCACGGGCGAGGCATTGCCGTTGAGGAATTCGGAGGCTTCGGCGATATCGCCGGCGATGCGCTCGGCCTTCATCATCTTCTGACGGCGTTCGGCGAGCTCGTCCTCTTCGCCGTCCTGCGGCGCCAGCTTGTCGAGCTCTTCGACGGAGGAGCGGATGTAATCCGCCTCGCGCGCCGCCGCCTCGACCTTCTCGCGGTGCTTCTTCAGCGTCCGCTCGGTATCGCGCCAGACGCGATAGAGCTGCGAGACGCCGGCCACCTCGTCGGCGATGCCGGCGAAGGCGTCGAGCAGAATACGGTGGGCGTGTGTATCGACCAGAGCGCGGTCGTCATGCTGTCCGTGGATTTCGACCAGCATCTGACCTGCCTGGCGCATCAGCTGCACGCTGATCGGCTGGTCGTTGACATAGGCCTTGGTGCGGCCATCGGCGCTCTGCACGCGGCGGAAGATCAGGTCGCCGTCATCGTCGATGCCGTTGTCGCGCAACAGCACGCGCACCCGGTGGTCGGGGCCGACGTCGAAAACGGCCGTCACCTGCCCCTTGTCCTCACCATGGCGGACCAGACCGCCATCGCCGCGCCCGCCAAGGGCGAGCGACAGGCTGTCGAGCAGGATGGATTTGCCGGCGCCGGTCTCCCCCGTCAGAACGGAGAGACCCGCCTCGAAGGCAAGATCCAGCCGCTCGATCAGGACGATATCGCGGATCGAAAGCTGGATCAGCATCGGCTTTAGGTACCGAGGAGTTTCTTGCCGGCTCGCGAAATCCACGAGCCCTGATTTTCACGCGGCTCTGCGCCGTTGTTCTTCAAGAGCTTGTAAGAATCCGCGTACCACTGGCTGTCGGGGTAGTTGTGGCCGAGAACGGCGGCTGCCGTCTGGGCTTCCTCGACGATACCCATCGCGTAATAGGCCTCGACCAGACGCGCGAGCGCCTCTTCGACCTGGTTCGTGTTCGGGTACTTCTCGACGACGATGCGGAAGCGCGAGATGGCGGCAAGGTATTCCTTGCGCTCCATGTAATAGCGGCCGATCTGCATTTCCTTGCCGGCGAGCTGGTCGCGGGCAAAGCGGATCTTCGCCTGCGCGTCATCGACATATTCGGAGTCTGGATAGTTGTCGATCACGGCCTGCATGGCCTCGACGGTTCTGGACGCAGCGCGCTGGTCCTGCGTCACGTCGACGATCTGCTTCGAATAGGTAAGACCGATCAGGTACTGCACATAGGCGGCATCCTTGGACTTCGGATACTGCGCCATGTAGCGGTTGCCCGAGGCCAGCGCTTCGTCGAGGCGGCCCTGGCGGTACTTCACGAAGGTGCTCATCACCAGACCCTTGCGGGCCCATTCGGAGAATGGATTTTCGCGGTCGATCGAATCGAACTTGCGCGCGGCTTCCGCCATGTTGCCGGCCTTCATGTTGGCCAGACCCTGATTGTAGAGAACATCAGGCGGATCGCTCTGCAGGCCGAGCTTGGTAATATCGATATCGGGGTCCGATTGGCATCCGGAAATCAAGGCACCTGCGCTCAGCACCAGGAGCGATGCGAACAAAGCACGCGCTGTCTTCATCATACTTTCAGACCCTGCATAACCCATCGGAACATCCCAAGAGCCGCCATCCCTCAACGGCAGCCACGCCTCGCTGGCGTTTCTAGCCACAAATGCATGGCCAGAGCAACGCATTGATGATGCATTAACGCATTTTTGTGGCGGCCCTTCCCATAATCGTCTGTTTTGTCCGGATAATCGCCGAATAAACCCATCTAAATATCTGCCGCGAAAGATCTATCGGGAATCACGCTTGGCTGTTGCACATAAAGAAACCGCCTCCCGAAGGAGGCGGCCCTGGCCTAAAGAATGCGACGGAGGTCAAGCCGACCAGGGAGCAAATTCAGGAGCGTTGACGCGGATGAAATCGCGCGGGGCAACACGCTGGCGCGGTGCCGAGGTCTCGACCACTTCATAGGCGGTCGGATCGCTGAGCAGCGCCTTCAGCGCGTTCGCGTTCATCTTGTGACCGCCGCGATAGGAGCGGTAGCAGCCGATGAATGGAGCACCGGCAAGCGCCAGGTCGCCGACGGCGTCGAGCGTCTTGTGACGCACGAATTCGTCCTTGGCGTAGCGCAGGCCTTCGACGTTGATGACGGTGTGATCGTCGGAGATGACGACCGAATTTTCCAGCGACGAACCGAGCGCGTGGCCCGAGGCCCAGAGACGTTCGACGTCACGCATGAAGCCGAAGGTGCGGGCGCGCGACAGTTCCGACTTGAAGGTGGCGGCGGTCATGTCGCCTTCCCACTTCTGGCGGCCGATCAGCGGCGTGTCGAAATCGATCTCGACTTCGAAGCGCATGCCGTCATAGGGACGAAACTCGCTCCAGGAGCCGCCATGCTCGATGCGAACCGGCTTGGTGATGCGGATGTAGCGGCGCTTGACGCCGAGCGATACCAGACCCACCTGCTCGATGGCGTCGATGAAAGGCATCGAGCTGCCGTCCATGATCGGCATTTCGGCGCCGTCGACTTCGATGACGACGTTGTCGAGGCCAAGCGCGTAGACGGCGGCCATCACATGTTCGACCGTCGCGACGGAGCGCGCCGGAGAAAAGCCGAGAACGGTGCACAGGTCGGTATTGCCGACCTGCGAGGAAACAGCGCGAAGCTCGGTCACTTCGCCGTTGTCATGCATGCGATTGAATACGACACCAGTGTCGGCTTCAGCGGGGTTGAAGGTAATCGAAACGTCGGCACCCGAATGAACGCCGATACCCGAAAGAGTAACCGGACGCGATACCGTCGTTTGAAAACCCAACATGCCAATAACCATTAATCTTGCCTTTATTATCCTTGGCGACCCGCTACGACCGATATGTCGAAACTCATCCGCCAAGGCTTATTCTCTCCATCGCGGTGCTGCGTCAAGGCGCACGTAGACGGTTTTGCAGCCCATACATACGTGTGCCCGCGCTGCAATCCAAATCACTGTTTCTTTCGCATTGTTACGAAAGCATGCATTTGAAATCACAAGGCAATCAGGCGCAAATCGGAGTGCCTGATACAACAATGCCCGGGAGCGAACTCCCGGGCTGTTGCGTGGCGATTCTGCGTGTCTTTATCAGTTCGACTGGCGGCGAAGGAAGGCCGGAATTTCGAGCTGATCGTCTTCCTGCATCATGCGGGCCTGCGGTACGGCACGGCCCTGATCATCCAGGTTTCCGCGACGCGGAGCATAGAGGCTTGCTTCCGGAGACAGCGGGCGACGCTGCTGCGAGGACGCTGCCGGAGCCGACGTCATTTCAGGAGCGACTTCCTCTTCGCGGCGACCAAGCGAGTTGGTGATGCGCTTCAGGAGGCCCATCGGGCCGCGCTCTTCATGCGCATGCGACACGGGTGCCGGCTGCGAACGATGATCGATCTCGGCCTGAACGACCGGCGGGAAATCCTCGACCTTCGGCATGCGGACCGGCTGCTGCTGCATGACAGGAGCAGGCTGCTGCATGACCGGCGCCGGCTGATGCATCACAGGCTGCGGAGCCGGCTGCTGCATCACGGGTGCCTGCTGCTGGACCGGAGCCGGACGGATGACCGGTGCGGCTTCCGGAGCTGCGAAGATCTTGCTCGCCGGGCGGAAGGTTTCCTGCGGAGCAGGCTGCTGGTGAACCGGGGCAGCCGCGCGCGGAGCGTGGATGTCGAGTTCGCGTTCCATTTCGGCTTCGGCCATGCGGATGGTCTGCGCGATCTGGTCGGCCTTCGGTGCCTGCTGCATGACAGGGGCAGGCTGGACTGCGGCCGGAGCCGGAGCAACGGCCGCCGAAGGACGGATAATCGGCTTCTGGACCGGCTGGAAGGTCTTGCCGGCATCCTGGTTCATCGCGCGGTCGATGCCGGTGGCGACGACGGAAACGCGGATGATGCCTTCAAGCGATTCGTCGAAGGTCGCGCCGAGGATGATGTTCGCATCCGGATCGACTTCTTCGCGGATACGGGTAGCGGCTTCGTCGACTTCGAAGAGGGTGAGGTCGCGACCGCCGGTGATGGAGATCAGCAGGCCCTGTGCGCCCTTCATCGAGGTTTCGTCGAGCAGCGGGTTTGCGATCGCGGCTTCCGCAGCCTGCATCGCGCGGCCCTGGCCGGAAGCCTCGCCGGTACCCATCATCGCGCGGCCCATTTCGCGCATGACCGAACGGACGTCGGCGAAGTCGAGGTTGATGAGACCTTCCTTCACCATCAGGTCGGTGATGCAGGCAACGCCCGAGTAGAGAACCTGGTCGGCCATCGCGAATGCGTCGGCGAAGGTCGTCTTGTCGTTTGCGATACGGAACAGGTTCTGGTTCGGAATGACGATCAGCGTGTCGACCGACTTCTGCAGTTCCTGGATGCCCGCTTCGGCCAGACGCATGCGGCGGCCGCCTTCGAAGTGGAACGGCTTGGTCACGACGCCAACCGTCAGGATGCCCTTGTTGCGGGCAGCCTGTGCAACCACGGGAGCCGCACCGGTGCCGGTGCCGCCGCCCATGCCGGCGGTGACGAAGCACATGTGGGTGCCGTTCAGGTGATCGACGATTTCGTCGATGCATTCTTCAGCAGCTGCACGGCCGACTTCCGGCTGCGAACCCGCGCCGAGACCTTCGGTGACGCTGGCGCCGAGCTGGATGATGCGCTCTGCCTTGGTCATCGTCAGTGCCTGGGCATCCGTGTTGGCAACGACGAAGTCGACGCCCTGGAGACCAGCGGAAATCATGTTGTTGACAGCGTTGCCACCGCCACCGCCGACGCCGAACACGGTGATGCGCGGCTTCAGCTCAGTGATATCTGGCGTATGCAGCTTGATAGTCATGGTACCCGTTCCTTCTCTTTATGGCCGCATCGCCACGCCGGCCAATTCACTCAATTTCTAGAAGCTTTCCTTCAGCCACTGGCCCATCCGAGCGAAGCGGCTGCTATTTCCGCCAAGCGACATGAGCAGACCGCTCTGTGACGCATGTGTTTCCTGGTCCGCAACCTGCGGATAGATCATCAGGCCGACCGCCGTCGAAAAGGCCGGACCCTTGGCAGCGGTCGGGAGACCCGAGACGCCCATCGGGCGGCCGATACGGACGTTGCGGGCAAGGATCTTGCGGGCAACGTCGGCAAGGCCGGTCAGCTGGCTTGCGCCGCCTGTCAGCACGACGCGCTTGCCGACGATCGGGCTGAAGCCCGAGCGCTGGATGCGGTCGCGAATGAGTTCCATCGTCTCCTCGATGCGGGCGCTGACGATCCGCGACACCAGTGCGCGCGGCACCTGCGTCGGCAGATCGCGGTCGTCCTCGCCGATCGGCGGGATCGAGATCAGCTCGCGCTCATCGGAAGAGTTCCCCATGGCCGAGGCATGAACCACCTTCAGACGCTCGGCGTCCTCGATGCGGGTCGAAAGGCCACGGGCCAGATCGGTAGTGACATGATGACCGCCGAGACCGACGGCATCCGTGTGCACCAGCTTGCCTTCGGCAAAGACCGAGATCGTCGTCGTGCCGCCGCCCATGTCGATCGCGGCGCATCCGAGTTCGACTTCGTCGTCGACAAGAGCTGCGAGACCGGACGCGTAAGGCGTCGCAACGATGCCTTCGACCGACAGGTGCGCGCGGTTGACGCTGAGCTCGAGGTTCTTCAGAGCCGTGCGCTCTGCGGTCACGACATGCATGTCGACGCCGAGAACGTCACCGTACATGGACAAAGGATCGCGGATGCCGCGTTCGCCGTCGAGCGAGAAACCGGTGGCCAGCGAGTGCAGCACGGCGCGATCCTGACGCAGCGACTGCTGGCAGGCTGCCGCCAGAACCTTCTTCAGGTCGTTCAGTTCGACTTCCTGGCCGCCGAGATCGATGGTGGCGGTGTAGATGTCGCTGGTGAGGCGTCCGGCCGTCAGGTTGACGATCAGGCTCTCGACGGTGAGGCCCGCCATGCGCTCGGCGGCATCGACCGCGAGGCGGATGACGCTTTCCAGCGCATCGAGATCCGAGATCGCGCCGGTCTTGATACCGCGCGAACGCTGATGGCCGATGCCGATGATTTCGATGTTATGCGTGCGACCGGGAAGGATCTGGCTCTCCTCGCGCGGCGTCAGCCGGCCGATCATGCAGACGACTTTCGTCGAACCGATGTCGAGCACGGAAACGACGTGCGACCGCTTGGACGAAAGCGGCTTCAGGCGCGGCAATCCAAAATGGGACGAACCGAACAAGCTCATATATTCTGCCCCGCCTTCTTCAAATCCTTGGTGCGCTGATCGAGAACAAGCTGACGGCGCTCCATGGCTTCAGGCGTCAGTTGGATGGCCATACGGTCGGAGAGGCGAAGATCGACGGCCGCGATATCGCGATCGAGAAGCGCCTGTTCGCCGTTGAATTTCGAAAGGCGCGCCAGCGCCTGATCGACATCGTCTTCCGGCAGCTTGACGACGACGCCGTTATCCATGTGCAGGTCCCAGCGACGGCCGGAGACCCAGACATAGGCCTTCACGCGCGCCTTGATATCGGGCCACTTGGAGAACTCGTCCGCGAGCGAAGCGGCAGCCACTTCGGCGCCGCGACCAACGACCAGCGGAAGCTGCGAAAACTTGTTGTCGCGAAGCGGCGCGATGACCGCCCCACCCTTCTCGACCAGCGAAAGCTCGGCGCCATGCTGCCAGATCGCGTAGGCTTCGCGCTCCTTGAGCTTCACCTCGATCGTCTTCGGATAGACCTTGCGGACCTCGACGCTCTCGACCCAGGGGAGCTTCGCGATCTTCTGACGCGCCGCATCCACATCGAGCGCCACGAGCGAGGTCGTGCCGTCGAGACCGATCAGCTGGAGGATATCGATTTCGGAGGTCTCGGAGTTGCCGGACACCTTCACGTCCTCGACGGCAAAGCCGGCCGCAGCCGTCGTTGCCTGCGCGACAACCTCAGTGTGACCACCCAGAGACATGCCGTAGAAACCCGTCGCGGCGAAGAAGGCCAGCGCCGACACAGTGCCCGTATGGGCCGGAATATAGATGCGACCGCTGCCGAGGCTGACGAGGAAGCGGACGACGCGGCGCAGAGGCCGCGGCAGCACCATGCGCCCATCGCCTTCAGCATAGGAAGGCTCGGCTTGATGGCTTGGGCGCCCCATCCTTTTGACCGTTACCGAGAACAAGAAGCGTCCTCCACCATCCAACGAAGAAATTCACCAAACGAGTAGCCGGCATGACCGGCCATTTCGGGCACAAGCGAGGTTGGAGTCATGCCTGGCTGAGTATTGATCTCCAGCCAGATGATTTCGCCGTCTTCGGAGAAGCGATCGTCGTACCGAAAATCCGACCGACTCACTCCACGGCAACCAATTGCTTGATGCGCCCTTAGGGACAATGATTGTATTTTTTGGTAAATATTCGGTGAAATTTTCGCCGGAATGACGTGTTTCGAACCACCGGCCACATACTTGGAATCATAGTCGTAGAAGCTGTGCCCCTGTGGAACGATCTCGGTCACACCAAGCACCTGATCGCCCATGACACCGCAGGTCAGCTCGCGACCATGCACATAACGCTCGACGAGAACCTCCTCGCCATACCGCCATTCGGCCGAGCCGATGATCTGCGGCGGACGCGACTGATCCTCCTGAACGATCACGACACCGAAGCTCGAACCCTCGCGCACCGGCTTCACCACATAAGGCGGCTTCATCGGATGCTCGGCGGGGAAAGCGAAGCGGTTGATCACCTGCGACTGCGCGACAGGAATGCCGGCGGCGGCCGCAACACCCTTTGCCTTGCTCTTGTCCATGGCAAGCGCCGAGGCCAGAACACCGGAGTGGGTGTAGGGAATCTCGAGGTATTCGAGGATGCCCTGGATCAGCCCATCCTCGCCGAACGGCCCATGCAGGGCGTTGAACGCCACGTCGGGACGGAGAGCGGACAGCTTGGCGGAGACGTCGCGATCGACATCGATACGGGTCACCTGGAAGCCTTCAGCCTCGAGAGCATCCGCGCACGCCGCCCCGGACGAAAGGCTGACAGGCCTCTCCGAGGAAAATCCGCCCATAAGGACAGCGACATGCTTGCGACTCATAGATACCCCCAAAATAAACCGTACTTTGCATTCCAAGGCTTGCACCAAGCTGGCTTTCTTCCGAATCTGGCTCGCCTGGCGCACGTGTATTAGAGCGTCATTATGGTTAACGAAGCGTTTACTTTTGTTAACTTCCTCCCCGAACAGTCATGAATTGTGACAGTCGGGCGCGACCGTCGAAACGCGAAAACCCCGCAGCGCCAAGCGCTACGGCCGATATGTCAAAGCGAAACAAAAAGTTTAAACAACAGCGCCAAGCAGGCTCAGACCGCCGGCCGCTTCCAGATTTGCGCGGACGCAAATCCGACTTCCCACCGCGCCTGCAACCGCTGGAAACACGGAACAGGACGCGGTTGAGCGCCTGACTTTCCGGCTGAAAAAGCAAGCACCCTAGTTTTTGTCGGTTTATTGCGTGATTAACGTTTGCGCCGAATTAAAATTGCGTTATGAGCCCCTAGCCTCCCAAGGGCATACAACCGAAATCCCGATTGGAATGAAAATGTCAGACGCGATATCTCCAGTATCGCCGACATCAGCTTCATCGAACAGTGCACCGCTCAACTCGCCGGCACGCGTTCTGATCGCAAGCGTCGTCGGCACCACCATCGAATTCTTCGACTTCTACGTATACGCGACGGCCGCCGTGCTGGTCTTCCCGACGCTGTTCTTCCCGAACAGCGATCCGACCACCGCGCTGCTCGCCTCCTTCGCGACCTTCTCCATCGCCTTCTTCGCCCGCCCGCTTGGCGCCGTGGTCTTCGGCCACTTCGGCGACAGGATCGGCCGCAAGACGACGCTGGTCGCAGCCCTGCTGACGATGGGTATCTCCACAGTCATCATCGGCCTGCTCCCCTCTTATGAATCGATCGGCGTTCTCGCGCCTCTGTTGCTGGCGCTTTGCCGTTTCGGCCAGGGCTTCGGCCTCGGCGGCGAATGGGGCGGCGCAGTGCTGCTGGCAACGGAAAACGCGCCGGAAGGCAAGCGCAGCTGGTACGGCATGTTCCCGCAGCTCGGCGCACCGCTCGGCCTCTTCCTGTCCTCGGGCATCTTCTGGGTGCTGCTGCAGTTCATGCCGCAGGAACAGCTGCTCGCCTGGGGCTGGCGCGTTCCCTTCATCGCCTCGATCGTCCTGATCGTCATCGGCCTCTGGGTTCGCCTGTCGATCACCGAAACGCCTGACTTTCAGAAGGCCATCGACAAGAAGGAGCGCGTCGCCGTTCCCGTTGCCGAAGTCTTCCGCAAGCACAAGCGCAGCCTGTTCCTCGGCACCTTCGTGGCGCTCGCCACCTTCGTGCTGTTCTACATCGGCTCGGCCTACCTGCTCTCCTACAACGTCAAGGTCCTGAAGATCCCGTTCCTCGACGCGCTCGAGATCCAGATCGTCGGCTCGATCTCCTTCGGCATCTTCATCCCGATCATCGGCAAGCTTGCGGAGCGCTTCGGCCGCCGCGAAATGCTGATCCTGACGACGGTCCTGATCGGCCTGTTCTCCTTCCTGCTCCCCGGCCTGATGGCTGGCGGCGAAGGCAGCATTCTGGTCTTCGCGATCGTCGCCATGGCGCTGATGGGCATGACCTACGGCCTGATCGGCACGGCGCTCGCAGCGCCCTTCCCGACCGCCGTGCGCTACACCGGCTCGTCGATCACCTTCAACCTCGCAGGCATCTTCGGCGCATCTCTGGCGCCCTACATTGCCACCTGGCTGCAGGCGAACTACGGCATGCTCTACGTCGGCTACTATCTCGGCCTTTCCGCCGTCATCACGCTGATCTGCATCCTGGCCTCCGGTCGCGACGAAGTCTGATCGAAGCGTTGATCGCAAATTCGGGGCCGCGACGGGAAACCGCCGCGGCCTTTTTCGTTGCTGTCTGTTAACGCCCTGCCACTATTTTCGATGCGATCAATGGCTGGGGAGAGACGAATGCTGACACGACGATCGCTGCTGACGCATGGCCTGGGCGCCGGCCTGTCGCTATCTCTCCCGCCCCTCGCCCGCGCTGCCGGCGTCCCCGATACCGACGTCACCTTCCTCGTCATCAACGACATCCACGCCTGCCGCATCGGCGATGGCCTCAGCCCCAATTGCGAGGCAGAGGGCAAGACCGACGCCAACCTGCTGCGCCACATCCGGGCGCTCAACAACATCCACCACCAGACCTGGCCGGAAGCAATTGACGGCAAGCCCACCGGCTTTGCTCTCGCGGGTAAGCCGATCGCCAAGCCGCAAGGCGTCATCGTCTGCGGCGACGTCACCGACGACGGCGGCGGCCAGATGGCGGAGTTCGCGGAGGGGTCGCAGTTGCTGCAGTTCTCGCACCGCTATCAGCAGGGACCGGGCGCCGACCACATCCACTTCCCCGTCTATGTCGGCCTCGGCAACCACGATCTCGACCAGGACGGCCATCCGCCGCAGGTGGACTGGTACCGAGACGAGCTGCGCGACTACGTGCAGCTGAACCACAAGCCGAGCGTCTTCTTCAAGCCGGTCGTGCCCGTCGACAATTACGACGAGGCCTCCGACAACTACTCCTGGAACTGGGGCGGCCTGCACCTCATCCAGGCGCAGCGCTATGGCGGCGACAACACCAAGGGCACGGCCAACAGCCTCGACTGGATGAAGCGAGATCTCGCAGCCTATGCCGCCGACGGTCGCCCGGTCGTGATCTTCCAGCACTATGGATGGGACAAGTTCTCGCTCGAACGCTGGGATCCGGAAAAGAGCACCTTCACCGTTGAGGGCAGCGGCGCGCCGCACTGGTGGGGTGAATCAGAACGTCAGCAACTGCTCGCAACCCTTGAAGGTTACAACGTAATCGGCATTTTCCACGGCCACGAGCATGATACGCGCATGGCCTATCAGGCCGGCGGCATCGACGTCTTCAAGGCGCGCGCCGCCTTCATGGGCGGCTTCAGCCTCGTGCGTATCAAGGGGAATGTGATGGATGTGGCGATCGGCGACGCTAGCGACGATGTCGGAGGGGTGACCTTCACCACCGCCTTCACCAGACGTTTCGGCTAAGGCGCATCGCGCAAAGGGGTGCCGCAGCTTGCGGCACCGACGGGCTCAAAGCTTACTCGCTCGTCACGCCCTGGAACGGACGCACTTCGCGGCCCGGCATGAACAGGCCCAGGCGCTTGATTTCCCATTCCAGCTTGATGCCGGAATGCTCGAACACCTCGCGGCGAACCTGCTCGCCGAGATATTCGAGGTCGTAGCCGGTCGCCTGGCCGTTGTTAATCATGAAGTTGCAGTGCAAGGACGACATCTGCGCGCCGCCGATGACGAGACCGCGGCATCCCGCTTCGTCGATCAGCTTCCACGCGGAGTGACCTTCGGGGTTCTTGAAGGTCGAGCCACCGGTCTTCTCGCGGATCGGCTGCACCGTCTCGCGGTGGCTGCGCACGGCATCCATGTCGGCGCGGATCTTGGCGCGGTCCTCGGCATAGCCTTCGAACAGCACCGAGGTGAAGATCAGGTCGCTGGCGGCCGACGAATGGCGATACTCATAGCCCATGTCGGCATTCGACAGCACGTGCTTGTTGCCCTTGCGGTCGATCGCGGTGACCTCGACGACGCGATCACGCGTCTCGCCGCCATTGGCCCCGGCGTTCATGCGCGCCGCGCCGCCGATGCTGCCGGGAATGCCATAGTAGAAGTGGAAACCGCCGATGCCGTTATCCATCGCCATGGCCGCGACGTGCTTGTCCGGGCAGATGGCACCGGCGCGCACGCGGTTTTCGCCCGCGAGCTCAACCGAACCGAAGCCCTTGGCCGACAGGCGCAATACCACGCCGGGAATGCCGCCGTCGCGCACCAGGATGTTCGAGCCGACGCCGACCACGGTCATCGGAACATCCTCGGGCAGGATCTTCAGGAATGCGATCAGATCTTCTTCGTCGTGCGGCTGGAACATCAGTTCCGCAAGGCCCCCGGCATGGAACCAGGTGACGCGGTCCATCGGCGCATCCGGTGTAATCCTCCCGCGGATGTCCTTTACACCGTCGCCCAGCGACGCAAGAAGCTTTTGCCCATTCACCTGTTTCATGCGGATCTACCCGAAAGGCCTTCCAGTTGCTTGGGCAGTGCTGCCGCCCAATAAGTGATACTTCCAGCCCCCAACAGAACCACGAAATCGCCTGGCTTTGCAATCTCTGCGACCATTTCAGGCAACAACTCGGGAGAGGCGAGGAAGCGCGCATCGCGATGCCCGCCCGATTTGATCAGCGAAACAAGCGCTTCGGCGTTGGCGCCCTCGATCGGTTCTTCGCCGGCGGCATAGACCGGCGCCAGGAAAATGCTGTCCGCATCGTTGAAGCAGGCGGCGAATTCCTCGAAAAGGCTCGCCAGGCGCGAATAGCGGTGCGGCTGGTGCACGGCGATGACGCGGCCCTTGCACGCCTCGCGCGCCGCCTTCAGCACAGCCTTGATCTCGACCGGATGGTGACCGTAGTCGTCGAAGATCTGCACGCCGTTCCATTCGCCGGTCAGCGTGAAGCGACGCTTGACGCCGCCGAAGGAGGCAAGCCCCTTGGCGATATCCTCGCTCGACATGCCCAGGCGATTGGCAACCGCAATCGCGGCGGTCGCATTCGAAACATTGTGGCGGCCGGGCATCGGCAGAACGAGATTGTCGAGCTTGATCACCTGGCCGGTACGGCGGCGGCGGATCTCGACGTCGAAGGTCGAGCGCGCGCCGTCGATGCGGACGTTCATGAAGCGCACGTCGGCCTGCGGGTTCTCGCCGTAAGTCACGACCTTGCGGTCCTCGATACGGCCGACCAGCGCCTGCACTTCAGGATGATCGAGGCACATGACGCCGAAACCGTAGAACGGCACATTCTCGACGAACTGGCGGAACGCGGCGCGCACGGCGTCGAAATTGCCGTAATGGTCGAGATGCTCGGGGTCGATATTGGTGACGACGGCAACGTCGGCCGGAAGCTTCAGGAAGGTGCCGTCCGATTCGTCTGCCTCGACCACCATCCACTCGCCCTCGCCCATGCGGGCATTGGTGCCGTAGGCATTGATGATGCCGCCATTGATGACGGTCGGGTCGAGCCCGCCGGCTTCGAGCAGCGTCGCGACCATCGAGGTGGTCGTCGTCTTGCCATGCGTGCCGCCGATTGCGATCGCATTGCGGAAGCGCATCAGCTCTGCCAGCATTTCGGCGCGGCGTACGACGGGCAGCAGCTTTTCACGCGCGGCGATGAGTTCGGGATTGTCCTTCTTGATCGCGGTCGAGACGACGACGACCTCGGCATCGCCAAGGTTCTCGGCCTTGTGGCCGACGAAAACCTCGATGCCCTTGTCGCGCAGGCGCTGGACGTTGGCGCTATCGGCCTGGTCGGATCCCTGGACGCGATGGCCGAGATTGTGCAGCACCTCGGCGATCCCGCTCATGCCGATACCGCCGATGCCGATGAAATGGACGAGGCCGATGGCCTTCGGCATTTTCATGCGCTTTTCCCCTTGAACTCTGCAATTGTACGTCCCGCCGCAATAGCCTCTACCATGTCGGCAAGCAAGTTCGCGGCGTCAGGTTTACCCGCCTGCTTGGCGGCAGCGGCCATACGCGCCAGCTTTTCCGGGTCGTTCATCGTGTGCGTCAGGATCGAGGCGATCTTCTCGGACGAGAGTTCGGCCTGCACGATCACCTTGGCACCGCCGGTTGCCGCAAGCGACGCGGCATTGGCCGCCTGGTCGTGGTCGAGCGCATGCGGGTAAGGCACCAGGATCGCCGGACGGCCGATCACCGAGATCTCGGAAACCGTCGACGCGCCGGAGCGGCAGATGACAAGATGCGCCTTGGCCAGCCGTTCGGCCATATCGGTAAAGAAGGGCGCGATGTCGGATGCGGCGCCCATCTGAAGCTTGGCGACGCAATCGCCGACCATGCCCATATCCTCGGGACGAACCTGCTGGGTGATCCTGAGACGCGCGCGCAGATCGTCGTCGAGCAGGCTGATCGCCGTCGGCATCGCCTTGGAGAAATACTGCGCGCCCTGGCTGCCGCCGAAGACGACGAGATTGAACGGCTCGCCGGCATGCGACGGCGTATAGGGCGTCTTCGCCGCCTCGATGACGGCAGGGCGCACCGGATTGCCCGTCGTCACCGTCTTTTCGGGAAAGGCACCGCCATTCTCGGGCAGAAAACCACCGGCGATCGCCTTGACGCGATTGGCGAGCGCCTTGTTGGCGCGGCCCATCACCGCGTTCTGCTCGTGGATCATGGTCGGCACATTGAGACGCGTGGCGGCGAGCAGCGGCGGCACCGTCGGATAGCCGCCGAAGCCGACGACCACGACAGGCTTCAACCGCCCGATCAACCGCTTGGCCGCCCGCATGCCGCTCCACAGCGTCCACAGCGAACGCGCGACGGCGACCGGGTTCTTCGAGGCGATCGTGGCTGACGGCACGACATGGATCTCGTCGGCCGGGAATTTGCCGGCATAGCGCTCCGCCCGGCTGTCCGTCACCAGATGCACGGAATAGCCGCGTTCCTTCAGCTTGTAGGCCAGGGCCTCCGCCGGAAACACGTGGCCGCCGGTTCCCCCGGCGGCAAGCAGAACGATGCCTTTGCTCATATAGTCTTACTCCGCCGGAATGCCGTGCGCGACGCGAAACAGGCTCCGCTCCTGCGCACGCTTTTCCGGTCTGTGGCGCGTCAGCGCGAGAATGAACCCGGCCGTGACGCAGATGGCGACCATCGACGAACCGCCGTAGGAGATCAGCGGCAGGGTCATGCCCTTCGCCGGCAGCAGCTCGAGATTGACGCCCACGTTGATGATGGATTGTATGCCGATCTGCAGCACGAGGCCAGCGACGGCGAAACGGTTGAAGTCGTTGCGCTCCTTATAGGCATGCGAAAGACCGCGCAGGACGAGCGCCGAGAACAGCAAGACCAGAGCGATGCAGAAGATGATGCCGAACTCCTCGGCCGCGACCGAGAAGATGAAGTCGGTATGCGCGTCCGGGATGATCCGCTTGACGATGCCCTCGCCCGGACCCTGGCCGAACCAGTCGCCACGGATAATCGCCTCGCGCGCCGTGTCGATCTGGAACGTATCGCCCTCGCCGGTCATGAACTTGTCGATACGCAGCGCCACGTGCGGGAAGACGTAATAGGCGCTGACGAGACCGCCGACGCCACCGGCGCCGAGCACGATGATCCACAGCCACGGCATGCCGGCCATGAAGAACATGCCGCCCCAGACCGCTGTCGTCAGAATGGTCTGGCCAAGGTCGGGCTGCGCCACGAGAAGCGCCGCGACCATGCCGAAGAGGATGATGGCGAAGAGATTGCCAGGGATTTCCGGCTGGCGCGCATGCTCGGCAAACAGCCAGGCGCAGACGACCACGAAGGCCGGCTTCATGAATTCCGACGGCTGGATCGAGATACCGGCGAGCGTCACCCAGCGGCGCGAACCCTTGACCTCGACGCCGAAGAACAGCGCGAGCAGCATCATGGCGATCGCGACGATCAGGAGAAGGATCGCGGTGCGGCGCACCTGCCGCGGCGTCAGGAACGACAGGCCGATCATGACCGCCAGTGACGGGATCATGAAGGCCGCGTGGCGCTTGACGAAGTGGAACGGCTCCAGCCCGATGCGCTCGGCCACCGCCGGCGACGCGGCAAACGACAGCATGAAGCCGATGCCCATCAGGAAGATGAACATCGCCAGGAAGAACCGGTCGATGGTCCAGAACCAATCGGCCAATGCCCCGCGTTCCGCACGACTTACCATGTCACTTCTCTCCTGTTGCCGAACCGATCAGCATGGTTACTCCGTCGAGCGCTGCCACATGGCTCACAAATGCATCGCCCCTGACTTCGAAGTTCTTATATTGGTCGAAGCTTGCGCAAGCCGGTGCTAACATGACCGCCAATGGCCCGCTGTCGTCCTTTGCCGCATCCTCGGCCGCATGCGCGACCGCCTGGTCCAGCGTTCCCGATATCTCGTAAGGCACCGCCTCGCCGAGCGTGGCGGCGAATTCCGCTGCTGCCTCGCCGATCAGATAGGCCTTGGCGATGCGCGGGAAGAACGGCGCAAGCGTCGTGATCCCGCCCGCCTTGGGAAGGCCGCCGGCGATCCAGTAGATGCGGTCGTAGCTCGACAGCGCCGGTGCCGCCGCATCGGCGTTGGTTGCCTTGGAATCGTTGACGAACACCACATTGCCGCGCCGGCCGACCGGCTGCATGCGGTGCTTCAGCCCCGGGAAGGACGCGAGGCCCTCGCGGATATCCTCGACCGAGACACCGGCCGCAAGGCAGGCGGCGACGGCTGCCGCCGCGTTCTGCGCGTTGTGGCTGCCGCGCAGCGTCGGGATGCCGTCGAGATCGGCGATCGGCAGTGCGGCACCCGCCTGCGCCTGGATGAGTTTCGTGCCCTCGGCATAGATGCCGTCGGCAAGCACATGGCGGCGGGAGATGCGCGTGACCTTGCCGCCTGCCCGCTCGATGCGGTCGGCGATCATCTCGCAATGACTGTCGTCGACGCCGACGATGGCGACGTCGCTGCCCGCGACCAGCCGCTCCTTAACGTCGGCATAGTGCTGCATCGTGCCGTGGCGATCGAGATGGTCGGGCGTGAGGTTGAGCAGGATGCCGGCCGACGGGTTGAGCGTCGGCGCGAGATCGATCTGGTAGGAGGAGCACTCGACGACATAGAAGCGACCAGCCTTCGGCGGCTCCAGCGTCAGCACCGCGGTGCCGATATTGCCGCCGAGCTGCGTGTCGCGGCCGCTCGATTTCAGGATATGGGCGATCAGCGCCGTGGTGGTCGATTTGCCGTTGGTGCCGGTTATGGCGATGAACGGCGCGTCAGGCGCATGCGCCCGGCGCTCGCGCACGAAGAGCTCGACATCGCCGACGATATCGACACCGGCGGCACGCGCCAGATCGACCGTCCAGTGCGGCTTCGGATGCGTCAGCGGCACGCCCGGCGACAGCACGAACAGCGACTGCGTGTTCCAGTCGATCGTCCTGAGATCGGCGGTGCGGATGCCCTCGGCCGAGGCCTTGGTCACGCTATCGGGATTGTCATCCCACGCCGTCACCTCCGCGCCCCCAAGGATCAAGGCGCGCGCCGTGGCGAAGCCGGAACCGCCGAGCCCGAAGAGCGCGACCTTTTTTCCAGAAAGCGTGGTGACCGGGATCATGATCGTCTTACCGCAGCTTCAGCGTCGAGAGGCCGAGCATGGCAAGGCCGACGGCGATGATCCAGAAGCGGATGACCACCTGGCTTTCGGTCCAGCCCTTCTTCTCGAAGTGGTGGTGGATCGGCGCCATCAGGAAGACGCGACGTCCGGTCATCTTGAAGAAGCCGACCTGGATGATAACCGACAGCGTTTCCATGACGAACAGGCCGCCGATGATCGCCATGACGATCTCATGCTTGGTGGCGACGGCAACCGTGCCGATCGTGCCGCCGAGTGCCAACGAACCGGTGTCGCCCATGAAGATGGCGGCGGGTGGCGCGTTGAACCAAAGGAAGCCAAGGCCGGCGCCGATGACGGCACCGAGAACGACGGAGAGCTCGCCCGTGCCGGGCACGAAGTTGATCTGCAGATAGTTCGCGAACACGGCGTTACCGGCCAGATAAGCGATGACGCCGAAGGAGGCCGCCGCGATCATGACCGGCACGATGGCGAGACCGTCGAGACCATCGGTCAGGTTGACCGCATTGCCGGCGCCGACGATGACGAAGCCGCCGAAGACCACGAACATGATGCCGAGGTTGATCAGGAAATCCTTGAAGAACGGGAATGCGACCGACGAACCGAAGGTCGAACCTGCAGGGCCCGAGGCCAGCGACGCCCGCATCATGAAATAGACGGCGATGCCGGCGATGACGAACTCGATGCCGAGACGCGCCTTGCCGGAGAAGCCCTTGTGGCTCTGCTTGCTGACCTTGAGATAGTCGTCATAGAAGCCGATCGCGCCGAAGCCGAGCGTGACGAGCAGCGTCGCCACGACATAGACATTCGACAGATCCGCCCACAGCAGCGACGAACCGACGATGCCGGCAAGGATCATCAGGCCGCCCATGGTCGGCGTACCGGCCTTCTTGAAGTGCGTCTGCGGTCCGTCGGCGCGGATCGGCTGACCCTTGCCCTGGCGAATGCGCAGCGAATTGATGATCATCGGCCCGAACAGGAAAACGATCAGCGCGGAGGTGAAGAGAGAGGCGCCCGTGCGGAACGTAATGTATCTGAACAGGTTCAGAAATTTCAGGTGTTCCGACAGTTCGACTAGCCAAATCAGCATTCAGGGCCCCTTGTTTACCCGCTCAAAATTCGCGTTGCGTGTCGGCAAATGGCGGGAACTTGTCAAGGAGCGCAGCAATAATCTTGCCGAAACCGATGCCCAATGACGATTTTACCATCAGCACGTCGCCTACCGCGACAGAGTTCAATACGTGGTCGATGAGTTCGTCGGTCTGCGCGCGATGCACGACCGAAACGCTCTCGGGAAGTGATTCCTTCAGCGCCAGCATCTCGTGGCCGGCGAGCCAGACATGTTCGATGCCGGCGGCAAGCAGCGGCCCGGCGAGGTCGGTGTGGACCTTCTGGGAATAGTCGCCCATCTCGAGCATGTCGCCGAGCACGGCGATCCGCCGTCCCGATCCTGTCGGCATGGAGCTCGCGAGCAGCGCGATTGCCGCGCGCATCGATGTCGGATTGGCGTTGTAGCTTTCGTCGATGACGGTGAAGCTGCCATGGCCGATCGAGAGCTTGTGGCGTCGCCCCCTGCCCTTTTCGGCCTGCAGCGTCGCAAGTGCCGCGATCGCCGACTGCAGGTCCGCGCCGACGATCCTGGCAACGCCGAGGGCTGCCAGCGCGTTCTCGGCGATGTGCCTGCCGGGCGCGCCGATCGCGACCTCATGGGTTTCGCCGTCGATGGTGATCCACAAGGTCGAGCTCTGGTCGCCGCCGTTGAACTCCGCCATGCGGAAATCGGCCTTGGCGTGCTGCCCGAAGGAGTGGATATGCTGGATGCCGCAGGCCTGCGCCGTGCGGTCGAGGAAATTGAACTGGTCGTTGTCGCGGTTGAGCACGGCATGGCCGCCGGGCACGACGCCCTCGAAGATCTCGGCCTTGGCGGTCGCGATTTCCTTGATGCTCTTGAAATTGCCGAGATGCGCCGGCGCGATCGTGGTGATGACGGCGACATGCGGTTCGATCATCTTCACCAGCGGACGGATTTCGTCCGGGTGGTTCATGCCGACTTCGAAGACACCGAAATAGGTGTCGAGCGGCATGCGCGCCAAGGTCAGCGGCACGCCCCAGTGATTGTTGAAGGATGCGACCGACGCATGCACCTTGCCCGATGGCGCGAGAACCCGGCGCAGCATCTCCTTGGTGGTCGTCTTGCCGACGGAGCCGGTGACGGCGATGATCTGGGCGCGCGAACGAGCCCGCGCCGCAAGCCCAAGCTTGCCGAGCGCCACCAGCACGTCCTCGACGACGATCATCGGCACGGTCAAACGGCCGAGCGCCGGCAGGCGCGCCTCGCTGACGACGAGCAGCGCAGCACCATTGGCCATCGCCATCGACGCATAGTCGTGACCATCGACCCGGTCGCCCTTGATCGCGAAGAAGGCCTCACCCGGCTGGATCGAGCGGCTGTCGATCGCAATCCCGGTAATCCCCTCCGGCAAGGTGCCGAACGGGCGCCCGGCCATGGCCGTGATCATGTCCTGCGTTGTCCAAAGCCAATTCACGATTTCAGCTCCTCCAAAGCCTTGCGCAACTCGGCGTGATCCGAAAACGGCAGCGTGACGCCACCGATCGTCTGCCCCTCTTCATGTCCCTTGCCGGCAACGATCAGCGTGTCGCCGGAGTTGAGCATGGCGACCGCCTCGCGGATCGCCTGGGCGCGGTCGGGTATCTCGGTGGCGCAAGGGGCCGCGGCCATGATCTCGGCGCGGATCGATGCGGGCTCTTCCGAGCGCGGATTGTCGTCGGTGACGACAACCACATCGGCAAGCCGGCAGGCGATCTCGCCCATGATCGGCCGCTTGCCGCGGTCGCGGTCTCCACCGCAGCCGAAGACGACGATGACGCGGCCCGTCGTGAACGGACGCACGGATTCCAGCACATTCGAAAGCGCATCCGGCTTATGGGCGTAATCGACATAAGCGAGCGCACCGTCCTTGGTGTGGCCGACGAGCTCGAGGCGCCCCGAAGCGCCCTGCAGCTTTTCAAGCGCCGCCATGGCGACCTTGGCCGGCACGCCCGTGGACATGGCAAGGCCCGCGGCAACGAGCGCATTGGCCACCTGGAAATCGCCCGCGAGCGGAATATCGACCTCGAAGATCTGCCCCTCGGCGTGGATTTCGGCGACCTGCTTGTGGCGGAAATGCTCGACGCGCTTCAGCGTCAGATACTCGCCCTTGCGGCCGACGGTGCGCACCACATGTCCTGAATCGATCGCCGCCTTGATCGCCTGCTCCGACCATGCGTCGTCGGCAAAGATCACGGCGGGGTTGCCCTTCGGCAGCAGCGTATCGAAGAGCCGCATCTTGGCGGCCATGTAGTCCTCGATCGTCGGATGGTAATCCATGTGATCGCGACCGAGATTGGTGAAGGCCGCTGCGGCGAGCTTCACGCCATCGAGACGCGACTGGTCGAGACCATGGCTGGACGCTTCCATCGAGGCATGCGTCACGCCTTCGTCGGTCAACTCGGCCAGCAGCGCATGCAGCGACACCGGGTCTGGCGTGGTGAGCGAGCCGTAATCGTTGCGGGTCGGCGAGACGACGCCGGTCGTGCCGATCATCGCGGCCGGGTGGCCGGCAAAGGCCCAGATCTGGCGGGTGAAGGAGGCGACCGACGTCTTGCCGGCGGTTCCTGTGACCGCGACCATGGTCTCCGGCTGCTTGCCGTAGAAATTGGCGGCTGCGAGCGACAGGAAGCGGCGCGGTTCGCTGACGACGAGAACGGGAATGGAGGCTTCGGTCGGATGCGAGGCGATCGCGACCGCGGCACGGCGCGCGGCGGCATCGGCGATAAAGCCCGCGCCGTCAGCCTTGGTGCCGGCGACGGCGACGAAAGCCATGCCGGGCGCGATCTTGCGGCTGTCGGCGGAAAGGCCGGAAATCTCCAGCGCGCCCACCGGGCCGTTCAGTTCTTCCTTCAATTCCGGAAACGCATTTCCGGCGATGTCCCTCAGTTTCATCGAACGCACACTTTTCTCTCGAGCCGTCGAGCCCCCATGGCGAATCGGCTGCGACATTCATCCAGACTCAATAAGACACCAACATGGCCGATCCGTCGTCACCGAACTTCGGTTCCACACCGAGGATTGGCGCCGCGCGGGAGATGATGTTCTTGACCATCGGCGCGGCGGTATAGGCCGCGATGTTCTGGCCCTTTTCGCCATTGTGCGGCTCGTCGCAGAAGGTCAGCACCACGTACTGCGGGTTCTCGATCGGAAATGCCGCCAGGAAGGCGTTGAAATTGAGGTTGGTGGCGTAGCGGCCGTTGACGACCTTGTCGGCCGTACCGGTCTTGCCACCGACGTTGAAGCCGGGAACATCGGCGTTGCGGCCGGAGCCCTTCACGCCGTTGACCTTGAAGAGATAGCGGACGTCGTCGCTGGTGCTCTTCTTGACGACCACCTCGGCCACTTCATCGGCCTGGTCGCGGTTGCGCGGCAGGAAGGTCGGCTCGATCAGCTTGCCGCCATTGACGAGTGCCGCACCGGCCACAGCCGTCTGCAGCGGCGTCGTCGAGACACCGTGGCCGAAGGAGATGGTCACCGAGTTGATCTTCTTCCAGACCTTCGGCTGGCTCGGCATCTTCACCTCGGGCAACTCGGTCTTCATCTTGGTGAGCAGGCCAAGCTTCGTCAGATAGTCCTTCTGCGCATCGATGCCGACGATGTCGATGATGCGGGCGGTACCGACGTTGGAGGAATACTGGAAGACTTCAGGCAGCGTCAGCCAGCGGCGCTGGCCGTGGAAGTCGTGAATGGTGAAGCCGCCGATATGCAGAGGCTGCGTCGCGTCGAAGCTGGAGTTGAGGTTGACCTTGCCGGTATCGAGCGCCATGGCGAGCGAGAAGGTCTTGAAGGTCGAGCCCATTTCGAACGTGCCGTTCGACATGCGGTTCAGCCAGCCTTCCTTGGCGCCTTCAAGCGGATTGTTCGGATCGAAATCCGGCGCCGATGCCATTGCCAGCACTTCGCCGGTGTGGATGTCGAGAACGACGGCGCCCGCACCCTTTGCTTCGTAATTCTTCACCGCGTTGACGACGATATCGCGCACGATGTTCTGGACGCGGATATCGATCGACAGCTTGACCGGCTCCAGCGGCTGATCGCTGGTCATGCCGACCATGGCGAGATCGGCCAGCCCCTGGTCGTCGATGTATTTCTCCATGCCTGCAACGCCGCGATTGTCGATGTTGACGTAGCCGAGAATATGCGCGGCGGTCGCGCCGCCGGGATAGAAGCGACGCTTCTCCGGGCGGAAGCCGATGCCGGGAATGCCGAGCGCCAAGATCTGGCTCTGCTGCTTCGGCGACAGCTGGCGGCGCAGCCAGGCAAAGTGCGAATTGCGGTTGGCGAGCTTCTTGTAGGTGCCCTTCATGTCGAGATCGGGCAGCACGGTCGTCAGCTTTTCGACGGCCTCGTCGGCATCGACGATCTTGTTCGGCTCGGCAAACAGCGAGACGGTGCGGATATCGGTCGCCAGCACTTCGCCGTTGCGATCGAGAATATCCGGGCGCGACGCCAGCAGGCGGTCGGGCGGCAGGATGCTGGATACGACGTCGGGGTCACGCACCGCGTATTCGACGAGACGTCCGCCGATGACGCAGTAGACGCAGACGAAGGCGAAGGCCAGAAGGCCGACGCGGCTCTTGGCCTGGCCGCTGCGCTTCTTGCGCGAGCCCTGGATCGACACGCTGCCTGACGGACCGCCGAACCGGCTGTAGACGCCGGAAGAAAAGTGGGCCTGGCTCTTGGCAACCATGATGCGTGAAAGAAAGGACATCTCTACTCCACAGATCCGGTTGTCATTTCGTCTTCTTCCTCGACAGGCTTCGCCACGACCTTCGGCTTCGGCTTGCCGGTCTTGGCGTCGGCAATCTCCGGCACGGGCACCTGCGCCTTCAGCATCGGCAGCTCCTTGGCATGCACCAGCGAGGTCGAGACGGTCGGCTGCAGCTGCAGCTCGCTATTATAGTTGTTGACCAGCCGCTCCAGCCGGTTCGGCTGCGATTGCAGCGCCCAGTCGGCCTTCAGGAGATCGATCGTGTCCTTCTCGAGCTTGATCTCCGCTTCGAGGCGGTGAACCTCCTCGAGCTTGAGTTCGGCCCGATGCTTGATCGTATAGGTCACGGCGGCGGCGGCCGTCATGACGCCAACAAGAACGAGGTCGAAGGTTCTCAGCATATCAGGCTCCGAGCTTTCCGAGGCTTGCGAGGTTGGGCAGTCCGAAGATCGACATGTCGGCGGCTTCAGCCGGCGCGGTGGTTCTGAGGCCCGCACGCAGCTTGGCGGAACGCGCGCGCGGATTGATCTCGGCTTCCGCGTCACTTGCCGACACCATCGGCTTGCCGATCCGGTCGAAGGTCGCGGCGCGCTCGTGGGCGATCGGCATGTGGCGCGAGCCGGATGCCTTGCCGGCGCGATCGGAGAAGAAGGTCTTGACGATGCGGTCTTCCAGCGAGTGGAAGGTGACGACCACGAGACGGCCGCCCGGCTTCAACGCGTGTTCGGCCGCAAACAGCGCCTGTGCCAGCTCGCCGAGCTCGTCATTGACGAAGATGCGCAGCGCCTGGAACACCCGCGTCGCCGGATGGATCTTGTCCTTCATCTTGCGCGGCGTGACGATCTCGATCAGGCCCGCCAGATCGCGCGTCGTCTCGAAAGGCTTCTCGGCGCGGCGCTTCTCGATCGCATGCGCGATGCGCGGCGACTGGCTCTCTTCGCCGAGGAAATGGAAGATGCGGATGAGTTCGGCCACCTTGGCGCGGTTGACGACATCGGCGGCGGAAACGCCGGATGCCGACATGCGCATGTCGAGCGGCCCGTTCTTCTGGAACGAGAAGCCGCGATCGGCCTCGTCGATCTGCATCGACGACACGCCGATATCGAGCACGATGCCATCAAGGCCACCGGCCGGCGCATGATCGGCCAGCCGCGAAAACTGCGAGTGAATGAGCTTCAGGCGACCGCCATGCGCCTCGACCAGCGCCTGCCCGCCCGCGATCGCCGTCGGATCGCGATCAAGCGCGATGACCTCGGCACCACCAGACAGAATGGCCGACGTATAACCGCCTGCGCCAAACGTGCCGTCGAGAATGACCTTGCCGGCAGCAGGCTCGAGCGCCGTCAGAACCTCGTTGAGAAGAACCGGAATGTGGCGAACCGGTCCGCCACCGGCATCAGTTGAACCTTCGCCAGGATTCGCCGCCATTCCGTTCCCTCGTGTTACGAGGAACGCTTGCCCGCCAGCCTGCGCTCCTCTCGTGCTCGTTGCTGCACAGCCTGAAATTCCTTCGGCTGCCACAGCTGAAAATGATCCGCCCGACCAACGAAGGTCACTTCGTCCGAGATACCGGTGAAGTCGCGAATGAAATCCGTGACCATCAACCGCCCCTCGGCGTCGAGCTTCATAAAGACCCCGCCCCCGTGAATGAGAAGCGACATCTCGTTCGCTTCCGGCGAAAACGGATCTTCCGCAGCGATCTGCCGCTCGAACCTTTCGAGAAGGTCCGAACCGCCGACGCTGATCGCCGGAAACACAAAATCCTGGAAGCAGTACAAATCCTGGATGTTGCTCTGCGCCATCACCGATCGAAACGCCGCGGGCACGGAGACCCTGCCCTTGGAATCGATCCTGTTGGTCGCATGTGAAAGGAAGCGGCCCATGACACGAAACATCCGTTCCCGAAAGAGCCCGGACAGCGATTAGGCGCCCCGAACTCCATTTCTCAGACACAGCCTCGCCAGCCGGATGGACGACATTCCATCCAGCGCCTCCGGTGAGGAGTACGCCTTTACTTTGCGATTGGTGGGCACTTGATTGCCCTTGCGCAGTGCAGGAATGGGATAACATGGGACCATATGGGCGTCAATGGGAAACGCCCGTCTCACGATGAGCGCAGTATCGAAAATTTATAAGCTGTTAAGTTTAACAAAGGGTTATGAACGCCCGAATTCTCAGGCTCCGAAGCGCCCTAAAGCGACACCGCAGCGTGTGGCGAAAAACATCCCCGGTTGCGGAAAATGAATTCGAACACGCCGCGCAGGTGAAAATCACAAAACTCAACTTTAAATGCGCATCCGACCACGAACGCCTCCAGGGACCTCCCCGTTCACCCGCATGTGTTCATCCGGCGTCTTATGCCTACTATGTCGTTAACGGAAAATAATGTATTTTAGATATCATGCATACACAAAGACAAAAACATATCCATTTGCAGAACAAACTAAGAAAGCACGGAGAAAATCCATGGCTAGTTTTAGCTTCAAGGGAATGTTGGCTGGAATGAAGTCGCCGAATACTCAGCCTCCACTGAAGAAAGTCGGCATGACTTCTGAAATTCAGTGCACAAGCTGTGGAAAACTACTCAAGCGATGGTCGGCACTTTCGCTGAGCAGCACCGTTTGCGAGGAGTGTCTTCGCCAGCCGCCAACGTCTCACTGAGCCCGATAAGGGCCAGTGAAATCGTATGGACGTCGATGAAAAGACAATCGCCAGTTGGCCTGTAAGCCGGGTTCTGTATGGCTCCGGCCGAAACCGGAACGTGGCAGCCATTCCTCTGGGACAACGTTTGCACGTTGCCTCTCGCAACCCACCCGGATGACTGGCCTGGAAACCAGCCGGACGGCTTGCGCCGCCCGCGTCATCCCTATTCGGTCTTGCTCCCGGTGGGGTTTACCTTGCCATCGCCGTTGCCGGAGACGCGGTGGGCTCTTACCCCACCCTTTCACCCTTACCTGCCGAAGCAGGCGGTTTGCTTTCTGTGGCACTTTCCCTGAGGTCGCCCTCGCCGGACGTTATCCGGCACCGTGTTTCCGTGGAGCCCGGACTTTCCTCACCCTACCGTCTTTCGACATTGGTAAAGCGCGGCTGCCCGGCCAACTGGCCCGGCTCCCTTAACCGAGACTGGGAGCGAATGCCAACAAAATATCGCGTCAGGCTTCGCGGAAATACGGTTTGAAATCCGTCGCGTAGCCCTGTCCGTTGATTCGACCTTCGAGCAGCAGCAACGCGCCGAGCCGGCCGATCTCGTCCGAGCTCTTGGCAGCCGTGCCGCAACCGCCCGTCAGAACGCCGATGCGCGGCGACGCGGTATAGCCGATCATCGGATGCCCGCTCGGCGTAAACGAGACGACGCAGGAGCCGCTTGAAGTGGAGACCGGCCGCAGCTCAGGCACGACACGTTCGATCAGCCGCGTCAGATGCGACTGCACGCTCTCGCGCCCATCGGTCTTGAACCAGTCCCGCAGCTCCGGCTCACGCTCCAGCCTGACATCATCGGGATCGCCGCCGATCTTCATGTAGACCTTGCCGTCGGGATAGCGGATCGGCGGCAGCATGTAGAAATCGTCGAGACCATCGACGCCGTGCGAGATCAGCGACGGCATGCCGGAAAACCGCACGGCGGCCGCCTCATCGACCTCGTAGAAGGCGATGGTGCGCGCATAAACCTTCAGATCAACAGGCTGCGGCAAGAGATTCTCCGCAATGGAAAAACCGCCGGCGGCGAGCAGCACCTTCTCGGCCCGATATGTCTTCCCGTCGGCCGTCTCGATGGCAACCAGCCCGCCCTCATCGCGGATCGACACCGCGACCTGGCGGATGAGGGAAGCCCCGGCCTTCTCGGCGGCGATCGACTGCGCCCTGACAAGATTGCGCGGACTGATGTAGCCGGCGCCCGTCGGCTCATGAACACCCTCGGTACCGTCGGCAAAAGCAAAGAACGGAAACCGCGCCTTCAGGCCGGCATCGTCGAGCAGTGACGTCTCGACGCCGAGCGACCGGGCAGCAGACGATGTCCGCTCGACATAGCCATCCGGGCCGCCGCGCGCCGGGCCGACCACAAGGCAGCCTGCGGGCGTGTAGAAGGAAACGCCGCTCTCCCGCTCGATCTCGGCGTAGCGGCCGATCGAGCGATTGGCGAGCAAGGCCCAGTCGAGGTCGGGATCGATGGTGCGGGTGATGCGCCCCTCGTCGTAATGGCTGGCAAAGACGCCGTCATGCCGCTTGCGATCTTCAGGCTCGTCCGGGCCGATGACGGCAACGCCATCGGTCGATTTCGCCAGATGCCGTGCGGCGGCAGCGCCCATCATGCCGCGACCGACGATGATATATTTGAAATCCGCGCTCATGACCGTCCCGATCTATCGAAAAGAAGGCGTCAAATGCCGACCGAAATCGGCGTCGCCGAGCGCGCCTTCCGCAAGCAGCACCGCGCCCAGCCGCCCAAGCTCGTCGGACGACTTCGCGGCAACGAAATTGCCGCCCGTCAGCACCGCGATGCGTGGCGAGGAAGTGAAACCGGCATAGGGATAGGCGGTCGGCGTGAAGGTCGCGACGCAGGGCGCCGATGTCACCGGGCAACCGGCGAGATCAGGCATCAACTCCAGCGCAGTTGCCACCAGCAGATCGCGCTCGGCGGGATCCCCATCCGACCGGAACCAGGCCCCGGCGTCCTGGAGCGTATCGAAGCTGCGCGTCTCGGTATCGCCGCCAAGCTTCAGATAGGTCTTGCCGTCGGGATAGCGCACAGGCGGGAGAATATAGACATGGTCTTCGTCGCGATCGCCGAACACGATGCTCGACGGCATGCCGCCGAAGATCGCCTTTTCGCGCTCGCCGAGTTCGTAGAACACGACCGTTCGCGCCGCGACGCGGGTATCCACGGGCGCGGGAAGAAGCTGATTGAAATTGCTGAAACCGCCGGCGGCGACAAGCACGCGCTCCGCCGTATAGGTGCGGTCGCCGACGCTGACCTCCACATGTGAGCCGGCATCCTGGACGCTGGTTACCGTCGCATCGATGATGGTGACGCCGCCCACTTCCGCAAGCGCTGTCTGCGCGCGCACCAGGGCGCGTGGATTGACATGGCCAGCCCGGCGCTTCTCGTAATAGCCGCTGAAGCTCTCCCGCAGCGTGAACTCCGGAAAGCGCTGGCGCAAGGTGGCCGCATCCAGCACCTCATACGCGACGCCGAGCCCGTCCGAGACCTCGATCGCGCGTCCGAGATAGCCCTGCCCCGGTTGCGGCACCGGCCCGGCGAACAGGCATCCGGCTTCAGTGAAGAAGGAGGTGCCGCTCTTCGCCTCGATCTCGGCGTAACGGTCGAGCGAACGGGCGGCGAGCGTCGCCCAGACGATATTGTCGTCGAAGGTGCGGGTAATGCGCGCCTCGTCATAGTGGCTCGCGAACACGCCGTGGTGGCTCTTGCGCTCGACAGGCTCGCTCGGGCCGATCAGCGCCACCCCTTCGATCATCGCGCTGAGATGGCGGGCCGCAGCCGCGCCCATCATGCCGCGCCCGATTATGATCGCCTTGAAATCACATGCCATGTCTCACCTCGTTTCAAGGTGAGATAGCACGATCTGCAAGTTGAATCATATTGTTAAGTCATGCCCTCAGGTGATTCAGCCACAAGCGGTTTTGCTTGTGGCTATCCCACGCTGGCGATCAGTTGATCATCGCCAGCACCTTGCCGCAATAGGCCTTGGAAACCGGGTTCATGCGGGTCGCCGCGTGGCCGGCATTGTACTTGAGGATGGTATCGCAGGTCTCGCCGCCACCAAGCGTGTGCGCCGCTGCCAGATACTTCATGCCGTACTTGATGTTGGTATCCGGATCGAAGAGACCCTTGCTGGAACCAGAATAACCCATCATGCGAGCCGTCGCCGGCTTGATCTGCATGAGGCCGATTTCGCCGGCGCTGCCGCGAGCATTCGGATTGTAGTTGCTTTCGACACGAACCACGGCGTGCGCGAGTTCGACCGGAACGTTGTATTCTCTGGCGTACTTGACGATGATCGCCGCATACTTGCTGCCGGGCATGTCGGGCATGGCGAAACCGGATGTACGGTCTACGGTGTTGAGTGCCACGGTTTTCTGGGCCTTATCGGTCTTGGCGACCTTCTGTACCCGCTGGGTCTTGTGAACTTTCGGAGCCTTCTTCGAGGCTACTTCGGCCGTTTTGGCCTTGTCTGTCTTTTGCGTCTTGAGTGTCTGCGTCGTCTCTGTCGCTTGCGCTCTATTGCCCCATTCGCCTGCGTTTGCGCAATTGAATCCCATCAGCAGTGTGCTGGCGCACACCACAGCAGAAAAAATCTTTCTCATGTAGTCCAGATACTCCAAGCAAAAGAAAAGCTGCGCATAAATGAAATCCGAACGCAGCATAAATTCGCATCAATACTCAAAGTATCAGCGATATTTCTTTTCTGTTTCAATTGACGACGGTCGACAACACACAACAAAACAACCGGCGCCGTTTAGCGACTGCGGTTAGACCATCGCATTGAGGAGATAATAGGGAAAACATGTGGCAACGCAGCAAACCCGTAAAATCTAGGGGTATATGCCGGCAAATCGGCCCGGCGTCAGGCGCCGTAGCGCGGCAGGGCCGATAGCAGGCGATGCAGCGTGTCGATCGTCGAGAAATCGGCGATCCCGTCGACCCTCTCCGGGCGGAAATGGCGCTGGAAGGCTTCGATCTCGCCGGCCATCTTGTCGGAAAATTCGCCTGTGATCTCAGTGCCGTAACCATAGAGCGACAGCATCGACTGCAGGGCTTCGACCGGCTGCCCCTGGTCACCGCGCTGGAAGAAGCGTCCGCCGGTGATCGCGGCCGGCGCCACCCAGTGGCCGACGCCCCTGGAGTGCAACAATCCCCAGGGGAAGTTTTCGCCCGGATCAAGCTTGCGCCGAGGGGCGACATCGGAGTGTCCGAGCACCCTTTCAGGCACGATGGACCAACGTTCGCCGCAGTCGCGACACAATTCGATCACCGCATCGATCTGCGCCTGCGGATACTCGGGGCAGCCGCCCGGATGGCCTGCATTGGCGATCTCGATGCCGATCGAAGACGAGTTTATATCGGTCTCGCCCTGCCAGATGCTCTTGCCGGCGTGCCACGCGCGCCGCGCCTCCGGAACGAGCTGCACGACGTCGCCATTCTCGTGCACGAAGTAGTGGCACGAGACCTGGCTCTCTTCGCGACAGAGCCAGTCAAGCGCTCCGTCCGCCGTCGGCATGCCGGTATAATGGAGAATGATCATGTCGGGCTTTCGCCCGTCGACGCGCTCGCCATGGTTCGGCGACGGCTTTACGCTGGCTTTGGCGTAGTCTGCCTCGAAGGCGCTCATGCGGCGCGGCGTTCCTTCTCGATCGCCTCGTAGGCGGCATTGAGCGCCGCCATGCGTTCATTGGCAATCGCATGAAACTCGGCCGGCACGCCGCGCGAGATCAACCGGTCCGGATGATGCTCGCTGACGAGACCGTGGTAACGGCGGCGGATCGTCGGGAAATCGTCCGACGGCGAAACGCCGAGCACCTTGTAGGGATCGCCGCCGATCGACACGTGCCGCGCGGCAATCTGCTCGAAGCGCTGCTCGCTCATGTGGAAGATCTCGGCCACATGCGCCAGGAACGCAAATTCCTTCTCGTGGATGAGACCATCGGCCTTGGCGATATGGAACAAGCCGTCGAGCACTTCTTCCAGAACCGGGCAGTTGGCGGCACAGGTCACGCAGAGCGTCGAAAGCCGTTCCGCATAGGCCTCGTAGCCGGCCACGTCCTGGCGCGCCAGATTATAGAGACGCGCGACATTGGCGGCCTGATCGTCGGGGAATTCGAAAATCTCGCGGAAGGCCTGAACCTCCTTCTCGCTGACGATCCCGTCGGCCTTTGCCATCTTCGCCGAAAGCGCGATGATCGCGACCGAAAACGCCACCTTGCGCCGCGTCTCGGGATCGCCTTCAAAAACCGTGCGAACAGCCTCGACCACGGCGGAAAGCGCATTTCCCGCAGCGTTGCCTATGGCGTTCAGCAGTTTTTCCCAGAAGGACATCAGGTCTCTCGTCTAATAAAAGGAGAAACACCTTGAACAAATAAAGGTTGCCTTTGCAAGACGGGGATTGGCCGCAGGGTTGAAAACACCTTTCACAATTCGGTAATGGTCGCGTGTAACCGAAACATTCGCGCCCTTTGCTGGCGCCGCGCCGTACGGCCTCGTGACACTCTGTCGCGCCGCATCGGGACGCCTTCGGATAGACCGGCTGACGATTTCCACAATCCCATGCAAACCGCGGTTGCTGCTTGAACCGATTAGATCAGCGCCCAAGGGCGACTTGCCTCTTTGACCGCGCTGCAACACGCATTTTTCACAGAAACAACACTTTACACCATCCCTTCTCTGCCGCATCCATGCACGACCGAACCAAGCTTAGACACGGATAGCGGAGACACCCATGGCCAAGAAAAAAGTCGCAATGCTCACGGCAGGAGGCCTTGCGCCTTGCCTCTCTTCGGCCGTCGGCGGGTTGATCGAACGCTACACCGACATCGCTCCCGATCATGAACTGATCGCCTACCGCTCCGGCTACCAGGGCGTGCTTCAGGGCGACAGCATCAAGATCACGCCGGAGATGCGCGAGAAGGCCTATCTGCTGCATCGCTACGGCGGCTCGCCGATCGGCAACAGTCGCGTGAAGCTCACCAACGCCGCCGACTGCGTCAAGCGCGGGCTTGTCAAGGAAGGCGAAAACCCGCTGCGTGTCGCGGCCGAGCGCCTCGCCAATGACGGCGTCAGCATTCTCCACACGATCGGCGGCGACGACACCAACACGACGGCGGCCGATCTCGCCGCCTATCTCGCCGCCAACGGCTACGACCTGACGGTCGTGGGCCTCCCGAAGACCGTCGACAACGACGTCGTTCCGATCCGCCAGTCGCTCGGCGCCTGGACGGCGGCCGAAGTCGGCGCGCACTTCTTCGACAATGTCAGCAACGAGCAGACCGCCGCCCCCCGCACCCTCATTATCCATGAAGTCATGGGCCGCCACTGCGGCTGGCTGACGGCAGCCACCGCCCGCGCCTATCTGAAGCGCACCCGCAACAATGAATATGTAGACGGCATGATGACCAATGCCGGCATGAAGAGCATCGACGCGGTTTATCTGCCTGAAACGCTGTTCGACCTCGAAGAAGAATCGGCGCGCCTGAAGGAGATCATGGACCGCACCGGCCATGCGACGGTCTTCGTCTCGGAAGGCGCGTGCCTCGACGCCATCGTCGCCGAGCGCGAGGCAGCCGGCGAAACCGTCAAGCGCGACGCCTTCGGCCACGTGAAGATCGACACCATCAATGTCGGCGGCTGGTTCCAGAAGCAGTTCGCGAGCCTCTTGAACGCCGAGCGTTCGCTGGTGCAGAAGTCCGGCTACTTCGCCCGCTCCGCCCCTGCCAACGGCGACGATCTGCGCCTGATCCAGAGCATGACCGACCTCGCGGTCGAGAGCGCCCTCAACAAGGTCTCGGGCGTGACCGGCCACGACGAGGGCCAGAACGGCAAGCTGCGCACCATCGAATTCCCGCGTATCAAGGGCGGCAAGGCTTTCGACACCTCGGTCAAGTGGTTCGGCGAACTGATGGACGAGATCGGCCAGAAATACCAAGACGCATGATTGACGCAGGCGAGATATGATGTCTTTGCTTGTCCTCTAATGAAAGAGGAGGAGATTCCATGTCGCTCGAAGCTTGGCTAGCATTTGCTGCAGCATCGGCAATCATGCTGGCTATCCCAGGGCCGACGATTCTCCTCGTCGTATCTTATGCGCTCGGCCACGGCCGCAAGACAGCCTTTGCGACCGTGAGCGGCGTGGCGCTCGGCGACTTCACCGCGATGACGGCGTCGCTCTTCGGCCTCGGCGCGCTTCTGGCCGCGTCGGCCACGCTGTTCACCATCCTGAAGTTCATCGGTGGCGCCTATCTGATCTGGCTCGGTATCAAGCTCTGGCGGGCGCCGATCATTGACGGCCCGATGGCCGACAATGACAATCTGCCGGAGGAAAAATCGCTGAAGATCTTCCTCCACGCCTATGTGGTGACGGCGCTCAACCCGAAGAGCATCGTGTTCTTCGTCGCCTTCGTGCCGCAGTTCCTCAATCCGGCACTTCCCTTCTTCGGCCAGATGCTGATCATGGAAGCGACCTTCCTCGTGCTCGCGACCATCAACGCCTCCACCTACGCGCTTGCCGCGCATGCCGCGCGGGGCCTGATTCGAAAGGCTGCCGTGCAGCGCGCGGTCAATCGCACGGGCGGCACATTGCTGATTGCAGCCGGCGCCGTGACCGCCGGATATCGCCGCATCGCTGCCTGAAAATCTCAGGCTTACCGACCGCGAAAAGCTCAAGAAATTTTCCGTGGGTTGCCGCAAAGCAACGAATAGGTTAATTGGCAATTCAGGGCTTAAGGTTTTTGGTAACTTTTAACGCTGCCGGGGTGGCGCGTTTTCACGAGAGTGAGAGTATGGCAGCGATCGGTTTTTCCGGCTTTAAACGCAATCTCATCGTATCCACGATGCTGTGCTGCGTTGCTGCTGGCTGCTCGAGCGTCGAATACACATCCCAGGCGGATCTGATGGCCGAACAGGTCGTCCTCCCTACCCCGAAGCCCGGCGAAGACGCGATGTTCGCGGCCATTCCGGCAGGCGAAGGCACACCTGGCACTCAGATCGGCGGCGACCAGACCGCTGCGTCCGTCGCAACCGCCGCCATGCCGGCAGTCGATTCGGCGCAGCAGACTGCCCAGTTGCAGCCTGCCGCTTACGGCCAGATTCCGCTGACGCCTGAAATGACCGCGATCCAGTCCGTGGTGCCGACACCACGACCGGGCGCCCCATCGACCGAGCTCGCCTTCGCCGCGAGCCCGCAGAACAATGCCATTGCCGCCCTTTCGGCGATCGACACCACGCCGCATTCGATGATGGACTACGGCTTCGACACATCGGGCCCGATGGACCCGCCGACCGCGCCGCCGATGTTCGGCGACAATGACAGCGACGACGATGGCGCGCCGACTGTTGAGAAAAGCGCGATCACCAAGATCATCGACAAGTATTCGCAGATCTACAAGGTTCCCGCGACGCTGCTTCACCGCGTCGTTCACCGCGAAAGCCGGTACAACCCGAAGGCCTACAACAAGCGCGGCTACTTCGGCCTGATGCAGATCAAGTACAACACTGCCAAGTCCATGGGTTACGACGGCCAGCCCGAGGGCCTGTTCGACGCCGAAACCAACATCAAATATGCCGCGAAGTATCTGCGCGGCGCATGGCTGGTGTCCGACAACAGCGAAGACAATGCCGTCAGGCTCTACGCCCGCGGCTACTACTACGACGCCAAGCGCAAGGGCATGGACGACATCGCCCACGGCAACTACTAAACCTTGTAGGCTTTAGCGTCTCTATTGCGCGAGATCGGCCGAGGCCGATCGGGTTGGCGGCGGCAGCTTCGCCAATATCTCCTTCAGCAGAATTTCCGGCCGGTATCTGAGCCAGCTCGGTGTCAGGCCGAGCCTGACCATGACGAGACTGGCCGACGGCACGATCACCATGCTCTGTCCATCATGTCCTTCCAGCCAGAAGGCGTCGTCCGGAATACCGGTCTCCCCGCTCCTGCCGCTGCCAGGCGGGCGAAGCCAGGACTGACCATGCGAATACATGCCGCCGGAAGATGCCGTCGGCGTACGCATCATGCTCATGAAGCTCTCGGGCAGCAGCCTCTCGCCGTTCCAGACCCCATCCTGTAGCAGGAACTGACCGAAGCGGACCCAATCGCGCGCCGTCGCATAGAGATAGGAACTGCCGGCGAAAGTTCCGCGCGCATCCACTTCGAACACCGCGCTCGACATGCCGAGCGGATCGAACAGCGCCGTCCTTGGATAGTCGATCGCCTGCTTCTCGTCGCCAAGGCGATCCATCCAGATGCGGGAGATCAGGACGGATGTTCCGCTGGAGTAGTTGAACTGCGTGCCGGGGTCGTCATCGAGGTCAAGACTTGCCGGCAGCGCCGTCTGGTCCGCGTCGAGATAGAGCATGCGCGTGACGTCGGCCACCGTGCCATAATCCTCGTTGAACCTGAGGCCGCTCTCCATCCCAAGCAGCTGCCCAAGCGTGATCTGCGACCGCTTGTCGTCGCGCCATTGCGCAAACAGCCCGGCATCCTCGGCGCCGATCTTGCCGTCTAGCATCAACCGACCGACGAGCGCCGCGTTGACCGTCTTGGTCATCGACCAGCCGATCAATGGCGTTTGCGGCCCGAAACCCTTGCCGTAGTTCTCCGCGACGATCTTGCCGTCATGCAAGACGACCACGGCGCGCATATGCTCGCCGGTCAAATCAGGGTCGGCAAGCAGTGCTGCAATCGCCGCGTTGTTCTCGATCGGCAACGCGGCCGCGTCCTGTGCAGGCTTCGCAACGACAGGCTCGGGCACCGCCTTTCGCGCAGCGGCGAAATCGCCATCCGGCACGGCGGTGCAGCCGAGACCATCGCGGTAGATCGCATAATTGGCGGCAAACAGCCCGAGGATGCGCGCCGTCACCTGCTTGCCGGCCTCATCGACCTGCACGCGAATCAGCCTCAGCAGTGGATTGCCGGGCGCCTGGACATCCTCGGCCAGCACGGCATCCGCGTCGCGCCCGGCCAGGAAGACATTCGAGCAGACGATCTTCGCCGCATAGCCGTCGCCGATCCGGAGCAGCTCCGGTGGCCTGACATAAAGCCAGCCCGCACCCGCAACGACGATAACGGCGACACCCGCAGCCGCCGCCTTCAAGATGCGCAGAACGCGTCCCATGAGCACCCCTCCCCAGCCAATAGAGAAACAGGAAAATTGCCCTTTAGAAAGCGCCGTCAAGTACCGGCCGCTCCCAATTGCGCGAGGCACCCACAGCCAGGCCGCCCACAGGCAACGTCATCAAACTGTAGCGCCGTCGCGTTAAACGCCCTGAACGCTAAATGTTGAGAGACTCACTTATGACGGAATTTGCCCCGGATGCCGGCTTCCGCAAGAACCGGAAACTCAAGGCAGCTCTTCTCCGCCACAAGGCCTTTTCGAAAGAGGGTCTGTCCGAACGTCTTTTCGGGCTCCTCTTTTCCGGCCTCGTCTATCCGCAGATCTGGGAAGATCCCGATCTCGACATGAAGGCGATGGAGCTTGAGCCGCATCACCGCATCGTCACCATCGGCTCCGGCGGCTGCAACATGCTCGCCTATCTCTCGCAGAGCCCGGCCTCCATCGACGTCGTCGACCTCAACCCGCACCATATCGCGCTGAACAAGCTGAAGCTCGGCGCCTTCCGCCACCTTCCCGCCCATGCCGATCTCGTTCGCTTCCTGGCAAGGCCGAACCAGTCCGCAAACAGCCAGGCCTTCGATCGCTTCCTGTCGGCCAATCTGGATGAAGCGACGAGCAACTACTGGAACGGCCGCAAGTTCGGCCGCCGCCGCGTCACCGTCTTCGACCGCAACATCTACAAGACGGGCCTGCTCGGCCGCTTCATCGGCGCAGCTCACCTTCTCGCCCGCGTCCACGGCATCGACCTCACCGGCGTTGCCAAGGCGAAGACGATGGAAGAACAGCGCCGGCTCTTCGACGAGAAGATCGCACCTCTGTTCGAAAAGCCTGTCGTGCGCTGGATCACCAGCCGCAAGAGCTCGCTCTTCGGCCTCGGCATCCCGCCGCAGCAATATGACGAGCTCGCAAGCCTCGCCGCCGACAATTCGATCGCGCCGGTTCTGCGCCATCGCCTGGAAAAGCTCACCTGTCATTTCCCGATGCAGGAAAACTACTTTGCCTGGCAGGCTTTCGCCCGCCGCTATGCCGATGAAGGCGAAGGCCCGCTGCCGACATACCTGAAGGCGGAGCACTACGAGGCGATCCGCGCCAATGTCGATCGCGTCAGCGTCCACCACGCAAGCTTCACCGAACTTCTTGCCGGTGAACCCGCCGCCTCGCGCGACCGCTACATCCTGCTCGACGCGCAGGACTGGATGACGGACCAGCAGCTGAACGACGTCTGGTCGGAAATTTCGCGCACCGCCCGCGACGGCGCCCGCGTCATCTTCCGCACCGCCGCCGAAAAGAGCATCATCGAAGGCCGCCTCTCGCCCGCCATCCGCGACCAGTGGACCTATCTCGAGGACCGCTCGCTCGAACTGACCGCACTCGACCGCTCGGCCATCTACGGCGGCTTCCACATCTATGTGAAGAAGCCATGAGCCGGACGGATATGAGCCCGGTCGACGCCCCCTCGGAGAAGCATGCCGACCTGATGGACGGCATGTATCGCTATCAGCGCCATTTCTATGACCTGACGCGCAAATACTATCTACTCGGCCGCGACCAGACGATCCTCAATCTCGATCTTATCAAGGGCGCCACGCTGCTCGAGGTCGGCTGCGGAACCGGTCGCAACCTGGCGCTCGCCCACCGGCATTATCCTGAGGCCAGGCTCTACGGCCTCGACATCTCCCAGGAAATGCTGATCTCGGCCCGCAAGACCTTCGCGGGCCTGAACACCTCGGCCGATTTCCGCGTCGCCGACGCCACGGCCTTCAACGCCCGCGATTTCGGCGTCGATGGTTTCGACCGGGTGATGATCTCCTACGCGCTGTCGATGATCCCCGATTGGGAGCTTGCGATCGACGCATCGCTTGCGGCGCTTGCCCCCGGCGGCCAGCTGCACATCGTCGATTTCGGCCAGCAGGAAGGCCTGCCCGGCTGGTTCCGCGCCCTGCTGCGCTCCTGGCTCGACAAGTTCCACGTCACGCCGCGCGCGACGCTGCGAGACGTCCTGCAGGCCAAGGCTGACCAGGAAAATGCCCAGCTGATCTTCAAGACGATCGGCGGCGGCTATGCCTGGCGCGCGATAATAATTAAGGCCCGCTAATATTTAGCTTGAAACTAACCGATTTTTTACGTTGATATGGTGAATAGAGAGGGCATCTAAGCGCTGGACGCGTCAATTCGAAGGTCAGGCTGTGGGGCAAAAAGATCATTCGGTTCACGACGGAACATCCATGCGCCGGCTTCTGTTATGCGTATTGCCCCTTGCCCTTATGCTCGCTGGCTGCACCTCCTCGGGCTATGACTATCTCTCCACCGCCTCGATAAAGCCGAAGATGCGCTTTCAGGACACCGATCCGCAGGATTTCGGGCCTAAGCATCCGCAGCAAAACGCCATCCACGGCATCGACATCTCCAAGTGGCAGGGCGATATCGACTGGCAGACGGTGCGCAAATCGGGCGTCGACTTCGCCTTCATCAAGGCGACCGAAGGCAAGGACCGCATCGACCCGCGCTTCAGCGAATACTGGCAGGAAGCCCGCCAGGTCGGCATTCCTCACGCCCCCTATCATTTCTACTATTTCTGCTCGTCCGCCGACGAACAGGCGGACTGGTTCATCAGCAACGTGCCGAAGGAATCCATGAAGCTGCCGCCGGTGCTCGATGTCGAGTGGAACGGTGAATCGAAGACCTGCCGCACACGTCCCGATCCCGAGACCGTGCGCTCCGAGATCAAGCGCTTCATGGACAGGCTCGAGGCCTATTACGGCAAGCGCCCGATCATCTACACCTCGGTCGATTTCCACCGCGAAAATCTCGACGGCTATTTCCAGGATTATCACTTCTGGGTCCGTTCCGTCGCGAAGCACCCCGAGGTCACCTACGCCAACCGTCGCTGGGCCTTCTGGCAGTACACCTCGACCGGCGTGATCCCCGGGATCAAGGGCCCGACTGACATTAACGTGTTCGCGGGTTCGGCGAAGAACTGGAATAACTGGGTCGCTGCCGTGTCCAAGGATAGGAATTCTTAGTAACGTCCCGTTTTCTTTCTTGCTTCTGTCACAATCATTTGGGACATCGACAGCAATTCAAGCAATGACGAGGATACACTCCATGCACCGCACGCCTGCAAGCCGTTCTGCGCTCGCTCTTCTCCTTGCCGCTGGTCTGGCGACCGGCGCGGCAGCGCAAACACCGGCCCCGGCCGCACCGGCCGGTCAGGCGCCCGCGACGGCGGCAGCCCCCGCCGCTCCGGCTGTCGCATGTGACGGCGATCTCTCCACCTTCCTCGCCGGCGTCAAGGCCGAAGCGATCGCAGCCGGCGCTTCCGCCGAAGCCGCAGACAAAGCGCTTGCCGGCGCCCAGATCGATCCGAAGGTGCTGAGCCGCGACCGCGCCCAGGGCGTGTTCAAGCAGACCTTCCTCGAATTCTCGCAGCGCACCGTCAGCCAGGCCCGCCTCGACATCGGCCGCCAGAAGATGAAGCAGTTCGCCGACGTCTTTTCCCGCGCGGAACAGGAATACGGCGTGCCCCCGGGCGTCATCACCGCCTTCTGGGCGATGGAAACCGATTTCGGCGCCGTGCAGGGCGATTTCAACACCCGCAACGCGCTCGTGACGCTGGCTCATGATTGCCGCCGTCCGGAACTCTTCCGCCCGCAGCTGATCGCGCTGATCGAGATGGTCCAGCACGGCGACCTCGACCCTGAAACAAACACCGGCGCCTGGGCCGGCGAAATCGGCCAGGTGCAGATGCTGCCGCGCGATATCATCGCCTACGGCATGGACGGCGACGGCGACGGCCATGTGCGCCTGAAGCAGAGCGGCCCGGATGCCATCCTGACCGCCGCCAAGTTCATCCAGCACCTCGGCTTCCAGAAGGGCCAGCCCTGGCTGCAGGAAGTCACCATCCCGCAGGACCTCCCCTTCGAGAAGTCGGGCCTCGGCGGCACGATGACGGCGGGTGAATGGTTCGCGCTCGGCGTCAAGCCGCGCAACGGCGACGTAAGCTTCGGCACGCTGCGCGGCGATCTCGTCCTGCCGCAGGGCCGCCTCGGACCGGCGTTCATCGCCTATCCGAACTTCGGCATCTATCTCGAGTGGAACAAGTCCTTCATCTACACGACCTCGGCCGCCTATTTCGCGACCCGCCTCTCCGGCGCCGAGCCCTATCTGAAGGGCACGCCTGAGCAGGGCCTGACCAACGACCAGATGAAGGAACTGCAGACCAAGCTCGACACGATGGGCCACGACGTCGGCGCCATCGACGGCATCCTCGGCTCCGGCACCCGCATCGCCATCCAGAAGCAGCAGCAGCGCCTCGGCATGCCAGCCGACGGCTGGGCGACGCCTGCCCTCCTCAACGCGCTCTGAGCGCCCGCGAGAAAGCTGACAGACGACGACAAGAGCCGGGCCAAGCGCCCGGCTTGTTCGTTTTCCGATTTCGTGAGCGTTTTCAGCGGCCTGTGGCGCGCCTGCAATCCGCCACAGGCGTAAACGGCGGGTCGCCCTTTTTTACGCTCCGTTAAAATGTGTGAATATTTTTCCGACCGATTTTGTCGTGAAGATTCAGAGAACTAGCTTTTGTCACCAGGGAGAGATGTGACATTTTCGCCGCATCGCAGCAAAAAAAGCGCTTTCCAACTGCCACAGTCCCGACATATTATCAGCTCGTTAACGCGAGGAGACAGACATGGGACTGACACGATCCTTGAATGTCCTTTTGATCGGTGCGGCGTTTCTTTTCGTGCTGTCGATGCTTTTCATCTGACACAGGACGCCGCTTCAAACGGACTATGCCGAAACTCCTAGAGCGCAGAGTTCATGAAACAGAAAAAGCGCAGGCCATCGCGGTCTGCGCTTTTTCGGTTCTATTGCCTGCGAACGTCGCCCTGATCAGGCGGCAGCACCCGCGCTCTTGGCGGCATTGCGCTTGAAGCCGAGGTTCGTCAGAACCGCCGAGACCAGTGGCGAACGGTTCATCGTATAGAGATGGAAATCACTGATACCGCGACGGGCCAGATCCTCGATCTGCTCGGCGGCGACATCGGCCGCGACCTTGGCGCGCTCTTCCGGCTTGTCGTCATAGCCCTCGAAGCGCTCATCGAGAAACGCCGGGATGATCGTGCCGCAGGCGCCGGCGAAGCGCTTCAGCTGCGTCAGGTTCATGATCGGCATGATGCCGGGAACGACGGGAATGGTGATCCCGGCCGCACGCACCTTCTCCACGTAGCGCTCGAAATTGTCGTTGTCGAAGAAGAACTGCGTCAGCGCCCGGTTGGCGCCGTTGTCGGCCTTGCGCTTCAGCATGTCGATATCGGCGGCGACGTCGCGGCTCTCAGGATGCTTTTCCGGATAGGCCGAAACCGAGATCTCGAAATCGCCGAGTTCGCGCAGGCCGGCGACCAGCTCCGAGGCATTGGCGTATCCACCCGGATGCGGCGTATAGGGCGCGCCGACGCCATCGGGCGTATCGCCGCGCAGCGCCACGAAGTGCTTCACGCCGGCCTTGCGGAAGCTTTCGACGACGCTGTGCGTCTCTTCCTTGGTGGCGCCCACGCAGGTGAGGTGCGAGGCCGTGGCAAGCGGCGTGGAGCTGATGAAGCGCGACACGGTTGCCAGCGTCGGCGCCTTCGTCGTGCCGCCGGCACCGTAGGTCACCGACACGAAGTCGGGGTTCCAGTCCTGCAACTCGCTGACGGTCTTCCAGAGCTGCCCCTCGGCCTCTTCCGACTTCGGCGGAAAGAACTCGAACGAGATGCCGATCCTGTTGCGCGCGTCCTGGTTCAAAGCCATGTCAGTCTCTCCCGGCAAATGTGGGTGCGGCGTGATCGCTCTCGGCGGAGGCCATCAGGCGCCTGGGGTCGCGTGCGAGCCAGATGGTAACAGTCAGCCCCTGCCCGCTCTCGTGCCCCGGATGAAGATCGACGACCTGCTCGATATCGAGCCCCGCCTTGCGCAGCCAGTCGGTCATCGACTGGTGCGAGAAGCCGAGACGCACATGCGCGTGGTCGTCACGAAGATATTCCAGCGTGTGAGGCGCCAGATCGATGATGACGAGCCGTCCGCCCGGGCGCAGCATGCGCGCCGCTTCCCCGATGGCGATTTCCGGCTGGTCGAAGAAGTGCAGGACCTGATGGATCGTCACCAGGTCGAAATCCTGCGCCTCGAAAGGCAGATTCAGGATATCGGCATGGCGCACCGAGGCCTTGGTGATGCCTGTCCGGTCGAGATTGGCGCGGGCGACGCTCAGCATGTCGCGGCTGGCATCGACGCCGATCGCGCGGCGATAGAGGCCCGAGAGAAGCTCGAGGATGCGGCCGGTGCCGGTGCCGAGATCGAGCAGCGAATCGATCGGCTGGCTGCCGAGCAGCCGGATCACGGCGGCATCGACTTCCTCGTCGGCGGCGTGCAGGCGGCGCAGTTCGTCCCATTCGGCGGCGTTGCGGCTGAAATAGGCCTGCGCCCGCTCGGAACGCTGGCGCTTGACGGCATCGAGCCGCTCGCCATCGCGCAGGATGACAGGATCGTTCTCCGAGGCGTGCGCCAGAAGATTGCGCACGAAGTTCGCCGCCTTCCCTTCCTGCCGCAGCCGGAAATAGGCCCAGGCGCCCTCCTGATAGCGATCGATGAGATCGGCTTCGCCAAGCAGCTTGAGATGGCGCGAGATACGCGGTTGGGATTGGCCGAGAATTTCGGTAAGATCGGTCACGGTCACGTCGCCGGCGGCCAGCAGCGCCAGAAGACGCAGGCGCGTCGGCTCACCCGCCGCCCGCAGCACGTCCACCAACGCATCCAAACCTAGCCTGACAGGTTCACCCATATCCGATCCAATCAACATATAAAGATATCTTTATGTGAAATGATTTGGTCGTGCAAGCGGGATTTCGATCGGTTCACGAAATTCCCTGCGCAAATCGCGACATCGGCTCTCACAAAAAAAGCCCCTCTCCGCCGCCCTCATTGCTGTGCTCGTCACAGCAATCCAACGCCCCAAGTCCTTGGGGCGATAAACTCTCTTCACGGCGCCGACGCGCCGTGGCTGGATCCCGGCTCAAGGCCGGGATGAGGGATGTTGAGGCCCCCACAAAACAAAGAACCCCGCCGAAGCGGGGCTCTCAAGCATGCCGATGAACAGCAGACCTTATCGCGTCAGGCGCTTGTAGGCCTGGCTGCCCGGATTCAGCGCGTCGGGACCGAGGCGGCGAACCTTGTCTTCTTCGTAGTCTTCGAAGTTGCCTTCGAACCATTCGACATGGCCGTCGCCTTCGAAGGCGAGGATGTGCGTCGCCAGACGGTCGAGGAACATGCGATCGTGGCTGATGATGATGGCGCAGCCGGCGAAGGCTTCGAGCGCGCTTTCCAGCGCACCGAGCGTTTCCGTATCGAGGTCGTTGGTCGGTTCGTCGAGGAGGAGAACGTTGCCGCCGGCCTTCAGCATCTTGGCGAGGTGAACGCGGTTGCGCTGACCACCCGAGAGATTGCCGACCTTCTGCTGCTGATCGCCGCCCTTGAAGTTGAAGGCGCCGCAATAAGCTCTGGAGTTCATGTCGAACTTGCCGAGCTTGATGACTTCGGCGCCGCCCGAGATTTCTTCCCAGACGGTCTTGTTGCCGTCGAGCGCATCGCGGCTCTGGTCGACATAGCCGAGATGGACGGTGTCACCGATGCGGATCGAGCCGGCATCCGGCTTTTCCTGGCCGGTGATCATCTTGAACAGCGTCGACTTGCCGGCGCCGTTCGGGCCGATAATGCCGACGATACCGCCCGGCGGCAGCTTGATCGTGAGATCGTTGATCAGCGTGCGGCCTTCGAAGCCCTTGTTGATGCCTTCGAGCTCGATGACCACCTGGCCGAGACGCTCGGAGACCGGGATGATGATCTGCGCATCGCCGGGGCGGATGTTTTCAGCCGCATCGACCAGCTGTTCGTAGGCCTTGATACGAGCCTTCGACTTCGCCTGACGGGCCTTCGGGCTGGAGGCGATCCACTCCTGTTCACGCGACAGCGCCTTCTGGCGACCGGCTTCTTCGCGGGCTTCCTGCTGCATGCGCTTGGCCTTCGCCTGCAGGTAAGCGGAGTAGTTGCCTTCGTAAGGAATGCCGCGGCCGCGGTCGAGCTCGAGAATCCAGCCCGTGACGTTGTCGAGGAAGTAGCGATCGTGGGTAATCATCATCACGGCGCCAGGATAGTCGCGCAGGTGCTTTTCAAGCCAGGCGATCGTCTCGGCGTCGAGGTGGTTGGTCGGTTCGTCGAGGAGCAGCAGGTCCGGCTGCGAGAGCAGCAGGCGGCAGAGCGCGATACGGCGACGCTCGCCACCCGAAAGCAGCGTGACGTCGGCATCCTTTGGCGGGCAGCGCAGCGCTTCCATCGCCATCTCGACCTGCTGTTCGAGGTCCCAGAGGTTCTGGCTGTCGATGATGTCCTGGAGCTTTGCGCCTTCGTCGGCGGTCTCGTCGGAATAGTTCATCATCAGTTCATTGTAGCGGTCGAGCACGGCCTGCTTGTCGGCAACGCCTTCCATGACGTTCTCGAAAGCGTTCTTGGCCGGATCGAGATGCGGTTCCTGCTCGAGGTAGCCGACGGTCGCACCTTCGGCGAGCCAGGCTTCACCGGTGAATTCCTTGTCCTGGCCGGCGATGATGCGCAGCACGGTCGACTTACCGGCGCCATTCGGGCCGAGGATACCGATCTTGGCATCCGGGTAGAACGACAGGTTGACGTTTTCGAGGATCTTCTTGGCGCCGTAGGACTTGTTCAGTCCCGACATGTGGTAGATGAACTGACGTGCCATCGGTAATTCTGCTCCGGGGGAAATTGGTTTGCCGCTATGTAGGCGAATTGGCGCCCGGGGGCAACGCGCCAGCGGCAGAATCCACCCGCTTTGTCGCGGATCACCCGCAGTTTGAGGCGGAAAATCAGCCCGCTCTACCGCAATGCGGCATGATCGATCCGGAAAAGCTGGAAATCGCTGCGGGCCGGCGAAGCGATCCGCTCCAAGCCAGGCCAGCCATCCCCACGCGCCAATACGGCATAAAGCGGCGCCTGCTTCGGATCGGCTTCCAGAGGAAAGCGGCAGACGGCGACATAGTCGAAAGGCGCCAGCGCTGCCCGGCGCAGTTGCGTATCCGAGGTCATGAACGCCTGGAACATCCGCTTCATGCCGGGCGAGGCACGATGGAACGGCATGGCGCCGACCGAAAAGCCCGTCGGCGCCGCCATGATGAGTGGCAGCGCGATCCCCTGCGGCACGGCCACTCGTCCGGGTGAGACGGCGCCAAGCACGGAGAAATCCTGCCCCGCGCATTCGCTCGCCGTCATGTAGTCGACCTCGTCGAATGTGTGCTCGGACGAGCGGAGCAGTACGAGGGACAAGCAAAGCGCTGCGGCAATAGCGGCAGCGGCGGCTCCGGAAAGCCGGTAAGCCCTGTCGAAAGCCGGTAATTTCATCGTCATCGTCGCGATGACGGCAGGCAGGAAGACCGGCATCAACGCGATGGGAAAGCGAATGTTGCGCGTCACGAAGACGGTCAGGATCAGCGCGCCCAGCGCCATCAGATAGGCAATGGCCGGTCCGAACGACCGCTCCCGCATTCTGACGCGGACAAGCGGCCCGACAAAGGCGGCAATGGCGGCCGTCAATGCGAGGAGCACCAACAGATCACGTCGGTCGTTTTCATAGAAATACAGGATGCTCTTCTCTTGCCAGATCCGGTCGAACCAAAGCTCGCGCGAGAGCGGATCGATGATGCCGTATGGTCCTGACATGCAGGATGGAAAGAAGAAGGCGGCGGCGATCAGCAGAGCGCCAGCGGGAATTGCCAGCGCCAGCAGCCGCTGAAGCGGACCGGAGCGATCACGCTGGATCGCTGCGCATGCACCAAGAATGGCGGCAAATCCACACAGCAGAAAGATGTAGGGAGCCGAGAAGGCATCGCATTGCGTCGAAACCGCCCCTGCAGGTCCGATGAACGCCATGGCGGACACAAGCGTCACGCTCGCCATCGAAACGGATGAAGCAACGAGGACGGTGCGAACCCCGGCGACATTGCAAATGTAGCAGAGAACGAGCCCGCCATAGGCGATGACGACGAACGGCAAGCATTCCAGGCCGATCACCGTCGAGATCGCCGCACCCGCACCGATCATCAGCCCGCCTGCCCGATCCCATCGCACGAGCCCCGCGACGATCATCAGGAGGGCAACGATCTGCACGTTATGGTGATCGATGCGACCGGGCGAAAACTCGGCCACGCCTATGCTCATCAGCACAGTCGCGATCATGAGCGACAGCGTGAGCGCCGTCTCACTCAGCACGAACCCCGCAAGCAAGCGCCGTGCGGTCGCCGCAACCAGCAGGCAGCAGATCGACAGCATCATCGGCGGCCAGACCTGAAAGGCAACGGAAAGCCCCTGCATGGTCGGCATGAAGGGCTGCAGCAACCAGGCGATTGCCACGTAAGGAAGATCGACCAGCCGCGACCAGGGCGAGACGTAGGTTGCCGGCATCGAGATGAAGGGCAGCGAAAGATCGAACCAATGCCCCTGCGGGGACATCAGGTGACGGATCTGAAGCTCACGCAACTGATCGTCGATATCGCCAACGAACAGTATGCCATCGGCGACATCGAACAACACCATCGCCAAGGCGGTCGCATAGACGACCAGAAACATTCGCCACAGTCGCATCTCACTTGCGGCGGCCTGATCGCTTTCAGATGCAACTATGTCGGACATCGGTCGTCACTCGAGCTGTTGGTCACCGCCAACCCGAGACAATAGACGTCAAAAATTGAGATTATCCTACGACCTCAAAAACCCGCCGCGTCGACGATCCCCTCGTTGCAGCCGAACGAGGTCCGGCCCGCTCCCTGGATGAGATCGCCGAGATCCCTGCCCTTCCCATCCGTCGCATCGGCGGAGAGACCGATCGTCAATTCGCTGATGACGCGGCTGTTGCCGGCGCGGCGGCAGCTCATCTTCACCCGGTCGCCGGCGCCTGGGCCGAAGCTCTTGTCGAACGCCGCCTTGATCGCGTCTCCAGTCAGTGACTTGCCGATATTGGCGGCGAAGAGCTCCTGAACGGCGGATGCGTTCAGGTCCTCGATCAGCCGCACGGCATCGCCGAAGTAGGCGTCGGCGCTCATGCCGGTGCAGGTGCCGTGCTTGATCCATTCATGGCGCTCAAGCGCCGATTGCGTGCCGGGCATGACCTTGTCGAGCGATGCCTTCGTCTCGGCCGATAGCTTCACCTCAGGCAAGTCCCTCCAGTCGCCGCCCTTGTCGGCGGAGCGATCAGCATCGGAAACGCCGCAATAATCCTTGCGCATCGGCCAGAGCCCGTGCAGCGAGAAGTTCTTGGCGTCGTAGCGGTCGCTGCCTTGGCTGGCGCATTCGGCCTTGCGCTGGTTGGCCTGGCAGAAGGCCGGTTGCCAGCTTGCCGCGAGAATGAAGCGCGTGCGCCCGCCGCCCTCCTGCGCCAAAGCCGGGACGGCCATGATCGACAATAGGAACAATGCGATGACGCGAAAACCGAGATTGCCCATACCCATCCCCACGAAAGAACAATTCATGAACATGAAAGCACGCGACGCATCAGCAGGCAAGCGGCAAAACACGCCAAGCGAAAATCTCCGGCACAACGCATCCCACCTGTTGCATTTGACCGCTGTTCTGGTCTTCTCCCGCCACGGAGGAAATCATGTTCTCAGATACCCGGCGCCTCGACCATGCAGGCGCTTCACTGGCCTATCACTATCAGCAGCCCGAGGGCACTGAGCGCGGCATTTTGCTGATCAGCCACGGCTTGGCCGAGCACTCGAAACGCTACCAGCGCTTTGCGCAAGCGATGGCCGCGCGCGGTTACCATGTCTACGCCCACGACCATCGCGGCCATGGCGAGACCACCGCGCCGGACGCGCCGATCGGCCGCTTCGCACGACGCGATGGCGCGAGCCTTGTCGTCGACGATATCGAGGCGATGCGCGACGAGGCCGCGACCGAGCACCCGGGCCTTCCGATCATTCTCTTCGGTCACTCCATGGGCGGGCTGATCGCGCTCAACGCGGCCGTCACCTATCCGCGAAAATTCGATGCCGTCGCCGTCTGGAACTCGAACTTCAATCCCGGCCTCGCCGGCCGCGCCGCGCAGGCGATCCTCTTGGTCGAGCGCGCGCTGAAAGGCTCCGACGTCCCGAGCGACCTGCTGCCGAAGCTCACCTTCGGCACCTGGGCGAAATCGGTCGCCAACCGCCGCACGGATTTCGACTGGCTGTCGCGCGACCCCACTGAAGTCGACAAGTATGTGGCCGATCCGCTCTGCGGCTTCGGCGCCTCCGTCTCGCTCTGGCTCGACCTCTTCGAGCTCACCTTCCGGGCGCCGCAGAAAGAACATCTCGCCCGCCTGCCGACCGAGACGCCGATCCACCTGGTCGGTGGCGGCCAGGACCCGGCGACGGAGAATGGAAAAGCCATCCTCTGGCTCTCAAACCATTTGAAAACGCATGGCTTCTCCCGTATCAGCACTGAGATATATCAGGACATGCGCCACGAGACTTTGAACGAGATCGGCGCCGACGCGGCTATATCGGCATTCGCCGATTGGTGCGATCAGGCCACCGCGCGTTCCCTGGTCGGCTGATCCCGCTCCCCTACCCCAAAATCAGAGAATTCCGTCATGAGCAGCAACGCGGCACCCGGCACCAGCAACACCCCATCGGAAGTGATGTTGGGACTGATCCTGATGTTCGTCTCGGTGCTGCTGTCGCCCATCATCGACATCTTCTCCAAGCTCGCGATCAGCACGGTCCCCTCAGCCCAGATCACCGCGGCGCGCTTCGGCCTGCAGGCGCTCTGCATGCTGCCCATCGTGCTCTGGCGTCACAACCTCACCGACATCACCTGGAAGCAGAGCTTCTTCCACGCCATCCGCGGCGCCATCATCACCGTCTCGATGATCTCCTTCGTCACCACGCTGAAATACATGGCGGTCGCCGATGCTATCGCCATCTTCTTCGTCGAGCCGATCATCCTGACGATCCTGAGCAGCATCTTCCTCAAGGAAAAGATCGGCTGGCGGCGCTACACCGCCTGCGGCGTCGGCTTCTTCGGGGCGATCCTCATCATTCAGCCGAGCTTCCAGGAAGTCGGCTATGTCGCACTTCTGCCCGTCGTCAGCGCGGTCTGCATCGCCATCTCCGCGATGATGAACCGGGCGCTGGCGCAGCGTGAGGACCCGTGGGTCATGCAGTTCCACATGGGTCTCTGGGGCCTGCTGATCTGCGCCATCCTGCTCTGTCTCGGCCAGGGCAGCGGCTCCGACGTGCTCGATCCCGTCATGCCCGACACCCGTGCCTGGCTCTATCTGCTGGGCGTCGGCGTCTCCGCCGCGATTGCCGGCATCTTCGGCGTCTATGCCTACCGCTCGGCGCCCGCCTCGACGCTCGCCCCGCTGCAATATTTCGAGATCGTCTCCGCCACGGCCTTCGCCTGGCTGGTGTTCGGCGATTTCCCGGATGCGCTGAAATGGCTCGGCATATTCATCATCATGGGCTCCGGCTTCTACATCATCTGGCGCGAGCGGCGCTTTGCATCCAAGCCCGTATCCGATACATCTGAGGACACGCGGGCACCCTGATCTGATCGTGGGAGGAACATGACGCAGACCCAGCCTAACAAAGCGCCGCTCGCAGGCATTCGTGTGATCGAGCTCGCGCGTGTGCTGGCTGGCCCATGGGCGGGCCAGATGCTGGCCGATCTCGGCGCCGATGTGATCAAGGTCGAAAACCCCGATGGTGGAGACGATACAAGGCACTGGGGTCCCCCCTTCGTCGAGGGTGCCGATGGCGAAAACCTCTCGGCCGCTTATTACCACGCCGCCAATCGCGGCAAGCGCTCGATAATGGCCGATCTCCGTAGCGAGGAAAGCCAGGCGCTGGTCCGCCGGCTGGTCGCTACCGCCGATGTCGTCATCGAGAATTTCAAGCTCGGCGGCCTCGTCAAATACGGGCTGGACTACGAGAGCCTGCGCCAGATCAATCCCAAGCTCGTCTATTGCTCGATAACCGGCTTCGGCCAGACGGGACCCTACGCCAGCCTCGCCGGCTACGATTACATCGTCCAGGGCATGTCCGGCTTCATGTCTATCACCGGCGAACCCGACGGACAGCCGATGAAGGCGGGCGTCGCCATCGCCGATATCTTCACCGGCATCTACGCGGTCTCGGCGATCGAGGCAGCCCTCATCCACGCCCTGAAGACGGGCGAAGGCCAGCTGGTCGACATGGCGCTGCTCGATGTGCAGTCGGCGGTGCTCGCCAACCAGAACATGAACTACCTCATATCCGGCCGCCCGCCGACACGCCTCGGCAACGCCCACCCCAACATCTCGCCCTACGAGGTCGTCCCCACATCAGATGGCTACCTCATCCTCGCCATCGGCAATGACGGCCAGTTCCGCCGCTTGTGCACCATCCTCGGCCTCGAAGGGGTCGCCGACGACGAACGCTTCGCCACCAACAAGGCCCGCGTTGCCAATCGCGACGAGGTAAGACGCTTGGTCTCGACCGAAACGCTGAAGTGGGCGAAGGCCGATCTTCTTGCGGCCTGCGAGGCGAACGCCGTGCCGTCAGGCGCGATCAACACCATCGAGGACATGTTCAACGATCCGCAGATCGTCGCGCGCGGCCTGCGCATCGATCTCGAGGATAGCGCCGGCACCGTCATTCCCGGTGTCAGGACGCCCGTCGTCCTGTCGCGGACGCCGCTCAGCTATGAAAGGCCCAGTCCGAGACTGGGAGAGCACCAGGAGGAGGTGCTCGCGGAACTCATCCAATGGGAGGGGAACAAATGAAACGAACAGGCGGAGAACTGATCGTCGAGGCATTGAAGGCAAATGGGGTGAAACGCCTCTCCTGCGTTCCCGGCGAGAGTTTCCTCGCCGTCCTCGACGCGCTTTGCGATAGCGACATCGAGGTCATCGTCTGCCGCCAGGAGGGCGGCGCCGCGATGATGGCCGATACATGGGGCCGCCTCACCGGAGAGCCCGGCATCTGCATGGTCACCCGCGGCCCCGGCGCCACCAACGCGACCGCGGGACTGCACATCGCAAAGCAGGATTCGATCCCGATGATCCTCTTCATCGGCCAGGTCCAGCGCGATGCCCGCGAGCGCGAAGCCTTCCAAGAGGTCGAGTTCCGCCGCGCGCTGACCGAATACGCCAAGTGGGTCGGCGAGATCGACGACGCGGCCCGCATCCCCGAATTCGTCACCCGCGCCTTCGCGCTAGCCACCTCCGGCCGCCCCGGGCCTGTCGTGTTGTCACTACCCGAGGACATGTTGCGCGACATGGTCGAGGCGCCCCGCGCCAGGCGCTACGCCCGCGTCGAAGCGCACCCCGGCCGCAGCCAGGTCGACGACTTCTATCTGCGCCTGCTGAAGGCCGAGCGTCCCATGGTGATCCTCGGCGGCTCGCGCTGGGATGCCGATGCGGTGGCCGACTTCAAGACCTTCGCCGAGCGCTTCCGGCTGCCGGTCGGATGCTCCTTCCGCCGGCAGATGCTGTTCGATCATCTGCATCCTGGCTATGCCGGCGATATCGGCGTCGGCATCAATCCGGAGCTGGCGCGGGAGATCAAGGAAAGCGACCTGCTGATCCTGCTCGGCGGCCGCATGTCGGAAATGCCGTCCTCGGGCTATACGCTGATCGATATTCCCTATCCGCAGCAACAGCTCGTCCACATCCATCCAGACCCGTCCGAACTCGGCCGTGTCTATCGCCCGGATCTCGCCATAGCGGCAAGCCCGCAGGATTTCGTCGCAGCACTTGCCGATCTCGAGGCCCCCACGCAAGCGCGATGGGCGGAGCGCACGGAGCGCATGCATCAAGCCTATCTCGCCTGGTCGACACCGCCGCAGACAGGACCCGGCGACGTCCACATGGGCCCGATCATGGCGTGGATCGAAGAGAATACGCGGCCGGACACGATCTTCACCAACGGCGCCGGCAATTATGCGACATGGCAGCACCGCTACCACCGCTTCCGGCAATTCAACACGCAGGTGGCCCCGACATCGGGCTCGATGGGCTACAGCGTCCCCTCCGCCGTCGCCGCCAAGGCGCTGTTTCCGGATCGCGAAGTTATCTGCTTTGCCGGCGACGGCTGCTTCCTCATGCATGGTCAGGAATTCGCCACCGCCATCCGCTACAAGCTGCCGTTGATCACGCTTCTGATCAACAACGGCATGTACGGCACGATCCGCATGCACCAGGAACGCGAATATCCCGGCCGCGTCAGCGGCACCGGCCTCACCAACCCCGATTTCGCAGCCCTTGCCCGCGCCTATGGCGGCCATGGCGAGACGGTGGAAAAGACCGAGGACTTCGCCCCCGCCTTCGAGCGCGCCCGCGAAAGCGGCCTTCCCGCTATCATCGATATCAAGCTCGACCCGGAGGCGATCACGCCGACACGCACGCTCTCGGAAATCGCGCAAACAAAAAGCCGGTGAGCAGTTGTGCTGCTCACCGGCCTATCAAATCGCGATGGCGACGATGTTAGATCGCAGCCGTGACGATGAACTCGACCTTGTACTTCGGAGCGGCCAGCTTGGCTTCGCTGGTGGCGCGGGCCGGCGTGTTGGCCGGATCGACCCAGGCTTCCCAGGCAGCGTTCATTTCGGCGAAGTCCGAGATGTCGGAGAGGTAGATCAGCGTCTGCAGGATCTTCGACTTGTCGGAGCCGGCAGCGGCCAGCAGGCGATCGACTTCGGCGAGCGCGTCCTTGCACTGGTCGGTCACGGTTGCGCCTTCGCCAACCTGGCCGGCGAGGTAAACGGTGTTGCCGTGGATGACCGCGCCGCTCATGCGGGCGCCGGCGTCGATACGCTTGATGCTCATGGTATTCTCCTTGTCATGATATGAAAGAGGCGCCGCACCTACGCGCAGCGCCGGACTTTACAGCCCGCGCCTTGGATCAGGTGCGGATGTGATGGGTCTTCTGGTAGATCGCCGTCGAGCGGGCGCCGGAGCGGCAGTAGCCGAGCATCGGGCGCGGGAATTCGTCGAGCGCGTCGACCATGCCGGCGACAGCCTCTTCCGTCACGCCCATCGGGCCGACGGGAACATGGGCGATCTCGAAACCGAGCTCCTTGGCCCGCGCCGCGATATCGGCGAACGGCGTCTGGTCCATGCTTTCCTGGTCCGGACGATGGCAGACGATGGACTTGAAGCCCATGGCCTTGATCTCGTCGAGCTCATCGACCGTGATCTGGCCGGAAACCGAATATTCGTCGTCGATCTGGCGGATGTCCATCGCAAATACTCCTGAAATTATGGGCTGAATGACTACGCCGCCCGATCAAAGCCGTCAACCGCACAACACGGTTGAATCGGCTTGTTGAATTGCCTGTCAAACGAAAGCAAAGCTGAGCCCGTACTCGCGGCTTTCGCCGGGCTTGAGCATGTTGAATTCACCTGCTTCCTGAAGCTCCGCGCGCGGCACCCAGCGATGCGAGACGGGCTCGATGCCGAGCACATCGGCCGGCGCTGTCTGGTTGCGCCAGACCTGCAGATGCGGCAGCGTATCGGCCTTCACCCGCACCCGCAGCGTCTTGCCGCCGATTGAAGCCATCGGCCCGAGACGCACTTCCGCCAGGCCATCGCGCGTCGCCGGCGCTTCCACGCAGAAGATATCGCCGCCATCCTTGCCGAAGCGCCAGGGGAAGCCGCCATTCTCAAGCATCGCGCCTTCAAGCCGCGTGCCCTCGTCGAACCATTTGCCGCCGATGTTCATATGATACATCAGGAACGTCGGCACGGTCTGGTCGCTGGTGTTGATCACCTTGTCCTTCAGATGCGCCTCGCCGGACTTGCCGTCGATAAACCAATGGCGCTCGATCCGCGCAGGCAGCCCCTCGACGGTGACGATATCGATGTCGGCGCGGCATTCCGCATTGCCGTTTTCGAATTTCGTCCAGAGCACCTTGGCGGCATGGCCGGCGGCCGAACCGTGGAGCGGAAAGACCTTACCGTCGGAGCGGCCGGGGATCGGTTCGCGATGGCGGATGTGGTCGGGCCCGCAGGTAAACAGGAAGCCCTGGACCGAATGCGAGATGCGCGCATCTCCGTCATCGGGAACAGCCTCCTTCGGCGCGATATCGATGCCCTCGACCACGCAGCCGCCGATATCCATCAGCGACGTCTCGTCCAGCATCAGCTTCGGCCCGGTCGCTGCTGCGAATTCCATCATGATCCCGTCTCCCCCTCAAAATGAACTTCCGTAGGGTTAGGCGGCACCCGCTGTTTCGTCAATCCAAGGTGTCGTGGCCACCAACGAGATTTTGATTGGAACCAGCTGGCCCTCTCAAATGTTTATGAGTAAAGGGAAATTTATTGGTTTTTTCATTTTTTGTTCAGCACGATTTCATAAATTCCACACTAGCGTCAAAATTCGCGGGTGTGTGTCGCCAAGTCACTGAAGGATACGAAGACGTGAATCGCTTTCTGAAATCGGCATTATCTGGGACCGTTATCGTGCTGGCCATGTCGGCTGCGGTTCAAGACGCGTCCGCGCAACAATATCGCCGCCAGGGCAGCGTCGTCTTCGTCACGCCGAACGGCGAGATCCTCGATTACATGCCGGAAGGCAGCGGCTACACGCGCGATCGCAGCGGCAACCGCGTGCTGGTCGACGGCTACGGCAACATCATCGCCACCGAGGCGCGTTCGCGCGGCTACTATCCGCCGCCGCCATCGCGCCGCGTCTACGGCCGAGAGGTCTACAACAACGATCCCTATTACAGCGAAGACCAGTACGGCGACACGCGCTATTCCGAGCGCGGCGCGGTCACGGGCGCCATCCCGCGCAATGCGTCGATCGATCGCCAGCAGCTGGATCAGCCCTACCCGCAAAATCCGCAGAACGATGGCGACTACGCCTCGATCGATCCGGACCAGCAGCAGCCGCAGGTCACGCAGCCGACCCGTCCGGCCGATCCTGTCATCACGCTGAAGAACAAATCGAAATCCGAGATCGTCGCGCTGCAGGTCTTCCTCGACCGCGCTGGCGTTTCGCCCGGCGCCATCGATGGCCACATGGGCGCCAACGTCACCAAGGCGGTCTATGCCTATGAGCAGATGACCGGCGAGACGCTCGATCCGAACAACACCGACGCGATCCTCGAGCAGCTGCGCATGTCCGGCGGCCTGCCCGTCGTGAGCTACACCATCACGCCAGCTGATGCGGCCGGCCCTTACGTGGCCGAAATCCCCGAGGATTATGCGCACAAGTCGCAGATGACCTCGCTCGCCTTCACCTCGGTAACCGAGGCTCTGGCCGAACGCTTCCACATGGACGAAGGCTTCCTGAAGGAGCTGAATTCAGGCGCCGACTTCACTGTCCCCGGCACCATCATCAAAGTCGTCAACCCCGGTGAAGTGAAGACCGGCAGCGTTGCACGCATCATTGCCGACAAGGGCAAGAAACAGGTCTTCGCCTATGACGCCTCCGGCAACCTGATCTCCGCCTACCCGGCCTCGATCGGCTCCACCGACACGCCCTCGCCATCAGGCACGGTCACGGTCGAGCGCGTCGCCTTCAATCCGGGCTATACCTACAATCCGAAGATCAACTTCCAGCAGGGCGCCAACGACAAGATCCTCAACATCCCGCCTGGCCCGAACGGCCCTGTCGGCACTGTGTGGATGGCGCTGTCGAAGCCGACCTACGGCATTCACGGCACGCCGGAACCCTCGAAGATCGGCCGCACCCAGAGCCACGGCTGTATCCGCCTGACCAACTGGGACGCCACCGAACTCGCCAAAATGGTCAAGCCCGGCGTCACCGTCGAGTTCGTAGACTGATCACGCGCTTTTGCCAGATGGCTAGTTGTTGCGGCGCGCCTGCTCGCTGAAATAGACGAGCCGCAACAATTCAGACTGCGAATTGACGCCTGTCTTCGCGAACACCGACTTCAGCTGGCTGCGGATCGTCTCGCGCGATCGGTTGCTCTCGATGGCGATATCGGTGATCGACGATCCGTGCAGCAGCCCCTGCATGATCTTGATCTCCGCCCTGGTCAGCCCGAACTTGCCCCCAAGACCCGGCACGTCCATCGCCACGGGCTTGGCTGACGGCTCGATGATGATCGCGATGCTCGGCGCATCGAAGAATTGAATGCGGGCACTCTTCTGCAGACGGACGAGGGTAAGCTTGACGCCGTTCACATCAAGCACCTGCTGCCGCTCGCCATCACGCCATTGCGACAGCAATCGACCGAGGCACGCATTTGCGTCGGCATCGGCAAGCCAGACCTTTCCCTGCAGATCGAGCCGAACGGACCGCCCCTCGGTCAGTGCCTGCTCACCGACCGCGCTGGCCGACAGCAGCTTGCCGCCGTCCCCAACCAATAAAACGCCGACGCCGATCGCATCGAACAGGCGGCCACCGAGCTCATCCGCGCTCTTTTCGCCCTTTCCAGCCTCGAAATAGCGCACCGCCCGGTGCAGATGCGGCGCAAGCCGCGTGAACGTATCGGCGTAAACCCTGTTGTCCTCGGGCCCGCCGTTGGCGATCGAACTCGATATGTTGAACATCCGGCCGTCTCGCTTCACCAGCGCCATGCCGATGGCGGTCTCGCCGCATTGCTTCCAGAAGTCGTTGTAGAACTCTGTCTTCACGAACGCTTCGCGCGGCAGCAACTCCTCGGACAGGAAGCCGCGCCACATCGGCATCACGCTCATGGCCGGCGCCCAGGGATTTATGCTCGCGAAATGATCGGAGTAACTTTCGACCCATTGGTCGCTGAAACCCTTGTCTATATGAGACGCGCCCTCCGCCCGCATCGGGTCGTGGTAGAACAAAGTGGTCTTGCCGCCAGGAACGATCTCGTTCCACCGGCCAAGAAACATGTCCCAGGTGGCCTCGCCGAAAATTACACCGTAGATGGTGTCGACGAGACTGTCATAGGTATCTTCAGCGACGATCATTGTTCCCCCGGCAAGCGCCCGCATCGCAGGCGAGGATACCAGTGTAAAGCTTCTGGAAACAACGAAAATTACCCTTTTCGGGTGATACCCACCCGAGGGAAAAGCAGGCAGTGATGCAGAGATACATGGTCGCGTCGAAACGAGGAGACCGGCCCTGCATCAATGAAAATGCGCCCCAGCGGACCGGGGCGCATTTTCAATCACAGAATGAATGATCAGGCAGCCGAACGGATCAGCGGACCCGTCATGCGCGCCGCAGCCGGCAGTCTCACCGGCAGCTTGCGCATGATCTCCTCGGCGAAACAGAGCGCATTCTCACGCGCCTTGTCGAGGTTGCTGGCACGCGCGGGATCGAGCGTATGCAGCGTGCCGCCGCAATCGAATATATCGCGGAAAGCCGAACGCTCGATGATCGCGGTGTCGAGCACCGGCACCTGCCGCTGGTTGAGAAGCGTCTTCACGATCGAGAGCGCCCGCGTCGTCACCATCGAGTTGACGCGCGTCAGCACGACGGAGTGACCGATACGGATGCCCGCCTTCTCGTCGAGATACTGCAGCAGCTCCAGCACCTGCGCCCCGCCGCGCGCATCCATGGCGCAGCCCTGGATCGGGATCAGAACATGGTCAGAGAGACCGATCGCCGTGGCCAGCATCGGGTTGCGGGCGCCCGGCAGGTCGATGATGAAATAGTCGGTGTTGTGCTTGTTCTCGGAGATATGCTGCGGCAGCGAGGCCGAGGTCACGAAATCAATCACCGAGACGTTGGGCACGTGGCCGGAGATTTCGTGCCAGCGCGAAATCCAGTGCTGCGGATCGGCATCGAGGATGGTGACGCGGTAGCCCTTGCGGGCAAGCTCGGTGGCCAGCAACAGAACAGCGGTGGTCTTCCCGGCGCCGCCCTTGGTGTTTGCAAATGTGATGACTGCCATGTTCGTTCCTCGGGGGAAATGTCGCGAGCCGGGATCGCTCTGTTGCGCACATCGGGATGCATCGTGCGGTTACTGCATCCTTTCCAAACATGGTTAACAATATCTAAACAAGGCCTCCGAAATCCCGGCCCGCATTTCTTGCGGTAGCCTTCGCCACATCGCCTGAACGCCCTGCGTCACAACGAAAAAGACCCGGAAAGCGCAAGTCTTTCCGGGCCAAATCTCAGGTCCGCATTTTGTATCAGAAGCAGTCCTTGAACAGCGCCTTGGTGTTCTCGAGCGTCATCGCGACAGGGTTTCCGCCGGCGCTCGGGTCTTCGATCGCCATCGCCGAGAGTTCATCGATTCGATCCGGCTTGATCCCCATCGCCGAAAGGCTATCGGGTACGCCCAGTTCGGAACGCAGCTTCAGCACGTAATCGTAGAACCCATCGAAGCCGCCGGAGATGCCGAGATAGGCGGCCGCGCGCGCGATCTTGTCTTCGATGACGGCACGGTTGAAGCGCAGCACCGCTGGCATCACGACGGCATTGGTCATGCCGTGATGGGTGTTGTAGACGGCGCCGATCGGATGCGACAGCGCATGGATGGCGCCGAGCCCCTTCTGGAACGCGACAGCGCCCATGGCGGCAGCCGACATCATGTTGGCGCGGGCTTCGAGGTCGGTGCCTTCCTTGTATGCGCGCGGCAGGAACTCCTTGACCAGACGCATGCCCTCAAGCGCGATGCCGGCAGACATCGGGTGGTAGAAGGGCGAGGAATAGGCTTCCAGGCAATGCGCGAAGGCATCCATGCCGGTGCCGGCGGTGATGATCTTCGGCATGCCGACTGTCAGCTCCGGATCGGCGATGACGACGCCAGGCAGGAACTTCGGATGGAAGATGATCTTCTTCACATGCGTTTCGGAATTGGTGATGACGCTGGCGCGACCGACTTCCGAACCTGTGCCTGCCGTGGTCGGCACCGCCACGATCGGCGCGATGCCCTCGACCGAAGCCCGCGTCCACCAGTCGCCGATATCCTCGAAGTCCCACACGGGACGCGTCTGGCCGGCCATGAAGGCCACGCACTTGCCGAGATCGAGGCCCGAGCCGCCGCCGAAGGCAATGACGCCGTCATGGCCGCCATCCTTGAATGCCTTGACGCCGGCCGCAAGGTTCTTCTCGTTCGGGTTCGGATCGACATCGGCGAAGATCGCCCGGCCAAGCCCGGCCTCTTCGAGAATGTCGAGCGCGTTTGATGTGATCGCCATCGTCGCCAGGCCGCGATCGGTGATCAGCAGCGGCTTCTTCATGCCGAGGCTCTTGGCGGCGTCCGCCAGTTCCTTGATCCGGCCGCGGCCGAGCTTGAATGAAGTCGGGTAGCTCCAGTTGGCTGTGATATGCGCGCTCATGCTGTCACTTTCTTCAGATGGTAGGATTTCGGACGCGTCAGGTTCTGGAAGCCGATGATCGACAGCGAGCCGCCGCGGCCGGTTTCCTTGACGCCGGTCCAGCACAGCGCCGGATCGAGATAGTCGGCGCGGTTCATGAACACGGTGCCGGTTTCGATCTCGCGGCCAAGCCGCCCTGCCCGCTCGGCATCCTTGGTCCAGAGCGAGGCCGTCAGGCCGTACTGGCTGTCGTTCATCAGCGCCAGCGCCTCGTCGTCGCTCTTCACCTTCATGATGCCGACGGCGGGACCGAAGGTCTCCTCGCGCATGAAGGCCATCGAGTGATCGACATTGACGAGGATCTGCGGCGCGAGATAGGCGCCGCCGTCATCCTGAGGGAAAAGCTTCGGATCGACTAGAGCTTTCGCACCCTTCCCGACCGCATCGGCGATCTGCTCGCGCACGACCTTGGCGAAACGTTTGTTGGCCATCGGGCCGAGCGACGTCTCGGGATCAAGGGGATTGCCGAGCTTGTAGTTCGAGACCCATGCGACCGACTTCTCGACGAAGCTGTCATAAAGGGATTCATGGACATAGATGCGCTCGATCCCGCAGCAGCACTGCCCGGAATTGTACGTCGCGCCATCCATCAGCGTATCGACCGCCGCATCGAGATCGGCGTCTTCCATGACGTAACCAGGATCCTTGCCGCCGAGCTCGAGGCCGAGACCGGTAAAGGTGCCTGCCGCCGCCCGCTCCATCGAGCGTCCGCCTTCGACCGAACCGGTAAAATTCACGAAGTTGAAGCCTCCGGCAGCAATCAGTGCCGAAGTCGTCTCATGGTCGAGAACGATATTCTGGAACACGTCCTCCGGAACGCCGGCTTCGACAAAGGCCTGCACCAGCCGCTCGCCCACAAGAAGCGTCTGCGAGGCGTGCTTCAAGACAACCGTATTGCCCGCCATCAGCGCCGGCGCGATCGTGTTGATCGCCGTCATGTAGGGATAGTTCCACGGCGCCACGACGAAGACGACGCCATGCGCCTCGCGCTCGATGCGGCGCTCGAACTTGTCGCTCTCTTCGACTACAAGCGGCGCCAGCGCATCGGCCGCGATCGAGGCCACGTAGTTGGAGCGCTCGTTGAAGCCCTTGTACTCGCCGCCATAGCGGATCGGCCGGCCCATCTGCCAGGCAAGCTCGGGCACGACGACGTCGGACATCTCGTTCAGCCGCGCAGCACCCTTCAGCACCAGCTGGACGCGATCTTCCAGCGGCCGCCGCGCCCAGGCCTTCTGCGCCTTGCGCGCCCGCGCCACGACCTCTTTCGCCGCCTCCAGCGGCAGCGCCGGACGCTCGGCGTAAACCGATCCGTCGATCGGCGATATGCATTGAATTACAGTCATTTCCAAACTCCAGTCATTAACAGGCCAGCGTGCGCACATGCCCCGCGACGCCATAGGAAAGGATAGCGCGGTCGCGCGTGATGATGGTCAGGTCATTTTCCCGCGCGGTGGCGATGAGGATGCGGTCGATAGGATCCTTGTGAGCGAGTTGCGGCAAGGAACAGGACGCCATGAAGATGTTTGCGGTCACCGGTTGCTCGTCGATGTCAGCTTCGAGCCTGAAGTCGTTATACCACCTCTCAGCTGTCTTCGTTTCGCTAATGCGCCCTCGTGCCAAAAGCATTGCCATCTCCCACGCCGTCACAGCCGAAACAAAGACCGGTCTCCCGGCAGCCTTTGCAGCCGCGAGCGCGGTCAACGCTCCTTCCGCCAAGGGCTCTCTCTTCGCCATCCAGATCGCGGCGCAGGTATCGAGCAGAAAAGCACTATTCATTGTAAAGCTTCTCGCCCCACTCCTCGTCCCAATCCATCGGCGCAGTCAGATCGACCCCCGGCATGATGGTCAGCGTCCCCTTCATGCATCCCCAGGCGGGGTGTACCTCGATCAGCGTCCCATCCTCCAGCTCCATCCAGCGCTTGCCATCCTTGTAGATGACGTCGTCCTCCGTAAACATCTTGACGGGCGGCTCCTCCGGCAAAACCGATGCAGTGCTGCCGCCTTCATAGCCCGCCTGCTTCTTCTCGGCGAAGCCGGTGCCGTCGCCACGTCGATGCGCTGCCACCTCCTCCAGCGGAAGGCCAAGATAATCCGCGATCTGGTCCTGCTCTTCCGCGCTCATCTTCCGCTCGCCGCTCAGCATGCGCGACACGGCACTCGGATCAAGCCCCATGAACCGGGCCATGTCGCGAAGCGATGCGTCGCGCTGTGAAAGCTTTTCGTTGAACCATGCGCTGTCGATCACACCCATGTCGATCTCCTCTGGAAACGCCGGAGCACATTAGCACAATGCGACCAACGCAACAATCAGAGCGAGTGTTGCGATTATCTCATGCTCGCTCGAATCCGCGCGCCACCTCCCAGTCTGTGATCCTGCGATCATACTCCTCCTGCTCCCATTCCGCCGCGCGCGTGTAGTGATCGATGACGTCGTCCCCGAAAGCATTGCGCAGCATCTTGGACTTTGTCATGGCCGTGGTCGCGGCCCTGAGCGTACGCGGGATCTCACGCACCTTGCGCGCGCCATAGGCGTCGCCGACGAAGGGCGCTTCCAGCTCCATCTTGTTCTCGATCCCGTCGATCCCTGCCGCAAGCAATGCGGCGAAGGCGAGATAGGGGTTGAGGTCGGAGCCGCCGACGCGGCATTCGATGCGGATCGCCTTGGTGCCGTCACCGCACAGGCGATAGCCGGCCGTGCGGTTGTCCTTGCTCCAGATCGCCTTGGTCGGCGCGAACGTGCCGGCCATGAAGCGCTTGTAGGAGTTGATGTAGGGCGCCAGGAAATAGGTGATCTCGCTGGCATGCGCGAGCAGGCCGGCAATGTAGTTTTCCATCAGGCTGGACATCCCGTACTTGCCCTTGTCGTCGGCAAACAGCGGTGTCTTGCCGTCGGCGCTCCACAGCGACTGGTGGATATGCGAGGAGCTGCCGGCGGCATTGTAGTGCCACTTGGCGAGGAAGGTGATCGCCTTGCCCTTGGCCCAGGCGATTTCCTTGCAACCGTTCTTGATGATCGAGTGACGATCGGCCATGGCGAGCGCATCGGCGTAGCGCACGTTGATCTCCTCCTGGCCGGCCGAAGCCTCGCCCTTGGAGTTCTCGACGGGAATGCCGGCGCCCTGCAGCCCGGTGCGGATCGCCCGCATCACCTCTTCCTCCTTGGTGGTCTGGAAGATGTGGTAGTCCTCGTTATAGGCGCTGGCGAGCTTGAGGTTGCGATAGCCGGATGCCTGCGCGGATTCGTAGGTCTGGTCGAACAGGAAGAACTCGAGCTCCGAGGCCATGAAGGCCTTCATGCCCATATCTTCCAGCCGCTTGACCTGCTTTTTCAGGATCGCGCGCGGCGAATGCGGCACTTCCTCGTGGGTGTGATGGTCGAGCAGGTCGCAGAGCACAAGGGCTGTCCCCTCAAGCCAGGGAATGCGCCTGAGCGTCGAGAGATCCGGCTTCATCGTGTAGTCGCCGTAGCCCTTTTCCCAGCTGGTCGCCTTGTAGCCGGAGACCGTCTCCATCTCCATGTCGGTGGCGACGAGATAGTTGCAGCTGTGTGTTTCCTTCCAGGCGCTTTCGACGAAGTATTCGGCCTGGAAACGCTTGCCCATAAGCCGCCCCTGCATGTCGACCTGGCATGCCAGCACGGTATCGATGCGTCCGTCGGCAACGTCCTGCTTCAGATCGTCGAGAGTATAGATGCTCATATGGACCTCCCCATAAATTTAAACTGAAATCGGGCCAACGAAACGGCATGCTCCGTGCGGCAATGCCGCGCCGGACTGCGCAGTCTGATGTCGGTCAACCGCAATGCAGGGCCGCCGGACGCGGCCCCGCTTTCTTGGAAGAGTATGTCAGCCTTCGCCGACAGCCTTTTCGGCAGCCGCGATCTCGGCCTGGCGACGCGCGACTTCCTCGCCGATCGGCGGGCCCTTGAAGCGACGGCTCTCGAAGCCGAACCACACGATCGCGGTCAGCACCAGGAAGCCGACGGTGACATAGAGCGCCGGGCCGTTTGGCGGCTGCACGCCGAGAACGAAGATCAGGATCATCGCCAGGATGGTGAGCACCGAGAACAGCTTGTACATGCCCTCGCCGATGTTCCACGGACCCATCTTGTCCCACTTTGACGTGCCCCAAGCGAAGAGGCCGAGCGTGATCGGGATCGCGAAGGAGAAGAACAGGAAGATGACCGTGCAGGAAACGACGATCGTGTAAACCGGCGTGTCACCGATCGAAACGAGCGACGAGCCCCAGACGAAGAGAACCGAGAGGATCGATCCGGTCCAGATGGCCGAGACCGGCGTGCGGTACTTCGGGCTGACCTTGGCGAGCGCCTTGGAGGCCGGCAGGCCGCCATCGCGCGAGAACGCAAAGATCATGCGCGAGACGGAGGTGACGGTCGCAAGGCCGCACAGCCACTGGCACACGAGGATCGCGAAGTAGAGGATATCCTTGACGGTCGAATTGACCTGCGTGTCCATCGCCCAGAAGAACACGTTCCAGCCCTGCTTTGCAGCGTCATCCATGTTCGGCAGCATCAGCACGAACGAGCAAAGCATGATGTAGCCGAACAGCGCCGACCAGAGCACGGAGGAGACCATGCCGCGCGGAACGGAATGGGCCGCCTTGACTGTTTCTTCCGACGTATGCGCGGAAGCGTCATAACCGGTGATCGTGTAGATCGGCAAAAGCAGACCGAGAAGGAACACCCAGGTGCCCGACGTTGCCGGCCAGACGTTGCCACCCGCTTCGCCGGAATAGTTGGCGAAGGTGAACAGGCGGCCGATCTCGTAGGACGGCGCGAAGTACAGGCACACGGCCGACAGCGCGATCGCCGACGCGAAGATCAGGTAGCCCGAGAAATCGGTGAGCTTTGCGGTCAGGCCGATACCCATGTGGTTCACGAGCGCCTGCGCGCCGGTGATGATCACGAGGAACAGGATGCGCACCGTCGTCGTATCGGTCAGGCCGAAATAGGTGGTGCCGAACGAGCCCATGAAGAAATAATAGGTACCGACGTTGATGGCGCCGAGAACCGTGACGAGGCCGAGCAGGTTGAACCATGCCGTCAGCCAGCCGGTGAAGCGGTTACCGAGGATCGAACCCCAGTGATAGAGGCCGCCGGCCGTCGGATAGGCCGAGCTGATCTGCGCCATGGCGACGGCGAACACCAGCGAAACGAAGCAGCCGATCGGCCAGCCAATGCCGATCGCGGCACCGCCCGCGCCGGCCGTTGCCTGTGCCAGCGAATTGATACCACCGGAAAGAATGCAAATGATCGAAAATGAAACGGCAAAATTCGAAAACGAGCTCATGCGCCGTTCGAGTTCCTGGGCATAACCCATGGAATGCAGGATGTGCACATCCTGCTTCTTGTCGAGTTCCGAATAATCGGACATGACGTCCCCCTGTTTAGCCATCAACCGCGGAATTGCGGCTGATTATCCAGTGCCAAAGTGCCCGCGACGTATTCGCCTGCGGGCGGATCGCAGTTAGACTGCTCCCTGGGGTCTTATCTTTCGTCGTCAGGCGTCCAGGCTCTGCTGGAGCAGCCTTGTCAGATAGCTGGCCATGACCCCTTGGCCAGCCGGGTCTGCGATGAGGTCGTTGCGGACCTCGATCATTACATTGCGCAATCCGTTCGACAGCCCGTGCAGGATCAGCGTATGCGTCACGCCGTCCAAGGGGCCGTAAGGCTCGTTGCGCTCAACTCTATAGTGCGTCGTCTCACCCGCAGCGGCAAGCATCGCATCCGCCAGCCGGCTGTCGTCGTCATGCAGCACGCCAAGCTCGACCGCGCGCGTCTTTCCGTGAAAGACAGGCGTAAAGCTGTGGACGGTGACGATAACTGTCTCCTGTCCCCGCGCCTTGCGATCACGAATGAGTGCGCGAATGGCGTCATGAAACGGGATGTAGAGGGCCTCGGTGCGCGCTGTCTTTTCTTCCGCGCTCAGGCCTGCATTTCCCGGGATGTCGTAGACCTCGCTTTTCTCAGGCATGGCGCCAGCCGATTCCGGCGGCCTGTTGCAATCGTAGATCAGGCGTGAAAAACGCTGGTGAACCAACGTGGCATCGAGCGCCTCGGACATGCCCCTGGCGACAGCAAGAGCGCCGGGATCCCAGGCAATGTGACTGTTGAGCGCCTCTTCGGAAAGGCCAAGCGTCCCGAAGCTGGCAGGCAGAACCCGCGATGCATGTTCGCAGACGATAAGCACCGGGCTGGTGCCGTCTGGCCTTTCGACCCCGACGCACTCCCCTTCCCCTTTGCCGAGCACTTCTAACTGAGCAAGCACCACAGTCGCTCCACCACAACTGTTAATAAAATACTTATAAGAAAAGAATTCTTCAGCTTTCCACAAGTGTCAAGCGCACACTGAAAAAATCTTTTCATGACAGTGGTTGACATGGATTGTGACAGCGTTGTTAACTTTGAGTGGGAAAGTGGCACAAGACCAATCCCGGGGAGCAAGATCGCGTGACCGTTGCGTCGAAGACAGTTTCAGACGTAATCCACTCGCATTTTGGCGTGCTCACGCGCGCCGAAAAGCAGCTGGCTGAAAGTCTGTTGGACAACTACCCTGTCTCCGGACTGGGGAGCATCACGACGATTGCCGAAAACGCCGGCGTATCGACCCCGACTGTTGTCCGCATGGTCCAGAAACTCGGTTTCAAGGGCTATCCCGATTTTCAGGCGCATCTGCATCAGGAGGTCGAGGCGACGATCTCCAATCCGATCGCCAAGCACGACCGCTGGGCCTCGAACGCGCCCGGAACCCATATTCTCAACCGTTTCGCCGACGCCATCATCGACAATCTGCGCCAGACGCTGACCGGTCTCGATACCGCGACCTTCGACAGCGTCGCGACCCTTTTGTCGGACCGCAAGCGCAACCTTTATTTCGTCGGCGGTCGCATCACCGGCGCGCTGGCCGAATATTTCTTCACGCATATGCAGGTGATCCGCCCGAATACGGCGCTTCTGTCGGCCAATTCCAGCAGCTGGCCGCAATATGTCCTGAACATGAACCCCGGCGACCTGCTGATCATCTTCGACATCAGGCGCTACGAGCAGGAGCTCGTCAGCCTCGCCACCGCCGCCAAGAACAGCGGTGCCGAGATCATCATCTTCACCGACCAGTGGGCCTCTCCCGCGACCAAGCTGGCGCGCCACACGTTTCGCGTCCAGATCGAGGCGCCGTCGGCATGGGACAGCTCCGTCGTCACTCTTTTCATCGTCGAGGCGCTGATCGAAGCGGTTCAGAACTCGACATGGGACGAGACGAAGGAGCGCATGAAGACACTGGAAGGCCTTTTCGAACAGACGCGGCTCTTCCGCAAACTTGGTTAGGAGGGACATTTACGACAGCGAAGATGTAACGGGCAGCAAACAAGGACGTGTCGCAATCGAAACATCCTTGCCAAACGCCCGCGATACAAAGAAAAAATAGCGTCATCCAACTGTCACACAAGCTTCACGTAACGTCAGTAACAGCATCGTCGGACACTGAAACCCGAAGGAGAACAACAGTGATCTCTAATCTTTCTCGACTGCTCTCGCTCTCTACAGCAATTGTTGTGGCTTCAACCGCAATTGCTGCCGCAGAGCCAAGCGCTGAACTCATCGCTGCCGCCAAGAAGGAAGGCACGCTGACCACGATCGCTCTCCCGCACGACTGGTGCGGCTACGGCGACCTCATTGCCGGCTTCAAGGCGAAGTATGGTCTGGAAGTGAACGAACTGAACCCGGACGCTGGCTCCGGCGACGAAATCGAAGCCATCAAGGCCAACAAGGGCAACACCGGCCCGCAGGCTCCTGACGTCATCGACGTCGGCCTCTCCTTCGGCCCGACCGCAAAGGCTGACGGCCTGATCCAGGCTTACAAGGTTTCGACCTGGGATTCGATCCCAGACAGCGCCAAGGATGCCGACGGCTTCTGGTACGGCGATTACTACGGCGTTCTCTCCTTCGTCGTGAACACCGACATCGTCAAGGAAGTGCCGAAGGACTGGGCCGACCTGAAGAAGTCGGACTACGCCAACTCGATCGCTCTCGCCGGTGACCCGCGCGCTTCCAACCAGGCTGTCCAGGCTGTTTACGCGGCCGGCATCGCTGCTGGTGAAAAGGACGCGACCAAGGCTGGTGAAGCCGGTCTCGCCTTCTTCGGCGAACTCAACAAGGCAGGCAACCTCGTTCCTGTCATCGGCAAGTCCGCTTCGCTGGCACAGGGCTCGACCCCGATCGTCATCGCATGGGACTACAACGGCCTGTCCTGGCGCGATACGCTCAAGGGCAACCCGCCGGTTGAAGTCGTCGTTCCGGCTTCGGGCGTCAACGCCGGCGTTTACGTCCAGGCGATCTCCGCTTTCGCTCCGCACCCGAATGCTGCCAAGCTCTGGATGGAATACCTCTATTCGGACGAAGGTCAGCTCGGCTGGCTGAAGGGCTATTGCCACCCGATCCGCTTCAACGATCTGGCCAAGAACAAGAAGATCCCGCAGGACCTTCTCGACAAGCTGCCGCCGGCTGCTGCCTATGAAAAGGCTGTCTTCCCGACGCTCGAAGAGCAGGAAGCCGGCAAGACCGCTATCACCAGCAAGTGGGATAGCGTCGTCGGCGCCAACGTCCAGTAATACAGCATGAAACCGGCCTCCCCGTCTTATCGCGGGGAGGCTTTTGCCCCTCCGACGCCGCAAGAAGAGCTTTTTCAATGAGCACTGTTTCGACGACGCCCGTGGTGAGCACGGCCCCGCTGATCACCAAGGACCGCGTGATCGACTGGCTGGGTATTACTCCCTTCATTATTTTCGCCCTGCTTTTTCTCATTATTCCCACGCTCTACCTTGTGATCGGCGCCTTTTTGACGCCCGAGGGTAATTTCACGCTGAAGAACATCGGTGACCTCTTCACCCCATCGATCCTCAGCGCCTATTGGATCAGTATCCGCGTATCTGTCGCCTCGGCACTCGGCGGCGCGCTGATCGGCTTCTTCCTCGCCTGGGCCGTCGTGCTCGGCGGCCTGCCGACATCCGTGCGCTCGACGCTGTTGACGTTCTCCGGCGTCGCCTCCAATTTCGCGGGCATCCCGCTCGCATTCTCGTTTCTGGCAACGCTTGGCCGCACCGGCCTCGTCACCGTTTTCCTGAGGGACTGGTTCGGCTTCAACCTCTACGGCACCGGCTTCAATCTGCTCTCTTTCTTCGGCCTCACCATCACCTACATGTACTTCCAAATCCCGCTGATGGTGCTGATCCTGACGCCGGCGCTGGATGGCATGAAGAAGGAATGGCGCGAAGCGGCCGAAATCCTCGGCGCCAGCAATCTGCAATATTGGACCAAGGTCGCCCTGCCGATCCTCTGGCCAAGCCTTCTCGGCACCACGCTGCTGCTTTTCGCAAACGCCTTCGGCGCCATCGCGACGGCCTACGCGCTGACGGGTTCCTCGCTCAACATCGTCCCGATCCTGCTCTATGCGCAAATCCGCGGCGACGTCCTTCACAATGCGAACCTCGGCTATGCGATCGCGCTCGGCATGATCGTCATCACCGGCGTGTCCAACATCCTCTATCTCATGCTGCGCATGCGCGCTGAACGGTGGCAGAAATGAAGGCTCAAAAACTCGGCGCCTGGATCGCCATCGCCATCGGCGCGACCTATTTCATCGTGCCTCTGCTCGGAACCATCGAGTTCTCGCTGCGCATGCGCCGCGATGCCTACAGTTTCGACGCTTACCTCTCGGTCTTCTCCGATGAGCGCTTCCGCGCCACCTTCGGCTATTCGATGATGATGGCGCTTCTGACCATCGTCTTCGGCATGCTGCTGATCGTGCCGACGGCCTACTGGGTGCGCCTGCGCATGCCGCAGATGCGCCAGGTAGTGGAGTTCATCACCCTGCTGCCGCTGGTCATCCCGGCCATCGTCATCGTCTTCGGTTATCTGAGGATGTACAATTCCTCGTCCATCCTGCCGATGACTGCATCCACGACAGGCACCAACATCCTGCTCGTCTTCTCCTACATCACGCTGTCGCTGCCCTACATGTACCGCTCCGTCGACACAGCCATGCGCGCCATCGACGTCAGAACGCTGACTGAAGCCGCCCAGAGCCTTGGCGCCAGCTGGTGGACGATCATGTTCAAGTGCATCTTCCCGAACGTGATGAGCGGCATTCTCTCCGGCGCCTTCATCACGCTGGCGATCGTCATGGGCGAGTTCACCTTCGCGGCACTTCTGAGCCGTCCGGCCTTCGGCCCCTACCTGCAGCTGGTCGGCGCCAACAGGGCCTACGAGCCCTCGGCGCTCGCCGTGATCGCATTCTCCATCACCTGGCTCAGCATGGGCCTGCTCAATCTCGTCTCGCGCATCGGCAGATCCCGCCCGGCCAAGGCTTAAGGTATTTCGACATGTCTTTTCTCTCTTTGACCAACATTCAGAAATCCTTCGGCCAGGTTCAGGTCGTCAAGAACTTCAACATGAACATCGAGAAGGGAGAATTCGTCTCCTTCCTCGGCCCGTCGGGCTGCGGCAAGACCACGGTCCTGCGCATGATCGCCGGTTTTGAGAACCCGACCGGCGGCAATCTCAGCATCGCCGGCAAGGACATCGCGCCGCTGAAGCCGAACCAGCGCAACATCGGCATGGTGTTCCAGGCCTACGCGCTCTTCCCGAACATGACGGTGCATGACAACGTCGCCTTCGGCCTGAAGATTGCCGGCAAGCCGAAGGCCGAGATCGACGCTCGCGTCAAGGAAATGCTGGCGCTGATCCACCTCGGCCACCTCGCCGACCGTTACCCCTACCAGATGTCGGGCGGCCAGCAGCAGCGCGTGGCGCTCGCCCGCGCCCTTGCCGCCAAGCCGCAGGTCCTGCTGCTCGACGAGCCGCTGTCCGCCCTCGACGCCAAGATCCGCGTCTCGCTGCGCGAGGAAATCCGCCAGATCCAGCAGTCGCTGGGCATCACCACGATCTTCGTGACCCACGACCAGGAAGAGGCGCTGTCGATCTCCGACCGCATCGTCGTCATGAACGGCGGCCGCGCCGACCAGATCGGCACGCCCTTCGAGATCTACAACACGCCGGCCACGCGCTTCGTCGCATCCTTCGTCGGCACGTTGAACATCATCGAGGCCAAGGTCGTAGACCCCTCGGTCAACCGTATCCAGATCGGCGACCAGGGCGTGACGCTCCGCGAAAACATCTCCACCTACAAGGCCGGCGACACCGTCTCGCTGGCGCTGCGCCCGGAAGCGGGATCGCTCGCCGAAAGCACACCGAGCGACACCAAGCTCACCGGCGAAGTCGTCTCCGCCCACTTCCTCGGCTCCGTCATCCGCACCCGCATGAACGTCGGCGGCAACGTCATCTCCTTCGACATGTTCAACAGCCCCGGCGTCAAGCCGCCGGCCACCGGCGAAACAGTGACCCTGCGCTTCATGGCGGCGGATCTGCTGGTCATCCGGGATTGATCACCGGACTTTCCGATTTTAAAGGCGTCGCCCATGGCGGCGCCTTTTCCATTTGCGGCTTTGCCACAGCGGGCGCGCCGACGCCGCAACATGATGCAAAAACACCAGAAAACGCTTGAAATCCCCACCCCATTGCGCGACGACGGCACAACCGAAGTCATACCGCAAGAAGCCCGCATCATGTCCCCCACCACGACGCCCGCAGCCGCCCCTCGCCGCCTCACCGCCCAGGATTTCAAGACGCTCGGCCTCTCCGCCCTCGGCGGCGCGCTGGAGTTCTATGATTTCATCATCTTCGTCTTCTTCGCCAGCGTGATCGGCCACCTGTTCTTCCCGCCGGACATGCCCGACTGGCTGGTGACCATCCAGACCTTCGGCATCTTCGCCGCCGGCTATCTGGTGCGCCCGATTGGCGGCATCGTGCTTGCCCATTTCGGCGACATGTTCGGCCGCAAGCGCGTCTTTGCCTTCTCGATCATGCTGATGGCGCTATCGACGCTCGGCATGGCCGCCATGCCGACTTATGCCACGATCGGCATCGCGGCGCCGATCCTCCTGATCCTGATGCGCGTCCTGCAGGGTGCGGCGATCGGTGGCGAAGTGCCCGGCGCCTGGACCTTCGTGGCCGAACACGTTCCCTTCCGCCGCGTCGGTTTTGCCTGCGGCTTCCTCTGCTCGGGCCTGACGCTCGGCATCCTGCTCGGCTCGTTCATCGCCACCATCATCAACTCCGCCTTCACGCCTGAAGATGTCGCGGCCTACGCCTGGCGCATCCCCTTCTTCCTCGGCGGCATCTTCGGCCTCGTCGCCGTCTATCTCCGCCGCTGGCTGCAGGAAACGCCGATCTTCGCGGAGATGAAACAGAGCCGCTCGCTGATGCGCGAGCTGCCGCTGAAGGCCGTGCTGCGCGATTATCCGCGCGGCGTCATCATCTCCATGCTGCTCACCTGGATCCTCTCGGCCGGCATAGTCGTCACCACGCTGATGACCGCGACCTTCCTGCAGAAGCTCTACGGCTACACCGCGCAGCAATCGCTGGCCGCGACCAGCTTCGGCACGCTGTTCCTGATCTTCGGCACGGCGGCCGCGGGCGCCATTGTCGATCGCGTTGGTTCCGGCCGCTTCTTCATCGTCGCCAGCATCTTCTTCGGCGCCGCCACCTTCGCCTTCTACACCTACGCCGCGACGTCGCTGACCGTGCTTTTCGTGCTCTATGCGATCATGGGCCTCTCCGTCGGCCTCGTCGGCGCGGTGCCCTACGTGATGGTCCGCGCCTTCCCGGCCCGCGTCCGCTTCACCGGCCTCTCTTTCTCCTACAACGTCTCCTATGCCATCTTCGGCGGACTGACGCCGCTGGCGGTCGCCTCGGCTCTCCCGCTGAACCCGATGGCGCATGCCTACTACCTGCTGTTCATCGCAGCCCTTGCCTTCGCGCTCGGCGTCTACCTGCTCGTCAAGGGCGACACGGTGGAGGCCGATGTCGGCATCGAGGAACTCAACCAGCGGCTTGCAGCCGGCGCCTGAGAGCAGCACAATAAGCCAATAGCGGGCCGGCAGGCATTTTAGCCGGCCCGATCAATGAGAGATATTTCAATGATTACCTGCCATCTGCGTTATGTCATCGACCCCTATAAGGTCGCCGAATTCGAGGAATACGCCAGGCTCTGGATCCCCATCGTCAACCGCATGGGCGGCAACCACCACGGCTATTTCCTGCCCTCCGAAGGCGCCAACAACATCGCGGTCGCCTTGTTCTCCTTCCCGAGCCTTGCCGCATACGAAGACTATCGCACCCGCATGGCCGTCGATCCCGAGTGCCAGGCGGCATTCGATCTGGACAAGCGTAACCGCAGCATCATCAGCTATGAGCGCAGCTTCATGCGCCCGGTTCTCGGCTGACCGAGACGTCACCACACCCGCGAATGCCGGCCTGCCCGGCCTTCCATTGGCTCCCATCACGAGGAACTGAAGAACGATGCCGGCACCTCAGATCAAGATCCTCGACGCGCTCTCCATACCGGGAAACCCGGCCAAACCAAACGACGACCGCTTCGGATATAACGAAGCCTGCGCCTTCGTGATCGATGGCGCAACCGGCCTTGGCGACCGCCAATACATGGACGCATCAGGCAGCGACGCCGCCTGGGTCGCGGCACGCTTCGCGGATGGTTTCAGGCAGCAGATCACGCGTAAGACTGCGGTCTCGGATGTCGCGCGCGCCGTGTCGCAGGATGCCAGAGCCACATTCCTCGGCACCAACCCCGACGCCCCGCGCTACGCCTGGCCGCTCTCTGCCTTCTCGATGATCCACGCCACCGACGATCGCCTGACCTTCTACGGCCTCGGCGATTCCTGCGTCTTCCTCCTGCGGGAAGATGGATCGGTGAGCTTTCACATGGCCCTTCCCGACGCCTATATCCGGGAGCAGGCCCATGCGCAAAGCCATATCGCCCGCACCGGCGGCATCACCAAGGATGGCGGCGCGCTCGGCAATGCGGAAACGCTGGCGGCTCTGCGCCGCCACCGTGAAAGCCAGAACACGGCAGGCGGGATCTGGACCTTGGGTCTCGTGCCGGAATCGGCCGATCATCTCGTGTCGGAAGAATTGAAGATCAAGGGCCGCGCCCACGCCATCATCTGCAGCGATGGCTTCGCCGATCTGGTCGTGCTCTACGAAGCATACGACGCCGCAAGCCTGGTGCGCGCGGCGCTCGACAAGGGCCTCGCCCCGATGATCGAGGAACTCCGCCGCTTCGAGCGCGAGACGGATCCTGAGGGCCTGCGCTATCCGCGCTTCAAGCAGAGCGACGACACGACCGCGATCCTCGTCGAACTCACGGCCTGACATCAGACCGACGAAACAGCGATTTCCGATTCAGGATCAGGCCCTTGGCCGATGATCCTGAATCATTTTCTCCGGCAATTGAATCATTGCCTGAAGACGCGCCCGATCAGGCCGCGTCTTCCACGTCTTCGCGCGGCTTCGACGGCACGTAGTTGAGCACCGGCCCGAGCCAGCGCTCGACCTCGGTGATCTCCATGCCCTTGCGGCCGGCATAATCCTCGACCTGGTCGCGCTCCACCTTGGCGACCCCGAAGTAATAGGCGTCGGGGTGGCCGATATAGATGCCCGAAACGGACGAGCCCGGCCACATGGCATAGCTCTCGGTGAGCTTCACGCCGGCGGCGTTTTCCGCATCGAGGAGCGCGAACAGCGTCTTCTTCTCGGTGTGATCGGGCTGCGCCGGATAGCCGGGCGCCGGGCGGATACCGGCATATTCCTCGGTGATCAGCTGCTCCTTGCTGAACGCCTCGCCCTTGGCATAGCCCCAATATTCGCGACGCACCTCTTCGTGCATGCGCTCGGCGAAAGCTTCCGCGAAGCGGTCGGCCAGCGCCTTGACGAGGATCGAGGAGTAATCGTCGTTGGCGCGTTCGAAGCGCTCGGCGATCGCCACTTCCTCGATACCGGCGGTGACAACGAAGCCGCCGACATAGTCCTGTACGCCGCTGTCGACAGGCGCCACGAAGTCCGACAGCGCCACATTCGGCCGGCCGTCGCGCTTCGAGAGCTGCTGGCGCAGCGTGTAGAAGGTCGCGAGGTCTTCCTTGCGGCTATCGTCCTTGAACAGGCGGATATCGTCGCCGACGGTGCCGGCCGGCCAGAAGCCGATGACGGCGCGCGGACGGAACCACTTCTCGTCGATGATTTTCTTCAGCATCCCCTGCGCATCCGCCCAGAGCGCACGCGCCGCCTCGCCCTGCTTCTCATCCTCGAGAATAGCGGGATATCGGCCCTTCAGCTCCCAGGTCTGGAAGAACGGCGTCCAGTCGATGTATTCGGCGAGCGTCGCCAGATCGTAATCCTCAAACACCTTGGTCCCGAGGAAGCTCGGCTTGGCGGGCGCGTAAGCGGCCCAATCGACCTTCTGCGCGTTCTCGCGGGCACGCGACAGCGGCAGGCGCACCTTCTCGGCCTCGCTGCGGGCGTGGGCCGCGGCAACCTTGGCGTATTCGGCGCGGATATCGGTGATGTAGCCATCACGATTCTCGGGCGAGAGCAGCGACGAGACCACGCCGACCGCGCGGCTGGCGTCGGTGACGTAGACCGTTTGGCCCTTGCTGTAGCCGGGATGGATCTTCACGGCCGTATGCACACGGCTGGTCGTGGCGCCGCCGATCAGCAGCGGCAGGTCCAGACCCTGGCGTTCCATTTCAGCCGCCACATGCACCATCTCGTCGAGCGACGGCGTGATCAGGCCCGACAGGCCGATGACGTCGACCTTTTCGGCCACCGCCGTCTCCAGGATCTTCGTCGCCGGCACCATGACGCCGAGGTCGATAATCTCGTAATTGTTGCAGGCAAGCACGACGCCGACGATGTTCTTGCCGATATCGTGCACGTCGCCCTTGACGGTCGCCATCAGGATCTTGCCGGCCGACTTGCGGTCGTCGCCACCGTTCAGCCGCTTCTCTTCTTCCATGTAGGGAAGGAGCACGGCCACGGCCTGCTTCATCACGCGCGCCGACTTGACGACCTGCGGCAGGAACATCTTGCCCGAGCCGAACAGGTCGCCGACCACGTTCATGCCGGCCATCAGCGGACCTTCGATGACGTGCAGCGGACGGGCGGCGGCAAGGCGCGCCTCTTCGGTATCGGCATCGATATATTCGGTAATGCCGTTGACCAGAGCGTGCTCAAGCCGCTTTTCGACCGACCATTCGCGCCAGGAGAGATCCTGCACGCGTCCTTCGCGGGCGGCACCACCACGGAACTTCTCGGCCACTTCGAGCAGTCGCTCGGTCGCGTCGCTGCGGCGGTTCAGCACCACGTCCTCGCAGGCCTCGCGCAGCTCCGCGTCGATCTGGTCGTAGACCGCCAGCTGGCCGGCGTTGACGATACCCATGTCCATGCCCGCCTGGATGGCGTGGTAGAGGAACACGGCATGCATCGCCTCGCGCACCGGCTCGTTGCCGCGGAACGAGAAGGACAGGTTCGAAACGCCGCCCGAGATGTGCACCAGCGGCATCGTCTTGCGGATCGTGCGCGTCGCCTCGATGAAGTCGACGCCGTAATTGTTGTGCTCTTCGATGCCGGTCGCGACAGCGAAGACGTTCGGATCGAAGATGATGTCCTCGGGCGGGAAGCCGGCCTTTTCGGTCAAGAGCTTGTAGGCGCGCGTGCAGATCTCGACCTTGCGGTCATAGGTATCCGCCTGCCCGGTCTCGTCGAAGGCCATGACGACGACAGCCGCGCCATAAGCATGCAGCAACCTCGCCTGCGCAAGGAAGTTCTCCTCGCCTTCCTTCAGCGAGATCGAGTTGACGATCGGCTTGCCCTGGACGCGCTTCAGGCCGGATTCGATGATCGAGAACTTGGAGCTGTCGATCATGACGGGCACGCGAGCGATATCCGGCTCGGCGGCGATCAGGTTCAGGAACTCGACCATCGCCTTTTCGGAATCGATCAGGCCTTCGTCCATGTTGATGTCGATGATCTGCGCACCGTTCTCGACCTGATCGCGCGCGACATCGAGCGCTGCCGTGTAATCGGCATTGGTGATCAGCTTGCGGAAGCGAGCCGAACCCGTGACGTTGGTGCGCTCGCCGACGTTGACGAAGGGGATGTCCTTGGTGAGCTCGAAGGGCTCGAGGCCCGACAGCGACATGAAGGGGCGATGCTCGGGGATCGGGCGCGGCTTGTACTTGGCGACAACCTCTGCGATCGCCTTGATATGTTCAGGCGTCGAGCCGCAGCAGCCGCCGACGATATTGACGAGGCCTTCGCGGGCGAACTCGTCGATCTGTGCCGCCATCAGCTCGGGCGTCTCGTCATACTGACCGAACTCGTTGGGAAGGCCGGCATTCGGATAGGCGCAGATGAAGGTATCGGCAACGCCCGACAGCTCCTGCAGGTGCGGACGCATGGCGTTGGCGCCGAGCGCGCAGTTGAGGCCGATCGTGAACGGATTGGCGTGACGCACCGAGTTCCAGAAGGCCGACGGCGTCTGGCCCGACAGCGTGCGGCCGGAAAGGTCGGTGATCGTACCCGAGATCATGACCGGCAGGCGGATGCCCTTGGCCTCGAAGCGCTCCTCGCAGGCAAAGATCGCCGCCTTGGCGTTCAGCGTATCGAAGATCGTCTCGATCAGGATGATGTCGGCACCGCCATCGATCAGGCCATCGATCTGTTCGGCATAGGCGATGCGCAGGTCGTCGAAGGTGACGGCGCGGAAGCCCGGATTGTTGACGTCAGGCGAGATCGAGGCCGTGCGGTTGGTCGGGCCGATGGCGCCGGCCACGAAACGGCGGCGGCCATCCTCGCGCTCGGCGCGGATACAGGCGCGGCGCACGACTTCGGCACCTTCCTTGTTCAGCGCATAAACCTCGCCTTCCATCGCGTAATCAGCCTGCGCGATGCGGGTGGAGGAGAAGGTGTTGGTCTCGAGAATATCGGCGCCGGCCTTGGCGTATTTGTAGTGGATTTCCTCGATCGCATCCGGCTGCGAGAGGATGAGAAGGTCGTTGTTGCCCTTCTGGTGGCAGGCACAGCCGATGAAGCGATCGCCGCGGAAATGATCCTCGTCAAAACCCAGCCCCTGGATCTGCGTACCCATGGCGCCGTCAAGGACGAGAATGCGTTCGCTGGCGGCTTTCCTGAGCGCTGCAAACACTTCACTGCCGTCGCGCTTTTCCCCTTCGGGGCCAAACAGATTGTTGAACACGGGCGGACTCCTTGACGTCATTATAAAGACAAGCCGCCCAAATCACATAAAGATATCTTTATGTCAATATATCAGCGACAATTTCGACATTGCCGACGCACGGCGGATGACAGACTCGAACGCCCCCTATATAGGCAATTTCAAAGCATTGTGTATGAAATCGGAGGAGTATCATGGCACCTGCAATCGGCGACGCCGCGCTCGGCAACTGGACCGCACGCACCTACCACCGCGACTGGCTCGTCGCCCAGGCAAACGGCCTGTTCGATTTCTTCCAGCATGATTCCATCAATCCCAAGGGTGGGTTCTACGATCTCGACGACACCGGCAAGCCGCTCGACGCCGAGGGTCAGGTGCGCGGCATCCACATCGCCGCCCGCGCCGTGCATTGCTTCTCGATCGGCACCCTGCTCGGCCGCCCCGGAGCCTCCGACGTCGTCGATCACGGCATGCAGTACATCTGGAACCACCACCGGGACCGAGAGAATGGCGGCTATTTCTGGTCGCTGAACAATGACGGCCCCGTCGACACCAACAAGCAGGGCTACGGCCACGCCTTCGTTCTGCTCGCCGCCTCCTCCGCCAAGACCATCGGCCACCCGCTCGCCGACGGCATGTTGGCCGATATCACCGAGGTGCTGAACACCCGCTTCTGGGAAGCAAAGCACGGCGCCATCGCCGAGGAATTCACCGCCGACTGGCAGCCGCTCGACGGCGGCACCTATCGCGGCCAGAATTCCAACATGCACCTGACCGAAGCCCTGATGGCCGCCTTCGAGGCAACCGGCAACCGCGACTACCTCGCCAAGGCCGAAAGCATCGCCGACCTCGTCATTCGCCGCGCCGCCGGCTCCGTCGACTGGCGCGTCGCCGAGCATTTCGACACGAACTGGACGCTCGACAAGAACTACTATCATCCGAACGAGATGTTCCGCCCCGCGGGCACCACGCCCGGCCACTCGCTGGAATGGGCGCGCCTGCTGCTGCAACTCTGGGCGCTCGGCGGCAAGAAGCTGGAATGGCTGCCGGATGCCGCCAAGGGCCTGTTCTCGCAGGCGATGGCGCTCGGCTGGGACGACGAGAACGGCAGCTTTTTCTACACGCTCGACTGGGAAGATCGCCCGGACAAGCGCCAGAAGATGTGGTGGCCGGCCTGCGAAGGTGCAGCCGCTGCCCACTACCTCAACGAACACCTGCCGAGCGATTACCACGAGGAGAGCTACCGCAAGATCTGGAACGTCATCGAGCGCCGCTTCATCGACCACAAGAACGGCGGCTGGCACGAGGAACTGACGGAAGACATGGTCCCCGCTCACACCATCTTCCCCGGCAAGGGCGACATCTACCACGCCCTGCAAGCCTGCCTCATTCCCCTCTTCCCGGCCACCGGCAGCCTGACCAAGGTCATCCCCGAAGCCGGCGGCAAGATCTGACAATGAACAAGACGGCGCCGCATCTACGGCGCCGTTTCTCTTCATGACGACGGGATACGGGGTTCCTCGACCAGATAGAATTCCGGAACCGGCGTGACGTCGGAAACGAAGAAGCCGAACCTCGATTGCTCACCGGGATCGAGATGCCCCTCGTCGAAATTCAGCCGGTCGAAACTCTCGAAGCGGCTTTCGAAATGCATGAAACGGCTGGATGAGATCAGTGACGGATTGGGATCGGCCTGCCCGAAGGAGAGCCCATCATTGAAATCGCTGGGTTTGCCGCGGATTTCCTGAAGCTCGAAGCCGAAGCCGATCCACGCCAGCCCGCTCCGGTTCACGGCCACCACACGCAGATGAAAAGAGCCGGGCACCGTTGTCTTCAGTTCCGAGGGTTTTGCGAAGCGGATCACCAGCGTCACCGGCGCAAGACTATCGAACGCCTCGCGGATCTCGATCGGATCCTCGCGCGTGCCAGCGCCTGATATCGACAGGATGCGGAAGCCGCCAAGTTCGTCGGAGAACGAGTAGTCTCCCGCATACCACCGCCCGTCATCGGCCGGCCCGGCACTGATCAGCGCCAGGGAGAGCAACGTCGCGAGAATGCGCAAACGACGCGTCATCGATCCTGTTTCCTGATCGAGATGTCGCCAGCATACATGCAATTTCAGCGGCGTGCGATGCGCAATGCCTTCGAGCCGATTTCCACGCGCGCGAACCCCTCATCGGTGGTACGCTGACGCCTGGGCATCCCAACGAAACATGTGAATGCAACGCAGGAGCGGAACATGACGACAGTTTTCGTACGGCATGAGGTTTCGGACTATGCGGCCTGGCGCAAGGTGTATGACGGCTTCCGCTCGGTGCAGGCGGCAAACGGCGTGATAGCAGAGGCGGTCTACCAATCCGCCGACAACCCCAACGATATCACCGTCACCCATGAATTCGCAACATCAGAGGCCGCGAAGGCCTTCATGCAGCTCGAGGAACTCCGCTCGGCAATGCGCACCGGCGGCATCCTCGGCGCCCCGACCGTCTGGCTGGCCGAGAAGGCGTAAAACCGTTCCCTGCACGAGATACCGTCGGCGCGCAGGGAAACTCAACGGGCATGGCCGGCGTACAGCCCCACCGGCCAATCGCCTGGATCAGAGATCGAACTGCCAACGCGACTGTTCGAACGCATAGGCGTTCCCGTGGGTCACGACATGGCCGACCGCCGGGAAGGCCAGGTGCATGCCCGACACGCCGATCCTGTCGGCGGCCGCCCTGTCAAGCATCGTCTTGCGCGCCTTGCCGGCACGCTCCGGATCGACATCGAAGCCGACGCCCCATTCCGGCCGTGCGAACTGCAGATGCGGGAAGTGGACGATATCCGCCCAGATCAGGTGCTCCTGATCGCCATCCGACAGATGCAGCCCGCTATGGCCGGGCGTATGGCCGCACAGCTCGAGCACCCGCACACCGCCGACGATCTCCTGGTCGTTTCGGTCGAACAGCGTCGTTCGCTTGGCATAGGCCGCAGCCGACTTCCTGAACAGATCGAACCAGCCCTTCTGGAAATCCGGCGCCTTCGACTGTGCCGCGTCGTCGGTCCAGTAGGCATGCTCGCGCGCGTGTACGAAGAGCTCGGCATTGGGGAAAGCGGCCTTCCCCTCCCTCGTCAGCATGCCGGCAATATGGTCGGGATGGCCGTGGGTCAGCACCAGCGCGTCGACCTCCGATGGCGCGATGCCGGCCGCAGTGAGGTTCTCCCAGATCTTGCCGGTGTGCAGTCCCGGCCCGGAACCGAAACCGGTGTCGACGAGAAGACGCTTCGATGGCGTGTCGATGACGAAGGTATTGACGATGCATGGCAGGTCGCCTGTGGGCAGGAACGCCTCGCGTGCCAGCGCATCGGCCGCTTCGGGCGTGGCGCTTGGAACGATGGCGAGCGGCAACGTGCTGTAGCCATCCGCGATCGCCGTCACGGTAATGGCGCCGACCGTCCAGCGGTAGACGCCGGGCACCTGGCCGAGCGCCTTGGATGTGTGCTGGGTTTGAGCGGCGGATGCGGGCACGGTGGCGCCCAGTGCTGCGGCGCCGGCGGTGGTGACGGCAACGGCGGATAGGAAGTCTCGACGGGAAGTATGGGTCAAATCGCACCTCTAGGCGTTGAATTCGTCGCGACTATCGCACCGATCAAAAATATGCGTAATTCGACAAATCAGTACATCACCCGTTCAATTTTGTTAGCCTACAGTCCGCTGACAGCACCCCGGAGCCCTCGAATGGATTGGAACGACGTCCGCATCTTTCTGGCGATCACCAGGACCGGCACGCTCGGCGCCGCCGCCCGATCGCTCAAGCTCAGCCACCCCACGATCGGCCGACGGCTGCAGGCGCTCGAGGATGCGCTGGGCCAGAAGCTCTTCCTGCGGACCAATGAAGGCTTGCTGCTGACCGACGAGGGAAAATCGATCCTGCCGCTGGCCGAGCAGATCGAAGAGAACGCGCTGACCATGGCGCGCCGGCTTGCCGGAAAGGACCAGCCGCTCGACGGCACCCTGAAGATCTCCTCCTCCGACTGGCTCGGCACATGGATCCTGCCACCAGTCCTCGAAGCCTTCGCCAGCGCCCACCCGATGGTCGGCGTCGAGTTATTGACTGAAACGCGGCTCTTCAGTCTCACCCACCGCGAAGCCGATCTCGCCTTCCGCGTCGTGCCGTTCGACGAACCCGATGTCGTCCAGCGCCGCATCGCGACGCAGCACTTCTCCGTCTACGCCGCCGAGGGCAGCGACCTCCTGGGAAAGGATGGCGAGATCACCGGCATCATCGAGGACCCCTCCGCGCAGACCGCCTCGCAGCCGAGTTGGCTGAGGCAGAGGTTGCCAAACGCCAACGTGGTGCTGCGCTCCAACAGCCGCACGATCCAGGCCACCATGTGCGCCCGCGGCATCGGCGTCGCGGTCCTGCCGCAGGCAATTGGCGATGCGATGCCGGGGCTGCGCCGCATTGATCTCGGCGAGGCCCCGCCCAGCCGGGAGCTATGGATGGGATACCACCGCGACCTTCGCACGCTCGGGCGTCTCAGGGCCTTCGTCGATCTCGCGATCGAGCATCTGGCCGACTGACCGCCCGATCACGCCAGACGCAGCGCCTCCAGATCCTTGGCCAGCATCAGTGCCAGCGCCTCGACGACGAGATTGTGGTCGTCGCGCTGCGGCAGGCCGGAGACGGTCACCGAGCCGATGCAGCCTGTGCCCTTGACGTTGATCGGGAAGCTGCCGCCGTGCGGTGCGTAGTCGGCGTCCGAAAGACCATTGTCCGCAACCGTCTTGCCCTTGGCCTTGAGGTCGAGGCCGATGGCATAGCTGCTGCGGAAATAGCGCAGCACCAGATTGCGCTTGCGGCGCACCCACTGGACGTTGTCGGGCGTGACGCCGGGAAGAGCCACGTAGAAAACCGGCATCGAATGCAGGTTGATATCGATCGCGATACCCAGGCCACGCTCCGAACCCAACTCCTGCAACAGCTTGCCCAGCTGCCATGCCGTCGCCAGATCGAAACTGTCGAAGCTCAGCACCTTCTCCTGTTCGGCAATGCGCGCAAGGTCGTCGTCGGGCATGGTCATGTCTGTTTCCTCTCCTTAAATGCTTTTTGCAGAGCATCGTCAGGAGAGCGAAAAAGTAAAGCGGAATCGTGGTGATACGCTATGCGGGGCGACGGCGGGGACAGGCCTTAGCCCGCTGCGTGCATTGGTGCGAAACGGCTCATCTCGCCGATAAAGGGCTTGGCCAGCGGCGCCGCGTAGGAGCCGCGCTTGCTGGTAGACAAGCCCAGCGACACCAGCGCCTCGGCCTGCTTGACGGCTGCCGCCACGCCGTCGACCACGGGCACGCCATAGATCTCCTGCAGCTCACGCGCCAGATCGGTCATTCCGGCGCAGCCGAGCACGATCGCCTCCGCGCCATCCTCATCAAGCGCCCGCTCGATCTCCGCGCGAAGCTTGCCGATCGCGCCCGACGCCTCGTCCTCGAGCTCCAGCACCGGAATGTCGGACGCGCGGACCTTTGCCCGGTCGCCCATGCCATAGCGGCGCACGAGATTGTCGATCAGCACCCGCGAACGCTCCAGCGTCGTCACCACGGTGAAGCGCTGCGCGAGAAACGCAGCGGTGGCGACGGCGGATTCGCAGAGCCCGAGCACCGGCACGTCGGCGAAGCTGCGGGCCGCCTCCAGCCCGGTATCGTCGAAGCAGGCGATGACGGCCGCGTCATAGGTCCCTGCCCGCTCCTTGAGCTCCGTCAGCAGGCCGGGAATGGCGAGCGCCCCGTCATAATGCCCCTCGATCGACACCGGCCCCATTCTCGAGGTGGCGGCGATGATCTCGGTGCCGGTGGCGGCAACGAGCCGTGTGGCGGTCGCCGCCTTCTCGGTCATTCTTGATGTCGTGTTCGGATTGACGATCAGGATGCGCATGAGATCAGCTTGTCTTTGCCTGGCGCCCGCGCAGCATCATCATGATGCCGAGCGCGACGAGAATGATGGTGAAGGAAAACAGCGTCGTCACGGTGCCGAGCGCATAGAGCACCGGCGTCGTCACGTTGGTCGTCATCCCGTAGATCTCGAGCGGCAGCGTGTTGTAGCTGCCAGAGGTCATCAGCGTGCGGGCGAATTCGTCATAGGAAAGCGTGAAGCCGAACAGGCCGACACCGATCAGGCTGGGCGCGATCATCGGCAATACGACATGCACGAAGGTCTGCCACGACGTCGCCCCGAGATCGCGCGCCGCCTCTTCGTAAGCCGGTGAGAAGCGGTTGAAGACGGCGAACATGATCAGCACGCCGAAGGGCAGCGTCCATGTCAGATGCGCGCCGAAGGCCGATGAGTACCAGGCCGGCTTCAGCCCGCCCTGCTGGAACACCACGCCGATGCCGAGCGAGATGATGATCGACGGCACCACGAGGCTGGCAACCGTCGCGTAGAACAGCAATGTCGCCCCACGGAACCGGCGGCGGAAGGCAAGGCCCGCGAGCAGCGACACCACGACGGTGACGACCATGACCATCAGGCCGAGCGAGAAGGAGCGGCGGAAGGATGCTCCGAAATCGCCCACCGCCTGCTTTTCGAACAGGTTGAAGAACCAGTGGACCGAGACACCATTGAGCGGAAATGTCAGGCCGCCATCCGGCCCCTGGAAGGAGAGGATCAGGATCGCCGACAGCGGGCCGTAGAGGAACAGCACGAACAGGAGGAAGAAGGCGGCGAGCACGTAGAATTCGAGCGTGCGCTTTTCGTGACTCATCTCAAAGCTCCTTGCGGATATCGACGACGCGCAGGATGGCCGCGACCATCATCAACACGACGATCAGAAGCACGACGGCATTGGCGGCGGCAGCCGGATATTGCAGCAGCGACATCTGGTTCTTCATCATCAGCGCCACCGAGGCGCTCTGCCCGCCGGACATGACCTGCACCGTCGAGAAGTCGGCCATCACGAGCGTGACGACGAAGATCGAGCCGATGGCAATGCCGGGCTTGGCAAGCGGGATGACGACATTCCAGAGGATCTGCCAGCCGCTGGCGCCGGCATCGCGCGCCGCCTCGAACAGCGAGCGGTCGATGCGCATCAGCGTGTTGAAGATCGGCGTCACCATGAACAGCGTGTAGAGGTGCACCATGGCAAGCACCACGGCGAAATCGGAATAGAGCAGCCATTCGATCGGCTGCGGGATGACGCCCATCTTAATCAGCGCCGAATTGACCAGGCCGTTGCGGCCGAGCACCGGGATCCAGGAGATCATGCGGATGATGTTCGAGGTCATGAACGGCACGGTGCAGACCAGAAACAGGATCATCTGCGTCGACGTGCGGCGGATGTGGAAGGCGAGGAAATAGGCGACCCAGAAACCGATGAAGACGGTGAGCGCCCAGACGATGACGGTGAATTTCAGCGTGTTCAGATAGGTCTTCCACGTGACCCACGAGCCGAGCGTCTCGGCGTAGTTCATCGTCAGGAAATCGGGATAGAGACCGGCGAAGTCGTAGTCCCAGAAGCTGACCACCGCGATCATCAAAATCGGCAGGATGAAGAAGAAGCCGAGGATGAGGATCAGCGGCGTCGCCTGGAGATAGGAGGCCGCCCACGGCGCCAGCCGAAAGCCCGGGCTGCGCACCCGCTCAGTCGTCTCGTTTGTTTCTGCTGAAGCGATCGTCGCCATCGCTGATCCCTTTTCCAGTTGGCATTGCGTTGCGTGGCGCCCCCTCTGCCCTGCCGGGCATCTCCCCCACAGGTGGGGAGATTGGCTGGGCGCAACCGCTCGCTCCACGCTCGTTGCTTGGGTGGGGAGCAGGCCACGAGCCGATCTCCCTCCTTGTAGGGGAGATGTCCGGCAGGACAGNNCAGAGGGGGGTAACCCACGGCAGAACCTCCCCTCCCGCGATTGGAAGGGGAGATCCGAGATCGCCTTAAGCCGCGATGAACTCGTTCCAGCGGCGAACCATGTAGCGGTCCTCGTCCATGACGGAGTTCCAGCACGCGACATGACCCATGCGCTCTTCGAACGAGCCGCCGTCGCGAACCGCGCCGGCCTTCTCCATGACCTTGCCCTCTGGCGAAAGGATATCGCCCTTGGCGGCCTTGCCTTCGATCCAGTAGCCCCACTCGTCCTCGGTCATGAAGCCCTTGGCGGTGTCCATGCAGGCCGAGTAGTAGCCCTGGCGGTTGAGGTAGCCGCCGACCCAGCCGGATGTGTACCAGTTGATGTATTCATAGGCCGCGTCGAGTTCGGCACCCTTGAGGTGCGAGGCAAGGCCGAGACCGCCGCCCCACGAGCGGTAGCCTTCCTTGAGCGGCTGATACTTGCAGGCGATGCCCTTGGAGCGGACGGCGGCAACCGCCGGCGACCACATGGACTGGATGACGACTTCGCCCGATGCCATCAGGTTGACCGACTCGTCGAACGACTTCCAGAAGGCGCGGAACTGGCCGTCCTGCTTGGCCTTGATCAGGAATTCGATCGTCTTGTCGATCTCTTCCTTGGTCATGTTGCCCTTGTCGGCGTATTTGATGTTGCCGAGCGCTTCCATGATCATCGCGGCATCCATGATGCCGATCGACGGGATGTTGAGGATCGAGGTCTTGCCCTTGAACTTCGGATCCATGATATCGGCCCAGCTGCCGATCTCGCGGCCAACGAGGTCGGGACGGATGCCGAGCGTGTCGGCATTGTAGATCGTCGGCATCATGGTGAAGAGTTCGGTCTCGCCCTTGGCGAAGGTCTTCGCATCCGCGCTCTCGACATAGCCGACCGTGTGCGGAGCGGTGCCCTGCGCGATCACGCTATCCGGCTTCAGCTTGCCGTTCTTGAAGAGCGGAACGACCTTGTCGTAATACTTCAGCTTCTTCACATCCATCGGCTGGATGACGCCCGTCGGATAGACCTTCTTCAGGATCCAGTATTCGATGTCGGCGATATCGTAGCTGTCAGGCTGCGTCACGGCGCGCTGGGCGGCGGCGTCGGAATCGGTCGCCGTCATCTCGAGCGTGATGCCGAGGTCCTTCTTGCACTGCTCGGCAATGGCGTTGATGTTGGAAACGCCGGTGCCGAACTGGCGGAGCGTGATGTTCGACTGCGCCCAGATGGTCGGGAAACCGGTGATGAGCCCGGAGCCTGCGGCCGCGCCAAGGGCGGCGGCACCCGTCTTCAGCAGGCCGCGGCGCGACACGCCCTTGTCGAGCAGACCCTTCTTGGTGGTTTTCGTTGTATCAGTCATGTCAGTTCCCTCTGGTTTTTGTGGTAATTGAAATTCATGCCGAAACGCGACCCAGGAGAACGGCGTCCTCCAGGGCCCAACTCAGGGACACCGCATCGCCGACCGATGCGGGGTTGGCGAAATAATCGCCGTCGGACGCAATGACCGTGAAGTCATCGCTGCCCGCGCCGACCACGGTGATCTTCACCGAGGCGCCGCGATATTCGATGTTGGAGACGATGCCGTTGAAGCCGAGCGTCTTGTCGGCGGCGCTGGCCAGACGTACCCGGTCGGTGCGGATGCCGATATCGATGACCTCGCCGACCTCCCTGCCCGCGCCGCGCACCGTAAAGCCCTGCCCCTCCGGAACCTCGAGCGTGATCACGCCGTCCTTGGCGGATGTCACGCGGCCCGTCAGAACGTTGTGATCGCCCATGAAGCGGGCCACGAAGGCGGTGGCCGGCTCCTCGAACACCTTGCGCGGGGTCGCCGCCTGCTCGATCTTGCCGTCGTTCATGATGACGATGATATCGGCGAGCGCCATCGCCTCTTCCTGGCTGTGCGTCACATGCACGAAGGTGATGCCGAGCGTCTTCTGCAGCTTCTTGAGCTCCGCGCGCATGCGGATCTTCAGGAACGGATCGAGTGCCGACAGCGGCTCGTCGAGCAGCAGCGCTTCGGGATCGGTAATCAGCGCGCGGGCAAGCGCCACGCGCTGCTGCTGACCGCCGGAAAGCTGCGCCGGACGCCTGTTGGCATAGGCCTCCATCTGCATCAGCTTCAGCATCTCCAGCGCCTTGGCCCGCCGCTCCTCCTTCTCCACGCCCTTCATCTTCAGGCTGAAGGCGACGTTGTCGATCAGGTCGAGATGCGGAAAGAGCGCGTAGGACTGGAACATCATCGCTGTGCCGCGCTTGGCCGGCGGGAAATCGGTGACGACGGTATTGCCGAGGCGGATATCACCCGACGAAATGCTCTCGTGCCCGGCAATCATCCGAAGCGTGGACGTCTTGCCGCAGCCCGATGGCCCCAGAAAGCAGCAATAGGAACCAGCCGGTATCTTAAGGCTGATTGCGTGCACGGCGGTGGTGGCGCCGTACACCTTCGAAACGGATGCTATATCGATCTCTGCCGCTTTCGACATCGTGTCTTCCCCTGTTCGAGGAATACGATGCATTCGCCGTGCCAGTTTCTGCTGCAACGCACCAAGTCATTACGAATATTGAATTTTCTTGGAAATACCAAAATGACTAAAATTCAAGCCTCGGATATGTCTGCACATGAAATAGGCTTTCGTCTGCAATCTGCGCAAGTAATCGTATACAATTTGACCGCCGCATTGCTCGCAAATTCCGTTTAACTTTTCGGCTGAATATGGCTATCATCGGCCGATCATAGGACATCCCGCTTCATGAATTCCGCAGCCAACGCGCTTCTGACGACCGACGAGCCCGCTGAGACAGGCGCGCAGCAGATCCGCGACGCCATTCGCGACGCGATCGTCGAACGTCGCCTGTCGCCGGGAACCAAGCTGTCGGAAAGCGATGTCGGCAATCTCTTCAACGTCAGCCGCACGCTGGCGCGCGCGGCCCTGCAGGCGCTCTCCTATGAGGGGCTTGTCAGCGTCGAGAAAAACCGCGGCGCCTTCGTGGCCTACCCCTCGCCCGATGAAGCCAAGCAGATCTTCGCCGCACGCCGGCTGATCGAGCCCGGTATCCTGCGCGAGGCGGCAGCAAGGATCACCACCTCGGAGATCCAGCACCTGCGGCAACTGCTGCTCGAAGAAAGCCGCCTGATAAGCGAGCGCGGCCAGACGGCGCGGCGCGCCGAAATCAAGGCATCCGGCGACTTCCACCTGACGCTTGCCGCCATCTCCGGCAATGCAATCATGCAGCGCTTCATGGAAGAGCTCGTCGCCCGCTCCTCGCTTGTCATCGCGCTCTACGGCCAGTCGACCATATCGAGCTGCGGCCACAACGAGCATGGCGATATCGTCTCGGCGATCGAAGCCAAGGATCTCGACCACGCCTGTCACCTCATGCTGCATCACATCGCGCATATCGAGGCCGACCTCGATCTGCGGGAGCGCAAGGGACAGGGATTGAAGGAAGCGTTCGACCTTTAGGTCGCGCGTGGCGCATCAATCGAGCGCCAAAAAAGCCCCAATTCTTAAGGGCTCGAGTGCGAGACGCGGCCGCCGAAGCGACCGCGGCATCGAAAGATCAACCGCGCGAGCGGCGTTCGTCCGGAACGACGGCAACGGCCACGATATCGGGCGTTCCGGTCGCATGCAGGCGCTTGCGCACCAGCACGCCCATGACGCGAGCGGCGGTCGAAAACGTCATCTGGTCCAGCGGGCCTTCGCCCTCCCAGGGTTTCGTCAGTCGCTCGGTAACGGCGCCGACGATATTCATCGGCACGATGTCGTCGCATTGGCGCATGGCCTCGAAGACGCTGCTGATCGGAACCACCCGGCCTTCGAACGTGACGATCGGTTCGGTCAGTTCCGCATCCCACTCTTCAAACGCATAAAGAGCGTCGCGAAAGAGCTCTTGAAGGGTGAACGGGGCGTGCCCATTGTGAAGTGGCGGCAAGGCATTCGACATGTCTGTCTCCTCTTTGCAGGGATAAAGCCAATTCCTCCTCATCGGTCCGCATTAACGCCGAAAGCAGAACTCAAGTTCCCGGCCGGACCGAATAACACGATCGATGTTATAGTGTAATATACGCGTGATAAAGCGCTTTTCTGCCGCAGCCTCGCCACAGCTGTGTCCACAAAAAGATAAGCCGTTGATATCCAAGCGAATATCAACGGCAATCTTTTGGTAACTTAGATTAACGAAGGGGCGGATCGCGCTACTGGGCAATCGCGAATGTAACGTTCACCTGGATGTTGTAGCTGCTTTCGCCACCCTGGATCGGCACGGCTGAATCGGCCTCCGACTTCATCATCGCCGCCCGCATGACAGGCATCGGCTGCGGCCGCGGACCGTTTTCGTTGATCTCGATGACATTGCCGAGCTTGACGCCGGCGGCGGAGGCGAGCGTCTTGGCCCGCGAGATGGCATCGGCCACCGCATTCTTGCGCGCCTCTTCGACTGCACTGTCGGGCTTGTCGTTGGTGAACTGGATATCGCCACCCTGATTGACGCCGAGCGTCACCGACTGATCGATGATCCCGCCGAGCTTCGAGAGATCGCGCACCCGGACCGTCAGCGCGTTGGAAACCTGGTAGCCGATGAGCTCGGGCGGAAGCTGCTGCCCGTCGGTCCCCTGCGGATAGCGATATTGCGGCTGCACGGAAAAGCCCGACGTCTGCAGATCGCGCTCGGCGATACCGGCCGTCTTCAGCGCCGCGAGCACATCGCTCATCGCCTTGTTGTTATTGTCGAGCGCCTCGCGCGCGGTCTTCTCCTGCTTGACGACGGAGAAGGTCAAGACCGCCATATCAGGCGCCATCGTCGCCCGCCCCTCGCCGATCACGGTGATGACCGCCTGGCGCGGCGCATCGGCCGCGAATGCCGGCATGGAGGCTGCGGCAAGCACCGGCAGGCTGAGAAAGAGACCGGCGGCAAAGCTTTTGGTATTTGGAAATGGCATTGTTTCACTCCCCGATTGTGACTTACCGATCCCTCTTGCCGTTTGATTGTGAAGCTATTGCGGCAATGACTTGTGACCGCTCTGAAATTGCGTTAGACGCAACGAGCACCGGCGAACCATTGCGCCGCTGCAAGGCGCCGTAAAGGCCGCCAGGGCCTGTAGCTCAATGGTTAGAGCCGGCGGCTCATAACCGCTTGGTTGGGGGTTCGAGTCCCTCCGGGCCCACCACTTCGTTTAAAATCAATGACTTAGATGCGGGTTTTTCTTGGGGAGACATCCAAGGGGAACATTGGTTTGTTCAATCCGGCCTATCTCGTGAAGTCGCGATGCGGTGTTTTCTACCTGCGTTGGCCTCTACCGAAGCAGCTACATCCACAGAAAAAAGCATCCACGCTCAAGCTTTCGCTACAGACCCGCGACCCACGAAAAGCATTGCGCTTGTCCCGTTCTCTGAGCCAGATAGGCGAACGATTGAACGAGTATGGAATTGCCTACGGGATGCGGTACGAGGAACTGAGAAACGTACTGACTGAGCATTTTCGCCAGTTGTTGGACGAAGCTAAGACAGAGATGAACGATACGGGGCCTCTGAGCGAGCTGGACAGACAGACTTACGAGACCAGCAAGCGCATCGCCAAGCAGGCACGGAAAACAGATACTCCGCTCTCCCTCGTCAAATCCGACGATGATCTTTTGGCCCGCTTTATCGAGAAGTACGACCTGAACATACAGGAAGGCAGTTCGGAATACGGTTGGCTTGACCGGGAAATGAAGCTGTCCTTCCACGGCTTCTTGAAGTCCGTCCTTGCGTACGACAAATCGTTGCAGCGGTATGATTTCGATGCCAAACCAACGTCACTTATCGGTGATACGCCCCAGCCTGTCAAAATTGCCGGCATGTCCATTGGTGAGGTTGCCGCCGCATACAGCAAGGAACGGCAACGCGGCAACGCATGGGCTGCAAAGACCGTCATTGAGAAAGCGGATCATATCAAGCTACTAGAGGAAATTCTTGGCGGCGATACGGACGTGCGCACGCTGACAGCTATGGACGCCAAGCGGGTAAAAGACACACTGCTTTCCTATCCGCGCAACCGCTCCAAGAACCCGCTGACGCGAGGCAGGCCCCTTGCTGACGTTCTCAATCTTCCAGGCATCGAGATCATACAGGTCGCGACAATCAACAAGTACCTGCAAACCTACCACGAGCTATTCGAGTGGGCGAAACAGAACCATCACTCCGAGGAGAACTTTTTCTCCGGTCTTGCCGTCAAACAGAGCAAGAAGAACAAGGACGTTGATCGAGACGCTTATACGGACGATCAAATCCGCCTGATATTGCGAACTGTCCTGGACAATGACGACGGACTGGTGACAAAGCCTTACCAGAAATGGGCGACGCTTATCGGCATCTATACCGGTGCCCGACTTGGCGAAATCGCGCAGCTCCATCTCAAGGACATTCGTCAGGAGGACGGCGTATGGGTATTCGATATGAACGAGGAAGGTGACCGTAAGAGCTTAAAGACGGCCGCTGCTCGTCGTCGCGTGCCGATACACAGCAAGCTTATCGAGGCAGGGCTACTCGACTACTTGCAGGCTATGACCGACCGGAAAGCAACCAAGCTGTTCCCTGACTTTAGCTACGATCCGAAGAATGGATGGGGCCGCCAGCAGAGCCGCTGGTTCAACGACAGGCTTCTTGTGCAGCTGGGGTTGAAATCGAAGACGCGCGTCTTCCACAGCTTGCGGCATACGGTCAATACCCGCCTTGTTCATGCAGGTGTTGATGGCCCACTGGTCAAGTCAATCCTTGGCCACGAGCAGGATGGCATGACCTACGGGCAATATTTCAAGGAAGGCTTCACGTTGCAGCAGCGTAACGAGGCTATGCAGAAGCTCGATTACAGCTTGTCCGCACATAAAGCTGAGCCCGGCATTCAGGATTGACAGCAAGCTACGAATACGAAAAACAGACCTTGGGGCCGTACGTGCGGCTCCGGGGCGTAGTAACCCCTCAAGACTAGGACTGCGTGCCACCGAAATGGCGCCACTCTTCGACCTATGGTCGGGGAGCCTGCGGCGTATGCAACAGGTTCTCCGAACTAAAGGCCGTAGGGCCGTGTCTTGCGGTTACTAACTCCCCGATCACCAGAGATCGAAGGGCAATTCGCGGGGACGAACCGCGCCTACCGCCCTTCCGTAGGGGGCGCTTCCACAAATGTTTGCATTGCTCGTCATCATAGCCGCTGCTGCGGGCTATCTTTACTACCGCTGGAGCGCGCCGGTCATGTACGAAGCAGCGCGCAGCTATCTCTATCTTGAGGCGCTACGGGAAGGCGCGATCAACCACGACGCTAATGCTCGGGCAATGTTGAGCACAAAGGATGTTACGCACGTCATCCGGCACCTTGCCAAATTCCACCGCATGAGCCTCTACCGGAAGCCTGTACTGGGGAGCCTAGTCTGGCCCCAGATTGGAGAAGCTTACCGGCGTGGTATGTCGCCGCCGCTTCTACCATCAACTCTATGGCATCTGGTCGAGGATTGGTCGCGCAAGGGGAAATACCAGTTCCCTCCAGTGGTCCGCGCTAAATTGCTCGTCCGCCAAGAAACAGCCTACGAAGCTTATTATTCCAAAGTCCTGAACATACTGGCGGTGCAAACAGGATTGGCCCACGACCATATTGCAACCCTTGTCGGGCGTGTCGATGACGAGGGCTTCCGCAATGCTTTCAACAATGAAATCGAACCAGTTGAATGGGCCAACACGCTGCGCGACGTGTACCTGCGGAAAGATGCTCCACTAGCAAGTGCTTTTTTACAACTTGCTTAAAATTGCAGCCCTTCCTTTACCCCGGCCTTTACTGCCTACGGGTATTTCGTACAGGGAGGGGAGGCTACCGTCATGTCCAAGGTTGTAAAATTCCGGGCAAGGACCGGCAAGCAGTCGATTTATACCAACTCATTTCCCAAGATTGTTGCCCTCGCCATCGTCGGCAGCTTCGTCATGGGCGCAGGTACGGCCCATTTCCTTGGCGATAAACCACTGGTGGCGCAGGCTTCTAGCGCGGGTAGTTCCATCGTGACAGTCTATGGAGGAGGTCAACAGGCGAATGAGCAAGCTTCCATCGCTTTGACCAAACCCGCCACGAGCTACAGGCATTGCGTCGGAAGCGTCCGCATCAACTGTATCGTGGACGGCGACACACTATGGAGCAACGGTGTTAAAATCCGCGTTGCAGACATAGACGCGCCAGAGGTTAGCGAACCCCGTTGTGCTGCCGAGAAGGCGCTAGGAGATCGTGCAACCGTTCGCTTCATGGAACTGGTGAATGCTGGGCCTTTCGAATTGCAGGCATGGCCGGAACGTGACGTAGACAAGTACGGCAGGAAGCTCCGGGTTTTGGTACGGGATGGCAGATCGCTTGGTAGCGTTCTTGTGTCGGAAGGCTTGGCACGGACGTGGACCGGCAGAAGACAGCCATGGTGCTGAGGCCGTCTCGGCGGGGATGGTTACAGCCTATTCTACCAGCGAACCATACGAGAACCACATGCGAAATGGTCAATCGTTTCAGCGGCTTGCCTCTAATCGGCCTCAAGCAAGAAAGTCGCCGTATTTGCCTGTAGACAAGCGAAAGGCTACTTTGGCTATGGTTGCCTAGCCAAGCATGGAAATGCGCCCTGACGGCCTGCTATGGTCGAAAGAGAGGCCATTCATGGTGTAGGCTAGGGCAAGATCAATAATCCGGAGAAAATCATAGCGGAAATTGAAAATCTGCAACAGATACGGTTGTATTTAACTCGTATAAAATCCCGATGCTAAGAATGTTCTAGCGACCGTGCGGAGATGTGGTGCAAGTCTCTGTTGATTTTACAGATAACGTTCCTTGTGCGATATGATTTGTACGCGTCTGTCATCTAGTTTAGTTTAATTAGTATTGATCCGTCCGTATGATGCTCAGAAACGACGTCCTGTATGACTTCAAATGAAAAGATGCCGTAGGCTCACTGTACCGGATGGCTGGTGCTCATACGGATGAAATCCTTTAGCATCCTTATGTATATCATACTGGTTATATATAACTATCTATGGATGTGTTCATATCATTGATAATGCTATCTTTGATATATGCGTCAGACTTCTGTATCTCTATCTGATTATGATACTATGTTTATGATATTGTTCATGTGTATGGCTATTTATCTATCATATCCAGTATCACTATCTGGTTCTTCTACTGGTCATATTTCCATCTCCGATGGCTTAAACTGATACTCTGCAAGCATCGGCTAAAACATCCCGGCTGAATATCCACCCGCTGCTACTCGGCCTGTAATCCGCCGAAGGCGGGATAGACCGGTTTGAAACCATTGTTATACCTAAAAGGGGCCACAAGCGGTCCGCCCTTGTTTTCAGGCCCTTTCGCCTCTCGGCCCAAGGCCTGCTACATACCCCATTTAGCAAGAGCCGTCTCCGCTCCGGCCTGATCTTCCCTGATCCTCAGTACCGTCTGCCGCTTCAATCCGGTTGCCCTGGAAATTTCGGAAGCGCCATTGCCGATTGCCAGCATGTCGATGACCTGTCGGAACGTCTTCCGGTCATAGCTTGGCTTCTTGCCTCGGTACTTATCGGCATCGCCTTTCTTTGCGTCTATTCCGGCCCGCTGAGCGGCTTTTGTGGCCTCGGCCTGAGCTTGCGCCGTCGCGGCCATGAACGCTATCAGCGCGTCCCTGACGGCTTGCTGTATAGGATCAGTCGTCGCGCCGTCGAACGTCATTCCATTGATAACGGTTTTCACGATCACGCCTTGGTGCATGAAGTGCCGGATTGCTCCTGTGACATCCTCGTAGTTGCGACCAAGCCTATCGACCCAGCGGACGACCAGTACGTCACCACGGCGCAGCTTATCGTACAGCCTCTTGCCTTCCTGCCTCTCCTCAAGTCTGGTGCTAACGCCTGACACTCCATGGTCTGCAATCACCTCGTCGATAATGAAGCCCGCTTGCTCGGCCTGTGTCTGCTGGTGGTCTAGTGTCTGGTCGATAGTTGATACGCGAGCGTACAGGATCGTCTTAGACATTGCCTATTCCTCTGTCCGTTAAGGTCATGTCTATTAAGATACATGTCCGTTGATCTGCGTCAACCCTTATGGACAGTCTTTCCTGGGTCGTCACAAATGTTCGATAGGGTATACCCCTGCGGACAACACCCCACCCACCCCGCCTTATACAGACATACTATGGCGGAGGTCGGCACTGAGAAGACCGTACGATTTGCCGAGTGAGAAATTGGTGCGCCGGACTAACGGCACCCCATGGGGGAAAGCCGCCACATGAGGGACATAAATACCCCCTCGTAAAAATCTGTTGGATTTCATGTTCCTAAAGTGTTCCGCAATTGCAATCTATATTTTCTGCTCCTAGATTTATACAACTCAATTGAGGAACAGCATGGGCGTCGCAGAAGAGTTCACCAGCTTTAAGAATGCGTACAATATCGACAAAGAATTGATATCCTCAATTTCTTATCGTTATCAGCGCATTACAGGACAGCTAAACAAAGACTTCCGCAACACTGATAGTAAGACTGCTAACAGTCTGTATGTTGGGTCATACGGAAGAGACACCTCTGCCAGAGGCATCAGCGATCTAGACATGGCGTACGCGCTTCCGGCAAGCCTTTATTTTCAATATGACGCATACACAACCAATGGCCAATCGGCCTTACTGCAAGCCGTCAAAAAGTCCATCCAGAACACTTACAAGACGTCCGATAGCTTCGGTGACGGACAAGTGGTGGTCGTGAAATTCACCGATGGCGTCACGTTTGAGGTGTTGCCAGTTTTTGACAATAAGGCAGGCACTTGGACTTATCCCAACGCTAACAACGGGGGCAGTTGGCAGACCTGCAATCCCCGAGCGGAGATTGAGGCGATCCACACTCGTAACCTTGCCGGTAATCGCAACTTGAAGCACCTATGCCGGATGATGCGAGTTTGGCGTGACCACAATGACGTGCCTATATCAGGCGCTTTAATAGACACCTTGGCATACCAATTTATCGAAACGTGGGAGCACCGTGATAAATCATTTCTCTATCACGACTTCATGGCACGAGACTTTCTTCACTACATTGCCAATCAAGACAAGGATAAGACCTATTGGCGCATGCCGGGGAGTGGCTCGTACGTTTGGAAGAAAGGAAACTTTCAGTCAAAGGCCCTTGTAGACTACAACATCGCCATCGCGGCTTGCGCGCTACTGAAAGATGAAGAGGGCTCGCAACGTCGAGCTAAGTGGAGGTCAGTATTTGGTTCAGCATTCCCTAATTGAACCTGAGCGCCAAGCCCTCGAAAGCCAAATTCGGGAGTGTTATGGGCGTTGCGCATACACGCACAAAACGCATGAAAAGATGGCGGAGCGGCTTCATTTCCGGCATAAGGCGGGTAAGTGGGCGAACATTATCCTTTCATCGCTGATCACGGGCGGCGCAGTCAGCACGATCTTTGCGAGAGGCGCTGGTTGGGATGGATACGCTGTTTATGCTACTGCCAGCCTCTCCATCCTCAGTCTCATTTTTAATGCTTATCTAAAAGATCTAGACCCCGGCGCGCTCGCCCAACGTCACCGGGAGGCTGCCTCAGATATATGGAACGTGCGAGAGGCCTACCTCAGCTTGATTGCGGACATTGTCGGCCAAGCTTCCGATCTTGCCGCACTCCGGGAGCGGCGGGACAGTTTGCAGGCGGCGTTGCATAAAATCTATCATGGCGCTCCGCATACGGACGGCGAAGCATATGGCAAAGCGCAAGACGCCTTAAAAAACAAAGAAGACCTGACGTTCTCTGAGCGTGAGATTGACCTAATGCTACCTATCGATCTCCGTCGCGCTCAGAAATAGAACCCGGGAATCATATGACAAATACAAGCAACTGGTTCGACGAATATAAACTGAACCGCTATCTGCGGAATACACCAGATGTCTATCTGGAACAGAGGCGCTCTTATCTAGCTGCAAATCTTTGGTCCACTGACAAAGATGGGGCGGTCACGGCGCCACGAAATGCAGAGCACCGGCAAGGTATCTTGCGGCTATACACCCATACGTTATTTGAGCAAGGATGGCGAACGCCCGCCGATATCGATTTCGATGAGGCCAGCGTACGAGCAGATGCGTCTAGCAGCTATGTACCTCCTAAGCTGAATCAAAAAATCTCTTTTGGTGCTGACTGTTTCGCGAAATTTGGGAAGGAGGAACATCTTACCGCCACACTTGAGCGCGGGACGATCCGTATAGCGCCTGCGGGTGCGTACGCAGATACCTCTCTGAATGCCGCCCAAAAGGACGATGAACTAGAACACGCGGTCCAAACCCCAAATGAGCACTTGGTGATGAAACTAAATGTGCGTGATGCAGACGGCAGAGAGAGAGAGGTTGTACCTGAATTTCGAGAGCTATTCCGATACATGATGGTTCCGAATTTCTACGTGTGGTGCTGCGGTCATGGGTATGACGCGAGACTGTTTCACGAGTTTGAAGCAAACGCTGCGCTGATAATTCACAACAAAAGCGAGTTCATCTCCCGTCTAGAGAGAGCTGTTCAGGCAATCCACCCAGCCGATCAATTTTACCATGGCCCTATTGGCTACTACGATCCGTACACAACTGAGCGCGGACAGCTAACCTGGGGGTACAGTAAACACGTCAGATATTTGTACCAGAACGAGTACCGTTTTACTTGGCAGACGAGTGATCCGGACCTGTCGCCATTTTTTGTAGAGCTAGGCCCTCTGCAGGACATCGCGAGCATACTCAAACTAGAATAAAGGCCATTTTGGTGACATTTGCCGGTACCTGTTCCTCGCACATAGGATCACGACCTACCGACACAAATGGCCCAATCGCTCTCACCACCTAATATTGACGCGCCATTGAGACGAGCGGATGATTGCTAAAAGCACTATTCAGGACCTGCCCGAGCCTCTTCGGGAGCCCATCACGAAGATGCAATTTATAATCAACTCATATTTGGCAGGGCTTGGGTTCATTCACATGGATACATCCAGAAGCCCATCCTATAGGGACAATCATCTGTTGTCCTATTTAGTTCAAGACTTGCTCCAGTCTGCTGTTTCCATATTGACGTTGGGAACAGAAGGTCTTGTAAACGTGGCCCGACGTGAAGTTCGCTTTATTCTGGAGGCGACTATTAAGCTTTGCTTCGTGCAGCAGAAAGAATATCATCTCAGCATTAGAGAAAAAATTGAGAAATTCGATGTTGAGCTAAAATCTCAACGAATCTCTGTAAACAGAGAGTTGGATTTACATTTTCTTCCGGACGAATGGCGCCAGCTTTTCATAGAGGAATGCGGACGCATCTATGGCCTCACATCAAGTTATGTTCATCTTACGCCAGCGCAATTAAATGAGCGCATAGCTGCCGTTGACGCTGGCCGAACCTCTGGAAAAGAAAGCCAAGAGGATCTGGAAGATCTCAATCTCTTGGTCGCGAGAGGCCTAGCTGCTTCACTGGTGCTCCTCTTTCACAGCGTACCGCAACACGTTGCAGGCGATTTTCTCGTGGACGTGAACGGAGACGCACCTCAATGGTATTTTGCCGGTTCCCGTTTCATCGCAGCTATCGATAGCCAGTTTGACTACAAGCATGAGCGGCAGTCACGGCTACATGAGATACAAGCATTGAGGAACTCCAAGGTTTTCTTCTAAATCGAATTATTAGACTGGACGCTTGTCGTATGGCTAAATTTCAAACCCCGCTAGATAACGTGGGGAGACCTATATCAGCTACGGTTGCGGCACTTTCAGGAAAAGCAATTCCAATCGTTGAGAGTGACACCAAAGTTCACCCGTTTCGCTCTATCTCTGTTACTGGGAGCAGATTCGCTAGCGCACTAGGCGAGTTTTTAGACACACTTACCGCAGCAGAATCCAGACCCGTTCGGCCCGAGGATAACACGCATGATCTAATACCCGAGAAATTCGAGGCACTGTGCTATAGAGTTTCTGAGCTTTTCGAGGTTTTCGAGAAGCTGCCAAACGTTATAAACTTCCGACCGAATAGAAGCTTTAAAGAGGCCGCCAAAGCATATCGAACTGCAATCGATCACGCGACGTGCGATTGGTCGAAACTTTGCAACTTCATCAAACACAACTCCAACGTTATTTCTCCGATCAGGTATACTTATTGGCCGTCAGGTAAGATCGTAAGCGGTTTTGGTTTGTGCGAGCCTAGGCCGGGTGCTGCTCTTGATATAAACTCTAGGTTCCATAAGGACGGCGAAAGGCGGCGTTCGTTCAATGTTTCTGTTCAGCAGATGGTCTTCAGCGTTATGCGTTGCGACTTTCTAGCGGCAGAGGCAATTAGAACATTACCAGAGCAAGACTGTGAGCGACTGCCAAGGCATGAATTATATTTCGAGATTGCCAATAGCATCCGAACGATAGCTTCTCGACCAGATTTCGCTGCCCCAACGCAGCCAGTAATGTTCAACGGTATAACTCTAGAAGAGTCCAGCCTCCTATTACACCGGAAGCGAGCTATTTACATCCAAGAGGACGCGCAAGTTTCGACCGCACTCAAGGCGGACGGGTTCACACGGACGTTCCCCTATGCCTAGCGCTAACTGCCATGTCTGTTGCGCGCTTCCCGATCCTGTGCAATGGGAGAGACATAAAAGGGGGACATCGTGTCCCCCTAGCCATCCCTGAAAGCCCAGTTTCTAAGGGTTTTGAGCGATGGTGGGCGCTCCCTCCGGGCCCACCATTTCTTCTGTTGTCCGACCCTAGCGATTGGCAACAGGGCGCTTCACACCATGCATAAAGTTCGCGACATCGATCTGCTCGGAAGATAGCGGACATAGTCGAGCTATGACGATGAAAAGAAACGGTGAATTCCGTCCCCTCCGGTTGACAGGCCACGCGTTCTTGGCAATGTGGCTCGCGTTAAGGTTGGGGAATCTCTAATGTTTAAAGCAACGGTCGCAGCGGCGGCCTTCGCGGTGCTGCTCACTTCCTGTGTGCAGTCCAGCACCATGCGAGTGTCTAAGAACCAAATGATCATCCAGACCAGCGCCGAGCCGATGTGCGGCAGCGTTGGTGCCGCTAAGGCGGCACAAAAGCAGGCCGCGGTCGAGACCATCAAGTCGGGTTATGATCGCTACATCATAACGTCTGCAGCAGCCGCAAACAATGTGACAGCAACCCAGATGCCAGGACACTACAACACCTATGGCACCGTGAACTCCTATGGCGGATACGGCACGGTCAATGCGACAACAACCTATACGCCCGGACCGATCATCTACGGCGGCTCACACGACCAGTCGATTGGGGTCGTGATGTTCAAGGATGGTGAGCCGGGCAGCAGCCAAGCTATATCTGCCCGTGAGGTACTTGGCCCTAAATGGGCGGTGATCGTTAAGGACGGCGTCAACCTCTGCAATTAAAAGGTCTGGTCGGACGAAGAGTGGCGGCTCTTAGCTTGCCGCCACAACGTCACCCCGCCGCCCGCTACGCCTGCTCCACCGCCTCCTCCACCGCAATCTCCGCCATCTTCAGCGCCGCGTCGCGGCTCTTCGCCGCCGCGATGAAGCGGCCGTTGTGGCAGAAGCTGGCGCCTTTAATGCCGGAGGCGGCTTCGAGGTCGCCGTTGGTGAGGCCTGCCCAGGCGGCCGGCAGGTCGGCGCGCAGCGCGAAGCCTTCTTCCTCGCGGCGAATGCCGGTCACGCACCAGTCCTTGTCGCGCGGATGGACGACGAAGAGCAGGTGGTCGGCGCCTGCCTTGACGATGGCGGGGCGGAAGGGCATGCCCATCGGCAACTCCAGCACGCGGTTCTCGCCGGCAGCGACGATCGCCTTGTGCACCAGCGCCTCGGCCCTGCGCTTCGCGGCGCTCTTGCCGATCCGAGCCTCGACGAAGCTGCGGGCAATCGCGAGTGCCGCATGAAAGGCGCGGTCGTCGGCTCCGGGATCGGTCTCGTCGAAGACAGGCTTCAGCGTTTCCAGAAGGGCCGGCAGCGTCAGCCCGGCCAGCGGGCCGGAGGGGCTGAGCGCGCCATTGTCGGTGAGGTCGATCGGCAGGACGAAGCTGCCGTCGAAGGAGGCGTGGATATCCTCGATGTCTGCCTCGGGCACACCGGATGCAGCGAGATAGTCGCGCCCGAAATGCTTCCAGATGAGGCCGAACGAGCTGTATGGCTGGCCGTCGTCACGCAGCGGCGCACCGCGCTGGTGATGGTCGAAGATACCGGCGTCCGCGTCATAGGCGCCGCCGACATCATAGATGATCCTGTCGGGACCGGGCGTGATCCATTCCGGCGCACGGCTGCGCATGATGCGCGCCTCGGGAAAAAGCCGGGTCAGAACGACGGTGGAGAGCAGTTCGTCGGCGTGGAAGCCACCGGAATGCGTGACGAGAAATTCAGGAATCATGTAGCGGCGCCCTCTTGTCTGCGGATCATCCGCACATGCAGGCACCAGATAGCTGTTGGCGCAAATCACCTCAACCCGCAGGCACAGCATTTTCTCCCACTGATGCTGCACCGCATCATCCAATTGGGTGTATTGTTAGCGGCCGTCGGCTATGTGCTTGAACATAGATGAAGGTTAACGTTTGCTTTCATACGAAGCTTCTGAATATCACGAAACGGTGAACTTTACGCTTGCCATGGAGGGAAAGCCGCGCAACTATCGCCTGTGATAGCATGATAGTGACGGGAACCACACATGCCTAAGACTGGAATAATCGCAGTATCCGGGACATCCATGTCCCGTCAGTGCATCTTTACAGCCGATGACGGCGGCGGCAAAATTCGCGGCTGTCCGCGCTTTCTCGGAATGATTTTCGGAAAGCCGAGCGTACGCCTCTCCGACACGTCGAACGGCAGATGGGTCTCCATCGAGCTCAGCAAGGTCGATAAGCGCGGCAACGCGACCTTTCGCTGGATTTAATCTCCGCCGCTGACCTTCATATGATGTTCGACGCCCCAGGGAAATGGGGTGCCTGACACATCGAGGGAACAAAATCCGCATTCCGACCGTTGAAGCGGCATCGCCGCATTGCGGCTTGGAGGGGCGCCAAGGCGCCGGCATCGGATGGCGCGTCAGACCTATTGGAAGGGTTATCTCAAGCTGTCGCTCGTGACCGCGTCAGTATCGCTGACGCCAGCGACGACGGACAGCAATCAGCTGCGGTTTCATGTGTTGAACCGCAAGACCAAAAACCGCGTCGAAAGCCGTTACGTCGACAGCGTCACCCACAAGCCGATCTCGGACAAGGACCAGGTCAAGGGCTATCCGCGCGGCGAGGACGATTACGTCATCCTCGAGGACGACGAGATCAGCGAGGTAGGGCTGGAGAGCACCCGAACGATCGATATATCGAGCTTCGTGCCGCGCGGCTCGATCGACTGGATCTGGTACGACAAGCCGCATTTCCTGGCGCCGGAAGACAAGGTCGGCGTCGAGGCCTTCTGCGTCATCCGCGAGGCGATGAAGGCAAACGATGTCGTCGGCATTGCGCGCCTCGTGCTTTACCGCCGCGAGCGCGCCGTGCTGCTCGAGCCGCAGGGCAAGGGCATCGTGCTCTGGACGCTGCATTTCGGCGACGAGGTGCGCGAGCCGGCCGGGACTGTCGACCTTGCCGCCAAAGCGGATCAGAAGGTGCTGGCGCTGATGAGCAAGCTGGTGAAGGACCGCACCGAGGAATGGAAGCCTTCGATGGTTAACGACCCCGTGCAGAAGCGTATCCGGGCGATGATCCGCGCCAAGCAGAAGAGCCTTCCGAAGCCTGTGGCGGCATCGAAGCGCACGCCGGTCAAATCCACCGGCAACGTCGTCAATATCATGGACGCGCTGAAGAAGAGCATCGCCAAGGATGGCGGGCGGCCGAAGCACTAGTTGTCGGCCAACCTCTGGCAATCCTCACTTGCGCTTTTCAAGCGGCGCGGCGGCCTTGAAGAAATCCGCCCAGGGATCGCTTGCCAGCGAATTCATCCGCGACGGCGTGTTGTCGACAGTGAAATAGGCCGGGCCGATCTCCTCCGTCAGCTCGCTCCAATCGAGCGGCATCGATACGGCAGCGCCCGGCCGCGCGCGGGTCGAATAGGCGGCGACGGCGGTGTTGCCGCGGCCGTTGCGCAGATAATCGATGAAGATCTTGCCGTTGCGTTTCGCCTTGGTGGCGGTCGCCAGATACTTTTCCGGCTGATCTTTCGTCATTGCGTCCGCCAGCTCTTTGGCGAAGGCCTTGACCTGGACCCACCCCGCCTTCGGTTTCAGCGGCGTCACCACATGGAGACCTTTGCCGCCGGAGGTCTTGACGAAGGCCGCCAGCCCCGCCGCCTCGAGCCGCTGTTTAAGCTCTTCGGCCGCCTCGATCACCTCGGGCCAGGCGACATCGTCGGCCGGATCGAGATCCATGGTGATCATGTCCGGCTTCTCGAAGCTCGCGGTCGTCGCCCCCCAGGGGTGGATCTCCAGGACGGCCGATTGCACCAAAGCGACCAGCCCGTCGAAATCGCCGATGCGCAGCAGCTTTTCGCCACCCCTGTCTTTCGGGTCCGCGATCTCCTCGATATGGGCGTTCATCCCCTTCCAGGCATGCTTCTGGAAGAAGCGCTGGTGCCCGGCAATACCGTCAGGGCACCGCAGCAGCGCCAGCGGGCGGTTGATCACGAAGGGCTCCATGAAGCGCCAGACCTGCGCGTAATAGTCCGCAAGTCCCTGCTTGGTGACGCCCTCGTCCGGCCAGTAGATGCGATCGGGATGGGTGAGCGCGACGCTCGATTGCGGCGCCGGCTCGGCCTTGCTTTTCTCGGTCTCGCGCATCACATCCCCCGCCGCCTTGTCCTCGCGCAGCCCGCGAAATGCGGCATGCCGCAGATTGCCGTCGGCCGACCATGCCTGAAACTCCACATCCGCCACAAGCTTCGGCTTGACGTGGACAAGCCCGCGCCGCGCCTCGGCCGAAAGCGCATCGTCGAAGGCGGTTTTCGTCTGCCGGTCCTCCGAGAGACGATCGTGCAGCATCTTGGCCGTCGCGACCGAAAATCCGGTGCCGACACGCCCGACATACTGCAACTTGCCGCCCTTGTAGTAGCCCATGGCCAGCGAACCGATGGCATCCTTCGTCGCTGTCGAGGGCACGAAGCCGCCGATCACGAACTCCTGCCGCTTCGAGCATTTGGACTTGATCCACTCGCCCGTGCGCCCCGAGCTATAAGCGCTGTCGCCGCGCTTGGAGATCACGCCCTCCAGCCCGAGCCCGCAGGCGTGATCGAGCACCAGCGAGCCCTTCTCCGTGAAATGGCTGCTGTAGCGCAGCGTCGGATCATCTGGAGCCAGAAGCGTTTCCAGCAATGCCTTGCGCGAGAGCAGCGACACCTCGCGCATGTCGTGCCCATCGAGATGCAGGAGATCGAAGGCGTAGAACACGAAACGGTCCTTGCGCCCGTCGCTGAGATCGCTCTGCAGCGCGGAGAAATCCGAAGCGCCATTGTCGCGCTCGACCACCACTTCGCCGTCGATCAGGGCCGATTGCACCGGCAGCTCCGAAAACGCCTTGGCAAGCGTCTCGCCAAACCGCTCCGTCCAGTCCAGCCCCGTGCGGGTCAGCATCGTCACCTTGCCGTGGTCGATCCTGATCTGCAGCCTGTAGCCGTCGAACTTGATCTCGTGCACCCATTCTTCGCCAAGAGGCGGCTTCGGCTTCAGCTTGGCAAGCGCCGGTTCGACAAAGTCAGGCAGATCAGCCTTGACCGCGCCATCCGGCCATTGGCGCGAGGCTGCCTTGGCCTTCCCGGCCTTCGGTCGGGGAGCGGACGCCTTGCTGCCATTCGCGCTAGCCGCCCCCTTGGGCCGCGAGTGCCACGCGGCATCCGGGTTCTTGGCCACCTCTTCGATCTTCCGGCCGGTCTTTGCCGATTCAGGCCGCAACTTCAGGATATCGCCCTTGGCGCGCGCCTCCTCGTCCTCGGCCTTGATCAGCAGCCAGTTCTCCCGGGTTTCGCCGGGCTTGCCATGCATCCGCACCAGATGCCAGCGCCCCTTCAGCTTGTCGCCATCAAGGTCGAATTCCATATGGCCCTTCTTGTAGGCCTTATGCATGTCGCCATGCGGTGCCCATGTGCCGCGATCCCAGACGATGACGGTGCCGCCGCCATACTCGCCCTTCGGAATGATGCCCTCGAAGTCGCCGTAGTCGAGCGGGTGGTCTTCCACATGCACGGCCAGCCGTTTGTCGTCGGGGTTGAGGCTCGGCCCACGCGTCACCGCCCAGCTTTTCAGCACCCCGTCCATCTCCAGCCGGAAGTCGTAATGCAGCCGCGTCGCGTCGTGTTTCTGGATCACGAAGCTTAGCGCATTGCTGTCGCGCGCAGCACTGGCCCGCTTTCCGCCGCGCGGCTCCGGCGTCCGCTTGAAATCGCGCTTGGCGTGATAGGTCTCGAGCGCCATCGTCAGCTCGCCTTCTTCGAGCCGCCGTTACCGCGCGCGGCACTCTTGGTCTTGCCCGCCGCTTTCCCGCTGATCTTCGCGCTTTCACGCAGCGCCTCCATCAGGTCGATCACCTTACCCTTCGGCTCGGCCTTGCGCTTCGGCAGCGCCCTGCCCTCGATCTTTGCCTGCACCAGTTCGGCAAGTGCTGCCTCATAGCGATCCTCGTAATCCCGGGGATTGAAGCTGCCTTTCTTGGTGCCGATGATATGGCCGGCGAGTTCGATCATTTCCTTGTCGAACTTGATGTCGGGAATATCCTTGAACACCGTCTCGGCGTTGCGCACCTCGTAATCGTAGTTCAGCGTGGTGGCGACGATGCAGTCGTCCTGCGGCCTGATCAGCACGGTGCGCGTCTTGCGGAAGAGAACGGCCTCCCCGAGTGCCGCCACCTTCTGGTCGCGCATCGCCCGCGCGATCAGCGCCAGCGCCTCCTCGTCGTCCTCGCTGACTGGCGCCAGATAATAGGGCCGATCGAAATAGAGCTTGTTGATCTCGTCATAGGGAACGAAGCCTTGCACCGTCAGGAGCTTGTCGCTCTCCGATGCGAACGCCGCAAGCTCCTCGCCCTCGATCATCACATAGTCGCCGCTATCCAGCCGATAGCCCTTCACCTGGTCGTCGCGCTCCACCGGCTTTCCGGTCTCGCTGTCGACGAACTGGCGCTCGACGCGATGGCCGGTCTTGCGATTGATGATGTTGAAGGAGATGCGGTCGGCGACCGATACCGCGGTGTAGAGCCCCACCGCGCAGACGAGATCGCCCACCTTCAGATGCCCCTTCCAGCTTGCCCGCGCCGCCATTTCTATTCCTCCCGCCCCTTGTTGCGCCGCCGGCGCTGATCCAGCGCCACGATCTTCTCCACCGAAGCGATATCGTCGCTGGTGACAACGGGAACCGGATCGCCGGCGATGGCCTCCAGCACCTCGCTCGAAAGCGCGCCATGGCGGATCACCCACTCCAGCGTCTCGCGGGTCTCGCGCTCGGCCTTCAGCTGCGCGTAGAGCGCGATGATCAGCCTGTCGCGCGCATCGAAATGGCTGCGTTTCTGCTCGGTCTTGCGGACATGCGTCATCGAAACCTGCCTCCCTTGCCGATTGAAGCAGAAACAACGCAGTAGCCGGAAAGTTCCGTGCATCCCTGACATGCCAACTGTCGCAAATCTGAGACAGGTCCGATCCGCGCCGTGAAATCCAAGCAAACGCTCACATTGCCGCGAGTTGCCAAGAACATTAGTTTTCGTCACACTCCTGTCGATGATCTGTGGTGGTAGGAGCTGCAGCTCTTTGATGGGAGGAACCCCGATGCACGAACACTCTGCCCATGCGGAGCATGTCTATACGTGCACGCAGCGCGATTCAGCCGCGGCAAGTTCTTCGGTGGTCGCCTCCTGGCGCCGCTGCATCGCCATGCACCAGCTGGCGCCGGAAGAGCGGCGCACGCCGCTCCGCCTCATGGACCAGGAGTTCAAGCAGGCGCGCGAACAATCCGAACAGCTGATCGCCAACGCCACCGACGAGCTCGACCGCTTGTTCACCACTGCTGGAAAAGCCGGCTGCTGCCTGCTTTTGACCGACCGAGACGGCATCGCACTGGAACGCCGCGGCGCCATCGGTGACGACAAGGAGTTTCACGATCTCGGCCTCTGGACCGGCTCTGTCTGGACCGAAGCCAGCATCGGCACCAACGGCATCGGCACGGCGCTGGCCGACGAGCGCTCGGTCTCGATTTTCCGCGACCAGCACTTCTTCTGCTCCAACATCAAGCTCAGCTGCACGACCTCGCCGATCCGCGATCATCGCGGGCAGCTCGCGGCCGCGCTCGACATTTCCACCTGCCGCGACGATGTCAACGAGATGACGCTCGGCATTCTCGCACAGATGGTGCGCGATGCCGCCATGCGCATCGAGATCAACCTCTTCCGCAGCGCCTATGCCGGCGCCCGCTTCGTGATGGTGCCCGCAGGCGCCAACCCTGCGGCCGCCCTTCTCGCCGTCGATCGCCACGATCTCGTGCTCGGCGCCACCCGCGCCGCGCGCCTGGCACTGAAGCTCGACGACCGCAGCATCGCCGCCGGTATTCCGGCCGCCGATGCCCTCCACGAGACCCGCATGTCCGACGACGAGGACCTGATCGAGGCCGAACGCGCGGCATTGCTGAGGGCTTTGACTCGCTCCAGCGGCAATGTCTCGCAGGCGGCGATCGCGCTCGGCATGAGCCGCGCCACGCTGCATCGCAAGATGAAGAAGCTCAATCTGCACTGATACTGTTGTAGTCAGCACTGATGTAGCAGCGATGCGACACTGTGCGCTGCGGTATCGCTTCGTGCCGCTGTATCTCGACACAAAAGGCGCGCAGATTTCCTCCCACGGGTTCACGTCCGAACCTGGCTCATCTCAAGGGAGGATGACATGCTGCATCAGAAAATCGTCGAGTCGCCGTTCAAGCTGAAATACGGGAACTATATCGGCGGCGAATGGCGCGAGCCGATCGAAGGCAAGTATTTCGACAACATCACGCCCGTCACCGGCGGCAAGCTCTGCGAAATTCCCCGCTCCAGCGAAAAGGACATCAACGCAGCGCTCGATGCCGCCCATGCCGCCAAAGACAAGTGGGCCCGCACCTCGGTCACCGAGCGCGCCAATATCCTGATGAAGATCGCCCAGCGGATGGAGGACAAGCTGGAAGTCCTGGCGCAGGCCGAGACCTGGGACAACGGCAAGCCGATCCGCGAGACCATGGCCGCCGACATTCCGCTCGCCATCGACCACTTCCGCTACTTCGCTTCCTGCGTACGTGCCCAGGAAGGCTCGATCGGCGAGATCGACAACGACACCGTCGCCTATCACTTCCATGAACCGCTTGGCGTCGTCGGCCAGATCATTCCCTGGAACTTCCCGATCCTGATGGCCGCCTGGAAGCTGGCGCCCGCGCTTGCCGCCGGCAACTGCGTCGTCATCAAGCCCGCCGAACAGACGCCCGCCTCGCTGCTTGTCTGGGCCGAGATCATCGGCGACCTGCTGCCACCAGGCGTTCTCAACATCGTCAACGGTTTCGGCCTCGAAGCTGGCAAGCCGCTGGCATCCAGCCCGCGCATCGCCAAGATCGCCTTTACCGGAGAAACCACGACGGGCCGGCTGATCATGCAATATGCCAGCCAGAACCTCATCCCCGTCACGCTCGAACTCGGCGGCAAGTCGCCGAACATCTTCTTCGCCGACGTGGCTGACGAGGATGATGACTTCTTCGACAAGGCGCTGGAAGGCTTTGCGATGTTCGCGCTGAACCAGGGCGAGGTCTGCACATGCCCGAGCCGCGCGCTGGTGCATGAAAAGATCTACGACCGCTTCATGGAACGCGCCGTCAAGCGCGTCGAAGCCATCGTGCAGGGCAACCCGCTCGATAGTGCCACGATGATCGGCGCCCAGGCCTCCAACGAGCAGATGGAAAAGATCCTCGCCTATCTCGACATCGGCAAGCAGGAAGGCGCAAAAGTGCTGACCGGTGGTTCGCGCAACGACCTCGGCGGCGAACTGGCAAGCGGCTACTACATCAAGCCGACGATCTTTGCCGGTCACAACAAGATGCGCGTGTTCCAGGAAGAGATATTCGGCCCGGTCGTGTCTGTCACCACCTTCAAGGACGAAGCCGAAGCGCTGTCGATCGCCAACGACACGCTCTACGGCCTCGGCGCAGGTGTCTGGACCCGCAACGGCAACCGCGCCTATCGCTTCGGCCGTGAAATCCAGGCCGGCCGCGTCTGGACCAATTGCTACCACGCCTACCCGGCCCACGCGGCCTTCGGCGGCTACAAGCAATCCGGCATCGGCCGCGAGACCCACAAGATGATGCTGGACCACTATCAGCAGACCAAGAACATGCTGGTCAGCTACAGCGAAAAGAAGCTCGGTTTCTTCTGAGCCTTTTCGACAGCAGGGAGGGCATCCGCAACACCCCTCCCAAACCCCTCCCTGAAAAGGGAGGGGATTTTCGTTTGAGGGAACGATATCATGTGGGAGCGGGACCATTTGGGAGGAAACAATGGACACCACAGTTAACGGAGAACCCCGCGTTCTCGCAACCGACGCCGCCGTCGCCCTGATCGACGAGATCAGGCGTGATTATCCCGACATCCTCTTCCATCAGTCCGGCGGCTGCTGCGACGGCTCGTCGCCCATGTGCTACCCGGCCGACGATTTCATCGTCGGCGACCATGACGTGAAGCTTGGAGAGATATCAGGCGTCCCGGTCTACATCAGCGCCAGCCAGTTCGAAGCCTGGAAGCACACGCAACTGATCATCGACGTCGTCGCCGGTCGCGGTGGTATGTTTTCGCTGGATAACGGCCGCGAAAAGCGCTTCCTCACCCGCTCGCGCATGTTCGGAGGTGGTGAGGCCTGCGCGATCCCGGGCGCGCAGCAAGCAATCTAGTGCTTGCGCACCTTGCCCGTCGGAATGGCGGATGACGTGACGGAAACCGGATCGCTTGCCGGGAAGCTGTCCTCCAGCCCCTGCGCCAACTGATCCTCCATTTCGTCCACATCGCCGGCTGCCCGGGCGCTCGGTTGTGCCGCGCCGCTTTCCACGCTCGAAAGCGCGGCAGTCTCATCGAACGACGCCAACTCGCCCATGACAGCCTTGGCCCGATCGATCGCATTGTTCGACGTCAGCGTCCGATCCATGTCCTTGCGCAACAGCACGGACACGACCTCGCCGCCCTTGCCGACGAACTCGACCGTAAATCCTCGTCTCCCGCCCTGCTCCGGAATGACCTGCGTGCCGATGACCTGCATGAAAGTTCTCCCTTGCATATCTCAGGAGACAACGGCGGCAATCCGACAAAGTTCCGCTAACGGCCAGCGCCAACGCGCGGCCAAAAAAAAGCCACCGCTCGTGACGGTGGCCGTAGTCATGAAGGTCTTCAAAACCTCCAGAGGGGAACAGTTGCGTCATCGACCAGCGGGCCGGCCGACTGCATAAGCAACTATAGGTAATATTAGTCCCCTATCGTAAAAATTCAATCAATTGGCGGCTGAATTTATCGAGGGACGTAAATCAAATTTCCAGATCCGCACGGAAACGAGGGATAATTTACCACTTTCAGGTTGCAACCCAGCAAACGAGCACTCAGTGATCTGAGTCGCTCGTCAAAATCAGCGCTGCACCGGCGCCGTTGATTCGCGCAGGATGAGCTCGACCGGCCACAGTTCGTGGATGTCGAGCGGCGACCGGCCCGACACCAACTGCAGCACCAGATCCGCGCACCGCGTGCCCGCCGCACGCATCGAAGAGCGCGTCGCCGAGAGCGAAGGCGCCATGTTGTCTGCGGTCAGATAGGGAAACACGTCGTCATGGGCGATGACGGAAACCTCGCGACCGACCTGCAACCCCAGCGAGCGAACCGCACGATAAACACCAAGCGCCGTCATCATCGAGCCGGCCACGATCGCGGTCGGCGGATTGGACTGCTCAAGCAGTGAGCGCGCAAAACGGAAGCCGAGCTCGTCGGTGAAATTGCCGCTGGCGATCAACTGGGGATCGAGTTCGATGCCGCGGCTCTGCAGCGCCTCGCGGTAGCCCTTGTCACGATGCAGCGCATAGGTCGCGCCCGGGCGGCCGTTGATCATGGCGATCCTGGTGTGGCCGAGATCGATGAGATGCGAGGTCGCGCGACGCACAGCCCCCTCGTTGTCGATGTCGAGCCAGGCGTGCGGCACGTCGATATCGGAGCGTCCATGAACCAGAAACGGCATGCCGAGCTTGTGCAGCAGCGCGATACGCTCGTCGTTGGGGCGCGGCGAATGCACGATGATCGCATCGACCCGCTGGCTTTCCACCAGACGCCGGTAAAGCTGCATCTCGTCATTATGATCGGGATCGGCCATCGGAATGACGAGAATGTCGGTGTCCTCGGTCAGCAGCCTCTCGGCCATCCCAGCCATGAACTCGGCGAAGTGAAACTCGCCCGCCCGCCCCATCACCACGCCGATCGCGCCTGCCCGCCCGGTCTTCAATCTCACGGCATTGACGTTCGGCCGATAGCCGAGCCGAACGGCCTCCTCCGCCACGCGCGCGCGGGTCACTTCGCTCACCTCGGGATAGCCGCTCAGCGCGCGGCTGACCGTCGTCGGCGACAATCCGAGCTGTTTTGCGAACTCTCTAAGCTTCATGCACCGACACGTCTTTCATCGCCCGCTGTTGGACCCCTCACACACCCTATAAGCCAATCCGTCGATATTTGGCACAAAAACCGCACATCAGCCAAACCGATTTCAATATTCAATCACAATCGACGTGTGGTGCCCGATGTTCTCCACATCCACGCCTTGCCACATTCCATTGTTTTTAAGTGGGAAATCGCCAATTTCGGCAAGTCAAAGCCATCACCAAACTACCCGCTTGACTTGATATCGCGCTTCTGACAATTTTTTCCAACCAAATCGTTTTCAAATTTGAGGACGCAATGGTTCTTTTTGGGAGGAAGATCATGAAGTTTCGTTTCACGACGGCCGTCATCGCGGCCGCGCTCATCGGCGTGGCCATGCCGTCCTACGCCGCCAACATCAGCATTTCGGCAAGCTCCACCGGTAAAAACCTCGACCTGTTCCGCAAGCAGCTCGACGCCTTCGAAAAGGCGACCGGCAACAAGGTCAGCATCGTCACCATGCCGTCCTCGTCGACCGAGCAGTTCTCGCAGTACCGCCTGTGGCTCGCCGCCGGCAACAAGGACGTCGACGTCTACCAGACCGACGTGATCTGGGCGCCGCAGCTGGCCGACCAGTTTCTCGATTTGAAGGATGCCGCCAAGGACGTCGTGGGCGATTTCTTCCCCTCGATCATCCAGTCGCAGACCGTCAACGGCCGCCTCGTCGCCATGCCGCTCTATACCGACGCGCCGGCCCTCTTTTACCGCAAGGACCTGCTCGACAAATACGGCAAGCAGCCGCCGAAGACCTGGGACGAAATGGCGGCAACCGCCAAGGAGATCCAGGACAAGGAGCGCGCAGCCGGTCAGAAGGACCTCTGGGGCTACGTCTTCCAGGGCAACGCCTATGAAGGCCTGACCTGCAACGCGCTGGAATGGATCAAATCCTCCGGCGGCGGCCAGATCATCGAAACCGACGGCACCATCTCGATCAACAACGAGAAGGCCGCGGCCGCAATCGAACGCGCCAAGGGCTGGGTCGGTACCATCTCGCCGGGCGGCGTGCTCGCTTACCAGGAAGAAGAATCGCGCGGCGTCTGGCAGACCGGCAACGCCGTCTTCATGCGCAACTGGCCTTATGCCTATGCGCTCGGCAACGGCCCTGACAGCGCCGTGAAGGGCAAGTTCGACGTCACCACGCTGCCGACAGCCGCCGATGGCGACAAGCCGTCCTCGACGCTCGGCGGCTGGAACCTCGCCGTCTCCAAATATTCGCAGAACCCCGAGGTCGCGATCGAACTCGTGAAGTTCCTGACCTCCAAGGAAAGCCAGAAGCAGCGCGCTATCGAGCTCTCCAACCTGCCGACGCTGTCTGCCCTCTACGACGACAAGGACATCGCAGCAGCAGCCCCCTTCATGCCGAACTGGAAGCCGATCTTCGAAAACGCCGTGCCGCGCCCATCGGCCTCGGCCAAGGTCAAGTACAACGAGGTCTCCGCCAAGTTCTGGACCGCCGTCCACAACACGCTGTCGGGCAATGGCACGGCCGCTGAAAACCTCGAGCTTCTCGAAGCCGACCTGACGTCGCTCAAGGGCGACAACTGGTAATCCATCGATGCGCCGGCGGCGGGCTATCCGCTGCCGGCGCTCCGAAGGACGCCACCGTCAATCGTCTCAGGAAGCGGGTATCTCATGAGTGAAGTTGCAGTTTCTGAAGGCCTGAAAGCGCAGACGCGCGCCAGGGCCACCTCGTCGGACCTGAAGGCCGACCGCGTCCGTTCCGCCTGGATGTTCCTGGCGCCGACGCTGTTCATCCTCGCCGTCGTCGCCGGCTGGCCGCTGTTTCGCACCATCTATTTCAGCTTCACCAACGCCTCGCTCACCAGTCTCGGCGACGCCAAGTTCGTCGGCTTCGACAATTACCTCACCTGGATCACGCTGAAGAGCGGCCGCACGGTCTACAAGGGTCTGCTCGCCGATCTCGCCTGGTGGAACGCGGTGTGGAACACGATGAAATTCACCGTGCTTTCCGTGCTGATCGAAACGGCCCTCGGCCTCATCGTCGCGCTTGTCCTAAACGCCCAATTCGTCGGCCGCGGCATCGTGCGCGCCGCAATCCTCATCCCCTGGGCGATCCCGACCATCGTCTCGGCCAAGATGTGGGCCTGGATGCTCAACGACCAGTTCGGCATCCTGAACGATCTCTTCATGGCGCTCGGCCTGATCAGCCAGAAGATCGCCTGGACCGCCAATCCTGAAACCGCGATGATCGCCGTATTGATCGTCGACGTCTGGAAGACCACGCCCTTCATGGCGCTTCTCATTCTCGCCGGCCTGCAAATGGTGCCCGGCGATATCTATGAGGCAGCCAAGATCGACGGCATCAATCCGGTCAAGGTCTTCTGGCGCCTGACGCTGCCGCTGATCCGCCCGGCAATCATGGTCGCCGTCATCTTCCGCATGCTCGACGCCATGCGCATCTTCGACCTGATCTACGTGCTGACGCCGAACAACGCGCAGACCAAGACCATGTCCGTCATGGCCAGAGAGAACCTCTTCGACTTCGACAAGTTCGCCTATGGCGCGACCGCCTCGACGGTTCTCTTCCTGCTCATCGCCACCGTCACCGTGCTCTACATGTGGCTCGGCCGCGTCAACCTCGGCGGGAGTGAACGCTGATGCTTCTCACAGCCACCAAGAACACCCTCTTTTATCTCCTCGTCGGCGTCATCGTCATCATCGCGGTCTTCCCCTTTTACTACGCGATCCTGACCAGCTTCAAATCCGGCACGGCGCTGTTCGCAATCGAATACTGGCCGACCTCGATCTCGTTTGCGAACTACGCCAACGTGCTGACCACGGGCAGCTTCATCCATAGCCTCGGCAATTCGCTGCTGGTCGCCGTCTGCGTCGTCGCCGCCTCGCTGCTGCTCGCCGTCACCGCATCCTATGCGCTGGCCCGCGTGCATTTCCGTGGCCGCGCGCTGCTGATGTTGACGATTCTCTCGGTCTCCATGTTCCCGCAGATCGCGGTGCTGGCCGGCCTGTTCGAGCTGATCCGCTGGATCGGCATCTTCAACACGCCGTTTGCACTGATCTTCTCCTACATGATCTTCACCCTGCCCTTCACGGTCTGGGTTCTGACCACCTTCATGCGCGATCTTCCCATCGAAATCGAGGAAGCGGCGATCGTCGATGGCGCCTCTCCATGGGTCATCATTACGCAGGTTTTCATGCCGCTGATGTGGCCGGCTTTGGTCACGACTGGGCTGCTCGCCTTCATTACGGCCTGGAACGAATTCCTTTTCGCCCTAACCTTTACGTCTTCGGACGCGCAGCGAACCGTGCCGGTCGCCATCGCCCTCTTGTCGGGCGGGAGCCAGTTCGAGATTCCGTGGGGCAACATCATGGCGGCATCCGTCATCGTCACGGTCCCTGTCGTTGTCCTGGTGCTCATATTCCAGCGCCGGATCATTTCCGGCCTCACCGCCGGCGGCGTCAAAGGTTGAAGAAAGCACGATATGGCACAGATTAGACTCGACAATATCAGAAAGAGCTTCGGCGCTCTCGAAGTCATCAAGGGCGTCACCATGGATATCCGCAAGGGTGAATTCATGGTCTTCGTCGGCCCGTCTGGCTGCGGCAAGTCCACGCTTCTGCGGTTGATCTCCGGCCTGGAGGACATCTCCGAGGGCACCCTCTCCTTCGATGGCCAGGCGGTCAACCAGCTCTCGCCTTCCAAGCGCGGCATCGCCATGGTCTTCCAGTCCTACGCGCTCTATCCGCACATGACCGTCTTCGACAACATGGCTTTCGGCATGAAACTGTCGGGCCGCACGAAGGACGAATGCAAGGCCCGCGTCGAACAGGCGGCCGGCATGCTGCAGCTCTCGCCCTATCTGGAGCGCCTGCCCCGCCAGCTCTCCGGCGGCCAGCGCCAGCGCGTCGCGATCGGTCGCGCCATCGTCCGCGATCCCAAGGTCTTCCTCTTCGACGAGCCGCTGTCGAACCTCGACGCGGCCCTGCGCGTCGCGACACGGCTCGAGATCGCCAAGCTTCACCGCAGCATGCACGACACGACGATGATCTACGTCACCCACGATCAGGTCGAGGCAATGACGCTCGCCGACCGCATCTGCGTGCTGCGCGATGGCGTCGTCGAGCAGATCGGCACGCCGCTGGAGCTCTACGAAACACCGAATTCCATCTTCGTCGCCGGCTTTATCGGCGCGCCGAAGATGAACTTCCTCACCGGCGAATTTTCCGCGCCCTACAACGCCCACACCATCGGCGTGCGCGCCGAACACATCGAGATCACCAACCACGAGCCCGCCTGGAAGGGCACGGTGATCCACTCCGAAATCCTCGGTTCCGACAGCTTCGTCTATCTCGACATCGGCACGCCGGAACCGTTGGTCGTTCGCGAAACCGGCGTGTCCCGCCACCAGCCCGGCGACAATCTCGGCGTCTCGCCTGTTGCCGGCGCCATCCACCGTTTCGATCCATCCGGACGCGCGCTCGAAAGGATCCCCCTGAAGGGCGCCGCCTGAAACCAACCCAAACAACCGGATCCCGGCCGCTTCCCAACGGTTTCGATCCACCACGCGCATGAAGGAGCATGACTTTGGCTATTCGCACCATCGTATGGGGTGAAAACATCCATGAAAACACCAACGAGATCGTCCGCGGCATCTATCCCGACGGCATGCACACGACGATCGTCAACGCGCTGAACACCGATCCAGCAATCAGCGCCACGACGGCGACGCTGCAGGAGCCGGAACACGGCCTCACCGAAGCGCGCCTCGCCGAAACGGACGTGCTGACCTGGTGGGGCCACAAGGACCACGGTGCCGTCTCCGACGTCGTCGTCGAGCGCGTCGCCAAGCGCGTCTGGGAAGGCATGGGCCTGCTCGTTCTGCATTCCGGCCACTTCTCGAAGATCTTCAAGCGCCTGATGGGCACGCCCTGCGCGCTGAAATGGCGCGAGGCCGGCGAGCGCGAGCGCCTGTGGACGATCAACCAGCGCCACCCGATCGCAGCAGGCATCGGCGAGAACTTCGTGCTCGAAAACGAAGAGATGTACGGCGAGCAGTTCTCCGTTCCGGAGCCGCTCGAGACCGTCTTCATCTCCTGGTTCCAGGGCGGCGAAGTCTTCCGCTCCGGTCTCACCTGGCGCCGCGGCGCCGGCAACATCTTCTACTTCCGCCCGGGCCACGAAACCTATCCGACCTACCACGACGCCAACGTCCAGAAGGTGCTGATCAACGGCGTCAAATGGGCTTATAATCCTGAGGGCGACCTGAAGAGCATCACCGATGCCCCGAATGTCCCGGTCGAGAAGGCACTGGAGCCGATCACCGAACGCGGCCCGAGACTGCACCAGGCCGGCGAAGCCGGTTACCGCTGAGGAGAACAGCAATGCGTCTACTCGTTCTTGGCACAGGCGTCATGGCCAAAAACCAGGTCGCCAATTTTCTCGCGATCGATGGCGTCGAGGTTGTCGGCGCCGTCGATACGGATTTGGCTCGACTGACCGAATTCGCCGATCACTTCCACATCGAAAAGCGCTTCCGCACGTTGGAAGAGGCGATCGAATGGGGCGAATTCGACAGCGCCACCAACGTCACGCCTGACCGCATCCACTACGCGACCAGTCTGGCGCTGATCGCGGCCGGCAAGCATGTCTTCTGCGAAAAGCCGCTGGCCGAACATTACAACCACGCCCTTGAGATGACGGAAGCGGCAGAAGCCGCCGGCGTCATCAACATGGTCAACCTGACATATCGCAACGTCGCCCCCCTACAGCGCGCCCGCGAAATGGTGCTGGCCGGCGAACTCGGCACCATCAGGCACGTCGAGGCCTCCTATCTCCAGAGCTGGCTCGTTTCCCGCGCATGGGGCGACTGGCGTACGGAGTCGCGCTGGCTGTGGCGTCTTTCGACCGGCCACGGCTCCAACGGCGTGCTCGGCGATGTCGGCATCCACATCCTCGACTTCGCGGCCTATGGCGCGGCGACCGACATCGACCACGTCTTCGCCCGCCTGAAGACCTTCAATAAGGCGCCGGGCGGCCAGATCGGCGAATATCTGCTGGATGCCAACGACAGCTTCACCATGTCGGTGGATTTCACCAACGGCGCGCTCGGCGTCATCCACGCCACGCGCTGGGCAACCGGCCACCTCAACGAGCTGAAGCTGCGCATCTACGGCGAAAAAGGCAGCCTCGAGGTCACCCATCGCCCTGATGGCTCGGATCTGCGCGGCTGCTTCGGTGACGACATCGAAAGCGCGACCTGGCGCGACATCGAGGTGCCGCCGGTGCTGACCAACTACCAGCGCTTCGCCGAAGCCGTGCGCACCGGCAAGCAGGACGACCCCACCTTCCGCCACGCCGCCAACCTGCAGAAGGTGATCGACCTCGCGATCGTCTCCGAACGCGAACGTCGCGAGCTCAACCTCCTGGCCGCGCAAGAGCAGGACAGCACCCCCGACAAGCGCATCCCGCCGCTGACGGTGGTGGTGTAAGGCTAGATTGAGGATGCAGGGCCCGCGAAAGCGGGCCTTGCTGCTTGTCTGGTTCGCATGCGGAAGGATCGGTTGCGTCCGAAACGGTCATCCGCGAGTGCACTCAGCCAAGCGGCTCGTCCGACCTGCGCTCGTTGAAAAACGGCCGGCGATCCACACCAAGAGCGCAATGCCACTGAAAGCCCCTCCCAAGACGCAAATTCCCGACCAGCCGTACCGCGCGTAGATTGCGGTGGCGGTGATTGCACCGACAGCGCTGCCGACCGAGTAGAAGACCATGTAGCCGCCAATCAGGCGACCGCTCTTTTGCGGATGCAGGCTCACGACGACGCTGAGATTGCTCACGTGAACGGCCTGGACCGCAAGGTCGAGCAGGAACACGCCCATCAACAACAGCGAAATGGAGCTCGGCAGGAAAGCGATCAGCGCCCAGGATGCCAGCAAAAGCGACAGGGAAATCCCGGTCGTCCATCGACCGTAGCCTCTATCGGCAAGTCTTCCGGCGCATGTCGCTCCAATCGCCCCAGCCGGTCCAACCAATCCAAAAAGACCTATCGAGGTATGGGAGTAGGAAAACGGCGGAGCGCTGAGCGGAAGCACCAACGCGGTCCAGAATGTGCTGAAGGATGCGAAGATCAGGAGCGCGAGCACGCCACGAAACAGCAGGGCCGGCTCACTCACAAACGTGTGCGGAACCGAAATGAGAGCACTGAGATAAGTTTCCGGATGCCGTTCCACCTCTTGCCGTGGCAGCGCCTTGACCAGGATACCGACCATCGCGACCGTGAGCAGAGCAGAGGTCAGATAAACCGTCCGCCATCCGCCATAGTCGGCAATCGTGCCGGCAACGGATCGCGCGGCGAGAATGCCCGTGACGACACCGCTGGTGACCGTTCCGACCACACCGCCGCGCTGAGTTGGCGTCGCCAACGCTGCGGCATGTGCAACGAGCGTCTGGACGAGAACCGCCAATAATCCGACCACCCCCATACCGGCAAGCAGCATCGCTTTCGCTCCAGCCGTCGCGACGACGACAAGAGCGATAGCCGAGAGCAATCCCTGGACGATGATAAGCTTTCGGCGGTCGATGAGATCGCCGATCGGCACGACAAAGATCAAGCCCAATGCGTATCCGACCTGCGTCAGCGTAACGACAAGACCGATGCTGGAAGGCGAAATGCCGAGGTCGTTCGCCATCAGATCAAGCAGGGGTTGGGCGTAATAGATGTTGGCCACGCTCATGCCTGCTGCTGCCGCGACCAACAGCGTTTGCGCTCTCGACAGTCCTCGGGCCGCGCCCCTATTCGCCCCATCTGCGATATTCTCGATCATCGGCAGCTCCTCGTGATCTCAATCAGTCCGACGTTGAAACCACTTGGCTCACATCAAATCTAGTTCTAAGATAGAACCAGATTAGAAATCGGAGGTCGGCTCTCAATGGTGAAACGGGTTAGCCTGTGGAGCGCCGGTTGCCCTGTTGCGCGCTCTCTTGATGCCATAGGCGACTGGTGGTCGCTTCTGATCATTCGCGACGCATTCGATGGCAAGCGGCGTTTTGGCGAGTTCCAGAACGGGCTCGGCATAAGCAAGGGGGTATTGTCGACCCGATTGCGCGACCTGACAAAGCGCGGAATTTTTGAAACCGTGCCGGCCTCGGATGGCACTGCGTACCGCGAATACATCCTGACAGAGAAAGGGCGCGGTCTGTTCCTGGTGATCGTTGCACTGCGCCAATGGGGTGAAGATCACCTGTTCACCGACGGAGAGGCTCGTTCTTCGCTGGTGGACAGAGAAGGACGTGCACCGGTCGCTCGGCTTGAGGTGCGAGCCGCCGACGGTCGCTCTCTTCACTGGAGCGACACTCAGGTAATAGGCTAGCCTGCAAAAAGAGCCTGCCATTCCGTAGATGCGTGGTCTCTATAGGCGTACAGCGACCCACGTCCGGTGGCGCCTACCGCTCTAACGCCCAAGTACCACCCATAGCCAAGACCAACTCCTCAACTACTTTGTCCGTATCCCCGACGTGGAGGATCAAATTTGGCGATCTACGACGAGAAAACCGACGGCGAAAAGGCGCGCTGGTACTCCAACGGCGCAAGCTTTTATGTCGAAGGCCGCCCCCGCTATCCCACCGCCCTGATCGCAGCGTCGGCAGCGGCGGCGGAATGGCGGCAAGACAGCAGTATCCTCGAAATCGGCAGCGGCCCCGGCACGGCCACGCAGGACTTCGCCGCCCTGGGCGGCCGATTTACCTGTGTCGAACCGAACGCCGACTTTGTCGCTATCGCCCGTGACGTTCTGGCCCCTTTCCCGGATATCACCTTTCAGGCGAGCACGCTGGAACAGGCCGATCTCTCCGGCCCGTTCGATATCATTCTCGCGGCATCCTCGTTTCACTGGATCGATCAGAAACGCGGTGTCCAGCGGATCGAGGAATTGCTCGCGCCGAACGGATTTGTCGTCCTGCTGTGGAACAAGGAACCCCAGCCCGTCGCGCTGCAGGCCGATGCCGTTGACGAGGCATTCCAGCGTTCCGGCTATCCGCAACCGATCGAGAGGCAATCCCGCGACGAGATCGCCCAGGTGTTTTGGGGACTTGCCAAGCCGCTACAGAAGGCCGCTTTTACCGAAAAGCTCTTCTGCCATGTCGAAGTCGCTGACGACTACAGCGTCGACCGTTTCGTCGCCCTTCATCGCAGCCTTTCGCCTTTCCTGGCTTTGCCGCCGGAAAAGCAGACAGACGTAGCCAAGGCGCTGATCGAAAACATCAGCGCCCTGGTCGGCCCGACGATCCGGACAACCCGCATATCGGCAGCCCACATCTTCCAGCGATCGGAACAACGCTAGACAAACGCGCCCGATGACCTGGGTGGCTAGGCAGTCGTGCTTGCCTCAGCCGCCGACGGCATCGCTCACGCATTTCTTGGTGTAGGCGGTCTTTGCGGCACCGGCCAGCGCCTTGCCGTTCTTGTCCTTGGCGGACATGTCGCAAGCGGCGGCTGCATCCTTCTGGCACTTGTTCATCGACGACGTCAGCGCAGCACCCGCCAGCGGCTTGCCGTTCTTATCGACTGCCTTGGAGGCGCATGTATCGGCGGCATGCGCCGTCGCGGCCGACAGGATCAAGGCTGCTGCAATGAGAACCGTTTTCATCGTCTATTCCTCCCACAATTTGCCGTTATCGACATCGAAAACGCTACCTGATGTTGAGCCATCAGGAGCAGCTATCTAGCGGAATCTTATAGGCTATTTTGGGGCACTTGTACAATGAGGATGATGCCCGCAGCACCGCGATTTAGCCGTCCGTTTCATCCGTCTTCGGCCCGGCGCTGAAGAGGTTTTTCAAGGCACTGGTCTTGGTCTTCTGCGCCTTGCTGAGCTTTAGCGCGCGGTTGGCGGCCTTGGCTTGCTCCAGCATCATTTCGATCTGGATCTGCTGGATTTCGGTCAGCCGCTCCCACTGCCGATTCAGCAGGTGATCGACCTTTTCGTGCAGGTGGCGGATTTCCAGTTCGGCCTTGAGGTTGACCTTGTAGTCGTTGAGCGCACGCAGCCGATCCTTCGATTCCTGGCGGCGCTGGCTCATCATGATGATCGGCGCTTGCAGGGCGGCGATGGTCGAGAGGATGAGGTTGAGCAGAATGAAGGGATAGGCGTCGAAGGCCTGCCGCTCGCCCATCAGGAGATTGATGCCCATCCAGACGGCCAGGAACAGGCAGAAGGAAATGATGAAGGTCCAGCTGCCGCCGAACGTAGCGACGACATCGGCCACGCGGTCGCCGATCGAGCGATGCTCCTCGTAATCCTCTTCGATGTTTTCGGCCAGCGTATCGTGGCTGCGAAGGCTCTCCACGACCTCGTCCTCGAGGTTGGAAAGCTCGCCGCGCTCGTCGCGCAACAATTCGGCGATATACTGGCCGCGATAATCGTCGACGACCTTGCGATTGATATAATCGTCCGAGTGCAGCCCCGGATGCTTCTGCCGCATGAACTCGGCCAGCGCAGGGCGAAGGTCGTCGAAGTGGATGGCGTCCTTCTTCTTGAGCGCGGCGCCGGTGATCGCATCGACCAGCCGCACGGACTTCGCCTTGGCGCGCTCCAGACTGTCGCTGTAGTCCTTCATCTCGACGGTGGCGGCCTCGCCGTGCCCGGCATCGAAATCCACGATCCCACCCGCGAACTCAAGCGACTTTTCTTCTGCCATCCGACGATCCTCTGTGCCGATTCCTGCGCTCTAAACATCAAATCGAACAGGATTGTGACATTGCTTGGCGATCCGGGCGAGGCCATTTGTTGGCTAAGGTGAATGGCCGACGGGGCTCCCTGCCTGACAACGCAAGCGCCTGCTAAACCAACCCAACGGCAGACTTTCGCCCGTCCCAATTAACGGCATCAAAAGCTTTCCGCCCTAGCCTAGAGCCATGACTTCGAGTGGATTTCGAAATAGCCTCCCGGCCGCCCTTCTGTTCCTGGTGATGCTGCTGCAATTCAGCGCTGCATCGGCTGCCCCGGCGGATTCCTTCGAGACACGCAGTTCCTGCTGGGCCTCCGCCAACCTGTCGGAAGACGTGGTCGCGATCGCCAGGAACCAGGATCGATGGTCCTGCGGCGATCAAGCCCACTCCATCGATGCCGAACGCGTGCTTCTTCGCTTCGATATCAACGCCGACGTCACCCTTCCCCACTATCTGCTCTCCAGGCGAGCGGCACTTCAGGCGATCCATCTGCTCGCAATCGATCGCGATGGCACGGTGCGCCAGGAGACCATCCCCGCCGCAGCCCTCCAAAGCTCCATGGCCGGCGGCTACTTCAAGGCGCCCCTGCCGGACGTGACCAGCGAAACGCGGCAGGTGATCGCCGTGATCGACCTCCCAAGCCATCGGATGACGCTGGAGCGTGCCTATCTAGCGCCAACGGACGCCGCCGGCGGCATCGGCGACATGCGCTTCCTGCTTGTTCTGGCAGGCCTTGCCGGCATGCTCGTCATGCCCCTGATCTTCAATGCGGCCTTCTACCGGGCGCTACGCGAACCCTTCGTTCTCTGGCACTCGGCGCTGACATTCTCGCTGTTGATGACCATTCTGGTAACGTCAGGCCTTGCGGTCATGCTCTTCGATCCGCCGGCAATGACCCTGAGCTGGATGACGACGGTGATCTTCGGCATGACCATCGCATCGGGAGCGATGTTCACCTACAGCTTCGTCGAGCCCGGCCTGATGCATCCGCTGCTGCGCCGCGTGCTTCCCTATTGCGCAGCCTGGGCGATAACGCTGAGCCTATTTCACGCGGCCTTCCCGTTCGTCGCCCGCCCAATCCAGTCGAGCGCATACACGGCCGCCTTCGCGCCGGTGCTTGCCATCTTCATCCTATCGATGATCGATGCGTTGCGCCGCGGAAGCCGCGCCGCGCGGTTTCAAGCGTTCGGCTACGCGCCGATGGTCGTGGTCGGCCTGATCCGTCTGGTGACGGGCGTCGTTCCCTGGCTGCACAGCACCGACGCCACGCTGCTCTTCTATATCGGCTGCATGTGCGAGGTCGTGTTCACGACGCTTGGCGTGGCCGAACGCTTCGTCACCATGAAACGCGAGCGCGATGGCGCCCGCAACGAAGCCGAACTGCTCGAACGCCTGTCCGAAACGGACCCGCTGACGGGATTGCTGAACCGACGGGCAATCGAGCTGCAATTCGAGCAGCTTCGGACAGAAGGCTTCCTGGCCCTTGCCGTCATCGACATCGATCATTTCAAGGCAATCAACGACGTCAGCGGCCACAGCGTTGGTGACGAGGTGTTGAAGGCGGTGGCCAATGCGCTCCAGCCCGGCACGAGCGTCCGCGCTTATCGCCTTGGCGGCGAGGAATTCGTGCTTCTCCTGCGCGGCGACGACGCCGACACCCAGGCCGAGCTCCGCCGCCAGGCCATTCCCGCCATCGTCGCCCGCACGGTGCCCGGCCTCAAACGCCCGGTGACGGCAAGCATGGGCGTGACTTGCATCGTCGGCGACGAGGATTTCACGACCCTTTATGAACGGGCCGACAAGCTGCTCTACGAAGCCAAGAGCGCGGGCCGCAATCGAACACGCGGCGCGGTCAACAGGACGCCGGCGCTGATATCCTGTCCCGAAGACCGGGCGAAGATCGCCTAAGGCGGACCAAAATATCAGGTCACAAACGGCATGATATCCACGCCATCTCCGGGAAAGACGGTGATATGGGGATGATCGAGGAAAAGCCGTGCCGCGGCCTCGGCATTCTCCGCCTCGACGACAAGATAGCCGCAGAGCGCATTGGAAGCCTCGGCGATACCATCCTTATTGACCCGCGTCGTCTTCCCCACCATGCCTCCGCGATCGAGAATAACCGCGGCGTTCCGCTCCTCCCAGGCCATCCACTGCGGCACACCTTTGGCATCGATGGCGTCTTGCTCGGCTTTGGGAAGACGTCGAAACGCGTCGAAGTCTTCGTGTTTCATGGTGTAGACGGCAAGAAATCGGGGCATGGGGGACCTCTGTGATGACGCGTCTTGTGCTGGAACCATAGCACACGGCTGTGAGGTGCCTAAAGAGAGGTTTTGCCGTGGGATACCCCCCTC
>UBQW01000025.1:148789-235529 GCA_900467745.1 Hyphomicrobiales bacterium
AGGGGGGTATCACACGGCACCGCGTTCAATCCCCGGCGCACCACCCAACATCACACCAGCCACCAAGCCCGCCCCACCCAAAACAACCCTAACGCAACCGCTCCACCAACCGCCCGATCGACACCGCATCCGCATTGGCAAACGCCAACCGCAGATACCGCTCCTGCCCCACCCCGAAATAGCTCCCGGGCAAACAAACCACGCCGGCGTCCTTGGCCAGCCGCTCGGCAACCGCAGACGAACTCAAATCCCCAAACGGATGCCGGATAAACGCGAAGTATGCGCCAAGCGCGCCGATCTCCCAGCCTGGCAGCTCCGCCATCACCGCCCGCAACGCATCGGCCTGCCGGGCGATCTCCAGCCGGTTCGCGGCCCGCCAGTCAGCCAGAACAGGCATCGCCGCAGCAACCGCCACCTGCGCAGCCCTCGGCGCGCAGATCTGCATGTTGTCCATCACCTTGACGATCTCGGCGATGACACGTTCGCCGGCCGTGATCGCGCCCAGCCGATGGCCGGGAATGCAGAAGGATTTGGAGAAGCTGTAAAGCAGGATCAGCGTCTCCTCCCAGCCGGGGATGGAAAGCAGCGGATGCGGCGCGCCATAGCCCTCGGGCAGGAAGTCGCGGTAGGTCTCGTCGACGATCAGCCACGCCCCATGGCTGCGGCAGAGATCGAACAGAACGCGCAACAGCTCCGGCGGATAGATCGCGCCCGTCGGGTTGTTCGGCGTCACGATCGCCAGCACCTTGGCGCCCGAGGCGAGCGCCTTCTCGGCCGAAGCGATATCGGGCAGGAAGCCGTTATCGGCATCGCATTCGACCAGCACCCTGTTGATGCCAAGCATCGACAGGGTCGTTTCCTGGTTGAAATAGAAGGGATTGGTCAGCGCCACGCTGTCTCCGGCGCCAGCAAGCGCGATGGCCGCCGCCATGAAGGCCTGGTTGCAGCCGGCCGTGATCTGGACGTTATGGGCAGCGATCCGCGCACCGTAAACGTCGGACATCTGCCGGGCATAGGCCTCGCGCAACACGCCCTCGCCCTCGATCGGCCCGTAGCCTGTTGTGGCAGGCGATGATGCCGCCTCACCCAGCAGCCGCAGCATCTCGGGATGCGCCGGATAGCCTGGCACCGCCTGCGACAGATCGACCAGCGGCCCCTTGGCTCCATTATATTCGCGTGCCCATGCGAGTACCGATGGGATGGGTGGCGGAGACAGGCGGGAAACGAGGCGATTGGCTTCAGCGGCGGGCATGGAGGCTCTCAAATCGATGATGGAAACCATCACTCCTGCACAGAACACCCCGCCTCGGCAACACGCATTCACAGGGCGCGCCGAAGCGCGCCATCAGGAGCCGCAGCAGGCCTTCAGCTTGGAGAGCTTGGCCACCTCGATATGCCGGTTGGCGACGATGGAAATGACGCCTTCGCTCTTCAGCTTCGACATCTGCCGCGACACCGTCTCGATCGTCAGCCCGAGAAAATCGGCGATATCGGCACGCGACAGCGGCAGGTCGAAACGGCGATTCTCGCCGGTCGCCTCGGGATCCAGATGCGTCGCGATCAGAAACAGGAAGCTCGCCACCTTCTCCGCCGCCGTCTTGCGCCCCAGCGTCACCATCCAGTCGCGCGCCTCGTCGAGCTCGCGCATGGTCTGTTCCATCAACCTCTCGGCAACAGCCGGCGTACTCTTCACCAGGCGCTCCATGGCGGCCTTCGGAACACGGCAAAGATGCACATCGGACGCGGCCTCGGCCGAGACACCATTTTCGTTGGCATGCAACCTGCCGAGGAAGTCGGGGGCGAACTGTAGGCCGACGATCTGCTGGCGTCCGTCCTCAAGAGTCTTCGTCAATTTCACCACGCCGCTGATGACGGTGGCGTAGGATTCGACGGGCATCTTTTCACCGGCCAGCTCCTCGCCGGCGTGATGCGTCACCAGCCGCGTATGAGCGGACAGAGACATAAGTTCGTCCCCCGTCAGCGCGCCGCACATACCCTTGTGGCGGACCTCGCAGCTTACGCAACGTATTGGAATATTAGAATTATGTATATCTTTTCGCATACAACCAGCTCCGCCGGAAGCATAGCCAAGGCTGTCGTCGGAGAACAGCGTTTTCTTGATCGAGATCAAGGCATTCATCGAAAACCCCCATTATTTCCGTCCTCGAAAGGACACGCTCATGAACGCCGATCTCATCGCCCGCTACTCTGCCCCCGTACCCCGCTACACCAGCTATCCGACCGCGCCGCACTTCCACGAGGGCGTCGGCGAGGCGGATTACCGGCAGTGGCTCGAAGCAAATTCACAAGGCGCACTATCGCTTTACGTGCATATTCCGTTCTGCGACCGGCTCTGTTTCTACTGCGGTTGCCATACCAAGCAGGTGCGCCGTTACGACCCCATCGCGACCTACCTGGAAGCATTGAATAACGAGATCGCGCTCGTTGCAAAATATCTCCCGCTACGACGAAAGGTCGCAGCCATCCATTTCGGTGGTGGATCGCCGACGATCGTCAGCCCCGACGACCTCCGCCGTCTGCGCATGACGTTAGACGCCCATTTCGACATAGGCGCGGATTGCGAGATCAGCGTCGAGATCGACCCGACACATGTCGATGAGGAGAAGCTGAAGGCATGGCGCGATTTCGGCATGACGCGGGCAAGCGTCGGCGTGCAGGATTTCGAGCCGATCGTCCAGACCGCAATCAACCGGCCGCAGAGCTTCGAGCAGACGGCCATGGTCGTGCGAACCTTGCGCGAGCTCGGCATCGGCTCGATCAATCTCGACATCGTCTACGGCCTGCCGCATCAGGACCGCGACATGCTGCTGCGCACGATCGACCTGTCGCTGTCGATGCAGCCCGATCGCATCGCCATGTTCGGCTATGCCCACGTCCCCTGGGTCAAGAAGCACCAGTCGGTGATCGATACCGCGACCCTTGCCGGTCCCGCAGACCGCTTCGCTATGGCCGCGGCCGGTGCCGGCGCCATCCTTGCGGCAGGCTATGACGCCGTCGGCATCGACCACTTCGCAAAGCCCGAGGACAGCATGGCCCGCCAGCTGCGCGATGGCGCACTGAGGCGCAACTTCCAGGGCTACACGACCGATGGCGCCGATACGCTGATCGGCCTTGGCGCCTCCTCGATCGGCAAGCTGCCTGAGGGTTATGTCCAGAACATCGTCGCGACGGGACAATATTGCCGCGCGATCTCGGAAGGCCGCCTTCCCGTTGCCCGGGGCTTCGCGCTCTCGGATGCTGACCGCGCCAGCGCGCAGGCGATCGAAGAGCTGATGTGCCAGTACGCCTTCTCGGTCACCGAGCTGCGCGCCCGCTTCGGCAAGGCCGCCGACGACGCCTGCGACGACGCCCTACATGCGAGCTTCAACGAGGATGGCTTCGTCTCTTTCGATGGCGACCGGTTCGCAATCACCGACGAAGGCCGCCCCTTCGTGCGCACCATCGCCGCCAAGTTCGATCGCTACCTCGCGCAGGGCAAGGCCAAACATTCCTCGGCCATTTGATCTGAATCAATAAGCCCAAGCAAAAAGCTGACTATCGTCAAATCCGGCGCCAATTGCAGCAGCCCCGGCCTGTCGATTGTCAGCCACGCACTGCGCGCTGTGATTTCAGAAATTTCTGAAATCACAGTCATAACGGAAACCTGACCATGAACCTTGCGCCGCTCGTCCAATCCTTCGTCCTGCACTTCGGTGAGATGGGCTCGCGCTGGGGCATCAACAGGACGGTGAGCCAGATCTACGCACTGCTCTACGTCTCCCCTCAGCCGCTCTGCGCCGAGGAGATCGCAGACGCGCTCGGCATCTCGCGCTCCAACGTCTCGATGAGCCTGCGCGAGCTGCAGACCTGGAACCTCGTGCTGCTGAGGCACCGGCCGGACGACCGCCGCGACTTCTTCACCACGCCCGACGATGTCTGGCTGATCCTGCGAACGCTCGCCGAAGAGCGCAAGAAGCGCGAGGTCGATCCGACCCTCTCGGTACTGCGCGAAATCCTCATGCAGCGGCCGGCGAGCGAGGCCGAGCGTCATGCCCAGGAACGCATGAGCGAAATGCATGCGCTGATTGAACAGCTGACACATTGGTATGACGATGTGAAACAACTTGAAACAGAAAGGCTTGCAACGCTACTCTCGCTAGGCGCGAAAGTGACGAAGCTGCTTGAAGCCAAGGACCGAGTCATCTCGCTCGGCCGTGGCCGCCGTCCGAATCCTGCGAACAAGAGTTAGCGCCATGACCAGTGCCTTTCTCGATGCCAAGCAAGATAAGACCCGCGACGGACGGCGCAAACGCGCCAGCCAGCCGTCTGGCCTGCGCAACGCCGCACTGGTCCAGACACTCGCCTCCCTCCTCTGGATCCCTCAGGCTGGCCTTCTCGCGGTCGCTGTCGGCCGCATCGCCAATGGCGGCGGGGTCGAGGCCGTCATCTGGCCGGCGATCGTCATCGCCTTGCTCGGCGTCGCGAAAAGCTGTCTCGACGCGGCGGGAGGCCGCCTCGCCTTTCGTGCCGCCCGCGCCGAACTCACCCTGCGGCGCACCCGCGCGGTCGAGGCCCTTGCGCGCCGCTCGCCGGTCGACAGCACGCGCCACACATCGGGCGAGGCCGCCAGCATTGTCGGCGAACAGGCCGAGCTCATCGTCCCCTATCTCGCACGCTTCCAGCCGGCCCGCTTCAAGGCCAGCGCCGTGCCTCTGGTCATCCTCGCCTGCGTCTTCCCGATCTCCTGGATCGCAGCTCTCGTGCTGCTCTTCGCCATGCCCCTCATCCCTGTCTTCATGGCACTGATCGGCTGGCGCGCGCAGGCCGCCAGCGAAAGGCAGCTGGCCGCGACCGGCGGCCTCAACGGCTTCCTGCTCGATCGCCTGCGCGGCCTTGCCACCATCCGCGCGCTTGATGCCGTCGATGCCACGGCAACGCGGCTTCGCGCCGATGCCGAGGACCTGAAGACCCGCACCATGGCCGTGCTGCGCATCGCCTTCCTGTCGTCGGCGGTTCTCGAACTCTTCGCCGCGCTCGGCGTCGCCATGGTCGCCGTCTATGTCGGCTTCTCGCTGCTCGGCGAAATCCGCTTTGGTGCCTGGACAAATGGCCTCAATCTCACATCAGGCCTCTTCGTACTGCTGCTTGCACCCGCCTTCTTCGAGCCACTGCGCGAACTCTCGGCCGTCTGGCACGACCGCGCCTCGGGCGAAGCAGCGATGAAGGCGCTCGATGCGCTGAGCGAAGACGGGATGCGGTTGCCGCAGGGAGAAGCCGCTCAAGGCCCCCTGGCCGCGGATATCCGCTTCCACGCCGTCGCCTTCCGCTACCCCGGCAGCGATACCTCAGCCATCGAGCGCTTCGATCTCCATATCCGCGCCGGCGAACACGTCGCCCTGCTGGGCCCAAGCGGCTCAGGCAAGTCGACCTTGCTGGCACTCGCCGCCGGCCTTGCGCCCTGTGAAAGCGGCCGCGTCGAGATCGGCGGTCAACCGGCAGGTGAAGCCTCGCGGGCAAGGATCGCCTGGATCGGCCAGAAGCCGCATATCTTCGCGGGCAGCATCACCCGCAACGTTACGCTCGGCCGCCCGCAGGTCTCCGCGCAACAGGCCGCTGCCGCACTCGACGCCGCTCACCTCGGAAGACTCGCGAACGCCTACCGCAACCGTCCGCTCGGCGATGGCGGAGCCGGCCTCTCGGGTGGCGAGGCGCTGCGGCTTGCCATCGCCCGCGCCGCCGTGAACCCCGAGACGCTGATAGTCCTCGCTGACGAACCGACCGCCCATCTCGACAGCGCAACGGCCGACGACATCACCGAGAGCCTGCTTGCACTTGCCAAGGGCAAGACCTTGCTCGTCGCCACCCACGATCCACGCCTTGCCGCCCGCATGGGTAGGACGATCCATCTCTGTCAGGAACCCGCACGGGAGGCTGCCGAATGAGCGCGTCGCTGACCGATCTCAAGCCCATCCTCAAGCTCTTCGCCAGGGAGAAGAAGCGCGGCCTGCTGCTGGGCGCCGTCATGTCGGCGGCGACCGCGGGTGCCGGCATCGCACTGCTCGGCCTCTCCGGCTGGTTCATCACCGCAACCGCGATCGCCGGTGCATCGGCGGCAACCGCCATCACCTTCGATGTCTTCGCTCCCTCGGCCGGCATCCGCCTGCTGGCGATCGGCCGCACCGCCTCGCGCTATGGCGAGCGGCTGACGACGCACGACTCAACGCTGAGCGTGCTCGCCGCGCTACGCGAACGCCTGTTTCGCGGCTGGGCGGGGGCTGGTGCTGCCCGTGATCTTGCAAGACGCCCGGCCCGTCTGCTGTTTCGCCTGACCGGCGATATCGATGCGCTCGATTCTCTCTATCTGCGCGTGCTGGTACCCGCAGGCGTCGCAATCCTCACCGCCATCGCCACAGGCATCGCGCTCGGCCTAATGCATCCCCTGTTTGGCCTCTCGGCGGCACTGCTCCTCATCGTCGCCGGCCTCGGCATCCCTCTTTGCGCCGGCCGTCTGGCCGCCGACCACGCCCGCCGCCGCGCCTACGGTATCGAGGCACTGCGTGCCCGCACCATCGACCTCGTCGCCGGCCAGTCGGACCTCTTGATGGCAGGCAGGATCGAGGCGCAGACGGCAGCCATAGCCGCCGCCGACCGCTATTCGGCCAGCGCCGACAACAGGCTGAACCGCATCGAGAGCATCGTGACCTTCGGCTTCGGCATCGCCTCCACGCTCCTTCTAACGGGCGCTTTGCTCGCCGTCGCGGCCCTCGCCGGGGCCGGCACCATCACCGCGCCGATTGCCGCCCTCGGCATCCTGATCGCCTTCGCCGCCGTCGAACCCTTCGGCGCGCTGCGTCGCGGCGCGCTCGAACTCGGACGCACGCTGCTCGCAGCAAAGCGCATCGGCCCGCGCCTCACCGACGAGACATCCGCACGCCAGCACCCGGCCCCGGCCGCAGGACTGGCAATTCAACTCGACGGTGCCAGCGCCGGCTATGACGCAGCGGCAACGCCTGTTCTCGCCGAGATCGATCTCACCCTAAAGCCGAGCGAAAAGCTTGCGCTCATCGGCACCAGCGGTGCCGGCAAGTCGACACTGCTGGCCCTGCTCGCCGGCGAGATCGAGCCGCTCGAGGGCACGGTCGCCAACGACACGGCAACCCTTCTGACCCAGCGCACCGAGCTCTTCCAGGACACGGTCGCCGGCAATCTGCGTCTGGCCTGTCCCAACGCGACCGAAAGCGATCTGAAGTCCGCGCTCGCCGCCGCCGACCTGCTCGCAGATATCGCCGTCCTGCCCGATGGCCTCGACACCCGTCTCGGCGAAGGCGGCATGGGCCTGTCGGGCGGCCAGTCGCGCCGCCTGGCGCTCGCCCGCCTCTTCCTGCGCGACACGCCGCTCTGGCTGCTCGACGAGCCGACGGAAGGCCTCGACCGCGCCACAGCACTCGATGTCATGGCCCGACTGTCCGAGAAGGCGAACGGTCGGTCGCTCGTTATCGCCACCCATATCCGCCGCGAGGCGGAGATCGCTGATGTGATCGCCACGCTCGATGGCGGCCGCATTGCCAGCATTTCGCGCCGCGGAGAGACGGCGTTCGAAGAAGCTCTGAATCGGCTGAGACCGGACTGAGCGCGTGCATGACCGCCAGGCAATCCGGCCCGGCGGAAAATCTTCGTACCCCCATGGGGCGTGGGAGAAAGACTATGGAACTAGACATTGTCGACTTATCGCGTTTTCAATTCGCGCTGACAGCGCTCTACCACTTCCTCTTCGTACCACTGACGCTCGGCCTCGCCGTGCTGCTCGCCATCATGGAGACCGTCTACGTCATGACAGGTCGCCAGATCTGGCGGCAGATGACGAAGTTCTGGGGCGTGCTCTTCGGCATCAACTTCGCCATCGGCGTCGCCACCGGCATCGTCATGGAATTCCAGTTCGGCATGAACTGGAGCTACTACAGCTACTACGTCGGCGACATCTTCGGCGCACCCCTTGCGATCGAAGGGCTGATGGCCTTCTTCCTCGAAGCCACCTTCGTCGGCCTGTTCTTCTTCGGCTGGGACAAGCTGTCCAAGGTCGGTCACCTCGTGGCGACATGGTGCGTGGCGCTGGGATCGAACTTCTCCGCGCTCTGGATTCTCGTCGCCAATGGCTGGATGCAGAACCCGGTCGGATCGGCGCTCAACCCGCAGACCATGCGCATGGAAGTGACGAGCTTCTTCGACGTGGTCTTCAATCCGGTCGCCCAGGCGAAATTCGTCCACACCGTCTCGGCCGGCTACGTCTGTGCCTCCATCTTCGTGCTCGGCGTCTCGGCCTGGTATCTGCTCAAGGGCCGGCACATCGAGCTCGCCAAGCGCTCGATGACGGTCGCCGCCTCCTTCGGCCTGGCTTCCGCGCTCTCGGTTGTCGTGCTCGGTGACGAAAGCGGCTATCTCGCAACCGAAAACCAGAAGATGAAGCTGGCCGCCATCGAGGCCATGTGGGAAACGGAGCCGGCACCGGCCCCCTTCACCGCCATCGGCTTTCCTGATCAACAGGCACGCGAGACCCACTTCGCCGTCCATATCCCCTGGGTCATGGGCCTGATCGGCACCCGCTCGCTGGATACCGTCATTCCCGGGATCAATGAGCTCGAGGAACACGCAAAGACCCGCATCCGCGAGGGCATCAAGGCCTATGACGCGCTGATGCAAATCCGCGCCGCCGGCTCGCCCGAAAAGATCACGGCGGAAACCAAAAGCGCCTTCGAGGATCTCGGCCATCAGCTCGGCTATGCCCTTCTCCTGAAGCGCTATGTCGACGATCCCCGCACCGCGACCGATCAACAGATCGACCAGGCCGCCCGCGACACCATCCCGCATGTGCCGACCCTCTTCTGGTCGTTCCGCATCATGGTCGGGCTCGGCGTGTTCTTCATCGTGCTGACGGCGACCTTCTTCTGGCTCTCCGCCCGCCGCCGCCTCGACGCTCATCCCTGGCTGCTGCGCGTCGCCGTCCTGGCGATCCCGCTGCCCTTCATCGCCATCGAGTTCGGCTGGGTGGTTGCGGAGGTCGGACGCCAGCCCTGGATCATCGAAGGCGTGCTGCCGACGGCCGCCGCCGTCTCCAGTCTCGGCGCCAGCACCGTACTGCTGACCATTCTCGGCTTCGCGGCGCTCTACACGGTGCTCATCATCATCGAGATGACGCTGATGGTGAAGGCCATCAAGAAGGGCCCGGAACCGGACAACGAGCCGGAAGCCGAGCTGATTTCCGAAACCCTCGTTCCTGCCGCGGAGTGATTGATCATGATCCTGCACGAACTCATCGACTATGAAACCCTGCGCCTCATCTGGTGGCTGCTCCTCGGCGTCCTCCTCATCGGCTTCGCCGCCACCGATGGCTTCGACCTCGGCGTCGGCATGCTGCTCCCCTTCGTCGCCAAGACGGATACGGAGCGGCGCGTCGCCATCAACACGATCGGCCCGGTCTGGGAAGGAAACCAAGTCTGGCTGATCCTCGGCGGTGGAGCCGTCTTCGCCGCCTGGCCGCCGCTCTATGCGGTATCCTTCTCCGGCTTCTATCTGGCGATGTTCGCCATCCTGCTGGCGCTCATCCTGCGGCCGGTCGCCTTCAAGTACCGCTCGAAGCGCGAGAGCGCCCGCTGGCGTGGCAATTGGGATCTCGCGCTCTTCATCGGCGGCTTCGTTCCGTCGCTGATCTTCGGCGTCGCCGTCGGCAACGTGCTGCAGGGCGTGCCCTTCCGCTTCGATCCGGCCGACATGCGCATCTTCTACGAGGGTTCGTTCATCGGCCTGCTCAACCCCTATGCCCTGCTCTGTGGTCTTTTGTCCGTTGCGATGCTCAGCATGCACGGCGCCGCCTGGCTGGTGCTGAAGTCGAGCGGACCGGTGGCGGAGCGCGCGCGTGGCTATGGCAGCATCGCCGCCATCCTCGTCATCGTGCTCTTCGCGCTCGGCGGCGTTTTCCTGGCGCTTGGTGTCAACGGCTACACGATCTCGAGCGCCGTCGTCACCGACGGCCCCTCGAACCCGCTTCTGAAGACGGCGGCGCATGAGGGCTCTTGGCTCGCCAATTACGGCACCTACCCCTGGATGATGATTGCCCCGGTCGCCGGCTTCGCCGGTACCGTCGCCACCCTGATCGCTATCCGCGCCAGGCTGGAGGTCGGCACGCTGCTTTTCAGCAAGCTGTCGATCTTCGGCATCATCTCGACCGTCGGCGTCTCGATGTTCCCCTTCATCCTGCCCTCCTCGCTCGATCCGAAGTCGAGCCTGACGGTCTGGGATGCATCATCGAGCCACCTGACGCTGTTTATCATGCTCGTCGTCACTTTGATCTTCCTACCGATCATCCTCGCCTACACGGCCTGGGTCTACAAAGTGCTGTGGGGCAAGGTCGACGAGAAGCAGATCACCGACAAAAGCGGTCACGCATACTGAAGGAGAAGTAGGATGTGGTATTTCGCATGGATCCTTGGCCTGCCGCTCGCGGCCGCCTTCGCCGTCCTCAACGCCATGTGGTACGAACTGATCGACGATGAAGCCAAGAAGAAGAAGTCCTGAGTGACAGGATAACAAAAGAGGCTGCGCTCAATCCGGGCGCAGCCTCTTCTCGTTCAAGCAATGAAATTGACGTCAGTAGCTCGCCGCAATGAAGATATCGGCCAGCGCCTCGATCCCGGCCTGATCATCCGCATCGAACCGCGAAGGGATCGGGCTGTCGAGATCGATGACGCCGAGGATCTCGCCATTGTGGCTGAGCGGCACGACAAGCTCCGAGCGCGAGGCCGCGTCGCAGGCGATATGGCCGGGAAAGGCATGGACGTCCTCGACCAGGATCGACTGGCCCTTTTCGACCGCCGTCCCGCAGACCCCGCGCCCGACCGCGATCCGCACGCAGGCGGTGCGCCCCTGGAACGGCCCGAGCACCAGCTCGTCCGTCGATTTCAGGAAATAGAAACCGGCCCAGTTGAGCTCCGGCATCATCTCGAACATCAGCGCCGATGTGTTGGCCGCGTTGGCGATCACATCGCGCTCGCCGTGCAGCAGCCCGGTCAGCTGCTGCGCGAGCTCGCGATAGAATTCCTTCTTGTCGGCCTGATCGATCTTCGCCGTTTGAAACATGTCCGTTCACCTTCCAGCAGTGCGTTGCACTTGTTGAGGCCTGATATAGCGATCCGCCCGTCACTTGCCAATTCGCCGCCGTGCAGCCTTCGCCCGCAATCACTGAGCGAATTCACGCCGGCTCCTTTTAAATTCACAGGGGATTGAAGGAAGCGATCTTGTCCGGCGGCGATCGGGCCATATGTCCATAATATGTCGGTCGGATATCCGACGCTGGCGGCCGCCGGCGGCGTCCGGTCGACGAATGCAGACGCGAAAAGGCCGTGCTCGCGCACGTCTGCCTGCCATCGAACCCGCAAGGCGATGGCATCGCGCGATCGTCGGCGCAGTTTTTGGCCGGCAACGATAGAACCATCCATTTTCAGTTTCAGTTCGAGGTAAAGGCAATGACACCGGAAGACAGACAGGCAGTTTTCAGCCACCGCGAGATTGCCGCAGTCATTAAAGGAATAACGCTCGACGATGGCACCGACGCGCCGATCACAGGCAAGTCGCTGGGCGAGGCCATCCTCTTCGTATCCGAGGAAGCGTCCACCAATGCATCAAGCGCGCATGTGATCTACGGCGCCAACGAATCGCTGAGCTACACCGATTGCCTCAGCATCTACCGCGACTACGGCCCGGCGCTCAGACGCGGCACCAACTGAGCGGGTTCCATGGACGAAGCGTGGTGGCGGATCGCCGCCACGTCTGATGCGGCGTGGCGGCGCCATCACACCGCTTGCTTTAAAAGCGAAGCGGCTTTCTCGGCAATTGTGCAGGGCAGCATTCTGAACTATACCGCCTCGTCGGCAACGATGCCCCGGCGCCCGAAGCTCTCTTCAAATTGAAACTGCTCCCATGACTGCTCCCCATTCGCCTGCGCGCGGCGTTCTCATCGCGTTTGCCGCCTATGCCGTATTCGCGTTCAGCGACGCTTCGATCAAGATCCTCCACGGCAGCATCCCGTCCTACGAGATCGCCTTCATCGGCGCCCTGTTCGGCACCGCCGCCCTGCCCTTCATCAAGGCCAAGGAAGACTCCTGGCTGGATGTCGTTCGCTCGACCAACCGCGCGCTCTGGCTCGTACGCTTCGTCTGCGGCGCGATCGGCGCGATCGCCTCGATCATCACCTTCACGCTGCTGCCCATGGCGGAAGCCTTCTGCCTGCTCTTCCTGCTGCCCTCCTTCGTCACCATCCTCTCCGTCATCTTCCTCAAGGAAGATGTGCGTTGGCAGCGCTGGGCGGCCGTTATCGTCGGCTTCCTCGGCGTTCTGGTGGTGCTGCGCCCCGGCTTCCGCGAACTCTCGGTCGGCCATCTCGCAGCCGCCATCGGCGGCCTGACGGCGGCGATCTCGATTGTTGTGCTCAGAAAGATGGGCCCGGCCGAAAAGCGCCTGTCGCTCTACGGCGCCGCCCTGCTCGGCACCATCATCGTCAGCGGCGTGCTGATGGCCTCGCAATTCGTCATGCCGACACCGCGCCAGTGGCTGTTCATCGCAAGCTACGGACTGCTCGGCGCCGCCGGCAACGTGCTCCTGATGACCGCAGCGCGTATCGCGCCCGCCAACCTCGTGGCGCCGCCGCAATACAGCCAGATGCTCTGGGCAATCGCCTTCGGCTACCTGATTTTCGACGACTCAGTCGATCTGCCGATGGCGGGCGGCATCTTGTTGATCATCTGCTCCGGCCTTCTGACGCTGGCGCGCGAACGCAAGCGCGGCACGCCGCTGCCGACATCCGTCGTCTCCTCCGACAGCCAAGCGCCGCTTGCAACCTCCGCTGCCGGCGAAAACGCGCCGAAGGTCTAACCGCCGCGGCGGCAGCAGAAACATCACCCCAAAACGAAACCACCCCTGTCCGCGTCTCCACGCAGGCAGGGGTGGTTTCATTTCAAACTATCGGAACCGGCCTATCAGCGCAGGACCGGGCAACCGCGAACGTTACCGAAGGTGATCTCATCAGGCCCACGACGCGTGAAGCCCTGCACGATCACCCGACGCGGCGTGATATCGACCACACGGGCACGGCGGAAGCCGTAATCCATCGCCTTGTCTTCAGCCAAACGCGGATCGCAACCACGCGGCCGGCCGCCATACGGCGGTGGCGGTGGCGGGCGGCCATAAACCGGCGGCGGTGGCGGCCGGCCGTAGCCTGGGGGCGGTGGTGGGCGCCCGTAGCCTGGAGGCGGTGGCGGACGACCGCCGTCTATATAGATGTCCACCTGAGCGGAGGCCGGAACCGTAGCGCCGGCAAGCGTGCCGGCGCCCAGAACCAGGGCAATCCCCGCCTTGGTCAGAAACTGCATCATCGAAATCTCCATATCACGCGGTCGCGACCGCGCTCCTTTTTCGATTCTCTCGGCCGGTCAGAAGACCGGCCCTCCCGGATAAACGCATTGTTATGCGATTCGCACAAAGCAGGCTGAAAATGGCGCGGCCAAGGCGATGCAGTTCCTATTGCGGCTAGATCCGACTAGCGACGAATCTCGGGGCAACCGCGAACATTCGCGAAGAACATCCGGTCCCAATGACCGCGATAGCCACGGCCGGAAACGACGACGCGGCGCGGCGTGATATCGGTAACGCGCGCATTGCGCAGACCGGCATAACGCGCCTTTTCGACAGCCCGGATCGGCGAGCATGCGCGCGGCGGAGCGGGGCGGTGATACTGAATCTCGACGACCGATGCACGCTCAGGGCTGGCGGCTGACGCAACCGAGAACGTCGCGGGAATGGACGCAATGGCAAGGATGGCGGCGAACGAAGCTTTGGCGATAAAATGGGTCATGTTCATGCTTTCATTTGTTATCGATGGTCTCCCTTGCGGGATTGGACAAACGATAAACGCCTGAAAATGAACGACGTTCGAACCACCCGTTCACATTTGGTTCAGTTGCCAAGATGCAGCACGACCTCGCGCCGGTGCGGAGTTTCGCGATGTTCGAACAGATAGATCCCCTGCCAGGTGCCAAGAACAAGCCGCCCGTCCATGATTGGAATCCCGATCGAGACCTGCGTCAGCGCCGCCTTGATATGGGCGGGCATGTCGTCCGGCCCCTCCATCGTGTGGACGATCCAGCGCATCGACGGATCGGACGATGGCGGCACGAGGCGGCGAAAGAAACCGTTGAGATCGGTGCGCACATCCGGATCGGCATTCTCCTGAATGAGCAGCGAACAGGATGTGTGCCGCACGAAAACGGTAAGCAGTCCGGATTCGATATCGGCCGACCGCACGAAGGCAGCGATCTGATCGGTAAACTCATAAAGGCCCTGCCCGCGGGTTTGCAGGGTGAGAATCTTTTGTGGCATGGGGCACCTCCGGACAACGAAACTCCGCCCAGAGGTCGCGCGCACCCGCCGTCATGTCAATGCCGGTGATCGGTTCGCGTCAAAGCCAAAGCAGCGGAACGAAGCCGCCATAGATCATCCGCTTGCCATCGAAGATATCAAGGCATTCGGTGACTTGCAGTTCAGGATCCGCCATGACCTTCGCATTGATCTCATCACGCTGCTCGCGCGAATCGTAAGTGATCCACGAGAACACCACGACTTCGTCATCGGTTGCCTGAACCGCACGCGGAAACGACGTCAACTCGCCATAGGGCACGTCGTCCGCGACGCATTCGACATAATCCTTCGCGCCATGTGACTTCCAGACAGCGCCGGCCTTGGCCGAAAGCGCCTTGTATGCCTCGATATTCTTCTTCGGCACGGCAACGATAAAACCGTCGACATAGGACATGGTCTCTCTCCCTTGAACGTTGGCATCGCTTCAAGGACGAACGAGGCGCACCCGAACCGACACCTCTTTCAAGATAGGCGCCATGTCTGCTGGACAAGATGTCCGGCACACGCAGAGGGACAGACCTACGCTGTACCCGCGCGATCGCCCTCGGCGGCAACGTTGAACGTTCGGAAGCGCTCGACGAGGAAATCGACAAGCGTGCGCACTGCCGTCGGCAAGCCGCGCGATGCCGTGAACACCAGATAGATGGTGGCCTGGGACATCTGATAGTCAGGCAGCAGGCGCACCAGCGTTCCGTGCCGCAGCCCTTCGGCGCAAACGATATCGGGAAGAAGCCCGACGCCCACGCCAGCATGGATGGCTTCCAGAACGGCAGGCACGCTGCGACAGCTCATGCGCGGTCGATGCTCGTGCCTGTGCAGCGCACCATCGGGGCCGGTAAAATCCCAGACGTCGACCTCGCGCCACTCGGCCATGCCGCTTGTAAACGAAACGGTCGGCACACCTTCAAGCGATTCTATGCCCTCCCCCTTTGGCAGCCGCCCCGCCATATCCTTGTTGGCGACAAGGATGAGATCGACCTTGCTCAAGACGCGCATCGTCAGTTCGGCGTCGGACTCTTCGGTCAATTGCGCCCGGATGGCGAGATCGAGTCGGTCGTTGATGATGTCGACCCGCTGGTCGGTGGCAAGAATCTGCAGCTGGATCTTGGGATGAAGCAGCAGAAACTCTGGAAAGATCGCGCCGAGCGATCCCTCAAGCAGCCCCGTTGGAACGCTAAGCCTGATCGTCCCCTGCGGTTCACCGTTGACATCGGCAACGGCCTTGGTGGCGCGTTCCGCTTCACGGATCATGTTCTCGCAGTAAACATATAGTGATTGACCAATTTCGGTCACACGGAACCGGTGCACCGTTCTTTCGATCAAACGGACCCCCAGCCGATCTTCCAGCGCGTTGATGTGCCGGCTGAGTTTCGACTTCGGCAAACCCAGTACGCGCCCCGCCGCGGAGAAGCCGCCATAGCGCACAACCGCTGCAAAATAAGCAAAATCGTTCATATCCGGGAAGATGGTCTCGGTCGCCGGCATTAGGGATTCCTTTTACAAAGGGATGCTAAAGTGCGACCCTCAGCAAGTCGCATACGCCCCTTGTTCAAGGATGCCAACCGCCGCCTGAATAGTTTCGTTCCAAATTTGGAACATAGCGTTCCAGCGAACCCTCTTCAATTTGCTGCAGCGCCACATTATCTCGCCGACATTGACGCCAATGTGTTTGCTTGGCGACCGCATCGTGCTCCACGGCACCCGAAATGGCTTTGATATCATGTTGCTCCGCAGCCGCCGGGGCACTGCGTCTATATGCCTAAGTATTTGATATTGTGGCAAATTCATCACAATTCAGACATAACAAGTTTCACAAACAACGATTTCCTCACCATCCGAATTGATAGATTTAATGAGTAATGAGAGAAGAGATTCAGCGGTTCGCTGATCCGCGTGCCGAAAGGCTGTTTACCGGAACGGTTGCCTATCACCTCCCAGTGTGTGGCGACGGTCTCTTCTAAAAGGAAATGGATTTCAAATGAACATTCGGATGGTTATGCTGACGTCCGCAGCAGCTCTCGCTGCCGCCGCGTCCCCCGTCTTCGCTGCCGACGCAATCGTTGCAGCTGAGCCTGAAGCAGTAGAATACGTTCGCGTCTGCGACGCTTACGGCACCGGCTACTTCTACATCCCGGGCACCGAAACCTGCCTCAAGGTCGGCGGTTACCTGCGTTTTGAAGTATACGGCGGCCCGAACCAGAAGGGTTCGTCTGACTGGAACGCTCGTACGCGCGCCCAGGTTCAGTTCACTGCCAAGAGCGACACCGAGTACGGCCCGCTCACCGGCGTTATCGTTCTCCGTAACAACGGCGACAACTCCTCGACGAGCTCCACCCTGGACTCTGCTTACATCGACATCGCTGGCCTGCGCGCTGGTCTGTTCTACAGCTGGTGGGATGACGATTTGAGCGGCGAGCCGGACGTTCTGTCCAGCTACCAGACCCTGCACAACTCCATTCGTTACCAGTACGAATCCGGCGACTTCTACGCTGGCATTTCGATCGACGAACTGGAAGACGGCGCTGAAAAGGGCTTTGCTGAACGTAGCGGCAGCAACAACTTCGGCGTAGCTGCTGCAATCGGCGGCAAGGCTGGCGTAGTATCCTACCAGCTCATCGGTTCCTACGACAAGGAAAACGAAGAAGGCGCCATCCGTGGCATGCTCTTCGCTGACATCGGACCTGGCACCCTCGGCCTGGCCGCTGTTTATGCAACCGGCATCAACAGCTACTACGACGAGTCCGAGTGGACCGTTGCTGCTGAATACGCAGCAAAGGTTACCGACAAGTGGACCATCACCCCGATGGCTCAGTACTTCGGCAACTACGGCCACAACGCAACGAACACCGACTTCTCGTCTAACGACGCTTGGAAGGTCGGCGTAACCGTTGACTACCAGATCGTAGACAACCTCTACGCCAAGGCTACCGTCGACTACACCGACGTTGACCACGAAGACAGCGTAACCAAGGGCTTCTTCCGCCTGCAGCGCGCTTTCTAATCTGACTATCGGGGCCCCGGTTTAGGCCGGGGCACCTTTCACAAGTTTGCCTTTTCTGATCCGATTGACCTCCGATCAGTTACGGGGATTGGTCCGGTTTCCCTGCCGGACCGATCCTTGATTTTTCAGAGACAGGTTTGCAGCGACCGATCGCCGAACCCACGTCTCCTAAGCCGTCGGCGTCTCGCCTCCCCTAGATCGTCAGTTCCTCGATGGAGTCGACGCGATCAGGGTAGAAGGCGACATAGCCTTTGATCTCGCTGACGGCATCCGAGGGATCTTCATAGCTCCAGATCGCGTTTTCCGAACGCTCGCCGTCCGAGGCGATGCTGTAATAGGACGCCTCGCCCTTGTAGGGGCAAAAGCTCTTGTGCGCGCTGTGGGTCAGCAACGGCATATCCACGTCACTGCGAGGGATATAGAAGACGGCGGGATAGCTGGCCTCTTTCAACGTCAATGCCTTGTGGCTATCGGCAATCACGCGGCCATTCCATTTGACCATCACACGCTTAGGATTGGGCGTAATCTTAATCGGATGATCCGGACCGGGGATCTTCATCGGCTGGGCAGACATTGGCAGCTCCTTGGATGTTCATGACATCGATATGGGGAGCACCGCGCTCATTTGCAGCAAAATCGGCGTAAACTTGCGGTGATCGAACCGCGCCGGCGCCTTCATCGGCCCTGAATCAACTCGTCAGAAGAACTCGTCAAGCATCTGATATCGCAGCATTTTGCCAGCATCCAACGATGCGATGCCATAGTGCCGGCAAAACAACTCGACGAACGCCTCGCCGAAATTCGCAGCGATGCTGTGGCAGGAAAGCGAAATGTCCTGGTAGCGATCGGCAACGCCAAGCCGACCGCAATCGATATAGCCGGTAAAGATATCGCCCGATGCTACGAAGTTCGGCAGGCAGGCGTCACCATGTGTGACGACCAAATACTCGTCGCCGGCAGCCATCCGGCAAAGCTCTGAATAGAGATCCGCGGCGCTCCGCCCAAGCCGCGTCTCGTCGAAATCCTCTTCATCGACCAGGCCGGCTCGCATGCGTCGCTCAGCAACGGCAAGCCGCTTCGACCACCGGTGATCGAAGCGGCACGAGGCAATGTCGAGAGAATGAAGCGCGCGTAACGCAGAGGCCAGCATGACTACCCTCGCTTCGGCATCAACAGTCGAATCCGAAGCGAGATCGCGGCCCGGCAAGGCGCTCATCAGCAGCCAATCATAGTCATCATCGGTGGTGAGAGCGATGACATCGGGACACGGCATCCCCTGGCCGGAAAGCCACCGCAAGCGCGCCGCCTCATCCGCCAACTCGCTATAGGCGCTCCGTGCCTCGCACTTGAGATAGAGCGCAGGCGCACCTGCGCGTTCCAGGCGAAACACCTCGGAGGGAGACCGGCCCACGGCATCGCGATCCCAGGAATAGCCGGCGATAAAGCTGTCCAATGCAACGGGATGCGCCAAGCTAGGCCTCAGGCAGTTGCGCCCGCCTCGATCGAGGCGTCAACGGTCAGTGCAATGTTTCGGGCTGCATTTCGCCGTGGAGGATGGAAAGCGCGTCTTCGAGCGCGGATACCAGCATGTCGGTCAACTCGTCGCCACGGCTTTCGATGATCGCCACCTTGGTGGCTTCGTCCTGCTGTTCGAAAAAGCGCTCGATTTCGTTCGACATGTCATTGTCCCCTCTTGTGCCGCTAACATCCGGCGATGGGACAAAGCTAGGCGGTCATGCTTGTGTCGGACTGGAGCGGAGAACGATTAACGATTCCGTTTCACTTCGACACACCCAACTTAGCGCATTTCGAAAACGCTTCCAGACCGTTCAGCAAAACTTCTGTTATTTCCCTAACATCCTGCCTCATCACTTTGTGCAATCATCGACGTGATCCACTGCGAGAACGCCGCCATCGCGGGCGTCACAGGGCGCGAGTGCAGCCGCGTCAGCCAGTAGCTGCCCATCGACACAATGATGGAGAACGGCTGCGCCACAAGGCCGGACGCCAAATAGCGCTCGAACATCTTCGGCGGCGCAAGCCCGACGCCGATCCCCTGCTGGATCGCCTCCATCATCGCCAGCGAGGTGTCGAAGACGATGCTCTTCTGAATCAGCCCCGGATGCGAAACGCCGGCAGCCTCGAACCACCGCGTCCACTCGTCCGGCCGATAGGAGCGCAGGAGCACCTTGCCCACAAGGTCTTCGGGCCGTTTCAGCGCTTCCGCGAGATCGGGCCTGCAGAGCACCGACAGTGGCGCCTCGAAGAGCCGCGTCGCCTCCGTCGCATGCCACGCCCCACCGCCGAAGCGGATGGCGAGATCGAGCCCTTCGGCCGCCAAATCCACCCGGTTGTTGTTGGTGGAAAGCCTGAGGTCGACATAGGGATAGCGCTCCTGAAAAGACGGCAAGCGCGGCAACAGCCAGCCGACGGCGAAAGTCCCGACCGCGCCGACCGTCAGCACCTCGCGCACATGCCCGTCGCGCAACCGCTCGACAGCGCCTGCCATGCGGTCGAAGCTGTCGCGCAGCACCGGCAGCAGGCTGTCGCCCTCAGCCGTGATCATCAGCCCGCGCGGCAGCCGCCGAAACAGCGTTACCCCGAGCTGCGCCTCGAGAGCGTTCACCTGGTGGCTGACGGCCGCCTGCGTGACGTTGAGCTCGATCGCCGCCTTGGTGAAGCTCAGATGCCGCGCAGACGCTTCGAAAGCCCGGAAGGCGTTCAGCGGAAGATATGGCCGAACCATGGTGAAGCCCCAATTTTTCTAATGGCTTCATCTAGTATTGGTCCTTTGTAGCGGGGTCAAACGGCTGGTAGCTATCCTGCGAAAGCCACCAAGAAAGGGCCATTCCATGCATCTCCACTCCACCCTGCTTGCCGCCGCAGCGATCGCCACAATGGGCACGACCGCGCAAGCCAAGACTATTTGTACTGTCGTGGCCGACGCCAAGACCGGCGAGACGATTGCCCAGGAGGGCGATTGCGAGGGCCGCGTCACGCCGGCCTCGACCTTCAAGGTGGCGCTCAGCGTCATCGGCTATGACAGCGGCTTCCTGAAGGACGAGCACACCCCGACCCTGAACTTTCGCAAGGGCGATCCCGATTGGGGCGGCGAGAACTGGAAGAAGCCGACGGATGCCGTCCGCTGGCTGAAATACTCCGTCGTCTGGTTCTCCCAGCGCATCACCCACGCGCTTGGCGAAAAGACGCTGCACGACTACGCGACGAAGCTGAACTACGGCAATGCCGATTTCTCCGGCGACACGGGCAAGAACAATGGCCTCGACCGGGCATGGATCGCCTCGTCACTGAAGATATCGCCGCTGGAACAGGTGGCGTTTCTGCGCAAGCTGGTGAACCGCCAGCTTCCCGTCAGCGCCCACGCGACGGATATGACGTTGAAGGTCGTCGAGAAGACCGAGCTGCCGGATGGCTGGTCGGTGCAGGGCAAGACCGGCATGGCCTATCCGAGGCTGCCCGATTACACATTCGACGAAGAGCATCCCTGGGGCTGGTTCGTCGGCTGGGCGACGAAGGGCGACCAAACCGTGGTCTTCGCCCGCCTGATCCAGGACGACAAGAAGACGGAGGGCACGGCAGGTGTTCGCGCCCGCGACGCCCTCTTCGCCGAACTGCCGTCGCTGATTGCGGGTAGCAGCAAGTAGGTCTCAATCAAGGCTCGCGGGCGCCTCAACGGCGTCCGCGTCCGCCCATCAAAAATCGGGGAACCCGCGGCTGCGCCACTGCGACTTCGGGATAGCGGCGCCCACGTCATAGGCGAAATTTAGCACCTTGGTTCCGTCGGTATCGACCTCGCAGCGGAAGCTCATATCGTACCAGCGCGCACTGGCACGAAAGGCGCCGCGTTTGATCTCCAGCACATTGCCCTGCTGCAGGCGGTAGGACGGTAAGAGCTCCGGCCGGAACCCCTGCGGCGAGTGCCTGAGCTGCTCGCGCAGTTCCGTCGTGCAGAGTTCGGCAACGCGCATGCCGCGCGGCATGCCGTCGATCGCCGTCCGCGCCACGTCGCCCCCCATGTCGTTCTGCGAATAGAGCTTTTTCACCTTGGTCAACGGATCGGTCGCCGGAGCGGCACTGGCGGCGGGATCCGCCTTGGCGACCTCCTTCGGCTTGGCCTGCGTGATTTCGGTGGTCACCACGCCGGTTGCCTCGGCGGCTGGCCCGTTGTTTTCCTGATGCGCATCGGCGACATCGACCTGCGGCAGGTTGATATCGTCAGGCATAGGCTTGGCCGGCGGCTTGTCTTCGGCATTGGGCTTTCCGGCCGATGCGGGATCATCAGTCGGCTTTTCCGCATCGGGAGCGCCGGCAGGTTTCCCCGCCTCGGTCGAAGCGTCGCCATCCTCGGCCTTCCTAGGGCCGCTCGCCTTGTCGCCAAACTCGAAGACGGGGCGCAACGGCTGGATCGGCTGCGGCTTGCCATCAGGTCCCTTCGGCTGCTGGTCGGCCTTCGCCTGTTCGGCCGGATCCGGCTTCGGCGGCTCCTCAGCCTTCTTTTCCTCGGGCGGCTTTTCTTCCGGAGTTTTTTCAGGCGGCGGCGGCTCGGGCGGCTTTTCCTCAGGCGGTTTGGGCGCTTCCGGCGGCTTTTCCTCCGGTGGCTTTGGCGGCGGCGGTGGCGGTTCGGCCTTGGCCTCTTCCTGCTTGGGCTCCGGTGGCTTTTGCTCGGCCTTCTTTTCTTCCGGCTTCTGCTCGTCGGCAGGCTTTTCGGCCGCAGCTGGCTGCTCGGGTTTCTTCTCCTCGGGCTTCGGCTCTTCCGGCACCTTCAGCGCAGCCTGCTCCTCCGGCTTCTTCTCTTCGGGCTTCTTCTCTTCCGGTGGCGGCACCATCTCGACATTGACCGTCTCCTCCTGAGGAGGCGGCGTCGGCTGCGGCAGCTTGATCAGAAAGCCGGCAACGACGACAATATGAAGCAGCACCGAGGCGATGACGCCCCAGCCGAACACTCCCAATTGCTTTTCCGTTGCCTTGGCCATACCCACGCAATGCTGAACGACAAGTTGTCGATGTGGCCTTTTAAGAAGGCATCATCAAGCCTTAAAGGCAAAAAACACGCACACCTGACAAGGGCGTGAACGCCAGGGCACATAATCCCCAGCCAGACGCCGTCAGAAACGAGAAAAGCCGGACACAAGGCCCGGCTTTTCCAATGACATATGTCCGCGACTTAGCTGTCGAGGAACGACCGCAGCTTACGCGAGCGGCTCGGGTGCTTCAGCTTGCGCAGCGCCTTCGCTTCGATCTGACGGATACGTTCGCGGGTAACCGAGAACTGCTGGCCGACTTCTTCGAGCGTATGGTCGGTGTTCATGCCGATGCCGAAGCGCATGCGCAGAACGCGTTCTTCACGCGGGGTGAGCGATGCCAGAACACGCGTCGTCGTTTCGCGCAGGTTCGCCTGGATGGCGGCGTCGATCGGCAGAAGCGCGTTCTTGTCCTCGATGAAATCGCCGAGGTGCGAATCTTCTTCGTCACCGACAGGCGTTTCGAGCGAGATCGGCTCCTTGGCGATCTTCAGGACCTTGCGGACCTTCTCGAGCGGCATGGCGAGCTTTTCGGCCAGCTCTTCCGGCGTCGGCTCGCGGCCGATCTCGTGCAGCATCTGGCGCGAGGTACGAACGATCTTGTTGATCGTTTCGATCATGTGCACCGGAATACGGATCGTGCGGGCCTGGTCGGCGATCGAGCGGGTGATCGCCTGACGGATCCACCACGTCGCATAGGTCGAGAACTTGTAACCACGACGGTATTCGAACTTGTCGACCGCCTTCATCAGGCCGATGTTGCCTTCCTGAATGAGGTCGAGGAACTGCAGACCGCGGTTCGTGTATTTCTTGGCGATGGAGATGACGAGGCGAAGATTCGCTTCGACCATTTCCTTCTTGGCGATACGCGCTTCGCGCTCGCCCTTCTGCACCATCGACACGATGCGGCGGAATTCGGCGATCGAGATGCCGGTTTCCGTTGCAAGGTTCTGGATCTCCTGGCGGATGTCGCGGATCGTGGTGTTTTCGCCCTTGGCGAATTCCTTCCAGCCGCGTGCGGCCAGATTGGCGATCGACTTCATCCAGTTCGGATCGAGCTCGGCGCCCTGGTACTGTTCCAGGAACGAGTCGCGCTTGACGCCGTAGGATTCGGCCAGGCGCAACAGGCGGCCTTCGTTTTGCATCAGTCGCTTGGAGATGTCGTAGAGCTGCTCGACGAGGGCGTCGACGCGGTTCTGGTTCAGCGACAGAGACTTCACCGCCTTGATGAGCTCATCCTTGAGCTCCTTGTAGCGGCGCTCCTGAGCGGAAGACAGCGTGCCGGTCGCAGCCAAACGCTGCTCGACCTGCTGGTCCTGCAGCTTGCGCAGCTTCTTGTAAGTCTCGGCGATGATGTCGAGCGTTTCCATGACCTGTGGGCGCAGTTCCGCTTCCATGGCGGCCAGCGACAGGTTGGATTCGTCCTCGTCTTCTTCTTCCTCTTCCGGAGGCAGGCCCTCGCCGCCGACATTGGTGATGTCGTCGTCGCCCGAACGGGTGCGGCGGGTCTTTTCCTTCTCTTCGGCGGCCTTGCGGTCGGCCTCGATCTTCTCCGGGCTCTGGAACTGCGGAGCAGCCTTTGCCTCGGGACCGGAATAGGTCGTTTCGAGATCGATGATCTCGCGCAGCAGCGTCGTGCCTTCGTTGAGTTCGTCGCGCCAGATGATGATCGCCTGGAAGGTCAGCGGGCTCTCACAGAGACCACCGATCATCGTTTCGCGGCCGGCCTCGATGCGCTTTGCAATGGCGATTTCGCCTTCGCGCGACAGAAGCTCCACCGAGCCCATTTCGCGCAGATACATGCGCACGGGGTCGTCGGTGCGGTCGGTCGGCTCTTTCTTCTTGGCGGTCGCAAGTGCGGTACCGCCGGAGGGAGCAAGCTCGCCGCCTTCGCTTTCGTCGTCGGAGCTGGAATCGTCGTCGCCGCCGTCGTTGCCACCGGCTTCCTCGGCTTCTTCATCCTCGATGACGTTGATGCCCATATCCGACAGCATCGACATCGTGTCTTCGATCTGTTCGGATGTCACTTCCTCGGACGGGAGAACGGCATTGAGCTCGTCCATCGTCACATAGCCGCGCTTCTTGGCGGCCTTGATCATTTTCTTGACCGCGTCATCGGAAAGATCGAGAAGAGGGCCGTCGGTACCGCCGTCGCGTTCGACTTCCGCTTCTTCGTTCTCTTTGACCTTCGTTGCCATGTATATCGTCGCCTTCCTGACGCTATTCAAACTCGCTGCGGTAAAACGGCCCTATCAAAGCCGGCGCGCCGCAAACGGCCGTCTCGAATCACCTGATCCCAGATAACGGGATGACATTTAATGCCTGATTAACCACGATTGCCGGCGCCGGACGACAGAGTTCATATGTCACCAAATGTCCGGCCATGGTTGTGCGATCTGCCCTTGACCCAGTTCACCGCTATTCAAGTCGAACGGTGATTCCCACAATTTTAGTTCTCGTCAAGCTTTTCCAGCAAAAAAGCGCGAGAAAACTTGGAAAAGGCCTTATCCACAGGCCACAAGCCGCCGAAGCGGTTGCCAAGCATAGATAGGATGTCACCGCGGGAAGACAAGAGCGTGCCGCATTCTTCTGAAACGACCAGTTGTCGCACATATCCCGCACACCGCCTCGGCCCGACCTCCGTTCACGCGAGGCTCCAGCCAACCGACAGCCTAATGCGACTTGCCGTCCCAAGGCTGAATCTCGATCGTCGCGAGATCGACGGCAGGCACACAGCGCAGATTGATGCAGGCCATCTCCGTCCCGTCAGGCATCTTGCCTTCGCTGAACGGCCCGACGCCGCAATTGCTGCAGAAGTGATGCTGGATCACATGGGTGTTGAATGTGTAGGTCGATAGTGCCTCGCGCGGCGTCTTCAGGCTGAACTTGTCGCGCGGCACGAAAGCGAGCAAGCCGCCGCGCCGCCGGCAGAGCGAACAATTGCAGTCGATCGCCGACGTAAAGTCGCCCTCGACATCGAAAGCGATCTGGCCGCAGTGGCAGCTTCCTTCATAGTTCATGTCATTCTCCTCCCATTACCAGTCCATCACCACCTTGCCTGAGTTGCCCGACCGCATCGCCTCGAAGCCCTCGCGGAAATCGTCGATGCCGATGCGGTGGGTAATCACAGGCGCAAGGTCCAGCCCGCCCTGCACGAAGGCGATCATCTTGTACCAGGTCTCGAACATCTCGCGTCCGTAGATGCCCTTCAAATTGAGCATCTTGAAGATCACCTTGTTCCAGTCGATCTCGAAACCGGCGGGCGCGATGCCGAGAATGGCGATCTTGCCGCCATTGTTCATCTTGTCGATCATGTCGCGAAAGGCGGGTGCCGCCCCCGACATTTCCAGACCGACATCGAAGCCCTCGGTCATCCCTATCGAGGTCATCACGTCGGAGAGGTTCTCCTTCGACGCATCGACGACATGATCGATGCCAAGCTTGCGGGCAAGATCGAGCCGATGCGGATTGATATCGGTGATCACGACCTTGCGCGCTCCCGATCGCTTTGCGACCAGCGCCCCCATGATGCCGATCGGACCCGCGCCGGTGACCAGCACGTCCTCGCCGACGAGATCGAAAGACAGCGCCGTATGGACCGCATTGCCGAACGGATCGAAGATCGCCGCGATCTCATCGGGAATATCATCGGGGATCGGCACGACATTGGCTTCCGGAATGCAGACGAATTCGCCGAAGGAACCCGGACGGTTGACGCCGACGCCCAGCGTATTGCGGCAGAGGTGCCCGCGCCCGGCGCGGCAGTTGCGGCACTTGCCGCAGACAATATGCCCCTCGCCCGACACCCGCTCGCCGACATGATACTTGGTGACCGCCGAGCCGACCTCGGCGATCACGCCGCAGAACTCATGCCCGACCACCATCGGCACCGGAATGGTCTTCTGCGCCCACTGGTCCCAGTTCCAGATATGCACGTCCGTGCCGCAGATCGCCGATTTCCTGACCTTGATCAGCACATCGTTCGGCCCGACCTCGGGCACCGGCACCTGCTCCATCCACAGCCCGACCTCGGCCTTCGACTTCACCAGCGCCTTCATCATGTTCGACATTCAATTCCTCCCAATTGCCGCCGCTCCCCCTTCTCCCCACCGGGGAGAAGGTACCCGTCAGGGCGGATGAGGGGCCACACGGCACACCTTAACCAGTTTCTCGCCCTTAGCTTTCGCTCAGAGCCTCGCTACGCTCGCCCCCTCATCTGTCCTTCGGACATCTTCTCCCCGCGGGGGAGAAGAGGAAACGAGCCGCAGCCTCAAATCACACCCAACTCCCGCCCAGCCTCGGCAAATGCCTCAATCGCCCGCTCGACATCCTCGACCGAATGCGCCGCCGACATCTGCGTACGGATGCGCGCCTGCCCCTTGGGAACCACGGGGAAGGAGAAGCCGATGACATAGACCCCCTTCTTCAGCATCAGCGCCGCCATATCCTGCGCCAGCTTCGCATCACCCAGCATGACGGGAATGATCGGATGCCCCTCGCCCGCCAGCGTAAAGCCGAGTTTGGTCATCTCCGAGCGAAACAGATCCGCATTGGCCGACAACCGCGCCCGCAGTGCATCGCCATGATCGATCAGGTCGAACACCTTCAGTGACGCCGCCGCGATGACAGGCGCCAGCGTATTTGAAAACAGATAGGGTCGCGACCGCTGCCGCAGCCACTCCACCACCTCAGCCTTCGCCGACGTATAGCCGCCCGAAGCGCCACCCAGCGCCTTGCCGAGCGTGCCGGTGATGATATCGACTCTGCCTTCGACGCCGCAATGCTCGGCCGAACCGCGCCCATGCTTCCCGACAAAACCGACCGCATGGCTGTCGTCCACCATGACCATCGCGCTATACTTCTCGGCGAGATCGCAGACACCCTTGAGATTGGCGATGATCCCATCCATCGAAAACACGCCATCGGTGGCAATCAGCTTGAACCGGCTGCCCTCGGCCTTCTTCAACTCCTCCTCGAGCGCCGCCATATCGTTATTGGCGTAGCGGAAACGCTTGGCCTTCGAGAGACGCACGCCGTCGATGATCGAGGCATGGTTCAGCGCATCCGAGATGATTGCATCCTCTTCGCCAAGCAGCGTCTCAAACAAGCCGCCATTGGCATCGAAGCAGGAGGAGTAAAGGATCGTATCCTCCATCCCGAGAAACGACGAAATCCTGGCCTCAAGCTGCTTGTGCTCCTCCTGCGTACCGCAGATGAAACGCACGGACGCCATCCCATAGCCATAGCGATCAAGCGCCTTCTTCCCGGCTTCCGCCAGCTCCGCGTTGTCTGCAAGGCCGAGATAATTGTTGGCGCAGAAATTCAGCACCCGCTCGCCGGATGAAATCGCGATCTCGCCGGCCTGTTTCGAAGTGATGACACGCTCCGCCTTGTAAAGCCCGGCCTCCTTCAGGCCGGCAAGCTCGGTGCGCAAATGGGAGAGGAACTGCGAGGTCATTGGTGGCCCTTCTTTGAGACTTCCCGATGCCATCGCACTAGCACATCAGCATCCGTTTGTCTTGGCGAGACCAAAGCCGATCCATCACCGGATCACCCGTCAAACCCCAAAATCACCTCCAGAAACGCATCCCCATATCGCTCCAGCTTCGACTGCCCGACGCCGGAAATGCCGAGCAGTTCCTTGTGCGTGCGCGGCCGCTCGGTGGCGAATGCGATGAGCGTCGTGTCGGGGAAGACGACGTAGGGTGGGACGCTCAGCGAGCGGGCGATCGCGGTGCGCTCGGCGCGCAGCGCCTCGAAAAGCGCGTCGTCGGAGCCTGAGAGAACCGAGCGCCGTTCGGCCTGCGCCGCCCTCTTCGGCCGGCGCTCGGAGGCCGGGCGGTCCTTGCGGAAGAACACCTCGCGCTCGCGCTTGAACACGGCGCGCGCGCCCTCCTCCAGCTTCAGTGCGCCGAAAGCGCCGTGATCGACACGCACCAGCCCCATCGCCAAGAGCTGCCGGAACACGGATTGCCAGGTGCGCGCGGCGATATCCTTGCCCGCGCCGAAAACCGGCATTTCGGTGTGGCCGAAGCGCTCGGTCTTTTCGTTGACATTGCCGATCAGGACATCGACCACATGCCCCGTGCCAAAACGCTCGCCCGTGCGATAGATCGCCGCCAGCGCCTTGATCGCGGCATCCGTCCCATCCCAGGTCTCCACCGGCTTCAGGCAGGTGTCGCAGCCGCCGCAATTGCCGGCATGGCTCTCGCCGAAATGCGACAGAATCGCCTGCCGTCGGCACGACGCCGTCTCGCAGATGGCAAGCAGCGCGTTGAGCTTGGAGCGTTCCACCCGCTTGATCTCGTCGGCGGCACCACCTTCATCGATCATCCGCCCGCGCTGGATCACGTCGGCCATGCCATAGGCCATCCAAACCTCGGAGGGCAGACCGTCGCGCCCCGCACGGCCGGTCTCCTGATAGTAGGCCTCGACGGAACCGGGCAGGTCGAGATGCGCGACATAGCGCACGTTCGGCTTGTCAATCCCCATGCCGAAGGCGACGGTGGCGACGAGGCAGAGATCCTCGTCCTTGAGGAAGGCATCCTGGTTGGCGTCGCGCACGGCGCGGTCCATACCGGCATGATAGGCAAGCGCTCGGATACCCTGGCCGTTCAGCCACTCGGCCGTATCCTCGACCTTGGCGCGCGACAGGCAGTAGACGATGCCGCTATTGCCCTTGTGACCGGCGAGAAACCGCAGAAGCTGCTGGCGCGGCTGGTCGCGCTCGACGATTTCGTAGCTGATGTTCGGCCGGTCGAAGCTTGTAGTGAAGATCTTCGCGCCGTTGAGCCCCAGGCGCGCGGCGATATCGTCGCGCGTATGCGGATCGGCGGTCGCCGTCAGCGCGATACGGGGAACGCCGGGATAGTGCTCGCCGAGCTTGCCGAGTTCGCGATACTCCGGCCGGAAGTCGTGTCCCCATTGCGAGACGCAATGGGCCTCATCGATGGCGAACAGCGCGATCTTCGAATTGCCGATGATGTCGCGGAACCCCTCCATGAGGATGCGCTCCGGCGTCACGTAAAGCAGATCGAGATTTCCCGACGAGATCGCCCGGCGAACCTCGACATATTCCTCGCGCGTCAGCGACGAGTTGAGCGCGGCCGCCCGAATACCGAGCTGCTTCATCGCCTCCACCTGGTCGCGCATCAGCGCGATCAGCGGCGAGACGACGATGCCGACGCCATCGCGGCAGAGCGCGGGGATCTGGAAGCAGAGCGATTTGCCGGCGCCCGTCGGAAACAAGACCAGCGCATCGCCGCCATCGACCACATGCTCGACCACCGCCTGCTGCTTGCCGCGAAAGGCCGGGTAGCCATAGACGTGGTTGAGAATGCCGAGCGGCGTGCGCTCGGCGCCAAACAGCGCGTCACCCGCCGAAAACCGTGTATCAGCCACGTCCATCAATGGCTCGCAGCCCCTTTGACGCGACCGGAGAGCACGCCGAAGCCATCGATGATCGCTTCCTGGTTCTCAAGCCGCAGTCCCTCGAAGTGAACCTCCTGCAGCGCCCGCATCAGCTGGTCGATCACCTCTTCATTGCCGCTTTCGGTGGCCTCGGCGATCTCTTTTTCCAGCTCGATCTTCTGCCAGCGCAGCGCCTTGGAGCGCTTGTGGAAGGCAAGCGCCTGGCGATAGCCCTCGCGCGCATCCTCCATCGCCGCCTGCTCGGTGGCGATCCACAGCCGCGCATTGCGGATCTGCTGCTCCAGCGTCTGGATCAGCCCGCCGAAGCCCTGCTCTTCCAGCCGCTCGACCAGATAATCGCGTGTCAGGTGCGGACCGGCGACAGCCGCCGCGGCCCCGAGCATGCCCGACCAGAGCCGCTGCAGCTCGCGGCTGTCGTAATCGATCGAGGCGATCTCGTCATATTCGTCCTGCATCAGCGCCGGATGGTTGACGACGGTCAGCGCCAAGACGCTCTCGCGCAGCGCGGGCGTCTCCTGATGGCCGCGCACCAGCCCGGAGCGAGCCAGCCGATCCGAAATGCCGCCGCCGGAAACACGAGCGCCGCGCGGGCCATCGTTTCCGCGTCCGCGGCCCTGCCCACCGCCACGCTCGAAGCCGCCGCGATCGAAGTTGCGCCGCTCGCCGCCGTCGCGGTTCTGGAACTGCGGCCGGAAGAAGCCATTCAGCCGGTCACGCATGTCCTGCTGGTAGTGCCGGCGCACGTCTTCGTCAGCAATGACGGCGACCAGCTGCCTCAGCCGCGCCTCGAGCTCGGCCTTCGCCTCCGGCGTCTCGAACGAGCCGGTCTTCAACTCGCGGCCCCAGATCATCTCGGCCAGCGGCTTGGCTTGGCTCATCACCTTGTCGAACGGCGCCCGCCCCTCGTTGCGCACGAGATCGTCGGGATCCTTGCCGTCGGGCAGAAGCGCGAAACGCACGGTGCGGCCGGGCTTGATATGCGGCAGCGCCAGATCGGCCGCACGGTTGGCGGCGCGGATGCCGGCGCCGTCGCCGTCGAAGCACAACACCGGCTGCGGCGTCATCTTCCAGAGCAGTTCCAGCTGGTTTTCGGTGAGCGCTGTGCCGAGCGGGGCGACCGCGTTCTCGACGCCTGCCTGATAGAGCGCGATCACATCCATATAGCCTTCGACGGCGATGATCGTGCCTTCGCCATTGGCGCCCTGTGTCGAGCGCCGCGCGCGGGCGAAGTTGTAGAGCACGTTGCCCTTGTGGAAGAGCTCCGTCTCGTTGGAATTGAGATACTTGGCCGGCGCGTCCGGCGACATGGCGCGGCCACCGAAGGCGATCACCTTCTCGCGCGACGACAAGATCGGAAACATGATGCGGTCGCGGAAGCGATCGTAGGAAACAGGTATCTCCGGTCCGTGCACGACCAGCCCGCAGGCCTCGATCTGCTCCTTCGACGCGCCCTTGCCCGCCAGATGTTCCTTCAGCGCATTGCGGCTATCGGGCGCAAAGCCGAGACGGAAGGTTTCGATCGTGCGCCCCGTCAGCCCACGGTCGCGCAGATAGGCGCGGGCGCGGGCGCCGTTCGCCGTCTGCAGCTGGTCCTGGAAGAACTGCGTCGCCATCTCCATCACGTCGAGAAGCGTCGTTCGCTCCTTCTCGCGCTTCTCCATGGCCGGATCGGCGACGGGCATCGCGACGCCAGCCATGTCGGCGATCGTCTGCACCGCCTCGGGAAAGCTCAAGCCTTCGAGCTCGGTCAGGAAGCGGAAATGGTCGCCGGTCACGCCACAGCCGAAGCAATGATAGCGGCCCTTGCGGTCCTCGCAGTGAAAGCTCGGCGACTTCTCGCCGTGAAACGGGCAGCACGCCCAGTAATCGGCGCGCGATACGTTGGTCTTGCGCTTGTCCCAGCTCACACGGCGGCCGATCACGTCCGAAATCAGGACGCGGTCGCGTATCTCGTCGAGAAAGGAGTTTGAAAAGCGCATTTCTACCTCTTGGCTATCCTCCATATAAGCAAGTTCCCGGGCGCATGCCACGAACTTTGGCCGATAGCCACGCTATACACAGGTTGCTTCGATGACCGGCACCCAACCAAGCGGCTACTTCCTGCTTTCAACAAAGCGTGACTGTCGAACGCATGCGCCAAACGGCGAAAGCCTGTCTTCAGGACAAACGACAGCAACCGCGATAGCGGCACTGTCGCGGTACACAAACAAAACAATACCTTACGGCCGAGGCTCGAATCCGATTGCGAGCCGGATGCCATAATTGGTGTTCGCTTTAAGGCGGCGATTCCCGCCAATTATTATTTTTTTGTAATTTGAATCCGATGCCGCATCGCAATAACGTCAGTTTCAACAAAGCGATCCCCTCGCAAGGCACCATCCCTACCCCCGGCGCCGCCTTGCAAGGGTGCCTTTGCAAATACCCGCTGATGAGGACCCAGGTCCTGCGTCGTCAGCCGGAGCAAAGAGCAAGAAGGCAGGAACGCCCCCAGTTCCTGCCTTCTTTAATTTCTACCTAACGTTTCATATTGTGGATTGTGGCCGCCTATCACAGGCAGATTCCACCAGCAATTGATTGACAGTCGTTGGTCGCAAGTCCAATGAAGGCGGCAACTTCGGATGGTTGCCAAGCATGCCACATAAGGTTGAAGAATTTTTAGAGAGTGACGCATTTTTCGCGTTGGTTCTGGAATTCGCGCGCGAAATGCTCGCGATCTACCGCGAAAGCCCACGCATCGCGTCGATATTCGCCGCCCAGCAACGCTGGTTGATGGCGCAACTCGGATTCGCGCTTTATTTCGGCTATCCCGATGATCCGAAGGGCGGCCTATACTCCGGCCGCTTCATTTCATTCGCCATCGAAAAGAAGATCGCCAGCCGCAACACGGCCGCCGCCTTCATGCAGGAAATGCTCGCCTATCGCTTCCTGCGCGCGGTCGAAAGCCCCTCCGACAAGCGCACGCGCCTGCTGGAGCCGACCGAAACGGCGCTCGAGCATTTCCACAAATGGCTCGCCGCCCACCTGATGATCCTCGACAACCTCGATGGCGGCCATCGTCTCGAGGCGGCGATGAAGGATCCGATGGTCTTTGCCCGCATGCAGCCGCTGATCGCCAAGGGCATCATCGACAGCGACGCGGTGCGCGATCCCGGCGCCACCTACAATCTATTCAACTGGGCGAACTCCGGCGGCCTCGTGATGGACCTGCTGATGACGCGGATAACCTCGTTCGACAAGTCGATGGAGCGCGTCTCGATCGGAAGGCTGTCGCTGAAGGAAATCCGCGACCAGTTCATGATCTCCAACACCCATCTGAAGCGGCTGCTGTCGCAGGCAGCCGAGATGGGCAGCATCGGCTGGTCGGAGGCCTCGTTCAAGGGCGAGACCTGGATGTCTCGAGCGTTTGTGCGGGAATATTGGGGCTATCAGGCCGCGAAGTTCGCCGTCATCGACGCGGCGGCCGCAAGCGTGCTGGGGCCCGCGGTCCCGAAGACCGCGCGCCTCGCCTGAGGGGGAATGGCTTAGTCGATCAGTTCAAGAGTTCCTTCACGGCGCCGGACGCCTTGGAGAAATCCATCTGGCCCGCATAGCGCTCTTTCAGCACCGCCATCACCTTCCCCATGTCCTTCGGACCGGCGGCACCCGTCTCGGCGATGATCGCCGCGATGTTGGCGCGCACATCCGAATCGGAAAGCTGCTTCGGCATGAAGTCCTGCACCACCTTGATTTCGGCGCGCTCCTTGGCGGCGAGCTCCGGGCGGGCGTTCTCGTCGTAGATCTTCGCCGATTCGTCGCGCTGCTTCACCATCTTGGCCAGGATCTGCAGGATTTCGTCGTCGCTGGCCTCTTCCTTGCCGGCACCGCGATTGGCGATATCGCGGTCCTTGATCGCGGCCTGGATCAGGCGAACGGTCGAAAGACGCTCGGCATTCTTGGATTTCATCGCATCCTTGAGGGCGGCGGCGAGTTGATCGCGCAACATCATAAACACTCCTGTTTGAATGCTGCTTCATAAACCAGACGAATGCGTGGGATCAAATAAATTGCGAAACGCGCGACATTAAGCGGCAGAAAACCCTTAGAATCTGCGGTACAAAGATTGACCTCAGGAAATAGCGTGGCTATTTACCGCCACCTGCACCAAAATTCGTGATCAGGCCTGAGAGCGCGCGCCTTGCCGCGCGTACACGCTTGCGAACCAAAATGGCCGGCCAACGTTGCCCAAGGACGTCTGGCGGCCGGAAACGGGATGAAGATGACCGCGACAGCACCCTGGACAACCGAAAAGCCGACCGCCCTGCTCGTTCTGGCGGATGGCACAGTGATCGAAGGCAAGGGCATCGGCGCGACCGGCAAGGTCCAGGCCGAAGTGGTCTTCAACACCGCGCTGACCGGCTACGAAGAAATCATGACCGATCCCTCCTACCTCGGCCAGATCGTCACCTTCACCTTCCCGCATATCGGTAACATCGGCACCAATGAAGAAGACATCGAAGACCTGACGCCGGCAGCACGCCACGGCGCGGTCGGCGTCATCTTCAAGGCCGACATGACCGACCCGTCCAACTACCGTGCCGCCAAGCACCTCGACGCCTGGCTGAAGGCCCGCGGCGTCATCGGTCTTTGCGGCATCGACACCCGCGCGCTGACCGCCTGGATCCGCGAGAACGGCGCCCCGAACGCCGTCATCGCCCACGATCCGAACGGCGTCTTCGACATCGACACGCTGAAGGCAGAAGCCAAGGCCTGGAGCGGCCTCGAAGGCCTCGACCTCGCCAAGATCGCCTCCTCCGGGCAGTCATCGCAGTGGTCGCAGACCCCGTGGGTCTGGAACGAAGGCTATGGCGAACTGAAAGCCGAGGACGCCAAGTACCACGTCGTCTGCCTCGACTACGGCGTCAAGCGCAACATCCTGCGCCTGTTCGCCGGCCTCGATTGCAAGGTCACCGTGATGCCGGCAACGACGAGCGCCGAGGAAGTGCTCGCCATGCAGCCCGACGGCATCTTCCTGTCGAACGGCCCGGGCGACCCGGCCGCAACCGGCGAATACGCCGTTCCAGTCATCCAGTCGCTGATCAAGACGGATATCCCGCTCTTCGGCATCTGCCTCGGCCACCAGATGCTGGGCCTGGCGCTCGGCGCCAAGACCGAAAAGATGCACCAAGGCCACCACGGCGCCAACCATCCGGTCAAGGACCACACGACGGGCAAGGTCGAGATCGTCTCGATGAACCACGGCTTCGCGGTCGACACGAAGTCGCTGCCCGAAGGCGTTGAGGAGACTCACGTTTCGCTGTTCGACGGGACGAACTGCGGCCTGCGTGTTTCAGGCAAGCAGATCTTCTCCGTCCAGCACCATCCGGAAGCCTCCCCCGGCCCGCAGGACAGCCACTACCTCTTCCGCCGCTTCATCAACATGGTGCGCGAGAAGAAGGGCGAAGCGGCACTGGCCGAACGCTAAGCGAATAGACAGAGATTAGAGAGAGCGGCGCCGAAGACCACGGCGCCGCTCTTTTCATATCAGGCCTTAGGCATGGTCTTGCTGTCATTTGTTAACAGCAATTTAAGGCCGGCATTTCATGATCCGCACCCAGGCGCGCGCAACGCCGGCCGAAGGTGCCATCGATGCAGGAAAAGAAGCACATAGCCAGTCTCGACGGCTTGCGTGGCATGGCCGCCGCGGCGGTGGTCTTCTCGCATCTCGATCTGATCTTCCCCTCGCTTGCACCCTTCATGATAACAGGCGTCGGCGGCCGGGCGGTCGCCATCTTCTTCGCCCTCAGCGGCTTCCTGATGGCCTATCTCTATGGAGACCGGCCGATCAGCCGAAAGGCCGTGGCCGACTTCCTGGTCAGTCGCTTCTCGCGCATCTATCCGGTCTATCTGGTGGCGGTTCTTGTCGTCGCGGCTCTATCGAGCATCCCGGGCTTCGATTTCATCAACCCGATCCACGGCGGCAAGGAAATCCTGCGCCACGTCCTGCTCTTAGGGTCCACCGGCGTTTTGTGGTCCGTCCCACCCGAAATCCAGTTCTATCTGCTCTTTCCGCTGATCTGGCTCTTCTTCAGCGACACCAGGCGATACCAGGCAATCGGCGTCCTGCTTGCAGGCCTTTTGGCGCTCGACGCGCTAGACGGCTTCCCTGGCCCCGGCATCCTTTTGGTCTCGAAGCTCGCGTTCTTCCTTCTCGGCGCTACTGTCGGCCGGCTCCAATCGCGGCTGAAAGATCGGTTGGATGGCATCACGACGGGCATATTGGCGCTGACGCTGCCCTTCTTCATCCTGATATCGAACCACCTGTTTCCCAATGCTGACAACGCCTGGGGACTGGCGCCCGCCTTCGCGGGCGCGCTCGCGGTTCTATTGGTGGCGCAGGAGCATCGGATTTCAGCAGCCGTCTTCGCCGCCGCGCCGATGCGCTTTCTCGGCAAGGTCAGCTTCTCGCTCTATCTCTTCCACGTGCCGGTGATGTTCCTGATGGGCAACGCACTGTCATCGTCGCTGCCGCTTTACATCGTCGTCCCGGCGGCACTCGCCGCCGCCCTGCTGATCGCCTGGATCAGCTACGAATGCATCGAGACCCCGGCCCGCCGGGCGCTGGTATCGCTCTGGCATCAACGCGGGTCGAAGGTCTTCGCCAATCCGCAGCCAAACACCCGCAGCTAAGCGACGCCAGGTTTAAACCTCGCGCCGCATCAGGATGTAGAACCGCGCGCAGAGCATCAGCGCGGCCGTGAACAATCCGATCAGGAAGCCGAGCCAGATGCCGATGCCGCCAAGCCCCAGCGGAAACGCCAGCGCCCAGGCCAGGAAGAAGCCGATCGGCCAATAGGCGATCAACGCCAGGATCATCGGCACGCGCGCGTCCTTCAGCCCGCGCAGCAGGCCGTTAGCGATCGCCTGCAGGCCATCGACCAGCTGAAACAGGCCGGCAATCACGATCAGCGGTCCGGCATAGGCAAGCACCTGCGGCGCCTCGGCCGAATGCGTGTCGAGGAACCAGCCCGCGAAGAAGCCGGGCATGATCGCAAACAGCAGCCCGCCGACCGCCGAAATGACGCAGGCGAGCACGGATACGGACACGGCCGCGCGCACCAGCGCCACGCGATCCCCCTGCCCATGTGCGACGCCGACCCTGACGGTCGCCGCCTGCGACAGGCCGAGCGGGATCATGAAGGCGATCGATGCCCACTGCAGCGCGATACCGTGCGCGGCAAGCTCGATCGTACCGATCCGGCCCATCAACAGCGACGCCATAGTGAACAGGCTGACTTCGGCGAGAATGGTGACGCTGATCGGCAGCCCCAGGCGCACGACCTCGAAGAAGGCTTTCCAGTCCGGCCGCCAGAAGCGAACCAGGATTTCGTAGCGCCGGGTCTCCGGGCGGCTCTGGACGTAAGCCAGAATGAAGAAGAAGCCCGCCGTCTGCACCAGCACCGAGACGATCGCCGCACCGCGCAAGCCCATGGCCGGCAGGCCGAAATGGCCGAGCACCAGCACATAAGCAAAGACGGCGTTCAGCACCAGCATGGCGATCGTGACGTTGAGAATGACAGCCGCCTTGCCGATGGCGCTGACAAGCGACCGCAGCACATTGTAGAGTAACCCCGGCAGAACCGCGAACTGGCCGATGACGATATAGCTGTGCGCCAGCGCCGCCACCTCGGGCTTCTGCCCGGCCGCAAGCAAGATGTGCTCGGAATTGAAGAAGGCCGGCAGCATCAGAACCCAATAGGCCATGACCACCCACAAGCCCATGCGCAGCGACCGGCGCACGCTGACGACGTCGCCGCGACCATAGGCCTGCGCCACCATCGGGATGACGGCGATCGAAAAACCGGAGCCGAAGACGAGGATCGTGAACAGGAACTGGCCGGCCAGCACCATGGCCGCCAGATGCTCGGCGCCGAGCCGCCCGACGATCATCACGTCGGTGGTGTTGATACCGAGCTGAGCCAGCTGCGCACCGATCAGCGGCACGCCGAGCGCCAGCGTCGCGCGGATATGCGCGCTCCAACGGTTATCGGTTACCGGCGCCAGCTTTCGCGCGTCGATCGGCGTATCCATGACGGTGTCCTGTGAGTTGATGCAAATGGCCGCAAGCCGCGACAATATGACCAAGGCTCTAGCCGAAATCGCAAGGAAACGACACCCAAAAACATGCAAGTGATGAAATATTCATCATCACATCATCGATTCTGATCGATCACTCGGCCGCCTGACCGAGCGCCTTGTCTGTCTTTGATATACGCACCCTGAGAAGAAACACCAGCGTGGCGATCAGGATGAAGAACGCCGCCATCAGGAACGGCGCACCCGCGAAGGTGACCGGTGCATCCGGCTTGGTGAAATAGCCGAACATCTGCGTGAAGATCAGCGGGCCAATGATCGTCGTGATGCTGGAAAGGCTCGTCAGCGCCCCCTGCAGCTCGCCTTGCGCCGAGGGCGGCACCTTGCCGGCCGCGATGCTGCGGAGCGGCGGATCGGCGATGTTTTCCATCACGGTCAACACGATGACCGCATAGACCACCCATCCCTCCCAGGCGAATGCATAGCCCGTGAGGCCCACCACCGAGAAACAGAGCCCGACCACGGCCGTCTTCCATTCGCCGAGAACGGGCACGATCCTGGGCAGCACCAGCGCCATGACGACGGCGGCCCCGATCCCGTAAATGCCGAGCGAAAGCCCGATCTCGCCCTCGCTCCAATTGTAGCGATAGCTGGTGACGAACGACCAGACGGCCGGATAGACCGCATGCGCCAGCCAGAACAGGAACATGACGGCGGCGATCCAGCCGATGCCGGGATAATTTCGCATCTGTTTCAGCGCGCCCAGCGGATTGGCGCGCTTCCATTCGAAACGGCGGCGGTTTTTCGCATCGAGTGTCTCGGGCAGCAGGAAGCAGGCCGCGACGAAATTGAGGAACGACACCGCAGCCGCCCCATAAAACGGCACGCGCGGCCCGAACTCGCCGAGAAAGCCGCCAATGACGGGACCAACGGTGAAGCCGACGCCGAAGGCGATGCCGATGAGGCCGAAATTCTTGGCGCGGTTCTCTTCATTGCTGATGTCGGCGATATAGGCCGAGCAGGTCGCGAAGCTGCCGCCGCTCAAGCCCGCCAGCATGCGGCCGATGAACAGCATCCAGAAGCTGGTCGCGACCGCGCAGATCAGATTGTCGATGGCGAAGGTCAGAACCGAGAGCAGCAGCACCGGCCTTCTCCCGAAGCGGTCGCTCAGATTGCCGAGCAACGGCGCGAACAGGAATTGCATGCCGGCATAGACGACAAGCAGCCAGCCGCCATCGAGCGCGGCATCGCTGACGGAACCGCCTGTGAGCTGCTCAAGATAGACGGGCAGCACCGGCATGATGATCGCGATCCCGATCACGTCGAGAAACAGGATCATGAAGACGAGGAAAAGGCCGCGGCGGACGAATTTCGGATCGAGCATGCGAGGTCTCTACAGCTGTTTGTTTTCTGAAAAGACGATCTCATCGCCGCCCGTTCTACATACCGCAGGCAAAAGAGCGAAACAATACGTGAACATTTCAATTGTTTTGATAGGCTCACGACTTCCGTTGATGGCGAAGCGGAACAAAGCGCGCACCTAACGCTGTTTTTGTGGTCCCGCCGTGATGAAGTCGACGAAGGCGCGCAGCGCCGCCGGCATGTGGCGACGGCTGGCGTAATAGAGGAACGGTCCGGAAAATTCGGTCACCCACTCCTCCAGAATGAGCTCCAGCCGCCCTGCCTCGACCTCGGGCATCACCACCTCCTCGAAGGTGCGCATGATGCCGAGCCCGGCGACGGCGGCTCCGACCTCGATTTCGATCGCATTGGCCGACACCTGCCCCGTCGGCGTGATCATCAGCGTCTCACCATCCCGGTCGAATTCCCACGGCGTCGCGCTCGTGCCGCTCAGGAACCGGTGGATGATGCAATCATGATCGATGAGATCGCGCGGATGCTGCGGCATGCCGCGACGCTTCAGATAATCGGGCGACGCGGCCGTCACATAGCGCTGCCGGCGCGGGCCGATCGGCACGGCGATCATGTCGCGCTCCAGCCGCTCGTCATAGCGAATGCCCGCATCATAGCCGGCGCCGAGCACGTCGATGAAACTGTCCTCGCCGATCACCTCGATCCGCACCTTCGGATAGGCCTTCAGAAACCGGTTGATGATATCGGACAGGAAGGAGCGAGCCGCGATGGTCGGCACGTTAAGCCTGAGCGTTCCGGATGGTCCCTCACGGAAGCTGTCGAGTTGCCCGAGAGCCGACGCGACCTCCCCCAGCGCGGGTGCCAGTCGTTCGAGAAGCCGCTGCCCGGCTTCCGTCGGCGTCACGCTGCGCGTCGTCCGGTTGAGAAGCCGAACGCCCAGCCGCTCCTCCAATCTTCTAAGGGAATCGCTGAGTGACGATGCTGAAACGCCCCGCTTGCGCGCCGCCGCGCGAAAGCTTCTCTCCCTTGCGATTGCCGTGAAGGCATCGAGGTCGCTGAGTGGAAGATCATCCATTGTGCATTTTCCCGCACGATCGGCTCAAATTGAGCCGAACTATCGCACAGGGGCGCACGAGGCGAAAGCCGGTGGACGCGGCCCCGGCGCCGGGACCTGCAACCGTCAGACCGGACTGGAGAAGGTATCGCACGCCTGCATCTGGCCGGTGTCGAAGCCGCGCTTGAACCATTTCACGCGCTGCGCCGAGGTGCCGTGGTTGAAACTTTCAGGCACGACATAGCCCTGGCTGCGCTTCTGCAGCGTATCGTCGCCGATCTGCTGTGCGGCATTCAGCGCCTCCTCGAGGTCGCCCGCTTCGAGAATACCCTTCTGCTGGGTGAACTTGCCCCAGATGCCAGCGAAGCAATCGGCCTGCAGCTCGACGCGCACCGACATCTTGTTGGCATCGGCCTCGCTCATGCGCTGGCGCGCTTCGTTGAACTTGGGCAGGATGCCGAGAAGGTTCTGCACGTGATGGCCAACCTCGTGCGAGACGACATAGGCCTCGGCGAAATCACCGGATGCGCCGAACTTGCGGCTAAGCTCGTTGAAGAAAGCGGTGTCGAGATAGACCTTGCGGTCCTGCGGGCAGTAGAACGGCCCCGTCGCGGCCGAGGCGAAGCCGCAACCCGACTGCGTCTGGCCTGAGAACAGCACCAGCTTTGGATCTTCGTATTGGCGTCCCATCGATTGGAAAATGCCCTGCCACGTATCCTCGGTCTCGGCGAGCACCGTGCGCACGAAGGCGGTCATCTCGTCATTGGCGGGCGTCTGGCTGCCGCTGGACTGGCTCTGCTCGTAGCCCGGCCCACTGGACATGCCGCCATCCATCACCTGCAGGAGGTCGATGCCCATGGCCTTGAAGATCAGATAGAGCACAACGAGGAAGATGATGGTGCCGATGCTGAGCCCGCCACCGCGCCGGCCCATGCCGCCGCCGGACGGAAAGCTGAAGCCGCCCCCTCGTCCCAATCCACCCATGGAAGGATCACCGCGACGATCCTCGATATTGTCGGACTGACGCCGGCCTTTCCATTCCATGATGATCTCCCCGCAGAGACTGCTTGCTCTCTCATCCCTTATATATCCGGGGAGCCGGGAAATTCCAGCCGATTTCAACCGCGCGTATCCGCCCTTCGCGGCCACGACAGGCGCTTGACGCGCGCCTTGCTTTCGCCCCTTCTGCACGAGGGAGATATCGGAGGAGAACTGGGCATGAAAGCAGTGCGGCTGGAAGCAATCGGGAAACTCTCATTCAGTGAGGTGGAAAAGCCCAGCCCCGGTCCGGGCGAGCTGCTTGTCCGCGTCGAGGCCTGCGGCATCTGCGGTACCGACAGGCACCTGCTTCACGGCGAATTCCCATCCAGACCACCCGTTACGCTCGGCCACGAATTCACCGGCATCATCGAGGAGATCGGCCCCGCCGTCAGCGGTTTTCGCGAGGGCATGCGCATCACCGGCGACCCGAACATCTCCTGCGGCCAATGCGACCAGTGCCAGCGTGGCCGCGTCAATCTGTGCCGCAACCTCCAGGCAATCGGCATCAGCCGCGATGGCGGCTTCGCGGAGTATGTGATCGTCCCGCAAAAACAGGCCTTCGCCCTGCCCAATGACCTTGATCCCGTCCACGGCGCCTTCTGCGAACCGCTCGCCTGCTGCCTGCACGGTGTCGATCTGGCCGAAATCAGGACCGGCTCGTCCGTGGTCGTATTGGGCGGCGGCGTCATCGGCCTGCTGGTCGTGCAACTCGCGCGCCTTGCCGGCGCCACCGACGTGGTGCTCGTCACCCGCAGCGCCGACAAGCGGCGGCTGGCAGAAAGCCTCGGCGCCACAGCCACCGCCGACCCCACTGACGGCGACATCATCAAACACATCACCGCGCCGGATGGCCTGCTGCCCGGCGGCGCCGATGTCGTCATCGAATGCGCCGGCGTCGCCGAGACCGTCGAGCAGGCCCCTGCCCTTACCCGTCATGGCGGCACGGTCGTGATTCTCGGCGTCATGCCGCAGGGCGCGAAAGTGTCGATCGAGCCCTTCGACCTGCTGTTTCGCGAAATCAGGCTGATCGGCTCCTTCATCAACCCCTTCACCCACAGGCGCGCCGCGGATCTGATCGCATCAGGCGCGATCAAGGTCGAAGCGCTGATTTCGCGCCGTATCGGGCTTGGCGAAGCGGTGGAAGCGATCAGCAATCCGGCCCGGCCCGGCGAGATTCGCGCCCTCGTTTTGCCGGGCCTCGGCTAGCCCTTTCCGATTCCTGTCGATTCCGTAAATTATGGGGTTCCGTTCACGAATACATTTGCCTATAAGCCGCTTCTAGCCTGAAAAGACCATCATATGCGCGACCCGGCCGGTGCCTCCCACCCTGGCCGGCTTTCTGCGCAGCTAGGAAACGGAAAAAAGCCCATGCCGAAGCGCCAAGACATCAAATCGATCCTCATCATCGGCGCAGGACCGATCGTCATTGGCCAGGCATGCGAGTTCGACTATTCCGGCACCCAGGCCTGCAAGGCGCTGAAGGAGGAAGGCTACCGCGTCATCCTCGTCAACTCCAACCCGGCCACGATCATGACCGACCCGGGCCTCGCCGACGCAACCTATGTCGAGCCGATCACGCCTGAAGTCGTCGCCAAGATCATCGCCAAGGAGCGCCCCGACGCGCTGCTCCCGACCATGGGCGGCCAGACCGCGCTCAACACCGCACTCTCTCTGAAGCGCATGGGCGTTCTCGATCGCTACAATGTCGAGATGATCGGCGCCAAGCCGGCCGCCATCGACATGGCCGAAGACCGCGCGCTGTTCCGCGAAGCCATGGACCGCATCGGCCTCGAAACCCCGCGCTCGATGCTCGCCAACGCCACCGACATCAAGGATGCCGACCGCAAGACGCATGAAGCCGAACGCAACAAGCTGAAGGAAAGCCTCTCGGGTGCCGAACTCGACAAGGCGCTCGACGCGCTGGAAAACCAGTGGAACCTCGGCGAAACCGACCGCAAGCAGCGCTACATCAGCCACGCCATGGCGATTGCCGCCCAGGCGATCGACGTCGTCGGCCTGCCCGCCATCATCCGCCCCTCCTTCACCATGGGCGGCACCGGTGGCGGCATTGCCTATAACCGCTCGGAGTTCTTCGAAATCATCGGCGGTGGCCTCGATGCCTCGCCGACGACGGAAGTCCTGATCGAGGAATCGGTTCTCGGCTGGAAGGAATATGAAATGGAAGTCGTCCGCGACAAGGCGGACAACTGCATCATCATCTGCTCGATCGAAAACATCGACCCGATGGGCGTCCACACGGGCGACTCGATCACCGTCGCGCCGGCGCTGACGCTGACCGACAAGGAATACCAGATGATGCGCAACGCCTCGATCGCGGTTCTGCGCGAGATCGGCGTTGAAACCGGCGGCTCGAACGTCCAGTTCGCCGTCAACCCGAAGGACGGCCGCCTCGTCGTCATCGAAATGAACCCGCGCGTCTCGCGCTCGTCGGCTCTGGCCTCCAAGGCAACCGGCTTCCCGATCGCCAAGGTCGCCGCCAAGCTCGCCATCGGCTACACGCTCGACGAACTCGACAACGACATTACCGGCGGCGCAACGCCCGCTTCGTTCGAACCGTCGATCGATTACGTCGTCACCAAGATCCCGCGCTTCGCATTCGAGAAGTTCCCGGGCGCCTCGCCGGTTCTGACCACCGCCATGAAGTCGGTTGGTGAAGTCATGGCCATCGGCCGCACCTTCGCCGAATCGCTGCAGAAGGCCCTGCGTGGTCTCGAAACCGGCCTCACCGGCCTCGACGAAATCGAAATCCCCGGTGTCGAGGAAGGCGAAGGCAGCCAGAACGCTATCCGCGCCGCCATCGGCACGCCGACGCCGGATCGCCTGCGCATGGTCGCCCAGGCACTGCGCATGGGCATGAGCCCAGAGGAAGTGCACGAAGGCTGCAAGATCGATCCGTGGTTCATCGCCCAGTTCAAGGCGATCATCGACATGGAAGCCCGTGTTCGCGAGCACGGCCTGCCCACCGACGCCGCAAACCTGCGCACCCTGAAGGCCATGGGCTTCTCCGACGCGCGCCTGGCGACGCTCTCCGGCAAGCGCCCGAAGGAAGTGGCGGAACTGCGCAATTCGCTGAACGTCCGCCCGGTCTTCAAGCGCATCGACACCTGCGCCGCCGAATTCGCTTCGCCGACCGCCTACATGTATTCCAGCTACGAAACGCCCTTCGTCGGCGCCGCCCGCTCGGAAGCCGAGATCTCCGACCGCAAGAAGGTCGTCATCCTCGGCGGCGGTCCGAACCGTATCGGCCAGGGCATCGAGTTCGACTATTGCTGCTGCCATGCCGCGTTCGCTCTGCGCGACGCCGGCTATGAAGCCATCATGATCAACTGCAATCCGGAAACGGTCTCGACCGACTACGACACCTCCGATCGCCTCTACTTCGAGCCGCTGACGGCCGAAGACGTGATCGAAATCCTGCGCGCTGAGCAGGAAAAGGGCGAAGTCGTCGGCGTCATCGTGCAGTTCGGCGGCCAGACCCCGCTGAAGCTCGCCGAAGCGCTGGAAAAGAACGGCATCCCGATCCTCGGCACCGCGCCCGACATGATCGACCTTGCCGAAGACCGCGACCGCTTCCAGAAGCTGCTGATCAAGCTCGACCTGACGCAGCCGAACAACGGCATCGCCTACTCGGTCGAGCAGGCACGCCTGGTCGCCACCGAAATCGGCTTCCCGCTGGTCGTTCGCCCGTCCTACGTTCTGGGTGGCCGCGCCATGCAGATCATCCACAATGAGAGCATGCTGCAGACCTACCTGCTCGACACCGTTCCGGAACTGGTGCCTGAAGACATCAAGCAGCGCTACCCGAACGACAAGACCGGCCAGATCAACACCCTGCTCGGCAAGAACCCGCTGCTCTTCGACAGCTACCTGTCGAACGCCATCGAAGTCGACGTCGACTGCCTCTCCGACGGCAAGGACGCCTTCATCGCCGGCATCATGGAGCATATTGAGGAAGCTGGCATTCACTCCGGCGACTCGGCTTGCTCGCTGCCGCCACGTACGCTGTCCGCCGAAATGATCGACGAGCTCGAGCGCCAGGCGAAGTCGATGGCCAAGGCTCTCAACGTCGTCGGCCTGATGAACGTCCAGTTCGCCATCAAGGACGGCACCGTCTACGTGCTCGAAGTGAACCCGCGCGCCTCGCGTACCGTTCCCTTCGTCGCCAAGACCATCGGCGCGCCGATCGCCAAGATCGCCGCCCGCGCCATGGCCGGTGAAAAGCTCGATCCGCTGTTTGCCGCCTATGGCGAAAAGCCGGATCCGCGCAACCTGAAGCACATCGCCGTCAAGGAAGCCGTCTTCCCGTTCGCCCGCTTCCCCGGCGTCGACACGCTGCTCGGTCCGGAAATGCGCTCGACCGGTGAAGTCATCGGCCTCGACACCGATTTCGCGCTGGCCTTCGCCAAGTCGCAGCTCGGCGCCAGTGTCGAACTGCCGCGTGACGGCACGGTCTTCGTATCGGTCCGCGATGACGACAAGCCGCGCGTCCTTCCCGCGATCCGCATGCTGGTCGAACAGGGCTTCAAGGTTCTGGCAACCGGCGGCACCGCCCGCTTCCTCGCCGAAAACGGCATCGAGGCCGTGAAGATCAACAAGGTGCTCGAGGGCCGTCCGCACATCGAGGATGCCATCCGCAACCGTCAGGTCCAGCTGGTCATCAACACGACCGATAGCAACAAGGCGATCTCCGACTCCAAGTCGCTGCGCCGCGCGACGCTGATGCAGAAGGTGCCTTATTACACCACCATGGCCGGCGCCGAGGCAGCCGCCCAGGCGATCAAGGCGCTGAAGGCCGGCAACCTCGAAGTTCGCCCGCTGCAGAGCTACTTCGCCTAAGATATCAAAGCCGGCCGTGACCCTTCACGGCCGGCTTTTTCCGGCATACGACAGCCACTGTCACGACACGCCGAAGTGTCGCAAAACGCGACAATCCACCTGAGATTTCAAACCCTTCGCGATCATGTTACGATATCCCCACACGTGAGGGGCATCGATGGGCAAGAATATCGTCATCATGTTCGATGGCACGTCGAACGAAATATCCGCCGACCGCACCAATATTCTAAGGCTGTTCGGCGTTCTCGACCGTAGCGACAAGCAGATCGTCTATTACGATCCCGGCGTCGGCACCTTCGGCGCCGCCAATGCCTGGTCCAACGCCTATCGCAAGACGGTCGAGCTCTGGGGCCTTGCGACCGGCTGGGGCCTCGACCAGAACGTCAAGGAGGCCTACCGCTTCCTCGTCGACAATTACGAGCCCGGCGAACCGGGGGACGATCAAGAGTATCGGGACCGCGACAACATCTACATCTTCGGCTTCAGCCGCGGCGCCTACACGGCACGCGTTCTGGCAGGCTTCGTCCATTCGCTCGGCCTGATGAGCAAGTACCACGTCAATCTGATCGACTACGCCTACAACACCTACAAGGGCATCTCCGAAAGCGAGCAGCAGCAGGGTGGAGCGGACGCCGCCGATGTCGATTGGGATGCGCCCTCGGCCTTCAAGACCATGCGCCTCTACGAGCGCACGCTGAAAACCGACCGCCCGCCGATCAAGCTGATCGGCCTTTTCGACACGGTGTCCTCGGTCATCGTCTGGGGCAAATGGCGCCCGCAGCTCCTGACGCTTCCCTTCACCGATCGCAATCCGAGCGTCGAAGTGGTGCGGCACGCGCTCGCCATCGATGAGCGGCGAACCATGTTCAATCCGCTTCCCTGGCGGCAAGGGCAAGACTATTGGGGCGGCCCCTTCAAGCCACCGGCCCCGCCCCCGCAGAACGTGAAGGAAGTCTGGTTCTCGGGCGTGCATGGCGATATCGGCGGCGGCTATCCGGAAGCTGAGAGTGCGGCGATCAAGATACCGCTCGCCTGGATGATCGCCGAGACCCGAAGCACCGGCCTCACCTACAACGAGGACGCGGTCAAGGAACTCGTCCATGGCGACAACCCGACCAAGAGCTATGTCCGGCCGGCCCCAACGGCACCGCTGCACGATTCCATGAACTGGGCGTGGAAACTGCTCGAATATGTGCCGAGGCGGGTGCCGATCACCTCCTGGCGCAAGCGCGGCGACACGACGCGCATCTACCTGCCGCTGGCCGACCGCCGCTTCATCCCCGACGGCGCCTCGCTGCACCAATCGGTGATCGACCGATTGTCGTCGTCGACAGCACTGCCCTACGCCCCGCCGAACCTGCCCCTACGCTTCGAGACCGAGCCCTGGAGCAACGACGGCCCGCCACCATCAGAAGATTCGGAGGTCGTTCCGGTCACTCCGGCCGCTTGAAATAGGCCTCGAGCCGATAGCCGTCAGGATCGATGATGAAGGCGGCATAGTAGAACTGGCTGTAATCCGGCCGCACGCCCGGCGCACCATTGTCGGTTCCGCCATTGGCAAGGCCTGCCGCATAAAACGCATCGACGGACTCTTCCGACGGCGCCACGAAGCAGAAATGCAGCCCGGATTCCATATCGGGCACCACAGGCCGCGCCACCTCGCCAACCCACAGCCCCACTCGATCGGCGCCATAGCCGCTGACATTGCCGAAATTCGTCAGCCGCTCATAGCCGAGCGGCGCCAGCGCGGCATCATAGAACGCCTGCGACTTCTCAAGGCTCTTCACACCAATCGACACATGATCGAACATAAACGGTCTCCAGATTGCCATTGCTGGCAACGCTACAACATTCGCGCCGAAGCGCCATGGCAATTCGCAGACCGAGCGATCGTCAGGCCGCCATCCCGGCCATCAGCTCACGCACCCGCACCATATCCGCCCGAAAAAGCGACATCTCCTCCGCCTTCAGCCGCTCGTCGGGGATGCGCAGCAGGTAGGACGGGTGGACGGTGACGAACAGCGTTCGCTCCTTGCTCATCCTGATCGGCTGCCCCCTGATATCCGACAGCTTGTGCTTCGTATCGGTCAGTGCCGTCAGCGCGGTGGCGCCCATGGCGACGATCAGCTTCGGCTTGATGAGCTCGATCTCCAGATTGAGCCACCAGCGGCAATGGGCGACCTCGCCCATATTTGGCCGCTGGTGGATGCGGCGCTTGCCGCGCGGCTCGTATTTGAAGTGCTTCACCGCATTGGTCACATAGACCGACTGCCGGTCGATCCCCGCCTCGCCGGCTACCTGATCGAACACCTTCCCCGCCGGCCCGACGAACGGCCGCCCGGCGAGATCCTCCTGATCCCCCGGCTGCTCGCCGACGAACATCACGTTCGCATTCTCAGGCCCCTCGCCGAAAACCGTCTGCGTCGCCTTCTCGTGCAGCGGACAGCGCGTGCAGACGGCGGCCTCCTCACGCAGCGATGCCAGCGTGCCCACGGGCGCCCGCGGTGCTGCGGGCACCCGACGCGCGGCTTCCTGCAGCCGGTCGTGAAACGGCAGCGGCTCGCTCGCCTGGCGCTTCGCCATCGCGAGAACCTTGCTTTCCGCATCGGCGATCATGCCGGGAATGAGATCGGCCTCGGGCAGATTCTTCCAGTATTTCTTCGGCATCTCCGCCTGCATCGCCTTCACCTTGAGGCGGGCCGGATTGAAGATGTTGGCGTAATAGGTCCGCCACAACTGGTCAGCTGGATCGGTGAGATCGGGCTTCTCGCACGGATCATGGCTGACGGTCAGCTTCTCCCCATCCCAGGCAGCCGACCCCTTGGGCGTCGCGATCACCCAGTCCATGTCGTTGAACCGCTTCTGGAAGAACGGCGCCTTGCGGGCGACGATGTGATGATCGGGCTCGAACCACGCAAGAAACTTTCGCCGCCCGTTAAGCGATATCCCCGAGCCAACCTCCTTGAAGCGCACGAAGGCCGTCATCTTGTGCGCGTCACGGCGCACGCTTTTATCCATCGCCCGCGCCCGCGCTACATCCTCGTCCGACGCGACGTCGAGCAGCGACCGATCACTCTGCAGCCGCCAGAGCAGGCGATAAAGCAGATAGAAGCGCATCGGATCGCTGTGACAGATCACCGTTTCCGCAAGCCCGATAAAGGCGGGCGGCACCGTCAACGGCTTGGAAGCATCGAGCGCCGGCAGCTTCGGCACGGCTTCGGGCGCGGCAAACAGATCGGTCTCGCGATACCGCTCCCGCCACTCGATCTCCTCCGGCACGACACCCGAGGCAGCCAGCCGCCGCGCCGCGTCCCGCCACTCGGCCAATTCTCCCCGGCCCTCCAACAACACGGTGATCATCACAGCAACGACAATTGTTCCGGCTTCGGCTCGAACATCGCCCTCAGATCCGGTCGGTCGATCAGCCGGCGCGGCGACCAGCCTTCGGCCGAGATGAACGCCTGCACCTTCTTGATCGACACGCCGAGCCGCGTCAGGTCCTCGATCCGCAGCTTTCTGAAACGACGCGCAGAGAGGATGGATTTCACCGTCTTCGTCCCAAGCCCCGGCACGCGGAGCAAGGTCTCGCGCGGCGCCCTATTGATATCGACAGGGAAGTCGTTGCGGTTGCCGAGCGCCCAGGCAAGCTTCGGGTCGAGATTGAGGTCGAGCATGCCGCCCTCCTGCGAGGACGTGATCTCGTCGATGCCGAAGCCATAGAAGCGATAGAGCCAATCCGCCTGGTAGAGCCGGTGCTCGCGCATCAAGGGCGGCTTGATCAGCGGCAGGTTCTTCGAGGAATCGGGAATGGGGCTGAAGGCCGAGTAATAGACGCGCCGCAGCCCGTAGCTTCCGTAAAGCTGCGCGCTGGTGCCGAGAATGGTGGCGTCATTGGCTCCATCGGCGCCGACGATCATCTGCGTACTCTGCCCGCCCGGCACGAAACGCTTGCGCCGCTTGCTCTGCAGCGTCGGCTCGGACGCCGCCTCGATCTTCAGTCTCAGATCGCCCATCGATCGGCGGATGCTGGCGGGCTTCTTCTCCGGCGCCAGCTGCGCGATGCCGCGATCGGTCGGCAGCTCGATGTTGAGCGACAGACGATCGGCATAAAGCCCCGCCTCCTCGATCAGATGCGGCGAGGCCTCGGGAATGGATTTGAGATGAATGTAGCCCCGGAAGTTATGCGTGGTGCGAAGCTCGCGCACGATCCGCACCATCTCCTCCATCGTGTGGTCGGAGGAGCGGATGATCCCTGAGGACAGGAACAGCCCCTCGATATAATTGCGCCGATAAAACTCCAGCGTCAGCCAGACAACCTCCTCCGGCGTGAACCGCGCCCGCTCCACATTGCTGGACGAGCGGTTGATGCAATAGGCGCAGTCGTAGATGCAGAAATTGGTGAGCAGGATCTTCAGCAGCGAAATGCATCGCCCATCCGGCGCATAGGCGTGGCAGATGCCGGCGCCCTCAGTCGAACCAAGCCCGCCCGATTTGGACGAGTCGCGTTTGGTGGTTCCGCTGGAGGCGCAGGAGGCGTCATATTTGGCCGCGTCCGAGAGGATGGCCAACCGCTCTTCGAGTGACTTCTTCATGCATATGTTCACTATATGTTCTATCGCTAACAGTCAAGAAAAGCCGCTTCCGATTGATGTTTTTCAAGTTTGACGCGAAAAGCCATAAGGGGTTGCAAGTCGCTTCATCGAATTCTCTGGAAATCGACGGAGGCAATCTGCTATAAACGAAGCAGATAGAGTTTTTGCATGGTTCCGAAGTTCCCCTTCGGGACCTGTTTTCTTTTGTGTCTCTGCCTAGCCGACACAAAGACTGAAGGACAAGAAAATGGTTGATAAGGTACCGATGACGCAGGGTGGTTTCGTCAAGCTGCAGGAAGAGCTGCGCTGGCGTCAGCAGGAAGAACGCCCGCGAATCATCGAGGCGATTGCCGAGGCTCGCGCACACGGCGACCTCTCGGAAAACGCCGAGTACCATGCCGCCAAGGAAGCGCAGAGCCACAACGAAGGCCGCATCGGCGAGCTCGAAGATCTGACGGCGCGCGCCGAGGTTATCGACCTCTCCAAGATGTCCGGCAGCACGATCAAGTTCGGCGCCAAGGTGAAGCTCGTCGATGAGGACACCGAGGAAGAAAAAACCTACCAGATCGTCGGCGACCAGGAGGCCGACGTGAAGGCCGGCCGCATCTCCATCTCCTCCCCGATCGCCCGCGCGCTGATCGGCAAGGAAGTCGGCGATTCCATCGAAGTCAACGCGCCCGGCGGCTCCAAGGCTTACGAAGTTCTGGCCATCACCTGGGGCTGAGGACCTTGGTGGATCGCGGCCGATCGCACATCGTCGATATCGCTGACGTCGAAATCATAGCGCCGAACTTCAAGAAGCGTCTGTCAGGCGTCACCTCGACGATCATCCAGCTTATCCCGGTCCAGCGGGCGCTCGGTCAGAAGATCGCAGCGCTCGGGCCGGGCCTGCCGGCATCGATCCCGCATATCCGCTTTCGCGATCTCTCAAAACTGTGGCGCGCCCCCTCGACCCGGCCCTTCCGCGTCTGGCACGCCCGCCGCAACATCGAGATGCTCCCTGCCCTCATCATGCGCGACCTCCTGCGCATGAAGCTGAAGATCGTCTTCACCTCCGCCTCGCAGCGCAAGCACAGCGGCTGGACGAAGTTTCTCGTCTCGAAGATGGACGCGGTGATCGCGACCTCGGGCAAGACGGCGAACTATCTCGAAGTCCCAAGCACCGTCATCCTGCACGGCATCGACACCGCCCGCTTCTCGCCGCCATCCGATAGGGCGCAGGCCAAGCGCGAATGCGGCCTCGATCCGGACAAGAAGATCGCCGGCTGCTTCGGCCGCGTCCGCCACCAGAAGGGCACCGATCTCTTCGTCGATACGATGCTGAGGCTGCTTCCCGATTATCCTCAGTGGAGCGCCATCATCGCCGGCCGCGCCACGGCCCAGCATGTCGAGTTCGAAAACGGCCTGAAGGCCAAGGTCGCCGCCGCCGGCCTCTCCGACCGCATCCTCTTCGTCGGCGAGCATACGAACATCAACGACTGGTACCGCGCGCTCGATCTGTTCGTCGCGCCGCAGCGCTGGGAAGGTTTTGGCCTGACACCGCTCGAAGCCATGGCCTCCGGCGTGCCTGTGGTGGCAACCGATGTCGGCGCTTTCCCCGAGATCGTCACGACCGGCGCCCAAGGCGCGGGCCTGCTGATTGCCCGCGACGATCTCGATGCGATGGCAAAGGCCGTTTCAGACCTCATGGATGATGAAAGCCGCCTGGCACGGCTCGCCGCCAATGCCCAGACGCATGTCATGGAAAACTTCCGGATCGAAGGCGAAGCCACGAAGCTGAAGGCCGTCTACGACAGCCTCGACTGAGACAACTCAGACTTCCGTCAATCCGAGCTTCTTGATCTGGCGGATCGTCAGCATGGTGCGCACGGTGTCGACATGCTCGTTGGCGGTCAGCACCTCGATGACGAAGTCCTGGAACCGCGTCAGGTTTTCGGCCACGCAATGCAGCAGGAAGTCGCTATCGCCCGAAACCATCCAGGCTTGGCGCACCAGCGGCCACTGCGTCGTCGCAGCCGCAAACGCCTTGAGATTGGCTTCCGACTGATGCTTGAGACCGACCATGCAGAAGGCGACGAGATCGAAGCCCAGCTTCGGGCTGTTCAGCATCGCGTGATAGCCTTCGATAACGCCGGACTCTTCCAGCTTGCGCACACGCCGAAGGCAGGGCGGCGCCGAGATGCCGACCCGGTCGGCGAGCTCGACGTTGGTCATGCGTCCATCCGCCTGCAGCTCACGCAAGATCTTGATATCGATGGCGTCCAGTTCAGCGCGAACCAAGCGAGTGCCTTTCTTTAAAATCGTGAATCCAGCTTCTATATAAAGCGGCACAATACGCAAGAATCTTTCCCTGAGATGACGGAATCTTGCACATCCACACCGAATGCCTTGTTGGTAACGCAAGGCTGCCCTTGAATAAAAGCATTGGTCGTTCATAAATAACGCATGGACGCGTGATGGCCGCATTCGCCTTATATCCAGCGCGTCCAGCCAGTTGAAAGGAAGTCTCATGTCCGCCCGCCACACCAAGGTGCTCATCATCGGTTCCGGCCCCGCCGGCTACACCGCTGCCGTCTATGCGGCGCGCGCGATGCTGAAGCCGGTCCTGATTGCAGGGATGGAGCAAGGCGGACAGCTGATGATCACCACCGACGTCGAGAACTATCCGGGCTTCGCCGATCCGATCCAGGGTCCGTGGCTGATGGACCAGATGCTGCAGCAGGCCAAGCACGTGGGCGCCGAGATCGTCAACGACATCGTCACCGAAGTCGAGATGAACCAGCGCCCCTTCGTCGCCCGCACCGATAGTGGCCAGGTCTGGACCGCCGACACGCTGATCATCGCCACCGGCGCCAAGGCCAAGTGGCTCGGCATCGAGAGCGAGCAGACCTTCCAGGGCTTCGGCGTTTCCGCCTGCGCCACCTGCGACGGCTTCTTCTATCGCAACAAGGACGTGATCGTGGTCGGCGGCGGCAACTCTGCCGTCGAGGAAGCGCTGTATCTCTCGAACATCGCCAAGACCGTGACGGTCGTTCACCGCCGCGACAGTTTCCGCTCGGAAAAGATCCTGCAGGAACGCATCTTCGCCAAAGAAAACGTCAAGATCCTCTGGAACACCGAGATCGCCGAGATCACCGGCGCGCCGGCCAAGCCGCCGATGCCGCCGTCCGTGTCAGGCGTTCGCCTGCGCGACACGCGCACCGGCACTGTTGCCGACCACACGATCGACGGCGTCTTCGTTGCCATCGGCCATGCGCCGGCGACCGAGCTCTTCAAGGGCAAGCTGAAGCTGAAGGACAACGGCTACCTCTGGACCGCGCCGGATTCGACCGCGACCTCGGTCGAGGGCGTTTACGCGGCCGGCGACGTCACAGACGACACCTTCCGCCAGGCGATCACCGCCGCCGGCATGGGCTGCATGGCAGCGCTCGAGGCCGAACGTTATCTCACGGGCCAGCTGCCCGTCGCCGTAGCTGCGGAGTAATATCGGCATGAGGGGTGGTGGAATGCCGTTGGACTGGGACAAGCTGCGTATTTTCCACGCAGCTGCCGAAGCCGGTTCGTTCACGCACGCGGCCGACAAGCTGCATTTGTCCCAATCCGCGATCAGCCGTCAGGTGAGCGCGCTGGAGCAGGACGTCGGCACCAAGCTGTTCCACCGCCACGCCCGCGGCCTCATCCTCACCGAACAGGGCGAGCTGCTCTACCGCACCGCCCATGACGTGCTCTTGAAGCTCGAAACCGTGAAGATGCAGCTGACCGAGACGACGGAAACGCCGTCGGGCAAGCTGCGCGTAACCACGACGGTCGGCCTCGGCCAGGGCTGGCTCACGGACAAGATCCAGGAGTTCATGCAGCTCTATCCGGATGTCCAGATCCAGCTCATCCTCGACAACGAGGAAGTGGATGTGAACATGCGCTACGCCGACTGCGCGATCCGCCTGCGCCAGCCGCAGCAATCCGATCTCATCCAGCGCAAGCTGTTCACCGTGCACATGCACGTCTATGCGGCCCCCTCCTATATCAACCGATATGGCGAGCCGCAGGCGGTCGAGGATCTCGACAACCATCGAATCATCACCTTCGGTGAACCGGCGCCGAACTATCTGCTCGACGTGAACTGGCTCGAAATCGCCGGCCGCTCGTCAGACAACAAGCGTATTCCGCACCTGCAGATCAACAGCCAGACCTCGATCAAGCGCGCCTGCCTGCTCGGCATGGGCGTCGCCTGCCTGCCCGATTACATCGTCGGCCGCGACCCGGGCCTGATTCAGCTGCCGATCAACGCCGATGTGCCGTCTTTCGACACCTATTTCTGCTATCCCGACGAAATGAAGAACGCCGCCAAGCTCAAGGCCTTCCGCGACTTCATCGTCAGCAAGGCTAGAAACTGGAGCTTCTAACTGATTTTACGGCGAAATTGGCAGCCGTGCAGAGCGCGCATGCCTGACATGCACAAAAATTGGTTGCCGGCTGCACATTAAAACACCATATCAACCTCAGCTGATGCACACGGTGGCTTTTCCTCCCAGTTCCACCGCATTAGCTGTTCCCCTCTGGAGGTTTAGACCTTCATACCTATAAAGGGCCCCGAGCTTTCGGTGGCCCTCTTTTTTTGCCTTGATTTGCCCTAATTTTCCGCATCGCAGCAAAAAATGCTGCATTGCATAGCAGGCATGCGCAAACGGGCATTGAAATCTGCCCGCCAAAGCATCATATCGCACTCAGTTGATGCACATGGCGGTTCTCTCCCAGTGCCGCTGCATTAGCTGTTCCCCTCTGGAGGTTGAATAACCTTCACACCTTAAAGGGCCCCGTTCATTCGGTGGCCCTCTTTTTTTGCTTAAAATTTAACCACGGAAAAATCGCACACGCCGTTCGCGCATGTCTTGAACATCGAAAATCGTCGATCCATATATCGGTCAGAAACGATTTATGGTTCGGCAAACGACGATGGACAACGACGAAATCCTGAAAGCGATATCCCATCCCAAGCGGATGGAGATTCTAAACTGGCTGAAGAATCCCGAAGAGCATTTCTCTTCGCAGGAGCACCCGCTCGAGATGGGTGTCTGCGCCAGCCAGTTCGAACGCTGTGGTCTCTCCCAATCGACCGTCTCCGCTCACCTGGGCACGCTCAGCCGCGCCAATCTCGTGACCACGCGCCGCGTCGGTCAGTGGATTTTCTACAAGCGCAACGAAGAAACCATCGCTGCCTTCCTCAAGCAACTGGCACAGGATCTCTAAACATGCCCCTCGCCCTCCTCGTCCTGGCGCTCAGCGCTTTTGCGATCGGCACCACCGAATTCGTCATCATGGGCCTGCTGCCCGAAGTCGCCACCGACCTTGCGGTGACGATCCCGCAGGCCGGCTGGCTCGTCACCGGTTATGCACTCGCGGTCGCCGTCGGCGCCCCTGTCATGGCGGTCTCAACCGCGCACCTGAAACGCCGCACGGCGCTGATCGCGCTCATGGCCTTCTTCATCGCCGGCAATCTGCTCTGCGCGCTGGCGCCGAGCTACTGGGTGCTGATGATCGCCCGCGTCGTTACCGCGCTCTGCCATGGCGCCTTCTTCGGCATCGGCTCCGTTGTCGCCGCCAGCCTTGTGGCGCCGGATCGCCGCGCCCGCGCCGTAGCGCTGATGTTTACCGGCCTGACGCTTGCCAACGTGCTCGGCGTGCCGCTCGGCACCGCCATCGGCCAGGCATTCGGCTGGCGCTCGACCTTCGCGGTCGTCACCGTACTTGGCGTCATCACCATCGCCGGCCTGATCGCCGTCCTCCCCAAGGACAAGCAGGAGGAACAAGGCAACATCTTCCGCGAGATCGCCGCCCTGAAGAACGGCCACCTCTGGCTGGCGCTGTCGACCACCGTCTTCTTCGCCGCCTCGATGTTCGCGCTCTTCACCTACATCGCGCCGCTGCTGCGTGATGTCACCGGCCTGTCGCCGCAAGGCGTCACCTGGACGCTGTTCTTGATCGGCCTCGGCCTCACCGTCGGCAACCTGCTCGGCGGCAAGCTGGCCGACTGGAAGCTTGGGCCGACGCTTGCCGGCGTCTTCGCGATGATCGCCGTGACCTCGGTCGCCTTCGGCTTCACCAGCCCCTATTTCATCGCCGCCGAAATCACCCTCTTTGTCTGGGCCGTCGCGACCTTCGCCGCCGTTCCCGCCCTGCAGGTCGGCGTCGTGCACTTCGGCAAAGATGCGCCCAATCTGGTCTCGACGATCAATATCGGCGCCTTCAACACCGGCAACGCGCTCGGCGCCTGGGCTGGCGGCATGGCCATCGAGCTTGGCTTCGACATGACCCGCGTGCCGCTGGTCGCCGCCTTCATGGCCTTGATCGGCCTCGTCGTCACGGCACTTACTTATCTCTCCGCCAAGGGCAAGGCAGCCATGCCTGCCCCGGCCGAATGATCCTTCCAACGCCCCCAAACCATTAGCACCACCGAAAGGACTTCCCATGAGCAAGCTCTTCGAACCGACACAGGTTGGCGACATCACCGTCAAGAACCGCATCGTCATGGCACCGCTGACCCGCAACCGCTCGCCGGGCGCCGTGCCGAACGACCTCAACGTCGAATATTACACGCAGCGCGCCTCCGCCGGCCTGATCGTCACGGAAGCGACCGCGATCACCCACCAGGGCCAGGGTTATGCTGACGTCCCCGGCCTCTACAGCAAGGAAGCCCTGGATGGCTGGAAGCGCGTGACCGACGCCGTGCACGCCCATGGCGGCAAGATCGTCGTCCAGATGTGGCATGTCGGCCGTATCTCGCACACGACGCTGCAGCCGAACGGCGGCAAGCCGGTCTCTTCGAGCAACAAGACCGCCAAGTCGAAGACCTATCTCGTCAACGCCGACGGCACCGGCAGCTTCGCCGAGACCTCCGAGCCGCGCGCGCTTGAAACCGCCGAGATCGCAGGCATCGTCGAGGACTACCGCAAGGCCGCCCGCGCTGCGATCGACGCCGGCTTCGATGGTGTCGAGATCCACGCCGCCAACGGCTACCTGATCGACCAGTTCCTGCGCGCCGACATCAACGACCGCACCGACCAGTATGGCGGCTCGATCGAAAACCGCGCCCGCTTCCTGTTCGAAGTGGTCGATGCGATCACCAAGGAAATCGGCCCGCGCGTCACCGGCATCCGTATCTCGCCGGTCACTCCCGCCAACGACGCATCCGACGCTGCTCCGCAGCCACTCTTCGATTACGTCGTCGAGGGCCTGGCAAAGTACGACCTCGCCTTCATCCACATCATCGAGGGCGCTACCGGCGGCGACCGCAACTTCCAGCAGGGCGACCAGCCATTCGACTATGCCGGCCTGCGCGCCGCCTATGAAAAGGCAGGCGGCAAGGCAAGCTGGATGGTCAATAACGGCTATGATCGTCAGCTCGCCATCGACACCGCCGAAAGCGGCAAGGCCGACCTGATCGCCTTCGGCAAGCCTTTCATCGCCAACCCCGATCTCGTCGAGCGCCTAAAGGCCAACGCCCCGCTCAACGAAATCGACCAGGCCACTCTCTATGGCGGCGGCCCGAAGGGCTACATCGACTACCCGGTCCTCGAAAAGGTCGCCTGATCAACACCAAGCCTCGAAATCCCGCCACCCGGCGGGATTTCTCTTTTTGGCCAATGTTATTCTGGGTCCACGTCGTTTCCCTTTCCAGCCGCGACCGGCTAGCATCCCCCTCATGTTCACGCCCTATCTCGACCGCTGGCACCTTACCCCTGACGGCGAGCCTGTCGTCACCCACTCCAGCAACCTCCTGCCCGTCCTGTGGCACGGCAAGCCGGCGATGCTGAAGCTCAGCACCGATGAAGCCGAGCGATCGGGCGCCGCCGTGATGCACTGGTGGGATGGTCACGGTGCGGCAAAGGTCTATTGCCACGACGCCGATGCGATCGTGCTCGAACGAGCCCAAGGTGGCCGCTCACTACTCACCATGGCCTCGGAGGGAAGAGATGACGAGACAAGCCGCATCCTCTGCGACACCGTCGCCAGACTGCATGCGCCGCGCCAAACACCGCAGCCACCGCTCATTCCGCTCGCCCGATGGTTCCGCGACCTCGCACCGGCCGCTGGCAAATACGGCGGCGTGCTCATCGATTGCCACGACATCGCCACCGCCCTGCTCGCTGACGCCCGTGACCAGACGGTCCTGCACGGCGACATCCACCACGGCAACGTCCTCGATTTCGGGGAACACGGCTGGCTGGCGATCGATCCGAAGGGCCTGGTTGGCGAGCGCGGCTTCGACTACGCCAACATCTTCGCCAACCCGGAACTCTCGACGGTCACCGATCCCGATCGCCTCCGTCGCCAGCTGCCGATCATATCCGCTGCCGCCAACATCGAGCCCGAGCGCTTGCTGCGCTGGATCGCCGCCTATTGCGGCCTCTCCGCCGCCTGGTTTCTCGACGACGGCATGCTGTCTGAAGCGCAAAGCCCGCTCACCGTCGCCGGCATCGCGCTCACGGAACTCAGCCAAGGCTAGCCACGCGGCGCCAACGCGCCCGCCACCTCATCGTCCATCCGCTCTTCAAGGCAGCCGAGCGACAGCAAGGTCGTCCTGATGGCCTCATCAACAGGCGTGCGCGGCTCGAAGCCGAGTTCCGCCACCAGACGGTCATTGCTCATCCGGATCGGCTCGCGCCAGAGATAACGCATCTCCTTCAACTCGCGCATGAAAGTCACGAAGGGTGCTGCCAGCGGTACGACGAACCAGGGAAAGCTCCGCACCTTCACCCGACCGCCAACGGCGCGCCTGATCGCCTCGATCATCTGCTGCCCATCGCGATCCCAGAAACCGTCCATGTGATAGACGGCGAAACCAGGCAGACGATCGCGGCGCTCGACCAATTGCACCATCGTTTCCGCCACGTCAGGCAGATAGGCCCACTGATGCCCCACACCCTTGCGTGCCGGGTTGGTCACGGTGGAAATGGGCTTGCCCGGCGTGATCATGCCCTGCGATAACCAGCTGCTTGCCGCCCCCGGCCCAAAGAAATCGCCGGCGCGCACGATAATGACGGGCGCCCCATCACGCGATGCGGCCTCCAGCCGCTTTTCCATCTTGACGCGGATGGCACCCTTCTTCGTCACCGGATGCTGCGGGCTATCTTCACGCAAAACAGGAAACGCATCCGGCCCGAAATTGTAGACCGTGCCGGGAAGCACGATCGTTGCCCCGACCGCCTTGGCGGCCGCGATCGTATTGTCGAGCATCGGCAGCACCAGCTTTTCCCAGTCGCGATAGCCGGGCGGATTGACGGCGTGCACGATCAGGCTCACCCCTTCAGCCGCCGCCATCACATCGGCGGTGCGCATCGCGTCACCCTTCACCCAGTTCAAACAGGGCTCGGCGGCGCGCGCCTTCTCCACATTGCGGCTCAGCGCGCGGACATGCCAGCCGCGCGAAACAAGCTTGCGGGCAACTGCGCCGCCAATGCCACCGGTTGCTCCGAGTACAAGTGCGATCTGCTGTGTCATCATCATCTCCATCTGTTGATGAAGAGATGATGCGCTCACGCAGAGATAAACGAAATTGACGAAATTCGTATCTCATCTATACATATTTAGATGACAACAGAGCCTAGCTGGAATTTCTACCGCACCCTTCTCGCAGTGCTCCACCACGGCTCGCTATCGGCCGCCGCCCGCGAGCTCGGCCTGACGCAGCCGACCATCGGCCGCCATATCGACGCGCTGGAAGAGATCGTCGGCACGCAGCTCTTCCTGCGCTCGCAGAGCGGCCTGATGCCGACCGAAGCCGCCCTCGAACTCAAGCCCTATGCCGAAACGCTGGCATCAACCTCCGCCGCCCTGCTGCGCACCGCCTCCGGCCATCGCGACCGCATCGCCGGCCCAGTCCGCATCAGTGCCAGCGAAGTGATCGGCGTCGAGGTACTGCCCTCGATCCTCGCACCGCTGATGGAGAAGTACCCGGAGCTCGAGATCGAACTCTCCGCCTCCGACGCGGTCGAGGATCTGCTGAGCCGCGAAGCCGATATCGCGGTGCGGATGAGCGAGCCCACACAGGACGCGCTGGTGGTGCGCCGCATCGGCGACATTCCGCTCGGCTTCCACGCCCATAAACGCTATCTCGACCATCGCGGCACGCCGCAAACACTGGCCGACCTCAAGGGCCATCGCCTGATCGGCTTCGACCGGCACACCGGCTATGTCAGGACGATGCTGAAACGCTACCCTGTCTTCGCCGACCTCACCTTCGGCTTCAAGGCCGACAGCACGTTGGCGCAGATGGCGGCGATCCGGTCGGGATTGGGAATTGGGATGTGCCAGACAGGGCTGGCGGCGTCGGATAAGGATCTCGTCCACGTTCTGCCGCAGGCGTTTCAAATCCCGCTTGCGACCTGGGTGGTGATGCACGAAGCGATCAAGACATCGCCGCGCTACCGCGTCACCTTCGATGCGCTGGTCGCGGGCCTGCTCGATTATATCAGGGAAGGAGCGCTCGGCCGCCGGGACTGACGGAACGCCTCATGAAGAGTGCGATCGGTCAGGCGCGTGGCGACGTTGCGGCCTGGTGGGTCTTCCAGTTGCCATCGACCACCTCCGTCTCCGGACGATCGCCACCTTCGGCATATTCCTCGTGCCACTTGCCCTTGTCGTCCTGCCAGCTGATCTCGGCGGAATCGCCGCCGACCTGCTGCTCGGCCGCCACGATACGGGCCGCCTCAAGCGCTTCGGAATGTGTCGGGAAGGCCTCGGAATACACGTTTCCCAGCCGGTAGGCCCAGCCGCCATCGTGCTGGACGACTTCATAGACCACCTTGACCATACACTTCACTCCTCTTTTGCTTGGTTCAACACACCGAACAGACAGGATCGAATCCTGTTTAGCGCGGTGCCATCTGGCAAAAAGACGAGAGGCGCCGCGATATGCTTCCGGCTGACCGATGAGGCAGTATTCCATTAAATGCCCAAGACTGCAAACCTGCCCCGCGCAATCGCCGACTTGATATGTGAAATCATCGCCTTAGACTTGAGACATGAATCAAGATCGGAGCTCGACGTTGGGGATAGTGTCACGCCTGAAAACCGAACGGTACCTGCTGATCGCAATTGCGGTCGGCGTGGCGGCATTTCTGTCGGAACACGCGATCATGGAGATGGGCCAAGGCGCGGCACTCATCGCGGCCGCCGCCCTCATCGTGACCATCGTCCTCGCCTCCATGCGTGTGGCCCATCACGCCGAAATCCTCGCTATCAAGGTCGGCGATCCATATGGCACGATGATCCTGACGCTCTCGGCCGTTGCCGTCGAGGTCATCATCCTCGCCATCATGATGTCAGGCGAAAGCTCGCCGACGCTGGTGCGCGACACGATCTATTCGGCGCTGATGCTCGATATCAACGGCATCCTCGGCCTCGCAGCTTTGCTCGGCGGCCTGAAGCATGGCGAACAGCCCTATAACGACAACTCAGGCAAGACCTATGGCGTCATGATCCTGACGGCCATCGGCATCTCGATGATCGTCCCAGAATTCGTGCCCGACGAGAAATGGCATTACTATTCCGCCTTCACCATCGTCGCGATGATTGCGCTCTACGCGCTTTTCCTGCGCATGCAGGTCGGCCAGCACAGCTATTTCTTTAGCTACAGCTACCCACGCGCCGAGCGCAAACAGGACGCCGCGGAAGATCACGGCGACGAAGGGTCGACGGCGGTCTCGATCGCCACGATCCTGGCGGGCGTCGTCATCATCGGTGCGCTCGCGGAATTCATGTCGGCCTTCATGACGACGGGCCTCAAGGACACCGGCGCCCCCATCGGCCTCACCGCCCTCGTCGTCGCGACCATATCGGCTGCGCCCGAGATCCTGACCGCGCTCCGCGCCGCCTTGAAGAACCGCATGCAGGCAACCGTGAACATCGCCATGGGCGCCTCGCTCTCGACGGTCATCCTGACCGTCCCGGTCATGGAGGCCATCGCGCTCTACACCGGCCAGCCCTTCATCATGGCGATGACGCCGGTGCAGACGGTGATGGTCACGATCACCCTGATTGCCGCCGCCATCAACCTCAACGATGGCGAGACCAACGCCATCGAGGGCATGACGCACTTCATCCTCTTCGCGACATTCCTGATGCTGGCGAGCCTGGGATTATAACGACGGGTGGCGCGACCTCAGCGGCGGATTGAATCCGAAATCAACGCCTTGCGGCGAAAACCTGAATCGGATTGCCAAGCCGGAAAGACAATCACGCCGCGATCTTCTCATAGAGGACGGCGCGATTGCGCCCACTATCCTTGGCGGCATAAAGCGCCGCATCGGCCATCTTGAGCAGATCGCTCCAGGAACGGCCCGCATCCGCACTCGTTGCAACGCCGATGCTGACGGTGAGCGGCACGCGCTGACCGTTGCTGTCCACTTCGAGCTTGCCGATCAGATCGACCAGACGCTCGGCCGCCTTCATGGCTTCCAAGGCGTTCGTCTTCGGAAGATAGGCCGCGAACTCCTCGCCGCCGAGGCGCGCGAAGCTGCCGCTTGCATTGAGGTTGCGGCTGATCGCATCGGCGAAGCTGACGAGCACCTGATCGCCAGTATCATGGCCGAAACGATCGTTGACCTGCTTGAACAGGTCGAGATCCATCAACAGCAGCGCATCGTCGCCACGCATGACCTTCGGCATCCGCGAGGTAAACCAGCGGCGGTTGCCGACACCGGTCAGCATATCCGTATCGGCCACATGCCGCAGCGCCGCCTCGGCACGCTCCTTCACGAGGATGATCACGAAAAGCGCGATCGCGAAATGGCAAATGATGCGGATGAAGAACGCCCAGCGCGGCGTCATCGGAGCGATCGCCGGCGTCAGCATGGCAACGACGATGAGCAGGGCCAGAAGCGACGACAGCGCGATCACGCAAGACAGCACGATCCGCACCGGCAGCCGTTCCGGCCGCCGATCGTGCAGCACCGTTGCCGTGGCCGCCGCAAGCGACAGGAAGGAAACGAAATTCCCGACCGCGCCGCGAACGGCGTCGACCAGATAGAACCGCGTCGCGAACGCGGTCACGATCAGCACCGCTGGAATGATCAGCACGAGCCAATCGATCCGCCGCCGCCGGCCGCTGCTGAGTTGCCGCATCCCGACCCAGAAGACCGCATAACCGATCAGGCCGAATACAAAGGTCCCGAACGTCCATATTTCATGAGACAGTACCGAACGCTCGCCCAGCCCCGCCAAGGTCGACGACATCGCCAGCGACAGGAAGCCGATCGCCAGCGTTCCCAACCCCTCCCCGCGCTTCGACTGCCAGCGCGTGTAGAGAAAGCAGAGAGCGCCGACGAGAAACGAGCATTGGTGCAACAGGAGAACCGTTGCGAAGTCGAGCTGGAAGGATTGAAGCGTCATGATCCGGAGGCAATGAAATCTATAAAAACAGCGCACCAATAGACGCCAGTCATTAGCGATCTTTAAATGGGCGGGAGCAAAACACACCCGCAACAAAAAACCCGCCGTCGCCGGCGGGTTTCGAAGTTCAAAGCGAGGCTGCTTACTTGCAGGCGCCGCAGAAGCGCTGGATGCGCTTGCAGGCTTCTTCGAGCAGTGCTTCCGAGGTCGCGTAGGAGATGCGGAAGTTCGGGCCGAGGCCGAATGCCGAGCCGTGAACCACGGCAACGCCTTCCGATTCCAGCAGCTCGGACACGAAGTCCTCGTCCGTCTCGATGACCTTGCCCGTCGGGGCCGTCTTGCCGATCAGGCCGGCGCAGGACGGGTAGACGTAGAAGGCGCCTTCCGGGTTCGGGCACGAAATGCCCTTGGCCTGGTTCAGCATCGACACGACGAGGTCGCGGCGGCCCTCGAAGATCTTCTTGTTCTCGGGGATGAACGCCTGCGTGCCGTTGAGCGCTTCGACAGCAGCCCACTGCGCGATCGACGATGCGCCCGAGGTCTGCTGGCCCTGGATCATGTCCATGGCCTTGATCAGCTGGATCGGGCCGGCCGCGTAGCCGATACGCCAGCCGGTCATAGCGTAGGCCTTGGAGACGCCGTTCATGGTGAGCGTGCGGTCATAGAGCTTCGGCTCGACTTCGACGGGCGTGACAAACTTGAAGTCGCCATAGGTCAGGTGCTCGTACATGTCATCGGTCAGGATCCAGACATGCGGATGCTTGAGCAGCACGTCGGTCAGAGCCTTCAGCTCGTCATGCGTATAGGCTGCACCCGACGGGTTGGACGGCGAGTTGAAAATGAACCACTTCGTCTTCGGCGTGATCGCCTTGTCGAGATCAGCGGCCTGGAGCTTGAAGTTGTTTTCCTGCGTCGTCATGACGGTAACCGGCGTACCGCCGCACAGTGCCACCATCTCTGGGTAGGACACCCAGTAAGGAGCCGGGATGACGACTTCATCGCCGGCATTCAGCGTTGCCATGAAGGCGTTGAAAAGAATCTGCTTTCCGCCGGTGCCGACGATCGTCTGCTCCCAGGAGTAATCCAGGCCGTTCTCGCGCTTGAACTTCGCGGCAATCGCCTTGCGCAGTTCAGGGATACCGGAAACCGGCGTGTACTTCGTCTCGCCGCGGTTGATCGCGTCGATCGCCGCCTGCTTGATATTGTCGGGCGTATCGAAGTCCGGCTCACCGGCGCCAAGACCGATCACGTCACGGCCTTTTGCTTTCAACTCGCGCGCTTTCTGGGAAACGGCGATGGTGGCGGAAGGCTTCACACGGGAAAGAGCATCGGCAAGAAAGGCCATGATATCGGTCCTATACGGTTGATTTTAGCAGACGGCCGGGGCCGGATTTCTGCGCTACGGTCTATGTCCAATGTAGGCAGGCTTTTCAAGGCCAAAGGGGTGATGAATCGGATGATTCTTCGTGATCATTCGCGCCATCGGGACCGTGATTCGCATAATCCGAAGCCGCTTGACCGACGCGATCCTGATTTACGCCTTGAAATCAAAAACTTCGCCAAATCGGCCCTTCGCCACGAATTGGCCGCAACAAATGCCGTGGCATGCCGCAATTCGGTCGCGAGCCCGCCGAGATCGAAGCCGCATTCTTGCATCTCCGAAATTGGTTACTGAGGGCATGCCATGTTTCTGGAAGATGAAGTCACTTTGAGGCGGCTGCGCGCCGCCCGCGTTTCCATATCCCTGCTGATCGCATTCGTGGCATTCGCCGCCTCCATTCTGGTCACATCAGGACTGGTGACGGCCGCCTATGCCGCCGAAGAGAGCCAGCTGAAAGCCCGCGAGATCGCCGGCCTGATCAAGCCGAACGACGTCAACAGCGGCTCCTTGCTCTTTCCCGCCAAGGAACCCGGCTTCTTCGTCGAGGCGCCGCGTCTGAAGACCGACGTCGAGATGGATGTCACCGGGCCCATTGCCCGCGTCAAGGTCACCCAGCGCTTCCAGAACCCGAGCAAGGGTTGGGTCGAAGGCACCTACGTCTTCCCGCTACCGGAAAATTCCGCTGTTGACGTCCTGAAGATGCAGATCGGCGACCGCTTCATCGAAGGCCAGATCAAGCCACGACAGGAAGCCCGCGAGATTTACGAACAGGCCAAGGCCGAGGGCAAGAAGACCGCACTTCTGGAACAGCAGCGCCCCAACATCTTCACCAACCAGGTCGCCAACATCGGCCCCGGCGAAACCATCGTCGTCCAGGTCGAATACCAGCAGACGGTCCACCAGTCCGGTGGCGAGTTCTCGCTGCGCTTCCCGATGGTCGTGGCGCCCCGCTACAATCCGGCGCCGATCGTCCAGACCGTCGAATTCAACAACGGCGCCGGCTTCGCCGTCCCGTCCGATCCGGTCGAAAACCGCGAGAAGATCACCGCACCGGTGCTCGATCCGCGCGAAAACGCCAAGATCAACCCTGTCGCGCTGACCGTGAAGCTGAAGGCCGGCTTCCCGCTCGGCGACGTCAAATCCTCCTTCCACGATGTCGATATCAAGACCGACGGCGACCAGAACCGCGTGATCGCGCTGAAGAATGAAACCGTTCCCGCCGACAAGGATTTCGAGCTCACCTGGAAGGCCGCCCCCGGCAAGACGCCGAGTGCCGGCCTGTTCCGCGAAGTGCGCGACGGCAAGACCTACCTTCTCGCCTTCGTCACCCCGCCCGCGACGCCGGATGCGAATGCAGCGCCTGCCAAGCGTGAGGTCGTCTTCGTCATCGACAATTCCGGCTCCATGTCCGGCCCGTCGATCGAGCAGGCGAAGGAAAGCCTGGCGCTTGCCATCTCCAGGCTCAACACCGACGATCGCTTCAACGTCATCCGCTTCGACGACACGATGACCGATTACTTCAACGGCCTCGTCGCCGCCTCCCCCGACAATCGCGAAAAGGCGATATCCTATGTCAGGAGCCTGAATGCCGATGGCGGCACCGAGATGCTGCCGGCGTTGCAGGATGCTCTGCGCAACCAGGGCTCGGTCGCGCCGGGCACGCTGCGCCAGGTCGTCTTCCTCACCGACGGTGCGATCGGCAACGAGCAGCAGCTCTTCACCGAGATCACCCAGAACCGTGGCGACGCCCGTGTCTTCACCGTCGGCATCGGCTCGGCGCCAAACTCCTACTTCATGACCAAGGCCGCCGAGATGGGCCGCGGCACCTTCACCCAGATCGGCTCCACCGACCAGATCGCCACGCGCATGGCCGAGCTGTTCGAGAAGCTGCAGAACCCGGCGATGACCGATATCGCCGCGACCTTCGAAAACGCCAAGGCCGAAGACATCACCCCCAACCCGATGCCCGACCTCTACACCGGCGAACCCGTGGTGCTGACCGCAGAACTGCCGGACGCCAAGCCGACGGGCAAACTGCAGATCACGGGCAAGACCGGCGTCCAGCCGTGGCGCGTCGAGATGGATATCGCCAACGCCGCCGACGGCCAGGGCATCTCCAAGCTCTGGGCGCGCCGCAAGATCGACGACCTCGAAGCCCGCGCCTATGAGCGCCAGGACCCGACTGCGCTCGACAAGGATGTCGAGACCGTGGCGCTCGCCCACCACTTGGTCTCGCGCATGACCAGCCTCGTCGCCGTCGACGTCACCCCATCGCGTCCTTCAGACAAGCCGCTGGATTCCGCCAAGCTCCCGCTCAACCTCCCCGATGGCTGGGACTTCGAGAAAGTCTACGGCGAGACCGCCCCGGCCCCGCAGGCACCTTCAGGCAGCGGACCCGACCACGCCATGGCCGCACCGCTGCAGCAGGTGGCAGAGCTCGCGGCAACCCGCATGGCGGCCGCCCCGACACCCAAGGCCGCCAACCTGATCGCCCAGCGCTCGGCCTCCATCCAGCTGCCGCAGACCGCCACCCGCGCCGACGAGCAGATCGCCCGCGGCGTCACGCTGATGATCCTGGCGCTGGTGGCCGCAAGCGGTCTGATGGCGTGGAGACGCCGCAACGCCATGGCGGGAGGAACCCGCCGTGGCCATTAGAACGGGCAGAACCAGCGGAGCCGGGCCGGCCGATGACTTCGGCCCGCTTCCCACCTATCTGGAACTCGCCATGGCGACGGCGGCGGCAACCGCCTTCGACGCACCCGACAACAAGCAGGCGTCGGCGCTGTGGCCGCGCTTCTCGGTGGTCGAGAAGGTGATCGCCTCAGGCATCGCCATCCTGGCGCTCTATGGCATGATCCTGATCAGCGACGGCATCTACATCAAGGCGAAGGCGCAGCTATCGCAGTTCCTGCTCGCGCGCGCCTTCGCGGCCGAGCTGCGCGGCGAGGACGCCAAGCCTTGGCCCTGGGCCGACTTCACCACCGAGGCGAAGGTTAGCGCCCCGCGCCTCGGCAAGCAGGCGATCGTTCTCTCCGGCGCCTCCGGCGAGGCGCTCGCCTTCGGCCCCGCATGGCTGACGAACACGCCGCAGCCCGGCGACGAGGGCACATCCGTCATCGCTGCCCATCGCGACACCCACTTCCGCTGGCTGAAAGACGTCAAGCCGGGCGATGAGATCGAAGTGACGCGCCGTGACGGCGAACACCTGATATTCAAGGCCGGCGAAGGCCGCGTCGTCTCCTGGGACAATAGCGGCATAGACCCGGCAGCACACGGCCATAACCTCGTGCTGGCGACCTGCTGGCCCTTCGGCGCCACCGAACGCGGGCCGCTCCGCTACATCGTCGAAGCCGAACTCGTCGACGCAAGAACGACCGGCTCGGTTCAGAACCGAAACACAATGCCGTTATCCAACACCCCTTGAGGGTTGAAGCAAGGCGCCTGCTCCTCCAACTCTCAGGCGGATTGACATTTGTAAGCTGGCATTAGGGGATGGGGAATGAGAGCAGTTTCGACACTTGGATTAGGCGTGGCGCTGGCGGCGGTCGTCGCGCAGTCCGCGCCTGTCATGGCGGCTGACACGGTCGAGACCAAGAAGGTGCAGGTTCAGGTCGAAACGATCGCCTCGGGGCTAGAGCACCCTTGGGCGGTGGCTGTCCTTCCCGATGGCGGCTATCTCGTGACCGAACGCCCCGGCCGTTTGCGGATCGTCCGCGACGGCAAGCTCTCGGCGCCGATATCAGGCGTCCCCAAGGTCTACGCCAGAAGCCAGGGCGGCCTGATGGACGTGGAACTGGCGCCCGATTTCGCCACCTCGCGGACTCTTTATCTCACGGCGTCGACACCGGGTGACGGCGGCTCCGGCACCGAAGCTTTCAGCGCCACGCTTTCGGCCGACGGAACCGCGCTTGAGAACGTCAAGTCGATCTTCAAGATGCGCAAGTTCACCAGCGGCGGCATCCAGTATGGCTCGCGCATCGCCATCGCCAAGGATGGCTCGCTCTTCATCAGCATCGGCGACCGCGGTGATCGCGACCGCTCGCAGGATTGGCAGGACGATGCCGGCTCGATCGTCCATATCAATGCCGATGGCAGCATCCCCAATGACAATCCCTTCAAGGACGGCGCCAAGGCGCTGCCGGAAATCTGGTCGAAGGGCCACAGGAACCCGCAGGGCATCACCTTCGACGCCGCCGACGGCAAGCTCTATACCGTCGAGCACGGTGCGCGCGGCGGCGACGAGATCAACGGCATCGAGCCGGGCAAGAATTACGGCTGGCCGATCATCACCTACGGCCGCGACTATTCCGGCGCCGAGATCGGCGAAGGCACCGCCAAGAAGGGGCTGGAGCAACCGCTCTATTATTGGGACCCATCGATCGCGCCGGGCGCCGTCGCCGTCTATCGCGGCAAGATGTTTCCGGAATGGAATGGCGATTTCCTGGTCGCAGCCCTGAAATTCCAGCTCCTGTCGCGCATGCAGCGCGATGACAGCGGCGCCTTCGTCGCCGAAGAGCGTATCTTCGATGGCGCCTATGGCCGCATGCGCGATATCGTGGTGGCGCCCGACGGCGCGCTTCTGATCGTCACCGACGAGGATGACGGCGCGCTGCTGCGCGTCTCCCGAGCACCCGCCAACAACGGCTGATCTCGCCGGCAGGCGTCGCCTTGCTGCGGTCGAACGAAACTGGTAACGGTCGCCCATCTCGACCACATCTTTTTCGGCCGCAAAGCGCTAACCCCGTCTGGCCGACCTCCCCGAGGCTGACCCGATTGAGGCTGACATGACGCGCATACAGGCGAACCTTGTTCTATTGCTGGCCGGCGCCATCTGGGGCGGCGGCTTCGTCGCGCAGTCGACGGCGATGGAAACGATCGGTCCGCTCTGGTTCGTCGGCTTGCGCTTCGCCATCGCCACCGTCGCGGTCCTCCCTTTCGCTCTGATCGAGGCGCGCAAAAGCAAGACCAAGACCACCGGGCGCCACGCGATGCTCTATCTGCTGATCGGCCTGACCCTATTCGGCGTCATGATCACCCAGCAGATCGGTCTCCAGACGACGACGGTGACCAATTCAAGCTTCCTCACCGGGCTCTACGTCGTCATCGTTCCGATCATCGCCGTGTTTTTTCTGCGCCGGGCGCCGCACTGGATCGTCTGGCCGGGCGCCTTGATGGCCTTGACCGGCATCTATCTGCTGTCGGGTGGCGACATGTCGGCCCTGTCGCGCGGCGATATCCTGACCATCTTCTGCGCTGTCTTCTCCGCCGGCCAGATCACGCTCGCCGGCATCATTGTCTCCGAGACCGGCCGAGCCCTGACGCTGTCGGTGGCGCAGTTCGCCGTCACCGCCGTGCTAGCGCTGGCAGCCGCCGTCATTGTAGAGCCCATCAGCCTGGCGGCGATCTGGGACGCAGCTCCGGAGATCCTCTATGTCGGCATCTTCTCGTCTGGCATTGCGTTTTCGCTGCAGATCATCGGCCAGCGCTACACCACCTCCTCGCAAGCGGCGATCTTCCTGTCGTCCGAAGCGCTGTTTGGCGCCGCACTCGGCGCCCTGGTGCTGGGCGAGAAGATCTCCGCTCTCGGCTATGTCGGCTGCGCGCTGATGTTCGCGGCAATGCTTCTAGTTGAAATCGTCCCCGAGATAGCGCGTCGACGTCGCCAAAACGGCCTGCTTATCGGCCAAAATCCGGGCTGAAGCCGAAAATATGAAAAAAAGTTTAACGTTCGCCAGGTCGCGCACACGTTGTAATTTTGGCAAAATCTGCTCCTAAAATATATTGCTCGCGATACAAAACGTTATCCAGAGGCGACTGATGAGTGCTTTTTTTCGTCAGAGCGCAGAACCCACCCGGAATTGGCGCGCGAGGCAGCGTTGCGTCGGAAAACTTTTGCTTGCCAAAAGTGAATAATCACAGCAATCTCGTGGCGTTCGGGCATTTTGCGAGCATGGGAAGTCCTTAAGATTGTGCGCGCCGGAGACGCTAATACTCCGGTCGGTTGGTTCTAAATAAGCAGGCGGAAGTTCTGCGGAGAACTATACTGATTTAGAGGGGACCTTTTTCTCACAATTCAATAATTGCCTGTTAACGTCTCCGTGAGGAGGCAATATCAGTATGCTGCCCGTGTGGATGGCGGGCAGAGATCAAAGGACCTGACGCATGGCCGAGACTGGGACTGTAAAATTCTTCAACACCGACAAGGGCTTTGGCTTTATCAAGCCTGACAAGGGCGGCGCGGACATCTTCGTTCACATTTCCGCCGTGCAGGCTTCCGGATTGGCCGGACTGACGGAAAACCAGAAGGTTAGCTTCGACACCGAACCGGATCGTCGCGGCAAGGGCCCGAAGGCCGTCAACCTGCAGATCGACGGCTGATAGAGCCTACCTTTGCAATCGAGTTGAAGCCCGGCGGGCCGCCGGGTTTTATCGTTCAGCCTGCATTCAGCCGCCAGCCGTTAACTTGCCATCATCAAGGTGCAAAACCGGCCAAGAGTTTGAACAGGACAGAACACATGAATAGCCTTGCCAAGACCCTTCTTCTGACGGCAACCGCGGCTGCCATCACATTCTCGTCGATCGGTGTCGCATCGGCTGACGACTGGCGCTATCGCCACCACCATAACAATGATGCATGGGTCGGCGGCGCTGTCGGTCTGGCAACAGGCTTGATCGTCGGCTCGGCGATCGCCAATGCTCCGCGCTACGACGAACCGCGCTACATCGACCCGCCCTACGCCTATGACGACGGTCCGGTCTACGCAGCACCTCCCCGCTATTATCGCCCGGCACCAGTGCGCTACTACCATCCGGCTCCGGTTCGCGTCGGCGTCGAGCCGTGGACCCCGCAGTGGGAACGCTACTGCTCTTATCGTTACCGTTCGTTTGATCCGCGCAGCGGCACCTTCATCGGCAATGACGGCCGCAGCCACTTCTGCGTCGCCAACTGATCGAACACTGATCGCTCATGCACGAAGCGCCGCTTTTCAGCGGCGCTTTTGTTTTGTGCGGACTTTGCCGACCCGATCCCCTGTCCGGATCAAAGCCCCTGCAGATAAGGATTGCCGCGGCGCTCGTCGCCGATCCGGCTTCCCGGGCCGTGGCCACAGATAAAGCCGACCTCGTCGCCGAGCGGCACCACCTTGTCGCGGATGGAATCGAGCAACTGCTGGTGGTTTCCGCCGGGAAGATCGGTGCGGCCGATCGAACCGTTGAACAGAACGTCCCCCAGATGCGCGAACTTCTGCGCCCGGTTGAAATAGATGACATGCCCAGGCGCGTGACCCGGCGTGTGGTAGACCTCGAACACGTGCTCGCCGAAGGACACGGTGTCCCCATCCTTCAGCCAGCGGTCGGGCTCGACATTCTGCATCTGCCCCGCCGGCAGCCCATATTTCTCCGCCTGCGTCTCGATCCGTTGCAGCAGCGGCAGGTCGTCCTCGTGCGGGCCGATGATATCGACGCCAAGCGCTTCCTTGAGCTCCTTGGCCCCGCCGGCGTGATCGAGATGGCCGTGGGTCAGCCAGATCGCCCTGATCTTGAGCCCATTTTGCTCGATCCCCTGCAGGATATTGGCGACATCCCCGCCCGGATCGATCACCACGCCTTCCTTCGTCGCCTCATCGAAAAAGATCGTGCAGTTCTGCTGGAACGCTGTCACCGGAATGATCCCGGCCTGGAGCATGCTCATGGGGTGCCTCGCTTTGTGTCTTGCGCAGTTCGTCCGTCTCGATGTCGATATAGTCGCAAACGCCGGCCCGTGCAGCCTCGATTTTGCCAAGCCCTCCGTCACGCCGCAACGATAAGTGTAATCTCCTGTGATCGCCATCGGCGGAACCTCCCCTTGTTCCGGGCGTTACCAACCCGTCTATAAAAGGAGACCTACGATGACCATGAAGCGAAATCTTTTCCTGGCAGGCGCAATGGTTCTGGCGACCGCCGGCCTCGCCCGCGCGGAAATGGCCGCAACGGCCATCAACGATCTGACCATTCACGCCGGCCCCGGCGAGCAGTATCCCGCTGTCGGCGTTGCGACTCGTGGCTCCGAAACCATCCTCGACGGCTGCGTCGCCGGTAGCCAGTGGTGCCGTGTCGATGTCAACGGCATGCGCGGCTGGGTTTACGCCCAGTACCTGCAGATGGATCAGGACGGCAACCAAGTGATCGTCCAGCAGCACCAGTCTGATCTCGATATCCCCGTTGTGACCTATGAAACCACGGCAGCGACCGGCCCCGCCGAACCCGCTCCGGGCGACGAACTGCTCGGCCCGGTCGGCTCGGTAGAGACGATCGAACCGCCGCAGACGGTCACCACCTATATCGAGAGCAACCCTGGTCGCACGGTCGAGGTCGGCGGTGATGTCGTCGTCGGCGCGCAGGTTCCGGGCACGGTGACGTTCCAGGAAATCCCTGACTACCAGTACCGCTACGCTCGCATCAACGACCGTCCGGTACTGGTCGATCCTGGCACGCGCCGTATCGTCTACGTCTACAACTAAGACCTGAAATCATGGACAACAAAGGCGGCCACCCGGCCGCCTTTTTCATGCGCGCTCGCCAGACGGCTGTGAACTCGCCGCCGCGCTCGCGTCATGCCTGTTGATTGTTGCCGCAAATATGCCTCTTAATCCAATCACGCAGGGGAATTGCGTATCGCATGGGGAGTTTTGCGCGGGGGCATCTCGGTTCAACTGACAACACCGACCTTCTTTGCACGCGCGAAAGCCGAAAACCGAAAGACACTGGAAGATATGTCATGATTACTGACGTATGTTCCCGCGCTGTCGGCCAAACGGCGCAGACTAGGAAAGGAAATGCCAAATTGGCACGACAGAGCAGCCCGAGAGCCGGCAGGCAGGAGCCCAAGCCGGAGCCTTTGACCAAGCCGTTGGAAAACACCGAAACCATCGACTTCGACATCATCGAGCTCCTGTTTTTCTCCTATCGGGACTTCGTCTCCGATCCGGATGCCATCCTGGCAAAGAGCGGCTTTGGACGTGCGCATCACCGCGTGGTGCATTTCGTTAACCGAAACCCCGGCATGACCGTTGCCGATCTCCTGGATACGTTGAAGATAACCAAACAGAGTCTCGCAAGGGTACTCAAACAGCTTATCGATTCGGGGTATATTCAACAAAAAGCGGGGCCTGAGGACCGACGTCAGCGCAAGCTCTATCCCACCGCCACTGGCCGGGATCTGGTGCTTGCACTCGCCGAGCCGCAATCGCGCCGTATTGAGAGAGCATTCGACGGGGCGTCTCCGGAGATAAGGGCTGGCGTCAAGGCCTTCCTGAGTGGCATGCAGAACAGACAAAACTCGAAAGCGGACTGAATGGCGGCGAAGATAGTGATTTCGGACGATGCGGCACACTTGCTCGTTGTGGATGACGACACGCGTATTCGCGCGCTGCTCAACCGCTATTTGAGCGAGAACGGCTTCCGTGTGACGGTTGCGGCCGATGGCGCCGAAGCACGCCGCAAGCTTGGCGGCCTGGATTTCGATCTGATCATCATGGATGTGATGATGCCCGGCGAATCCGGCATCGACGTCACCAAGGATCTGCGCATCATCAAGAACGTGCCGATCATCATGCTGACGGCGCTCGCCGAATCCGACAGCCGCATCGCCGGTCTCGAGGCCGGCGCCGACGATTACCTGCCCAAGCCCTTCGACCCGCGCGAGCTCGTGCTGCGCATCAACAACATCCTGCGCCGCAACGTCTCCGGCGATGCGCCCAAGATCGAACAGGTCATGTTCGGCCCCTACACGTTCTCGCTCACCCGCCGGGAGCTCAAGAAAGCTGCCGAGATCGTGCGCCTGACCGACCGCGAGCAGGAAATCATGCTGCTCTTTGCCAAGCGCGCAGGCGACACCATTCCCCGCCACGAACTGATCGGCAACGATGTCGATGTCGGCGAGCGCACGATCGACGTGCAGATCAACCGCCTGCGCCGCAAAATCGAGGACGACCCATCAAATCCGGTCTGGCTCCAGACGGTTCGTGGTATAGGATACCGCCTGAGCATCGATTGATGATCCGGGACCCGGAAAGGCTCTAGATGGTAACATTCGATTCCCTGCGACGCGAGGACCGCTCGCCGGTTTCCGGCTGGCGTTGGTTCACCCGCCTGCTGCGCCGCCAGCTGCCCAAGGGCCTTTACGTCCGTTCGCTGATCATCATCATCATGCCGATGGTGCTCCTGCAGTCCGTCGTCGCCGCCGTCTTCATGGAACGGCACTGGCAGATGGTCACCCAGCGCCTGTCGATGGCCGTGACCGCCGATATCGCCGCGATCATCCAGATGATCGAGACCTATCCGCAGGACACCGATTACAGCGAGGCCACCCGCATCGCCCGCGACCAGCTCGGCCTGCAGATCTCGATCGAGCCCGATGGCGAGCTCCCCCCGCCCCGCATCAAACCGTTCTTCTCCATTCTCGACGGCATTCTGAGCGACGAGATCCGCGACCAGATCAAGCGCCCCTTCTGGATCGACACGGTGGGCGATTCCAATCTCGTCGAGGTCCGGGTGAAACTTGACGGCAAGATCCTGCGCGTGCTTGCCAAGCGCAACCAGACCTACGCCTCCAACACCCATATCTTCATCGTCTGGATGGTCGGCGCATCGCTGGTGCTGATCACCATTTCCATCCTGTTCCTCAGAGGCCAGATCCGCCCGATCCAGAAACTCGCGGCCGCCGCCGAAAGCTTCGGCAAGGGCCAGAAGGCCGAAAACTTCTACCCGCGCGGCGCCGACGAAGTCCGCCGCGCCGGCCTCGCCTTCATTCTCATGCGTGAGCGTATCGAGCGCCAGATGGAACAGCGAACGGCGATGCTGACAGGCGTCAGCCACGATCTACGCACCATCCTCACGCGCTTCAAGTTGCAGCTGGCGCTCGCCGGAGACAATCCCGATCTTCAAGGCATGAGCGACGACGTCAACGACATGCAGTCGATGCTTGAGGCCTACATGGCCTTTGCACGCAGCGAGGTCGAGGAAGATGTCGGCGAACTCAAGCTCAGCGAGCTGTTGTTGAAGCTGGAGCCTGACTTCGCCCTGCACAAGAAGACGCTCACCTACTCGATCGACGGCGACGACGATATCGAGGTCCGGCCGAACGCATTCACGCGCCTCGTCACCAACCTCGCCTCCAACGCCCGCCGCTATGCCAAGACCCTCAACATCGAGGCCAAGCACGGCGCCAAATGGCTGACGATCGTGTTTGACGACGACGGCCCCGGCATCCCCGAACAGAACCGCGAGGACGTCTTCAAGCCCTTTTTCCGCCTTGATGAGGCACGCAATCTCGATGCGTCGGGAACGGGTCTCGGCCTCGCGATCGCCCGCGATATCGCCCGTAGCCACGGCGGCAACGTCACGCTTGGCGACAGCCCGCTCGGCGGCCTGCGCGCCGTCATCCGCATCCCGGCCTGAGGTCACGATGGCTATCGATTTGACGGACATGACCTGGCTGAACCCACCGCCGTCTGCCGAGCAGCGCGACGACGGACTGCACGTGCGCTCCGGCGACAGGACCGATTTCTGGCAGGGAACCTACTACGGCTTTCACCGTGACGACGGCCATTTCCTACACCAGCCACGCCACGGCGACTTCACCGCTGAGCTGACCTTTTCGGCGGATTACCAGGCGCTCTACGATCAGGCCGGCATCATGCTGCGCGCCGACGCGACGCACTGGATGAAATGCGGGATCGAATATACCGACGGCGCCCGCCACTTCAGCGTCGTCGTCACCAACGGCAACTCCGATTGGTCGGCATTTCGCATCGACCATGATTTCGAACGGCTGTCGGTGCGGGTCACGCGCAATGGCGATGCGCTGTTCATCCAGTACAGGACGGACATGATGGCCGATTGGCGCATGGCGCGCCTCGCCTGGTTCGACCCGAAATTTGCGGAATTGATGGTCGGCCCGGTCTTCTGCTCACCGCAACGCGCCGGCTTCGAAGCCACGTTCCACGACTTCAGCCTCTCGGACCCGCTCTCGCGCGACATTCACTAGAATGTCGGCGCTAAAACGCCGGGCACAAGGCCACGGCGCTCCGCCAATCACATGATCTTCTTGCCGTTTGGCACAGGCTTGTCCGGCGCCGCGAGCACGATGGCGCCGGCCTCGTCCTCGAAACCGAGCGTCAGAACCTCTGAGCGGAACGGTCCGATCTGCCGTGGCGGGAAATTGACCACGCACAGCACCTGCCGGCCGACGAGCGTCTCGAGCGTATAGTGCACGGTGATCTGCGCCGAGGACTTCTTGACCCCGATCTCGGGTCCGAAGTCGATCAAGAGCTTGAAGGCCGGCTTGCGGGCCTCCGGAAACGGATTGGCCTCGATAACGGTGCCGACACGGATGTCGACCCGCTCGAAATCGCCATAGGTAATTTCTTCGGTCATGAAAATAGCCTCGAATTAGCCTGCCAGCTCCTCGGCGCGCTTGCGAGCGGCCGAAAGCGCCTTGTCGAACAGCGGCTGCATCGCATCGTCAGCCATCAGCACCGAGAGCGCCGCCGCAGTCGTGCCACCAGGAGACGTGACGTTCTGGCGAAGCTTCGATGCGTCGTCGGGGGACTGGTGCAAGAGTTCACCAGCCCCCGCGACAGTTTCCCGTGCAAGCCGCATGGCAAGGTCCGCCTGCAGGCCAAGTTTGCGGCCTGCTTCTGCCATGCACTCCACGAGATAGAACACATACGCAGGACCACTGCCCGAAAGGGCTGTAACGGCATCGATATCGGATTCGGAAGGCACCCACTCCACGGGTCCGGAGACCCTGAGCAACGCATGCACCTGATCGCGCTGGTTCTGGCCAACGCGTTGATTGGCGAAAGCGCCGGTGACGCCGCGGCCAACCATGGCCGGCGTGTTCGGCATGGCGCGAACCATCGCCGCTTCGCCAAGATGGGATTCGAGAAAACCGAGTGTCTTGCCCGCCGCGACCGAGACCACGACCGTATCGTCGCCAACGGCGCTCTTCACGGAGGGAAGCACGGCGTCCATCACCTGCGGCTTCACAGCCAGAAACAGCACACCGGCCTTCAGCTCGGCCGGCAGCGCCGTCACATGCCTGGCGCCCGCCTCACTGATCGTCGCCATCATCTGGGCCGAGGGGCCGGGATCGACGACGACGACGGAGGCACCGGGCACACCATTCTTCAGCCAGCCGGAGAGCATCGCGCCCCCCATGTTGCCGGCGCCGACAAGAACGATTGGACCCGACGACGACAGACCGGACATGTTACGCTTCACCCACGGTTTCGAACAACACGGCTTCCATGGCGCGGTTGGCGTCCATGCCGGACCAGATCACGAACTGGAACGCCTGATAATAGGTCTCACAAGTATCGAGCGCGCTGGCGAGCAGCACCTCGACCTGGCGGTTCGTCGGCTCAGCGCCGCCGGCAAGCAGCAGCGACTGCCGGAAGATGACCACGTCCTCCTGGCGCCACACGTCGAAGTGACCCATCAGCACCTGACCGTTGATACCGGCCAGAAGCTTCGTCACTTCATTCATGCGCTGTTCGGGGATCTTGATGTCGAAGGCGCAGCCGAGATGCAGCGCCTCGAATTCCTCCATCCAGGAAAAGGAGACGTGATAATCCGTCCACTTGCCCTCGACCGTCATCGCGATTTCGTCGTCACCCGACCGCTCGAAAGCCCAGTCGTTGTGGGCGGCGACGTACTCGATCATATCGACCGGGTTCGATTGACGCTCGACTTCCAATTCCATGAGGCTCATGCAGCACCTTCTTGACCGGAGTGAATGCGTAACGACTTCGTCCAACGAGACACAAGCGAACACACGCAACTAACCCGGAAACCACCAACCCAGATGACCGTTGAACCGCTACCAGACTTACGCAGTGAACCTGCCCGGAGCTTACCAACTGCTTCGAATCATCATTTAAAATCAGTGTATAACGCACCCGGTGGTGTGCCAGCCCCCTGAGGGCCGTTTTAGGGAACGCCACTGTGGAAAGGTGTTGGGAATTGGATTCAGAAGGAGGGTATAAACGACTCTGCCCATTGGCTTTTTTGGCAGTGTCCACAGGTGGATAAACACACCCGCTTTTTTAGCCGAAGCAGCGGTGTGTCTCTCAAAGGCCACACCGCGCCCTGTCCCCAAACGGGATTTACTTGCCCTTGGCGGCGGGCTTGGATTCGAGCTTCGCCTCAAGTGCGGCGATGCGTGCCAGCAGCGCATCATTTTCGTCGCGCGCCTTGATCGCCATCTCGCGGATGACCTCGAACTCCTCCCGCTTGACCACATCCATGCTGTTCAGCCAGCGTTCGGCCTGCGCGTTGAACATCGTCTCGACTTCCTTGCGCACGCCCTGGGCGGCACCTGCGGCATCTGTCATCAGCTTTGCGAACTCGTCCATGATGCGGTTTGCGCCTGTCGTCATGGCGGTTTACTCCCTTTGAAATAATGGCTTCCGGCCGCTCTCGGCCCTCAGGAATGAGGTAGGGCTTCGCCGTTAAGGATGCAAGCGCTTTGCACTGGATAAGCGGTCGCACTTATCTCGCATCACTAACAATCAACTTGACCCGCTGTTATGGCAAGGCCATCTTCCGCCCACATCAACGGATGGGATTACCTTGCAGACAGCTGCCGACCTTATGGCCATTATGCCGTTCCCCAATATCGACCCGATCGCCTTTGCAATCGGGCCCGTGGCCATTCACTGGTACGGCCTGGCCTATGTCGCCGGCATCATGATCGGCTGGTACTACGCGCGCCTCATCGCCGCGAACGACAGCCTCTGGCCCGGCAATGTCTCACCGATCACCAAATCGCAGCTGGACGATTTCGTTGTCTGGGTAGCGCTCGGCGTCGTCCTTGGCGGCCGCATCGGCTATATCCTGTTCTACGACATGCCCGCGATCATCGAGAGCCCAATCCGCGCCATCCAGATCTGGAACGGCGGCATGTCCTTCCATGGCGGCCTGACCGGCACGACGATCGCCATGATCATCTTCGCCAAGCGCAACAAGATCCCGCTCTGGAACCTCTTCGACATTGTCGCAGCCGTCGTTCCCGTCGGCCTGTTCTTCGGCCGCATCGCCAATTTTATCAATGGCGAGCTCTGGGGCCGGCTGACGGACGTACCGTGGGCCGTGGTCTTCCCGACCGGCGGCCCCTTCGCACGCCATCCGAGCCAGCTTTATGAGGCGGGCCTCGAAGGCATCGTGCTGGTTCTCGTGCTCGCCGCCCTCATCTACGGCATGAAGGCGCTGAAAACCCCCGGCTTCGTCGCCGGCGTCTTCGTCTGCGGCTATGCGCTGTCGCGCATCTTCGTCGAGTTCTTCCGTGAACCTGACGCACAACTCGGATACCTTCTCGGCACCAACTGGCTGACGATGGGCATGGTCCTGTCTTCGCCGATGATCCTGCTGGGCCTCTGGGCCATGATCCGTGCCCGCCGTCAGGCTGCCCTGCAGTCCTGATCGCGGCACCGGAGGAGGAGAACATGACCACCGCACTCGGTGAGAAGATCAAGGCGATCATTCAGGCGAACGGTCCGATCAGCGTCACCGATTACTTTTCGCTGTGCCTCGCCGATCCCGAATACGGATATTACAAGACCAAGGAACCCTTCGGCAGCTCCGGCGACTTCGTCACCGCGCCCGAGGTCAGCCAGCTCTTCGGCGAGATGATCGGCGTCTTCATCGTCCACGCATGGCAGCGCCACGGCACGCCGTCGGATGTCAAGCTCGTCGAAATCGGCCCCGGGCGCGGCACGATGATGTCGGACATGCTTCGTGTCATCGAGCGCCTCGCACCGCCACTCTTCGAAACGATGACCGTCCACCTCGTCGAAACCAGCCCGCGCCTGCGCGAGGTGCAGGGAGAGACGCTCGCCGCCCATCAGGGCAGGATCAGCTGGCACGACGGATTCGACGAGATTCCGCCGGGCCTCACCCTGATCGCCGCCAACGAACTCTTCGACGCCATCCCCATCCGCCAGTTCGTGAAGACCGCGACCGGCTTTCGCGAACGCATGGTCGGCCTCGACGTCGATGACGAATTGTCCTTCGGAACCGGCGTCGCCGGCATCGATCCGCAACTGCTTCCCGAGCAGGCGGCGACCGTGCCGCTCGGCACCCTCTTCGAGATCTCCCCTGCCCGTGAATCCGTCATGGTCGCCATCGCCGATCGGCTGAAGGCCTTTGGCGGCACCGCGCTTGCGCTCGACTACGGCCACCTGATCACCGGCTTCGGCGATACGCTGCAGGCCGTGCGCATGCACGAATTCGACCCGCCGCTCGCCCACCCCGGCGAAGCGGACCTGACCAGCCACGTCGATTTCCAGGCGCTCGGCGAGACTGCCGTGGCAGCCGGCCTCCACGTCAACGGCCAGCTGCACCAGGGCGACTTCCTGGTGGGCCTCGGCATCCTCGAACGCGCCGCCGCCCTTGGCCGTGACCGCGAACCCCGCACCCAGCAGATCATACAGGCCGCCGTCGACCGCCTGGCCGGCGAAGGCGAAGGAAAGATGGGGGAACTCTTCAAGGTGATGGCCGTTTCCCATCCCGCCATCGATCTGATGCCGTTCCGTTCCGTGGATTGACAGGGCGCGCGCGGCGGGGTCAACATCGCCGCAATCGACAGCGCTTCGTCCGACACACCGTCTGGGCGTCGCTAAAACAAATCTTGGAATGACCGATGACACATGCGCCCTCCCCGGAACCGATCCAAAGCGCGCTGCTGAACGAAGCGACGGGCGACACAATCCAGCACGGCTATTTCACCCGCCAGGGCGGCGTCTCCGACGGCATCTATCGCGGCCTCAATGTCGGCCTCGGCTCCAACGATGAGCGCGCCAAGGTCGAGGAAAACCGCAGGCGCGTCGCCGGCTGGTTCGACCTGCCGGTCGAGCGACTGGCAACCGTGCATCAGGTGCATTCGCCCGACGTCGTGGTGGTGGACGCCTCCTATGACGGCACCCGTCAGCCCGCCGACGCGCTGGTGACCGCAACCCCCGGCATCGCGCTTGGCGTGCTCGCCGCCGATTGCGGCCCGATCCTGTTCGCCGATCCGGAAAACAAGGTTGTCGGCGCGGCCCATGCCGGCTGGAAGGGCGCCTTCACCGGCGTGCTGGAAAACACCATTGATGCCATGATCAAGCTCGGGGCCAAGCGCGAGACGATCGTCGCCTGCCTGGGCCCATCGATCAGCAAGGCGAGCTACGAGGTCGGTCCCGAATTCGTCGAGCGCTTCGTCAGCGAAAACGGTGACTACCAGCGCTATTTCACCCCGTCGGAAAAGCCCGGCCATTCGATGTTCGACCTCCCGTCCTTCACCATCGACCGGCTGCGCGCCGCTGGCGTCAAGGCCGAAAGCCTAGGCGTATGTACCTACCCCGACAGCGAACGCTTCTTTTCCTACCGAAGAACGACACACAGCCAGGAACCGGACTACGGCCGACAGATTTCGGCAATTGCCATAAGGGAGATGTGACCGGTATGGGCCTACACTTCGAAACCTCCGAATTCGCCGATCGTCTCGCGCGGCTGACGCAGCAGATGCAGGAGGAGAAGCTCGATGCCCTCCTCCTCTTCGCCCAGGAAAGCATGTACTGGCTGACGGGTTACGACACCTTCGGCTACTGCTTCTTCCAGACGCTGGTCGTCAAGGCCGACGGCACCATGGCGCTCCTCACCCGTTCGGCCGATCTGCGCCAGGCGCGGCAGACGTCGATCATCGAAAACATTCATATCTGGGTCGATCGCGTCAACGCTGATCCGACCGTCGATCTCAAGAACCTGCTGGTCGAGATGGACCTGCTCGGCGCCCGCATCGGCGTCGAATACGACACCCATGGCATGACCGGCCGCATCGCAAGGCTTCTCGACACGCAGCTGATGGCCTTCGGCCAGATTTCCGACGCGTCCTACCTCGTCAGCCGCCTGCGCCTCATCAAGAGCCCGACGGAAATCGCCTATGTCGAGCGCGCGGCAGCCCTTGCCGACGACGCGCTGGACGCGGCCCTTTCGCTGACAAAGGCAGGCGCTGATGAGGCAGCTATCCTCGCTGCCATGCAGGGCGCGGTCTTTGCCGGCGGCGGCGATTATCCCGCCAACGAATTCATCATCGGCTCCGGCGTCGATGCCCTGCTCTGCCGCTACAAGGCCGGTCGCCGCAGGCTCGATGCCAACGACCAGTTGACGCTGGAATGGGCCGGCGCCTACGCGCATTACCACGCCGCGATGATGCGCACGATCGTCATCGGCGAACCGAGCTATCGCCACCGCGAGCTCTACAATGCCTGCCTCGAAAACATCCGGGCCATCGAAACGGTGCTGAAGCCGGGACATACGTTCGGCGATGTCTTCGACGTCCATTCGAAGATCATGGAGGAGCGCGGCCTCTCGCGTCACCGCCTGAACGCATGCGGCTACTCGCTCGGCGCCCGCTTCTCGCCCTCCTGGATGGAGCACCAGATGTTCCACGTCGGCAATCCGCAGCAGATCGAACCGGGCATGTCGCTCTTCGTCCACATGATCATCATGGATTCCGACAGCGGCACGGCGATGAGCCTTGGCCAAACCTATCTCACGACCGCCGACGAGCCAAAGGCGCTGTCGCGCCACCCGCTCGACTTCATCAACCTCTGAGTGGGTACCCTTTAGAATCGACAATTGACATTGCAGTGCCCCGACCGTCATAAAGTTGGCCGGGGCATATGCCGCGTGGCGACACGCGCACGGAAAGAAGGATGACACGAGGGATGACGCGACTTGCGACAGCGCCCACGCTCATCGCCTGCCTTGCCCTGCTTTCAGCCTGCAACACCACGGATGCCCTGACGCCCCTCGTCGACATCGGCGACACCTCGGGCAGCATCCGTTCGACGCCGGTCACCCAGGGCGAGGTCGAGCGCATGGCCGGCACGCCGCGCCGCGCCCAGGCTTTTGCCTCTTCGCCGCGCGAAGGCGGCTACCACCCCGCCTATGTGGAACAAGACACCACATCCGGCCCCATATCCGGTCGCGGCGCTCCGCCGACGACGATGCAGGCCCAGGCCTACGCGCTCGATGGCCAGACAGAACAATCGCGAAGGGCCTCCGCCGCCATCCGCAGCCAGCCTCTCTCCGAGCCGGTCTCCGACACTGTTTCCGAACCGGTATCGAACGCCCAGGCCGAAGAGCAGGACATCGCCGACGCGGAAGCCAAGGAAAAGGCAACCGAGCCGAAGCGCACGGCGATGCTGACGCCATCCGGCGCATCGACCGTCCGCTTCCTGCCGATCATCGGCGCCCCCGTTCAGGCCGTGACGCCCTTGTCGCGGCAGCTCGGCGCCGAGGCGCGCTCGCACGGCCTCTCGATCAAGAGCTCCAACGACAACAGCACCGCCTTCATCCTCAAGGGTTACCTCTCGGCCTTTTCCGACAGCGGCAAGGTCACGGTGGTCTATGTCTGGGATGTGCTCGACAACAGCGGCGCCCGGCTGCACCGCATCCAGGGACAGGAGAGCGTTCCCTCGCAGGCGCAGGATCCCTGGGCCGTGGTTCCGGCCTCCGTCATGCAGCAGATTGCGTCCAAGACGATCACCGAGTTTTCCTCGTGGCGGGACGCCCGTGGCGGTTAAGCCACAAGCTTTTTGGAAATATAAAGGCGCAAGTCGCCTTTACCCTTGCATTCGGGAACAAGCTGGCTAAAAAGCGCGGCTATCAGCAGGCAACAGGCGGACCAAGATGAAGGTTTTCGCAGGCAATTCGAACCGGCACCTCGCCGAAGAGATCTGCAACTATCTTAAAGTGCCCTTGGGCAGAGCAACGGTCCGAAGATTTGCCGACCAGGAAATCTTCGTGGAAGTCCAGGAAAACGTACGCGGCGAGGATGTCTTCCTCGTCCAGTCGACGTCCTTCCCGACGAACGACCACCTGATGGAATTGCTCATCATGATCGATGCGATGCGCCGCTCGTCGGCCCGCCGCATCACCGCGGTCCTCCCCTACTTCGGCTACGCACGCCAGGACCGCCGCGCTTCGGGCCGCACGCCGATCTCGGCCAAGCTCGTCGCCAACCTGATCACCGAAGCCGGTGCCGATCGCGTCCTGACGCTCGATCTCCACGCCGGCCAGATCCAGGGCTTCTTCGATATCCCGACCGACAACCTTTATGCCGTGCCGATCCTGACGCGCGACATCAAGGCCAATTACGACATCTCCAACGTCATGGTTGTTTCGCCAGACGTCGGCGGCGTCGTGCGCGCCCGCGCGCTCGCCAAGCGTCTCGACTGTCTTCTGTCGATCGTGGACAAGCGCCGCGATCGCCCGGGTGAATCCGAAGTCATGAACATCATCGGCGACGTCACCGGCAAGGACTGCCTGCTTATCGACGATATCGTCGATTCCGGCGGCACGCTCTGCAACGCGGCCGACGCGCTGCTCGCCAAGGGCGCTGCAAGCGTTACAGCCTACATCACCCACGGTGTTCTGTCCGGCGGCGCGGTCACCCGCATCACCAATTCGAAGCTGCGCGAGCTCGTCATCACCGACTCCATCCAGCCCACCACGGCTGTCCAGTCGGCGCATAATATCCGCGTGCTGACCACCGCAACGCTGATCGGCGAAGCCATCAACCGCACCAGCCAGGAAGAGTCCGTCTCCAGCCTCTTCGACTGAGCCGGACAAGCCTTTCTCTCCGCCCTTCCTCCCTCGCGCCAATTCGGCTAGGATTATCAATGATATCCAGCCGACGGGAGGAAGAGGCATGGCGACGATACTGAAATCTCCGATCAGACTGGCGATGCTTGTCATCCTTCCAGCCCTCTCCGCCTGCACGGCGGATATGGGTCCCGGCTATGGACCAGGCCCAGGTTACGGACCCGGACCGGGACCGGTTCGCCCCGCGCCCCCACCACGCCCCCGCCCGCCGCAGCCGCAAATGTGCACCATGGAATACGCGCCGGTTTGCGGAGAACGTGGCGGACGCACGCAGACCTTCGGCAATGCCTGCCAGGCCAATAGCAGCGGCTTCCGGATCGTCGGTCGTGGCGAATGCCGCGCCGGGCCGCCGATGAC